>NZ_LNXV01000037.1:49052-52721 GCF_001467025.1 Legionella brunensis | reverse complement strand
CATCAATTTTGCCGCATTGGATTTATCCCCTATCCAGCAAGAACTGATTGCGCGCATGGCTTTGCCAAATAATGGTTCTATTAACAATGCCAATCAATCCCATATTGAACGCTTAAAGCAACAGGGGCGCGCTCATGACTAGAGCTATTCTGATGGTATTTTTGCTTCTTAATGGGGTGGTATTTGCCAATAAGCCCGTGGGATTTCTTTGGTACACAAAAGAAAAAGATGACAAAAGCGTGGAGAAGAAAAAGCCTGCCGGTATTGACTTTAAGAGCCTAAGTTATACTGAACGCGATGCTGTTTTGCGTTTCTACACCATGGAAGCGCTTCATAAAGCACGGTATACCAAAAAAGTAGAGGATATGCGCGTATTTTTAAGCCTTCAGGACTACTGGCTTAAAGAGTCCTCACGGTTTAAGTCATTGTTCCAGCAAACGATGTTGGCGCATCCTGAATATGACTATGCGGTGACTCATCCAACCTCTAATCTGGGTGCCAAAATCACCGATGAAGTGCGCGAGTCCCAAACAGGAGATGTCATAAACAGTTTGTCCAAATCTCATGGGCTGTTGTTTTTCTATCGTGGGAAAAGCCCTTATGACTTAAAACAAATCCCTATTATTGTGGATTTTTGCAAGCGATTTCGTATTCAACTGATGCCAGTTAGTGTGGATGGTGCAATATCTCCCGAACTGCTGAATTCTCGAATGGATCAAGGGCAAGCCAATCGATTGGGTGTTCGTTATTTTCCAGCACTGTTGTTGGTTAACCCTGCAAGCCAACGTGTTTCACCTGTGGCTTATGGCTTAACTACACAGGATGTCTTGATGGAACGTATAAAACAAGTATACAGCCAATTTAAAGGAGAGGAATAATGTTTGCCCGTGTATTGTTGAGTGTGATGTTAGCTTTTATTGGCTTGGGTGCTAAGGCCGAAGGGTCACAATGGTTAACTAACCTGATAGCGGAACAAGAAGGCGTAGTAACGCATCAACGCGAGGCGCCACTCAATACAAAAGGAAAGAGATTTTTTAGTACTCATGGATTGATTTTGTTTTATGGCAGCCAATGCCCCCATTGCAAGCAGTTTGCGCCGATTTTGAAACATTGGGTGACTCGCAACAAAGCAGAGCTGATGCCTCTGTCGTTGGATAATCAACCGTTACCGGAATTTCCCCAATTTTTACCAGCAACTACGGAATGGATTAATGCTGCATTTGGAGGCAATGCCATTAATTACCCAGCACTTTTTGTGGTTAACCCTAACACAAAAGCGCTGTATCCCGTTGGGTTTGGTTCAATGACGGAAGCTGAGCTAAATGGTCGCATGGAAGTGCTGATTCCGAAAATCAAAATGTATGAGAGCGAAGGGAAAATAGAATGAAAAAATCAGTTCTCACTCTTAGTCTGATTGGTTGTTTCTCTACTGTTCAAGCGAACGTTAGTCAAGATTTGGATGGTTTTTTTAATGGAATGGGTTATGCCTCAAATGTGACCTCACCCGCTGCCTTTGAATCTCAAGCAGCAGGATTTTTTGGTGGTGGTTCACTTTATGCTCGTAACCAGGTGCGCCAGTATCAGTTAGTGCAATTGGATTTACCAAGTTACCGTGCTGGATGCGGAGGCATTGATTTATTTACAGGTAGTATGAGTTTTTTAAGTGAGCAAAAATTGGTTGATTTAGGAAAATCTGTGATGACCAATGCTGGTGCCTATGCGGTTGATGTGATGTTGGCATCTACCGTACCTGAACTTAAACAGGTTAGGGATTATTTACAGCAACTTGAGCAAATGGCAAATCATGCCAGCATTAATTCTTGTCAGCTCTCGCAAAACATGGTTGGCGGCATTTGGCCAAAAACCGCAGAAAGTCAACAAAAAATTTGCAAAGATCAAGCGGCTATGGGTAAGGAAGGGCTATTCAGTGATTATGTCAAAGCACGGATGGCCTGTTCTGGTAATGGTTTTGATAATGTCATGAATAAAGCCTCTCAAGATCCAGCCCGTAAAAAACAAGTGGTTTTAAATAAGAATCTTGTATGGTCACTATTACAAGCCAAATCATTTTTAAATAGTGACAGGGAGTTGGCTGAAATGGTGATGAGTTTAACGGGAACACTGATTATTGATAAAGAAGGTAAAGTGACCAACGTACCCTCGCTTGCGGGAAATGCTGATTTAGTGAATGCGCTAATTGGCACCGGAGTTGGTGCTAAAACTGCAAAAATATGGCGTTGTAAGGATGCGGGCAGCAATAGCCAATGCATGCAGGTTAGTTTGCAGGATATTACCATCCCAGAAGCGTCTACGCTGACCTACAAAGTACGGGAGATCATTCGCACCATTAATACCAAATTAATTAATGACGAAAAGCCAGGCAATCGAGAGCTTAATTTTTTAAGTATGACATCTTTGCCTGTCATGAAGTTTTTGTCGGTATTAAACAGTATGCACTACGGCAGTAGCGCGGTAGATATTGAAGAGTATTCGATGTTGATAGCTCAGGACTTGTTAACCAATTATTTAACCGAATTACTGACTGAAGTCAGTGTAGCAACAGCAGGTTCTGAATTAAATACCGATTTGGTCAAAGAAATTCAAAAACGAATTAATGAGGCAACCACGCGCGTAGCTTCTATTGATCCCAAGGTAGGTCGAAAACTGCAAGAAAAGCTCAACCTGATTGAGCGTATGGCACAAATTGAAAAGCAGGTGGCCTCTCAAATGAACAGCACAGCGGGTTAAGGAGAGTAACTGATGATAACGATTCATGTTTTAGCTGGTGGTGAATTATTCCAACACGTGCTGAATGCCATTAGTGCTTTTATGAAACAGGATAGTTTTCTTGGGCTTTTACGAATTACAGCATTAATTGGAATCGTTATGGCCACCATCGGTTTTCTCAAAACTCGCGATCCGATGGCTTTTGCTCGATGGTTTTTAGGTTATGTGCTGTTTGTGAATTTGGTGCTATTACCTAAAACCTCCGTGCTGATTGATGACATTTCTTCGCAAACGCCGAAACTTGTAGATAATGTACCTGTTGTATTTGCGTTAAGCGCCAGTTTAGTCACAACCATTGGCTATGGTTTGGCTCAATCCTACGATGCATTACTTACCATGCCCGATGATTTGCAATACACCAAGACAGGAGCTCTTTTTGGTTCGCGTCTGGTTTCTGCGTCAACGTCATTTCGAATTAAAGATCCGGTGCTTAAGGAAGAAATGAATGAGTATTTCCGCGTTTGCGTCGTAGGGGACATTCGATTAAATAGAAAGTATAGTGTAGGTGATTTAGCCCATTCCACGGACATCTGGAATCTCATCACAACGCGTGCCTCACCACTTCGCATGATTTCGGTGAGTGGCAAATTAGTGACTTGCCAGGAGGCTTCAAAACCTGATGGACAATACAGTCTTCGAAAAAAATTAGATGTTGAGATTAAAAAGGCCTATACGTTTTTTGGAGTGAATTTGTTTGGAAAGCCTAAGAATACCACTTATGAAGCATTGTTCAGTACCCATCTAAAATCAGCCTTTGATTATTATCAGGGATTAACGGACTCATCCAGTAATATCTTTTTGCAAAGCATGATGATTAATGCCATGGGTGATGGCGTGGCGCATTATCAGGCGTTTACGGATGCAACCGCAGGAATAGTGAAC
>NZ_LNXV01000037.1:48599-48909 GCF_001467025.1 Legionella brunensis | reverse complement strand
CTTATGGATTTTACCGATTACTCATACCTGCCTGACTCTTTTATTGTTTGGTGTGTTTCCTTTGATTATTGCTTTAACCACGTTACCAAGTGGGATACGTATTCTTTATGGCTATATGCAGTTTTTTATGTCGCTGCAATTTTGGCCGGTGCTTTTTGCAATACTTAATGCTGGAATGACCATTTATGGCGCTTCATCATCAGCTGAATACGGCCAGTTTACTATGGTCAATCTTGATAAGATTGATGAATTACATGCGGATATTTCAGGGGCATGTGGTTATTTAATGATGCTCCTTCCTTTTTTGTCA
>NZ_LNXV01000037.1:26867-48589 GCF_001467025.1 Legionella brunensis | reverse complement strand
ATCTAAAATCAGCCTTTGATTATTATCAGGGATTAACGGACTCATCCAGTAATATCTTTTTGCAAAGCATGATGATTAATGCCATGGGAGATGGCGTGGCTCATTATCAGGCGTTTACGGATGCTACGGCAGGAATTGTGAATCAACAATTTACCAAGTCTCAGGTACAACACCGTTGGAGCTGGGAAGTATTAGGGCAAAAAGCCTTATGGATTTTACCGATTACTCATACCTGCCTGACTCTTTTATTGTTTGGTGTGTTTCCTTTGATTATTGCTTTAACCACGTTACCAGGTGGGATACGTATTCTTTACGGCTATATGCAGTTTTTTATGTCACTGCAATTTTGGCCTGTGCTTTTTGCAATACTTAATGCTGGAATGACTATTTATGGGGCATCTTCTTCTGGTGAATATGGTCAGTTTACGATGGTGAATCTGGATAAGATTGATGAATTGCACGCAGATATTTCAGGGGCATGTGGCTATTTGATGATGCTTATTCCTTTTCTGTCGCATGGTTTGGTTTCTAATTTGGGTGGCGCATTTAGTAATCTTGCAACCAGTATGATGAGTCATATGCAAGGCTCCAGCATGTCGGTAGCAGGGGAGGCGGCTAGTGGTTCCTTTGGTCTTGGTCAAACTAGTTTTTATAACACAACAGCGAATAATTTCTCAGCCAACAAACATGATTCCAATTGGACACACATGCATGGCATGCATACTGAACAATTAGGCAGCGGGGTATTAAAAACCATCACAGGTAGTGGCGATAGAGTCTTTGATGTTAGTCCTGGAATGACGAGAAGTGCTATATCTATTAACGCTCAAGAGGGTTTGAGTGCGTCACTAAATCAGGCATATGAGCAATCTACACAGGTGGCTCGAAACGAATCGGCACACTATCAAAGTTCATTGTCTAATTTTGCCCATAGGGCATTGCAATTATCACAACTGGCAGGCCATGACATGCGACTAGGCGATGGGATATCAGAATCAGAAACAGGTCAATATTCCAAAGCCTTATCCACTATTAGCCATATTGCAGAGGATGTGGCACGGCGCACAGGAATTAGTAAGGAAGACGCACTAACTCATTTGACAAGCGGTGGTTGGGGTGCGCAAGTTGGTGTTAAAAGCCAGGGCAGTATATTTGGCAAGCTTGCACAATTGGGTACTGGTTTCCATGCGGGCGCTGACGCGCATCTTAAATTTGATCGTAACTCTTCCAGTAGTGATAAATACCATACTGGTATGGATGTCGCTCTTTCAGCTCGTGAATCGCGTGACTTTAATGATGCAATGAGCTATGTGAAGCAGTTTTCTCAAAATCATCATTTTGATGACAGTCATTCACAAGCAGCTTCGTTGTCTAATCAATTGGGTGCTGATCTGCGAGAAGCAGAAACAGCCAGCCGTAATGTGGATGCTTCACTTGCCAACGCCACACGCATCCAGAATGCGAAAAGCTTCGTGGAGTCTCATTCATCTCAAATTACCACTGATTTAAATCAAGCATTTCCAGCCTATGTAGCTGCTAAGCTTAATGAGTCAGAGCGTGATGAATTGTATAGCCACCCAGGGGATCTGCAATCGCTTAATAAACTTCAGGCATTAGGTCAGGACTTTATCGCATCCAAAAGAGATGAGTTAATTACCCAATTCGGTAACACGCAGCAAAAGACGCAGATTGAATCGTTGTATCAAAAAGAACAAAACGGCTTTATAGCTAAAGAAAATCAATTAGGAGCCCATTATCAGAAAAACAGTGAAGGGTTTCTTCATCAAGCACAATCAATGAAGATTGGCATTGATGGAAAAGAGCTTGGAGCATTTCAGCATGAGGTATATCAACAAAACGCTACTTTGCCTCAAAATCTTAAGCAAGGAGAGCAATTGATTAAGTCAGATCAGCATGATCTAATGAATGAAATGGATTTGAAGTTACAAGAAGGCATGGTGAATGCTCAAAAAAATGTAGTAGTGCCAGAGAATATACATTTACCTAAAGAGAAAAGATTCAAGCTACATCAAAAAGGAGAGTGAAATGAATCCACAACAATTAAAACAAGCCATAGCAGAGGATATTCGGACAATTAAGACATTAAATCCAGAGATTATCCCTGCACGATCCTATTATGGGGGGCTTGTAAAAGGGGCTCTCAGTGGATTTTGGAAGATGTTTATTATTCTGTTTTTAACATTATGCTATGTAATAGGATCGGATGAAGCGGATCCGACTACTTGGTCTGAATTGTTCACTTCCTCAAGTGTCATCTCATTTTTTCTAAGTGTCGTTGCGATACTTATTTTGCTAACTCCCATTAGTTTTTTTGTTCAATTCCAGTTTCATCTGGAGAAAAAATTAAAGACTGGTGCATTAATAAGAAAAAAATGCAGCCACATTTCAATGGTGTTTTTTGTAGTGTTTGCATCTTTCTGTATTTTGTTTGGCAGCTATGCTTCTGGACAGCAGATCTTTTTTCTGCTGGCACTGTCTTTCTTCCTGAGTTTAGGAGCGACTCATCTTGTGGTCAACATGGAATTAAGCCGTATTGGTTTTAGCAGCTTATTTACTCTATTCAATGAATTTTTTTCTAAAGGAAAAACTATCTCAATAGAAGAAACTCAGAAATAAAAAATAAAATCCAAAAAGAATAAATTTTAACCGTTTTTCGGGCAATGGTAGCTACTGCTTTGCCTAAAAAAGATGATAAGGAGTAAATACCGTGCGTGAAGAGCCTAATTTCAAACACTATACCCGTGGCGGGCAAATCAGTTTTCACAATCTGCGGATGTGGGATCAAATTACTAAAACGCTGGTATGGGTTTGTCTTTTTCTTTGGGTCGTATTAACAGGCTTAATCACTTGGCTAGTTACATCACCTGAGAAATTCCACCAAGCCATTGCTTATTACTATGCAAGTTTCTTAAATCTCGTGAAACAAAAGCATACCTTCACGCTTCCCTTTCACGGGAAAAACTATCAACAAAGCGTGGATACAATTCTGCATTATCCCTATTACAAAGAGAATGCCAATCACATAGTGGATCTACTAGGAAAATCTTCCCTGGCAGCATTCGTACTTTCATTTGTTTTAGGACTTTGTCTTGCCTTTTATTTTATTCGCAGGGGTAAAGCGCAGCGGGCTAATCAGTTTATTCGTGGCAGCCGTATTGATACAAAGGAGAATGTAATTCAACAAATCCTAGAGAAAAAAGAAAACTCTGATATCACCATTGATGGGTTTCCGCTCAAAGTGAACAGCGAAGTTCAACACCTTTTGGTTCATGGAACCGTAGGTACAGGAAAAAGTCAGCTCATTATGAAAATTATGGATGCCTTACGCAAGAGGGGAGATAGAGTTATTGTCTATGATAAGGGATGTGCCTTTATTCCGCATTATTTTGATTCAAATCAGGATGTCATTCTAAATCCATTTGATGCGAGGTGTCCTAATTGGGATATGTGGCTTGAAGCACCTCGGGATTCCGATTTTGAAAACATGGCAGAAAGCCTTATTCCGATGCATGGTGATTCTGATCCCTTTTGGGTGAATGCTGCGAGAACCGTATTCTCCTCAGTTGCTGCTAAAATGCGAAAAGACAAAGATCGATCCGTTGAGAAACTGCTTAAATTGTTATTAACCGGCGAATTTTCTCATTTGGAGGATTACCTTAAAGGAACCCCTGCTGCAACTTTGGTAAGCGGTAAAATTGAAAAAACAGCTATTTCTATTCGCTCAGTCATTACCACCTATTTAAAATCGCTTACCACCTTGTCAGGATTGAATTCAGAAGGGGTAAGCCCATTTTCTATTCGCAATTACATATTAAATGAACAGGACAGTGGTTGGCTTTTTATTTCATCCAATGGCGAACAACATAAATCATTAAAGCCTTTGATGTCTATGTGGCTAGCCATGGCCTCTCTCACGTTGTTAAGCCTTACGCCTAATCCAGATAGGCGGATTTGGTTCATTTGCGATGAATTGCCAAGCCTTCATAAATTACCGCTTTTAGGAGAGACCATTGCAGAAGTCCGAAAATTCGGAGGTTGCTTTTTATTAGGAATGCAAAGTTTCTCACAGCTCACCAAAGTTTATGGTCAATCAGGTGGCGCTAAGGAATTGTTTGACCTGCTGAACACCCGATTTTTCTTTAGAAGCCCAAGTGCAGATATGGCGCGTTTGGTTGCCAGCGAGTTGGGAGAAGAAGAAATTGAAGAGTCACGAGAAAATTATTCTTATGGAGCTAACAGTATTCGCGATGGAATCTCGCTTGGCAGCCAGCGTGTTACACGTCCTATTGTGTCCTATCCACAAATTTTGGAACTGGAAGATCTAAAGTGTTTTGTGCGCCTTCCAGGAAGTTATCCCATCACGCAACTGACGCTCGAACTTAAGGATAGACCTAAACACTTGAAAGGGTTTGTTGAGCGTCAATTCATTATCGATGAGCTATTACAAAACATTGTTAAGGAGAGCGCGAATCAAGAAGACGAACCAGGCGGATACCCCAAACACCTCAACAAACAGCCCATTGAAGTGGAATTTGAAGTTTAGAAACAAGGAGATAAGATGTTAAGTGTACAGCCGCTTAAATCAGCGCAGGGCGCTGCCGATTATTATACAGCTGCTTTTAATTATTATGCAGGTGATGCCGAAGCCTTAAGATGGTTAGGTAAGGGTAGCGAGCGACTTGGGCTAACAGGTATTGTTGAGAAAGAGCAAATGCTAGCTCTTCTTGAAGGACATCTTCCTAATGGTCAAGTCTTAAAGAATAAGAAAGGAGAACACCGCCCTGGCTTTGACATGACTTTTTCAGCGCCTAAAAGTGTTTCCATTTTGTCAGGACTTGGAGCGGACAACATGCTTTCTCAACTCCATGATAAGGCTGTTGAAAAAGCCATCGGTCTTATTGAAAAAGAATTTGCGCAAGCTCGCGTGGTTATTGGTGGTAAAGTACATTATGTAGATACCGGTAATTTAGTGGTAGCTGCATTTAGGCAACCCTTCTCACGTGCAAACGATCCAGCACTGCATACGCATGGCGTCACCATGAACATTACTTTTACTTCTGCGGATGGCAAAGCGCGTTCGCTTGCCTCTGATATAAATGGAAATTTTGGAGTAATTGAACAATTGCAACAACATGTGACTTATGCCGGTCTTTTATACCGCACTGAACTTGCTAATTTATTAAAAGAGCAAGGTTATCGGTTGCGGGATGTTGGAAAAGGGATGTTTGAAATTGGTGGAGTGCCTGAAGGGGTATTAAAGGAATTTTCAACACGGCGCGCTGATATTGAAGAAAAAATGAAGGAAAAGGGATGGGAAGGCGCAAGACTTGCAAGCAAAGCCACACTATTAACTCGAAATGCTAAAGAGGAGCATGATATCAATGTGTTACGGACAGATTGGCAAAAGCGGGCAGAGTTGCTGGGTTTTGATGCGTATGCCTTTGTTACTTCACACAAGGCTGACCTAGAACCGAAGGCCTTTGGCTTTTTTACATCAATTAAAGAAAAACTATTTGAGCGCTTTTATGGAAAGGACGACTTGACTTCATTGCAGGCTAAGGAAGCTGTTTTTGTTGCCATAGAAACTCTTTCTCAGCAAACCAGTGTATTTGAGTTAAGGCAACTAAAGGAAGCAGCGCTTAAACATACTCTCTCAGGACGAACGATTGTCCCGATTAAGGCAATTGATGCCATAATTAATGCTCACGTTAAGAGTGGATTACTTTATCAGGCCACCGATCCCATGACGAGATGTTCCATGCTCACTACCCCATGGGCATTAACATTAGAAACAGAAACGCTTGCCCGTATTGAATCTAATCAAGGCATATTAAAACCCATGGCCAATACCCATGCAGTACTTCAAGCGCAGATTGCCTATGAAGAAAACTCTCCATTTCCTTTAACAGTTTCCCAAAAAAATGCATTGATGCATGTATTTACCTCAACCGACCGCTTTAATGCAATTCAGGGTTATGCGGGTACTGGAAAAACCACCATGCTTCAATTAACTAAGCGGCTCGCAAGCGATAAAGGATTTAAACTAAGAGGAATGGCTGTTACAAGCTCTGCTGTCAACGAGCTTCGTGAGAAAGCAGGAATTCGCTCAGATGTGTTTCCAATAGTGCACCAAGAGCTTTTGAAAGCACCTAAAAACTCCTTGAAAAATACCCTGTTTATTCTGGACGAAGCTTCTATGCTATCTACCACCCAAGGCCATGAACTTATCAAATTAATTGAGCAAAAAGGGGCAAGACTTTTGTTAACCGGCGATGACTCTCAACTATCAAGTGTCAAATGTGGACGTATTTTTGGTCAGGCACAGGAATATGGGATATCTACAATCCAAATGACCGATATTATTCGGCAAACCAACGCCAGAACAAAAGGATCTGTACGCGATGCAATTAATAGAGACTTATACGACTCTCTGCAAAAACTTGATGAGGTGAGAGAATTTAAATCCCATGATGAGCGTATTGAGGCTATAGCCCATCACTGGTTAAATCTCTCCAAACAGGTTCGTGAAAAAACACTGGTTTTTGCGCCGACCCATGCGAACCGTCGTGATATTACCCAAATAATGCGTGATGGTTTAAAAAAAGAGGGAACATTAACAGGTAAGGAGCATGTGATTAACACTTTAAAGGCTCGCGCGATGGAGGAAATCCAACATCATCATACCCAATACTATCAGCAGGGTGATGTGCTCCGATTCAACCTAAAATTAGCCAGATCAGGCGTTCGTCCAGGAGACTACCTGACGGTAAACGTCATGACTGAAAAACATCGGAAAAATAAAACCGTACCATTGCTGACTGCTGAAGGTAAGTCAGTTGTTCTTCATTTAAAGGATTTACCAAGTTACATACCTTCGCGTGCGGGATTAAATCGCCCCATTGAATTTTATGAGGCAACCTCCCTTGTTCTTTGCGCACAAGATAAAGTGCTAATTACACGCAATAATAACCAGGCAGATCTTGTGAATTCATCTTTAGCTTCTGTCATTGCCATTGATGAACAGAATATAACGTTGAAGTTTGAAAAAGACGAACAAGTAAAAACCTTTTCTCGTGACGCAAAGGAATTGCAGCATCTTGATCATGGCTATGTATTGACCAATATGAAGGTACAGGGCAAGGATAAAACCTATGCCTTGGGACTCATGGAGTCTTACAACAAATTTTCTGCAACACTTAGAAATTATTATGTTCAGATTTCGCGTGCCATATCCCGAATGACCTTAATTACCGATGATAGAAACCAATTATTAAAAGCCCTTGAGTTCAATGACGACACTAAAAAATCCGCTCTCAATTATGTAAACAGTACCACGCTAAAAATGCACATAGATAAATTTTCAGCCAATCCGAAAGCCATTGATGTGGCAACTGTTGCGGATAAAAAAAGTTTCAATCAAGAAATAATGACAGAAAAACAAGCCTTAATACACCAATATACGGATGCAAAAAATAAGCAAAAAACAGCGATAGCTTGCATTAAAGCCTGGCAAATCGTGACAAGCGATCATCTCAAACGAATGGCTAGAAATCAGCTGGTTGTTTCTGAAAGTGCAATACGGCAAGACGCACTTAAATTTGCGACGATGAGGTTGTTAAAGAGCTTAGATAATGATGAGCGAAAAAAAGCCTTAACTGTCAAAGCGTATTTTGAGGCCTGCTCCGACACACAAAAGGCATGGAAATCGATTCATCAAGGGAATCGAAATTCTTTACAAAGAGAAAAAGCTTGGGGTAAAGCTGAAATTAGAGATGCACTTGCTTTTAAAATTGTTGAACATATTGAAGAGTACAGGCCTTATCTTCATCATTTTTCCATCGGAAAACTTAATCGATTGGGTGTTTCCCAATACCGTATTGAAAAAGGGGAGGAAAGGGCAGCAGATAGGCTAAAAAACTTAAGCATTCACGCTGAAAAGCATCACATGGCATGTACTGTGGCTTCGTTTTTCAGTGAAGAACTATTTAAAACAAAAGAACAGCTTGCAGCTTTTCTTAAAAGCCAATCTAAAGCCGTACATCCCTATTTAATTCGTCTGAGTGGAAAGACAAAAAGACCACTCGATGAGTTATGGCGTGAAATTAATCAACACGCTAAAAGATATGAAGAGATTCACTTTAAAGAGGGCTTAAACTCTCAAGAAAAAATTCTTTTTGATACCATCAAAACGTATCAGTCACTCAATAAAGAATTAGCCATTCATTTCGCCAGTACGATTTATGCGTTAGAAAAAGGGAAAGAGATTCCAGAAACTATTGAGCAAGCGCAAAGAGAGGTCGCTGCCTTAAGAAACCAAATTGCTGCAACGGTTCATAATAACGCTTCTTTTGACAAGATCTTGCACTTTTTCAAGATAGACAAAGAAAAAATCAAACAACAAGCAGCTAGCCATGACAAACGAGAAGTGGTCATACGATTTAAACAAGCTACGTCCAACTTTGAGCAGAAAAGAGAAACCGCTTTAGCAATCACTTCGGATATTAAGGGACATTATCCATTTATCAAAGAACTTGGCATTAACACCAAAGTACTAAATACCCTGATACGGATTGAAGAGAGGCGTATCTTCATCAGTGAGTTGAATGAAACGCAGAAAGATGATTTTTTTAAATGCATGGACTATAAAATAACTGGCCAAAAAGCCAGCCACCTCTGGAAAGCTGTTTTTTCCGACAAAGAGCAAGGCCTACCACTTAATCAGCAGAAGTTTATCCGGGCACAACAATTAACGGCAAAACGAGATAGCCTCGCCTATGTCATTCATCAAAAATCAGACATTCAAGGTTTGCTTGTTCAGGAAAAACTTGACCTACTTAAAATAGAGCAGCACGCAAGACAACACAAGGCGAGATTACAAACCGTTAATCAATTAAATGAAACTAAAGCTAATCTCTTTCATCAATTAGAACGTCGTATAGAAGGCATGAATCATAAGGAGTCAACCCAATGGCATAAAGCATGGGCTGTATTTAAAAATGATTTGCAGCGCGTTTCTAAAAATGAATCGCTATATCAAGAAGCCATTGAAACAATACAAAAATCACCGCTGATATTTACAAAAAATGAGAAATCACTATTAAGTCAATATGAATTAGATAATACCTATAAAGCATCTGTGCTTGATAAAATTGTTTACAAGGCTCAATTAAACGAATCAAAAGGATTTTATGATGCAGCCAAAATCACAGAAGTATTGATCGCAAATCCTATCGAAACGTATCGTGCTATTTTTGGCGAACCAAAGAAAATAACGGCTAGGGAAATGCGTTACTCAGGCGGACTTATTGTTTCCTTGAAAGGCAGTAAAGCGGGCTCTTGGTATGACTTTTCAGAAGGCTGTGGAGGTAACCCACTGTCAGCATTGATGCAGGAAAGAGGGATTTCATTCCAGGATGCATTGAAGGAAGGGGCAATCATTGCTGGTATTTCAGGCTTAACCAGTGTTGTTCCAATGAAGAGAGAAAAGAAGTTAAACGATTTAAGCGAATTACGCGAAGAAAAGAACAAAATAATATCGGCAAAAAGTATCCTCAAAGGCGGCATGCCAATTTTTGGCACACTAGCAGAAAAATATTTAAAAGAACATCGTGGTATAGAGCATCCAGAACAATTAAATGTTTTGTATTGGCCTAAAGGCGCTTTGTGGAAAGCAATCGATGATAATGGAACACTCTACGATAAAATTAATAAAATACCCGCTTTATTGATCGCGGCCAAGAACAAACAAGGAGAAATCACCGGCGTCCAACGGATTTATTTGGATGAAAAAAATGCTAAGAAAAATACTTTTATGGAAAATGCGAAATTATCCAAAGGGAGAATAGAAGGCAGCGCAGGAGTCTTGCAAACGGGTGGAAAGCGATCGCCATTGTATTTGGCAGAAGGCCCTGAAACAGGAGCAACCATTGCCATGGCAAATCCACAAGCTACGGTTTTGGTTTCCTTTGGTTTGTCGAACTTGAAAAATTTAGGCGCACTTATTAAAAGCTTTTACCCAAGTGAGGTGATTATTGCGGGAGATAACGATTTGGCTTCCAAAAATAATACCGAAAAAATAACCGAAGAAGCAAAAGAAGCCCTAATGAGAGAGGGTATAGGCGTAAAAATAATTACGCCTCAAATTTTGCCTGGTCGAGAAAAAACAGATTGGAATGATGTGCATTGTTTCCAAGGATTACACCAAGTAAAACAACAGCTTGGATTAAACGAAATAAACCCTGAAATTCATAAAATAGCGGTTCGCCTGAACAATGAAAAATCACTCGAATTAGAACAATATGTTAATAATTTTGTCGAGATTAAAAATCAAATAGGTAAAGCCAACTTGCAAAAAAATTATAATGTAGATTATTTGAATCCTAATAAAGGTAAGGAAGCGCATCAAAAATCATTTGAAATTGAAAAAACAAAAGAGCTTCATCGTAATCAAAAAGAAATGGATATTGAGCTTTAAATTTTTAAAGCTCTTCTGGTGCAATTCCCATCAATTCTTGGTACTTATTAATTGACAAGTCCATTAATTTTTTAAACTCATCCTGTCCATAATCCAGCTGCTTGGATGCCATATTTTTTAATAAGGCATTCATTTGAATCATGAGTTTAAAGCAATGTTTTTCAATGTCAGAATACTTGTCTTCTGGGCTTTTTTGATTCTGCTGACTTTCAGTCACCATCAATCCAATTTCTGTCATTTTGGTGATAGTATAAGAAAGAGAATCATCATTATCTCCAGCATATTTGGTCAGCTTTTTATAGAGATCATTCGGTACGGTAACGGTCACTCTAGGCATAAAATATCCTTTTAAATTTATATTTGGTGATGCAAATGTGATGAACTGATTGATGCATTATAAGATGCACCAATAACACAGTCTAGTATTGTATAGAAAAAACAAATAGCGCTACCAGTGATGCACAAAGATGCATTTGTGATGCTCATAATTGGTTATA
Organism: Legionella brunensis; assembly: GCF_001467025.1. GTDB lineage: Bacteria > Pseudomonadota > Gammaproteobacteria > Legionellales > Legionellaceae > Tatlockia > Tatlockia brunensis. The sequence goes on along the minus strand of NZ_LNXV01000037.1, from coordinate 37,597 downwards.
TAATGGCCATATAAAAGAGCTTTTACGATCCTTTTTGATTGTTTTTAAACCTATGGAAAATATTTTTCTTTATACTTCATTTATGCCGCATTTAAATAATATAAATCAATAGGTTGCAAATTAGCATTCCAATGCGAAAGGTGTGCTTGTTTTTATTAAGGGCTCTTTTTATTTACTTGGACATGGGGTTTACTGGTAATTTTTTTATTAATTTATAGGAGCGCAGTTTAATTGCGTGAATGTGATTATTTCTAGGCGGTGTATGAGATTAGTTTTCTTAAGATAAAAAAAAGCCTTGAGTATGTTTTCAAGGCGTTTTAGGGTGGTTATTTTATTGTTTCAATTGCAGCATTTTTTCAGCGAGAGTCCATAGAGCTTTATTGAGTTTAATATTTTGATCAATTCCCTTAACTTCACGGGTACGAACTCTTTTAAATTGTCCCCGTTCTCTTGCATAGCCAGTTAATCCGCCTTTTATCACATTTTCCTGAACAACATTGAATACAGAAAACAGATCGCTTGCGTTGGCTTCCGCGCTTCTGCGCACTTTAAGAAATTTATCAGGTGTTACGATCTGCCCCATAGGGCTATCGTCAAATCTTAGTGAGTGAGCAGCTTCGGCAAAATATAATTTCTCATCATTGCTCAGCTTAATTTGTGACATTTTTTCTGCTGCATCAATCATCTTTTGTGTTTCTTCCACGACTTGATAAGTGCCTTCAATGACGTTACCCACAATATCCCCTTGGTGACGCACTCTAATTTCTTCATAGGAATGACCAGCGACTAAACCATTACTGCAGACCAAACGAAATAATCCAGCATTTAGTCGATACGAGGATAATCCATCGTGAGAGTTGATTAAAACCAATTCTGGGAAAAGCATTGAAAATGACGGGGCTGTATTGCAATGACGAAAACGAATCATGTGCTTAGTAAATGGTTTGTTAGATTCTAAACGGCAATTACTTTGAGCTGCCCAAGTGGGATAAAAACCTTTTGCAATTAACCCATCAATTACATTGCTCGTAGAAATATGCTGATATTTCTCACTGGTGTATTCAGCTTTTGCTTGAGTAAAAATGGAAGGGGCTTTAAAACGTGAAGGGGCTTTAAAACGTAACACATCCATACTAATAAAATTTTTCATAATGATTTCCTTTGGTTATTGATGTCCCTAATGGACAAGATAAGTATCGCAAATCCCCAAGAAATTGTCAATTAATTATATCTAATAATTAGATGTTTTTATTATATCTTTTTATTTGACTTTTTTAATTTGATTCTCTAGCATCATCTTTAAGTGATAAAAAAGATGAATACTTTAATGAAAAAATTATTAGCATTTGAAATAAAACATAATTTACGCCGACCCGCGCGTGTTTACGTTAAATCGCCTGATTTGAAGACTATTTATGGATCCTTTAGTCTGGACAATACAAGCGCCTTTGAAAATTGGGAGGCGTTAACATTAGCGCAACAAACAGAATTGAAACAGTTTATGCACAATATTGATGCTGTGAACAAACATATAAAGCCAGAAAGCAATGATGTGCTCACAGAGTTCAGATTAAGGCTTCCTATAAGCTTAATCCACGCTCTCAATGAATTAAGTATCATTTGCAATAAGGAAAACGTGGAACTTAACGTTTATGATTCTATTATTCTGAATATAATCCAACAAATGAAAATCAGTACCGCCAAATTAAGCAATGAAAGCAAGACCGAGGCTTTTTCAATATTAGAAAAGGCAAACATTGCCGAGTACAAGAAAATTGATTATAGCTCTCAAATACAAGGTATATTTGCAGAATTATTACATATTCATAATAAATCAGAAAAATTATATGAAAAGGCAAAGTCTCTTTTTGGAAAAGATAAAAGCTATTCGCCCAAGGCTCTTGAAAGTATGGCTAGTGGCGAAAGTAATCCGTCAAAATGGCTTGTATCCTGTGCTATTGATCTGCTTCTTGATGAAGAAAAGGATGTAAATAGTTTATTATCAAAGGATGACTTATTTATGCTTTGGGTCAAGCCTCAGCTAGATCAAAATTTAGATAACGACCGAATTATTCAAAGGTTATCGCATTTGAATCTAGACGGTTTAATCGAAAGAACTAAGAGTTATACCATTTATTTGTCTGATATAAAAATTTAAAAGTAGCCTTCTACCCTACACTCATACAGAATCGGAAGTATCATCGCTTCTGATCTCAGCAAACTTTGCCGCCATTGTGGGGTTACCTTTGGTTAGTTTCTTAACAGTTAAATCCTCTGCTTTGTTGTTAGCAAGGCGGAGGTTGTTTTCGGAACCAAGCAGCGCATCCTTCGTCTTTTGAAGATGGTCAATGGTTTTGTCGATTTCCTCAATAGCCGTTTTAAATTTCTTGGATGCCAATTCATAATTTCGAGCGAAACCAGTTTTCTATTTCATCCTGTAATGCTTCTCTCTGTTCGGGGGAATGCAGATGTTCCTCTATTTCTAAACACTCATTACGAATCTGAGTCATGATTTGCTCTTTGGTTTCCCACTGCAAACCAAAAGCAGCGGCCTCCTGCTCTAGGTGCTCAATTTCTTCAAAAATAGCCATAATATCGACTTATACTTTTTCGTTACTTGCGACACTGCGACAATTGCGACAGTTTGTTTTTTCAATAGACCTCTATTATTCAAGGTTTGTCGCAATTGTCGCAGTGTCGCAAAATTTATTGAGAACAATGAGGGTTCATTTCCAAAATTGTCTTATTACCCTGGGTTGTTTCTCTGATTACATGATGATCCATTAATATATCTATCGCTTTATTCATTCTGGATTTATCCCTTAAAGGACTCAATCTTTGAATCTCTCTTACACTAATGGTGTAATGATCTTTCATCATTAACCAGTTCAGCAGTTTTTGTGCATCCTGAACCTCACTTTGAGAACTTTCAGTAGACAACAGCCGCCGAGTCTCCTGCATATGCCAGCGTATGATTTCAATAGCACTTTCAATATGTTCAGTGCTTATGTCTCCAACTTTACCTTCAAACAGGTGAAACAGAGCGGCTAGCCTTGCGGAATTCTCCGCAGCTTTACTCACAAAATCTTTTAACGCCACCCATGGACCATTATCAGACAGCCCTGATTCCATATGGTTAAAAAACTGAATCCATTTTTGTTTGGCCTGTGGACTAAAAACTAATGTTGGCAAATTAATGCATCCTTTGATCCCCAACTCTTCCGATTGAGAAAGACACGAAGTAATGCGCTCGTGATAAGCGCTAAAACAGGATAAAGAATCATTGGGTTCCTGGTATAAGCGTGTTCCCATGAGACTTTTAGGATAAGCCAGCAAACACCTTGGTAAAAAACCGCTCTGACGCGCAATATGCTGCGACTGACCTAGCAATTGTTGCATCAAAATGGGTTGGCTTAGTAAATTTAAAGTAAGGCGCCGATTTTTTAAGACAAAATTATCGGATGTCTTTCTATGTGTAGTAAAAAGTTTTGCATCCCACAAACGGTTGAGTAATGCGACAAATCGAGTCGGATTTGATTGCATACTCTGGCTGCCAATAATAATACCAGCCTCATCAGACCAAAGAGACGCACTTGGCCAACCATGAGCCAAACTATGAGCCAGCGCTTCTTGCGTAACATCTTCAAAATAAAGCGTGGGAAGCAACGGTATTTCAGGCTCATGCATCATAAGTTCTTCGAGCTCTTCCCGAGTATCTGCATAATCGTCAGAAAAAGAGCCGGATCGTAATCGATAAATCAGCTCGTCACATTGCATTTTCCAAGCCCGATGCAACACTTTAGCCGCATTGGCCATAGGTAAGCGTTGCGAGCGAACCCTTTCTTCCCAGCTCCTGGCAGCATGTGAAAATAAATTATCCGATGCAGATTTTCTCTCCCCACTAGATGCCAATACGATGAAATATAAGGAAACAGGACTAATTAGATAATGATCTCTTGCTACATTCGCTAACGACTGACAAGCCAAAGACACATTAGCTAATGCACCACACGCAATGAGTGAAATTGGCTGTTGGCCATATTGTTGATAATCGGAAACTGTTTTTTGTAAAATTCTTGGAAGCGCTTGTAAAGGATAAGCTGATTCCTCCTGCTTAGTCACTGCAAAAGGGATTGGGGTTTCCCAATCCCTCGTGATCCGAGCTATAGCCGCTTCGACGTTATCTAACTCTGTATTTATGACAAAAGAACTCATTTGGGCTTCACCTTCTTTAATATTGCTAATTTGCGATGCAAGTTATGTTTGAACTTAAGGTCACAAATTGTGACCTTAAATTGATAGATATTATTTATCTAGTCCTTTCCAAGGCTCCCCAGGCAGACGGTGCACTACTTCATTGAATAAATATTGGTATATCCATTCAACATCATACTCATAACTCATATTCTCAGGTAATAATGCATGCATATCTGTATTAAATATCTTTGACTTGCGCTTTTGCTCCAGATTTTTTTGAAATTGCGCCTTGGTTACCTTATTATTGTGCGCATCCATATAGAAATCGAAGCAATGAAGTACTTCTTCTATATTTATTCCTACTTCTTTAACTACAGCATAAAAATCAAATAAATCACGCCCTTTTTTTCGCTGGTATAAAGCCTTTAACTTTGTAGCCATAAGCTCTTCAAGTTGATAGGTATTTATCTTTGTTTCCCCACTAAACCACTTATTACTGACAGCAAACGGTATTTCGATTCTATCCAATACATTAAAATGATCTCTTGTATTAATTTCAATCTTAATACGTATGGGCTTATTTTCTTCTTCGGATTGAACACGATAAATCATCGTAGCTCTTCCTTCAGCAAATTTTACTTTTGGCTCACCCATCCAGGAATTAAGTAGATGATGCAGTTCACCCAAAGTATCCCCGATGGGTTCTGCGTTCAATTGAACTAAATCAATATCCTCGCTGAATCTTACCACCTGTTTAAGAAATAATTTATGGATGGCGGTTCCGCCACGAAACGCGAGTTTAGAAGATAAAAAAGCATTATTAAATAATTCTACTAAAATTCGTGACAACAACAAATCATGCTCAACCTGAGCACTTGAACCCCATGGGGCATATTCTCGCCATTCGGTAATTGCTGAGATGGGGATCATATATCTAACTCCACTTCTTCATTAACATTAATATTCCATCGTTCATTTTTCTCGATGATATTTAAATCTTCTCCAGGGCTCAACCAGATGTAATTCACAGGTTTTCGCAATAATAAAACTGCATATACCACTTCGCTCAATTCCTCGTGCTCTGTTATATCAAGTAAGTACCCAAGTCTTTGCAACATGGTGGTTTTAACGGGTAGTTTTTCAAGCAACTCTTTAAATTTATCTTTATTAACAGACTCAGCCAGGTCAGTGATCACTTGAGCCATATTATGGATATATCCCGCATGCTTTGAATAATCACACACATCCATCATGGTAAGTTCTGGACTTGATATATTTATAGCGCCGGTATAAGAATTAATTTTATTTATACCTACATCAGGCATTGTTTTTTTAACAATAAATTCAATCGATACATTTCCAATTGAAATAGCTCGTGTTTGTTTATTCGTCATAACTTGAAACCGCTGGGGTTGTTGATGTGATGCGCCGTAATAAGAAGCTGCGGATAAAAGACTGGTATAATAGGGTTGTCCTAAATATTTCATCAAATCATCTATAAACCAATCCGCGGGTAAACAACCAAGTGAAAAATGCTGCGGAGGTATAATAATGTAGAACCCCTCTCTTACTAAAGCCAACTCTTTTTTCTTGGCTAATCTGTTTGCGGAATTAATAAAAGATGGAGTATTACAATCAAGTAGTTTAATAGCTTCCGTTTTCTCAAAGCTATATCTGCCTTTTTGAAGGAAGTGTTTAATCAAAGAGGATAAGTTTTCATTTTTCATATTCAAATAATAACATAATTTAATATAATTTGCATACAAAAAATGATTTTGCCCCTAAGAATGCTCCCTTACCTTCATTTAATACGAAATATTAAACATCCAGGTTTAGTTAAGATCACAAAATGTGATCTTAACTTTTAATTGATGCAATTCAACCTGAATCAAATCAATAGTAACATAATCTAATTTTCATAGACTTTAATTAACTTTATTTAAGTTACCAGTTAAGTTACTATTTTATTATGTTATTAGTAATCAACCCCATTAGTCACATAATCGAACGTTTATGTGACGCAAGCGATGGAGAGAAAAATGCTAGTTGGCTATATGCGAGTTTCAAAAGCTGATGGTTCGCAAAGTACGGATTTACAACGTGATGCTCTTTTGGAAGCAGGTGTTGAACCGAATCAACTCTATGAAGATTTTGCTTCAGGTAAAAAGGATGATCGCCCTGAACTTGCTAATTGTTTAAAAGCATTACGCAAGAATGACACTTTGGTAGTCTGGAAACTGGATCGACTGGGCCGCGATTTACGTCATCTTGTTAATACAGTTCATGATTTAACAGCTAGAGAAATTGGATTTAAAGTATTAACTGGGCATGGCGCCGCTATTGATACAACAACTGCTGCTGGAAAACTAGTATTTGGTATTTTTGCAGCTTTGGCCGAATTTGAACGTGAAATGATTAAAGAGCGAACCCTCGCAGGGATGGCGTCTGCTCGTGCAAGAGGGAGAAAAGGTGGCAGACCTTATAAAATGACTCAAGCAAAGCTTAGATTGGCCATGGTTTCTCTAGGACAGCCTGAAACTAAAATTGGCTCTTTGTGTGAGGAGCTGGGCATAACGAAGCAAACATTATATAGGCATGTAGCTCCAAACGGGGAATTACGGGAGGATGGTAAAAAATTGCTTGGCAGTATTTGATTATAGATTAACATCAGGAAATTATTAAATACATATTGAAAACGAAAATTGAAAGACGTTGACAAAAAGTTGGTCTCAAAGATATCGATTGCCAATTCACCAGTAAGGATAATCTATCCTAATAATTAAAATAGCCATTTTTTAAATCAGTTTCAAAATCATTAGGCCAGTCACTATTGGTATAACTCATATTGTTTTTTTATAGAATTCTTTTCTATGGTTATCCATACTTGGGCACCGACAATTTGGTTTGGGTCGTAACTTGAGCCATTCTTTATCGTTATTTTAAATTCATTATCAGAATACCCGTTCCTAAACAAAATGTTTCTAAAGTCTTCTTTTATTACATCCTCTTCACCATACATTATTTATTCCTTAAACTGTCACTTAAAATCATTATAGACTTTAATAGATAAATTTAGCGTAATATGTTTTATATAAAAGGTGGGAAATATCATTGAAGGGTGGCTTTTTATTCAAATTCGAATTCTTCGTATCGAATTGCAGAGCCAAGGCTCCCTTCTTTACTCAACTGTTTACAAACTGCCTGGATAGTTTCATAGGCAAATCCCCGACCACTTAAAAAACGATAAACTCGTGTTTTTGATTTCTCAGGATGCTCACCACTTAACCCTCTGCTTTTTCGACGTGCTTCATACAAAGCCCTTGAGTATTCATCGCCAAGTTGAGCTAATACGTCCTCAATCACCTCGTCACGGACTTCTCTTTGTCGCAAAGCCTGCATAATAAAGCGATTTCCCTTGTGGGTATAACGTGTTGCAATACCCTCTGCAAGACGATGGTCATTAATCAAATGGAGCTCATTGAGGCGCTTTAGGGTTTTCTGAATTAAAGCATAAATATCGGGTTTATCTGCAAACATTTTTCCTAATTGTTTGCCAAGTTCATGCTCCGAGTAGAACCGTTCTGACAAAAGCTTCATTGCCGTATCCAATAAGTCACTCATGTTTGTTCCCTTGTGCGTCGTTTACCACAGCATCGTTTTGTTAAAACATTTTTTAAGCAATAATAGAAATAATCAACGATAAAAATTTTTTGATTTCATGATACAATTCCTTGTAGTTTAAATACCCAAATTCCTTCCAAGTAATATCTTATATTACGAAAACTCAACCTGGATAATAAATCTGAATGGGTCGCTTCTTTCTATTAACTACTGCAAATGAGGTCAATGTATGGAGACGTACAGAGGTTTTACTCATAATTTCCCAAACAATATAATGACGAACTATTTCAGCATCTGCAATCAGGGATCGATGACATCTCCATGGTACTGCTTCAGCACACATGATTGCTACTTTACGACCTTTCCTTATTAAACCATTTAACTCTTTTAGTCCTTCGAAAAATTCAGGTGTTTGCATGTAATCCGCAAAGCCACGAAAGCTTGCATTGCGCCATCCTTTATTAATGGAATTTTTAACTGTTCGACGTAAGCCGCCTAATTTTGATAAATGCGTATAATCTATGTTATCCATTCGAAGCGATTTTTCGAGCTCTTTTTCATTAAACCATGGCACGTGACTCGATTTTGGAATTGTGCGCACATCAATGACATGCATAATTTGATGCGCATGCAAAATTTCAATAAACTCCTGCAGAGTATGTGTCGAGTGTCCAATCGTATAAAGCTTAGGCATAAACAATGTCCTTATATTCATAAAACTTTATCGAGGTGCTTCATAACGCTCTTTAATACCTTTTTAGAAAGAACTATTTGCCATAATTGAATTTTCTGTAAATTGTATGAACGATACCCTTTTGTCGTTCAAAAATTAAATGATGATAAAAACAAAATTATATTTTTAATTTACGTGCCACTCCCGTTTTAATGGCAGCTTCTTTTACTGCTTGTGCCACTAACTTAACCACGTTGGCGTCAAACACACTTGGAATAATATAATTATAAGTTAGATATTTTTCTTCTATAGCGTTTGCTATAGCATAAGCTGCAGCAAGCTTCATTTCTTCATTAATCTCCGTGGCCATACAATCAAGCGCTCCCCTAAAAATACCAGGGAAACAAAGTACGTTATTAATTTGATTTGGATAATCGCTACGTCCTGTTGCAACAATGGCAGCGTATTTTTTTGCCTCTTCTGGCATGATTTCTGGTGTTGGATTAGCCATTGCAAATACTATAGCGTCTTTATTCATTTTTTTTACATCTTTTGCTGTAATAACATCAGGTTTAGAAACACCAATAAACACATCGGCACCTTTGATTACATCATGCACTGTCCCTTTTTCAAGATTAGGATTGGTATGTTTTGCATACCATTGATGAGCTTTGTGCAATCCTGATTTGCCATGATAAAGCGCGCCGTCACAATCACAGCCAATAATATTTTTAACGCCTAAGTTGAGTAACATTTTGGTACATGCTGTACCGGCTGCACCAATACCTACTATAACCACTTTAATATTTTCAGGTTTTTTCTTGACTACTTTTAGTGCATTAATCATTGCAGCTGACAGCGCTACTGCTGTTCCATGTTGATCATCATGAAATACTGGAATATTCAATTCCTTTTTTTAATCGTTCCTCTACTTCGAAACAACGGGGCGCCGAAATATCTTCCAAATTAATCCCACCAAATATCGGAGCAATATGCTTAATGGTTGTAACGATTTCATCTACATTTTGAGTATCCAAACAAATAGGAAATGCATCGACACTGGCAAATTCTTTAAACAATAATGCTTTTCCTTCCATAACAGGAATGGCAGCGTATGGCCCCAAGTTTCCCAAACCTAAGACGGACGTTCCATCAGAGACTATTGCAACCAAATTTTTTTAATTGTAAGGTTATATACGTCTTCTGGATTTTTATAAATAGCAGTACAAATTCGCGCAACACCTGGGGTATAAGCGATCGATAAATCATCTCGGGTCTTTAATGGAATCCGGCCTTTAATCTCAATTTTCCCACCAAGATGGGCTAAAAAAGTACGATCGGACACGTTAATCACATCTATATTAGGAATCGTACGCAATAGGTCCACTATTGCTTCCGCATGATTAGGACCACATGTATAAATGGTAATATCGCGGATCTGAGCATCTGTTTCGGCACGCACTGTATCAATAGCTCCTATTTGCCCACCTTCTTTTTCAATCGCAGCTGCTAATTCGCCAAAAGTTCCTCGGGAGTTTTTTATACGAACCCGTAGAGTAATGCTATTTGATGCACTACATATTTGATTGACCATAGCAACTCCTTACACGAGGTCTTTGAACAAACGATTGAATTTTTCTTTAAGAGATTCAAGTATCGTTGCTTTTTGTTATATCCATATTGAGTTATTCATAAACAATATAAATGTTCTCCAATAAAGCTATATAATTTTTATAGTACATAAAAACCCTATATAAAACTAATAATCAGACGCGACCAATTAAAAACTAACGGACATACAACTTTTAATCTCATCTTATCCATGTTTCTTTTTGCATTTATGAATTATTATTTATTTATGATATAAAAAATTTCATAAAACCATTTTTCATGCTAACCGTTACAAAAATGCTACTTAAGCCATATGACGATAAAATGAACTAATGCACTACACTATAAATAAAAACTATTAATATAGAGTGTTAAAAGAATATAGCGACGTATTTAAGGAGAAATAATGTCTGTTTACACGATTAAATTAGTCAGTAAACAAGAAATAGCCGAAAATACTATGGCATTCATGTTTGAAAAACCGGATGGATTCAATTTTAAAGCAGGCCAATTTGGAGAGTTTACATTAATCAATCCTCAAGAAACTGATGCAGAAGGTAACACTCGTGCGTTCTCATTGACTCAACCTCCTTCAGCAAAGGATTTAATGGTAACAACTCGTATGCGA
>NZ_LNXV01000037.1:17345-26784 GCF_001467025.1 Legionella brunensis | reverse complement strand
GACACTGCTTTTAAACGCGTTTTAAAAAACCTTCCCTTAGGTAGTGAGCTTCAACTCGATGCCCCTCATGGCTCGTTTACCCTTCATAATAAAAAAGAAACTCCTGCTGTCTTTCTCACTGGAGGTATTGGCATCACGCCTGTTAGAAGTATTGTAATCCAAGCTGCAAAAGATAAATTAGCACATGAAATTTTCCTTTTTTACTCCAATCATCGACCAGAGGATACTGCTTTTTTGGATGAACTAAAGTCTCTTGAAACAGAAAATAGCCATTATCATTTTATCCCTACCATGACTGATATGAGTAAATCGAAGGAAGCGTGGCAGAATGAAACAGGTTATATTAATAAAAAAATGCTCTCAAAATTCATTAAAGATTTAACGAAGCCTATTTATTACATATCTGGTCCAGCGGCTATGGTGTCTGCAATGCATCACATGTTAAATGAAGCAGGTATTGATGATGACACGATTCGTATGGAAGAATTTTCTGGATACTAAATATTAATAGATTCCAGTGGATATGATTTTATTTGTATCTTAAAAGACAGGAGGTCTTAATGCGCTTTTCTATTTCCCGCTACAATCCAGAAACTGATTCAGCACCTTATATGAAAGATTATGAACTGGAAATTCCCCAAGGCTCTGACATGATGGTGCTGGATGCACTTCAACTCATAAAAGAAGAAGATGAAACACTTGTATTTCGTGCATCTTGTCGTGAGGGTGTATGTGGTTCTGATGGCATGAACATTAATGGGTTAAATCGTTTGGCGTGTATCACATCCCTCTCATCGTTAACTCCGCCCATAGTGATAAGGCCATTGGTTAATATGCCGGTAATTCGCGATTTAGTGGTGGATTTCACCTTATTTTTTAAACAGTATGAACGTGTTCAGCCTTATTTACAAAATGACACCGAGCCACCAAGAACAGAAAGACTACAAACACCTGAAGAACGTGATAAGTTAGATGGACTATATGAATGCATTTTATGCGCGTGTTGCACCAGCTTTTGTCCTTCATCTTGGTGGAATCCGGAAAAATTTATTGGACCTGCAGGTTTGTTATGGGCCAATCGATTTCTTCAAGACAGCCGCGATACAGCAACGGATAAACGTTTAGCTGATTTACAGGATCCATTTAGTGTTTTTCGCTGTCGAACCATAATGAATTGTACGGTGGTATGTCCAAAACATTTAAATCCTTCTGCAGCTATAGCAGATATCCGTCGAATAATGACGAAAAAGGAATCTTAATTTTTCTAATTCAGTAAAGGAAATTAATGATGAATGAGCATCAATTTCGTAACTTAAATTTATTTACTATTCGCTATCCATTCACTGCGATTATTTCTCTATTACATCGATTATCAGGTATTTTTTGTTTTTGCTGATCCCCTTTTTATTATGGATGCTGGATAGTGCTACAGGCACAACAGATGGATTTGAACGGGTGCAAACACTATTAACAAATCTTCCTGCCAAATTAATATTATGGCTATTTTTAGTTGCACTATGGTATCACCTCATTGCTGGCATACGTCATTTATTGATGGATATGGGGATAGGAGAAAGTCTCAAAAGTGCACGCTTAAGCGGAGGAATAACCGTAGTAATAACCCTCCTCGCAGCAATATTATTAGGGAGCTGGTTATGGTAAACAAATTATCAGTGAGTATGAGTTTAACTGGGAGTGGCTTGAAAGATTGGTTAGTACAACGTTTTTCTTCTCTTATCATAGCCCTTTATTTTTTTGTCTTATTAGGATTTTTTTACCTCCACCCAAATCTTGATCATGCCTCTTTACGACATTTCTTTTCTACCACATGGATGCAAGTATTTTCACTTACTGCATTGTTAAGCTTATTTTTGCATGCCTGGGTTGGAATTTGGACCGTCATTACCGATTACATCAACCTCTTTACTATTCGATTAATCATCCAAGTATTAGTCATTTTCACCTTGATTGTGTATTTTTTTTGGGGTGTTGAAATTTTATGGAAAATAGCTTAACGGAGTACTTAAAATGAATTTAGCACAGTATACATTTGATGCAGTAATTGTAGGCGCAGGAGGTGCTGGAATGACTGCCTCATTACAATTGGCACATTCAGGATTAAAAGTTGCAGTCATTTCGAAAGTATATCCCACCCGCTCACACACCGTTTCCGCTCAAGGTGGAATTGCTGCCGCATTAGGTAATGTTCATCCTGATGACTGGCGCTGGCATATGTTTGATACTGTTAAAGGATCAGATTACCTAGGTGATCAAGATAGCATTGAATACATGTGTAAAATGGCGCCTGATGCGATGTATGATTTAGAACATATGGGTATGCCCTTCTCACGCCTGGATAATGGAAAAATATATCAACGCGCTTTTGGGGGTCAGACAATAGAATATGGAAAAGGAGTTGCTCAACGTACATGTGCTGTTGCAGATCGCACAGGACATGCATTGCTTCATACTTTGTTCCAAAATAATGTCAAAGCCAAAACGCACTTTTTCAATGAGTGGTTTGCGATTGATCTTGTAAAAAATGCTCAAAATAAAATTGCAGGAGTAGTTGCGCTATGCATCGAGACAGGTGAATTAGCATTTTTTAATGCCAACGCCACTATTCTTGCAACTGGTGGTTCCGGTAGAATTTTTGAAACCTCCACCAATGCATTGATTAATACAGGTGATGGGTTAGGAATGTCATTACGTGCAGGACTACCGCTGCAAGATATTGAAATGTGGCAATTTCATCCAACAGGATTACCAGGTGTTGGTATCTTAATCACTGAAGCAGTACGAGGTGAAGGTGGATATCTTATCAATAAAAATGGTGAGCGTTTTATGGAACGCTATGCGCCACATGCCAAAGATCTTGCTTCCCGTGATGTTGTTTCTCGCGCAATAGCACTAGAACTGCGTGCAGGTAATGGCTTTAACACACGCGGTATTGATCATGTAAAATTAAAACTCGATCATTTAAGTGCGGAAGTTATCAATTCACGACTACCTGGAATACGCGAATTAGCAATTACTTTTGCACATACCGATCCGATTCATGAACCCATTCCAGTAACACCTACGTGTCATTATATGATGGGTGGCATCCCAACCAATGTACATGGTCAAGTAATTACAATAGGCAATAAGGATGAAGATCAAATCGTAGAAGGACTTTATGCAATCGGTGAATGTGCCTGTGTCTCAGTTCATGGTGCCAATCGTTTGGGCAGTAATTCCTTGTTGGATTTGGTTGTGTTTGGTAAATCCTCTGGCTTACATGCTGAAAAAGCAATTAAAGAAGATTTACCGCTACATTCTGTCACCGAAAGTGATATTGAAGCAGCATGTGCGCGAATCAATCGCTGGAATAATTCTAAAAAAGGAGAAGACTACAGACTTATTCGACAAGAAATGCAAAAAGTAATGCAAATTAATTTTGGTGTATTTCGCATGGAAGAACACATGCTAGAAGGACTCAACCAATTAAAGGAATTGCGTGCACGGCTTCAGCATGCAGTTTTAACGGATACGAGTAATATTTTTAATACAGCACGAATCCAAGCCTTAGAATTAGATAATTTGATGGACGTTGCTTTAATGACTGCTACAGCTGCGTTAACTCGTAAAGAAAGTAGAGGAGCACACAGCCGTGAAGATTATCCAAAACGCGATGATAAGGGTTGGTTAAAACACATCGTTGTTTTTTTAGATGAACAGGTCAAATACCGTCCTGTCAATATGAAGCCTAATTTTGTAGATCCATTAGAACCAATAGAAAGAGTTTATTAAAAATAATAATAATATGGATACTTCATTTCTTTTGTTCCCACTACAACCATTCAGACTTGATTATACGGTATGGGCATTACGTAGAAGGAGCAAAAATAATGTTGATTTATGGCGTGAAAACCGCTACACACGATTGTTTTTTATTGAAAATCAATTGATTAAAGTGGATGTAGAGCAAAAAAATGAGCAAGAAATTTTAGTATCAACCAACCAAACAATTAGCCCCAAAATAAAAAAAGAGTTAGTTCGATTGTTAGAAAAGATGTTAGGTCTGAACTGCAACTTACTCGATTTTTATCGCATTGCAGAACAAGATCCTTATTTAGCTCCTATAGTAAGGCAATTTAAAGGTCTGAAACCACCACGATTTCCAAGTATTTTTGAAGCACTTGTGAATGCAATTTCCTGTCAGCAATTATCACTTGACGCAGGATTACAAGTTCAAAACCGCTTTATTCAATATGTTGGAAAAAATATCCATAATGTTGATGAAACATTTTATGCATTCCCTATTCCCAAAGATGTAGAAAACTGCTCCATTTGGGAATTAAAAAAATTAGGCTATAGCACCAATAAATGCGAAACACTTATTGAGTTATCGTCTAGAATTAGTTCTGATGAAACCTTGTTTCATCATTTAGAAGATAAGACGAACAATGAGATTGTCGCATTTTTATGCCAATTTAAGGGAATTGGGCGATGGTCTGCAGAATATATTTTGTTACGTGGACTAGGAAAAATTGACATGTTTCCAGGAGATGATGTAGGTGCGTCAAACAATTTACAAAACTTATTGCAGATTAAAACAAAATTAGATTACAGGCAGATTTCACAGATTACCCAAAAATGGTACCCCTATGCCGGATTGATTTATTTTCATTTATTGCTACAGAAACTAAAAGCTAGGGGATTGTTTGATATCTGAACTGTGGATAGGAAAATACATTCATGAAAAAAGAGTTTAAAATAGGCGATCATGTTGAATGGAACTCAGAAGCAGGAAGGGTAAGAGGAACCATTAAAAAAATAGTTACTTCTGAAATTAAATTTAAAAATTATACCGTTCATGCATCAAAAGAAGAGCCGCAATATTTGATTCAAAGCGACAAAACAGATCATATGGCCATGCATAAAGGATCAGCGCTTCAGAAGATAAAAGACTAATTTATCTTGGCTACTTTTTTTTCAAATCTCTAAAATTTAAGATGAATTTCTCAGTTAGATTCTAAATCTTATCGTCACAAAATCATCTATATCCAACGTTCATAACATAATCGCGTAATAGCGAGCTCTCAAACTCTGCTTTTTCCATAAGAACCAAAAGAGCATCGCGTGCGTTAATTACCCCTAACGGTTTGAAATTCTCGTCCACGATAGGGACATGTAAAAGATTTTGCTCTTTCATGGTCATCCATACATCGCGCAACAAGTAAGTTGGGCGGCAGTAAATCACATCTTTGGTCATCACCGTCGAAACAGGGACAGTACAACCACAACCCTGGCAAACCGCCATCATGCGAACAACATCCGTTCGAGTAATGATACCAACCATTGCTCCATCCTTGTCGCAAATCACAACAAGATTGATGTGTCGACCATCAAGAAATTTAGCAGCCTCTAATAAAGGAGCATCGTCTCTAATGGTTATAAGACGTTTCTGGGCTACAGGGACTATTTCCTCTACAAATGCTTCTGAAAATGGCATATTTTCACCTTTCTGTAATTATTGATGACATCTTTACCCTTTACAAGCAATGCATAGTAATATACTGATAATTATAGTCTATTGAATAAAAATAAAATAAATAAATTTCGTCATACAAATAAAATTGTAAATTACAAACGGATAGGCGATAGACACACTCGTTATTCGAAGCAACCATAACTTTTAATTATGCACATTCTTCCTTGCATACTGAGTCTGCATACTGAGTCAGTTATTCGCACAAATAATTAACTATAATATATATCTAGCTTCTAAAATTTTATCATGCAAAATTTTTCGATAAGGATGTCGCCATGTTGCAAATAAAAAGATGGATAAATTGGATCATGGGTCTAAAGTTGGAAAGAAACCAGGCGATTATAAATGAGTCATCAGAGGAATCCTTTCCAGCAAGCGACCCTCCCTCTTGGGCAGCTGGAGCACATGACCTTAAACTTCAGGTACCTGCATCAAATCTTGTTCTAACTCATGAATTCCATAAAAGTATACAACAAATCCTTTCAGTTAATGGAAATGAATATTATTACTACAGCTTAAAGGAAGCAGAACAGGGAGGATTGAAGGATTTATCCAAGCTACCCTTCACTTTAAAAATCCTATTGGAAAATTTACTTCGTCATTTAGATGGACACACCGTTACAGTAGATGATCTCAAAGCAATTATTGAGTGGTTAAAATTAAAATCGTCCGATCATGAAATAGCTTATCGTCCTGCCCGTGTCTTAATGCAAGATTTTACTGGTGTTCCAGCTATTGTCGATCTCGCTGCAATGAGAGCTGCTATTAAAAAGCTTGGTGGAAACTCAGAACAAATTAATCCCCTTTCTCCTGTTGATCTGATTATTGATCACTCCATACAAGTTGATGAATTCCTTACTCCAAATGCGTTTACAGTCAATGCTCAGATGGAAATGGAAAGAAATCATGAGCGATATGAATTTTTACGGTGGGGACAAAAAGCATTTAAAAATTTCCGCGTTGTACCGCCTGATACCGGAATATGTCACCAGATTAACTTAGAATACTTGGCTAAAACGGTTTGGACACAGCAAATCAATGGAAAAATATATGCCTACCCTGATACGTTAGTAGGTACAGACAGTCATACAACCATGATTAACGGTCTTGGGGTACTTGGGTGGGGAGTCGGGGGTATTGAAGCAGAAGCAGCTATGTTAGGACAGCCCATTTCATTGCTCATTCCCGAAGTCATTGGGGTAAAATTGGTAGGACAGTTACAGGAGGGAATTACAGCAACTGACTTAGTGCTTTCTATCACCCATCTTTTGCGTGAAAAAGGGGTCGTTGGTAAATTTGTTGAATACTTTGGTGATGGGCTACGTTATTTATCCATTGCGGATAGAGCAACGATTGGTAATATGTCACCTGAATATGGTGCTACCTGTGGCTTTTTTCCTATTGATGAAATAACCCTTGATTATTTACGTTTAAGTGGACGGGAGGAACAAGACATTGCTCTTGTTGAAGCTTATGCGAAAACTCAAGGACTATGGCATGATCCTCATCTTGAGCCTGTTTATACCGATATAGTGACACTGGATTTATCCTCGATTAAAGCGTGTATTGCTGGCCCCAAACGCCCACAAGATCGCGTTGAATTGTCCTATCTGACAAGTACTTTTAATCAATTCTTAACAGAAAATCACCGTACTGAAGAAAAGGAAAAATCGTTTATTACCGATTCAAACTTTGAAATGCATCATGGAGATGTAGTTATTGCTGCAATTACCAGTTGTACCAATACATCTAATCCCAATGTACTTGTTGCAGCAGGATTGTTAGCAAAAAAAGCGGTGGAAAAAGGAATAACACGAAAACCGTGGGTCAAAACCTCATTTGCGCCAGGCTCTCAAGTAGTGACTCGCTATTTGGAAGAAACTAACTTACAAAAATATCTTAATGAACTAGGATTCACATTGGTAGGTTATGGGTGTACCACATGTATTGGAAACTCCGGACCACTTCTCGAATCTGTAGAAAAAACGGTGATTGAACATGATTTGATTGTTTCAGCGGTACTTTCAGGTAATCGTAATTTTGAGGGACGTATTCATCCGCTTGTTAAAGCAAATTGGCTTGCATCACCACCGCTTGTTGTGGCCTTTGCACTTGCAGGGACCACATTGATTGATTTGACAAAAGACCCACTTGGAAAAGATGCATCAGGAAATCCTGTTTATTTAAAAGATATATGGCCAACAAATGCTGAAATTGCACGTGAAGTAGCAAAAATAAGCAGAATCATGTTTCATGACACTTATGCACATATATTTGAAGGAACAGATGAATGGCGTGCGATGAAAATTTCCAAATCAGATACTTATGCCTGGCCAGAGAATTCAACCTACATTCAACACCCACCCTATTTTGATGAAATGAATGTGAACCCCGAAAAAATTAAAGAAGTAAAAGGAGCTCGAATTTTAGCACTCTTTGGAGACAGTATTACTACCGATCATATTTCACCTGCAGGCTCCATTAAACCGGACAGCCCTGCAGGAAAATACCTACAATCCAAAGGAGTCTCAATCAAAGATTTTAATTCTTATGGATCGCGTCGCGGAAACCATGAAGTCATGATGCGAGGAACATTTGCTAATATTCGTATTAGAAATGAAATGACGCCTGATGTTGAAGGAGGTTTTACAAAACATATTCCCAGCAATGAAATCCTACCCATATATGATGCAGCAATGCGTTATAAAAAGGAGCGCACCGCATTGGTTATCATTGCAGGGAAAGAATATGGAACAGGCTCTTCTCGAGATTGGGCGGCAAAAGGACCAAAGCTTCAAGGTGTGGTAGCCGTCATTGCAGAAAGTTTTGAACGAATCCATCGTTCAAATTTGATTGGGATGGGAATTCTACCTTTAGAGTTTCCTGAAGGGGTTACCCGTAAAACACTGCAAATTACAGGCTCTGAACTCATTGATATTGTAGGTCTTACTCATGAGATGAAACCACGTATACCAGTAAAAGTAATTATCCATAAAGAAGATAAGACTCAAATTGAGGTTCATCTAATCTTGCGAATTGATACGTTAAATGAATTAGATTACTACAAAAATGGCGGAATTTTACACTATGTACTAAGAGGAATGTTAAAAACTTAAATTAATAAGCCGTACCATCTCCCAGGAGCAGAGACAATGAATATTCATGTGAAACGAATTTATGAGGAATCAAATAAATCAGATGGGTTTAGAATACTACTTTGGCCTCGTGGCATTAAAAAAAGTGACTCTCAGATTGATCTGTGGTTAAAAGACATTGCACCTAATGACTCTTTACGTAAAGGGAGATAATTATGGGTAATCATTTAGCTTCTATTCACTGGCAACGTAATGGACAAGATTTTAATTATGAAACCTATGATCGTACATATACGATCACATTTAGTGGTGGAAAAAACATTCAGGCATCAAATCCAAAGGAGTATTTCGGTAAATCAGAACTACCTAATCCTGAGGAATTGCTTGTATCCGCTTTATCAGGTTGTTACATGCAGACTTTTCTTGCAGTAGCGTGCAAAAGTGGTTATCTCATTGATAGTTATATTGATGAAGCTATTGGTATCACTAATAAAAATGAACAAAGAAAAATTAGTGTTACAGAAATTAAATTACATCCCAAAATTAAATTTGGTGGCGCTAAACTTCCTGACGACAATGCTCTAAATAAAATGCGTGAAAAAGCGCATGAACATTGTTTTATTTCGAACTCAATTAATAGTCACGTGAACATAGAGATAACCATTACCTAGACCAGGACTCTAAGATTGTGAACATTATATTCGTTCTGCTCTCATTTTACTAAAAGCCTTATAGAATTTTATTGACGCTTACGCTAACAAGGATTACCCAGCTTTTTAAGTGATTGCTTGAGATCAGCAGTTCTTAC
>NZ_LNXV01000037.1:0-17270 GCF_001467025.1 Legionella brunensis | reverse complement strand
TCATCAAGACGGCAAATGGTTTCTAATTCATTTGCAGCTCGCAGCGCCGAGCCACAACGCCGAACTCGCACTGCCGCTGGTCGAAACCGGCCACGAATCAATGCAAAATCAACACCAAGACCAGAAGAGTCAGAAATAACCAAAGGATACAATGAGACATCACAGCGTATATGATGATCGTAATATGTGATAACTCTAGGTAATTTATCTTCGTCAAACAGTGGCAATGGGTAAAACGTCCGATCCGGCCTGCAATATTCATTAATCACATGAACAGGAAGATCACGCTGGGCTACCCCTACCGCCATCCAGGCCTTTTTTCTCTCATCCCAACTCCAATTATCAAATCCCTTTATATACTGTTCCAATGCTATTTTGAGTGGAGTAAAGTCAAAATGCTTTGTACAATACTGCTCAACCCGCTGGGTTCCATCAACCTGCGTAATCTGTTGGCTATACTTCAATCCATCTCTCTCTATCGCCCTGCAGAGTTTTAACAGTTCCGATTTTGTGTCCTCGTCCATATATTGTTCCAGCATCCGGCACATGTGTGTATCTTTTGCCCAATAGGCATATTCGTAAGCGGTACATACAAAGGTTCGACCTGAGTAATCGGTGAACATTTCTTTTTCTAACAGCAGGTTTTTATTGTTATTTTTTTGTATTGGTTTATTCAATAGACTCTCTGCTTCTTCCTGTTGTCCCCTTGAAACACAATACAAAAAATTTGACAGGTTAAGTTTGGAGGGATTCAACGGTAATGACTCCATTGAGTTGTCTTTCATGTCGTCTTGTTTATCGCCTGATTTTTTCATGGCTCGTCCTTTACGCAACTATGGATTAACTTAGACCATCTGATAAATCTAATCAAATTTTGACGTAGGTTTAGTATCAAGTTGTCGAGTAATTTCTCCCTACTTACTGAGGAGTCTCATAGGTTATAACCCTAAATTTATCATTGGTCCTACAATACTTTTCTAAAAATAATCTCTAACATACAAATAAAGAAAAAACGCAGTGAGCTCAAAAATGATAGTATAGTATCTTATTATGAAACAAACACTTAATTAGCTCTGCTTTCAAATAGATCAGAAAGAATTTTAATAATTCGGATTGGACGCAATAACGCGTTTATGCAAAAGCAATATAAGCACTAAGGAAAGAAATTTAATGATAACAAGCGATGCAAGCAATGGACAGCCTGATATCCAAATCGATCCTGTTTCAAATGTCTTAAAATGGATTCTCTTAATCACAGCGATACTCTGTTTCATCATTATCATTTGGGGAACGGTTAAAACATATCAACTTGCTCCTCCCCTACCCCAAAAATTTATATCTTCTTCAGGACAAATCATCATGACAGAAGAAGATATTATCGCCGGTAAAGCAGGATTTCAGCGCGCTGATCTTATGGATTATGGGAGCCTTTATGGGATGGGTTCTTATTTTGGGGAAGATTACACTGCAAAATATCTGGTGCGTCTGGGTAGGCTTACAGAAGAAAACATAGCGCACCAGCGTTTTGGAAAAAAGCCGTTTGCGAGTTTATCTGAAGGAGATCAGTATGTAGTTCGTAAAACAATGCAACAAGAACTCCAACAAACAGATCTTAGCCATCAAACGAGTATCTTATCTCAGCCTCTTACAGAAGCCATACAACAGATACGAACTGAAATCTCACAAATGTTACTCAATCATGATGCTGAAGCAGGTTGGACCAAAGCATACAGCCTGGATGAGCAAAGTGCGTTACAAACGGCAGATTTTCTTATCTATTCATCGCTGACGACCATTGCTCATAGACCTGGCCAAAACAGTTCTTATACCAACAATTGGCCTTATGAACCCACCATGGGTAATAGTCCAACGCCTCATACTTTTTACTGGACCTGGGTCTCGTTTTGTTTTGTATTTTTGGGTTTTGGTGCAGTGCTCTATATTTATCATCGTTATCTTAGTGCACCGGACAATGCACCTAAAACACACTTATTTTTGGACTTTAAACCATTGACCACCAGCCAACGTAAAGTGGGACAATATTTTGTAATTGTGGCACTTATCCTTTTGATCCAGATTGCTGTTGGTGCACTTCTGGCACATTACTATGCAAAGCGCACTGACTTTTATGGAGTTCATCTTAATGACTTTTTACCCTTTAACTTCTTACGTGATGTACATATACAAACGCCTATAGTGTGGATAGCACTTTCTTGGATCAGTACTGCTGTTTTCATGGCGCCTATCATCAGCAAGAAAGAAGCGAAAAGACAAGGTTTTTATGTGGATCTCTTATTTTGGGTTACTCTATTTATTGTTGCCGGAGCAATTATTGGCGATTATTTAGGGATTATGGGCTATGTAAATCGAGCCTGGTTTTGGATTGGCAATCAGGGTTTATCATATCTCCAGCTGGGTCGATTATGGCAAATTGGATTTTGTTTAGGGCTTTTCTTGTGGAGTTTTATTGTGTTTCGCGGGATGTGGCCTACCTGGAGTCACTTAAAAAAAGCGACTGTTGAGTTTTGGACTGGACGAATCCATCTTGAGCATCTTTTTTGGGCAAGCACATTAAATGTTGCAATACTCTATTGCTTTGGAATGATCCCATTAACCGGGATAGAAAAATCATTCACCATTACTGATTTTTGGCGTTGGTGGGTCGTTCACCTTTGGGTAGAACAATCATTCGAATTTTTTGCTGTATGCGCTACGGCTTATCTTTTAATGGGAACTGGTTTAGTTTCTCGTCTTCTGGCGGAGCGAGCCATGCTCTTTGAAACCATTCTTATCTTTTTAGGTGGAGTCATTGGCACAGGACATCATTGGTATTGGACGGGTACGCCAGACATTTGGGTGCCACTTGGCTCTATGTTTTCCTTCATTGAAGTCTTACCATTAGTTCTTCTCATTATTGATGCGATTGAAGAGCGTCAATTGATTAAGCGCAAAGGGGATTTCTCCTACAATTTAGCTTATCTCTATATTTTGGGTGCATCCTTTTGGAATTTTGTTGGCGCAGGAGTATTCGGAGGCGGAACACTCAATGCACCGCTTGTCAATTATTATGAACATGGAACGTTCTTAACCTTAAATCATGCTCATACCGCTTTGTTTGGAGCGTTTGGTCTACTTGGGTTGGGATTAATTTATTTTTGTTTACGGTATGCTGCGGGTAATAGGTTTCCCTGGAGTGATCGTTTAGGCACTTGGGCATTTTGGCTTTATAATATAGGCCTGTTCCTGTGGATTGTGTTGAATTTTTTTCCTATCGGATGGGCTCAATTGATGGATGTTTATGAGCATGGATTTGCCCATGCACGAAGTCTTGAATTTTATAATACAACGTTGTTGTGGCAGTGGTTACGCTTTCCAGGAGATGTTGTTTTTGCGATGGGCGCCTTGTTTATGGCCTACGATTTTATTATAAAATTAAAACCTTTTTTCCCAAAATTAGCACAAATTAAACGCATAGAGCCTCAGTCTGCGGATGAGGCTTAAAAACAATAAATAATCTCAATTTAAGTAACAAATAACAAAACACGATCAAGACAAACGAATTATCAGTAAATAATTGCCAATAATCTGAATCATGAGTCGTATTATAAAAAAACATCACTGTAAATTTTTGCTGAAGGGATTCCTGCAAGAAAAAGCCGTGTTTTTATCTTATTGGTCGTCTCTTTTGGACCACACACATACGCCTGAGTTTGATTCGGATCGTTCAAGTGCATTAATACCCTTTTTTCAATAGAGGCTTCGGGATAGCATCCCTGACTTTGAAGTACACATGGATCATAATAAAAGTTATGAAATAACAAAGCCAATGTTTCAAGCTCTTCTTTGTAGTAGATGTCCTCATCAAAAACACCTCCGTGTATCAGAGTGATGTTTCCTTCATGTTTTTGGCTTAATGCACTTTTGATAATCGCAATGAGCGGAGCTAAGCCTGTTCCGGTTCCTGCTAATACTAGATTAAACGAGAGCTTGTCTGGATTGTGATAATAACATTGGCCAAAAGGACCTCTGAGGGTAACAAATATGTCTTTTGTTGCTTTTTGCAAAAGCCACTGTCCCATAGCACCATGGGAATAAACCTTAATGTGCAACTCAATATATCCATCTTGGGCAGGAATATTAGCAATTGAATAACTTCGCATGGTTCCCTCAGGATTAATAAGGGATAGGTATTGTCCAGGGATCCAAAGGTCAAGATGCCCTACCTTAAGTTTCACTTGAATCACATTATGATTGAGTCGTTCTAGGCTTATGATTTGAGCCTCCACCTCACATTCTGCCGCATCAGGTGAGGTCACATAAAGCGGTGCGACTGGTTTTGCAAGACAAGCAAGAAAATAACCTTGGGCTTTAAGAACTTCAGGTAATCCTTCTTGCCAAAGAGGATTGACTTCTCCCTCTTTGGCTTTAATCAAACACGATTGGCAAATTCCTGCCTTACACGAGTTAGGATAGTCGACTCCATTGCGCAAGAAACATTGTAAGAGGTTTTCATCAGGGGCTAAAGTGTACGACTGATGGTTGAATTCTACTGTATTCATGAGGCACGCCCCAAGACCTCATCGCGAACACTATTGGCAATGGCAGCAACTTTTTGAATGTCTTCATCATGAGCCCCCAGCTCTTTTAACGTTGCCCCTAAATGTTCAAGCACAATATCCACATGTGAATCATTTAATCCGCGCTCCAATAAATGACGATGCCCTTCTTGCATGTTTTTTCCGGTGTAGTGATTAGGTCCACCAAAAACCATGGTTAAAAATCCTTTTTGTTTCAGAATTTGCTGCTCCATATCAATATCATCGAAAAAATAGTTTACTCTTTCGTCCAGTAACATTTTGCGGTAGAAGATATCTACTGCCGTATTGACAGCATTTTGTCCGCCTAATCGGTCAAATAGCGACTCAGACATGGTATACTCCTATAAGATGCATTTTAAATGCATCTTATAGAAAGAAATAATAGGCGTCAATAAATTTAACAGGAATTTTTATGCAACTGACTCAATTTACCGATTACTCGCTACGCGCCTTAATTTATATTGCGCTAAGAAAAGACTCATGCACTATTAAAGACATTACTGAAGCTTACTCCATCTCCATCAACCACATGATCAAAATCATCCATAATTTAGCAAAACTTGGGCTGATTAAGACCATACGCGGCAAGAATGGCGGAATTCTAATGGCAGCTTCTCCTGAAACCATTAATTTGGGTGAGTTGATCATTAAATTTGAGCCACACTTTGATTTGGTTCCTTGTTTTAATAAAGAAAAATCAAATTGCTGCATTGCCCCGGTATGCAAACTCAAGAGTATTTTACATGAAGCACAAAGCGCCTTTATCAGTGTTTTGGAACGCTACACATTGGCAGATGTATTACACAATAAAAACGAGTTATTTGCTTTGCTGAGAATCAATCAATAAACAAAAAACCAGGATTGATTCAATCAAATAATTTTTTGAGCAAGCAACAAACCAAATAAACCGGGTATTGGCCTACCTGACTCATCTTTTTTATGAAGATGGCCTACCGACTCTTTATACTCCAATACAGACCAACCACGATTCTGGTAAAAATGATAAAGCTCCTCGTGTTTTGGTAAAAAGGTAAATGAATTAGGTAATGGATAGGGTTCTGATTGAACAGGAAAAACCAAAAAATGATAACCATTCTTTGCTGTTGCCTCTTGCAACTCCGTTAGTAAGGAGGGGATACGCTCAGCATTTAAAAATTGCAGCGTTACTGTAGAGAACACAAAGTGATATTGTTCTTTTGTGAGAGTTAGAGGTTGATTTAAATCATATAGCAAAGTGTCGACCTGGGTTAGATTTTCTTCTTGGGCAACCGTCTTTATGTTTTCTAATGCGGATTGATTGATATCAACTCCAGTAACAGGATAGCCAAGTTTTGCAAAATACAACAGATTCCTCCCCGAACCACAACCCACATCAAGAATGTTGTGGTGTTTTTGATGTGATAAATAGGTTTGGTACGCATAGAATAGGTCGCTATGCAGTGCACCCATATGGTATTTCTTATTAAAATATCGATGCGGTTTACAATAAAATTGAAGATGAGCATTAAAATCTGCACTCACCGGAATGATTTTATGCCATGAAGCAGGAGGAATAGATAATTTGGGGCTGCTTTTATTGATCCGTGTACGTGAAAGCTCATGTCCTTCCCCATCTAAAAAAGCAAAATCAATTTCGCCTTCATGAAGGGTCAGATGCCCCCAAGTTCCCTCTTTCGTACTGTGTTTTTCAAGAAAGAACTTGAGCTTTCCATAGGCATCAATGGGTATACTTTTGTAACAGATTAGATCATCATTTTGTATGTTCATGACTATCCTTTATCAAACAGTTTTCATTTCAGCATCTGTTAACCTTTCTTCGTGTCCATACGAGGACGCTCGGTTTTTAATGGCGTTAAAATGGGGTGCCCTTGAGCAAGCGTGTCAGCCAATTGATGATTCACATCTCGGTGCTCTTCCTCATCATGACGTACAGCCAATAGCACCTCACGTAATCGTGCATGCTCCTCCAAACCCCAATACTCTTTAGCTACTTGCGGGGCTGGGCAATTATCAATCGCACCCTTATCTAGCTCCTCGAGATAATGGGTATAACTAACCACCGCTTCTTCCTCAAGGTACCCCACAAAACGATGGGCTGTTTTAGAAGAAATAACATACATTATAAGATACAGTACTACAAATATGGCCTGTGCTGTAAAAATGATGAACCGCTCAAACCAATTGGGTTTCGCGATATACATAAAAGTGATTAAATGAATTCGTTCATTTTCTGCCTCATCCAGCAAGGTTTTGATCCATCCTTCATCGTTTTTAATTTTTCTTAAACATCGCAAATGCAATAAGGCAGCACCAACCATACCCGGAACAGCAGCCACGGTTTCTAGAACAATCGCGCGATTGCCGTATCGCTTTTGGAAAAAAGTATCTGCAAAAAAGCGAAAAAATTTAACGAGACCGAAGGCAATTTTATCACTTATTGTTTGAGTAGGTTTGTGCGCCATTAACATGGTAACGCTCCTTATGATATAAGTTCCTACTTATTATATTAAAGATGTATTTTAAATACAACTTTATATTGTGTTGATATAACCATGCTTTTTCAATTCTATTGCTATTCTCGTTTATAAAATGTTTTTTGCTCCATCTTAAGCTCGGTTTTTAATTTGAGAAAACAATAGAAAAACAAGAACCGCTCAATGGATAATCATGCACTAAAAACCTATATAGAAGAACTTTTAAACGATACAGGAATCCATTTAAATGGCAACAACCCCTTGATCTGCCCTCCTATCATGGGCAGGCAATTCTTCGAATAAAAATGGATCAAAAAAACGACGCATTAATGGATTATTTTTCAACCAGCGGCATAACTCTAGACGATCTTCTTTAAATTCTTGTTGTACACTACTGATAAAAATACGCAATGGCCTCATCATTAATCCAAAAATTAAACACGCTCTTTTTTCTCATTAATAGGCTTAATTACGTTATAACCCACGAATATCACACAACGTTATTAACAGATTTTGTGGATAACTATCCTCTTTCGCTCATTAGCTTGATCAGCCAATCAACCTCGCTAGCAGAATTCACTTCGATAATCACTCTTCCCTTACCCTCAGCATTTACTTTTACAGAAACATTTGTTGTAAATTGTTGAGATAGATAGGTACTCCACTCCTCACACTTGTCATGCAGTGTAGTTAAAGAAAAAGTCTTGTCATGCCCCTCATTCCCTGATGACTTCAATCGATTTGCTAATGCCTCCGTGTCACGCACATTCAGCTGTTTCTCAATGACGGTGCACGCAACCTGATATTGCTGCTCTGGCGAAAGTTTCAAAAGAGATCGGGCATGCCCCATATCAATTTTACCTTCGTTTAACATCTCTATTACTCTAGAATCCAAAGATAGTAAGCGAAGCGTATTAGTAACCGAAACTCTAGAGCGCCCTATCATTTGTGCTATGTCCTCATGAGTCATTTCAAACTCTTCGCGAAAACGGTTTAATGCTAACGCCTCTTCAATCGGATTAAGATTTTCACGTTGAATATTTTCAATCAGTGAAAATGCGAGAGCAACATTATCATCAATATTTCTAATAATAACAGGTACATAAGTTAAGCCTGCTTTTTTTGCTGCTCGCCAACGTCTCTCACCAGCAATAATCTCATAGCATTCTTCTGCAATCTTTCTAACAATAAGTGGCTGGATAATCCCTTGGGCTTTGATGGAGTTTGCGAGCTCGTCTAAGATAGACTCATCAAATTGTTTCCTAGGCTGATATTTTCCAGAATTTAATAACTCAACAGCTAAATGAGTTATCGATTCGCTGGGTATAGATTCTCCATCCTGGAATGAATTGTCTAAGGCTCGAAGCAACTTCAATCCCTTCAATTCTAAATTTGACACAAGTGTCTCTCCTCAATTATCCCTGCAAACGTCCCACCCTACCTGTAAACGTCGCAACATCAGTTATTTTTCTTATTTTTACTTCCTGCAAACGTCTCACCCTATCCCGTAAACGCCGCAGCCATCCCTGAAAACGTCCCTCACAATTCCCGTAAATGTCCCCCAGACTCTCTTACAACCCTTAAGAACATTGACCTATTCAACTTCTAAACAACTAATAAAATGATCTTAAAAAAATTAAAACACGTTGTGTTTCTATAGTAAATAGAAATTTTAATTTTCTGTTGCATTTTCAATAAATCACAGATAAATTATAAAAAATGTGAAAATTAATTATTTTAATAAAAGGGAAATCATGCTTGATCCTCAAATCATTACGTATGGTACAGATCATCCAGAACAGTTAATGGATAAGTTCTATCAAGCGGGTAACGAAATGTTACTGACATTAAGAAATTTTGTAATTAATCCAGAAAAAAGAAAAAAACCAAGAACTTGGGGCGCAATTGAAGCCGCAAAAATGGTTAAGGTTTCTGATCCGACATTCAGAAAATTATTAGAATCTTCAGATGATATACCAGGAATAGTAATCGAAGACTCTGAAAATGGCAGAAAGGTAAAAAAATACACATTGGCTGCCATTAATGCGCTTAGAGATAAAGCAGAAACGCGATACAAAAGACCAAAAGGTTCGAAATGCTTAACCATTGCTGTTTCTAACTTAAAAGGCGGCGTTGGGAAAACTGAAACTACAGTAGATTTAGGAAAAAAGATTGCTATCGAAGGTTTAAAGGTTCTTCTGTTAGATTTCGATGCACAAGGAACAGCAACTTTAATTAGCTCAGGATTAATCCCAGATTTGGAACTTCGTTACGAAGACACAATAACCAATGTGTTAATCTCCAATCCTAACAACATCAAAAATGTAATACTGAAAACGCATTTTGATGGTCTAGATATCATCCCTGCTAACTTGGCGATACAAGATTGTGACCTTATTTTACCTAATGAAAAAGAAAACAACCATGAGCGTTTAGGTTCTCCTTTTATTCGCTTATCAGAGTCATTAAAAATTATTAAAAATCAATATGATGTTATTTTAATTGACTGTGGTCCAAATCTTGGATTGTTAACACTCAATGCGATTATTGCCTGCGATGGAATCATTATTCCTATTCCTCCAAGCATGAACGACTATTCAAGTTTTATCATGTATACGGCTACCTTGCGAAATATGTTTAAAGAATTACCTTCCAAAAAATTGGAATATTTGCGAATACTCATTTCTAAACACAGTGGAAGTAACGAAGCATTGCAGATGGAAAATATGATGCGAGAGCAGTTTGGTAGATATATTCTCACAAATCACATGTGTGAAACGGTTGAAGTGGCAAAAGCAGCTAATGAAATTGGAACCATCTATGATGTTTCAAAACCCCGTGGAAGCCGTGAAGCTTACCGCAGAGCTTTGCAACATTTAGATGATGTGAACCTCGAAATTATTAATAACTTTAAAGAAATCTGGGAAAAGCAATCTAAAGCATCCTTTGTAAGTGGAGAGTAACATGGATAATAGCAAACGAAACGTTCATAATTCTGGCCCATTAGGCATGCTAATGAAAAGCGGTCAAGTAAAAAAAATAGAGGCCGCTGATGAGGAGGTTGTTTTACAACAAGCAGCCCCTAAAACTCCATCTTATTTTAAGACACAGTCTGGGATTGAATTTGCCGAGCAAGAATTAATTTACGTCAATCCAGAAGAGTGCGAACCTTGGAAATACGCTAACCGACAAGAAAGTGAACTAGGCGATATTGATGGGCTAATTGATTCTATTAAATCAAACAAGCAGTTACAGCCTGCTTTGGTGAGAAATCATCCTAATCCCCATGGGAAAATAAAATATGAAGTGATTTTTGGTCGAAGAAGGCATATTGCTTGTATGCGGCTTGGGATCCCTTTTCTTGTAATCAGAAAAGATATTCCCAATGTACAAGATGCGATTGCATCTCAAGATGCTGAGAATAAATTACGAAATGATGTTAGTAATTATTCCAATGCGATGCTCTATAAACGATTGTTGTCGGATAATGTATTTAAAACCGAAAAAGAACTTTCGGAAAAATTGCGTATTTCCTATTCCACATTTAACGAATTAATGGCTTATTCAAAAATTCCAGAAGACATAGTGCGGGCTATTCCAGATATACACGCCCTCTCTAAACAACTTGCTGTAAAAATTGTTCAGTTAATTAATAAGTCTAAAGATAACTATAACAAAATGGTTTCTATTGCTCATCAGTTAGGTAGAACAATTACTTCGCAGGCCAAATTAGAGAAGATATTTGAAGAGAAAACCTCACAACAGAAAGCTGAATCTAAAAGCTCAAGTAATGCCAAGGCTTATAGCTCTGAAAAAGGTAAAAAACTATTTACCTTCAAATCAGATTATCGGGGACTTCCATCGATTGTACTAAACAAAGAGATTGCTGGTTTTGTGAATGTGGAAGATATGTGTAAACACGTTTTAAATTATTTAGAACAAATTATTGCAGAATCCGAGTACTCGGATTGAGAGTTAATCCGAGTACTCGGATTACTTGTTAGGTAGCATGGAGAAACGTATGGGAAGCGTAGCAATAAATAATAAGAGTCTCGAACTCAAAAAACATGTTAACGCGATACATTGCTCTAATAATCTGTCATTGATTCAGCGAAAGCTGTTTAATGCGTTGCTCTTTAATGCTTATCCAGACCTTCCTTACAAACAACAATTTGAAATCAAAGGAAAAGATTTATACCAACTGATTGGTTACAACAGCAAAGATACTGCAAAGCTCAAAGAAGCATTGATCGGACTAATAACAATAGCGATCGAATGGAACGTTATTGATTGCTCTACTGGACAAGAAAAAAAATGGAAGGCTAGCTCCATATTGGCATCTGCTGAACTTTCAAATGGGGTTTGCATCTATGAATACAGCCAGGTGATGAAAGATCTTATGTATCAACCTGAGATTTATGGCCAAATAAACATTGAACTAATTTCAAAATTCAAATCAGGCTATGGTTTGGCGCTTTATGAGAACTGTATTCGCTACAAAGGGCTAGCGCAAACACCTTGGTTTCCGCTGGATATCTTTAGAAAGCTAATGGGTGTGTTTGATGGTAAATATCAAGTGTTTAAAGACTTTAAAAAAAGAGTTCTAGATGTTGGAGTGAATGAGGTAAACACAGTATCGCCAATTCGTATTGTTCCTGAAATAGAACGAGTTAATCAAAAAGTCACGAGAATACGCTTCAAGTTAGAAAAAAATGTTGATGAATCCCCTATTCCCCTAAATAACTTATCGATTGATGAAGAGTTAAAGCAACTTCTAATTAATACATTCGGGTTTTCAACTCAAATGATTGAAGAGACATATGCAAAATATGATAACGACTATATTCGAGAGAAAGTGGAGATCATCACTCAATCAGAAAGTTTCATTGCAGGAAAGATTAGAGGTCTCGCTGGATATTTGATTGAAGCACTTAAAAAAGACTATAAGCATAGTAAATCAAGCAAAGCAGTAATCAATGAGCGTCGCAAGATATCAGAAGCGAAAGAAAAAGAAAAGAAAGAAAAACAAGAAGCGCAAACTGAACGTTACAGGCAATATGTTAATAAGAAGATAAATAACTATCTTACGAATCTAACAGAAGATCAAAAAAACGACTTAATTAGTGAATTTGAGAATTATATAAAAACTCAAAGTAGTATTCTCAAGAATTGGTATCAAAAACATAGGTTAGAGCACCCAGCAACCAAAGGATGTTTTCATAGCTTTATAAGAGAGAATAAACATAGTGCAGTGGGAAACATTATATCTATGGAAGATTATATTGAATTAATTGAATAGCATTATTAGACAGATTAATTTTAAAGATGGGACATTTGCGGGGTGTTAATTAAGTGTGGGGTGGGACATTTGCAGGAAGCTTAACATCATAAGTAAGAGGTATTTTAATAAATGTTGAAGTTTAGCGATGAACAAATTAAGAAGTATGGAAAGAGTAGTATCACTGGTACTGGATTTCTTGCATTTAGAGATGTTGAAGAATTTGCTGAAAAATATGATACAAGTCTGGATTATGTTTTAGACTTGGGCTGTGGTTCTGGTAGATCAACTAATTTTTTAAGTACTTTTTGTAAAAAAATAAATGGATGTGATATAGATCAAAATGCATTAAACAATGCGAAAAATAGTAGCCTCACAGATAATTCGATATATTTCGAAAACACGTCTGAAAATACTTCATACCCGTATGGAAAATATACTGCTATCTTTTCAATTTTAATGTTTTTTCACTTATCTACGGAAGATGAAATAAAAACAGAGCTGGAGAAATGCTTTAATTCCTTAGAAAAAAATGGGAATTTAATTATTATAAGTGGCACTAAAAATCTTTATACTCGAAATTACTTAACCGTTAAAGGAATTGGAAAGGCTCCTTCCTTGGATGGTGATCTTGCTAAAATAAAGCTACTAACTATAGATTGTGAAATTAATGATTATTATTGGAGTGAGAACTTTATAATTCACCTCGCAGAACAAATAGGGTTTAAGCATATAGGGACACATTTAGCGCTCGGCAGTGAAAAAGATGGCATAAATTATATCGATGAATACAGTTTTGCTCCCTACTACTACATAGCCTTAAGAAAAAATGCATAAATATAAGTTAAATATCGATTTTGTAAATAATAATTTACTGTATAGTCCCATAGATGGTGGTCATAAAAAACCATCAACATTGGACTATGAAGATGTTGTAGATAATCCTGATTTTATGAATAATTTTTCTGGAAAAGATGGGTATCTTATTGGAACAATTTTCGCATCTAAAACTTTAAATAAGCTAAGCTTAGCAAACGCATTACCAAGATATAAGTATCTTGTTTTAATAGCGATTTTATTCGTTACCATCATTTTATTAAGCAATGTACTTTCGACAAAGTTAATAAGCATAGGCGGATTCACAATAACTGGAGCGATGCTTTTATATCCATTCAGCTACATATTTGACTATATAATTACAGATATTTATGGGTATCAGAACGCCCGAAGAATACTACTGTCTTGCATTGCTGCATTGGTATTATTTGATATTTGCATCTATTTGGTGATTATCTTGCCGCCATCGCCATTTTGGAAATTTCAACATGATTTTGAAACCGTATTTTCAAGAATGCTTAGAACATACGTTGCCTCGACTATTGCATTTTCAGTTTCCTTTTTCATATCGTCATTTATTTTTCAGAAATTAAAAATAAAGAATAAGGGGAGGTCATTATTTAAACGAATATTCCAATCTCTCCTTATCTCAGAAATAACGGATACAACACTATTCTGTTTCCTGTCGTTTTATGGAATATGGCCCATGGAATACATGATGAAATTTATTTTGGTGTCCTATTTTACTAAAATTACATATGAAATAGTTGTGTATTCAATTATTACAAAACCTTTAATCACTATTATCAAAAGAGAAGAAAAAAGCGATATTATCGATTGGAATACCGATTTCTCGCCTATCAAATGGGAAATAAATTATGATGAATCGAATAATATATACTCTAAGCAGGATGTGACTGGAGTGACTGGCTGAGCGAGCTAATAAGATTAGATAAGGTGCCTAAATTAAATTTTTCTAGAATAGAAACCACAGTATTTTTGTCCTTAATATATTTAGTTTCTATATTCATCACTTTGCCGACCATCGAGGCATTTTTTACGTCTATTTTTAATAGTAGGTTATCAATTGGTTTAATAAAACCTTGATGCATGGTACCAATCATATATTTTTTATTAAATAGGAAAAGAACTGTATCTCCATCTTGATATGTTGATAATGAGTCTATGGAAGCAATAACAATGCTTTCATTGTTCAATATCTTACAATCAAAATTTCTATCAACTTTGAAGCCAACTGTATTTTTCTTCCAATCGTTATCATTTTCAATAAAACCTAATACTTTAGTTTGATCTGGTTCCGTCAAATTGCTTGTACTAATTACAGCAATATAATTTGATTCATTGATATCTTCTGCCGAAATATCAATAAAATCCTCAAGTTTATTTCCCAATGCTTCCGCTATGGCTATAGCTTGATACAAAGAAGGGCATACTTGTCCATTTTTAATTCTATTAATGGCTGATTGGCTGATCTCTGTTGTCTTGCTTAGTTCATTCTCGCTAACGGCGCGAGTGGCCATCAACTGGCGCATATTTGATGAAAATCGATGTTTTAACTGTTCTTCAGAAATTATTGACATAAGTTTGTATTACCCTTTACAGGGTACCCGATAAAGGGTAATATGGTTAAATAATACTTTTAGTTTACATCAATTTTCTAAGCATTGGCTATTTATAGATAAATTTTATGAATAACCATAAAGAAAAGCACCATTTTTTCATGGAGTTGAAATTGGAATCAAATAACAATTACAAAAAAGTCTTTATCACAATACAGATCTCGGAGGAGTCAAATAGATTTCTTTCGGAGTCTGCAAAAAGATCAAATAGAAAGAAAGTGCAGGAAGCAAAAATACGTCTGGAAGATCACCTCAATAGATACCGATCAATATCCGAATTAAATGCCGCTGCCCCCCAGTTTAATAATGAAAATAAAAAGCAGTTGGAGAAGAACGATGAATGATTCGTATGGTAATGCCGATTTTGCGCGCATTAAAAAATCATCAATTTATCCGGTTAATAACGATGAAAATAATGAAGCAAGTAAGGGTTATATCCTAAATTTGGTTGCATTAGCTAATGCAAGAATGGCTTACAAAATTGACGGATATTTAGCACATGCTGTGTCTGGCACTAAAGGTTTAGAAGCAGGTGATAAAGATTGTGTTGCAAATGGATGTAAGTAATTGGAACTAACGAGAGGAAGAGTAATGAAAATTTTGAAAAAAATAATAGCATTTTCAAAGCAGTTATCTACTGTTGCGGCGGTGACTTTACTTTCGAAAAGTGCTTTTGCTAATGATTTGCTTGCCAAAGCGCTAGAAGGAGATGTCAAAGATTCACTAGGAAGCGGCTCGATGTTTTGGAAAGTTTTTATTCTGGTGGACATCATTTTAGCAACGGCTATGGCTGTAAAAAGCAAAAATCCCATGGTGTTTGTTGGCGTGACTGCTGTTGCTTTTATACCCGCGTTCTTACTGAAAACCTTTGTTTTTTGAAGGAGAAAAGAGGATGAGCACTATGAACTATCAATTCCTAAATCACATTGATGCGCCAAAAAGGATCTTAACGTTAACTATGGATGAGCTGGTGGTGGCAGAACTTGGTTTCATGTTGCTCATCATCTCCAATCAAAAAGTATTGGTATCGATGTTTGGGTTGGGGTTGTTAAGTGGGTTGCGGTATTTGAAGAAAGGGGAGGGGCCAAAAGCCCTTTTAGTGCTGGCTTACTGGTATTTGCCCAGTGCTATCACCCAATTTTTCTTGCCTAAATTACCTTTATCGCACCACCGTGTGTACGTGGCTTAAGGAGAGAACATGGATTTTAAAAATTATCAAAGCCGCTTAAGCCAATTATCTGCACGGTTTAATCTGATGGTGGTTTTAGTGTTTGGCCTTTTGGTGTCTAACCTCGTGTTGTCTTGCTTTTTGTTTAAAGCATGGAATCACCATACCATCGAGGTAACGCCCTTTAGTGGCGAGCCTT
Organism: Legionella brunensis; assembly: GCF_001467025.1. Taxonomy (GTDB): domain Bacteria; phylum Pseudomonadota; class Gammaproteobacteria; order Legionellales; family Legionellaceae; genus Tatlockia; species Tatlockia brunensis. Next base: position 1,076 of record NZ_LNXV01000037.1, on the reverse strand, counting down.
CCTATGTGAAATCAGCGTCCAGTGTTGATGGCCATTATCTAAGTCTCATGGCAGAAAATTTTGTTAATGAACGTTTAAACGTCACACCCGAAACAGTGGATGCCAACCATCAGCGTCTACTTTCCTATGTGAATCATCAAAATTATACCCAGATGCTAAGGCTTTTAACCAATGAGGCTAAGGTCATCAAAGCTAAAAAAATGTCGTCCATTTTTTATATCGATAAAAACAAACCCAACCCAGAGGAACTGACAGTCGTAGTTTCTGGCAAATTGAGGCGGTTTGTAGGGCTTCAAGCATTAGAAGACGTGCGTAAAACCTATGTCTTGCGGTTCCAATATAAAGACAGCCGTCTGTCTATAGTCCAATTTTCGCTTTTAAAGGAGAAACAAGATGCGTAAACCATTAAGTATCGCGCTGGCGTTACTATCAACACTTACAATGGGTGCTACTAGCATCTCCGTGAAAGACAATAGCGATATTGCACTCACTTTAAGTCAGGGTAATTACAACCGTTTGGTGGTCAAAAACGACAAAATCATGGAAGCAGTGTTTCCTCCCAACTCTATGGCCATTAAACGTGATGAGCAGGACGGCTCAGTTTATGTGATGTTGGCGGCTAGCAATCCTTTTACGTTATTTTTAACCACGGAAACAGGCCGTCATTTTTCAGTAACGTTAAATGGCGAAGAGTCCTTAGGCAAGACTATTGAATTGGTTCCTTCGCAGTCTGTTGGTACAAAAACAGTAGTTAATACCCCAAAAACAAATCCCAAAACAATCACTCAAGAAGCAGTTCCCGAAGCCATTCTCGCCATGCTTAACTATATGGAACAACAAAAACCTTTTGCTGATGTGAGCGTAAAACGCCAATTTGGAAAAGTGGAGCGCTGGTCAAAAGGATTAACGTTATTACCCAAAGAATCCTGGGACGGCAAGCTGTTAAAAGGCGAAACCATTGAATTGTACAACGGTGGCAAGGAGCCTTTGGAATTGGCGCAAGAGTGGTTTGCCAAAGAAGGGACATTAGCCATTAAATTCTCCAAACCATCCTTAGCCCCTGGTGAAAAAGCCAT
>NZ_LNXV01000036.1:417346-450639 GCF_001467025.1 Legionella brunensis | reverse complement strand
AGATAAAGATGAGAGGGCTAGTGTTGTGCAAGCCATTCTAGATGGCTTGCACTGGCAGGGTAGAGTTTTTGAGATTTCTGCTGTCAGTGGAGAAGGCACTCAACAATTGTGTTACTCATTGATGCAATTGATTGATGAGATGAAAGAGACGGAAGCTTAGCCATTCAGCGGCAAAATAAATAACCAAGGCACTGCGATGTGCAATTTCATGTATTTCCGTGCCTTGGTTATTTGCACTACTGTATTCAATCGATAATTGCGTTTTCCCCGTCATGGGCTCTTGGTTCCAATATTCTTTAAGTCCACGAAGATGAAATTGTAACGTGGAATCTTGATGACAATTGTTAAAATGCAGCAGATGATGATTATCCGGTTGTTGAATTAATGTTTGTAAAAGCCCCCCTGTTGCCTCATCAATAATTGAAATAGGGCTCTCTAATTGCAGAATTCGTGCATGTAACTGCTCTGAGGCTTTTTGTTCAGTGCTCGCAATAAGGTAAGGGGCAATGAGTGGTTCTACTCTTTCTTTGATTTTTGCCGCAACTTGGGCTTTACAACGAACTTTAAATTCGACATAAGGTGTTTCCAGGCGATAACCTGTTTTGCAGTCAAGATCGGCAAGGGCTGTATCCAGTTGTTCAGCAATAAGGCTTTCAGCTACACCAAATAAACGCCACTTAAATATGGATTTATCACTATGTTGCCGCTGTTGTAATAAAGGCAGAACATGGTCATTGAACATCGGTAAGCACTCACGTGGCGGTCCTGGCAAAAGAATAAAGAGTTTCCCTTCCCATGGATAAAAGCAACCCATGGCTGTGCCATTAGGATTGGGTAAAATAGTTGCGTTAGAAGGAAAAAGAGCTTGTTGTCTGTTGCCTGGGTTCAACTCTTTAGAAGACAGTCTTAAGCGATTTTGAATATGCTGAATTGCTTCGGGGAATTCAACCAATTTTGTTTTTAGAAAACGTTCTAAAGCAAAACGCGTACGGTCATCAGAGGTTGGTCCTAATCCGCCGATCATAATGATGACATCATGATTCTTTACTAAAAATTCAATGCAATCATGGATTTCGTTTTCCTTATCGCTACAGGAGAGTTGTAAGCCTAGTGGTAAACCCTCAGAACTTAGTGCATGAGCAAGATAGTGGCTGTTCGTATTTAAAGTATCACCGTGAATGATTTCATCACCGGTAGCAAGTAAGGCTATTGTCATTTTATTCTTCCAAATTTATAAAATTAAGGCGGTAAACCACAGGTTGCGATTGAGAAAACTGAATTCCCCATAAGCTTATGGTGGGGTCATCATCCATAAGAAAACGACCATCAGCAAGGATTAAAGGTTCTGATTTTACCAGGATAAGATAGCCACCGGTGAACCAGTTAAATATAGAGAAATCTTTTAAGAAGAGAGGTGACTCCTTGACATATTTAGGTAAGTTACTGCTTTGAGCAAGCTGATACTTAGCAGCAATAGAAACTTTTGCTTTTTGCAGGAAAGGGGCAGTAACATTGAAGGCTAGGAAGTAATTATTGATAAGGCTAACGCCACGCCAAGTAATCGAGCTAGACATCTTTGGGAATACACGGAGCTTTTCTAGCTTTAAATGGTTTTTTTCGGCAAATGTCTGAACAGCTTCGATCGCTCGATAGTGTTGAAAACTATTAACTAATAGAAAGAAACTTGCCAAAATTAAACCTATAGCAACTCCTTTTCTGCTGTCATGAACCTTTGTCCAAACGAGACCAAGAACCAAAGGGAAAGTAAAAAAGGGGTCAATAATGGAAATTAAATCCCAGTGAACTCGTGTATTAGTAAATGGCCAATACAAGACGGTGCCATAATTCGTACAAGTATCAAGCAAGCCATGTGTGCCATAACCTATCAGTGCTGCTAAAAATGTTAATCTTTTATGTTGGCGGAAACGCTTGAATAAGGTTAAAAACAGAGTAACTAGTGCTGCTCCTATAGGTATAAACATTAAGGAGTGCGTAAAATGGCGATGATAAAAAAAGAATAGTAGCGGGTCTTTAGAGGAGTTAATTAATACGTCTAGATCAGCGGCCATACCAGCTAAACCGCCAACAATCCAGGCATTGTATTTATCTTGCTTATGCAAAACAACCTGAGCACAGGCTGCACCCAATGCTCCCTGGGTAATAGGATCCACGTTTATACTCGGTGAACGGTAACTTGTGGAGGAGGTGTTTCAATACCCTCTTGATCAAATTGCTGTTTGATGACTTCTTGTAAAGCATTGCGAGCAATGGATAGGTCGGCGGTATTCACCCAGACCATGAATTTAAGCTCTACAGCGGAATTGGCAAAATTATCAATGGTTACATTCGGCCCAGGCTCTTTTAGAACTTTGTCGCAGTTATCAGCAATGTTCAATAGCATGGTTTTAACTTGAGCAATATTGCACTCATAAGCTACAGCAATAATCAAATCAATTCTACGTGTAGAAAAATAACTTAAGTTAGTGATTTCAGATTTAATCATCGCTTCATTGGGGATACGAACTAATTTATTATCCGGTGTTTTTAATTTGGTCGATAGCAAATCAATAGAGTCTACGACGCCATTAATACCTTTAACTTCAACGGTGTCACCGACTTTAAAAGGATGCTCAAAAAGGAGAAAAATCCCGCTTATTAAATTTGAGGCAGCGGTTTGCGAGGCGAAACTGACGGCTACGGTGAAAACTCCTGCGGCACCTAATAATACACTTAGCTTAAACCCCAAATGTTGCAAACTGGTTACAAAAAAAATAGTAAAAATTAGATAAAAAACAAAGCGTCTGGCGAGCATGGTATGGTGGCGAGAGAATCGCTTGTTAAGACTTCGCTCGGCAATAAGGCTTACTCTCTTGGCCATAAGGTAACCGATAAAAAATAAGCTTATGGCATAAGCAATATTTAACATCTTATTGGGATCAAATAGATGCATTAATTTCATCCTCCGTTAGGATGCAGCGGATTTATTATATTAAACACTTAAAATGAAATATTAATTATACCTTTAGCTTTTGATTTTGAGAACAAAGGTTTCTTTAAAGGAATAAGTAGTTAGTAAGCTTTAAGATATCTATTGATAGAGAATTATTTAATGGCTGTTGTATAGTTTCACCTTTGTCTTAAGTTGGATCTAATAAGGAAGAGTTGGGTTCGCAGGTTGCTGAAGTATCGTTTTTTATCAACCGTACATTAGAAGATCCTTCCGTACTTGTTGAGGCACTATTAAATAAGAAGGTTTTATCTAATACCTTATGTCCTAAACCTACAATAAGGCCTAATCCATCAAATAAGCTGCCAATCATCACTAAGGACTCTGATAAAATACGAGTTTTCTGCTGAGCCTGAAATTTTTGATAAGCTGATTTTAATAAAGCATTAATTTGCAAGGGTAATGAATCACCAGATAAACGTGTAGAGAGAGCCTCTTTGTAAAACTGATGTATAGAAGAGTTGTAATCTTCCCCTAACTGATTCTCTTGATTAAGAGCAATTTGGCTATCATGAAATTCTTTAAGAATAAGGAGGTCTTTAATAAGGTTGATAGGGAATGGTTCTATTTTTGAATTAGCAATGGCTTGTGTTAACAAGTAATCTTGTTGCATTTTCTTCTGTAATTGCTTGGTTATTTTTAAAAGATGAAGGCCAAGCTTAGTGTTGAGACAAGGGGCATCCTCTATTTCACTTTGGGTAGGTATTGGCTTGTCGGGTAAAAAACTAACGTTGGGGGTGGTTTCTTGCGTGTTTCGAGCAAGAGTAAGCACGAGTTTCTCTAATAGTAATTGATAGTTCTTTCGGAAAGAAGCAAGGGATACTTGAAGGGCAGAAAAAAGAGTTTTGAGAGCATCGTCCTTAGCGCCTGTGGGATTAAATGAAAGTTGCGTTTGCCTTGCAACACGAATGGTTACTATGACATTAAAGCCTGCGAATAAAATTTTCTCTACGTCTTGCCAGGGTGAATTCGTGGAACGTTTATGTCCTAATATACTTTTATCATTAAAAGCTGGAGTACCATCATTATTTAATGTGAATAATTGACGTAAGGCCATTGCCTCTGCACACTCTGTGGCTTTAGTCATTGGGCAAGTATGAGGAGGAGATGAATAAGGTCTTTGGCTGATGAGTTCTGCCTGTTTGATGACGATATCAATAAAAGAATTAAATTCAGCCACTAATTGCGGTAAATTTACTCTATTCACAGTGAGGATGTCTTTACCTGTTGTCAAAGTCTCTTGCCAAACGCTTAGTTGCTCAGGAAACGGAAGACCTTCATTTGCGGGTAATATCAACTTATCTTGAGCTATCAGATCGTCTGAACTTAATGAGCGATATAGAGTAGGTTTACTTTTTTCAGGAGAAATATCCTGTAGTTCACTAATTTTTTTAAGGCGCAATTGCAAAATTTCTATGAGGTCCAAGGGGAATTGTTGCTGATTTACTTTGATGCCTAACTTAACTTCTTTGAATGACTCAATACCGATGTATTGTGCCACTTCTTCTTTGACATTGTCTTTAATGAGGTCAGAAGGAATCTTTTGCAGCACGGTCGTAACAATATCTTCTAAAAGTTTGTGGTCAACTTGCTCTTTAAACTGTTGGGCTTTTTTTGCTATGGCTGGAAATAATCCAGTAATATGTTTGTAATTTAAGACATAACCTTTGGTAAAGCTGGTCGGATTAAACCAACCATGGTATTCATAAGGGTTAAGGATATCCAGGTTGTTTTCTTTATATCCAAAATAGCGGAAAGCCGCTCCTAGATCAATGCGGGCAAATTGTGTAATCGGATGGTCGGAATCTAAACAAACGACATTACCACTATGCACACTATAATCCCCTATCATTAAGGAAACCATTAACACTAAAGAAAGAGCAAAATAGTTTTCAAGCGCAGTAGTGAGTAAAAGATAATATGAGGGGCCGAGAAACATTTCTTTGACGGGATCACGATCTGTGCCTTGTCTATTTCCTGTGCCAATAATTTTATGTAATTCTTTAAAGGAAGCTTTAGGTTGGATAAGAGCGTAAGAACCGTCTTCAATTTGAATGAAATTAGCACAAATGAAAGAACGATGATAAGGCTCTGGGATTAATCCGCATTGCTTAAACTCATCTAATAAAAGCCCGGCAAATAGTTCGGTAAAAAGCTCTTTGGGATCTCCTGGCTTTTTGATAAAGAATTCATTTCCTTCCGAATCACGATAGAAGCCATCTATTTCATTCCTGTTTTTCCCCCCAGTTTTATCCTTAAATTTGATTAGTTCTTTACCGTTATAAACTAACATGGGAGCTCTAATATAATTCTCCATGCACCATTGTTAACTTTTAGTGCCTAACAAAGCAACAAAATTACTTAATTAATTGCGGTTTATTTAAATTGGCTGCAATTAAGCGAAAAAGGGTTGGTGGATTAGAAGTAACTAAAGCGATAAACTATCTTTAAGTCTCTCATTTCTGGGAAATTATGAAACTTTCAACGTCAATGGTCTTCTCAGTCGTTTTATCTTTTTGTTCAACAATAGCAACTGCCGAAGCGATTTCTCAGTCTGAGTCAGATGCTGCTCGAATTTTAATGTTGGAAAAAGCCTTAGCGCCCAGTAACCCCGATGATGCGGCCTCTATGTTTGCCAAGGCTAATAAAGAGCGTAATGGGGCTGTGCAATTTATGCTATTTTCTGACCAGTTAAAGAATAAGTACAAAGCTAATTGGCCCAATTGGGTATCAGGGGCTTCTAGTCCATGGATTACTTCTTATGCAATTAAAAAAATTGCCCAGAGCAAAAATTCCTATCAATTTAAAATCACTTATCAATGGGCAACATCGGCCGGTCCATTCCAGCCTTCTCTGGTGCAAACAATAGTGATAGAGCCTGTGCCCAAAGAGATTAATTCTTCTCAAGAATGGTGGATAACTAAATTCAATGAGCGTTGATTAACAAAAATCCATCCAAATACCTAAAAATCAAAGACCTAGCTGTATTGTGCCTTATGCTGGATTTTTTGTGTAAAATTAAGGCACTATGAATTTAAATTGGCTATGTTATAATCGAGACCAAGATTGGTTCTTAAGCATTAATTAAGAATCAAATGTTATAGTGCAATTTTGAAAGCCAGGAAGATCTCTCATGGTTATGACAGTTAATAAGTCAGATGAGTTCTTTATTTCCATCGCTAAACAGGGTGTTCACAGCTTTATTTTTGTCGGGGTGAAAAGTAAAGGTGAGCATCATATACTTGCTCGGGTTGGCAAAGTGATGGATGCAGATGTAAGTTGCTCCGTTTTAAGAGCCGCATTTTTTTCGACAAAAGCTTTCATTAGCTATGAAGAATTTAGTAAACAACCCGGCAGAAAAATACCTATTGGTTACGCTGCTTATGACATCACTTATGAGCAGTACCTGGGCTTTATCGCTTTGCTTGAAGAGCTGCAAGCACGTGATAACATTGCTTACCCCTGCTTTAAACCCGCAGAAGAGAACGGTAATGAGGTAAACTTGCAGTGGACAGCCCAAAGAACTGAAGTTACTCACAAAATCCCATTAAAGCCTGAAGCAGAAAATATTATTAAAGAGAGTCATTCCTTAAATCTTTCTAGTACGTGCCGACATGGAGCACTTTCTTTGCTAGATTACGTTCGCGGGCATGAGCAAACAATACATAATGTTTCTAGCAAATTCTTTCGTGATTTACCTTTACACACTAACTTGGTAGCTGATGATGGAGAAAAATTCCCTGTACGCGATCCTGTAACCAAGCGTATTAGGCAACATTGCTATCTTCGCCCAGATAGCAAGATGCCTTTTTATATTTTACCTTCACCACCTTCTGCATTTAAGGATTTAGAGCCATTGAAAAAGAGGGTTTTAACTGAACTTTATATGCAAATGGAGGATATGCTACAAGTTGCACCAGAGTCTGCTGAAACAGAACAAAAATTTAATCTTCTAAAAGAACTCTATATAGAAAAAGTTGGAAAGAATAATGAAACCATTAACGATTTTATTGCAAGCTTAACGAGTTGGCGAGAAGATCATAAAAAAGATATCAATTCCCTTAGAAAAACCTACTTTTTTGATTATTTTATCACCCGTCATTCAGCGACTGAAAAAATGTTTGATAGGTTCGATGAGTATTTCACCAACCCGGCATCGGTAAAGGCATAGAAATAGAGCATTTTTATAAATGCTCTATTTCTTAAATTGACTAATTTTCTCTTTGTTACCTCCTGAAAAATTGAATATTGATATGGTTTCAGAACAAAAATAGTTTAGAAGGGCTAAACTAGAATAAAGGAACATATTTAAGCTGGTGTTTTTGCTTTGCTTTCATTAAATTGTAGTTAGGAGGTAGGGAGTAATGAAGAGTGTTGTTTTATTACTATTATTCATGATCTTCTCTCTCTTAAGTTTCGGTGATGTGACAAAGGGTTTTACTCTAGGGAGTCCAGTATTTGAGCCTGATACGTTTATCCCTAAGAAATATAGCTGTAAGGGAGCAGATATTTCTCCTGCTTTATTTTGGGCAGATCCGCCAATCAATACGAAATCTTTTGCATTAATTATTGATGATCCTGATGCTGTGGGAACTTGGGTTCACTGGGTATTATTTAATATACCTCCTGAGGTTAGAAATCTTACCGAAGGAGAAATTCCTCCTGGGGCTATTAGTGGTAAAAATAGCTGGGGAGGAGTAGGTTATAAAGGACCTTGCCCACCGTCTGGGACTTCGCACCGCTATGTCTTCAAATTATATGCTTTAGATACGATACTATCTTTGGATGCTTCTGCAACGAAAGAGGATGTTATTCATGCGATGCAATACCATGTCATTGGCATGAGTGAATTCGCAGGGAATTTTAGTCGAGAGTAGGTATTATTAGTCTTGATTAATCTTACTTTTTTACCATAAACCGAGATAACATTGCTTCATCAAAACCACGTAGCTCTTTTTCATTAATTGTTAAGTAAAGTGCACTATTATAAATAGTGCTGAACGTTTTACTAATAATTATCCATAGAAAAAGAAGTACAAGAATAAGGGGTAGATTGATTGCTATTTGTTGATGAGTTTGCCCTAGTAAAAAAGCAATTAAATAAACACAAGCAATAATTCCTGCAAGGATTAAGAAAAGAATAAAATTGACAGAGAGTAATTTTCTCCAACCTTTACCAATTAATTGAATTGAGCGTTTAAATGCATTAATGGGGCCGATATTTTCGGCAATCATTATAGGAAGAACAAAATAAGTGGTTACAGACCATGAAAAACCGAAAATTGCATAAATGATGTCGGCTACAACATCATGTGTTCGCTCCAAAGCATTAAGAATTATACACACTGTAGCGCTCAATAACGTCCATTCCAGTAACGGCCCTGTATGTTGTAATGTAAGTCGCATGGCTTTGAAGATGCTAAGCGGATTTCCCTGTAAACGGTGAATGAGGCAAGTTACCATCGAGGCATTAAAATAAAGCACAATAAATACAAGAAAAAAGTAAAGAAACAAACCACCAAGCAAGAAAATAGTTGGTTCACGTTGGAAATAATTTATCAAAAAATTTAACTCTAAAAATGAAGTGGATACAAGGATGGAAACAATCGCAATCATTACGATTAAGCTTAAAAAAGGTAAGATAATTAAGTCTTTGTTTTTAATAAGGAATCGTACACTTAATCTCAAAAAAATCCAAGAATTTTTGAAACTTTGTATTAGATTCATCTTCTTATCCAATGGTGGGAGCATTTCTAGTATAGCTTGCTATTTTATCCAAACCAAACGTTGTTAATAATAAGTGGACAAATGTAAAATTTTTGTAACAATATAGGGTCAAAATTTTATGATTTTTTTTCAAAGAAGGTAGTTAAATGAAAAGAGTTAATCTATTTTTACACCACATAGTGATTGCTTTGTTATTGGGACTGGTTCAGCCAACAATAGCGGCAAAAGCAAATAATAGTAGTGTTGCAATTGGTTCCCCAATGCAAAAGGCGGTATTGAAATATATTAATGAATATCGTGCGCAGCGTGGTTTAGCTCCATTAAAAATGAATAGTGCCATGTCTAAAGAAGCCGAAATACATAGTCGAGAAATGGCCACTCACAAGATTGGTTTTGGTCATAAAGATTTTAATAAGCGAATAAAAAGATTGTTTACGGAAATCCAACAATGTCGTGGGGGAGCAGAGAATGTCGCTTACAACTATAAAGATGCACAAGATGTTGTGAAAAATTGGCTAACTAGTCCAGGTCATCGACGAAATATCATGGGAAACTATAATTTAACAGGTATTGGCCTGGCTCGTGATAGCCGAGGAAAAATTTATTTTACACAAATATTTCTTCGCACTGATAATCCAACTTATATTGGATAAAATCCTGCAGAACTGCTAGAACCATTTAAGTATTGTCACGTGGTTGAAATGAAATTTGCAATCATTTTCTCAACCTCGTGACAGACAGCGCTATATTTTGAAGGGAGGCATATCATGTCATTGGAAGTCTTTAAAAAAAGTATTGCACAGCAAACAATTCCTGCTTTTCTTTATGGAACTGCCTGGAAAGAGGAGAGTACACAAGAGTGTGTCTTTAATGCTCTGGGTGCTGGATTTACTGGGATTGATACCGCGAATCAGCGTAAGCATTATTTTGAAGAAGGTGTTGGGCTTGGGCTCCAGCAATTTTTAGCCAGCAATAATAAAACGAGAAAAGATTTATTTTTACAAACAAAATTTACTTTTTCTCCGGGGCAGGATCATCGCAAGCCCTACAATGAACAAGACCCCTTACATCAACAGGTCATGCAATCTTTTGAAAGTTCGCTCAATCATTTACAGACAGATTATATTGATTCCTACATTCTTCATGGACCCTTTTTTATGGTAGGATTATGCAAAGAAGACTGGGAGGCATGGAGTGCTATGGAAGAAATATTGCAGGCTAAGAAAGTCAATTTTCTTGGCATTTCAAATGTAAATCTTTCGCAACTTAAAGAGCTGTATCAAAATGCCAAAATTAAACCTACTTTTGTGCAAAATCGATGTTTTGCTGTTAGAAAATGGGATAAGGAAGTAAGAGACTTTTGTAAAGAACAATGCATTGTTTATCAAGGATTTTCTCTATTAACAGCCAATTATCAATATCTTGTAACTTCTTTTATGCAAACCTTGATGCACAAATACCATAAAACTATTCCACAAATTATTTTTCGTTTTACACTGCAAAGTGGAATGCTTCCTTTAACTGGGACAACCAACCTGCAACATATGTGTGAAGATTTGGATTTAGATAATTTTGAGCTTAGTGCTTCGGAGATTGAGCAAATTGAGAATATTGCTGGTTAGCTAGCCATGGCTACGTTGTTGTATATAGTCTACTAAAGCAAGCAAATTACTGGCTTTAGATTCTAACGGAAGTAGGGCATCTCTCGCTTGCTGGAAGTGCTTACCAATTAAGTTAAATAATTCATTTTTACTGTAAAGAGTAGCAAAAGTAAGTTTGGCATTCGCTGCATCGGATGCTCGTCCTTTACCTAAGATATGAGTTTCTCCGTAATGATCGAGATAATCATCTTGCATTTGAAACACAAGCCCTAAATATTTAGCAAAATCACGTAAAGCTTGAGCAGTGGTTATTGAAGAATCGCTTGCAGCCAAAACCATATTAAAACAAGCTGAAATAAGTTTCCCCGTTTTGAGTGTATGAATAGTACATAGCTCTGCTTCACTTATCGTTGTATGAGAAAGTTCTGAAAGATCGAGACTTTGGCCGCTAACCATACCTGCAGGGCCACTGGCTTGCACAAGTTCATGAGTAATATTGATAACCTGAAATAAGGACAAGTATTGTGGTAAATGTGTAAGTAGGGTATCAACGGCTAAAGCTTGCATACCATCGCCAACCAAGATGGCAGTTGCTTCATCGAAAGCTTTATGACAGCTAAGCTTACCCCGTCGCAGGTCATCATTATCCATGGCAGGCAAATCATCATGAACCAATGAATAGCAATGAACGAGTTCTATTGCTGCTGCCATTATGTCTAAACTAGCTTGCTCAACGCCTGTAATTTCTCCACATAGATAAATAAGGAGGGGTCTCAAACGCTTTCCGCCTGGAAAGAGTGTATAGAGCATCGCCTCTTTTATGCGCCCGGCGGGAATATCAGCATTTGATACAAGCGTACTCAGAATGGTTTCATGGTGAGCCAAATACTGGCGAATAGTGTCATTAATCATTCGAAGTTTCACTGACTTTTATATCGGACATGGCAAGCAATTCGATTTTTTGTTCAGCTTGGTTTAAGACTTCCTGACATTTACGAGCGAGAGTAATTCCTTTTTCAAATTGCTTTAATGAATCCTCTAAAGACAATTCGCCTTTTTCTAATTGCATGACTATTTCTTCAAGTTCTGCCATCGATTTTTCAAAATGAATGGGTTTAGTCATAGAATCACGCCTGTCATGGACAAATCATTGCAGTATACTGCTTGAAAGTTAAGTTTTAAACAATTTATTAATAAAAACTTAGCAATCGCGCTTAACTAAAGTTCTGGAAGGTCGAATAGTTAAAAATCCTCATCTTGTTCCCCAGGAAAATATGTGTTTTAGAAAAATTAAAAAAGGCGAGGGGAGTAATTATGTCGAGTATTTAAACCAAAGCGGCATAACTCGTGTCAAATAAACCATAAACTTCCATAAACCAACTTGCGACTCAACACTACCGTAAGGATCGGCTCTTAATTCCGGGTAGCCAATTCCCAACCCAAAAAGTCCAGGACCAATGATCCCCACTTGAGGATTATGGTGGATATCTTCGTAATCACCAATGACGATATTTTTGCGCTTTTCAAAACCAACGGCATAAATGACTTTATCACACTCAGGTAAGTAGCGGGCTATATTAGCTTCACTTGTATTGTAACGTACGAGGTTGGTTGGTAATACACCATCAATGTTTTCTCGAGCCCAAGCGGCGGTTTGCCCTTTAAGCCCAGTATTATCAAATAAAATCCAATCACCCATATCAATGGCGTAACGACAAGGAGAGCGATAAAAATTTATTATTTTTTTGACCCCAAGGTTAACCAAGTATTGCACAATGATAATGGCTGAATGGGAAGAGCCAAACACAGCATAAGTTTCATTCGTGTCAACAAAAGCAGTTAATCGTGTTTTATCAATTGCAATATCAAAAGGGACAATATCAACACCTGGATAATTGAGGCTTGAGGGTACAGCTCCTGTTGCTAAAATCACATTTTTTGCCTTGAAGGTTTCGGAGGATGAGCATAAAGACCAAGTTCGCTCTGACAAGGCCATATTGTGAATCATGGTGGCTTTGGTAATTACTTTTTGGGTTAGATGCTCGGTAATCCATTGTAGGGGGGCAACAATTTCACTTAAGGTGCAAGTATTTTCGGGGACGAGTTGGTTTATAGGAAAATTAATCGGGGCCTTATGATAGAAAAACGATCCCACATCATTAAGAAAATCAAGGAAACGTTTTACAGTGGTATTACTTGAAACATTTCGCCATAGTTGGCCCAAGTCACCTACTTTAAAGTGTGGGTCAAGCCATAGGATATCAGTGGGAGCGACCCCAAAATCCAACAATTTACCAACAGCAGCAATACCTGCAGGTCCTGCTCCAACGATTGCCCATTGAAAAATTTTTTTCTTCATTGAATTCTTAGCTATCTATTAATTTTTCTAGATTTTAGAGTGAGATGACTCTTTCGACAAGCAAGTATATTGCATGATAATGGGGAATAACTAATGGAGTTCGTTATTATAGTTGCACCTATTTTAAGATTCATGCAGGATCCATGAAGATCAAAATGAGGCAATGTTGATGAGTGAATCATGAAGACAAAGGTGCAATTTATTTGTAGTCAATGCGCTGCAATTTTTTCCCAATGGGCCGGCCAATGCACACAATGTGGTGCCTGGAATTCTGTCAGTGAAGAAAATGTTATTTCTGCCTCACGCAGCCCTCGTCAGGGACATTATGCAAATCAACGCTCCTCTATAACTTCTGTGGAGGAGGTTGTCTTAGACAGTGAAGTTCGCATGGATTGCGGTTTATCCGAATTAAATCGTGTCTTGGGTGGTGGCTTGGTTGATGGTTCTGTGGTTTTAATTGGAGGTGATCCCGGAATTGGTAAATCCACTTTGTTACTGCAAACTCTCGCTAATCTTTCACAAAAACATAAGGTACTTTATGTCACAGGCGAGGAGTCCTTGCAACAAGTTGCCATGCGTGCCAAACGTCTGCAATTACCGTTAGCAGGTTTACGTCTACTTGCTGAAACTCAAGTGGAATCAATTATTGCTCATGCACAAAAAGAAATGCCGCGTATTATGGTTATCGATTCCGTGCAAACAATTTTTACGGAAACGCTAAGTTCTGCTCCTGGTGGTGTAGGTCAGGTACGGGAATCCGCAGCTCAATTAGTCCGCTTTGCCAAGACCACGCAAACTGCTGTTTTTATTGTTGGGCATGTCACCAAAGAAGGGGCGCTGGCCGGACCGCGAGTTTTAGAACATATGGTGGATAGCGTTTTATATTTTGAAGGGCAGAGTGATAGCCGTTTTCGAGTAATTCGCGCGATTAAAAATCGTTTTGGTGCGGTCAATGAGTTGGGCGTTTTTGCGATGACTGATCGAGGATTGAAAGAGGTTGCAAATCCGTCGGCAATTTTTTTATCACGGCAGCCAGAACCTACACCGGGTAGTGCTGTGATGGTGACCTGGGAAGGGTCGCGACCAATGTTGGTTGAGGTGCAAGCTTTAGTTGATGAAGCACACGGTCAGCAAGCGAAACGAATTACAGCAGGTCTTGAACATAATCGTCTTGCTATTTTACTTGCTGTGCTTCATCGCCATGGTGGCGTTGCTACTTTTGATCAAGATGTTTTTATCAATGTGGTGGGTGGGGTCAAAGTCACGGAAACTGGCAGTGATTTGGCATTATTAGCTGCGGTTATTTCCAGTTTACGCAATCGGGTTTTTGATCGGGAAACCATTATTTTTGGCGAAGTGGGGTTAGCAGGGGAAATAAGGCCTGTACAAAGCGGCCAGGAGCGTTTGCGTGAAGCAGTAAAACATGGTTTCAAACGTGCTATCGTTCCATTCGCCAATGCTCCTAAGCAGAGCATGGAGATGGAAATTCTGGCAGTAAAACACCTACAAGAGGTTCTCGAGAAACTCTAAACTAAATCATGCAGTAAACGCAGGTAGATAGCTATCTGATGTCAGGGGTGATTTTTCGATTCCCTGGTTGAATCCTAATAGTTCTACTGCTTTCTGATATTCTTCTGGTTTTGCAAACTGTAGTGCCATCGTCATTGCAGCTTCTTGGCAAAACATATCTTGGACTTCATGAAGATCCAGGCCAAAGATTGCCTTTTGAACATCACTGTTGCAATTACTTGCACGAATAAACCGCTCACCTTCAGGATGAACCCAGCTAAATAAACTATAGGGGTGTTTATCTTGCAATAAATAATTAATGTTAGTTTTGTATTGATGAACGTCAATCGCAAGTTTAGGAGTTATAGGAAAGATATGTAAATATAGAGGGTAGGAAGATACCCTATTTGCTCTTTCTAGCCATTTTAAAAGATCCTCCGGCAATGATGTGTAGAGGGGGGCATACAGCCTAACCGAGGATGGCAAGTTGCTCAAACGTCCATCAGGTATTCTTTTATACAAAGCTAAGGGTTTACTTGTATCCGGCCTTTTGCTAACGGACGCCGTAACGCTACCATTATTATCAGTCATGAATGAAAAATTATGTCCTGGATAAATACTTTGAAGATAGTCTTGTTTGTAATGAACAGTTGGAGTAGTTCCAATAAATAAACAATTTTTGTGGGGGAGTATAATGTCTTTATAAATTTTTTCCCGACTGTCTTGAAGTTTATCTTTTTCAGAAAGAAGAACTTTAACAATTTTTCCATTTTGCCTGGAGCTATTCACTAGCCCAAATTCTTTATGAAAAGTAGAGAACATTCTGCTGTTAGATATGTTCTTAACTACAGTTTGGTTTTTAAAAAATAGCTTAAACATGATACTCCTCTATTTAGAACAGTAGAGCTCGAGTGGCGAGTCTTGTTTATTTAGAGTCCCTATTCCACAGCTTAAATAAAGCGAAAGACCAATCATTGGCTAAATACTAAATGGGCTTTTAATATACATGCTGTGGCTAATATTATCAATCTGATTTAAAAATTAATAATAGGAGATCACCTTTTGCGAATATTTCTGTGCTCAAATTTGACAATATGTTTTCTACCTTTACAGTTATGTAATAAATATTAACGCCTTATTTAATTGGTTATTAAGTTTTGTTTGTTAAAATATTGCACAGTAAAGATTTGGGATTTGGATCAAATGTCTGCTGAAAACGCCAAAAATTTGCTAATTCAATACAATCAGAAACGGTATCTCCGATTTTTATTAAATAAAGATGAAACACTCATTTTGCCAACTGTTTCTTCGGTTCCTTGGATTGGCACGGCAGGTAGAATAGATAAGTACAGAAAACGCACGGTGAAACATGGTGATCATCAGGTCAATTTCATAAGTAAAAATAGAGAGTTTCATTCCTTCCAATGGCAAACGAGTCCTGAAAAGTTAAAAAAGGCAGTGCGGTGGGGAATTGTACGCACTGAATCTGTTACAGGTAAGGTTATTTCTGCTTTAGGAAATTACCGTGTAATTACTCATGAACGTATTGCTAAAGGCATGATAAGCAATACTCAGCCATTAAAAATACAGTTTCTTGATCATTATCAACAGCGTTTTGAAGCGCTCCAAGCGTTAGAATCGCTGGTGAATAGGGACTGTTCGGTTACAACCTACAAAGAAACTATTGAACATTACATCCAAGAATTGCGAATGATAAGTTCTGACTTGGAAAAACATTTTGAACATACCCATTTAACAGATATAAATCCTGAGGCTATTTCGCTACTTCGCAAAGATATTGAAGATGATATTGAACGGGCGCGAGTTTATTTAGAGGCATTGATAAAACAAGCCCATGACCAACAAGCCTTACGCGCCTATAATCGGGCGAGAGGAACTGACTCCATTTCAGAATTTGTTAAGCAACAAATGTTGCACAATTTGTATCAAATGCAAGGTATTAACCAAGATATCAGTTACAGCCGTAAAAGGTCTTTCGCACTGACTCGTGGGGCATTAAATGATTGTATTGAAGATGCTCGTAAGGAAATTGATGATCATAATGCTGACCCTCGTAATGCGGTAAGGGCAGAGCATCATGGTCTTTATAGTAGTGGCAATGACAGCGTAACCTATGATTTCGGTCAAGATAACCTATCACCAGCACGACAACGACAAGTACTGCTTGGAATTAGCTTTATAGAAGGTTGGGATGCGGTTGATTATAGTAATCCCAAAACACCAGTTGTCGAAAATAAATCAGGAAGCTCCTCTTTAAGTGAAGTTGCTGCAACTAATTGGAAGCTTCATCGCAATTTTAAAGCGGCTGTTAAAGCGAATGTCTTTTTTATTTTTAATATTTTTAAAGGCATATTTACTTATACCCATCCTTGGGAAGAAGAGGCTTGGGATAATAAGAGTTTTCATTTGGTAGCTGCTGAATTACGTAGTAAAGCTAGTCCTAATGAGCCTTTGCTATTTAAACCTATTAAATTTTTTAAAATAATTATTAACTCAATAAAGGATTGCTTTAAGGGAATTCGAAATTTTGGAACAGAACTATTTCGCACGCCTGAGGAAATTTTTAATGATTGGAAGGCGACTAAGATATTGAGAGATTATGACGTCGTCATTAAAAAAGCAGAAACGGAAATTCTTTTTATAGAAAAAGAAGAAGAGGAGCGATTAAAACATTTATTAAGTTCTTTTTCTCTACCGGAAATGTCGCCTGCAATGAGTAAGTTAGCAAAGGCCGATTATCATCTGACAGCTGGCGAGCAAAATGATATTTTAACTGTGATGGTTCGTGGTTTTGATGGGTTTAGTTCGGTATTTACTCATAATATTTATGCAAAAGATCCTGTAGCAGGTTTGGTCTTTACTGCAGCTTATGCAGCAGGAGCTGCAGCAATTTTTTATCCTGCAGTAGGGTCTGCAGTTTTTGGTAGCAGTTACGTCAATTGGTTTTCAAATTTTTCTTATGGCATGGGAGCTGGCAAGTTTGCTGCCGCCATTGGGGGTGGCTCCACTCAAGCTCAAGCTTTTGCAACAGCTTGGGATACTTTAATGCATGGTCCAAATGGTCTTGGAGTAACGGTGGCGACCCAGATTGCTGAGGATCCGTTAACCTATGCCTCATATTTCGTTGTTGCGTATACGCTAGGCTATGTCTTGGTCAATGGAGTTAATGGTCATGAAATTCCTGGTTTAAGTGCAATTTTGAAGGAAGATTTAGGTACTACTCCCGAAGCAAGCTATCCTTTTATTGGTGGAAAATTTGCAATTGCGAGTTACGAATTACTACATCGTAAACCCTCTGAATGTCACCAACCACTTAAAATCAATTTTGATGGTACAGAGGTGGCTGAATATCCTCAAAGTTCTTATAAAGAGTATGATAAAACGATTGCACAATTTCGTCTGGCTTTCTGGTTATCGATGCATGCGTCAACCTTGCCTAAATTAAGTCCAACGATGTTATACGAGTTAGAAAGACATATTGATAAGCTTTTTCCACCTGAGAAAGCAGCTTCTTTAAAGAAGATTCTATATCCTGAAAAAGAGCCTTCAATAGGATTTCAAATATTTTCCATCCCTCTCACCTATGTTCCTGCAATTTTGCGTCTAGCTCTCGCATTCGTGGTGAGTCCTATAGCCTGGTTCATGGGAAACCCATTTCCTGCACAATCTATTAAAAATGCGGGAAGTGATCTTCTCGCTAAAGTTAGAAAAGATCTTACTCGTATACTCATTGTTGGCAGTCAGTTGACTCATGTATTCTTTAAATTGGCTTCAAGCCTGGTTAAAGCATTCGCCTTTACTGTCAATATGATAATTGGTCGCGTGACTGGGGTTTTAGATAAGTATCCAGCCCATTCGATGCACAAAACTTTTGCTTTCATACACTCCTGGTTTAGAAGTGTTGGTGAGCTCCTTTATCCTGCGAGAGCCACTAAAAGTGTGATTTCGGCAGACCCGGCCCATACGATTAGAGAAATGGAACATTCCTATCAAACGGTTTTAGATAATCTGCGAGTAGTAGGAGAGCAGGTTTCACCCATAGTGTTGTCATCATCGCCATCTGAAGTGCTTAATATGCCATCGCCATTGCAATCAACCTCTAATAATGCGTTGATAAATGATGAGCGCCAAAAGTTTACTTCTCTAGGATATTAGCTTCTGGTCCTCTATTTTTTAGGGAATTATTTAGTAAGTTCTAAGAGCGAAATAAAAAAAATTAATAAAAAGTTAAATTTCATTCGCAAAATTTTAATTTATCAGCTAGGCTGACATTAGTGCAACGCAACAACATCAATGGAGAGAATAAATGAATCAGGATTATTTCAAAAGTTGGGCTGCCTTAGTGACTGAAATGCATAAACCATTTCAGGCAATGATGGAGTTGAATATCAGAACGCTGCAGAATTTACATTACCTTAGACCTGAAGAGTCTTCTAATTGGCGACAACCAAACAAGCTTATGGATAATCAAATGAAGCTTGTTATGGAAAATAGCCATCAGATGCTTGACTATATGCGACAATCATTTCAAATTCTCGAAAATGCTTTTTCGTTCGTTTCAAAAGAAATGCAAAAAAATTCTGAGCAGGTAATGGGAAGAGCAACGTCTATGTCTGCAAGTAACGTTTCTCCTGTTAAAGCTAAAACCTCTTCTAGTTCTCCGAAGAAAACTACTGCCAAGTCTAAGAAAACATCGATGTCCTCAAGTAAGAAACCAGTGTCTGCTAAAATGGCTACGCAAAAGAACGCAGGAACACAGGCTAAGAAAACGATGCCTAAGGCTGCAAAGGGGACTTCAACTACAGTTAAAGCGTCAAAACCAGCTCCGAAAAAAATGGCAAAAAGCAGCACTACTTCTAAAGGCAAGGTAGTCAAGACTGTCAAGAAGCCAGGTATTCCAAGTAAAGTAGCTAAGACTGCGTCAACCCCAGCAAGCAAACCTTCTATGGGTACAATCACTCCTAAAGTAATTCAAAATAAAATGATGCCTGAAAGTAAAGTGGCCATGCCTGCTACGAAGATGACAATGCCTGCTACTAAGATAACTATGCCTGAGAGCAAGCATCATATCCCAAGCAACGTTAATCCGGCAAATATGTTTAGACATGGCGACAAAATGCCTGAGCCCAAAAAATAGATAATAGATAATCTTCACGATTATCCCTCGCCAAAAGCGAGGGATAATTTCTTGTTGTTTGTAATAACTCTCATAAATCAACCTTATCCAAGCTTAATCCACGTATGATGGATCTGCTATACTGATAGTGCTCATGTCATTGTTATGGATTTTGAATTGAGCGATAGTTGCGCAAGAGCTCAGGGAAGGACGAAATTATGAAAAAAATTCATTGTTACCATTTCGTGTTAGTGTGTGCGCTAATGTTGCCTTCTGCGAGTGGTTTTCCTATTGTTCACCACTATTATGTTACTTTCCCTGCCAGTCAGGTTCTGGAGTGGACGGAGGAAACCTTAATGTCAACGCTCACTGCGGGCAATCATGAGGATGTTTCTGAAGCAGCTAACGTCCGTCAGCATTATATGTCGGCTGCCTGGTGGCCGATACAGAATTTTTTTCGCGATAAATTGCAAATAATCCAAGGTAGACAACTTCTTCTTCATCCAGAACCAATAACCCCCCCTATGATTATTGCTACTAGAGATTGTCAAGCTGGAAGTTGCTGGCAAGTTCGCCAAGCCTTTATTATTCCTGAATTGCGTAATAGGCTGGATTTTAATGTTCTAGTTGTTACTGCTGACCCTTCCCACGAGTCTCCGTTCCTTATTCAAACCTTGGAGATGGGTGTAACAGACTACTAAATCGCAAGATTTAGCAATTCCTGTTGGACAGCTTCAATATTTTTTATCGTTGTGTTTTATAGAAAAACGCAGGAGAAATATCTGCGATGCAGGTCGAAGCCAGTGCTTTTCCTAAAAGGAGGAGCGATCCGATTATCGTACATGGTACTGCTACATTATGTGTATTAATTTAACAATTGCGACTTCACTCTAATTTTTTACCGTATGAATCGCCGCCGGAAAAATCAAGCGCAACACAAGGTTCATTGCCAACTACCCATGCTTCGTGACCAGGAGGAATTTCTGCGGCATCACCAGGGCCGAGTTCCTCTTCGCTACCATCGTCCATGTGTATTTTTATGTGGCCTGAAACAATATAGTTAATATGAGGGACCTGGCAACTATTTGTACCGGCTGTTGGCTTTACACATTCAGACCATTTCCAGCCGGGTTGGAAAGTGGCACGCATAAGCGTTGTTTCACCGAGATGAACAAGTTCAATTTTTGTTTTTGGCAGCGTACGAATTTCATCCGGAGTTTCAAAATGCTTCATTATCATAGTATTCATAAAAAACTCCTTTCCAAAGAGCTAAAAGGAAACCTTGAATAAAGCTATTAAAGTATAGCTGAATTCAAAAAAATGATTTTTTTGAACAGATTGATAGTTAAATCCTGAAAAAAATGAATTGTTTTTCAGGCCGATTGATATGCAATTAGTGTTGATCAAAGTAATCGGAGGTCACACCATAAATAGAACATGCGAGTTTTTTATCTGATTTTTGCTCCCACTCAGGATTATTTAAGACATTAATTGCATTCTCATAGCCAGTATTTAAACGCACATTGATTGCAGATCGAATGAAATTATAGTCTTTAAAGGAATGGGAATAAGGTGTGCCATTATAAATAATATGAACGACACTAAATCTTTTTTCATGCCCTAACTCTAAAATTTTTTGTACTTCAGGATCTGCTTTCGCTTCTGGCGTGAGTTTGGTGCCTAAGTAGTTAATGGCAGCCTGTAGATTTTGGCGGCTAGTATAAACATTCGTTAGGCGGCGTGAATGACTGGCATAGCGGATGTCTTTTTGCCGCTCTTCCATTTGATCCATAGTTTGAGGTAAAGGTCCTTTTAAGCTAAAACAGTCTACGACAAAGCAAAGTGTGTCTTGTTCAGGGAGAGCATCTAGGACGGTGACTAAAGGTGTATTGGCATAAATACCGCCATCCCAATAATAATCTTCTCCTATTTTTACGGCAGGGAATCCTGGGGGCAGGGCACCGCTGGCCATGATATGGTCTGTTGTAATAGTCATGAGCTGATTATTAAAAAACTCCATCTCTCCAGTGGTAATATTGACGGCACCAAGACAAAGTGTCACTTTTTTATCATTAATTCGGTCAAAATCGATTAATCTTTCCAATGTGCTACGTAACTCGGAGGTATCGTAATAACTTAATTTATCAGGGGTTTCATGCGTTAAGGCATGGGGTGGCATGAATCTAGGTTTGAAAAAACCATCCAATCCAAAAAACACGGAATATAGGGCGCCCATACGATTATGGAGATGATGTGTCCAATCTAAAGCATCATAATTAATCTGTAAATCGAGCCATAATTTAGGCACGATCGTAGCCCAAAACTCATGTAATTTATCAACCTGCTTATCACGCGCATTTCCGGCAACGATAGCGCTGTTAATTGCTCCAATTGAAACGCCTGCAAGAAAATTGGGATGGTAACCTCGTTCGTGAATGGCGCGAAAAGCGCCTACTTGATAAGCCCCGAGTGCGCCCCCGCCTTGGAATACACAAGCAATGCGGTCATAAGTTTGTTTTGCCTTGGTTGCTTTTTCTGGTTTATTGATGAGCCCAAGAGCTTTTTTATGAACGGATTTATTTTTTTTATTACCTTGGGGGCGTTGAGCCATAATCGCCTACTCCAAATTCCTTGTATTTAAAAAGAGTATATATCAAATATTAAGAACTGCTACCGGCTTAAGCACTTGAATTCCGTGGTATCAAATAGCTTGCCAAGTCATTATTGCCCACGTAATACGGGTTTCCAGCAATTCGAAAGGGTGGAAATGGCTTAGTGCTAGGGGAAGGACTAGCATGGATTGCACTTGAAGTTAAAGCAAATAGAGAAAAGTGAATTTTATGCATAAAATTCTTAATCAGTAGGTTATGGTAGGGATGAATAATACGATCCTGTCAGGTGGTATTCAATAAATCGGGTTTTATCAAGCAACAAAATATATGGTGTGCTTTGCTTTCACCCGAGCTTTTGCCTGGGTGAAGCAAAGCTAACTATTAGATTGAACTTGGTGAAAATCGTGTAACGTCAAATGCTAGTAATTTGAAATAATCGTAGGACATATAAAATTCGCCGTAATCGCCAACAGAACTTCCCCAGGAGTTACGTAAGGTTAATAAGCCTTTATGTTTCTTTCCATGATCGTCAACAGCGACGGCATTATCATCATAACCAGTAATGATCATTTCATGAGCGGCTTCAATATCATCCAAGCCTTTCAATATCTCAGGTGTTAATACCCAGGTATCTTTGTATATCCAGGTCTTATGTTTGCCAACAGCACCGGCAGTTCCTAAGTCAATTCGTGGGAGCATTGTAGCGAAAGCCATTCTATCTCCAGAATGAAGTGCTTCTTTCACGGCGTTTAGTGTTTTATTGGAGTCACTCTTTTGATATATATCAGACCAGTTGACTACTTGACCGAAGACAAGTTCACTCATTGAACGATATTTTTCAGGCTCAATAAAGGAGTCCGGATTGTGATCGGAGTATGCCGGATATTGAGTTAAACCACCACAACCATAGGCTCGTTGTTTTTTTGTATTAACAATCCCATATTGTTCAATCTGATTAATAACCGTAGTTGCGTAACTGCCATCCCAACCACTGACGCTATAACCATGTTTTTCCAAGTAGGTGCCCAATTGTAAATTACAAACCTGGCTAATGTAGTCACCTTTAGCCATGACTGCATCAAGTGCTCCTGTCACTGCAAAGGTAACGCAAGTCCCATGCATGCCTTGATCCAGAACAGGTACCTTATTCATGCCAAGTTGTACTTTGCTAGGTAGCGGTAAATTGACCGAGCGGGGAGTGGTGAGGGAAAACTGATTAGTGTGCGTCAATGCATCTTTAGCGCGCTTTGCTAAAAGAGCTTTTTCTTCTAAAGACAGTTGAATTCGCAATAATTGAATTACCTTTTTACTATTTGAATTATTAGATCTTGCAGAAGAGTCTGCGCGTAATTGATTTAAAGTATGCTCTATTGAGCCGATGACTTTGACATCCTCCGCATACCCGCTTTTAGTGATTAATAATGCCAAAGCTGCTGCTTGCAGACATATGGTGGTAATTTTTTTATATTCCATGATAATCCTGTACGCTAGAAGTTGATGGTGAATTATTATTCGTTTTGATTTGATTGTCAACAAGCTAGAAACCATTCATTAATAGAGGGTTTTGCGGTTACAATTGAGGTATTAAAATCATTTTTGTTTCTCTTTTCTGGTGCCATAGAGAAGGCGTCCTATCTAATCATTTTTACTAACTATAATTAGACAACATTACTCTTTAGGAGAGACTAATGGCACCAAGGTTTATTAATGCTTGAACTAAGGGAAGCAAAGGTAAACCAAGAATCGTGCTTTCGCTTCCTTTAACGTTGGAGAACAGCCATTTGCCAAGTCCTTCAAAGTGATAGGCACCGCAACTTTGATAGGGTTTATCTTGTTTCAAATAAGCCTCGATAGTGCTATCGTTTAAATTTCGCATGGTTAGTGTGGCAATATCATGATCCTGCCAAATGATGTTTCCTTCTTTGGCAATGCAATAAGCTGACATCTGTTGGTGCGTTTTTCCACTTAAGAGGCGCAGATGAGCTGTTGCGGTGTTATGATTCAGCGGTTTATCGAGATACTTGTCATCAATAATACACAATTGATCGGCTGCAATGACAAAATGCGATGGGTAACGATGACTAACTTCGAGTGCTTTACAACGAGCAAGGGCATTTGCCAACTCAAGCATTGGTTTAGTCCGTAAATTTTGTTTGATGGTTTCTTCATCGCAGGCAGCAGGTACTACTTCAAAATCAAGGCTTAAAGAGTTTAGAAGTGCGATACGGCTCTTAGAAGCTGAGCCCAGAATGATAGGGGCTTGCGTGAAAAACTTAGACATAAGCTGCTACCGATGCCATTAACAAAAAGCCAATAATAACAAAACTAAAATCACGCAAATTACAACAACGCTCAACCATGACACATCGCTCCAATCCATGAAGAGTACCTAAATAAAGAAAGGTACCCGCAGAAGCAGAAATTAAAATTGGATCAAATAACGAATTCGTTTCTACACCATGGCCAAAAAACCAGCCAATAAAAATACCTAAAGGGGTCATGAGGCAGAAGGTTAAAAAGAAAGCAAGGCTTTGGTTACGACTTAGAGAGCTCTTATTGAGTTGTACGGCAATCGCAAAACTTTCCGCCCATTTATGCGTAATAATTGCAAGAAACAGCATGATAATCATCGAATTGCTATGATTTAACCCCAAGGCAGTTCCAAGCATGATGGAATGTACCGACAGCATACACCAGGCCAGAATAGCAAAAGCAGGATGGCTCGCATCATGATGATGGTATAATTCTTTACCCAAATGTTCGAACCATAAGAATATTAAAAATACAGCACCAGTAATGATGAAAGCAAAAGGATAATGATAGCCCATTTCGTGAAACATTATACTGGATTCTGGCAACATATGTAGTAAAGCGGCACCCAGAAAGACGCCAGTTGCTAAAGTTTCACCAACAGGAAAATCAATATGGCCATCCCCCTTAATTCGCTTCTTAAACGGATACCATCCGGCCAAAAGAATCACGACAAAAAGAATGATGGCAAAAATTATTTTCAAAGTGGCCGCAGCCATACATTCATCCCCTTACGAAACACGTATTACATTAATGGGTTGCCCATTGAGAAAGTGAATAATATTTTCACACACTATATTTAGCAAGCGTTTTCGTGCTGCAACGGAGGCCCAAGCAATATGAGGTGTAATGATACAGTTGGGTAAACCTATTAAAGGATGATTGTTATTAGGAGGCTCCTGACTGAGAACATCGACATAGGCAGCACTAATTTGTTTTTCTTTTAAAGCATTTGCCAATTCTGATTCATTCACCAGACCACCGCGTCCAGTATTGATAAGAATACTTGTAGGTTTCATTTGTTGAAGTGTATAGCTGTTAATAACGTTTTTTGTCGAACTAGTGAGGGGGCAATGCAAGCTTAATACATCGCTTTGTTGTAATAAGTCAGTGAAGCTAACCCATGTGACTAATCCATCGGTAAATGGTGTTGGTTTGTGGGCAATAACTTTCATTCCTAATGTATTTGCTATACGTGCAACTTTTTGCGCTACTCGACCATACCCCAGTAATCCTAAGGTCATGCCAGCTAATTCGGGTATCGGGTTTAGCCAATATGCAAAATAAGGGTGGGTTTGCCAATCACCTTTTTGAACAGACTGATTATGGGCTTCGACACGATTAGTATGTGTAAGCAATAAGGCGAGCACATGTTGGGCAACACTGTCAGTACTATAGTCTGGAACATTGGTAACAACGATATTGTGTTTTGCTGCTGCAGCCACATCGATATTGTCGACACCTGTGGCCGTTTCTCCAATATAGCGCAAACGTGGCAGTTGGCTAAAAAGCGCTTCAGTAAATTCTACTTTATTCGTAATAATAATATCCGCTTCACAAGCGCGCTCCACAACAAGTTCAGGGGGAGTTTTATCATAAAGGGTGACATTGCCTAGCTGATAAAGGTTATCTAAATTTAAACCACCGTTAATTAATGGCTTGGAATCCAAAACAACAATGTTAGTTTTTTTCATGGTAAGTCATTTCCCTGCTGACTGAATAAACGAACATTGACGATGTGACTTTGTGAGTTTAAATCCTTGAGGATCCGCTCATTTAAAGATTTCCAACGCGTATGTTCCTTGTTAAAAAATAAATCGATAGTCATTTTGCCATCAAGATAGTGTAGCGTCCAACTTAGAAGCTCAGGGTAATCCTTCTGCCAATCATGTATTAACTGTTCCTGGATGGACTCACGGCTTGGCAGGTGAAGGGAGGGACAGCTTACTTCATCATCTTCAGGATCAACGTGGACAGTAACATCTTTTACTCGCTCAAGTTGATTAATGAGAGCCTGATGAACATGCTGAGCAATATAATGCCCTTCCGAAACAGAGATAAAAGGTGAGACAAGAATATGCACATCCACTAAGATATCGCCGCCCATCATTCGGCTGCGCAGTTGATGAATTCGTTCTACACCATGAACTGCCTGAATAATATTTTCAATCTTTTGCAGTGTTTGATGATCGACCGCTGTATCGATTAATTCTTTCACACTGCCCCAGCCATAGCTAATGCCCATTTTAATAATCATAAAGGCAACAACGACAGCTGCTACCGCATCAAGGTAAACAAAACCTAATAAACTACCAATAAGACCAAGGGCGACCACTACGGAAGAAGCAGCATCTGAACGGTGATGCCAGGCATTTGCAACAATCAGTGAGGATTGAATGCGTTTGCCAACATGGTGAGTCCAATGGAATAAAATTTCATTAGCAAGGATAGAGAAAAGAGCAATAGGAAGGGCTATCCATCCGGGAATGTCATGAGCTTGGTGGATTATCTCATCTATAGAATCCCAGGCAATCCCAGATCCCGCAAGAATTAGTAGTAGTGCGAGCAGAAGGGTTGCAGCGGTTTCAAT
Source organism: Legionella brunensis (assembly GCF_001467025.1). GTDB lineage: Bacteria > Pseudomonadota > Gammaproteobacteria > Legionellales > Legionellaceae > Tatlockia > Tatlockia brunensis. Next base: position 423,787 of record NZ_LNXV01000036.1, on the reverse strand, counting down.
GCGTTGATGACCATAAGGATGTGAGGCATCAGCATCTTGGCTGCCGTATTTGGAAGCAAATAATACCATCAGATCAGTAATCAGATCAGAAAAAGAATGTACACCATCGGCAACCAACGCGTGAGAATGATAAAAAATTCCACCAAAGAGTTTTACAAAACCAAGAATCGCATTTACAAAAGCACCAATAAGGGTAATTCTTTTAGCCTGTCGGTAGCGATCCGGTTGTGTCATTCCTTGTCCTTTATCAGTTCCAGAGTAATGTGAATTTCACCGTCCAATTCTTTACATTCAATAAGCTTGTGACCATTAATTCGGCACCAACAAGGAAGATCATGTTGGGAGCCAGGATCGGTGGCGATAACCGTTAATGTATCACCATGAAGGAGTTTTTTCGCCATATTTTGTGTCTTGATTACAGGCATTGGACACAGAAGGCGGCGAGCATCTAAATCATAATGGGCCATATTATTCTCACAAATACCAGTCTTCTTGAATTTCATCAGCCCGCATAGGCGAGACCTTTAAAACTTGTGTTTGCCCATCTAAGTGATAAAGGTCGACTTCAACCGAGGCTTCTTCACGACCGGAACAAAAACGACCAGCAATGCGGGCGCAGGTCACAAAATCCTCAGGTGTTGGCTGCCCTTCAATTAAAATAATTGGTCCACGATGGTCACGGATTTGCATGTGTGTGTACTGTTTGCGATAGCCAGTTAAAAAATTACTTTCAGCTTCATCGCGGGCAATAATCATTTTGTAATGAGGTAAAGGGCGGATGTGTCTGCCAGCTTTTAAAAGGATGATATCTTCTAAATCATAATCACGCGTTTCACGATGTGCCCACATGTCTTGTAAGCGGCGAGTATAATTTTCATCGGTTAATACACAACAGCCACCGGCTGGTTGGGCAAATTCTTCAATAGCCATAGACGCAGCCAGACCTAATTGAGGCTTGCGATTACGTCCTTTAAAATCATAGAGAGCCTCACGGTTTACCCACCCCTCACGTTCGGGTAAGGTGGGAGGCAGTAATTTAGCACATAATGGGCGCAGTAAACGATCTTCAGCTCCCGATTTTTCGGCAATTAAAGGCATGGTAGCACTTCGTTGTGATTTGGGACGTTGTCCAACTACTTCGCCCGTGATAATAAAATCAAAATTGTTTTCTAACATCCATTGATATGCTTCCTGAACCATAAATATCTTGCAATCTAAGCAAGGGTTTACATTTTTTCCGTAACCGTGTTTAGGGTTTAGTAAAATTTCTTTATAAGGTTCGACGATGTCGATAATATGCAACTGAATACCAAGTTGCTCAGCAACCCAAAGAGCATCATTGCGTAGCGGTTTGTCATGCTTGCGGTTGCGAATGGCTGAGGTATGACCTGAATGACAAAAACCTGTGTAAAAATTTATTCCTTCGACATGGATGCCTTGCTCCTGAATAACTTTAACGGCAAGCATAGAATCCAGCCCCCCGGAAACCAGGGCAACAGCTTTGCGTTGAATTGACATGAGAAAACCTGATAATAAAATGACCAATATTTTAACCTTTCTTGGCTGCGGGTCAAGCTAAGGTATTAAAATCATCATGATTTCACATTAAATTTATTAGAATTTCTCTGCCAGATTGGCTGGATATGGGATAAAAACCTATAAACAGTTTTATCATTAAAGGAAAATGTTGGGCCTGCAACTAACAGACCCCTAAATTAAATCCATCAAGGTAATACACCAGGAAAATGTTCCCTTTATTCAAAAACAGGAGGTAGGGCTAAGCGGTTACTTGTATCCTTCTCCTGTTGCTCCTTTTTCTCTTGAGGTAATGCCAGAAAAGGCTGAGAAAAGAAGGTTCTTTCTATATTCTTTTTTAAGATTTGGGAGGTTTAGGTAGCTGTCCTTCATAAACTTCATTGCGATAAAAATCTTCCATCTTAATCAAAGAGGCTTGGAAACCATTGCTTAATTCTGAAACCCAGTTTTCGTTGCCCGTTAGCACAATTTTATGTGCTAACTTGGCATCGACAATTTAACTTTTGTTATTGCAAGAAAGAGGATCATCTGAATTTTACGCGCATAGAATCAGTGCAGCAGCAGACTCCCAAATTGCTTTAGCGCTGTGAAACTGGATTCTCTGTTGAGAAGCGGATTTGGTGTAGCGTCCAACAGCGGCCGCGAAGAGATTTCTGGTTTTGCCGACGAGCTGCAGGATACTCTGAACTGATTTGAAACGAATGAGGCACTTTTCTTTTCTGCGGGTGTGATGGGCATTTTCCACTCGGTTATTGAGTCCTTTATGCGACCGATGCTCACAGCCTTTGCTCATCTGACCAATCGGCTTCGCGTAGCTCCTTAGCTTGTCCGTTACGATAACTCGTGGCTTGGGATAGGCGTTTAATAGACGAGACAGGAAGCGGATTGCAGCCTTTTATTACGGCGCGCCATAAATAATATGTTTCGCCATCGATGCGAAATTGTTGCTCATCCTAAATGCCATTTATCCGAAGGTCTGGGCTCTCGTTTCTTAATCACGTGTTTAAATTTGCGCCAAATTTAATGCACCATTGCCTTACCGTTTCATAACTCACTTCAATGCCGCGATACAGTAAGCGCTCCGAAACATCTCGATAGCTGTCATTAAACCGATGATAACTCCATACTGCAATGCTGATGAGTTCCAAAGGGTAATGGTATCTTTTCGGTTTCCTTTCCAGCATCGTGATCTTCCTGTAAATAAAGAACAGTTTAGCTAATAAGTTAACTTGACGATGCCGCTTAGGGTTTTGCAGAAGCGCTAATACCATCACCACATTTTGCTAGATCATTAAGGGTAGCAAGGGTTCGAGTTACTAAGGCTACTGTCATACCTACCACTAAAAGCGCTGCAGCTAATACCGACAAAACAGCTAATACCGGAGAAGCTAATACACCAGCGCCACTTACTTTTGCGGTAAAGAATGCGTTATTACGTGCAGCTTTATTACCTGATATAGCGGTAATACCGGTTGCAGCAAGACTACTAACGCACACTGCTGCAGCGAGGCCACTGGCTATACATAAAAAACCGCCTATAATGACAAAACTTACAGGACTTACAACGGGTTTTGATAGAGCTGACGCCACATCTCCTACGCTTCTATAGGGAGTAAAGAAATGAGGATTACAAAGAAAATCTACGGGTTGTTCGAGCTTATTAGCAAGGTTAGCAAAACCGCTTCCCAAGACAGGCATAAAATTATCCTTGTTGGCTAAAATTTTATCTATTTTACCTGATTTATTGTTGTTGTCAAATGCAGTATGGAGTTATCATCGGTTTAATGACAGCTATCGAGATGTTTCGGAGCGCTTACTGTATCGCGGCATTGAAGTGAGTTATGAAACGGTAAGGCAATGGTGCATTAAATTTGGCGCAAATTTAAGCACGCACGTGATTAAGACCAGGAAGCTGATTTTCTTTCGTCTGACTTGAAAGTGTATATACGGGTACTCCGATTAATACTCCTCCATTTTCTTTTTTATACACGAGTGGTTTTATCTGTGTATGAGGAGAGATCAAAAACTCTCTTTCTGCTGGATATTCAGAAAGTAATGTAATATCCCTACCAATGGGATTTAGTAGAACGTTGCTTGTTGATAAAGCATTTACGCAAGTACTCATAAATCCAAATTCCGTATAACAAGGATCTTTATCTGATAAAAGTGCATTATTAATTATTTCCATCCGCTCTTTTGATCTATCATTTGCGCGAGATACTGCTTCTATTTTTTGAGTAGGTATTTTGTTTAATCCACTCGATGCCATGGCAATATCTAATAATACTTCGCTCATTCCATGACCATACTGACATACCTCTGCAGGTGGTTTATTTCTCAAGAGCACATTCATGTTTTTATAGCTATTACCGGTGTAAATTCTTATACCTATTATTTCTGCATCATGCAGATCATCGAATTCCCCTCTCAGGAGTTCACGGTTCACATCGCTGCTTTTTCCATGTTCTCCAATGGTAATCTGATTACTACGAAATCAATTTAGCTACAACAGGCAAAAGAATATAAAGAGAGTGGCGCAAGATCCTGTAACCTGGCTCACCTCCATCTAATGGTAAGATCTAAAGCATTTCGATATGGGCTTTATTTTTCAAAGGATTTTTTACTCTGCACACAGAATTATCCACAGATTTTGTGGATAATTGAGAATAGTTGGAATTTTATCAACAATACAAGAAAGCCATAACCAGCATGGTTTTAAGCAGCTTAAGTCAATAAATAAATGTTTGAAATAGAAGAATGCGTGAAAAGTTATCCACAATTTATAAGTTGGTGGACAGAGGAAGTAACCAAGCTATCTTAACAAAGAAAAAATGAAAAAACAGTCTTGACTTACGATATTTTCAAAATTTTTTGCCAAATGCAGTTTGTGCAAAAATTAACCTTGCAAAAATTGCTCAAAATTTCCTAACCAATGTTTGGCGATAGCCTGTGCCAGCTGCGGTTGTTCGCTAACCAATTTCTTGGCGAACTTTGCTACCAAGGGAAAAAGTATTTGGTCGCGTTGTATATTAGCTATTTTGAATTGACGGTAGCCTGTTTGACGCGTCCCTAATACTTCACCTGCTCCTCGCAATTGCAGGTCTTTTTCAGCAATAATAAACCCATCAGTTGTGGCACGCATGACTCGTAAGCGCTCAGTACTTAATTGTGAGAGAGGAGATTGGTAAAGCAATAAGCAATGAGATTGTGTGCTACCCCGACCCACTCTACCGCGTAATTGATGTAGTTGTGATAAACCTAGACGTTCAGCATTTTCAATGATCATCAAACTGGCATTAGGGACGTCAACGCCTACCTCAATCACAGTTGTTGCAACTAAAAGATCGATTTCTCCTCCTTTGAATGCAAGCATTGTTGCTTCTTTTTCCACAGCCTTCATTCGCCCATGCACCAAGCCTACTCTAACATTCGGTAGTTGTTCTTGTAGACTCTGCGCAGTAGCAGTCGCTGCCATGCATTGCAATTTTTCAGATTCTTCAATTAGGGTGCAAACCCAGTAAGCTTGGCGACCTTGAGCAATGGCTGAGTGTAAGCGATGAATAACAGGCTCTCTTTTTTCCTGACTGAGCACGGCGGTTGTTACCGGCGTACGTCCGGGGGGCAATTCATCAATAATGGATAAATCAAGATGAGCGAGTTGTGTCATCGCCAATGTTCTTGGAATAGGTGTTGCTGTCATTAATAATTGATGTGGGATAAAAGAAGCTTGTTGTCCTTTTTGTTGTAATAGTAAACGTTGTTCTACACCAAAGCGATGTTGTTCATCAATAATGACTAAGCCTAGTTTTGCAAAGTGGACATCTTCCTGAAATAAGGCATGCGTGCCTACAAGTAAATGACAGTCACCACTAGCAAGCATTCCTAATGTTTCTTTACGTTCGGAAAGCTTCATTTTGCCGTTAAGTCGACGACAATTTAAGCCTAAGCTGACGAGCCAGGATTGAAGATTAATAGCATGTTGCTCGCTTAACAATTCAGTAGGTGCCATAAAAGCAACTTGATAGCCACAGGCAATTGCTTGTACAGCAGCAAGAGCTGCTACTACCGTTTTTCCTGAACCGACATCACCTTGTACTAGGCGAAGCATGGGTTTTGTTTGTGCTAAATCAGCTGCTATTTCATCACTAACCCGACGTTGTGCTTTAGTTAACGAAAAAGGTAATTGCTGCAGAAATTTTTGTTCCAGGTTTTGCTCGATTGGCAAAGTAGGGGCCAACAACATTTCACGATGTTGCCTTGCAAATTGCAGACTTAAACGTTGTGCCAATAACTCATCAAAAGCCAAGCGCTGCATAGCAGGATGATTCCCTTCTTCAAGTGTTGATAAGGAAGTGTCCGGGGGAGGATTGTGTAATAATTCGATTGCTGCAGGCAAAGAAAAAAAATGATTGGCGGCTATTTCCTCTGGGCTCATCCACTCGAGGTTGTGCAAATGCTCATGAGAACTGGTTAGCGCTATTTTAACAAGTTGTCTAAGGCGAGTCTGACTCAGGCCTTGGGTTGTTGGATAAATGGGCGTTAATGTTTCATCAACAACACAATCTTCCTCGTTTGCCAATAATTGATATTCAGGGTGAATCATTTCCAATGAATTGGAGAACTCACGGACTTCTCCAAAAGCGCGTATTAGACCACTTTCATTAAGCCCTTTAATTTGCTGTTTGTTAAAATGGAAAAAGCGCAGCTTCAAGATGCCGGTTTTGTCTTCAATATAACAATAAAGCATCATGCGTTTGCCATATTTAATTTCTGTTTTGCAAACCCTGCCTGTAACAACACACCAATCGTTTGGACGTAAATCGCAAATTGCTGTAATTCGCGTTCTATCCTGGTAACGGTAGGGCAGATGAAATAAAAGATCAGCGACAGTATGAATACCGCATT
>NZ_LNXV01000036.1:390593-417187 GCF_001467025.1 Legionella brunensis | reverse complement strand
AAAAAAAAATGATAATAACAGGAAAATAGTTTACTGTTGACTTGCCATGGATAAAAACATCAAAAATACAGGCATAAACCCGATTATAATTTTTACAGCAGGCTTAATATTAGTATCGCTTATTGGTTATTTACTTATTGCTGGTCGCAGTTTATTAATTCCGCTGGTTATCGCTATCTTTATTTGGCATCTTTTAAACACCATTCATAATGCTGTACAACGCTTGCCTGTCATTGGACCGCGATTACCCAACTGGCTTAGCATGGTGCTTGCCCTGCTGGTGGTGGCGTTTTTAGTAAAAATTTTAATTGATATCATCACTAATAATGTCAATGATGTCATAGCAGCTTCTTCAAGATACCAAGAGAATTTAACCCATATTTTTAATTCAATGGATAAACGTTTTCATTTTAAAACGTTAGCGAATGTGGATAATTTTCTAAAAGACTTAAGTGTACAACGTATTTTGGTAAATATTTATGGCGTCTTTTCAGCAATAACAGGCTCAGCTGTTCTTATTGCTTTGTATGTTATTTTTCTTTTTGTTGAGCAACATTTTTTTAGGCAAAAACTTGATGCGCTTGTCCCGCAAAAAGGTCACCGACAATTGGTTAATAACATCATTACCCATATCGTTAAAGATACACAAACCTATTTAGGCTTAAAAACGTTGCTGAGTATTATTACAGCGATATCGAGCTGGATTATCATGAAGTCAGTGGGGTTAGATTTTGCTGAATTTTGGGCTTTGTTAATTTTTTTCTTAAACTTTATTCCTAATATTGGGGCAATACTTGCAACAGCATTTCCAATGCTATTAGCTTTAATCCAATTTCAAAGCTGGGTACCTTTTGTCATTATTACTTCAGGGATTGTGGCGATCCAATTTATTATCGGTAATCTGGTTGAACCGCGTTTTCTTGGTAAGTCATTGAATTTAAGTGCTTTAGTTATCTTAGTCGCTTTGGCTTTGTGGGGAGCAATCTGGGGGATTTTAGGCATGTTTTTATCGGTGCCTATTACGGTAATGATGATGATCATTTTTGCTCACTTTGATGCAACACGCCCGATAGCAATTATGTTGTCACAGGATGGTTACATAAAAAAAGCTTACGAACAATTATAAAAGGGTTGCAGGCGCCACGGGAGAGTTTTCCCAATAAATTCCGTATCAACCGCGGGAATTCGTAATTTTCTCTCCCTAATCTCCGCATTCCCGTGGCGTGCAAAATTTATTGGGAAGCACCCCTTAGATCAATGTCCCAGATATCGATAACTTTGTCATCGCGAGTGATGTAAAATTTGTCAAATAAATTAATCGTGGGATCACAATGAGGGACAATTAACTCAAGAACTTCGCCATTAGAAGGCAATGTCCCTTCCTGAGAACAAGTTATTTTCCCGTGTTCATCACCAAATTCTCCCCAATCATAATGAAGATTTGAATGACTCATGATTTGAGGTTTATGGACTTTATCAACGTAAATAGATTTTGTTCCTGCATCTACCGTGACATGTTCAGCACGATTACTGCTAATCACTGTGGTTAGCAGGGTCATAGCATGCTTAAAGGTCTGAAAATGCTGGCTATTTTCTTTTGAGCCAATTGCTGCATACTCGACGTCCATCACCGTATAAGAACCTGGTTGAATCTCAGTAACTTCAGAAGCAGCAATATCAATGTCATAGGTTCCAGTGCCACTGCCTGTTAAAATATCGCAGGGCAAACCATGTCTTCTAAAATTGTTCACGATCTCACTTGCCATTTGCATGGTTTTTAATGAAATGGTTTTTCGTTCATGATAGGAGGCAATATGCTGAAGATTTCCTGCATAGCACTGTATGCCGATTAAGTTTAACCATTTGGAACGTTGAATTTCTACTGCAAGATTTAGTGCATGGTGAGGGGCGACTCCCGTTCTCCCTACTCCTGGATCAAGATCAACTAATACATGAATGGTTTGTTGATGAAGATGCCCTGCCTGCTCCAGATCAGCAATATTTTTCAGATTATCTACAACAACCATCGTATCGGGGGCTTTTTTTAAGCAGTTGAATAATCGTTCGATCTTATAAGAGGTGACAACAGGGGAGGTGATTAAAACGCCTGAAATACCTTGGTTGATCAGAACTTCCGCTTCAGCAATTTTTGCGGCACTGATTCCAATGGCGCCATACTCCAATTGAAGTTTTGCCAATTGCGTGCATTTGTGAGTTTTGCAGTGGGGTCTGATATTTACCTTATTTTGCAATCCATGTTGATGCATATGATTCAAATTGTATTGTAATTTTTCTTTATCAATGACCAAGCAGGGGGTATCTAATTCAAATTTATTGGCGCCAATAAATTCCTTTGACATAGGATTTCCAAAGAAATTGTTTTGAGAAAAGAAATATAGCAAAGAAATTAATTATAAAAAATGTATAGAGCAGACTTTGTATGGGAATGATGAAAATAAAGCTCAAACTATAAATTCTTATTTTTCTGGGTAAATAACCGAATTTTTGTGACTGCTATACCATATTTCTTCTTCACTTAAAGTCGTTTCAATAAATTCAATTGGAGTAGCGCATTCAGCAATCATTGCGACTTTAAATCCTGGGAACGGCTCGTAAGGTCCTAGGATAACTTCCTTGCCTTTAATTGCTTCATCAAGCTGACTCACTTTGAAAGCAACATGAGGCATGGTTTTAATCAGTGGATGAAGTGGTGAATCTTCTTCAAAACGATGGTATTGAATACGGTATTCGCTGTTTTCGCCGCCACTAGTATACATCTTAAATGTGGAACTGTATTTTTCTCCCTCTCGAGGGATATCAGTGGGAATTCCCATGTGGTGATATTCATAAGTTGTGGTTTTGACGGTCATGATATTCTCACTGTGATAACAAGCTATTCTTTATTTTAAAATAAAATGAGCTAAAGGAATATAACAAGGTAATCCTTTACCCAATTGGCTTTCTAATAAATCAATTTGTGTTACCCTTATTGGCAAAAGGGTGGGTAATTGAATTTCTTCAAGAAGCTTCCCTTGAACATGAGCTCCTCTTAATCGGCCTAAAGTTAAATGTCCACGGAAGGCGCGTGTTTCGGTGGAGTAGCCAGTAGCCAGGATGGCTTGACGGATACAATCTACAATTTCTTTTAACTGATCATTGGGCGTTGTTGAAAAAGAAATAATTCGTGGTTTTTTTGTGCTAGGAAATAATTGTATTTTTTCTAATTGTAAGGAAAAGGATTCGCAATTGCCTAACTGCAGCTTGGTATGTTCAATCAATTGTGGAATATGTTCAGATTGAATGTTACCCAGAAAACCTAAAGTAATATGGAGATTATAAAAAGAAGTCCAATGGATTTTTTCCTGAATTGATTGCTGTAAGATATTTAGAGTATCTTTGAGGATAAGCTGAATTTTTTTAGGAAAATTAATAGCAAAAAAAACTCTAAATTTCATAACCATCAAAAGCCATTCTATGGGAATTTATTAAAATTTAAGCACAAAATTTTGTTTTATTTATTTTTTATCATTATAAAAAATTCATTAGTTTTTGATTTAAATGAGAATAAATATTTTGAGTGTTTTTTTTGAATAAAGATAATTATTTAATGGTTGCTTGTGTTATTTTTAACTACTATCTTTACTGTGAGTCTTAATTAATTTTATGACAAACCATGAACCACCATTACACTGCGAAAATTTACTCAGATTGTGAGGAAATGGCGCAAAAAACAGGAAATGACATCGAAGAGTTATATGTTTGGATGTTAACTTACGACAATGGAGGTGGGTGTGGAACTCATGGAGAAATTATTGATAATATCACACAAGAAATTGTTAGAAAATTTAAAAAAAGTCCAATAGAATAAATGTTTCTTGAGTAGTATAAAAAATACACTCCCTGTGTCTCTATAGGTTGCCTCGATGGTCAAGGATTACTTTTGCCAAAAAAACAAAAAATTGTATCCAGATATTAACGTAATTGATTAGGTTAAAGGTTTTACCTTGTTGTTAGCCGATGTTGATTGGACCGATTCCTCAATTTTGAATAGAGGTTTGCCATTTACTGTTGCAAGAGGATATTTGTACACAAAACATGCATGGCTTTGTTTTTTAATCATTTATTATGTAATAGTGTCAAAGTATGGATTTTTTAAAGTGTAATGCTAATATGCGTGTATAGATGCTAATGATTAACTAAAGAAATATTTGTTGATGACTATTACCTCTTATGCACAAAATTTTGAAGATATCATGCTATGGCGAGCTCTCGGTCATATCGAAGCTGGGTTTTATATTGATATTGGAGCACAGCACCCTGTTAGAGATTCAGTGAGTAAAGCTTTTTATGAACGTGGCTGGCGTGGCGTACATATTGAGCCGGTACCAAGCTATGCTAGCTTATTACGCCGAGATCGTCCAGATGAGATCGTTTTAGAAACTGCAATTACTGATGCTTCAGGTTCTCTTCCATTTTATGAGATTCCTGAAACAGGACTTTCGACTGGAAGCGCCGATATTGCTTACAGTCACCAAACTAAAGGGTTTTCTCTGAAAGAAACTCGTGTACCTTGTATCACTTTGGCCACTGTATTTGAGATGGTACCTCATCGTGAAATTCATTGGCTTAAGATTGATGTCGAAGGGTTTGAGTATCAAGTTTTAAACAGTTGGGGAGAAGTTAATGTTCTGCCATGGATTATTGTTGTTGAAAGTACACTCCCCTTGACACAAACGGCTACTAATCATGAATGGGAGCATCTTCTTTTTGCACGAGGTTATCAAGAAATCTATTTTGACGGTTTAAATCGCTTTTATCTTTCGAAGGAACATCCCTATCTTGCTTCTACTTTTCACTGTGCCCCAACATTTTTGATAGCTTTGTTTTCAGTGAAACGACTTCTTTTTGTGAGCCTTTACAACAAAAAATCAAGCAACAAGCAGAAGAAATAGAAATATTACATCAACGATTATTTCAGCTTGAGGCCTGTAACATGCATCCAACTTCATCGGAAATATCAAAGAAAAAGAAAAAAATTTGGCATCTTTTTAGTAAATAGTTATTCTAAAAACACATTCAATATTCTAGAGACATTACGATGCTCGAATCCTCATGTATTTGCGTAAATGAATTTATGACAGGGCACTCTTTGCATCCCTATAACCGGCTTCAATGCGCTTTTGAATACTTTTATGAGAAAAATCAAAAGGTGCTGTTACAGTCTCGGGATCTTCATTTTCAATATAGGTAATATTTTGAATGTACTTGTAATTTATTAATCGGCGATAACCGGGTAATTTCTTGATTGGGCTATTTGCAGGGATTAATTTTTCAATCTCATTAATTACTTCAATGTAATCATTAACTTTGGTCGTTAATTCCATATTAAAACGGATTTTATTGGAGAAGATAATCTCAAAGACTCGATCAAAAACTTCCACCATGTTAGTGGGAACTTTCCCTCGACAAGGAAAGAGATTAACAACAATAATATGCTTTTCTACCTCAGGATTAGGATTAAGTCGTTCCAGCACTGGAGAAAGGGGTGTGTTTTCGAATAGTCCACCATCCCAATAATTGTTGTTACCAATTGTTGTCATAGGAAAGCCGGGGGGTAAGCTACCGCTGGCCAATACGTGATCGGGTGTGATTTCAGTCCGATTTTTACCTTTATTTTCAAAGATCTTGACCTCGCCTGTCTCAATGTTGGTGGCTGTTAAAATAAGATGAATGGGTGAATTATTTAGTTTTTTAAAATCCACATATTTCAAAAGTAATTTTTGCAAGGGTTGCGTAAAATAAAAACTAGTCCAATAAGGTAAAGTCCAATAATCGGTGCGTAAATTAAAAAAGGACTTGTTACCAAAAAGTGCTAAATAAGATTCGAAATTATCACTAAGGGGAGTAGAGGAAAGCGTAAGCTCGTCCCAGATTGCCTCGAGGGTTTTGATAGGATTAGCTTTAGCACCAATCAGTGCCACAGCATTAATGGCGCCAATAGATACGCCGGCAACTATATTAGGGGAAAATGTTCCTGGCTCATACAAGCGTTTTAAGACTCCTAATTCATAGGCTCCTAGTGCGCCTCCTCCTTGAAGTACTATCCCTATCTGTTTCATTATTCATCCTTGAGGTTTTAAAACCTATCATGAGTATATACCTCTAATCATTGGAAATACTACTTTTAGGCTTTTGCTTTCGCCTAAGTAATTTTCAAAAACTCGCAATAGGGCTGGCTATTACTCGCTTTTGAAAATTACTTAGCCAAAAAAATCAACTCGCTTAAATATAGTATTTCCAATGATTAGAGGTATCGATTATGAAATGTTATTGTGTTCTGTACTTTGCATCTGATATGAAAAAGCGCATAATAGCTGTTTTTTGACGATAACCTCAGCGCCCTATGAAACAGACTGTTGAACAATTACTTGTCCAAGCCCTTGAAAGCCTCAAGCAAACTACTACTATTCCTCAAGATCTCGATATTGATCTAAAGGTGGAGCGCGCTAAAGACAACAGTCATGGTGATTTCGCAAGCAATCTGGCAATGACACTGGCAAAACCCTGCCGCCAAGCGCCACGTAAGCTTGCAGAATTGATTGTTAATGCAATACCAGCTCATCCAGCGGTTGAGCGGGTTGAAATAGCAGGACCAGGCTTTATTAATTTTTTCATGCGCAGCGAAGCGCTTTCGCAAGTTATTGCTGAAGTTATAAAGCAAGGTGAGCAATTTGGTCGTAGTAATTTGGGGCAGGGACAGAAAGTCATTTTGGAATTTGTCTCTGCGAATCCTACAGGTCCTTTGCATGTTGGGCATGGTCGCGGTGCTGCTTTTGGTGCCACATTAGCCAATGTGCTTGCGGCTGCAGGTTTTGATGTGAATCGCGAATATTATGTAAATGATGCTGGCAGGCAGATGAATATCCTCGCTGCTAGTGTTTGGTTGCGTTATTTAGTCCTAGCAGGGGAAGAAATCATTTTTCCTGCGAATGGTTATCGCGGCGATTATGTGATGAATATCGCTGAAGAAGTCTTGAGAAAAGAAGGTAACAACTTTGTACATCCATGGTCTACTGTCATTGAAGGTTTGCCACCTGATGAGCCAGAGGGTGGGGATAAAGAAATTTATATTGATGCCGTTATTTCTCGCGCCAGGATACTTCTTGGCGAGCAAGGTTTTAAATTGTTCCACAAGCATGCTCTGGATTCTGTATTGGCTGATATAAAAGATGATTTGGCAGAGTTTGGTGTTGAGTATGATTGTTGGTTCTCTGAGCAATCATTACTGGATGGTGGAGCCATTGAAAAGGGAATTCAAGCTTTGAAAGCTGGAGGACACACCTACAACAAAGAGGGTGCATTATGGTTTCGCGCCACTGATTTTGGTGATGAGAAAGATAGAGTTTTGGTGAGAGCGAATGGTCATACTACCTATTTTGCCTCTGATGTTGCTTATCATTGGAATAAATATGATCGTGGATACGCTCGGGTCGTTGATATTTTTGGTGCAGATCATCATGGATATGTCACTCGTGTAAAGGCAGCTGTTAAAGCTTTAGGACATGATGAGAGTGCTGTTGATGTGTTGTTGGTGCAATTTGCTATTCTTTATCGCGGCAGTGAACGCGTGCAAATGTCGACACGCAGTGGTTCCTTTGTAACACTTAGGGAGTTGCGAGAAGAAGTAGGAAATGATGCTGCTCGTTTCTTTTATGTGATGCGTAAACCCGAACAACATATGGATTTTGATTTAGATTTAGCTAAATCGGAGTCTAGCGATAACCCAGTGTATTACATTCAATATGCGCATGCCCGTATAAGTTCGGTGTTAAGGCAGTTACAAGAGCGCGGCTTAAGTTGGGATGAAACTGCTGGATTGGCTCATGTTAATTTATTAGTTGAGCCACAGGAGGCGGTGTTAATTTCTTTAATTAGTCGCTATCCTGAGGTAATTGAAGCAGCTGCGAAAGCATGTGAGCCGCATCAACTGGCATATTACTTACGTGAATTAGCGAATGGGTTACATAGTTATTACAACGCGATACAATTGCTATGTGAACAAGACGTACTAAGAAGTGCGCGCTTGTGCCTATTGGTAGCAGTACGGCAAATCTTAAGAAATGGTTTGCGACTACTAGGTGTATCAACTCCTGAGAGCATGTGATGGCAAGGGATTACGGAAAGCGTAGACAGGGTAGACAGAAAAGCAGCGCGCCCAAACAATTTTTATGGGTGGTGGCTTCATTTTTATGCGGTTATATCACTGCCAATGTGTTTGACTTTACTAGCTTAAATAATTGGGTTCATAAAAATATTTTGGCACAGGATGAACCACAGCCGGAAGCAAAAGTTGTCGCTAAAAAGGAGAACCTACCTAAACCAAAATTCGAGTTTTATACGCTGCTGGCTAAGGATCATGGTCCCCCAGCACCTATGCCTAGACCCTCACTTGCAACCCCTGCGAAACCTGCACTACCTCCTCAAACTGTTCCTGCAGGCCAAACGGTAACACCTGCTGTGGCTACTGCGTCTGCAGCTGTACCTCATGCTCCGGCTCCTGTAACGGAAGCTAAGCCATTACCAAAAAACCCAACTAAGCCCAAAGAAGTTAGTAAAGAGGTTTATTTGGTACAGATGGCTTCCTTTAAAAGTAAGCAGGAAGCTGAACGCTTGAAGGCCTCGCTAATCTTAAAGGGGTTTAATGTGAGTATTGTTGCTGCTCCACCACAACAAGGTGGCTGGTTTAGGGTTATCCTTGGTCCTTATAGAACCAGGATAGAAGCAGAAAAAATTCAAATTGCTGTGGCTCGCAGTGAGCGTATTAAAGGTATGGTACGTAAGTTGAATGCTTGATAGATAACTATTATCTTTCCTAATCTTGGAAACCATAAACCTATAAGTTCAACTCAGGGAGAAGGAGCCATACGTCAGGATAATAAGTTACTAGCGTTGAGAGTCTTACCATGTCTAATATCTATGAGTTTTACCTACCAACCATTACCTGTCAAAATTGTATAGGCAGTATCTTATATGCGTTTGAGTCAGAAGAGTTTAAAAAGACAGGGATAATTATCGAGTCTCATCATACTGAGCACACGCAAAAAGAAATCAAAATAAAAGTAAAAAATAACAATAAAAAAAAAGAAGAGGTTAGAAGAATTCTCCGTGAAACAATTGAAAATGCTGGGTTTACATGCATTGATATTACTGAGAAGTCATCATTACCAAAAGCCCCTTTGTATAAGAGAATATTAACATCCAACTGGTTTTTGGGAGGACTTGGGACTGGAAGCGGTGTTATCCTATTAATCTTGTCCTTAGTTCTTACTGGGGGATTATCCTTACCGGCAATGATTGCAATGGGAGCGACGAGTACCTTACTAACACTTCTTTTGGGTGCTCCTTATTATTATCAGGCAGTAAATTCAATTAAAACACGTACACTTACGATGGATACCTTGTTTACCATTAGTACAATGACTGTCATCGTAGTTTCGCTTGCCGCTTTTGTTGTTCCAGGGCTTCCAATGATCTTTGAAGCAGGGCTCTTAATTTTCGGCTTTCGCTATCTTGGATTAGCTATTGAAGAAACAATTACAGAAAGGGTTGTAGTCGAGAAAAAGTTTAGAGATCGCCTACCCAAAGAGGTGCGAGTGTTAGGAGAGGAAAAATCTTTAAACACACGTAAGTTAGTAACAATTCAAGCCGGAGAGTTGTTATCGCTTGATGCCGGAGACATTATTCCAGTGGATGGTGAATGTCTCACTCCTGCCGTAGTTTATGACACAATTATTACGGGTTCTGTTTTGCCTCGTGCTATTAAGCCCGGGGAAAGAGTTCTGGCTGGGATGCGGTTAGCTGAGAATTCACCTCCAATGACTTTAAAGGCAAGCCCTATCACTTTATTGTTAGAAGAGGGGGACATCATTCCTGTTGATGGAGTATGTGAAGGCAAAGACTGCTTCATTTTTGATGAGGATTTGCAAAAACCACGACAAATTAAAGTAGGGGAAGCTTTGTCTGCTGGTACAAGATTGACCTCAACGGCTAAATTAATGGTAACTGCAGTGGCTAATTATTCTTATTTGCACAGGCTTGATAGAAATAATGAGCACGCTCAATTTGAAAAAGCACCTATTGAAGAGGCAACGACCCAAATTCTGCAATATTTTATCCCAGCTGTTATATTAGCGGCGATACTTTCAGGAGTAGTAATTAGTTTATTTTTTCCTCCTGCCTTAGCATTACACTCTGCAATATCTGTGTTGGTTGCGGCTTGTCCTTGTACTCTTGGCTTGATTACCCCTCTAGCTGTAAAAATCGGCATCAACAAAGCAGCTGAACATGGAGTGCAGTTTAAGAGTGCGAAAACTTTGCAGGCTGCAGAGAGTGTTAATGCAGTAGTCTTTGATGTTCATGGAACATTAACTACTGGTGTTCCTACAGTAACTGATTATGCTCACTCTAATCTAGTCAGTAAAAAAGCACTGTTAAGCTATTTTGCTGCGTTGGAACGAAAATCTCAGCATCCTATCGCTAAGGCTATTGCTGATTTTGTAAACGATAAAGAAACAGACGAACTTGTTGTTGACTCATTGGATGAGTCAAATCATTCAGGATTAAAAGCCAAGATTACTCGATGCGAGTCAAATTTAGATGATTTGCAAAAAGAGTACACAGAGGAAATAATTCTTGGGAATCAAGCGATGATGCAAGAAAATGGCATCGATGTTTCTGCAATTCAAAGCAAATTGGGTCTTAAAGGTGGACAATCAGTGGTTTACCTCGCCCGCAATAAACAATTATTAGGCTATATGGTAGTCACTGATCCATTGCGTAAAGACGCCCTAGAAACAGTTACCGCACTGAAAAAGATGGGTAAAACAATATTTATTTGTACTGGAGCTGATGAAAATACTGCAAAAAGGTATGCTGAATTATTAGATATTCCCTTTAGCAATATTTGTTGGGGTTGTGTCGGAATTTCAGAAAATTCGCAAGATAACTCCAAAACTGCCTATATTGCCAAACTGCAAGCTCAAGGTTTTAATGTCGCAATGGTGGGAGATGCCGCAAATGATGCGGTAGCATTAGCACGCACTTTTGGAATAGCGATTAAATCTAAATCAGGGGATGAGGTCACCCAACAGCAAGCCAGTGCTGTAGTTCAGGGTGATTCACTACTGCCTGTTGCCAATATCTTTGCTATTGCAAATCAAACAGTAGGGAATATTAAACAAAATCTGGGCTTTAGCTTAGCCTATAATTTGACTTCTATGCTTTTAACAGGAGGTTTATTGGTTGCAATTGGTTTGACGCTTAACCCTGCAGTGGGTGTCGCTTTAATGATCTTGCAGACAAGCCTTGTCTTACTAAATGCTTATCGCTTTAAATCGCAAAGATTGGAGCATTTACAACCGCTAAGAGCCCAAACTCAGTCAGAGTTTGAGGAGTCTTATAGTTGTTTTAATAACCTTTTTAACAATAAGAAAATGCCAACAACGCCTGGAAGGTCTTTCGAGAGAGAAAATGAATTCCCCGCGAGGCTTTTTAAACCTCAAATTCCAGCAGATAACTCTATACAACCCCAAGATTTAGAAGGCCGTTTGATTAGCGGGTTACAGTGACGCGAATGTCACTGGCATTTTTTATTGCATGTGGTTTACTGACGCTAATGGTTAATTGTGGAACGTTAAATTCCTGTTTAATCAAATTGGCTACATTTTCTGCGACGGTTTCAATAAGGTGAAAAGAATTTAATTCGACGTAAGTTGTCACTTGGTGACAAAGCTTATCATAGTCAACTGTGTTTGCGATATCATCTTGACAGGCACTAAAGTTACTGGGAATGGAGATATCGATTAACAAACGTTGCAATATTTGTTGCTCCCAAGCATAGACGCCGATGCGAGTCAGTACACTCAAGCCTTTTATTTGAAGAATATCCATTGCTATTCCAGTTAAATAACTCGCAGAGGTTTAAAACCTCTTATACAAAAAATGTGACAGTAGGATAACAATGGCTTGTTTTAAGGGCAATAATAATTCAGCTTAATACATGAATTTATTATCAAAATAATGATCAAGTCTTCAGCAAAAATCAAGAAAGAGCATGTGGTGCCGGAGAATTATTATTTTTTTCTAACTAATTTTTGAAAATATTTATGTCTTTGGTCACTTGATTAATTTTTTATCAAAAGTTATTCTGTATGCAGTTATATTACAGGTTGGTTAATGGTGTATGCCCAAAGATGGAGAATAGTTATCGTTATTAATCTGCTGTAAAACCGCGAGGATCTTATTATGTCTGAATTCGCTTCAATTGATACCCGTGAGTATCAAAATAGTATTAAAGAAAAATTATCAGTAATGATAGATCCCATTTCAAGAGAACTCCCTCTCAATCCAGTGTATGCTAATTATCAGGATTCAGATCTACAACCTGTTCGCTTATATTCGAAAGAAACGATACAAGAACTTCAGCGACAAAATGAAATTTCTCGTCAAATTTTAGAAGAATTAAAACAAGATAAAACAGGGATTTTTGTAGCTTTAAAATATACTGAAAATTTATCCGAATCAGATACGCGATATAAAGAATTTTTATTAAAAATGGAAAACCTTACCAGCGAAAAAATTCTTGCTATTTTGCGTGAACTCAATCAAATGGTAAAAATTGTCAATTTTTCACTGACAGCGCAACCTTTCTTATTGAAAATTCATCGCATTCTTCATAAAGATATTGAAGTTTATTTACAAGCTTTCTCAGACTTGGTCCTCCTTGAAAGTGTTGCTACAAATAAAATTGATGCGCTAAAGACAATTAAAGGCCTATTTAATTTTTATGAAGCGATGTTTAAAGAACAAACAGCCATTACGGCAATAAGGCATGGTCAGCTAGTAATTAAGGGAGTTCCTTTAACACCTGATCAAGTGATCTGCCCTGCAACAAGAAAAAAATTGATTGTTTCGCGCTCCCTGGAGACTAGTAATAACGCAAATGATTTTCTAGCAATTTGCATTGCCTTAAGTCAATTGGCTAAATTAAGAGAAGATGATATTGAAGATTTTCTAAAAAGAGCACCTCTTGATTATCTTGAAAATGCAAATAATAAATTGTTGCAATATTTGCGTTATCCATTTTGGTTCAATTTTTCTCCCGCACAAAAGCAATTTTTAAGGGAAATGGGGATTGAATCTGCTGCAAATCAGTTACGTTATTCGCATTTATGGAATGAAGAAAAATCCTTGAAAGAAAATGTTTTGTCATTACTGATAGATTATACCAAGCAGGATTGGCGTTATCCGGTCTTTGGTTTATTTATTACCGGTCATTGGAATCGCCATCACCATGCAGAAATCAGGGAGACAATAACATTGCTAAAATCAGGGAGTGGAATTAGTGCTACTTTGCAGAAATTAGAACAGCAAGCTAAAGCTCGCCCAGATTATAACACCCAGGGTTCATTGGCATGTCGTTTGGAGTTTATTCAACGCAAAATGGTTAAAGCTGCTGCTATAGATCCAGTTGATAACCCTGCTTTAAGTGTAGTGTTTTGAAGTCAAATGGAGCGGTGTTTGGTAAGTCACCTGATCTTAACTGTTGCTATCTAACCTAGTGGATAGCACATCCTTAAGAATGGGATCGGCTTCTTTTATAAACTCGTCGGCACTATAATCTGTGGCGGAATCAAATTTGTGGTTATAATAAACTTTAACCTTCGTGTTTCTATTAAATAATTGAACATCTGCAGACTTATAATTTCCTTTCTTAAAAAATACAGTTAATTTTTTGTCACAACCAGGAGGAAGAAAAAAACCATTCACGCTATTTTGGCTACTGTGTTTCTTACCCCCTTCTTCTGAGCACGGAGAATGTGTTAAAAAAATATCAATCTTACTAATTTTTTGATTTGGATAGGTCTCTTTAAACTTATTCAAGATCGATGGGAAACCTCGGATAAGGTTTTCTTCAGCATGCTGAGCATGCTGGGGGAATAGTTGTGGGACTTTAGCATCAATCATGAACTTAAAAAGTTGGTGCTTTCGATAAGGATCAATATTTTTTGTGTCCTGCTTGCTTAATTCGTTACCAATAGCTATTTTCGCATGAGCTTGTATAATTGTTGCTACTGCGGCGTCTGGGTTACTACGAAAAACAAAATAGGCTTGGCCATTAAAACTAATAATAACGAATACCTCTTTAGATTTCCGTTGAAATGCTCCCGTGGCTTCAGAAAGAGAATGGTAAAGTTTCATTTTTTTTTTTGTATATTTTGCTAAAAATTAATTCATTCTATTTGGTTTTTATTAAGGAACTATTAAATTTATTTTTTTAAGATCAGCTATTCTTGGGTAGATAAAATTAACAAGATGTTCGGGCAATAATCAAAAAAATCGCCTGTCTGCTTTTTATTAGCTACAATGTTAGAATTTCATTACCCCTTTAAAATTAAGTAGATTATGGACGTTAATATTCAGGATTCTTTATTTATTCGTGCATTACGGCGTTTACCTGTTCCCCGGACACCCGTGTGGTTTATGCGGCAGGCTGGACGTTATTTACCGGAATATCGTCGAGTAAGAGAACAAGCTGGCGATTTTTTGAGTTTATGCAAAAATCCTGATTTAGCTTGTGAAGTAACGCTACAGCCTTTGGCCCGCTATCAGTTGGATGCTGCTATTTTGTTTTCCGACATCCTAACTATACCGGATGCGATGGGTTTAGAATTGTATTTTACTGAAGGAGAGGGGCCTGCATTCCACAAGCCAGTGCGTACTTCCGAAGCAATTGCAGCCATAGAAGTTCCTGATCCGATGGAACAACTAAGTTATGTCATGGGAGCCGTTCGTCAAATCCGTCAAGAAATGCCTAAAGAGTTACCCTTAATTGGTTTTTCCGGTAGCCCTTGGACCTTAGCCTGCTATATGGTAGAGGGGGGAGCCAGCCGTGATTTTAAACAGATTCTACGTTTACTTTATGTTGAGCCACAGACGCTTCATCTATTGCTAGCGAAACTTGCACAAGCAGTAACGGTTTATCTCGATGCGCAGATAAAGGAAGGGGTCAATGCAGTGATGTTATTTGATACTTGGGGAGGGATTTTAACTGCAAAAAGCTATCAGGAATTCTCCCTAGCTTACATGAAAAATATCATTACTGCGCTAAAGCAAAAACATCCTCAGATTCCTATTATTCTTTTTACCAAAGGTGGCGGTCAGTGGCTTAAGTCAATGGTTGAAAGTGGTTGTGATGCGCTGGGTTTAGATTGGATGACAGATCTTGCTGTCGCTCGTGCCCAAGTAGGTAATCAGGTAGCTTTGCAGGGTAATCTCGATCCTGCCGTGTTACTTTCTAATCCTCAATGTATACGTAACCAAGTTAAGCAAGTGTTAGCATCGTTTGGTTCAGGTGAGGGGCATGTGTTTAATCTTGGACATGGTATTACCCCCGATGTGCCGCCAGAGCACGTTGCTGCTATGATTAATGCAGTACATGAATTTAGTCCTGCTTATCATCAAGGAGGGTGATAATATGATCATTAACAGTGAATTTAAGCCGGCTTGGTGGTTGTCGAATTCACATGCACAAACTCTTTATCCTACCTTAGCTCGTCGTGTGCAGGCGCCTGTTGATATGACTGAGCGTATCGAATTACCTGATGGCGATTTTATTGATTTAGCGTGGGCTATTAATGGGCTGAGCCCTAAGTCGCCTTTGGTGGTTTTGCTTCATGGATTGGGAGGAAGTATAGAGTCTTCCTATGTAGCTGGATTAATGCATGCGCTGAATGCTTGTGGTTGGCGTGCTGTGCTTATGCATTTTAGAGGTGCTAGTAAAGAGCCGAATCGACTAGCCCGAGCTTACCATTCTGGGGATACAGGTGATTTAAATTTTTTTCTGCAGCTTTTGGCAAAACGTGAACCTAATACTAAAAAAGCTGCTATTGGTGTTTCATTAGGAGGAAATGTTTTACTAAAATGGTTAGGGGAAAGTGGGCCACAAAAATTAATCGAAGTGGCAGTTGCAGTTTCAGTGCCGTTTCAACTCCGTTTGGTCGCTGATAGAATCAGTCAGGGTTTCTCCCGGGTTTACCAGGGTTATTTGCTGCGTCGTTTAAAAGCGGTATTTGAACAAAAGAAAAGTGCTTTCCATGACAATTTGCCTGAACCTATTAAAAATATGCACAAATGGCAGTGTTTTTGGACCTTCGATGAATTTGTAACTGCACCTTTGCATGGATTTCCCAATGTCCATACATATTATCGTGATGCAAGCTCACGTAAATATTTACGCGGCATTGCTACACCAACACTGATTATCCATGCACTGGATGATCCTTTTATGACTCCGGAAGTTGTACCACAAGAGGATGAGTTATCGCAGGATATTGTTCTTGAACTCAGCTCTACAGGAGGACATGTAGGTTTTATCACTGGTAATGTACCCTGGATGCCAGTCTATTGGCTAGAGCAACGGATCCCCAATTTTTTAAAACCTATCTTTTCTTAAGATTTATTGAATTAGGGATGAACTCTTATATTTTTTGCGTTATAGACCGCAGGGGCAAATAGGGTGTTCATATTATGACTCTTGCGGCCTCTCTTTCGGGAATACTGGTTATATCGATTTAAATTGGCGGCTTAGTTGAATAGCCATCTCTAAAGATTGCTCATAATTTAATCGAGGATCAACCAGGCTGCGGTAGGCTCTCTTGAGATCTTCTTCATTTAATCCACGCGCTCCACCAATACATTCGGTCACATTATCCCCAGTAAGCTCAAAATGAACGCCTCCTAAATAGCTCCCCATTTGGCGGTGAATATTCACCGCTTGTTGCAATTCAGACAAAATATTATCGAAATGTCTTGTTTTTATGCCATCAGGAGTCGTTTCAGTATTGCCATGCATGGGATCGCACGACCAAGTGACAGGACAATTAGTTGCTTTCACTGCCTCAATAAGTGGTGGCAATAATTTTTGAATTTCTTTGGTACCTAAACGCGTTATAAGAAGTAATCGTCCTTCTTCATGTTGCGGATTAATAATTTTAATCACTTCCGCTAACCATTCTTTAGTGGCGCTTGGGCCAATTTTGATGCCCACTGGATTTTGGATTCCCCGTAAAAACTCCAGATGAGCGCTATCTAATTTGGCTGTTCGCATACCTATCCAGGGCAAATGAGTGGATAAGTTATACCATAAGCCATCATGCAAATGTCGAGTTAATGCTTGCTCATAATGAAGGTGTAAGGCCTCATGGGAAGTGTAGAAATCGACTTTATTCAGAGAGCTATCGCGCAAGCCATCGATTGCCTCTATAAAGGCTAATGAGTCAGAAAGAGAACGCACGATTGCATGATATTCGTCGGCTTGAGGAGAGTGTTCAACAAATCGTAAATCCCAGCGTTGTGGATGATTTAAGTCGGCAAAACCCCCATCTAATAGCGCGCGAATAAAATTTAATGTCATTGCTGCACAGCTATATCCTTGTAGCATTAATTTAGGATTCGGGATACGTGAATCAGCATCAAAATGCTGCGAATTGACCAAGTCGCCACGATAACTAGGTAAAGTAACACCGCCTATGGTTTCATAATCTGATGAGCGAGGTTTAGCGTATTGACCAGCGATACGCCCTATTCGGACAATAGGTTTTCGCATACCGTGCAGCAAAATAAGACTCATTTGTAACAAAATCTTAAGCTTATTGGTGATGATATCTGAGCGACATTCGTTAAACGATTCGGCACAATCGCCACCTTGTAGAATAAAGGCTTCCCCTCGACCCGCTTTAGCAATTGCTTGTTTTAAATGTTTGATCTCTCCACTGGTAACAAGGGGAGGGAGTTGACTTAATTGCTCCACAACTTTTGCAAGTTGAGTTTGATCAGGATAACTGGCTGATTGTTCATAAGAAAATTCTTGCCAAGAAACTGGCGACCACTCACG
This sequence comes from Legionella brunensis, assembly GCF_001467025.1. Lineage (GTDB taxonomy): Bacteria > Pseudomonadota > Gammaproteobacteria > Legionellales > Legionellaceae > Tatlockia > Tatlockia brunensis. Next base: position 399,234 of record NZ_LNXV01000036.1, on the reverse strand, counting down.
CATAAAAAAGAACCTCTTGATTATCTATAATACCGAGTATGCGATGAATGAACAGTTCTAGCAAGTTATACTTGATGTAATTTACTACAATCAAAAATATTTAGCATGGAGATAATAAGAAAAGTCTTGCTGCTTAGGGCTTGAATTTTTCCTAAAAGCCCCCAATTACTGCCATCATTTTATTCGGGAGTGTATACATGAGCGAAGATAACAAAAAAAATTGGCGGAAAATTAAAGAAGAACATGAGCATGATCAAGAAGAGTCTTGGGATGAGGACGATGAAGAGCTTTTGGAGGATGCTGATTCTTCTGACAATCACGAAGCGGCCTTAGAGCATCCAAGTTATGCAGCGCTTGAAGAGCAATTAACTCTTGCTGAGCAAAAGGCTCATGAAAATTGGGAAAAAGCAGCGAGGGCGCTGGCTGAATTAGACAATGTTCGTCGACGAGCAGAGCGAGAAGTGGCTAATGCTCATCGTTATGGTGTAGAAAAATTACTGACTGCTTTTCTTCCTGTAGCAGATAGCATAGAGCAGGCATTACAACTCTCTGAAAAGGAAAAGAATGGTAGCATGCATGAAGGTTTGCAGCTAACGATGAAATTGTTTCTTGACGTTTTGGAAAAAAATGGTGTCCAACAGTTAGATCCTATCGGTGAATCCTTTAATCCCCAAGAACATGAAGCAATGTCTATACAAGAGAGTGCAGATGCTGCTGCCAATACGGTTCTTGCTGTATTCCAGAAAGGTTATAAATTACATGACAGGGTAATTCGACCTGCCAGAGTTGTTGTTACTAAGGCTAAATCTATTGATGAAAAAGCCTAACTCTTAAAAGACGGCTTGAAATTTATAAATATCACCCCATATGAAAAACATTGCAATAAAACTATCGGAGCAAGAGTAAATGGCAAAAATTATCGGAATCGACTTAGGTACAACAAATTCCTGCGTAGCCATAATGGAAGGCGATAAACCACGCGTAATTGAGAATAGTGAGGGTCATCGTACTACACCTTCAATCGTGGCTTTTACTGATGATAATGAAGTTTTAGTTGGTCAATCTGCCAAGCGTCAAGCAGTTACTAACCCAGATAACACCCTTTTTGCGGTAAAGCGCCTGATCGGTCGTCGTTTTGATGATGCAATTGTGCAAAAAGACATAAAAATGGTTCCCTACAAAATTGTTAAAGCTGACAATGGGGATGCTTGGGTTCGTGTCAAAGGCCAAGATAAAGCACCACCACAAATTTCAGCGGAAGTGTTACGTAAAATGAAAAAAACTGCTGAGGATTATCTTGGTGAAGAAGTCAAAGAGGCAGTGATCACTGTTCCTGCTTATTTCAACGATTCTCAACGTCAAGCGACAAAAGACGCTGGCCGTATTGCTGGTCTTGAAGTCAAACGTATTATTAATGAGCCAACTGCTGCCGCACTTGCTTATGGTATGGACAAAAAACGTGGTGACTCTGTTATCGCTGTCTATGACCTTGGGGGCGGTACTTTTGACATTTCTATTATTGAGATTGCAGAGGTTGATGGCGAGCATCAATTTGAAGTGTTGGCTACAAACGGTGATACTTTCTTGGGTGGTGAAGATTTTGATTTGGCATTGATTGAATATCTTGCGTCAGAATTCAAAAAAGAGTCCGGCATTGATTTACATAAAGATCCGCTAGCGTTACAGCGCTTAAAAGATGCTGCTGAAAAGGCAAAAATTGAGTTGTCATCCGCACAACAAACGGATGTGAATTTGCCCTATATTACTGCAGATGCCTCAGGACCTAAACACTTAAATATTAAGCTAACTCGCGCTAAATTAGAGTCACTTGTTGAAAGTTTAGTTGAGCGCTCTATTGAGCCTTGTAAAATTGCATTGAAGGATGCAGGCTTGAATGTTTCTCAAATCAATGAGGTTATTCTCGTTGGTGGTCAAACCCGTATGCCGATGGTACAAAAGAAAGTACAGGATTTCTTTGGAAAAGAACCACGTAAAGACGTAAACCCTGATGAGGCTGTTGCGGTAGGCGCTGCAATCCAAGCGGCTGTCTTGTCGGGAGATGTGAAAGATATCTTATTGCTTGACGTAACACCACTCTCTTTAGGAATTGAAACACTTGGTGGTGTCATGACTAAGCTTATTGAGAAGAATACAACAATCCCAACTAAAGCAAATCAAGTCTTTTCAACAGCTGATGACAATCAAACAGCTGTGACTGTCCATGTATTGCAAGGGGAGCGCGAACAAGCTTCTGCGAATAAATCATTAGGGCGTTTTGATTTAACTGATATCCCACCTGCACCACGTGGTGTGCCACAAATTGAAGTTATTTTTGACATTGATGCTAACGGTATACTGAATGTTTCTGCTAAAGATAAAGCAACTGGGAAAGCACAATCAATTGTTATTAAAGCTTCTAGTGGCTTGAGTGATGAAGAAGTTGAGGCAATGGTAAAAGATGCTAAAGCTCATGCGGATGAAGACAAGAAATTTAAAGAAATGGCTGATATTCGTAATCAGGCTGACAGCCTCATTCATAGCAGTGAAAAATCAATGAAAGACTTGGAAGGTGAATTGTCGGCTGATGAAAAAAGCGGCATAGAAACAGCAATAGCTGAATTGAAGGAAGCTATCAAGGGTAATGACAAGGCACAAATTGAAGATAAATTAAAAGTCTTGACGAATGTCTCTGGTAAAATGGCCGAACGTGTTTATGCAAAGAAAACTGCTGAAAGCCAAGCACAGACTCCTCATGAGACGAAAGCAACTGAAGAGCCAGCTAAACAACAAGCTGATGAGGGTGTTGTTGATGCTGAGTTTGAAGAAGTACAAGACGATAAGAAGTAATAAACATAAGATAAATTGATGGCGTGGATAATTTTATAGCGTCATCAATTTACTGTGGCAAAGAAATGTGGGTGTTAATCCACTCCGTTTCTTTCTTGTACTTCTATAATAATAAAAATAATAACTTTCCAGTTATTATTAGGAAAATATGTAGCTCTCACTAACAATGGGAGGGATATTTCCCTAATACAGTAGCGAAACTCAGAGGATCGTGTTGTCTTATAGTGGGTAGTGTCGCTGAAATTATAAGTGGACTGAATTTTTTATGGTAAAATAGTTTAAATTTTAATTAGAGTATTAGAGTTATGGAAAAGCAGGATTATTATGAACTTCTCGGTGTAAATCGTGGTGCTGAGGAGGGTGAAATAAAGAAAGCCTATCGAAAATTGGCAATGAAATATCATCCCGATCGTAACTCTAATGACAAGGAAGCCGAAGAGAAGTTTAAGGAAATACAAAAAGCCTATGCGGTATTGTCAGACCCGCAAAAAAGGGCAGCATATGATCGTTTCGGTCATGCTGGTGTTGACCCTTCAATGGGCGGTGCTGGTGGTTTTGGTGGCTTCGGCGGTTTTGGTGATGTTTTTGAAGATATTTTTGAAAATATCTTTTCTGGTGGCCGAGGACATGGCAGACAATCCAGAGCTCAGCGCGGAGCTGATTTACAATTTAATGTGCAACTTACTCTAGAAGAAGCAGCACTAGGCAAACAAATTGAAATTACTGTACCAAGGCATGTGTCTTGCCAAGTTTGCGAAGGTTCAGGCGCGAAAAAAGGTTCCACCCCTAAAAATTGTGAAACGTGTAATGGGGTAGGGCAAGTTCGAATCCAACAGGGTTTTTTTTCAATCCAACAAACTTGTCCAGGTTGTCATGGAGAAGGAAAAGTAATTACTGATCCTTGCGGTAATTGCCATGGACAAGGAAGAATCAGAGAAAGTAAAAAATTGACGGTCAAGATTCCCGCAGGTGTCGATAACGGTGATCGTGTACGTCTCAGTGGTGAAGGAGAAGCTGGTGTTCATGGTGGACCTGCAGGAGATTTGTATGTTCAAGTGAATATAAAGGCTCACTCAATTTTTGAACGCCATGAAAGTGATCTTTATTGTGAAGTACCAATCAGTTTTATAACTGCTGCTTTAGGCGGCTCTATTGAAGTGCCCACTCTGGAAGGACGAGTGACTTTAAAGATTCCAGCTGAAACTCAAACAGGAAAAACCTTCCGCTTACGAGGAAAGGGGATGAAGTCGGTTCGTGGCCATGCTACGGGAGATTTGCTTTGCAGAGTTGTTGTTGAAACCCCAGTGAGTTTATCAAAAGAGCAAAAAGAATTACTGACAAAGTTACAAGATTCACTAGACAGCAGTAAAAAAACACATTCGCCACGTTCAAGTTCCTGGTTCGATGGTGTAAAAAAATTTTTTGAAGACATGAAATTTTAGTAAACCTACTGTACAATTTAGTACTTTACGCAGTCATTGTGCGCGGTCTGCAAAACAGCAGCATCGCGCACGAGTTTAAGAGTCTTGTATGTTCAATAAACCAGCAATTTTAGTTCTTTCTGATGGAACTGTGTTTGAAGGCGTATCCATTGGTGCTAGTGGTGATTGTGTAGGAGAACTGGTTTTTAATACAGCTATGACTGGTTATCAGGAAATGCTCACCGACCCTTCCTACGCTAAACAAATCATTACCTTAACCACGTCGCATGTTGGCAATACCGGTTGTAATGCAGAAGATATGGAGTCTTCCAGGGTTTGGGCCTCTGGTCTGGTTATACGTGAATGTTCGCTGCATTCAAGTAACTACCGTGCTGAACTATCTTTACCTGAGTGGTTAAAGAAACAAGGTGTCGTTGCTATTGCAGGGATTGATACCCGCCAATTAACGCTGAGCCTACGTGAGAAAGGAGCTATTGCTGCTTGCATTAGCACTAATGCTTCTGTGATTGAAAAAGCAATAGAAAAAGCAAAAAACTTTGCTGGCTTGGAAGGGATGGATTTAGCGTGTGAAGTATCGAGACAGACTATCGAACGTTGGCATGAGGGACGAGGTGCCTGGGCCAATGAATCAAAACCTAATCAATTTCATGTTGTTGCCTATGATTTTGGTGTCAAGCATAATATTTTGCGAATTTTGCATGACAAGGGTTGTTATATAACGATTGTTCCGGCAAAGACATCCGCTGCAGAAGTAATGGCACTTAATCCTGATGGTGTTTTCTTGTCAAATGGTCCTGGGGATCCACTTGCTTGTGATTATGCTATTGCAGCGACTCGTCAATTTCTGCAAGAAGGTATCCCTTTGTTAGGAATTTGCCTAGGATTTCAAATTTTAGCTTTAGCATGTGGAGCTAAATCCATTAAAATGAAATTTGGCCATCATGGTGCTAATCATCCTGTTGTCGAAACTAATGGATCTCAACGGGTTTTTATTACAAGTCAAAACCATGGTTTTACTATTGAGGAAGCTTCTTTACCCAATTGTTTGCAGGTAACGCATCGTTCTCTATTTGATCAAAGCTTGCAAGGAATTCAGCATAAGGAAAAACCAGCTTTAGGTTTCCAGGGACATCCTGAGGCAAGCCCAGGCCCTCATGATATTTTGACAATTTTTGATCAATTCATTTCTTTGATGAAATCAAATCAATTTAAAGAGGATATAGCGTGAGTGATTTTCATGTTTTTACGTCTGAATCAGTTTCGGAAGGTCATCCTGACAAAATAGCTGATCAAATTTCAGATGCGATTCTTGATGCAATTCTAACGAAGGATCGTAATGCTCGTGTTGCTTGTGAAACCTTTGTAAAAACCGGAATGGTTTTAGTTGGTGGGGAAATAACCACTACGGCTTGGGTTGATGTTGAGGAAATTGTCCGCGAAGTCATTCGAGATATCGGCTACAATAGTTCAGAAATGGGTTTTGATTGGGCTTCTTGTGCAGTACTGAGTGCGATTGGCAAGCAATCTCCTGACATTGCACTTGGGGTTGATAATCAGGAAACAAAAATTCTTGGTGCAGGTGATCAAGGGTTAATGTTTGGTTATGCTAGCCGGGAAACGGATGTTTATATGCCCGCTCCAATTGCCTACGCGCACCGACTCATGGAAAAACAAGCTTCTTTAAGAAAAGAAAAGAAATTACCTTGGCTTCGTCCAGATGCTAAATGCCAATTGACCTTAAAGTATGAGCATGGCATTCCTGTTGGCATTGATACGGTAGTATTTTCCACACAACATTCACCTGATATTAGCCATAAAGATTTAATTGAAGCGGTGCGTGAAGAAATTATTAAGCCTGTTCTGCCTGCTGAATGGTTATCTTCCCACACACGCTTCTACATTAATCCTACTGGCCGCTTTGTTATCGGCGGGCCTTTAGGTGATTGTGGTTTAACAGGCAGAAAAATTATTGTTGATACGTACGGCGGTATGGCGCGCCATGGTGGAGGGTGTTTTTCAGGTAAAGACCCGTCTAAGGTAGATCGTTCCGCTGCTTATGCGGCACGTCATGTGGCTAAAAATATTGTGGCCGCTGGTATTGCCGATAAATGTGAAATTCAAGTGTCTTATGCGATTGGTATTGCTGAGCCTACATCAATTAGCATTAATACTTACGGTACTGGGCGTCTTCCTGATGCGGAAATTATCGATCTGATTAATACTCATTTTGATTTAACACCACAGGGTATTATTGATCACCACGAGCTTTTGCAACCTATCTATCGTAAAACGGCTAGTTATGGGCATTATGGTCGCGAAGAATTTCCTTGGGAGCGGTTAGATAAAGTAGCCGTCTTAAGCAAAGCTTTATAGGCCTAACCACCAAAGGATAAATTTATGAAACACGCGGATATTGCGGCGAAACAAAGCCATTCAACACAAGACTATAAGGTGGCTGATCTGTCTCTTGCGACCTGGGGTCGCAAAGAAATTGCTATTGCTGAAACAGAGATGCCAGGTTTAATGGCTTTACGCCGAGAGTTGGCTAATAAAAAACCATTACAAGGGGCGCGCATAGCAGGTTGCTTACACATGACTATCCAAACAGCAGTTTTGATAGAAACATTGCAAGCATTGGGCGCAGAAGTGAGATGGTCTTCTTGTAATATCTTTTCTACGCAAGATCATGCAGCGGCTGCAATCGCTGCTGCCGGTGTCCCTGTGTTTGCTTGGAAGGGAGAAACAGAAGAGGAATATTGGTGGTGTGTCGAGCAAACTATACGTGGTCCTGGCGGATGGACACCTAATTTACTTTTGGATGATGGTGGTGATTTGACCCAGCTGATTCACCAAAAATATCCAGAGATGTTTGCCAATATTAAAGGTGTTTCTGAAGAAACTACCACAGGAGTGGCCAGACTTTATGACATGGCTAAGAAGGGCCAGTTAAAGATACCTGCTATTAATGTGAATGATTCTGTTACTAAATCTAAATTTGATAATTTATATGGTTGTCGTGAATCGCTACTCGATGGTCTAAAACGAGCAACGGATGTCATGATAGCCGGCAAGGTTGCATTAATTCTTGGTTATGGGGATGTAGGCAAAGGTTGCGCTCAAGCCTTACGCGGACAAGGTGCTACTGTTTGGATTGGTGAAATTGATCCTATTTGCGCTCTACAGGCCGCTATGGAAGGTTATCGCGTAGTCACTCTGGATGATGTGGCAGAGCAAGTGGATATTTTGGTTACCGCTACGGGCAATTATCATGTTGTGACCCATGATCATATGGTACGCATGAGAAACCAGGCTATTTTATGCAATATTGGCCATTTCGATTCAGAGATCGATATCCAAAGTTTACGTCAATACAAGTGGGAAAACATCAAACCCCAGGTTGATCATGTCATATTCCCAAATGATAAGCGATTGATTATTCTTGCTGAAGGGCGCCTTGTCAATTTAGGTTGTGCTACTGGCCACCCTAGTTTTGTGATGTCTGCCTCTTTTACCAATCAGATATTGGCTCAAATAGAGTTGTTCCAACATAGCAGCAGTTATGATAATCAGGTGTATGTGCTGCCTAAGCACTTGGATGAGAAGGTAGCAAGACTTCATCTGGATAGAATTGGAGCTAAACTAACTAAACTTAGCCAAGAGCAAGCGGATTACCTTGGTGTATCAATCAATGGGCCTTACAAACCAGAACATTACCGTTACTAAGTTGTTTCGGGTGATTGTACTGCTCTCTTAATTTAGATTACAATGCCTGTAACACCTCTTTTAGTGAATACATGAACCCCGCGGTCTTTGCCGTAGGGATTCACGTTTTCGCATTGCTGCGGCATCGACCGCGGGAATCAAATGCTTTAATCTTTGTTATGAAAATTTGTTTGGGGTTAAACTTAGGAGAGGTTGTATAACCTATTGCGCTCAGGCATTTCCTGAAAAATCTTATGTATTAAAATATTCATGCCTTTTGATTTGGCGTTTTTTCTAAACACCATATCGATAAAATCTGCAGGATTCATGGGCCATTTATATTCTTCTACAGGTTCCTCACCGTTTTCATCTTCTATGATTGCGATATTGTCTTGCAAAAAACTAGCCACTGCTTCTTCATCATAGGCAACTAGGGCTCCAGATTGAATGCCCCGAAAGTGTCCTTTAGGAACTACATCGTATTTCCTATTGTCCTCCATATGAACAAATTTATCAATTTCAGGGTTATAAGCATAAAGTTCTTCTGGTGTGGGATTAGGAATTACAAAAATCTTGAGCCCTTTTTTTCTCAATAAAACACTAATGCGAAATTCGTCAAAACCAGCCTTTCTAATCTCAGCGAACTGCAT
>NZ_LNXV01000036.1:309137-390513 GCF_001467025.1 Legionella brunensis | reverse complement strand
TAGCCTAAGGCTTTTTTTTCACCAACATTGGCCAAATCTTCTGTCATTGAATGCGTAAAAAAATCAGGACAAGCCGGTGGAGAGGGGTGTTGGTTTGAAAAAAAGAATGAAGTAGCTTCCGTATTTATGGTTCTTTCTGCAGCAAATTCCGGCTCAGGCAAATCCTTGTGACCATGATTTCTTAGTTCTTTATAAGCACCTTCCCAATTCTTGAAAAAACCAATTATCGATTTGAGAACTCTCATAAATATTCTAGATAAAAAAATTGCAACAAATTTGTCTCTTATTGGTTCATATTGTAATTTTAATAAATTAAGAGAATATTAAATGATTCGCTTTCTCCATCGGTTCAGATTAAAAGCATTTAACGTTTGACAATCTGAGTAAAAGCCATATTGTGTTGACATAAATACCTATATGAATAATAATTGCTCATCTGCAATTGATAAAAGACATATAATGCCAATTTCGCACACTTTAGCACCTGCATTCGATCAAATAATTAATTTAATTGAGATACGTGTCCGTTATTTAATAAGCCACAAAATTTATCTATTCAAAATGGCTAGGAATGAAATAAATCAGGAAGATATTGTGGGATATGCTCAAGATATTTTTAATGTTAAGGTCACACCAAAGGAATTCCAAATTTCATATTTACCTGTTTTAGAGAAGACCTTATCAGAGCGTATTAATTTTTTTAAAGAAATAAGAAGGATCGCCTCATTAAAAAATACCCAAGCGATTGCGATACTAAATCTGATACTGGATTATGAAATGCGGTATAGCATCTCTTCTCGTGATAGGATTAAATCAAAAGATGTGGAAATACAAGAGAAACTTTCAGCAACCTTTCACGAATTAGATTCTTTAAAGTTACTTCATACCCAACTTCAACCCATTCTCCCCCCCAATTATGAGCAACTGGCGCAAACAATAAAATTTAAAGATAGAACTTCAAAGAAAAAGAGAATAAGAAATGGCGAAGAATTTCATCAATCATCAGTCAACATCAGTTTTTTGGAGCCTATATCTCAGGGGGTAAATGTAAATGAAGTCCTCATAGATTTGTTGAAAGAGGTCACTGAAATCAAATCGCCATTTAAAAAAGATTTCTCTCATGAGTTAACCCAAGTGACTTTAGCAGAAAAATCGATCAGCGCTACCATTGCCGAATACAAGAGTAAATTTCAAGAGCATAAAGAAACCATACAAAAGATAGAAAATCATGTGAACACTTTTTTTGCCGTTGATCAACATTATCAAAAAATAATTGACATAATTAATAATTTTAAGACCCAAGTAAATTATGCACTCTCTTTAACAAATGCGTACAAAAATTTTGTGATAGAAGGTAGGAAAAAATTAAACGAAATTAATTCTTCATTTGCAGCAACTCACCAATTGTTTAAAGACCTAAAGTCAGGCAAAAAAACATTCATTACCACGTCGTTTGTGGAGAGTGATTTTGATTCTGTAATAGAGATTATTGCTATTATCAAGAAAAGATTAAATGATGAGTTTCCCCAGGAAATCTCTACTCTAGAAGAGCTTGAAATTTTTACCATAGAGTGCAATCGAAGTATGGATGAGGTTCTAGGGCAAATTAAAGGGATGAATGCCTCACTAACTACGTGCTTTGAACAAGTCAAGCAAATGGAAGCTGAGCAGTTAAGACAAGCCCAGGAACAGCAAGTAAAAAATGAAAAAAGACAGCTGGAGCTTCTAGAGCAAAGAAAAAGAGAGCAAGACAATTTTGCTCAAACGCAAAAAGAAAAGCTAGAACAGTTCCGTCATGAAGTAAACCAAAAACGAGAAGATAAAAAACTAGCTCAAATGCGAGACCAAGCAAAGTCAGAGGTCGATACTCCAGAAAAACAAACTCCAACGTATAAAAATGTTGCTATGGAGGCGATGTTAAATGCGTTAAAACCAAAACATGTGGCTTTATTGCGCGAAATTTTAGAAGGGAAGAGAGGAATTAAGTACAAAAAAATTCATTCTCTCATCACCAAACATTTAGGTGGAACAATTTCCGAAGTAGGAAATGGAAGTTCTCATAAACGAATACAACTGGAAAATTATATCACAGATATGATAACTCATACGCACGCCACAGGTGGTATGGCGCGCCCTCATGGGAAGGCCCACAATCCAGAGGAGCTTTCCTACTTTAATATTGATTTAGTAAAAATTGTATTAATTAATGCAAAAATAACATTAGATGTTGTTGCTGAATTGGAGAAAAATTTAGAAAAACATAAAATGAATGCTTCTATCAATTCGCACTCCTTTTTCTCTCTTGAAAAAGATGAAGGGACTTCGCAAAGCGAATATAATTATACTACTTGACATTAATATGCTCTGATTTAACAAATATTTACCCTGGTAGTGAGTAGTTATGGCTGCTTAAGGTCCTGGGAAATTAATTATCAATAGTAAAGCCGTGTTTGATGCATGTTTCTGCAGCAATGCGGCTTACCTTTCTATTTATATTAAATACTGATTAGCTTTGGCCATTGGATAGTAAGCAAGGAGTGTGGTTTGTTTCCTTAATCCACTTCCAGAGTTTAGCTTTCTTTTGCATACTATCATTTGGATATTTAAAGCAAAGGAGCATGCATGCGTTACAAGTCACTTATAGGATTGATATTCCTAACATTCACCTCAATGGCTATTGCTGATGAGGGAATCCGTTTAATTGTGAAATATAAAGAGCAATTATCCCTACTCACACTAAAAGCACAGCTAAGGAGCGTTTCCGGTTTGCCGCTTCAATCACTAACGCCAATGGCTGGCGGAGCTTATTCTTTGATCTACAAAACGTCTGGTATGAAGAATAACAACGATAAAAAAATGCTTTTAGCAAAGATTTTAAGTGATCTGCGAAGTAATCCTAAAATAGCGTATGCTCTAGAAGACAGAGTAGGCTATTTTAAACCTCTCCCTAAACTCGTCGATGAAACTTCGTCAACACTCCTTTCACATGAGTCGCAATGGGATGAGTTTTCCTCGCCAGGAGGTGTGATGCTCGAATCTGCTGCGGGACGTCGAGATGGTGCCTGGGCGTATACCACTGGCAAAGCCTCAAAATCTATTGTTGTTGCTGTTCTTGATACTGGGGTTGCTCTTAATAGCAGTTTGGTCAATAACCTTGTTAAAGATCAACAGGGGAATGTTTGGGGATGGAATTTTGCTGCTAATAATCGTGATATCAGCGATGAAACAGGGTCTTATCATGGAACGCATGTGGCTGGAACTATTGCGGGTTATGGTGATGTAATGACAGGGATGGGAGAGGAATTGAAAGTGTTAGCAATTAAAATCCCAGATGCTTCCGGCATGTTTTATGAAAGTCAGGTGGTTAACGCTATCTATTGGGCAGTTGGCGGTGAAGTTCCTGGAGTACCTGTTAATCCTCATCCAGCAAAAGTTCTTAATATGAGCTTTGGTGTAGATGAACGTCCAGGCAAAGAAATAGACCATTGTGATGAGGCTTTGCAAGAAGCTCTTTTCTATGCCCGAGAAAAGGGAGCCGTTGTTGCTGTTGCAGCTGGCAATGATAATCATTGGGAGCATTATAATGCACCAGCGGTATGCAACAGCACAATTAAAGTGGCATCAACGGGGCCTGCCGGGCTTAGAGCTTACTATTCAAATTATGGTCCTAGCGTTTCCTTTGCGGCACCGGGGGGAGACTTACGCTATGGCCGAAAAGGAGGAATTTTATCGACGGTTAAGCCAGGTGGTGGCTATCAAAATTCCGGTTTTGACTTCTATCAAGGGACCAGCATGGCCTCACCCCATGTTGCAGGTGTGGCGGGATTAATTTTTGCTGTGAGTGATGGTTATATTACACCGGAAAAAGTAGAACAAATTCTTTACGCGACTACTCATAATTTTGGCCAAACCTCGGACGAGAATAATTCTTGCATTGGGAAAAAGCCTTGTGGTCATGGAATTTTGGATGCTGAAAATGCAGTAAAAGCGGCAATGGCTAATTATGATCTGATTTTAACGATGCCAAAAGCTAAAGAATTAGCTTTAACCTCTTGTGGTCAAGAAGCCTATCAACCCAATGCTATTGTAGTAAACAAAGGCAAAGTGCATTGGATACCTGTAAAAAAAGCTTGTGAATCGCAATTAGCTTATACACAACCAAAGTTAACACAAACTAAAACAGGACAAATCATTGCTAACTTTGGCTTTGTTTCTTATAAGCTCGATGCTTCATCATTGCAAAAATGTGAAGTGATTGGATTTGATGGTATTGGTTGCTATTTTTGATAGATTCTAGCCATTTTCGGATGGCTAGAGTTCCCTCTAAATGAATTAAGTATATCTGGTCTTCTTGATTTATAAATGAATTAAATGCTATCATATTGACCAATTTGTCGGTGTTGATGGCTATTAATTGAAAAGATCAGATTACTTACCTTATTTTTCACTAACTAAGGCCAAGCTATCCTCCAGGGCTATCTTTGGTACAAGCCATTTCTTCAATCGTGCACAAAGGCTTGTGGGTTGGGATACTTATAATGAAATCCTTCGTGATGAGAATGGTAGTGGCCGTCTGCTTTTAGGACAAATTCCGATTGATTCATTTAATAAAGATTTGTTAAGTGAATTGATACCTAATGGATTAGTCGTTTCTTGTAACGACTGTTTTGAGCTTGCTGGCTGTGGCACACCTTTTGAAGTGACTGCACCTTTTCTGTGGTGTCAAGCTGGAATTAGTCACCACCATTTACCGTTTACAGATTATTCCGATAATGCCAGCCCTATTCTTGTACTTGAGACACTGCAAAAAATGATGAGTGTATATCAAGCAGGAGGAACTGTTTATGTTCACTGCAAGGCGGGACGCTCGCGTAGTGCTCTGGTTGTTGTGCTGTTTCTTGCTATACAACGTGTAGGGGAGCAAAAAAATATAAGCCCTGAAGAACTAAGACAAATATTTATTGACTGTTCGAATGTGGTGAAACGGCAACGACCGCAAATTAGTCTTGATCGAGATAAAACCGAGCTGGGTCTGCAAGTCTTAAGACTATACTACCAGCAGATTTTGGATTTAGATCGAGTAACAGAAAGCCCTCAATCTTATTTACAAAGTGTGGAACTTCTTGGGTACTTGAGCCAATCTCTTGAGTTTAAAGGGCTTTGGCATTTTGCTTATAAACATAACCAATATTTTAATGAGGTAAAGCTGGTTATGGATCTCCTTTATGAAGATACAGCAAATGTCTTGGCAACACTGCGAGCAGAACATTCTGCTAACTCCCAGCTGGCTCAGGCTTGTCGTAAAATAAAAGAAAATGAATCAGGGCAAATAGTATTAAATGCTTTAATGCATTTTTTAGAGAAAAATGAGCATTCTTGTGCCCTAGCTGAAGTTCCAGAAACAGAACAGGCGTTCCAACGTTTTAATAAAGTTCTTCTTAGCTATAAAGAGCAACCTGAAGTTATCAAAGCCGCGCGAAGCTTACAAAGTGAGATTTTTCTTTCGTCGGCTACGGAAGTTGATAAGTCGCGATGGCTTAATGAAGCAAGTACTTTTCTTGAGTCACCTAATGAATTCGCCGAATCTTATTTTCAGCAATTGAATTATACGTTTGAAAGTGATGAAACTATAAAAAATGTAGGAAAGGGAATGATGATTTTAGGCATCGCTGTACTAGTCACTGCAGCAATCTCTGCGATGGTCGCTGCAAGCCTTATGGTATTACCACTTGCAGCGACCATAGGTTTAGCTGGACTGGTCTGCGGTATATTGCTTGTTTGCAGCGCATCGGAAGACAAAGTAGGCAAACAGGCTCATTCATTAATTGAAGCTGTTACTCCTGGATTATAGTGCAGGTTTTTCTGAATAAGGGATTACCAATTCTGGCACTATCAATCGCTATTTACTGAAAATCCTAGACAGAGATAATCTTCCAGTTTATAAAGCACAAACTACAAACGAACCGGCAGCCACGTTAACTAGCTATATTAATGATAACGTTGTTGGGTTCTATAATGGCGCTACGCTGGCTCGTATGCAAAAAAAGGGTTTATGCTCCTCACTAGCTCAGACGGCTATTCACGATGCGTTGGCGTTAAATTGTGAATACGCCATATCACAGTTAATGGCGACTGCAATGGCTAAAGGATTAAGTGAAAGAATGGGGGCTAAGCATTATTGCCGTTTACTGCCATTTTTAAAAGATCCGCGAGTCGAAGGTTAGTCCTTTTCAGTGTTTCAATTTCGACAACTGCCTCCAATGAGGCAGTTAATTAATCATCCCAAAAAGAAAAAAATTCTTCTTCCAGGGATTTTGTATCCTCATTTTCATGAGGGGCTGGGAAAGTAATTGCTGGTGCAGGATTTTTAAGCGCTTCCGTTAGGCTAATAAAATTGTAACCATGGTCTTTATACATTTGGATGATATCGCCTAGTAAATAGCTGTTAAGTATATTGGCATGAATTAGTAATATTTGCTTAACAGGTTGTCCTTTTGCTCTTTTTTCTGCCCTAAGAGTTTGTTTCCAAATAAAAGCAAGGTACTGTGGTTTGAGTCGTTTGATGTACGCTTCTCTTTCACGGTAGGGAATTTTATAAATTTTTTCATTGAATCTAAAATCCAGACTATCAACAGTGACGGGGGCGATAATGTAATGATTGGCAGCGAGGTAATCACGAACCTTTTGTTTTTTTAGTTTATTACCCTCGGCAAGATAAGGATAGCGAAAATATTTAGGCTCTGATAGCAGCGACGCAAGCTTTTTATCAGCTCGAGCAATATCTGCAATATACTTATCGGCGCTCATTTGATTCAAGTTATAATGGGAGTAGGTGTGATTACCCAGCATTAATCCAGCTTGACGAAATTGCTCTAAAAAGGCCATTTGGCCTTTGGCAATTGCTCCTGCAATAATAAAGCCCGTTGCTGGAACTTTGTTTTCAACCAGAGCCTCAAGGATTTTCGCAAAGCGCGCAGTTGTTCTTTGCTGATTACCTGGAGTATCCATTCTTCCGGCAACGAAGGGTAAGTCATCAATGGTAATAGCAATTTCATGTACTTCTGCAAGACATGAAGAAGAAAATAAAAAAATTAAAAAAAACAAAATGTTATGCATAGATAATCCCTTATCTTATGTTGATAAATTTAGTGTAACAGATAAATGGTTGAAGCAGTTATCTAAGGGGCGTATTTTGTTAATTCTATAGTAATTGCAGATTCGGTTTTTCACCCTTTCAAAGGATAGGAAATCACGATAAACTTTGGGCCTCATACGGAAACAGCTGACAAATGTGGCCAGCATAAGTAAAGAAATTTTAACTTGATGAGGGATGCCAATGAAAAAAATTTTTATCACAGTTTTAGCCGTGATTTGTTTTAACAGCTATGCGGGAGAGTTAAAATCTTTCTCGGAAGTAGCTAAAGCAATTACAAATGGGAAGCAGCTAACATGGGTTTGGGCAATTAAGGAATGCACCTCAGAAATTGATTTACCAGATGTTACGACTGCGGTAAGACCTAATGCTGTCATGTTGATAAGTAATGAACGCATTACAGCTTCAGACAGACATTTTACCCTTAACGATCCTTCTTTACCTGACACCCCAGCTTTTGCTTACAGTAAGTACAATTTGCAATCTAACGGTCAGGCACTATTAAGTATTACCCTGATGCAGGCCAAAGATTATAGCAAGGTAAAGAGTTACAAAATTCACTGTGAATTAGGGAAGGGTTTGACAGTGTTTGATTAGTAAGCGTTCACGCCCTATTCACTGAGTGGTTGTATTTGGCGCATCTTGTGCGAAAATGATACTTCGGAAGCCTCGCATACTGATGTATGTTACATTTCCTCAGCATCATTTTCGCGCAACCTGCACTAAAATCTAACCGCTTCCCAAGATTCAAGCATACCCTCTGAACGATTACTGTCCGAAAAGTCTTGATTTTCTGCGCTACGATGCTCAAAAATCTAGACTTTGCTTATTGAGTCTGCCCATTGGGCAATTAACCTTTAATAGCTGCATTCTCAAGCACTTTTTTAGCTTGCATGTCACGATATTTTTGTACGGCAGTACGATACTCAGGATATTTATTCCCCAGTATTGTTGCTGCCAAAATGGCGGCATTAATGGCTCCGGCTTTACCCACTGCAAGTGTACCAACAGGGATTCCTGCCGGCATTTGCACGATTGAAAGTAATGCATCAAGTCCGTCTGTGAATGTTGCAGAAGGCATAGGGACACCTAAAACAGGCAGTAGCGTTTTAGCAGCAATAATGCCCGGTAAATGCGCAGCCCCACCAGCAGCGGCAATAAATACTTCTACCCCGGCTTCTTGTGCGGATTTTAGGTATTCGAAAAGAGCATCAGGTGTTCGATGAGCTGATAGGGCACGGACCTGATGAGGAATATGCAATTCTTCTAGAATGAGACTGGCCGATTCCATAATTGACCAATCTGATTTTGAACCCATTAAGACGGAAACAAGTGCTTTTGACATGTTAATTCCTATAAAATTCATGTTATACAATAACCTCTAACTCAGACCATTTTTGAATGGCTTCTACCAGTGCTTGACCTTCAAGTTGCTGAACGCGTAACTTCAAATTTTCTGGCGTATCGTTGCTTAACACAGGACATTTTTTTTGCAAAATTAAGGGGCCTGCATCAACCTCTTCCGTGACAAAATGGACTGAGCAACCAGTTACAGTTGCCTCTGACTCTAAAACTGCACGATGGACATTTAGATCCATTAATCCTGAAAAAGCTGGCAGCAAGGAGGGATGAACATTGATAATTCGATTCGTCCAATTAAGCACAAAGTGAGGTGTTAGAATTCGCATATACCCTATGAGTATAACCAGCTCCACATGATGTTGTTTAAGCAAATTAGACAAATAAAAATCGAAGGATTGTCGGCTTAATCCATCAGAACTGGCGAAGATTGATTTAATGCCTAAATTAGTGGCCTTTTCCAGGATGGGGGCATCAATTTTATTACTAATGACAACCTCAATGGATGCGTCCAAAGTTTCATTATTAATGGCATGAACAATGGCATTTAGATTAGTGCCTCGTGTTGAGCCTAATATCCCTAAGCGAATCATTGGTGAATCCTTGACATAGCATCAATCCTGTCTTGTATTAATGGCTGTGTTCCAATATCTGTCCGATGAAACAGTGGTCCATCAATTACAGAGATTTCATCTTCGACACATTTTTCTGCAGCAAAAATTGTATCTGCAATACCAACGTAGGCGGCAGTTCGTGCACCTGTGGCAATAATTTGCTCCTCGATTAGATTTACAGCAGAGAAATATAAGTTTCCTTGTTGTTGGACCCTGCTGTAATTAAATGTAAAATTTTTTACAGGGGTATCAGGATAGCCTTCTGGTACTGCATATTTGCAGACAGTTGCTTGATTAGAAAATATAACATGCTCTGATTTTAAATCTCCATTAACCATGGCCTTACAAACTTCGACAAAATCGGATTGTAAAATAGCAAGAACATTTAAAGCTTCTGGATCACCAAATCGCGCATTAAATTCAATGACATAAATACCATTTTTAGTAGCTATAAAGCTCCCATAAAAAATGCCAATATATTTTTCATTGCATTCAGTGGTTAGGGCGTTGAAAACAGCATCGTTAATGGCAAATGCCAAATTTACTTCATTTGCTGTTAAAAAAGGGAGACTATGGTTTTTATCGCTGTAACTACCCATACCTCCGGTATTAGGCCCCCGATCACCATTATAGGCACGTTTGTGATCCTGGACTAAAGGCATAGGAACGAGGCGTTCACCATCGGCAAAACACATAAAGGAAAACTCTTGACCATGGAGTTTTTCCTCAATTATAAAGGTTTGTTTTTTATCAAGAATTTCCTGGCAGAATACCTTGGCTTCACTGAAGGAGTGCAGATGTTCACCAGCAACTTTAACGCCTTTGCCGCTCATTAAACCATTTGCCTTAATGACATAATTCCCCTCACCCAAAACTTTGAGGAAATGATCCACATGTTCAAGACTATCAAATTTTTGCCAACGAGGAGATCCAGGAATATGGTATTTCTGCATTAAATCACGAGCAAATTCTTTGCTTGTTTCAATTTTTGCCAACACTTTTTTAGGGCCAATAGTAGGGATTTTTTGTTGCCAAAGCACATCGGCAACTCCCTTCTCTAAGGGAGTCTCAGGTCCAATGATAGCCATATCAATCTGCCATTTCCTGGCCATAGCTACTATAGCTGCACAATCGGTAATGTCACCCTGAAAATAATCCTTAGATAGCTGTTTTATACCAGGGTTAGTAAAACTACCATAACAATACAATTCTGTGTTTTGAGGCGAGCGTGCCAATGCTCTTGCTATGGCATGCTCGCGAGCACCGGAACCGATAAGAAGAATTCTCATGATGTTCAATCCTCATTATGTTTCACTGGTTAACTGGTTATAAGTCGATTGCGTTGTCGTTCTTGTTCTAATTGCAACTTTTTATCAGAGGTAATGGTATTGCAGAAATAATCACCATCCATACACGACATGCAAGGGCGTTTTATTTCATGTTGGCCGCGACGTGTGACTGCCTCAATTAGATCAGTTTGAGTTTGATACAGCAAAATATCAACGCCAAGATAGCTGGCAATTTCTTCCTCAGTTAGTGTGGCTGCAATAAGTTCTCTGCTGGAGGGAATATCAATTCCATTAAAACAGGGATGTTTGATAGTAGGGCAAGTAGACACGAAATAAATTTTCTTTGCCCCAAATTCTCTCACCATTTTTACAATTTCCCGAGAAGTGGTTCCACGGACAATGCTGTCGTCAACAATTAGCACGATTTTATTGGCAATTTCAGTGCGTTGTGGGGTGAGTTTATAGCGAATACTTCGTTTACGTTCTTTTTGATTCGGCATAATAAAAGTGCGACCAATAAAGGGATTTTTATACAATCCTTCGGAATAGCGAACACCTAACTCATGGGCAAAAGATAACGCTGCTGTATTTGCTGTAAAGGGTGCAGGGATAACGACATCGGGGAATAACTCTGGATATTTTTCTTTCCACGCATGAGCAAGATTTTGTCCCATTCGTAAACGTGCGCGATAGACGCTAACATTGTTTAAGGTGGCATCTGGCCTAGCAAAATAAACATATTCAAAAACGCAAGGTTTGAATTCGGCGGTTTTGACAATTCGACGAGACAGGGCGCCGGATTGGTTAACATAAGCGACTTCCCCGGGTTTGATATCTCCCTGGGGTTTAAAGCCGAGTGCATAAAATGGCGTAGTTTCAGAAGAAAAAATTGTATCCACAGTACCGTCTTGGTTTTCGCGAGTCCCCCAAACTAAAGGACGAATGCCATGTGGATCGCGAAAGGCTACTAATCCTTTGCCAATGATTACACTGACAATGGAGTAGGCCCCTTTTATACAATTAAAAATGTGCTTTACTGCCTCACAAAGCACATCAAAAAATGTTTCATCACTCTCTTCTTTATAAGAGAGAGAAGAGAGCTCATCTGCCAATATTAGTAGTAAGACTTCAGAATCTAGAGAAGAGTTAAGATGCCGATGTTGTTTGGTACGGATTTCATCTGCTAATTCTTGATAATTAGATAAATTGCCATTATGTGCTAGAGCTATTCCTCGTGGGCTTCCTATCCATAAAGGCTGAGCGTCTGATTCTGTGTAGCCACCGGCAGTAGGGTAGCGTGTGTGACCTATACCTATCTTTCCTTTAAGGGCTGCAATATTATCCGGCGTAAAAATTTCCTGTACTAACCCCAAACCGTGTTTGGTATAGAATCGTTGGTCGTAGGTGAGGATACCTGCAGCATCCTGCCCACGATGTTGTAAATGAATCAGACTATCATAGAGTTCCGAAGCTACAGGCTGGTGACTATAAATACCAACAATGCCGCACATTTGAGTCTACCTTAAGTAAGTTGCAATATTTCGCAGAATGCGCTCTTCTACAGGCTCATCATGTTCTATAAAACTAAAAGAATTTCCTGTGATCATTTCATAAAGATGAATATAGCGTGAAGCAAGTTCTGTAACCAACTGCTCAGGGGCTTCAGGTAATGTCTCATCGTTATATGGGTCACTATTTTTTGCAAACCACAAACGTAGAAATTCTTTATCAATATTTTCTGGTTCTATTCCTGCGGAAATACACGCTGAATAAGTATTTTCTAACCAGTAGCGGCTAGAGTCAGGTGTGTGTATTTCATCCACAACAATGATATTGCCGGCTCTATCGCGGCCAAATTCGTATTTTGTATCCACTAAAATTAAGCCATGCTTCTTAGCGATTTCTACGCCTGCTTGATATAATTTAAGTGCTAAGGCACTTGCTGCAAACCAATCCTCCTCAGTCATCCAGCCTTCAGAAATAATTTCATTAGGTGATATTGGCCTGTCATGCGTTTTTTCTTTCGTAGTAGGGGTAAGTACGGCTTGAGGAAGTTTTTGGTTTTTCTTAAGACCTTCTGGAAAACTAAGGCCGCAGTATTCTCGCACTCCGTGGTTGTACTGTGTCCATAGTGAAGTGCTGGTAGTTCCCGTGATATAACCTCGAACAACAAACTCAATGGGGAATACAGTGCATTTTTTGGCAATAATAACATTGGGATCCGGTATAGCTACCAAGTGATTAGGTACAATATTGGCTGTTTGTTCAAACCACCATGCACTTGTTAAGTTTAATACTTGTCCCTTATAAGGAATAAGAGCCAGCTGTCTATCAAATGCTGTTAGCCTATCCGTAGTAATTAACAAGACATACTCATCTAAATCATAAAAATCTCTTACTTTTCCTTGAGATTTATAATTTATAGGCAGGTTGGTTTGGTGGAGGCAAAAGGGAATTGCCGCTTGAATTTCTCTACGATAATTAGCGATATTGGTAGCATTCATTTGCATACTGATTACCCATAATGTTGGTTGAGAATATGTTATCAATTAGTTCGTGGATATTGTCATTATCACTTTGGAACTGCCACAAAATGCCATGATTAATTGCATTAATAGGCTGAATTGCATAGTGTTCTTTCAGGGTTTGTAAGGCCTGTTGACCAATTAAATCTTCTTTTGCACGAACGAGATAAGAAAGGGTTTGCTCTTCATGCTCAGGCAGCACAATTTCCTTTTCTTTGCGCTCACAATATAAAACCCCACTTTTTTTAGTCTCGGTGACTATTGCGGTTGAATCACAATTAATTTCCCAATGCCTAAAACGATTCACTGTGACGGGAAAACCTAGCTTTCTCAAAGTTTTTTCGACTGTTAAAGCATGATTGTCTGTGATAATTAATTTGACCAGACATTCATGACTGTTAGCTGGTTTGGAGAAGAGTTTAGGTTTGCTAAAGCGTGGGGTTGGTAATTGCCGCTTTTCGTTGTCTACAATAGACCTCTTTCCAAACTCTACTGAGGAGGCGAATTGCTTCGTCGATGCAGTGCTCGAATCCTCATGTACTGATATGTACACTCCGGTTCTCCGTTCCACGTCTCCTCGTACTTCGCTGTCCTCGGCGAGTTTTGAAAGAGATCTAATGTAATCATGCATGGATCTGAAAATAGGATCGCCATTTTTGGTACGCTCTGGATGAGGCATCATTGCTAGCACATTCCCCGCGTGATTTGAAACGGCTGCAAGGTTACCCATTGAACCATTAGGATTAATGGGTAAGTTATCAATAATCTGACCTTGGGAGTCGCAGTATTGAAAAAGACTCAATCCTTTTTCTATTAATGTATTAAATACAGCGTCAGTCATAACAAAACGACCTTCAGCATGCGCAATGGGCAACGTGATGATTTGTTTAGGCGAAAGATGACGATTGAAGGCAGTGGGGGAGGGATTGTCATGCAAACGCATGTTAACCCAAGTATTATAAAATCCTGTGCCTAAAATTTTCCCATCAAAAAGACGTTTATTTTCTGTTAGGGCGAGATGTGTTTGATTGTCTAGACCCGGAACCATTCCGGCTTCGACAAGTATTTGTGCACCATTACAAATTCCTAATACGGGCTTGCCTTGCTCACTTTGCGCTTTAATCTCTTGAATGACGGGATCTAACGCGGCGATGATGCCAGCGCGCGCGCGATCTTCATAGGAAAAGCCTCCTACCAGAATATAGCCGTCCAAACTACGAAGCTTGTACAACGATTCATTCCACATAAATTCAATCGGTTCCATTCCAGCACGCTTTACAGCCAATGCAGTCTCGCGTTCACAATTTGATCCTGGAAATTGGATTAAACCGATTCGAATCATAGCAAGCTCACTTTTTTATTTGTACCTTTAACAACATGCCCAATCTCAAGAAGAGGATAATCAGGGAAATGACGCAATGCATCTCGAACGGAAGAAAGTACTTCAGGGGACAAGAATAAAACTAAGCCGATACCCATGTTGAAAGTCCGGTACATTTGCTGATCATCTAAATTGCCGAGTCGTCGCAATAAATTAAAAATTGGACGCTCTGGAATTCGTTGTCTATAAATTTCTACCGCACAACCATTCGACAAAATTCGTGGAATATTTTCTAATAAGCCTCCGCCTGTTATGTGCGCCATGCCTTTAATGAGAATATTTTGTTCTAGAATATGCAAAATGGGGTTTGTGTAATTAATGTGAGGTAATAAGAGTTCTTCGCCAATTGTATGGGTAAAATCTGGAAAATAGGATTCCACGCGATACCCGGCAATTTCAAAAAGTAACTTTCGGGCGAGTGAATAACCATTTGTATGTAAGCCGCTTGAGGGAAAAGCGACCAGGATGTCACCTTCAGCTATGTCTTGACCTAAAATAGCTTTATCCTTATCGACAACACCGGTGATAACCCCTACTAAATCAAATTCACCTGGAAAATATGTTCCTGGCATTTCTGCCAATTCGCCTCCGACTAATGAAATACCATTTGCGCGACAACCCAAAACAATGCCGTTGATAATTTGTTCAATAATTTCGGGTTTTAAGCGATCATTGGCGATATAATCCAACAGAGTGAGTGGCTTAGCTCCCATGACGACAATGTCATTGCTAGTTGCACTGACTAAATCAATGCCAATGGTGTCAAATTTTTGCATCATTTTTGCCACCATCATTTTAGTACCGACTCCATCGATGCTTTGTACTAACACAGGATGCTTATATTCTTGCATCAGAGGTTTTAGATCATACATTGCCCCAAAACTGCCAATATTGGTTAATACTTGGGGAGAAAAGGTAGTTTCAACTGATTTTTTGATGCGACGTACGGCTTCATTTCCAGCTTCGATGTCAACTCCAGCTGCTCTATAATCAATGCTTGACATTATATTAGCCTCCCTCGTAATCCATTTTCCCAAGCCGCATTGGCGGTACTAATTGGTAAATTGATGACACCGTTAATAGCAATAATGGGGTCGACTGTTGTTTCGCCAATTGCGATGAAGGGAACAGAGTTTGTTTTAAATATTTGTTTAACCTGACTTACTTTGTCGGGGGATATTTCAAGAATGAAACCGCCGCTTTCGGAAAATAATTTCTTATCATCTGGCAGAGAACCAGGAATAAAAACCTTGGTACCAATTTGATTTTTAAAGCTCATTTCCGCCAAAGTGACGGCAATGCCCCCTTCGGAAATGTCGTGAGCTGAGAGAACCAACTCCTGCTCAATTGCGATATACACAGCAGCAATTTCCTTAGTAAAAGCAGTCAAATCTGGTCTTGGCACCTGGTTACCGAGTTGTTGATGGAGTTGGTAATAAACACTCCCTCCACACTCATCTTTACGTTCACCAATTAAGAATAAGACGGAGTGAGGTTTTTTAAAATCATAGGTGATTGCTTTTGAGGAATCAGCTATTGCCCCAAGACAACTAATGATGGGACTGGGAGGAATAGAGCCATGAGCCGATTCGTTATAAAGTGAAACATTCCCAGAGACAATAGGCAAGCTTACCTTGGGATCATCAATCATTTTGACAGCATTACAAGCGTCAACAATTCCCTGTATTGCTTCAACAAATTGAGCCATGTGCTCAGGTTTTTCTGGATTACCAAAGCAGAGACAATCTGTAAGCGACAAAGGCCAGGCACCTATTGCCACAATATTGCGAACCGATTCAATCACCGCATTCACAGCCCCCCAATAAGCATCAATTTTGCAATAACGGGGGTTATGGTCAATTGATAAGGCTACGCCGGTATGGCGAATTTCTTCCGGGTATTTATCGTCATTAAAAGGAACGAGAAGCCCGGCATCAGCCCACCCAGGCTCAATTATGCTACGTCCTTGAACCTGTTTATCATAGGTTTCATAAATTGGGGCTTTGGACGCAATATTTTCGTGTGCTAAAAGAGTCAGTAGTGTATGGTTTAAATCGGTGACGGGGATAGAGGGTTCTTTAAGAGTCTCTTTCTTAATAGAGTAAGGACGATCGTAAAAAATTCCTTGGGTGATGTCTTTAGCATTGGCCGAAACGATGGTTTTACCATGATAATTTACAACATACATCCCATCTTGCCTTAAGTTACCAATGACAGTCGCCGCCGCACCTTCACAAATTTCTGGCAAGGCAAAACGTTCGTTGTAATGAGTTAATAAAGTTTCAACTAAGTTCTCAGGAATTACCCACATAAAACGCTCTTGTGTTTCAGAGCACAAGATAACAGCAGGGGATAAATTTTTCATGCTGATTGGAACTAACTCAAGATCAATTTCAGCACCATAGCCACCGGCTTCGGCCAATTCAACACTGGCACAGGCAATCCCTCCTGCCCCTAAATCTTTAAAGCCAACTTGGTCAATTAGATTTTTTTCACGAAGCAACTCAAAAAAAGCATAATTTGCTTTTAACAGATGTCGCTGTAAAAATGCATTCGGTTCTTGAACAGCACCTTTATTTTTTTCTTGCTGTTCTTCCCCGAGTGTTGAAGAGGCAAAAGCAGCACCGCCAAAGCCACTATTGTCTGTAGGTTTACCAATTAAAACAAATTTATAATTTGTTGCTTTCGGTGGGGCGTAGGAGTGAATGATTTGATCTTCACGGATTACGCCTAAAGTGACGAGGGTTACCAGGCAGTTGTCATTGTAGGCTTCATCGTAATAGGTATCACCCGCAAGATTGGGGATTCCAAGCGGATTAGCATAGCCTGCAATACCACGCACAACCCCATCCTGAATCCATTTGGTTTTAGCCCGATTAATATCCCCAAACCGTAAGGAGTCGGCAACGGCTATGACTTCAGCACCCATACAACAAACATCCCTTACATTGCCCCCCACGCCAGTGGCGGCACCCTCATAGGGAACCAGCTGTGAGGGATGATTATGGGATTCATGGCTTACGACAATACCATAGCGCATACCCTGATGATCAGTTGCCACAGCGACAATACCTGCATCTTCCTTGGGCCCAAGGATGACATGCGGGGCTTTTGTGTTAAAACGATTCAAGTACTTACGACTACTTTTATAGGAGCAGTGTTCGGAACCTTGTATAGACCACAAAACACATTCGGCATAAGTAGGGGGTCTTTTCAATAAGACATTTTGAATCGTCAATGCCTCATCGACAGTCAAACGAAGATTATAGGATTCAAGCAGGCGGGCAATCTCATCTGGGGAGAGGTGAGCAAAGTCGAAAGAATCGGGCGTTTCTTGCATAGTGGATTAACCATCAAGCTAAAACGAAAGACATACCATAGCGATCTTTTGGACTAAAATCAAATACCAAAATACAACTAAAATTGAAGAAAAGATAACGTCTTCAATTCCTGTCTTCTTTTCCTGGAGAAAAACAGCAAAAAAATATTTTATGAATATGGCAGATTATATTTTTATTCCTAACTTATTTTACTGTATGCCGGATCCAAAGACCCGGCCATAATGTTACGGTGATTGTTCCTGATTAACTACCTTTATAGGGAATGGACGTGGTGCTTTTTGTGTTTTTAGAAAATTGGTGATTTGATCAAGTTGGGCAATGGTTGCAGAGGAAATAAGTCCAGTCGTACAAGTGGATTTTTGATAAGTATCTGTCACAATAACGTAATTGCCTAAATTTTTTACTACAGAACAAGCGCAGGCTGCTTTTGATGGATTCTTCGGATCAATGATACAAGGTTTATCAAGGCACCAAGCCCAGGGGCGGCTATTAGCACAACTTGCATAACTCTTAATTGGATAATAGCGTGAATAGATCAGTTGTCCTTTCTTCGTGTTTTTAACTTGTTGGCATTGCTTGGTACCCGCAGAATAACCTGTCTTCACATCACAATCACAAGCAACAATCCCTTTCTTCCCTGCTACAGGAGTACATTTCGCTGTCGTGCAGAGTGCATATTTACTGGCACAAGCGATGAAATTTGTGGTTTGAGCAACTAAATTGATATTGGCTATCAACAGAATAAGAAGCAGAAGTCCTTTCATATTATTTCCTTTTTATATTCTAGAAAATAATTTCAGGATAATTATGGTAGGAAGTCAAGCGAGCAACTGGTAAATTAAAGTGATAAACTCTGTTCTAATCGGAGACAAACCTCACGGCATCGGCCGCGGGAGCCATTATGTTGTGCTATTGTACCCCTCGTCATTCGCAGCAAAGATAGGGACTCATTAATCTTTTTTGAAATCTAACTCATGTTCATCTTGGTAAAAATCTTTTTTCGCTAAAGAGTTTTTTACGCAGGCTTTTCTTCTTGAAATGACTAAATAAGCAAAGGGTACAATGTATAAGGAGAATAAGGTTCCAACTAACATGCCTCCGATAATAACAAGCCCTAATTGTTGTCTACTTTCACTGCCTGCACCTGTGGCCAAGGCTAAGGGAAGAGCGCCGAGAATCATTGCCAGAGTAGTCATTAAAATGGGCCTAAAACGGATGCGTGCCCCTTCAAGAACGGCAGCCATTCGCTCCTGTCCAAGATTAATCTGTTGATTGGCAAATGCTGTAATCATAATCCCGTGTTTGGTAACAAGTCCGATGAGCGTGATGATTCCGATATTGCTGTAAATTGATAAACTTTCGTGGAAAATAAAGAGTGTAAGAATGGCACCTACTAAACTTAAAGGAACACTAAAAAGAACAATTAAGGGATCAATAAAACTTTCAAATTGAGCGGCTAAGACTAGATAAATAAATAATAATGCCAGTAAAAATGCATAAAAGCTGCTTCCAGCTGACTCCAAATAGTCTTTTACAGCACCCGTAAAACGGTATTGAATGTCGTCAGGAAGCTTTTCTTGTAATAAATTTTGTACATCTTTAATGACTTCATCAAGATGTGCCTCAGGCCCAAGTTCAGCACTGATATTGGCGCTGCGCATGCGATTTAAATGAGGAAGGTTATCGGGTCCTATGGTGTTATGAACATTAATTAAGGTGGATAACGGGATCATCCTTCCACGACCACTTTGCACATACAGTTTGTTAAGCACGGCAACATCTCGTCTCTCTGCTTGCTGTACTTGCAGAATAACTTTATAAGCCTGACCTTCATAGGTAAAGTTGGCAGGGTTGCTACCACCTAACATGGTTGATAATAACTCGGCAACATCAGCTAGATTAACATCTAAATCGGCAGCTAATTGTCGATCAATTTCAATATTAATTTGTTCACTGTCGAGTGCTAAAGTATTTTTTACATGTTTAAGGCCGGGGTAATCATCAAGAATCCTGACGATTTCACTACTTATTTCATTAAGTCTTAAATAAGAGGTATTGCCCAACAGTGCTAAACTAAATTGACTATTGCCTATGCGTTGGCCTAATGGATTGGGACTCACTGGAAAAACATTGACGCCAGTGATTTTTTGCATTTTCTCGCTAAGGTCATTACTTATTTCCTTTTGCTTTCGATGTCGCTCTTTCCATGGCGTAAGTTTTAGTAATGTAAACGCTGATGTGGGTCTTATTGATGCAAGATAAGCTGATTTCTCGGGAATTGTTTCATAAATGGATTCCAGCTCTTGGGTATATTGATCAGTATAATGAGTACTGGAGTTGGTTGGCGAAGAGAGTGAGCCAATAATATAACCTTGATCTTCAGAGGGTGCTAATTCTGCACCTAATTGGTGATAGCATAAAAAACCAATAAAACAGCAACTCAATAAAATACCAATCAACAATAAAGGATGTTTCAGGGCAAAATTTAAACTTTTGAAATAGTGGCCATTTAGTTTTTCAAATTGCTGATTTAACCAGTTACTATAGCGTCCTTCTTTACTATTTAATAACTTTGAACACATCATGGGAGATAAACTTAATGCAATCAAACCAGAGATGAGTACACTAACTGCCAAGGTAATGCCAAATTGCAAAAATAACTTACCAGTGAAACCTGAAACAAATCCCATGGGCGTATAAACGGCAGCTAAGGTAATGGTCATTGCTAAAATGACAAAAATAATTTCATGACTTCCTTTAATAGCGGCCTGCATTGGAGTTAGACCAGTTTGTATATGACGATGACAATTTTCTAATACAACAATAGCATCATCAACAACTAAGCCAATGGCCAGCACCATCGCTAACAGAGTAATTATGTTTAACTCAAACCCTAATAAATACATAGGCCAAAAAGCACTGATAAGACATATCGGAATGGTAATAATTGGGATGATGGCTGCACGTAAATTACCAATAAATAAAAAAACAACAATGGCCACAAATAAGGTTGCTTCAAGAAAAGTTTTATAAACCTCACGAATGGATTGTTTAATAAACAAAGTTGAGTCGAAAACCAGTTGGACTGTAAAATGTGGAGGAAGTGTTGGTTGCAAAATAGCCAGGCTCTTCTTTATCTCTATTGCGACGTCTACTGGATTTGCTGTTGATTGAGCTAATATGGCAAGTCCAACGGCGGGTCTGCCATTAATTCGCAGTAGATTGTCCTCATTCTCACTACCTACGGTTATGGTAGCAAGTTCCCCTAAATGGATCTGCTGGTTATTATGTTGAGCAATTACTAAATCGGCAAAGTTCTTGGCATTTTGTAAACGAGCATGAGTAACTACCGTGTAAAATCGATTATCGCTTTTTATTTGGCCACTAGGGACATCAATGTTTTGTTGAGTGAGTGCTCTTTTTACCTGCGCGACTGTAATATGATGGGCTGCCATTTTTACGGGATCTAATGCGATTTTAACCGCATAATCACGATTACCATGATATACAACCTCTCCCACACCCTTCACTTCTTGTAAAACAGGTTTTATAAAACGATTTACATAGTCGGTAATTTCAAGTGGTGTTTTACTGCCATCGTGAAAGCCTAGTAACAAGACAGGATTGGCATCTGCATCGTTTTTACTGACAGTAGGGGGGCGACTATCTTTGGGTAATTTCGCTTGTATCATTGATAATTTATTACGGATGTCGCTAATGGTTTCATTGATATCAACGCCAAGTTGAAAATCAATATTGATACGACTTTTTCCGAGCATACTTGTTGAGCGCAAGGTATCAATGCCAGAAATACCAGATAAACCATTTTCTATGGGAATAGTAATTTCTTTCTCCACCAGCTCTGGACTTGCACCCTCAAAATCAGTGGCAATATGAACCACGGGTTTATCAATATTGGGTAAGTGCCTCACGACCAGTTTATTGTAATGAAGAAAGCCTGTAATCACTAACAGTAAGGATAAGACAATAGTGAAAACAGGGCGTTTAATGCAAAGTTCTGAAAAAATCACAATCGTTTTTATCCTTGATGAATGTCAATAACAAAGCTGCCTTCTCTAAGTTTGTGTTGGCCACGAATGATGATGACATCATCTTTGTTTAAGCCATTGCAGATTTCTGTCATTGCCCCGTGATGTGCGCCGGTTTTCACAGGTACAGCCACCGCTTTATCATTGCGTAACACGAAAATTTTTTGGCCATTGATAGTGGGGATCAAGCTTTCTTCTGGAACAAGAAGTCGTCTTTTTTTCTCACCAAATTCATGGTTAACACGTACGAATAACCCAGCAGATAATAAATCTTGCTTATTATCAATTAATGCTTCAACAGCAATAGTTCGTGTTTCTTTATCTACAGCAGGATCAATGTAATTCACAAAGCCTGTGTAAACTTCATCTGGAAAAGCATCGGATACCACTGTAACTTGTTGACCTTCTTGCAAACGGGGTAAATAGCGTTCTGGGAGATTATATTCAACACGCAATTTTTGATTGGCCACTAAGCGCACAAGTGGTTGGCCTACTTTCACATATTGTCCAATACTCACTTGCCTTGAACCCAGAGTTCCGGAGAAGGGAGCACGAAGACTTAGCTTTTCAAGTTGAGCTTGCTTTGCTTTCACTGTGTTTTGTTTTCCACGCAAATCAGCTAATGCTTGGTCCAATGCTTGTTCTGAAGCAAGTTTTCTTTTTGCTAACTCGCTAGTACGCTCATAACTGGTTTCACTCAAAGCTAAATTGGCTTTAGCACTTGCCAATTCACTTTTTAAAACGGTTGCATCCAACTGAATAAGCAACGTTCCTTTTTTAACATTTGCTCCAGGTTTGAAATAAATTGCAGAAATTTGCCCCGCAAGCTCAGAACTGATATCGATATTATCGGTGCTGGCCAAGCTTCCTATTGTTTCAAATTGATCAGCAAGAATTTTTGCAGTAACTGGCGCAGTTTCTACTATGACAGGTTTCGGCTCTATAGTTCTTCCATGAATTTTTTGAGTAGGAAAAAATACAGAGTATGTTAGAAAAAGAACAGCCACCAACGTCAACAGCAAGGCTATGGAACGATATTTCATGCAAGTGGCACCTGAAAAGTCTAAATAAACAAGAGATTATAAAGGGGTTTAACTCAGGATTCAAAAAATGCTCTAAAAAAACAATTTGACTTGCTGCTTATGAAGTATTTATTTCCGCAAAAAGAGTATAAAAAATTCAATTTAGAACTATAATTGCATAAAATGCATTCACTAAAAAAACCAATAAAAATAATAGATTGACCAAATTTTCAAAATTGGGAAATAAGATGATCCAATTGCGGTTAGTTTTACTGCTACTGTTTTTAGTTTTTCCACAGCTACAGGGTGTGGAAGCCGCTACACCAGAAACATTGGGCAATGTCTCTTCATCGATAACAAGTTCATTTACGAGTTTGGCAAGACTTATTACGGCAATCAGTTATATAGGGGGGTTAGCCTTTACAATTGTTGCTATTATGAAGTTTAAGCAACACAAGGACAATCCTACCCAGGTGCCTATTGGACAAGCAATTAGTCAAGTGTGTATAGCAGTAGTTTTGTTATTTTTACCCTCACTGCTCGGTTATATTGGGGGTACCCTCTTTGGGAGTGATGCTCGTACTTCTGGTCCTACCGGACAAATTTATTGCTCAGATACTTCTGCTGTTTATAGTGCAGATAGTTGTGGCAAGTAGTGACCTGCATTTGTAAAAAGAAATTGTTTCGTTAGCATGGAACTTGTTTAATTTATATCCCTTCACGCTGACTGTTTGTAAAGGGTTCCTCGCAATGATTTCTTTTAATTATTTTTTTTCATCCTCTAACCAATTAGAAAGTACGTCAATGATTTTGCGGGCTTGATCTTCGCTCGAGATGTTAAATTTTGATTTCATCCAATATTGATTGTTCTTCTTTTGATAACGTCGTATCGAATATTTAACTTGACCAAAATCCTGCTTTGCATTGTCCCAATCTTGATAACGATACATAATTGTTGTCCAAGCACCTTTAGATAATACATGCTTGTCCAATTCTTTTACAGTTTCAGTGCCATTTTCACTATAGGCAATAGTCAAATCATCAACTGTTTCGCTCATGAATACATTCCATACAATAGATTAATTAATCGATGGATTGTAATTTGCCATTGACAAAAGTCAAGTTAAACGGAGTTTGGTATTGGTTAGTTTGATAAGTCCATATTTCAGGCTTTTGATTACTCTGAATAGGTTGATTAATGAATGTGTTATTAACCAAAGAAGGATTACCGCAGGAACCATATACCTTGTTAACGGGGTCGCCGATTTGCACCATTGAGCCACCACAGATAGAGAATGCATTCGTATTGGAACCGTTTATACGTACGGCACTGACTTTATTATCAACAATATCGATTTCAAGCTGCGCACCACTATTAGTGCCTACTGGTAAAGACCAGACTCCATAAAACGCGGATTGTGAACCTTGGTTATTATATAATAGCTGCATGACTGGAACTTTTTGCATCACCGGTGTATTGGATTGCTGTTTGCTGAGTGGTTGACCACAAGCTGATATGACCTGATCAGGGGTCATTCCTAAGTTAATATAACCATGATTTTGAGGGCAATACATCTGTGATTGTGCAAAGGCATTTAAGGACAAACTAAGAGAAGCTATCCCGAAAGCGCTTACTAGGCGACTAGTCATAAGATTATCCTCAAGGTTAATCTGTTTCAAGTATAGCTCCCCTTAACTTTTTTTGCTTACATCCTAAAGGGGAGTGAAGCCTCCATGAATAACGTAATCACTTTTAAAATCACAAGGATAATAAAAGGTGAAAAATCAAAACCGGAAATATCAGGTACAATGCGGCGCCCAATCTCTAATAGTGGCTCGGTAATTAACTTCATAATATCCAGAAAGGGATGCTGCCATGTAGGGTTTACCCAGCTCATAACAACACGAATAAGAATAAGGTAAAAAAGCAAGTTACAAACTTGAACAATTAAATCAGTAAAGGCAAATAGTAGTAAGTACGAAACGGGTAGTAGGAGACCGTGAAAAATTAAACCAATTATCAAATACTTAATGATTTCAATAACAATGATTAAAGCAAAACTCACCCAATCATATTGTTTTAAAGGGGTGTTTTCGGAGTAAATTAAGCGCTCGATGGGATGTACAATGGGATTCGTAAGACGATAGATTAGCTGACTCGCAGGATGCAAGGCACTAATACGAAAATAGCGAAGGGCTATTCGCAACCACAGTACAAAGAGGATTAAATTAAAAAATAGTTCGACTAAAAAATAAGTAACAGCAATTAAACCTGACATAATTTTCTCTCAAAGCTTCGGGTCGGTTGACAATTTTACTGCTTTGGCCAAAATGGCTTGATTTTCTGTACTCCGATGCTCACATACTTCATGTATGCTGCGCTTCGTGTTCAAAAATCAAGCCATTTTGGCTCAAAACAGCGAATTGTCAACCCGGCCCTAAATGAAATCTTTAGCGTAGATAGTTTGTTATTATACGGCGAATATCATAGCAAACTAAATTCTTCTTCCTTATAAAGTTCAGAGCGATAAAGTTAGGAGCTTAGCTGTGCAGCACGTTCGCTGGCAGCTTTCATTGCTTTAAATAACAACTCTTTAAATTCATGGCTATTCAATACGTCTAATGCAGCAGCAGTTGTACCTGCAGGGGAGGTTACTTTTTTTCTTAACTCGCTAATATCAATATTAGGCTTGGATGCCAAGGCTAAGGCACCTTCGAATGTTTGCAAGGTAAAGGTTTTAGCTATTTCTTCATTAAGCCCTAATTTTTTGGCGGCTTCAATCATCGCTTCTATAAAAAGAAAAACGTAAGCAGGTCCACTCCCTGATAAAGCGGTAAAAGGATTCATGTCATTTTCTTCACGAGTCCAATGAACTATGCCTAAGGTTTGAAATATTTCTTCAGCCCATTGTTTATGTAGCGTCGTGACTTGATGGTTTGCAATCATCGGTGTTGCTCCCTTACCAATGGAGATAGGAAGGTTAGGCATGCTACGAATAATTGCCTGTTCTTTGCGACAAGGTTGTGCAAGTGATGCGAGACTTACGCCCGCGGCAACAGAAATGAGGAGGCAATGAGGAGGAAGTGCTAAGCTGATTTCATGCAATACCTCTGCTATTTTCGCAGGTTTAACTGCCAGAATGACAACATCTGCCACATTTGCTATCTCCAAATTGTTGGGCGAGCGGCAGATGTCTTCTAGCATTTCGCTGGCAAGCGAAGGCGCTGCTGCAAAAATTTGATATTTTTTGTTGGCGATTAATCCTCGAGCAATGGCTTGCGCCATATTACCAAAGCCTATAAAACTTATCTTCATTCATGCTCCTTTCTACAAGTTAAGCACTCTCTTCTCTGTCACCAAATAAGGCTCGTCCAATGCGTACGATAGTACTACCCGCTCGAATTGCAGCGATTAAATCTTCACTCATTCCCATAGAAAGAGTATCCATTGATAAGTCCATTTTTTTATTGAGCTCAATAAATAAATGGGTAAGTCGTGAAAGACTTTCATACTGCTGTTCCTCTTCCTTTTGGGGTAGGGGAATAGCCATTAAACCGCGCAATTTTAGATTAGGCAGTTTAATAATGAATGCTGCCAATTCTTCGACTTGTCCAGGACTAATGCCTGACTTGCTTTCTTCATTATCAAGATTAATTTGCAAGCACACATTCAGAGGGGGTAAATAAGCTGAGCGGTGTTTGTTGAGTAAATAGGCAATCTCTTCGCGACTTACACTGTGAACCCAACTGAAATTTTGAGCAATGTTCTTAGCCTTATTACTCTGAATAGGTCCTATAAAATGCCAACAAATGCCTAAAGAATGGAGGGCTTGAATTTTTTGTCGTGCTTCTTGATAGTGATTTTCACCAAAATTTCTTAACCCTGCCTGATAGGCTTCCAAAATTGCATGAATACTGTGCCCTTTGCTAACGGCGAGCAATAGTATTTCCTGAGGGCAACGCTGATAGTATTTTGCACTCGAAGCGATGAGCTCTTGGATGCGATGAATTCTGTCAGTAATGTTGACCATATCAATACGTAAATGTGAGTAGGTTTGTAGCCTTATTAGTATGGCAAGGCTACAAATTCTATTGATTTAAGCGCTTTTCTGTATTTCAATCAATTGCGCAATTCCGCTTTCAGCCAAAGCGAGCATGTTGTTAAGCTGTTCGCGGCTAAAGCTCTTGTCCTCAGCAGTCCCTTGGATTTCAATAAAATGGTTTTCTTCATTCATAACAATGTTCATATCTGTTTCAGCTAAGACATCTTCGGCATAATCCAAATCGAGCACGGCTTGGCCACGATAAATACCAACAGAAACAGCAGCGACATAATTAAAAGTTGGCATTTTGCGTAGTTTTTCACGCGCCACCATCCAGGTAACTGCATCTTTTAACGCAACACAGGCCCCCGTAATTGCTGCAGTACGCGTGCCTCCATCTGCTTGGATAACGTCACAGTCTAAGGTAATAGTATTTTCACCAAGTACTTTTAAATCAACGCAAGTGCGCAAAGAGCGTCCAATTAAGCGTTGGATTTCCAGGGTTCTGCCACCTTGTTTACCTTTGCTTGCTTCACGTTCGGTCCGACTATGTGTTGCGCGAGGTAGCATGCCATATTCAGCGGTTACCCAACCTTGATTTTTGCCTTTCAAAAATCTTGGAACACCTTCGATAACTGATGCATTACATAAGATGCGTGTTTGGCCAAATTCGATGAGAACAGAGCCTTCTGCATGCTGGGTAAAATTTCGAGTAATTTTAATAGGGCGTAATTGGTTAGACTCACGATTACTGGGGCGCATGATAAATCCTCGATAAAATGAGCAAGTATAAACCTTTCCTCTAGACTATGCACCTGGATCTCTCTTATGTCAGCCATTTCTGCCAGACTGTAGAAGAAAGCAACACTGCTGCTTTCATAAGAATTAAAATAATTTTTTTGGAATTTAGAAGGGATATGAATTGAAAAGCAAGGCTTGCATTTGTACAAATTTAGTATATAGTCGCGCCCACGTTAGACGAATTAGTATCACAATATGACGCACAGTATGACCGCTTTTGCCAGGGTGCAACGCCAGTTTGATGCTGGAATTTTCTGTTGGGAAATCAAATCTGTAAACCATCGTTACCTTGATGTATCTTTTCGTCTTCCTGAGTCATTTCGTTTTTTAGAAACTTCATTGCGGACTTTACTGCGTGATAAAGTAAGCCGCGGTAAATTGGAGTGCCAATTAAAATTTCAGGCTTCAGTGGATTGCAATCAATCCATGCTCATTAATGAAAAACTAGTCAATGATTTGCTGGAAGCAGGGGAAAAATTGGCAACCAAAAAGTTTATCGCCAATGATTTATCATTAAGCACTGTTTTGGCGTGGCCGGGTATCGTCGAAGTTAAGCAACCTGATACTGAGTTATTGGGACAGCAGGCGGAACAACTTTTTGAAGAGGCATTAAGGCAACTGTTAGCAGTTCGGGAAGCTGAAGGCAAAGCATTAAAAACGCAAATTGAAATTCGTCTAAAAAAGTTAGATAAAGAAATACAAAATAGCTTGGAACAAGTTTCTACCCTTGGAGGACAGACTCGTGATAAGTTATTTACTCGTTTAAATGGTTTACAATTAGAAGTTGACAATACCAGAGTCGAACAAGAAATAGCTTTGCTGATAGCTCGCGCGGATGTAAGTGAAGAATTAGATCGCTTGCAGATCCATGTAAAAGAAGTTGCTAAGGCTTTGGGAAGTAATGAA
The DNA here is from genome assembly GCF_001467025.1 of Legionella brunensis. Classification (GTDB taxonomy): domain Bacteria; phylum Pseudomonadota; class Gammaproteobacteria; order Legionellales; family Legionellaceae; genus Tatlockia; species Tatlockia brunensis. The sequence continues at coordinate 362,030 of NZ_LNXV01000036.1, read as the reverse complement.
GTTGCAGGACGTCGTTTAGATTTTCTAATGCAGGAATTAAACCGAGAGGCGAACACATTGAGCTCAAAATCAGACTCGATTGCCTTAACGCAAAGTGCAGTCGAAATGAAAGTCTTAATTGAGCAGATGCGGGAACAAATACAAAATATAGAGTAAATACTATGACTGTTACTACAGGCAATTTGATAATAGTCGCGGCTCCCTCTGGAGGAGGGAAAACCAGTTTGGTGAGAAAATTGGTCAATGCTATGGATAATATAGCAGTCTCAATTTCCCATACAACACGCAGTATGCGTCCTGGTGAGAAAGATGGCGTTGATTATTTTTTTGTTGATGAGCAGCAGTTCTTGGCTATGGTTAATGAGAGTGCCTTTGTTGAATATGCTCGTGTGTTTGACCACCACTATGGTACTTCGGTTGCGCAAATCAAAGCGCGGTTAGAGTCGGGAATTGATGTGGTTTTAGACATCGATTGGCAGGGTGCACAACAAATTCGTCGCATTTTTCCTGAGTCGCTCTCTGTGTTTATTGTTCCTCCTTCCCTAAATATTCTCAAGCAGCGACTTCTGGGTAGACGACAAGATAATGAAGATGTTATCCAAGAGCGAATGAAACGGGCACAAGATGAGTTAAGTCATTTTCCTGAATTTGATTATCTTATCGTTAATGACGATTTTGAAAAAGCCTCTGTAGAATTGCAGGCTATTGTGATAGCAAATCGCTTGAAAATGAAGCGTCAAGCACAACAGCAGAGAAAACTACTTTCTTTCCTGTTGTCATCGCAGTAAAATAGACTATTTTTGGGCCCTCAAAAGTTCTGCTAAACTCCAAGACATTGATTTTCTGACTTTATTACTTACATATTAGCTATATTAATAGAAAAGATGTTAGAAAATGAGTTACAAGTGAACTAATAGGGCCCATAGCTATCATTGATTGACAATGTTTTAGTTCCTGGAGGGTTGATGTTATGGCACGTGTAACCGTAGAAGATTGCTTAGAACACGTAGCAAATCGCTTTGAGCTGGTAATGGTGGCCACGAAGCGTGCTCGAGAGATCGCCGTACGTGGTGAGCAACCACTGGTTGAATGGGAAAATGATAAACCTACTGTAGTTGCTTTGCGTGAAATTGCGGCAGGATTAATTAAGCCGGATATTCTGGACAAAGACTAATTGAGAATCTTTCGTCACCGTGATTGTGGTTTGAACCTGCAGATTTTTCAGGATTTGTTGCAAATTTTTACTGTTATACTGCCTAAAATCCGGGTTTTACCTTTGCATTGGCGAAAAACTTCAGAATATTCTACTATGGACTTTTACAGCCAATATCTATAAGTGGTAGTTGAAGGGACAGGAGTATTGCGTGAGCTACTTTAAGGCGTTAGACGAAGAGCTTAAATGCTACCTTGAGCAACCGCTTATTGAGAAATGTTATCAAGCTTTCTTAGTGGCTGAAAAAGCACATCAAGGCCAAATGCGCCGTTCAGGTGAGCCTTATATTACTCATCCGGTTGCTGCTGCCTTAATTTTGGCACGCATGCGTTTAGATTATCAAACCATCATGGCGACACTGCTTCATGATGTAGTTGAAGATACTTCAATTAGCAAAGAGGATTTAATTCAGCAATTTGGGGAAGATGTGACTGCATTAGTAGATGGGGTCACCAAATTAACCAAAATTAAGTTTGAATCACGCGCCGAAGCGCAAGCAGAAAATTTTCGTAAAATGGTCCTTGCCATGGTGAAGGACATTCGTGTCATTATTGTGAAACTCGCTGATCGCTACCACAATATGCGCACCTTAGGGGCAATGCCATCGGTGAAAAGACGCCGGATTGCCATAGAAACCCTGGAGATTTATGCCCCGATCGCCAATCGCTTAGGGATGCATGCAATCTATACTGGACTTGAAGATTTAGGGTTTCAAGCCCTCTATCCTATGCGTTATCGCGCCATCAAGTCGGCTGTTGAGAAGTCACGTGGAAATCGGCGCGAATTAACGCAAAAAATTGAGCAAGATTTAGAACAAGCATTAAAACAACTCAACATTCCTTACGAGCATGTTTTTGGCAGACAAAAGCACTTATATAGTATCTATCGTAAAATGCGGCAGAAGAAAGCTTCTTTTGCCGAAATTACTGATGTTTTTGCTTTTCGAGTGATTACAGAAGATATTGACTCTTGTTATCGTGTCCTCGGCGCGTTACATCGTACTTACAAGCCAGTTCCGCAGCGATTTAAAGACTATATTGGTATCCCTAAAGCGAATGGTTACCAATCATTGCACACGACCTTATTTGGTCCTTTTGGAGTACCGCTGGAAGTACAAATACGAACGCGGGACATGGACAAGGTTGCGGAAAATGGGGTAGCTGCACACTGGATTTATAAGTCTTCAGGTTTAGAGGTCAATGAAGCCCAGTTGCGGGCGCGAGAATGGGTGCAGCGATTACTAGAAATGCAACGAAGTACCGGCAATTCTCTGGAGTTTATTGAAAACGTCAAAATCGATTTATTCCCAGATGAAGTTTATGTGTTTACACCTAAGGGGCATATTATGGAGCTCCCTAAAGGGGCTACTCCGGTGGATTTTGCTTATACGGTGCATTCTGGGGTTGGTAACAGTTGTGTCGCGGCAAAGGTTAATCGTCGTTTAGTTCCTTTAAGTATTCCACTGACTAATGGGCAAACGGTAGAAATTATTACGGCCCCTGGTGCTCATCCAAATCCAGCTTGGTTAAATTTTGTGGTAACTGGAAAAGCGCGTTCTAATATTCGTCATTTTTTAAAAAGCCAGCAGCATGCCGAATCCATTGTGCTTGGAAAACGTTTATTGGAACAATCGCTGACGGAATTATCCAGTGACTATGCAAAGGTGCCTCCTGAAACGTTGCAAGCGCTGCTTCATGATTTAAATTATAAATCTTCAGATGAACTACTCTATGCGATTGGTATTGGTAATCAGATGCCAATGGTGATCGCCAAGCGCTTGATCATTTCACAAGAAACTACAGAGCTTGATAAAAGTACGAAGAGTCGACCTTTGGCAATTAAAGGGACAGAGGGAATGGTGGTTCATTTTGCTGACTGTTGCCAACCTATTCCTGGTGATAATATTGTAGGTCGTTTTCAACAAGGTCGTGGTATTATCGTTCATGCTAGTGATTGCCTCAATATCAACCAAGGACGAGGTAATCCCGAACAATTGATTTCGTTGCGTTGGGATGAGCAAGTACAAGGAGAGTACTGGGTCGATATTACCGTCGAGGTGGCCAATCAACGAGGGGTTCTTGCCGCATTAGCGACGGCAATTTCTGAAGCAGAGTCGAATATAGGCAATATTAACGTGGATCCGAGAGATGGTCGCCATAATGCAGTAACTTTTTCCATAAGTGTGCGTGATAGGACTCATTTAGCCAGAGTAATGCGCCGCTTGCGGGCAAATAAAGTAGTGATGCGCCTTTATCGTAATAAGCAGGAGAATAATTAATGCAACCCATTCACAGTGATTTGGCACCAGCAGCGATTGGTACCTATAGTCAAGCAATCCGTTGTGGAAATACTGTTTATTTGTCAGGACAAATACCGCTCGATCCAAAGACTATGCAATTATGTAGCACCGAAGTCCGTATGCAGATTAACCAAGTGTTTGATAACTTAATGGCAGTTTGTGAAGCGGCCGGTGGCAGTCTTGCAAATCTTGTGAAACTGACAGTCTATCTGACCGATTTAAGCCATTTCCCTTTAGTCAATGAGGCTATGACTCGATACTTTGCCGAGCCATATCCTGCAAGAGCGGCAATAGGCGTAAGTGCTTTGCCCCGCGGCGCACAGGTAGAAGTTGAAGGAATCATGGTTCTGCCAAACAAATAAAGATTCCTCAGGTGAATAATTCGGAATATACCAAAGCAGGACGCTTTATGTTCCTGGTAGTTTGGCTCATTTTCTTTGGAATGCTGTTTTTATTTTTCTATTATTATAATAATGCAGATCAAGGAAAATATCAGATTAATGCCGGGACAATCGCTATTACGCCTGATAGGCAGGGGCACTATTATATTGATGGTTTCATTAATGATCATCCTGTAAAATTTTTGTTGGATACGGGGGCGACTTTAGTTGCGGTGCCGGAGCATTTAGCAAAAAAAATGAATTTAAAAGGCCGCTATGCTGTCACGATAAAAACAGCGAGTGGTGAGGTAACCGGTGCCTTAACGCGATTAGAAAGACTTTCTTTTGCTGATTTCAAACTGCAAAACATCAAGGCGGTAATTGTGCCTGGTGATGATGACGAAATTGTTTTATTGGGTATGAACGTATTAGCGCAATTTGATTTATCGCAAAAGGGCAAGCGTTTAATTTTAAAAAAAGAATAGGTTGTCTTTTTAACTTTGCTGCAAAAAAGCAGCAAATCGTACTGAAGGAACAATCACCTCCCGGTAGAATTTGAAAAGGCTTGGTAAACAATTGATTATCTGCTTTTATCTTAGATGAATGATGAGTTTGTATGAGTATAGTTTCTTTTCATGGTGTTACGTTAAATCTTGCGAGCAACTGTTTGCTTGATAAAGTGGATTGGCAGATTCAGCCGCAGGATAGAGTTGCTTTGGTTGGTAGAAATGGGGCTGGTAAGTCTTCTTTGCTGCGCCTTTTGCAGGGCGAGTTAGTAGCTGATAGTGGGCAACTGAGCCGCATTAACGGTTTGCGTGTCGCAGGTTTAACCCAAGAAGTTCCATTAAGCGCTAAAGAATCGGTCTACCATTTTCTCGTAAAAAGCTTAGGTGAGGTTGGAGAGGTACTCTCGCAGTTTCATGCCTTAACTCAAGCAAATGACACAGCTAAGTTAGCGCAATGTCAACAAAAAATGGATAATTTGCATGCTTGGGATATTTTGCCGCGTGTTGAAATGATGGCAAGTCGCTTGGGTGTTGATCCTAATGCCCAGATGAGTGAGTTATCAGGAGGAATGAAGCGCCGTGCCTTATTAGTGGCGGCCTTGATAGCCTCCCCTGATCTATTGTTACTCGATGAGCCAACCAACCACCTTGATGTGAATGCAATCGAATGGTTGGAATCCTATTTAAAGACTTATACAGGCAGTTTGTTGCTAGTGACTCATGATCGTGAGTTTTTAGGTCAAGTGGCAAACCGTATTGTCGAAATTGATCGTGGCAAACTTTACAGTTATGACTGTGATTATGAAACTTATCTTGATAGAAGAGAGGCGAAACGTTTAAGCGAACAAAAACAAAATGATTTATTCGATAAACGTCTTGCTGATGAAGAGACTTGGATACGGACGGGTATTAAAGCGCGTCGTACACGCAATGAGGGACGTGTTCGTGCTTTAAAGGCTATGCGCGAGCAATATAAGGCACGTCGTGAACAATTGGGCAAAGTACAAGCCATTTCTCTTGACGTTTCACGTTCAGGAGCAATGGTCATTGAAGCGAAAAACTTAAATTATAGTATTGCTGGTAAAACATTGGTGGATGATTTTTCTTTATTGCTAATGCGTGGAGATAAGGTTGGAATTATTGGACCTAATGGTTGTGGAAAAACTACCCTTGTTCGTTTGTTATTAGGAGAGTTAACACCGGATTCTGGTTCCGTGCGTCAGGGAACCTCTCTTGAGGTCGCTTATTTTGACCAATTAAGGCGGAAACTTGATGAGCAGCAGACAGTCATGGCCAATGTGGGGGATGGTGCTGATTATGTAACGATTAACGGTCAGCAAAAGCATGTCGCTTCTTATCTTCGCGAATTTTTATTCCCACCAGAGCGCTTTAATCAAACGGTTGCTACACTTTCAGGTGGAGAACGTAATCGCTTACTGCTTGCCAAATTGTTAGCAAAGCCAGTCAATTTGCTGGTTATGGATGAGCCAACCAACGATCTTGATATAGAAACTCTGGAGTTATTGGAAAACATGTTGATGGATTACCCGGGCACATTATTATTAATCAGCCATGACAGGGCATTTATTAATCAGGTGGTCACCAGTGTTTTAGTTTATGAAGGAGAGGGACAATTTAATGAATATGTTGGTGGTTACGAGGATTATCGCACTCAGAAAAAACAGCAACGAGAGACTATAGCAAAACCTGTGAAGCGGGTAAAAAACACGGCGAAACTAAGCTTCAATGAGCAACGGGAATTAGCCCAACTTCCACAAAAAATTGAAGCATTGGAACAAAGGATTGCGCAATCGCAGCTGAGAATGACTGAAGCCAATTTCTATCAACAAGAAGCCCAAGCAATCTCCGCATTTAATCAACAACTGGTAGCCGACGAGCAGGAGCTTGCAAGTCTTTACCAGCGTTGGGAAACGCTGGAAGAAAAGGGGTGATAACATGTTATTAACAGTAGCACTAGTCGTGGTGTGTTGTGCGATTGTTGTGATGTTTTCGCAGGAATTCGCTAATTTTTTTAAGAGGATATTTGCAATTCGTGGTATGAAATTGCTATTACCGCTTATCTTGGCTTCGACTTTGGTAGTTTATTACGATCCGTGGGTTTCCTGGGGATTGTTACAAACCAAACGAATCTTGCACACTGCAGCTGCCACTATAGCTAATTGGCTCTCTTTCAAAGAAGCACTTATCGTTGCAAATATTATTATCCTAATGGGACTAGCAGTCCTCCCTGTTGCTATTGCTAATTTTTGGATAAAACACAAAAGCTTTGAGCCGTTTCGTTTTGCATTTATTACCAGTATGGTCATTTGGCTCATTGTTGCCATCTTGTTGACAGTCAATTATAGCTATTCCTAAATTAGCATTTCTGAACAAATATACCTATTCAATCTGACACCGTATTCCCGTGGCATCGACCGCGGGGTTCGCTGAATGATATCTTCTAAAAAGTTCTAATGGGTTTGCATCTCCCCTAAATGATAAGGGTAACCCTCACGACATTTTTTATAGGAGTAGTAAACATAAGAAGGATTGGTAGAAAAACTATAATGAGTGGCATCATAGGCGCAACAAGGAATCTTGCTCATAAAACAACCACGCTTGGCGTTCCATAAGAAACCACTGCTGGTCATACGCAGAGAGCGCCCGTCCATGCAAACATAACGGGGTTTATCGGGCTTTCCTCCCACAATGCAACCTTGAGCAAAAACTATCCCTGGTAAGAAGGCAAAAATGAAGCAAAATAACTTGTTCATTTATTCGTCCTGTTGCTTGCTATACTATTAAAAATAGAAGAGGTTAGACTCAAATCAAGCCTTTTTTATAAAATCCTGTAAAGTTTAAGGAATACTTAATAAATTAAGTTTAAAATTAAAATTATTATGACTCTTGCGGAGTAACAAATGCCTGCCGTAAATAATACGCTATTAGCCGCGCTGCAAAATGCTGCACTTCTTAAAAAACCAGCTGAAGCCCTTCAAGTTTTAAATAAAATGCTGGAGGTAAGCCATACTACTCCAGATGCATTTAGAAAAGCGATCATAGACCAAGGGGCTATTTGGAACGGGTTAGGTGTTAATTTTAATCCAACGGGTTTTGCACATAACAATGATAATGATTTAAAGCCAGATGGTGATGTTGGGATGGGAGCAGTTCCTGCCCAAGATTTCCAGGCATTATTCAAACTTGCTGCCGAAAAAAGGATGATTATCGCGCTTCAGAATGCGGATGAGGCAGCTCTTAAGGCTATCATAGAGCAGGATAATAGAGTTCAGTTGCGCAACCTATTAGCTCACCCTGATGGTAGAACAAAATTAGGGGCACCAGCAGGTCGAATTGCTAACTGGAACCCTAATGATGAGTCGGTACTTACTAATGACGCAGTCGATAGAATTAGATTCGAAGCGCAGCGCCAGCTGCTTCTGAAAAAGATCAGCTCATGCCAAGATATTAATCAAATCAATGCCTTATTAACTGCTGGTGGTCAGCCTGCGTTTCAAGCTGCACTGAACGGACTTGGTATTGCACCTTCAACGTCTCCTAAGATGCTTCTGGCAAACCCGTTGGGGAATTTACAGAGGTTAGTAGCAAATGAGGCTGCTAAAAAAGGAATTGAGTTACATTTTGCTAATAATCCTCCTCTTAATCTGAATACTACGCTTGTGGCTTTGCAAGACCCTACGGCATCTACGTTTTTGAATGCAGCCATTAGTGTTGGCACAGGTTTTCCCGCTCCTTATAGAACTGCATTGCAAGATGCCGACGCGCCTTGGGTTCGAGCTCTAGTAGGTAAAAAATACTTAGAGCAAGCATTAAGCATAGGTAATAATAAAGATGCGCTTAAGAATATTGCCAGTCAAACTGACCTAAATGCCTTAAAAGACATATTGCAGGGGGGCAATAATGCAAATGATCTTTATTTAAATGCTGCCGTTACCGCAGAAAATTTAGCGAGTATTCGCCAGGCCGCAGCTACCCGGGCTCTGCAGCTTAAGATAGCCGAGCTAGATGATGTCGAAACTTTAAATGCTTTAATGAAGGTTACCTCAGTAGCAGACATTAAAAATGTTTTAGCCAGCAATACTGTACTTGGTTATCAAACTGAAAATAGTTTTCATAGCGCCTTTTCTGATCCGAAAAGCGTACAGCAAATCGTTGCGGCGGCTTATGTGAGAAAATCATTATATAGCGCCAAGGATGCTACTCGTTTAAGACAAATGTTAAACGAGCCTAATCCTGATTTTAATGTAGGCTGGGGACATTTTACTCAAGGACGTGCGGTACCACCAGGAGTCGCAGAGTACTTTAAAAATCCTGACAATGTCAAAAAAGCACGGCAACAGGCGCTGATTTCTCTAGCCAAGAGCGAGGATGGTGTTAAAGCTTTAAGTCCCGATCAGCTAGCGACTTTGGCATACCCCACAAGCGTTGGCCTTCTCAAGGGAGCAGTGAGAGTTCTTCTGGGTAGACCTGCCACTAGCGCTTTTCCCGGTGAAGATGATGTAATTCATCAAAATGCCTATGGGGATTATGAAAAGACGTTAAGTGCCTATGCAGCAATGGAAGCTACTCTGCGAGTTACTAAAAAAATAGATTTGCGGGGTAATAATTTTGCTGATTTTATAATTAATATTAATAATCTTAATATAGCAGACCCAACTGCTATTCATGGCGCTACAAGAGAATTGGCTGCCTTTGATTTAAGTCACTTAAATGTAGGCGCCCTAGTCGGAACTCTACCTCAAAAAGAGCAACAAGCTTTTCGGGCACGTCTAGTTGAGAATTTGGTTAGTAATTATCCAGAAGATGGAGATCTTACTAAGTTAAAAAAACTGACACAAGCCAAAGACATCGATACATTTAAAGCTGCGTTAACGGATATGGGGATTACTGAGCAAGGCTGGGTTAACAAGGACAGCATGGCTTCTGTACAAAAAGCAGCTGCAGCTAAAACCATTGCTTTAAGCTTGGATCAATATTCTCGCTTTGATAACCATGATGCCCTTATTAAAGTTATCGAGCAACTACCACTGGCTACACAACAAGTTATCCTTGCTAAACCGGAAATCATGCGCACTTTAATGGATGCTCATGGTCGTGATGTCAATGCAACGAGTCTGGCTATTGTAAAAGCATTGGGTGGGGATATAACGATTGATCCTGCTCTTTTGACGGCAGCGGCAGAAGAGAATTTACAGCATGCTCGCGCTTCAAAAATTGTCAATGCTCAAGTGGCAAAGATTATTGGTGAGATGACGCTAGATAATCCATTAACTGAGGCGCAGGTTAAGGCTATTAATGATGTGCTTTTGGATCCAAGCACCGATTTTAATGGCCCCACAACAGAATATAAAAGAGCAGTGGATCGTTTTGCTCAGGTTCTAGGAATGGATCCTGAGGATTTATATGTGGGGTTTGGCTATGATTCAGCTAATCGCACACGTGATGATGTAATTCAAGAAGCGATTCAGGATCAACGAGATCATAACCAGCATTTAATTGCGAGATACGGAATTACTCCTTCTGCCACAAATAAAGCAGTTATGCAATTCTTAATGACTCTAGAGAAAGAAGATGAATTTCCTGATGCTCAGATAAATACTATCGTGGGAAATTTTTATGAGTCATCAAGCTCGGCTGAGTTTTTGGGGAAATTACAGGCTGCTAATCTAGTCAATCCGCCTGCTCCAAGAGGTACGTTTAATCGTGATGATTTAAAAGAACAACTGACGCCAGAAGCATTTAAAGATGCAAAAGCAAGTGCGAGTAAAGCGGTATTCCTTAGTTCTGATCAAACGAATATAGCCAGGCTTATAGATCTACAAACAAAAGAGCGAAACAAATTTACAGATTTACATAAGGAAATTACTGAGGCTGATAAGAAAATCCATAAGCAGTTAAAGCTCTTAAGTGAAACAAAAGTTTTTGATTGGTTCAATCCTGCTTTTCAGGCTACGGCTAAAGAGAATGCTCGCGAGATGTTGGAGCAATATACTGAGCTTGATAAAGTCTCTAATTCGATGGTGAAGTTTTATCGAAATGAGATAACGCTTTTGAATGAGCAGCTTGCCAGTATCCCTCAAGCTCATGAGTTGCCTGTTAATACACCGCAATGGCGTAAAGATAAGCTTAAGGAGTATAGGGATGAACTCAACAAGCAGTTAGATGCAGCACAGAAAGAGCTTGAGCGTTATGAAGGAGTACAAAGACTGCTACGGGGTAATCCTATAGGGCCAGATAACTCTTTACTGAAAAAAGGCCTGCTGAAAACACTGCAAGAGGCCCAAGTGGGTAAAGACGTTAAATTTTTAGCTTTTAAGTCAAAGATTGATGATTATCCAATTAGCCAGAAACAATCGTTGCTTAGCAGTGCTGGTAATGAAACTGTGGATTTGACAGCTAATCTTACAGTGAGAAGAAATCAGATTACACCTGAGGGTTATAAACATTTTGATACAGAGAAACCTATTCCTGCAGGCTGTATTCGTAACCACACGATTGGGACCGTAGGGACTACTGGACCGATTTATAGTAAATTCCTGGAGGAGCGTAAGCCTGAAATGGCGCGAGTCAATAGTAAAGGTCAGGTGGAATATGTTGGTAGCTCCTCGTTCACTGTACGCCAACCTCCTCCTCCCACTGAGGAAAAAGCGACTAAAGAGTTTTATATGGCATTAGCCATGCAGGTATTAAAAGATGGGCCGCCTACAGCAGACGATCCTATCTATCTGGATGATGGTGATGAGGACCAAGTTAAAAATATGTGGATGGCATTAATGGTGATTGGTAGAAATGTCCCAGGTATGGAATTTGATAGCAGTGCGATTAAGGTAAGCAGCACGGCCGGGTTTAATCCAAATCAACACATTAAAAAAGATTTCTTTGGCAAAGGAGAGTCTATTATCAATCTACCCGAATATGAGACTTGGAAAACTCATCCTTCAGTTCTTAATAGCGCAACTGGTATGAAAGAGTTTTCTACGGTCAAGCTCGGAGAGAAAAGGGAAGAAGCAAAAGAGAAAACAAATACTGCAGCCAGCGACGTTGTCAAATCAAAATTGAAAGATATCAAACCTAAGGTAGAGCAAGTGAATACGGAACAGGAAAACAAGGCCCCAACTGTTCCAGGTCAAAGTAGTTGAAGGGCGAGGTAAGTTAGTTATTTATTAATAACCAGTTAAACTTACAATTTAGGACAATAATGAATAAGAATAATTTGCCTATTGGTGTGTTCGATTCAGGTATGGGTGGCTTAACAGTCTTAAGGGCGCTTAAAGCTACCCTGGTTAAAGAGTCTTTTGTCTATCTTGGGGATACAGCCCGATTGCCTTACGGTACCAAAAGCCCTGATACGGTGCAGCAATATGCATTGCAGATGGCTCGTGTTTTAGTAGAAAAACAGATAAAAGCATTGGTTATTGCTTGTAACACGGCGACAACAGCAGCGCTTCCTCACTTACAAGAGATGTTGCCTGACCTGCCAGTTTTAGGGGTTGTATCTCCGGGCGCTGCAGCAGTAGTGGCTGCAACTAAAAATCAACGTATTGCTGTTTTAGCGACTGAAACGACTATTGCTTCAAGCGCTTATCAACGTCTAATTTGTGAAAAATTGCCGCAAGCCACAATAAGTGCTCGTGCATGCAGTGTTCTAGTGGCTCTTGCCGAAGAAGGAATGGTCGATAATGCGATTGCTCGGGAAGCATTAAAGCATTATTTGTCAGATTTTCGTGATGAAGATACTCTTCTTTTAGGTTGTACTCACTTTCCCGTGTTTAAGTCGTTGTTAAAAACACTTTTACCTGCAGGGGTTACCATTGTTGACTCTGCTGAAGCTACTGCAAAAGCCCTGAAAGAAATATTAACAAAAACGAAATTATCCAGTACAGATGGAACGCAGGTTATTCATTATTTAGTCACTGATTCAATTAAACGTTTTCAAGCCGTGGGGGAGATTTTCCTTGGCGAACCACTCCCTCATAATCGCATTGAATTAGTTGATGCTTGCACGTAAGAGCTTATTTGCAAATAAGCTCTAGACTACTCACTTTCAACTATAATTTTCTTTTTTCGTGCTGATTGATGCCGCGCATGCATTTCAACATCAATGTAACGGTCTGTTGTCGCACTAGAGCTATGTCCTGCGTCGTCGCGTACATGTTCTCTGGGGCGAATTTTAACGTCTTCAGAGATGCCAGTATGCCTTAGCCAGTGTACAGTGGCTGCTGCCAAGTTATCAGCCTCTTCCAACCTATCATGGCGACGCAAGTCTTCAGCGGCCAAGTCAAAGCAAAGTTGTACTAAGCGTCGTATAGGGGCAGTATCGCTCATGGGTCCTGTACCACGAATTCTTGGTATTAGCGGAGAGTTATCGGCAGGTGAGGGGAACGGAGTTAAACCTAAAAACTGACGCCAACGCGCTAAGCTGGCCAGCATCGCATCACTAACAGCAACTTGTCGTTCTTTATTGCCTTTCCCTACGGTGGTAAACCACCATTGACCGTTTGAATCTTTGGCAAAATCATTCATTGTTGGGATCCAACGCTCACTCGCAGCAAGCTCAGAGATACGTAAATACATACCGAAAAGCATACTGAGAATAAAGCGCGTGCGCTCATGCTTTTCAGGATTCTCATTGGCGAGCTTTTCTGCAGCATCAAGTACTGCATCCCATTGATTGAGACTCAAACGTCTTATAGGGGCATTTGTTTGGCGTTTACGGACAAATTTACTTTTCTGTCTAATTAAGGCAACTGGATTAGATACCAGGTATTCTTCAGCAATCAAAAAATTAAAAAAAGTACTTAAAATAGCAAATATTTCCTGTACTGCCCCTTGTGAGAGGCTAAATTGCTCAACTGACGGCGCAACACCTTGCTTTCTTTCTGATTTACTCACACTGGCAACAAAGGGGCGCCAATCTTCATTGGGTTGACGTTTCCCTTCCTTTTCGAGAAAGCGTGGTACTTTTTTCAAACTTATCCAGGTAGATGGCGGGTTTTGGCAAAAGCGAACGAACTGCTCAATATCGTCGCGTTTAAGTTCGCAAAGAGTCGTCTTTTTGATGTGCCAACACCATTGCAAAAGGCGCTCGGCTTCGCGCCGATAACTGTTGAAAGTACCTAAGCTACCATTATAACTCTTTAAAAAATTTAAGCTGTAATAGAAATCATTCTGAAAACGAGCATCAGGTAAAATGACGTTTTCTTGATTTTTATGAAGATAATTCATGTTATCAAATATTGGAAGCAGTCGAGGTTTCATAATTACCACTATAGAAACGAAGTTTTTAATGCTAACTAAAAAAAATATAGGCGGCAAATGAATTGTTTATCGAAGAGACTCCACTTTCATTAAAATTTAATGGTTTTGGTTATTGACCTATAGCACAGCTACGAGTATTATTTGCGCTCTGTCCTCGGGACGGGTTAACGGGGTGTAGCGCAGTCTGGTAGCGCGCCTGCTTTGGGAGCAGGATGTCGGGGGTTCGAATCCCTCCACCCCGACCAGTTTTAAATTTGCGCCCGTAGCTCATCTGGATAGAGCATCGGCCTTCTAAGCCGAGGGTAGCAGGTTCGAATCCTGCCGGGCGTGCCAGCCTTTGTGCAGAGTTCCTATTTAATTGTAATAATTATGGTGAGCGTAGCTCAGTTGGTAGAGCCCCGGGTTGTGATCCCGGTTGTCGTGGGTTCGAGTCCCATCGTTCACCCCATACACCAATAATAAATCCAAAATATGATTATTTTTGGGAGTAATTTAGCCAGCTGAGCTTAAGATTCATTCTGAGTCTTTACAAGAGTGGCTTACTGTTTGATAATTCCACCCTGTTTAGCGAAAGTGGCGGAACTGGTAGACGCGCTGGATTTAGGTTCCAGTGGGGTAACCCGTGAGAGTTCGAGTCTCTCCTTTCGCACCATTTCATGACAATTTCCAAGAGGTGACTAGATGCAAGTTTCTGTTGAGACCTTGAAAGGTTTGGAACGTAAAATAACAATTTCGGTACCGACCGAAAAAGTAGAGGAAGAAGTGAGCCTGCGTCTCAGAAATCTTGCTCGCAAAGTGAAGGTTGATGGTTTTCGTCCTGGCAAGGTACCAATGCACGTTGTTCAAAGTCGTTTTTCTACCAGTGTGCGTGAAGATGTAGCCAGAGAAATGGTTCAATCAACTTTATATCAAGCATTACAAGATAAGCAGCTAGTGCCTGCGGGTTCGCCTCTTGTTGAGCCCGAACAAGTCGAGTCAGGAAAAGATTTTGTCTATACCGCCACTTTTGAAGTATTTCCCGAAATCACTATCGTTGAACTTGAAAATGCTACGATTGAAACAGTCCGTGCTGAAGTTAAGGATAGTGACGTTAAGGATATGTTAGAGAAGTTGCGCGAGCAAAATAAAGAATGGCATGAAGTATCACGCGCTGTAGCTAAAGATGACAAAGTGACTATCGACTTCCAAGGCTTTTTGGGTGATAAAGCATTCGAAGGTGGAAGTGCTGAAGGCTATGAAATCGTGATTGGCTCCGGTTCAATGATCCCTGGCTTCGAAGATGGCATCATAGGTGCTAAAAAAGGTAAACCTTTCGAAATTAAAGTAACTTTCCCTGCAGATTATGGACATAAAGATCTTGCTGGTAAAGAAGCAACCTTCAAAATTACAGTACAAAAAATTATGGAAGGTAAATTACCTGCATTAGATGATGCTTTTGCTGAAAAATTTAATATCAAAGAGGGCGGAGTAGATGCGCTGAAAAAAGATATTAAAGAAAACATGGTGCGTGAGCTTGAAAGACGCGTCAATGCGATGAATCGTGAGAAAATTTTTGACCAGTTATTGGCAGTTAACCCATTTGAGCTACCTAATGCATTAATTGACAAAGAAATCGAACATTTAAAACATGACATGTATCATCGTCTTTTTGGTCATGAGCATTCTGATAATGAAAAAATCCCAGATTTCCCTAGAGCCTTATTTGAAGAGCAAGCAAGACGACGTGTCCATCTTGGTCTACTCTTTTCTGAGTACGTTAAAAAGCACGAATTAGTTGCAGATAAAGCTCGAGTCGATGCAATGATCGATAAATTTGCAAGTGCTTACGAAAGTCCGGATGAGCTTCGTGCTTGGTACCAAGCGAGCAAAGAACGCTTAGGCGAAATCGAAGCATTGGTTATGGAAGAGATGGTTGCTGAGAAAATCAGTGAAAATGCCAAGATTAAAGAGAAGAAAATGGGTTACGAGGAAGTAATGAACCCGAAGAAAGAGACAACGAAGGAAGAGGCATAAAATATGACGGGCTATTCAGAGAACTTGATAAGAAATGCCAGTGGCTTAGTACCTATGGTTATTGAGCAAACCTCAAGAGGGGAGCGTTCTTATGATATATACTCAAGGCTTTTGAAAGAGCGTATCATTTTTCTGTTGGGCGAGGTTGAGGATCATATGGCTAATTTAGTCGTTGCCCAATTATTGTTCCTCGAATCAGAAAACCCAGAGAAAGATATTTCGTTATATATCAATTCACCTGGTGGGGTCGTGACAGCGGGACTAGCTATCTATGATACAATGCAATTCATCAAGCCAGATGTTAGTACATTGTGCATAGGGCAAGCTGCCAGTGCTGCAGCCTTACTACTTTGTGCCGGTGCAGAAGGTAAGCGGTTCTGTCTGCCAAATTCAAGGGTAATGATCCATCAACCTTTGGGTGGTTACAGAGGTCAGGCGACTGATATCGAAATTCACGCGCGTGAAACGTTAGCTGTACGTGAGCGCCTAAATAACATCATGGCAAAACATACTAATAAGACGCCTGATCAAATTATGCGTGATACTGAACGTGATAATTTCATGAGTGCCACACAAGCTACTGAATATGGTTTGGTAGATAAAGTTCTCCATGACCGCGTATCTTTAGCTGAAACCAAGTAAGTTGATTAGGCCAGTTTGTAAAACTGGCCTTTTCACTTGGCGTTATTTTTCCAATTGTCTAAAATTTTACTATGGCTTGTGCTTAAAGTTGCAAAAAAGGGAAATAAGAAATTGGGGGCAAGGATAGTTAAAGCAAATGGCCGGCGCTATTTAAGGGCATTTTTCTTGTTCGGCCCGATTTCCCAATGAAACTTTAAGAACAAAGCTTTTCAGATTACCACTGCTTTTGGTAACAGTTAGAAAGGGGTTTGTAGATGAGTAAAACCGGTAACGGCGATGGTGATAAAGTCTTGTATTGTTCATTTTGTGGAAAGAGCCAGCATGAAGTAAAAAAATTAATTGCTGGTCCTTCTGTGTTCGTCTGTGACGAATGCGTTGAGTTGTGTAATGATATTATTCGTGAAGAAACTCAGGAAACTCAAGAGGAAACTGAGACCCGTTTACCTACACCTAAAGAAATCGCCAATTTTTTAGATGAATATGTAATTGGGCAACCTCATGCCAAAAAAGTATTGTCTGTGGCCGTTTATAATCACTATAAGCGCTTACATCACAAAACTGAAGATGGCATTGAATTAGGGAAAAGTAATATTTTATTAATCGGACCTACGGGTAGCGGTAAAACATTGTTGGCTCAAACATTAGCCCGTATATTGAATGTTCCATTCACTATGGCTGATGCTACAACGCTAACTGAAGCTGGTTATGTGGGTGAGGATGTTGAAAATATTATCCAAAAATTATTGCAAAAATGCGATTACGATGTGGATAAGGCTCAACAAGGTATCGTTTATATTGATGAAATTGATAAGATTTCACGTAAGTCAGATAATCCCTCTATTACTCGAGATGTTTCCGGTGAAGGTGTTCAGCAAGCCTTATTAAAATTGATAGAAGGAACTATTGCCTCTGTGCCTCCTCAAGGAGGGCGCAAGCATCCTCAACAGGAATTCCTCCAAGTAGATACGTCAAATATTCTATTTATTTGTGGCGGTGCTTTTGCTGGCTTGGATAAGGTGATTCGTGAGCGAAGTGATAAGTCAGGTATTGGTTTCTCTGCTGAATTAAAGAATAAAAAAGATAATCAGGACATGGAAAAAGTGCTAAGTGCACTTGAATCTGAAGACCTGGTGAAATATGGTCTAATTCCAGAGTTTGTGGGCCGATTACCGGTTGTAACTACTTTGCATGAGCTAAATGAAGATGCATTGATTGATATTCTTACTAAGCCCAAAAATGCATTAACCAAACAATTTCATGCTTTATTTAAAATGGAAGGGGTTGAATTGGAATTTCGTGAAGAAGCCCTGCATTTGATTGCTAAAAAAGCCCTAGATAGAAAAATAGGTGCTCGAGGGTTGCGTGCTATCCTTGAAAATATACTTTTAGACACCATGTATGAGTTGCCTTCAATGGAAGGTGTTAATAAAGTAGTTATCGATGAAAATGTTATCAACAATACTGGAAAACCCATCCTTATTTATGAGGGTGAGGAAAACAAACAATCTGCTGCTGGTGGACGAGAATAAGAAATTATCCTAAAAATGCAGTTAGATTCGCACGAGAGTACTCGTTGTAGAATGTAACTCGTTTTTTAGGAGCATATGGCAGTGCTGCTCTCCTAGATTGGAATAACTAAAGGGGCAGTTCAAGTTCCAATATTTGCCTGAGGTGTGAACAAGCAACTGAGGGCGGCTGTGCTTTTTCTCATGGGATTTATCGTTTGAATAAGGGCTTATTATGTCTAGCGAAAGCGAAAAAGAATTCATGTCGAATGAAAATGAAGAAGTAATGTCATCATTGCTGCCTGTTTTACCTCTTCGTGATGTTGTGGTGTATCCACACATGGTTATTCCATTGTTTGTGGGAAGAGAGAAATCCATTAAGGCATTAGAGGCCTCGATGGTGGATAACAAACAGATTTTCTTAGTGGCACAAAAAAAGTCCTCGAATGACGATCCTGGTCCAGAAGATGTGTACACAGTGGGTACCGTTTCTAGTGTTCTGCAATTGCTAAAATTACCAGATGGCACAGTGAAAGTGCTGGTGGAAGGGGAGCAGCGCGCCAAAGTTAAGGAGTACACACAGGAAAAAAGTTATTTAGAAGCTTCTTTGGAATCCATTGAAGAATTCAGCGAGCAAATAAAAGAGCAAGAAATCGAAATATTGATGCGCTCTTTAATGTCACAATTTGAGCAATATATAAAATTAAATAAAAAAATTCCTCCTGAAGTTTTAAGTTCGTTAGCAAGTATTGAAGAGCCTGGGCGTTTAGCAGATACGATTGCAGCACATCTATCGCTAAAAGTTGAAGACAAGCAAGAATTGCTTGAAATTCTTGATGTTGGGACTCGCCTTGAACGCCTGATGGCCGCAATCGAAGGGGAAATTGATTTACTTCATGTTGAGAAACGCGTGCGTGGTCGTGTCAAACGACAAATGGAAAAAAGCCAACGTGAGTATTATCTCAATGAACAGATGAAAGCCATTCAGAAAGAGTTAGGTGAGCTTAGCGAGGAAGGTAACGAAATTGAGCAGTTAGAAAGCTCTATTAATAAAGCTGGCATGCCCAAAGAAGCAAAAGAAAAATCACTGGCTGAGTTGCAAAAATTAAAAATGATGTCACCAATGTCAGCAGAAGCGACAGTGATTCGTAATTATCTGGATTGGATGCTGACTGTTCCCTGGAAAAGAAAAAATAAAATTCAGTTTGACTTAAGTAAAGCGGAACGTTTATTGGATAAAGAACATTACGGGCTTGAAAAAGTTAAAGAACGTATTCTTGAGTACCTGGCTGTGCAACAACGGGTGAAGCGTCTAAAAGGCCCTATCCTGTGTTTGGTTGGACCTCCAGGAGTAGGTAAAACTTCATTAGGGCAATCCATTGCGAATGCCACTGGTAGGACATTTATTCGAATAGCTTTAGGTGGCGTTCGCGACGAAGCCGAAATTCGTGGTCACAGACGCACTTATATCGGTTCTATGCCGGGTAAAATAATTCAAAAATTATGCAAAGCAGGCGTAAAAAATCCACTTATTATGTTGGATGAAGTGGATAAAATGGCTATGGATTTCCGTGGCGATCCGGCTTCTGCATTACTCGAGGTATTAGATCCGGAACAAAATCATACCTTCAATGATCATTATCTAGAAGTTGATTATGACCTTAGTGATGTAATGTTTATTGCTACTGCGAATTCCTTAGAGATACCTGCGCCATTGCTCGATCGAATGGAGGTCATTCGTCTAGCTGGTTATACGGAAGATGAAAAAATTCATATTGCAGAAAGTTATTTGATACCCAAGCAATTGGTCTTGAATGGTTTAAAAGCCAATGAAATCAATATCGCAGAAACGGGTGTACGTGACATTATTCGCCATTATACGCGTGAAGCTGGGGTACGTAATCTTGAGCGAGATATTGCCAGTATTTGCCGTAAAGTCGTTAAAGAAATACTTGCTGGCAAACGGGTGAAAAAAGTCACTATTTCACGTAGTAATATTGAAAAATACCTCGGCGTGAAAAAGTTCCGTTACGGCCTTGCTGAGGAATTTGATCAGGTAGGGCAGGTTACAGGACTTGCGTGGACCAGTGTAGGTGGTGAACTCTTAACCATTGAAGCATCGATGATGACTGGAAAAGGGAAAACTGCGCATACTGGTCAACTGGGTGAAGTTATGCAAGAGTCTATTCATGCAGCAATGACAGTAGTTAGAAGTCGTGCTAAATCATTTGGGCTACAAGATGATTTCTATGACAAGAATGATTTTCACGTACATGTGCCTGAAGGGGCTACACCCAAAGATGGTCCTAGTGCGGGTATAGGGATGTGCACGGCATTGGTTTCTGCATTAACTCAGATCCCAGTACGTGCGGACGTCGCGATGACTGGAGAAATCACCCTCAGAGGACAGGTTCTACCCATCGGAGGGTTAAAAGAGAAATTGCTGGCAGCCCATCGTGGCGGAATCAAGCATGTCATTATTCCTGAGGAAAATCGCAAGGATCTTGAAGAGATTCCTGATAATGTTTTAAAGAAGCTGACAATACATCCAGTCAAGACTATTGAGCAGGTTTTAGAGCTGGCTTTACAACGCAGTCCTATCGTAAATGCCACTGCTCCTAGCCATCCAGAAGTAATTTCAAACAAAAGTTCAAAAAAAATTAAAAATAAAGATTTACATGCCCATTAATACCGGGTATATTTCACAGCGTTGCCCGCTACTGGCGGGCGATGCAAGGATGTGACTGCTTGACTGCGGCCGATGATTTTGATTTAATCGCCACGGGTAAGGAAAGAATAACTGATAGGGGAAAAGATGAATAAGAGTGAATTGATTGAAGCTATTGCACATGGTTCTGGCGTAACTAAGGCAGACGCTAGTCGAGTTCTCGATACTTTTATGACTACCGTGACCGACGCTTTAAGAAGTGGTGACCAAGTTGTATTACCAGGTTTCGGTTCTTTTTCCACTGGTAACCGCTCTGCACGTACTGGTAGAAATCCGCAGACAGGTGAAACCATTGAAATCAAAGCTTCAAGAGTTGCTAAATTTAAAGCTGGTAAATCACTAAAAGAAGCTGTACAAGAAGCGTAAGTTTTTTGGGTGCTTAGCTCAGCTGGGAGAGCATCGCCCTTACAAGGCGAGGGTCGCAGGTTCGATCCCTGCAGCACCCACCAAGAATTGGAGTGGTAGTTCAGTTGGTTAGAATACCGGCCTGTCACGCCGGGGGTCGCGGGTTCGAGCCCCGTCCACTCCGCCAGAATAACGCGCCGTATGGCGCGTTTTTTTTACCAGTCACGTTTTGAATCTAGATTTCTTTGCGAATACCCAATTTATGGAACACCAAATATGTTGCAGAAGCTGAACGAACGCATACAAGGTCTTGTAGCCTGGATAGTCATAATTCTTATCGCTATTACTTTTACTCTTTTTGGCGTTGACTATTATATGCAGTCGCATCAAGCCTCAAATGCTGCAGTGGACGTAAATGGGGAAGCAATTACGAAGCAGGCTTACGAAGTCAATTATAGACGAGCTCGCCAACAACGTGATGCATCACAAATGACTGTTGCTAACGAAAAAGCCCTAAAAAAGGAAGTCCTGGAAGATATGATTGTCAATGAGGTTTCAGTACAGGCTGCTCGAGGAAACGGTTTTGAAGTCAGCGCTGAGCAAGCGAATGCTGCAATAGTAAGTATTCCTCAATTCCAGGAAGATGGTCATTTTTCTGCTGAGCGTTACCAGCAGGCTTTAAGTGGTGCCATGTTTACTCCAGAATCGTTCCAAACAGAAGTCAGACAAGGAATGTTGTTGAATCAACAACGTTTTGCTTTCATGGGAACGGCTTTTGCACTGCCTAATGAAATTAAACGTTTTGTAAAACTTTATATGCAAACTCGGGATTATGATTATCTACAAATCCCAATTAGCTTGTTCATGAAGGATACTAAGGTTTCTGAGCAGGCAATTAATGAATATTATCAAAAACATCAAAAAGGATTTATAACTCCCGAAAAAGTCTCAATAGATTATGTTCGCCTTTCCATGCAGCAACTTCGCGATCAAATTATTATTAGCGACGATGAGTTGAAGCGTTATTATGAGGAGAATCAAAGTAATTTTATGACGCCAGCACAATGGCAGGTTGCTCATATTCTTTTTGCAGTGCCAGCTGATGCTGCAGCCGAAACACAAGAGCAAATTAAACAAAAGGCAGATGAGGCTTATCAAGTTTTGCAAAAAGATCCCAAACAGTTTTCTGCATGGGTACAAAAATCTGATGATAAGCTATCCGTGGCTAATAATGGAGTGCTTCCTTGGTTAGTTGCTGGGCATTCGGAGTTTGATAAAACTTTGACAACCTTAACAAAAGAAGGTCAAATTTCACCACCGGTAAAATCAGCTCATGGGTATGAAATTTTCAAATTACTTGCTTATAAACCTGCGACATTAAAACCTTTGGCAAGCGTGCAGTCAGAAATTAAGGAGCAATTGCTAGGTGAGCTTTCACAGACCAAGTATTCCCAAGCTCTAGAGCAATTAAGTGATTTGAGCTATCAATCACCAGACTCTTTAAATCCTGTCGCAGATGCATTAAAATTGACCATCGAAAAAACCAGGCCTTTTTCTCGACAAGGTGGCGACGAAGCATTAACAAAAAATAAAGAAGTAGTGAATGCAGCCTTTAGTCATGATGTTTTAGAGTTGGGTAATAATAGCGAGCCAATACAATTAGACAACGATAGTGTGATGGTATTGCGTGTGAACAATCATTTCCCAGCTGCAGAGAAACCGCTTGCTGAAGTCAAAGATTTCATTGCAAAAAAATTGGCAATGAAAGAAGCTGAGCAAATGGCGAAACAACTAGGAGCAACACTTTTATCGGCAAAAACGGATGTACAAGTTCAAGAAAAGTTATTAGCAACAAATCAATTGCAATGGCATCAAATTGAGCAAGCTACACGCGATACGGACAAAGCCGATGCTGCTATTAATGATTTGGCATTTAGTTTGGCTCGAACCAATACCCGAGAAGGACGTAGCTTAAGAAATGGGGACTTTGTAATTGTCCATCTGAAAAAAATTAATGATGGTCAATTTAAATCACTAGACAAGGAACAACAAGCTAGTATTGCGCAGCAAATTGAGTCTAGTTATGGAGTGATGGATTACGACCTTTATGTAAACAGCCTATTGAGTAAAGCAAAAATCGATAGACACTAAAGCAAGGGGGAGTAATGACGAAGAAATTTACTGACAACCAACTAGCAAATTTATATCTAAAACTGGGAAGTAGATATAAAGACTTAAGCGAACAAACTTATCCATCACTAACCCAACAACAGATTTATCAGCAATTACTTAATGAAATTTATTATGAATTAAATAGCCCATTGAGTAACTTATACGGGCTTGATTATTCTGAGCAATACAAAGTTTTTACTGTTCTCAATACGTTTTTTAATTCACGGCCTCCATTTGCTGCTCTTCAGCCTGAAGTACGTCCTCATTTCGTCTTTATTGTACAAAACATTGATGTTCATGATCGACGTTGGCATGGTCATCGTTGCTACAGCTCTACTAACGATGTGCTATTTACTTGGTTATTATTAGATTCCTTATCTCACCATCGCCACCATCATCACTATAACAGTGGCTGTTTTGGTAGTAGCAATCACCACTCACACTCCAGTAAAGATGATCAAGCGAAGTTATTTTTGTTGTTAGTTCTCTTGGCAGCGCTTGCCGTCGGCATTGCTTTTATCGCCGCATATTATCTACTTAGAGCTGGTGCCGACAGCATAGAGCGCCTCATCCATGACGAGGGGTCATTGCAAGCAATCATTAGCTTGTCAAGTGCAATGGGTAGTGCACTCGTTTCTGGGTTTTTAGCGACAATTTTTGCTTCAACACCGCTTGCTATGTTTGCTTTGGCGGCTGGCATCACTAACCCAATTGGTTTTGTGACTCTTGGTGTTATTTGCTTAACTGTTATTGGTTCAGCAGTAGGCTGTTTTATAACGAATCAAATCCAGAATTATATTATTAAACAAGGAAATCTAAACGCACTTGATCCCTTAGATCCTCATCGATACGGACTTACTGAAGATGAAGAGATACATTTAGCGAGTAGAGGTTTCGACCCTGTTAAGGTCAAATGCGCTATAGTTGCCCTTCATGAGCAAATAGGTAAGGATGTTTCTCCTCGCCTTCATCGTATTTTTTCAGATAGTGATGGAAAACAAGCGTTGTTGGATACTATAAGAAAATTACGTCGTGGTGAGACAGGATACATTATTGAAATTGGTACAGGAACTGACAAGCAAACTTTTGATTTAAGGCCTTTTGTTGTTCCCCAACAACAACATTCTTCTGGGTTATATCCAGACATTCGCCCTAATGCCGCTCCTACTCATGGACACCCTACTACTGAATATCAAGGATATCCAGAAATCCCACCTACGTACGATAGTACTAATTATGGCTCTAACATTCCTTCAGCACCTACTTATTTCTAAGATGGAGAGTTATTTCCAATAGTTGGGTCCTTAGGGCCCAGCTTAACTCCCTGGTGGTTATCTTGATTAAGATTTTCTATCGTTTGAGATTATGGTAGCCTTTAGCATCCCAAATTTTTAAGCTATCTGACAAACATTTGTTGGACTACACGAAGTGATGCGAAATAAATTTTCAAATTTAACAATCGATCGGCAGGTATTTATCTACTTCTCGATGCTCGCTTGTTTTTTAATTATGGCTCGCTTGTTTTTATGCAATTCCACGCTTGGTTTAGATGAAGCAGAGCAAATTGTTTTCGCACAGAAATTATCGGCAGGCTACCCTGCACAACCTCCTTTGTACACATGGTTACAGTATTTCTTTTTTCAAAGTTTCGGAGTGAGTTTACTGAGTATTGCCTTGTTAAAATATAGTCTGCTGTTACTATGTTTTTATTTTTATCATCAAATTTGTCGCCTTTATTGTCAAAATTTATTGTTAGCTTGGTGTGCTACTCTTTCATGGGCTTTAATCCCTAATATTAGTTATGATCTTTTGCCTCATCGGACGCATGCTATTTTAGCATTGCTAGCGGCTTGTTTGAGTTGGTATTGGTTGGTACGACCAACTCAATTATCCAAATTAGGTTGGTCCATAATTTTTGGTGCCATCATCAGCGTGGGTTTATTATCTAAATTTAATTATTTAATTTTTTTGTCAATTTTTATAATAACGGCATTATCGATTAAGGAATATCGCAATAAGCTTCTAAACCCTTATCTAATAGTTACTATTGTTACTGCTTTGCTACTTTCAAGCCCTTATTGGTTTTGGCTATTTGATAACTCAAAAATGGGTTTATATTCATCCTATAAATTGTCATTACCTGGCAAGAGTCAATGGCATGGGATAGGGCAGTTATTTGCAGTATCTATCTATTTCGCCATTCCTTTAATTGTAATCCGACTTTTTTTCCCACTATCGCGTGCGCAGCTTGTTAATAATGGACAAAACCAACTCTTGTGGCGCTATCACATTCTACTCATTCCCTTTTTATTGTTAGTGGTTATTAGCGCAGGTATTCACGGTGTTAAAAGCCATTGGGTTCTTCCATTATTTTTCTTAGTGCCTCTTTGGCTATTTAGTATCGTTGATAGTCAGGCTTTCTCTATAAGCCACGCCAAACGTTTTCTTGGTTTATGTCTAATAGTCCAGCTAACATTAATTGTTATTTGGATTAGTCGCACTCCTTATTTGGCTCAGTTTCCTGTAAAGCAATTTGTTGAGGATATTCGTGAAGAACAGCAACCTTTTGCTGCCATTGTTTCTGATTCACATTGGCTATTGGGCAGTCTTATGCTCTCTTTACCCAATAATCAAGGCACTTTAATGCATCCTGCAAAACCAATTGTTTTACCGCCAGGAAATCTTCTATTTGTCTGGGAAGGTGAGCAAACGCCCTGGTGGATTAACAATCTTGCTTTGGGTGCTTCGCAAACCATGACAAAAGCAAGGACAACTCGAAATGAAAAGGCTGCCACTAGTCATTTATATCGTCTGCAGACGAGATAAAAAGTAGAGTTTTACCAACATATCGTTAAGTCCTCATTAACCCAATCTAGATCCCTTTAAACTAATGCTATGCTTAGTTAATTGCTTAACTTTAAATTTAAGGAAGGTAAGAGATGACGATAATTCGAAAAGAGGATTTTATTCAAAGTATCTCAGATGCTTTTCAGTTTATCTCTTATTATCATTCCTATGATTTTATTCAAGCGATGTATCAGGCTTATGAAAAAGAACAATCTCCTCGAGCACGAAATTCAATAGCACAGATATTATTAAATTCTCGGATGGCTGCGGAAGGTAGACGTCCTATATGCCAAGATACCGGGGTGGCTGTTGTCTTCCTTAAAATTGGCATGGATGTCAGATGGGATACGACAAATCAGACCATCAATGAAATGGTCAATGAAGGTGTGAGACTAGCCTACACTAATTCAATCAACCCCTTACGCGCTTCTGTTGTAAATGAACCATCAGGTAGACGGGAGAATACAGGTGATAATACGCCTGCTATTGTGCACCTTGAATTTGTTTTGGGTCATACTATTGAAGTTATTGTCGCTGCCAAAGGCTTTGGCTCTGAGGCAAAGGCAAAATTCGCTATTTTAAATCCCTCTGATAGCGTTGTTGATTGGGTTATTGAGCAAATACCGCATATGGGTGCAGGATGGTGTCCTCCTGGCATATTGGGAGTAGGTATCGGGGGAACAGCTGAAAAAGCCATGTTGCTTGCTAAAGAAGCTCTTATGGAGCCCGTTAATATTCATGAGCTTTATCATTGCAAGAAACTAAACCATCTGGAGGCTTTACGCCTGGAGCTTTATGAAAAAATAAATGCACTTGGGATTGGCGCACAAGGCCTCGGTGGTTTAACCACGGTGCTTGATGTAAAGATTAAAGAATACCCAACTCATGCTGCTAGTTTGCCGATAGCGATTATCCCTAATTGTGCTGCAACAAGACATCTGTCATTTGTTCTCGATGGCAGTGGACCTGTTAAATTAACGCCACCTTCTCTTGACTCCTGGCCAAAACTAGATGGGAGTACTAACGCGCCATTGCGTAAAGTTAACTTGGATACCTTAACAAGAGCCGAAATCAGAGAGTGGCAATTGGGTGAATGTTTATTGTTATCTGGACAATTAATTACGGGTCGCGATGCAGCACATAAAAAATTAGCGCTGCTATTGGAGAGGGGAGATCCTTTACCTGAGGGCATTGATTTAGATAACAAATTTATTTACTACGTAGGTCCAGTACCTTCGGCAGCCAATGAAATTATAGGACCAGCAGGTCCTACCACCGCAACACGCATGGATAAATTCACCGAGCTTATGTTGTCAAAAACAAATTTACTTGGGATGATTGGGAAAGGTGAGCGAGGCCCAGTAGCCATCGAGGCAATTAAACGGCACAAATCTGTTTCTTTAATTGCTGTTGGCGGAGCCGCTTATTTGATCTCAAAGAGTATTCACAAATCACGCATCATCGCCTTTGAAGAGTTAGGGATGGAGGCTATGCGTGAATTGGAAGTTGTTGATATGCCTGTTACTGTGGCGGTAACTGCTGATGGTCAATCTATCCATGAACAAGGCCCCAAAGAATGGCGTATCAAAATTTCTGAGATAAAACGAAAGGACAACGATTAGGGAGCCTCGTTTAATTGATTAATAAAAATCAACGTTATCCGACTTATACAGAACAACCCCCTAATAAATCACCACAAAATATTCACTTGGGAATAATATTGGCTTTTGGCGCAGCTTTATTTTATTCAGTGATGGGAGCTCTCGTTAAACTTATAGCTAATGATGTTTCGAATACAACTATTATATTTTTTAGGTTTGCCTTAGGGTTTTTATTAATACTGCCCATTATAAGTTTTAACCAAGGGCATTGGCGGTCTTTATCCTATTTCAAAACGCAACGTCCTCTATTGCATTTAATTCGTGCAATAAGTGGGTTGTCATCCTTATTGTTGTTTTATTATTCTTTAAAGTTTATTCCACTAGTTGATGCTGTTTTATTAAATACAACCTATCCTATTTTTGTTCCTATTGTATTTTGGGTATTAATAGGGGTCAAAACTACGGCTAAGAGTAGTACCGGAATTTTAATTGGATTTATTGGTATCACCCTTGTTCTTAAGCCAAATGCTGAGGTATTTAATTCTGCTTCGATTGTTGCGTTAGCTTCCGGAGTTGCAGCTGCATTTGCAATAGCCTGCACTCGTCTTTTAAGCAGGACAGAAACACCTGCGGTGATTACTTTTTATTATTTTTCATTCACAACGATTATTTCAATGATGTTCATGCTTTTTCATTGGAATACTCCTGGTTTGAAAACGACGATCATCTTAATAATTATCGCTACTGTAGCAACAGGGTATCAATTATGTTTAACAGAAGCTCTTGCGCGGACACAAGCACGTATCGTATCGCCAATCATGTACTCAGCGATTGTTTTTAGCGGTATCCTTGGCTGGCTAATTTGGGGACAAGTACCCGATTTATTATCAATAGTGGGGACAATATTGGTTTTTTCTGGGGCACTTGTTGCTGTTTCTGCCCAATATAAAATAAATTAAAAATACTGAAGAAAATGATTTAAGACTATGCCTGAGGAGCGTCTTCTAACAACTGACGTACCCTCAGGCTAATGCTGTATGTGGATTATTCCAGGTCGGTCATTGATACGGCATGATAACCAGCATCAACATGAATAACTTCGGCCGTAATGCCTGAGGCCAGATCAGAGCATAAAAAGGCGGCGGTATTACCCACTTCATCAGCGGTAACGTTACGCTTTAATGGCGTTGTATTGGCATATAAATTCTGCATTTTACGGAAATCTTTAATGCCAGCTGCGGCCAAAGTTTTAATAGGGCCTGCAGAAATGGCATTGACGCGAATACCTTTAGGGCCCAAGCTTGCTGCAAGATAACGCACAGAAGCTTCAAGGCTAGCTTTTGCAATGCCCATGACATTGTAGTTAGGGACTGCTTTTTCAGCGCCGTAATAGCTTAATGTTAAAATAGCTCCTTGAGTGTCTTGCATCATGGGTTGGGCAGCTTTTGCCAAAGCCACTAAGCTGTAAGCACTAATGTCATGGGCAATGCGAAATCCTTCGCGATTGACATGTTCCACGAAATCACCACTAATCTGGTCAGCAGGAGCAAAGGCAACTGAGTGAATGATAATGTCTAGTTTATCCCAATGACTATTTAACTGTTCAAAAACTGCTTGAATCTCAACGTCGCTTGCAACATCACATGGGAATGTCAAATTAGAGTTAAATTCTGCAGCCATTGTCTCTACGCGGCTCTGTAGCTTTTCATTTTGATAGGTGAAGGCAAGCTCAGCACCTTGTTCGTGGAAGGCTTTGGCTATACCGTAGGCGATGGAGCGATTACTTGCAAGACCAACGATTAACGCTTTTTTTCCAGTTAAAAATCCCACATTACTCTCCTAATTTACTGTCGCTAAACTTTATCAATAGTTAAACCATTTTTGTGAGTTGCGAGTAATTCACGCATTTTAGCCTGAATCATATCGATGGCGATGCGATTTTCACCCCCACGAGGAACTATAATATCTGCATAACGACTGGAAGGTTCAATGAATTGCAGATACATGGGTCTTACCGTGGTTTCATACTGATGCACAACCGATTCAAATGACCGATGACGTTCTACCACATCACGTTTTAAACGACGGGTGAGACAGACATCTAAAGGGGTAGACATAAAAATACGAATGTCCATGATTTCCCGCAGCTCTTTATCACTAAAAAGAAGAATACCCTCTAACACAATGATGGCATGCTGACCAACTTGACGTGTTTCAGGCAGACGAATATGTTTAGAATGCGAATAAATAGGGATATCCACAGATTTCCCTTGTTGCAGATTACGCAAATGCTCGCACAGTAAAGCATGATCAAATGCATCAGGATGGTCGTAGTTAATTTTTTCTCTTTCAGCAAAAGGTAAGTGACTATTGTCTTTGTAGTAAGCATCTTCAGAAATAACGACAACTTGCTCGGAACCTAGTTCATTGACAATAGTATTGGCTAAAAGACTCTTACCCGAGGCTGAGGGCCCCGAAATTCCGATAATAATAGCTTGTTTACTCATGGTTTTATCATTCAAAATTTTGTGCAAATGTTAAGGGTTTATGAGGATAAATTCAATCCAAAATGTAACGAATACCTTGTTTTTAGCAAGTTAAAACCTATAGTTTACTCAATTTCTTGACCTCTTTGGCGTTTTAATAGCACATAGAGTGCGCCGCTACCGCCATCGCGTCCTAAGGCGCTATAGAAAGCGAGCACCTGGGGAAATTGACGTAACCAGTAATTAACCAGATTTTTTAGAATAGGTGCTTCTCCATTAAGGCTGCCCTTGCCGTGAATAATCAGCAGACAACGACGTGCTAATGAACTTTGCTCGATGATAAATCGAATTAAAGTTTCTTTTGCAGCTTCGGGCCGTAAACCATGTAAATCCAAACGTGATTCCCACCTAATTTGCCCACTCTTTAATTCACGCAGTCGTTTGTAAGGAATATTGTGGCTACAGTATGAAAGCACGGTATTAGCCTGTACTTCTTCAGAGTAATAGTCAGACAAATAAAAGTCGACATTATGCTGTTTAGGCGTTAAATCATGCTGCTTGTTTACAGCGATACGGGGTTTTTCAGTAGTGAAGTTAACCTGCTTATTTTTTTGCATAGGTTTTACTGTGCCTACCGTTTTACGAAATAAAGCTTTGTCTTCATCAGACAGGAAATCGTCAGCCATAAATGTATATTCAATTTTTACTCATTAATGAGATTATAGTAACTCTTCGGGGTATGATTGAAGAGCCGTGATAGATCAGTAACCTCTGGGAGGACAAATGCTCCGAACTAGCGTACAATTTGTGACAATTATGGACAGGGCTTATAAAAACCCCAATCTTTTTGTTACAAAAATAATTTTTGCTCTAAATTTGAGTCTTCATCAAATCTATGAATACTAAATAAAAAGCAAATTCTTAAATATAAAGGCTATGTATGACCGATTCTTATAAAACAGCGATTACTGAGTTTGAAACAATTATTGATTTTCTACGTTTTGGTTTAAGCCAAGCTAATGCGAATAATCTTTATTTCGGACATGGTACTGACAATGCTTGGGATGACATGCTTGCTTTGATCCTGGAAAGTCTACATTTACCTCCTGATGTAGATTCTCTACTTTTACAGGCGCGCTTAACCGCTGCAGAGAAGCAGGTTTTAGTGGAGCTGCTTTCGCGACGCATTATTGACAAAGTTCCCGTACCCTACTTAACCAATAAAGCTTATTTTTGTGAATTGCCGTTCTACGTTGACGAGCGCGTGTTAATTCCCCGCTCACCTATAGCGGAACTTATCAAACAACAATTTTCGCCTTGGTTAATTGCTGAAAGAGTAGAGCGCGTACTTGATTTATGTACGGGCAGTGGCTGTATCGCAATTGCCTGCAGCTATGCTTTTCCTGAGGCTATCATTGACGCCGTGGATATTTCGCCGGAAGCATTAGAGGTGGCTGCTATTAATTGTGAGCGTCATGACCTACAAGACACTGTCAATCTCATTGAATCAGATTGTTGGGCTAATCTTCCTATGGCTCGTTATGATTTGATTGTGTCCAATCCTCCTTATGTTGGTTATGAGGAAATGCAAACGCTGCCAGCTGAATATCGCCATGAGCCCAAACTGGCTTTGGAAACTGAAAATAATGGGTTAGCTATCGTTGAAAAAATCCTGGCAAGAGCCCATGATTATTTAACAGAAGATGGCATTTTAGTCGTTGAAGTTGGAAATAGTGAGCAAGCGCTAGAGGAGGCTTTTCCGAAGGTTCCTTTTACATGGCTTGACTTTGAGCATGGTGGGCATGGTGTATTCTTGTTTACCCGCCAGCAGTTGAAAACCTATTTTTCGCCCCAAGGTAATTAATCCATGAGCGGAAACACATTTGGTAAATTATTCACAGTTACTAGTTTTGGCGAAAGTCATGGTCCTGCTTTGGGCTGTATTGTTGATGGTTGTCCTCCGGGCTTGGCATTAACCCCAGAAGACATCCAACCCTTTCTTGATAAACGCAAGCCTGGCCAATCTAAATACACGACTCAAAGGCGCGAGGAAGATAAAGTAGAAATTTTATCGGGTGTTTTTGAGGGTTTAACTACAGGCACCCCGATTGCGTTATTAATTAAAAATAGCGATCAGCGTTCAAGTGACTATGAGGATATCAAAGATCTATTTCGTCCTGGGCATGCTGACTTTACCTACCATCATAAGTATGGATTCCGAGATTATCGGGGCGGCGGTCGCTCTTCGGCGCGGGAAACAGCGGCAAGGGTTGCTGCTGGCGCTATTGCAAGGTTCTATTTACAACAAAAGTTAGGCGTGGAAATTAGAGGCTATCTGCAGCAAATGGGGAGCATTGCTATAGATTTTGTTGATGAAAGATTTATCGATCAAAATCCTTTTTTCTGCCCTAACCAGGATCAGGTTCAAGCGTTGGCTGAATATATTGATCAATTACGTAGGCAAGGTGATTCCATTGGTGCACGGGTGAAAGTGGAAGCACGCAATGTTCCTGTGGGGCTTGGTGATCCTGTTTTTGACAAGCTTGATGCCACTCTTGCTTATGCCATGATGTCTATTAATGCGGTTAAAGGGGTGGAAATTGGTGCGGGTTTTAGTGCGGTGCAGCAATTAGGCAGTGAACATCGTGATGAAATGACAAAAGCTGGTTTTTTAAGGAATAACGCAGGAGGGGTGCTTGGAGGGATTTCAACAGGACAAACGATAGAAGTCAGTATGGCTTTGAAACCCACTTCAAGCATTATTAAACCTGGGCAAACTATTAATACTAAAGGAGAGGAAGTTTCTGTTGTCACAAAAGGTCGTCATGATCCTTGTGTGGGAATTAGAGCAGTACCTATTGCGGAGGCTATGATGGCTTTGGTATTAATGGATCATTATTTAAGACATAAGGCACAAAATAAATAAATGGATTATGCCATTTGAAATGGCAATCATAAAAAACGAGGGTTAGCAATGAATAGACGTTTAAATATCGCTGTCGTTGGCGCAACAGGTGCTGTTGGAGAAACTTTATTAACTGTGTTGGAAGAACGTGATTTCCCTGTAGCTAATCTTTATCCTTTGGCAAGTTCACGTTCCGTGGGCAAGACAGTTATGTTTAACAATAGTCATTTAGAAGTTGAAGATTTGGCTGATTTTGATTTTAGTCAGGCAGATATCGCTTTATTTTCTGCAGGTGGTTCGGTTTCTAAAGAATATGCTCCGAAGGCTGCTGCTGCTGGTTGTATTGTGATTGATAATACCTCCTGTTTTCGTTATGACGATGACATCCCCCTGGTTGTACCAGAGGTGAATGCACATCGCATTAGTGAGTATAAAAATCGGGGGATCATTGCCAATCCCAATTGCTCCACTATTCAAATGGTGGTTGCCCTGAAACCTTTGCATGATGCAGTAGGGATTAGCCGCATTAATGTTGCTACTTATCAAGCTGTTTCAGGCACGGGTAAAAAAGCCATTACTGAACTGGTGACCCAAATTGGTGAGCTTTTAAATGGTAGACCCATTAAATCCTCTGTTTATCCTAAACAAATAGCATTCAATGTATTACCTCATATTGATGAGTTCCAAGACAATGGTTATACACGTGAAGAAATGAAAATGGTTTGGGAAACTAAGAAAATTATGGAAGATGATTCTATTTTGGTTAATCCAACGACAGTTCGTGTCCCAGTACTTTATGGTCATTCTGAAGCCATTCATCTGGAGTTAAAAGTGCCAATGTCGGTAGCCGAAGCCCGTAAACTCTTAAGCAAAGCACCCGGTGTGAAATTAATAGATGATACCAGCAAGTTGCAGTACCCAACACCAATTACCCATGCAGTCGGACATGATGAGGTATTTGTTGGTCGGATTCGTCAGGATATTTCACACCCAAATGGTTTAAACTTATGGGTAGTGGCCGATAATATTCGTAAAGGTGCCGCTACAAATGCAGTGCAGATAGCTGAAATTCTGCAGCGAGAATATTTATAATTTATAATAGTTGTTATGCCTGATATAAAAAAACCAGATAGTATTGTTATGCCGCCTACTTGGCCTCCTCAAAAAGAGGGGGTAGGCTCCATATTGTTTGAAGAAACAAGAACCATGGAGAGGCAAAGACGAATAGCAGAGCAACAGCAGCACAGCAAGCTGGCAAAGGTACATGCGCGAGAGCATAATGAAGAAGAGCCGGCAGCTGCTCCAGAGGAGGCTGCACAAAATGGGATGCTGCAACATCCTTATCTGGATTCGCAGCGTAACGATGGTATTGATCCTGGTTTAAATCCTGAACCGCCATTAAATACAGAGGCTCGTCGTGAGTATGACAATGAACGACGTGAGCAGGAAATGGAGAAGCAGCTTCGCTTGGGTAATATGCCAAAAATGAGAACAGATCCTCAACCTAAACCATAGGATTTCTAGATGACCATTGCCAACGATATCATCAGTTGTCGAATGCCTGATTTTGACTTTTATGTCAGTCAAGGTGAGTCATTGGATGATATTGATGAATATGGATTTACTCCACTCATCGAATGCGCCATCACCAAACAGCCGCAGATTGCAGAGCAGCTTATTGCGCGCGGCGCAGATGTTAACAAGCCTGATGTAACTGGGCGCACGCCGCTTCATTGGGCAGTGGATAACAATGATTTAGTAATGTCTCGTCTATTACTGGAGCATGGTGCTAACGCAAATGCTTATACAACTGCAGGGTTATCCATATTAGTTTATCCAGTTTTAAGAGGAAATGATCCTCTTAAGCACTTACTTTATCAGCATGGTGCCAAATTGGATTTTGCTCTTGATTTTATCAATGGCAAATTATTGGGGCATCGCTTTGAATTGACCGGTGATGTAGATATCGTTAATGCTCAAGGCGAATTTATTGAACTCGATTATGAAGGATTCATGCTAGAGTTCACTGTTGCTGTAGTCAAAGACTCATTAAGACGTTTTACTAGCAGTTACTCAACTCGTCATCTTCGTGATCGCTTTCCTTACCTATATCAAATTATGGATGCCTTTGCAGTCGCCGCTGAACTATTACAATTCCAACAACATCAATTGCTAACTGATAATCATAAAGAACGTTTGGCCTGGTTAGTAAAATCCCCCATGCTTATTTTGCCGGCGGCAAGTCGTGGTCATGCCATTGGCTTCATACGTTACAATCAATGGTGGGCTAAAATTGATAGAGGGGAGAATAGTCTTAAAGAGGGTAGTGTCAATATTTATCAAATTACACGGCCTGAAGTCATTGATGTGAATTTTTTACTTGAATTCCTTTATAAAAAGCAAA
Source organism: Legionella brunensis (assembly GCF_001467025.1). Taxonomy (GTDB): domain Bacteria; phylum Pseudomonadota; class Gammaproteobacteria; order Legionellales; family Legionellaceae; genus Tatlockia; species Tatlockia brunensis. Next base: position 326,705 of record NZ_LNXV01000036.1, on the reverse strand, counting down.
GTCGTCGCTATTTTCAGCAGCAAATTAATCAAAAGTTAGGTTTAATTCCCGTATTGAAAATTCCAATTACCTCGCAAATTGCAGGTAATTGTTCTTGGGCCAACATGCAAGCGATAGTCCCGGTTGCTTATGCAGTACAAGAGCTAAATGATGCACCATTAGCGGAATTTAATTCTGATTTAGTGGTTAATTTGTATAATACTTGGGTTGAGTGGGATAAAGATCGAGCCTTAGATGAGTGCATACACCGATTTTATTTAGCTAATCCTATCCGTAAAGCAAGTTTTGCTTCTATGCTTGCTGCAGTTCTTTTTCAAGCTTGTGATGCCAGTGATGATCATCATCTGGAACGTGCGGAAAAAATTCTGACTATTCTGACGTTGCCTGATTATTACTATATTCTCTACAGTTATTTAGAGGAATATTGTATTAAGCGCTTAACGCGCCGAGGTAATAATTTGTTAAAATTACTTGATGATTGCGGCGTAAATCCTAATATTGGTGTCACACCTATTGCTACGGGTTTAAAAGATAGAACTTGATTGGTCTATCCTGTAATTGACTACTCTGAAACAACTAATAAATTAGAATGAGCTAAGTACAAATACGTTTGTTACGATTCTCAGGTAGAGGAGGCTGTGCTTTGTTGGTTGTATCAAGGCAGTTTTCATAAGCCTTGGCCAGGATTGTGATAAGAATTACTTCACACGAAGTGTTATAAGGTTGCTCATTACGTAGATTTGATAAATGCGATGAGTTGATTTTTCCTGATACAAGTAAAAAACTAAGCTCTTCCAAAGCGAGGCCTCGTATTTCCAGTTTAGACGTTTTTAGGCTGCGAATGACAAACTGGATGATATTTTTTTGTGTGTCCATATCTGCCCAATTAATAAAACCAATTAGCGTTTTTAAGGCTAGATGGCTAACCTGGAAATCCTGATGTTCTACCTTGGCCATGATATCTGGAATAATGGCTCCTAGTTGATCTCGATTTCTCCAGTTAGCGAGAGAAGAAATTATTTGTAAAGCGGCCTTATAAGCGCGTTTTTCGGTGTTTTTTAGTTGGCTAATGGCGGTGTTGAGTAGTGATTGAATTTGCGTGTGGTTCATTGTTGAACCAAATTTCTGGAGTACTTTCAGAGTAGATGGCAGGATAGGGAAACGATAGGGATCTAATTTTGTAATAGCTTGATTGACTTCTACCCTTAAATTTTCATGTATCTTGTCAGAAAAAGAGAGAAATGTTTCAAGAGCAAATTGAACAACCAGATAGTGGGGGTGGTTCAGTTGCAGAGTAATTTGCCGAACGACAGTATCTAGCCGTTTTTCATCGATATGTTTGATGAGAATGGTCAATACTTGCAGTGCGGCAATAAGATCTTTCATTTTGTTTTTATTTAAATCAGCAATGGCTGTGCTTACTAAGAGCCTCAAAAACCTGCGATCAACCTTATCGGCAAAAAGAGCTAAGGTTTGTTGTGCGGCATTGCGAACATTTGCATCATTATTGGTCAGCTGAGCAATACTGGCATAAATGATTTTCATCCCCTGGGACTCGCTAGGCTTAAGCTTTAACAAGGGTAAAATTTCTAAAGAGGCGAGTATAATTTGCCAATTAGAATGTTTCAGTAAAGGTTCTATTTTTTCCAAAGGGTTATGAAATGAGGGCAAATTTATTTTGGGAATACAATTTTTTAAAATTTGTAGTGAAATCAAACAGTTAGTAAAGTTTTCTGACAATTGAGCTATGATATGAGGTAGCGTAGGCGTTAATTGCTCCTTATCTAATTTGTCTAGTATTGTTTGAAAAGTGAGTAGAGCTTCTTGACGTACCTTGTCCTCCTTATGGTTGAATTTTGTAGTTATAATCCTTGTCGCTGATTCAAGTTGTTGCTTGTCCAACCGATAAGCGATACACCGCAAAGCTTTAAGCATTGTTTGCTGTATTTGTGTGTTTTGATGAGCTTCATTATTCTTAATGGTAGACAAAATTAAGTTAATTTGTTGAGCACTGATCTGAGTAGAAAAACAAGTTAAGCATCCAATTGCACATTGTATTTCTTCAGGGTAAATACTAACGAGTTTGTTAATTGCTTTTACAACAATAGTTTCTATATGTTCAAAATTCATCTTATCGACAAAAGCGGTTAAAATTTGGAGCGAAACCTCAATGCGAATTGAGCTATTGTGAGTTAGACTAGTTTTATTTTCTAAAAACTCAACAGCTCGATTTAAGATGAATGTAAGTTGGGGGGCAGGTATTTTGTGACTATTTACCTTTAGAGTTGTTAAAGCTAAAAAACGGATTCTTGGTTCAGAATGATACAATTTATCAGCAAGAAGCATAGTATTGGAATCAAACTGTTTAGTGGTTATCAAGCTCGATATAGCTAATAAAGCCTCCATTGCTACTTCACATTCGGGGAAAATAGCAAAGCCAAAATTTTTCCTGAGAGTAGCAATGTCTGACTCATCGATAACAATTTGATGTCTGTTAAGCTTATTAAGAACTGCAAGGGTGGCTAAGCGTAGCGCGATTGGTGATGTTCTACATTTAATTACTTGCCATAGTATAAATGCTTCGCAAGGAATATTGGTTAAGTTGTTCTGCTGCAGCCATTTGTGTAAAAGGCAAAGTTGGTAATCAAGGGATTCTTTATCCCGTCGTTTAAAGATCACATGCGTCGCGAGTTTTAATTGGCGTTTATTCAGTTGTCTACTTGATTGCACAAGTGCTTTGGTTGTTATATGGCTGTAAATTTCTTCCCATAGGTTGTCTGGTAGTTCCCCAAAAAAACCAATCTCTTTACTCATGACTAACCTCGTGAATAGACTTAGCTTACTCCTTTATCAAAGCGTAAGTCTGTCATAAGGTTTGAGTTATTTTTATGGGTAGTTTTACCCATAAAAATAAAGGGCCATTTTGTATATTTGTCGAGTAAAGGTATTAATTTTTTGGTGGGCTAAGAGGGGGCTCCTCTACGATGGTGGTCTTATCTATTATTCTAAATAAATCTATTTTTTCTTCTCCATAAAAATGATCATAATCATTCTTACCCCCTTCTTGTATAAAGACTCTACCTAACTCGTTGGCGGCAAGAAGAACTTTGTAGGTGGTGATTGTTTTACAACTAGAGGATAAACCCACGATTAGGTCTGCTCTGAATGAATATGCATTCCCCATTTTGCAACTATAAATTTCAAGATGAATATTAAAATTTTCGAGTTCTAAATCTTCATGAATAAGTTCAATGAATGCCTCAGAATCTAAACCAGCTAATTTTTCCTCGACTGGATTTCCCTGGGCAATAAAGATCAAGGTATCTCCTGGGTTTAATTGCTGATGAAGGCGATGAAGAATTTTGGGATCTGTTAAATTGAGAGACTGTTTTTCTTGTTTTTTTAAGGTTAATTCAACCTTCTCACTGACAGTGTATATAAAATGATCTTTTTGGTTGTATCTATGACGAAAAGAATGTCCAATTTCGCCATTTGCCACTATTTCATGCTCAAAATTCTTTCTATCAAAATCCATTTTATCAACATCCCCCTCGAGATTCTCTTCAAGGTAACAACTATAAAGCTCAATAATAATTACTTTGTGAGAGGTCTTGTCAGATTCTTTAAAAAATTTGGTATGCAATAAATTGTGCATATCGGATTTACTTGCAGACATATAGTAATGAGATGGTTATTTTTTCATTATGGACTATATTAAATCTATTTAGATAAAAGATAAACTTCTCGGGCAATAAAAAAGATTAATTTAAATAGATAAACCTTTATGCATCATCTTCAGAGGCTACTTCATGATGATAGCGCTATGGTTGGGGATGCAATTTTTTCATTTTATGTTGACTCATAAGTTTCAAAAACGCGATCAAGGAATCTAATTCTTGTTTGGATAATATCTCCTCTGTAAAAGCAGGCATCTTATCATTTTTCATATAACGTACCGACTGAGGATCACGAATAAATTGACGCAAAGATCTTTCACGAAAGTATTCAGTAGGATTTTGAGGAAAATTTAAGTCGGGTCCAATATTAAGGTTGCCAATTAAATTAATTGAATGACAAACGCCACAATACGTAGAAAATACCTTAAGACCTTGTGCTTGTAACGCCGTACTTTTGGGTGGTAAAAGTTGATTAAAGGGATTAACAGACTCCGTTTTTATGGATTTAACACCAAAAACCCAATCAGTTTGGGCGACTTTTTTACCTTGCCAAATTAAATAAAAAGGACCTGCTGAGTGTTGTAATTTATTAATGATAGGCCAGGGTTTGTCAGGTTCTTCAATGGCAAGGTATGCCGTTGACTTATGTTTAAGTCCACAAGGATAAATTCTTGGGAGGTCGATATAAGCGATATATCTATCAAATGCTTCGACCTTCAATAGCGTTTTCCTTTTAAAAGATTTGTCATTTTCAAGCAAATCACATATGCGAATTGCTTTAACATGAAATGTTTTATTAGGATAGGCTGGTAAAACAATGTTCTTTAGTAAGATAAGTTGCGGATGATGCAGTAAATCATCTTGAGTATAACTCCTCTTTAAATGTCCAACTTCTAAGGTTAGCAGCTGTCCAGCATAAAAGGTAGAAGGGAAGAGCATAGAGATTAACAAAGATATCCAAAGGAACGTTGTTCTCATAAAAGTCTCAAAGATGGCTTAATTGTCAGCATTAGAAAGGTACGATAGCTGAGTTTAACCTCAACTATCGTATAAAGTGAACAGAATTATCAAGAATCAATTGTCGTGGGAGTCTTTGTTAGCTGGCATTTTTTTTTTTGTCTGGTCAGGCTTCATTTGTACGACTCGTCCGCCTGTATGAGGATTATTCTGGCCTTTTTTGCGTTGTGGATTAGCATTGCGTGCTTGGTTTCCACTTGGACGTCGACGGCGATTAGCTTGGTTTTGCTGGCGTCTATCATTTTGAGAATGAGACTGTTTATGCTGATGCGAGCTACCACGGGTAGTTTTTTCGGGACGGCTTGATGGAGCACTGGATTCTGAGGTTCCAAACAAACTATTCCATAGACGTTTAATAAAGCCATTATGGGCTTTAGTAGGGTGATGAATAGAGAATGCCTTCACTGCTGGCTCGTCAAGCTTGGCTGCATCTTCGGCACGAACGACTGTAAGTTCTGGTTGATGAATAAGCGAGTAACTTGGTTTCTTCGTTTTACCTACGTTATCTTCTTTTAAGCGTGTTATTTCATATTGTGGCGGTTGTAGATAAGGATTAGCAATAATTAATACCTGGACACCATGGCGTTTTTCTATATTTAGAATGAATTCACGCTTCTCATTCATGATGAAAGTAGCCATTTCAGGTGGTAGCTGCACTTGAACTTCAGCGGTCTTCTCCTTTAGTGCTTCTTCTTCGATTAAACGAATCATTGATAAGCCATGAGATTGAATATTTCTCACAGTTCCTCGACCTTCGCAACGCGGGCAGACTTCCTGAGCACTTTCGCCTAAAGAAAGACGCAAACGTTGACGGGACATTTCGAGTAACCCAAAACGAGAGATGCGACCTACCTGGATACGAGCTCTATCAGCTTTCAGTGCTTCTTTTAAGCGGTTCTCAACTTCTCTTTGATTTTTGCTCGAACTCATATCGATGAAATCAATCACTACTAAGCCGCCCAAATCGCGTAAACGTAATTGACGTGCGATTTCATCAGCTGCTTCGAGGTTAGTATTGAGTGCAGTTGTTTCAATGTCAGAGCCGCTAGTTGCTTTTGCAGAGTTAATATCAATGGAAACCAAGGCTTCTGTACGATCAATAACGAGTGCTCCACCAGAAGGTAAGGGGACTTCACGTTGGAAAGCTGTTTCTATCTGACTTTCAATTTGATAAAAATTGAATAAAGGAACTGTGCTATTGTAAAGCTTAAGGTTAGGCAGAAAGTCTGGTTTGACCTGTTCAATATATTGCTTGGCTTTTACGTAGGAAATCTGATCATCAATAATGATTTCCCCAATCGATTTACGCAGGTTGTCACGAATAGAGCGAATAATAACATCGCCTTCCTGATGAATAAGACAGGGGGCGAGCTGAGTATTATAAGCTTGTTTAATCGCTTGCCATTGATTAGCTAGCATATCAAGGTCAGCTTGTAACTCATCTTGGCTTTTACCAACGCCGGCTGTGCGAATAATAAGCCCCATTCCATCAGCTAATTCAAGAGCATTTAATGTTTCTTTTAGTTCATCTCTATCATCGCCTTCGATACGGCGGGAAATGCCTCCTGAATTGGGATTATTGGGCATTAAAACTAAATAACAACCTGCCAGGGTAATGTAAGTGGTCAATGCTGCACCCTTGTTACCGCGCTCTTCTTTATCGACTTGGATAAGTAATTCTTGGCCTTCACGAATCAATGAAGTGATTGGAGGCTTTTCATCCCCAAAGTCATCAGGATGTTTACTCAAATATTCTGGGGCAATTTCCTTGAGAGGTAAGAACCCTTGACGTTTAGCACCATATTCAACAAAAACTGCATCTAGACTTGGTTCACGGCGCGTAACTACAGCCTTGTAAATGTTTCCTTTTTTCTTAACTTCAGAAGGACATTCAAGATCCAGGTCATAAAGATGATTATCTTTAACGAGAGCAACTCTTACCTCTTCGGATTGAGTTGCATTAATTAACATTTTTTCCATTACTTACCCCAATAAAGGGCGCACACTTAAGTAAGACAGTGTAAGGATTTATTTCTTGTTGTTGAGTTACGATAGCTAAGAGATTCAGCTTTTTTATTTGAGCTCCTGATTCTCCAAGAAATCAAAAAATAATTAGCCATTAAACGTTTCTTAACAAACAAAAAACATATTATTAAGCATTCCCCAAGACCATAAGGACAGACCACACGCATGGTGCTGCAAATATTGTAGCGCATGCTGGATGGTATACATCTAAAGCCAGATTTTGTGAGGAAAAGGCTGTCTTGATGGTTCTATGCATAAGGAACCATCCTTTGCCTAACTTGCGCAAAATAAACTGGAACTGATGTAAGGCATGTCTGACATGCGTGGGTATCTGATGAGTTCTTCTTCAATTTGGCTCTGGTATTGGGTGCTTCCTTATATCTTCTTTAAGGGAGCGCGTTTCATTTTAAGGACCTATTTTCAATTATACTACAAATGGCACCGTTAACTATTTCTTCGTGTCTGCAGTCAGATAAGGCTGCACTAAGTGACACGAAATTTAGCTTGTGGCTCATTTGGTGAATTGCAAACGGACCCTTGAATTTAGCCGAGTTTTATTAGCGGCTGATAAACTTTCTGTTTATACGTTATAATTCGGTCGCGTGACTAACTTCACGCATTTTTTAATATTATCAAAAAAAATAGCCACAGCAAATAGGTTTATGCACAAATGAGTGATGTACGTTATACAGAAATCAGTACTGAAGAAGATGGACAGCGTCTTGATAATTATTTAGTAAAAATACTGAAAGGTGTGCCCAAGAGCCACATTTATCGAATAATTCGTGCGGGAGAGGTGCGCGTTAACAAAAAAAGAGCCCAAGCTTCTTTGCGATTAAGGGAAGGGGATATTGTGCGTATTCCTCCTGTACGTGTCTCGCAAGATAAGGAAGTTTTTGTGGGGGCGAGATTAGAGCAGCAGTTAAAAGATAGTATTCTATTTGAGGATAGCACTCTTTTGGTTATCAATAAGCCTGCAGGGATTGCGGTACATGGTGGTAGTGGTTTGAGTTTAGGAGTTATCGAAGCATTGCGAAAAACGCGAACCGATCTGGCTTATTTAGAACTTGTGCATCGTCTTGATAAAGAGACATCAGGGTGTTTGTTACTCGCCAAAAAAAGGAGTATGTTGCGAGCTATTCAAGCTTTATTAGAGGGTCGTCAAATCCAAAAAACCTACTGGGCTTTATTGTTTTCTCCATGGCAGGATAAAAAAACGGTCGTTGTAGACGTGCCATTAGTAAAAAATATATTAAAATCAGGAGAGAGGATTGTTACTGCAAGTCCAGAGGGTAAACCTTCTCAAACTACGTTTAAGCTGCTTGAGAACTATCAGCAAGCCTGCTTAGTCGAGGCCTCTCCAAAAACAGGGCGGACACACCAAATTAGAGTGCATAGCGCTTATCTTGGTCATGCTATTGTTGGTGATGAAAAATATGGAAAAATAGAGCAACTAGAAGATTTAGAAACAATGAAATCTAGACTTTATTTGCATGCAAGAGCGATTCAATTTAACCTGAACGGAAAAAATTATCTATTTGAAGCAAATTTAGATGAGCGATTTACTAACACACTGAAGAAATTACGTGCGAGGAGCTTGTAAACTCATGAGTAAGCCATATCGCTTGGTCGTGTTTGATTGGGAAGGAACCCTGGTAGACACACTGGGACAAATTTTTAATAGTGTTGCGACGGAAGCGAAGCGTTTGAATTTTGGAGAAATTGATGAACAATTGGCTCGTCAATCTGTAGATTTGGGATTGGTGAAAGCACTAAGAAAAATATTTCCTCATTTAAGTGAGGAGCAACATCAGCAATTGTTGCTAGCAGTACAACAATCGTTAATTACGCGCAGCACAGAGATTTACTTAATCCCAGGCGCAAAAGATTTCGTTAGTCGTCTGCATCGTGCTGGTATTGACATCGCTATTGCCACTAATAAAGGGCAGCAATCATTGCAGCGCACTTTACACGCTTCTGGCTTAGACAATTGGTTTAAAGTAACACGGTCTGCAGGGCAAACTGCTGCAAAGCCTGCTACGCAAATGCTTGAGGAAATTTTAGAGACTTTCGGTGTTGCTGCAGATGAAGCACTGATGATAGGTGACTCCGCCACAGACATGGAGATGGCCAGGAATCTTGGTGTGGATGCGGTGGGCGTTGATTTTTATCATCAACAAAATGCAGCATTGCTTGCTGCTGGCGCAAAAGCTGTTTTTGATGATTATGAACATTTAGCTGACTATTTACATTTGCCAAAAGAGGGAGGGCTCAAGTGAGTACCTTAACCAGTTTACCTAATTTACTAACTTTAATGCGCATAGTACTCATACCAATATTTATTATTGTGTTTTATTTACCGTTTAGCTGGGCACATGGTCTTGCTGCGGCTATTTTTGCTTTAGCAAGTTTTACTGATTGGCTAGATGGTTACCTGGCACGCAAGCTAAAACAAATGTCTCCTTTCGGCGCGTTTCTTGATCCTGTGGCTGATAAATTACTAGTTGCATGTAGTTTATTGCTGTTAGTAGGAGCGAAAGAGGTCGACTATATCACTATCCCGGCTATTGTAATTGTTGGACGTGAAATCGTTATTTCTGCATTGCGAGAGTGGATGGCAGAGGTAGGGAGTCGTGCGAGTGTTACAGTAAGTTATATTGGTAAAGTAAAAACTACTCTGCAAATGATTGCTCTTGTCCTATTGATTGCTTTTACACCTTCGCAATCGGGGTGGGGAATGCTAGGTTTTATTTTGTTGTATTTGGCTGCGATCATGACTATATGGTCAATGATTATTTATCTTACTATTGCCTGGCCACAATTGATGAATAAACATCCTGTCTCTTCGTAGAATTTTTTCAAAAATTGAATTTAATTGGTTGACAGCGGTTGAATTTACGGTAGAATGGCAACCCGTAGACAGGCGGGAATAGCTCAGTTGGTAGAGCACAACCTTGCCAAGGTTGGGGTCGCGAGTTCGAGTCTCGTTTCCCGCTCCAAATTAAAGCGACGGCGTGTCGCTTTTTTTTTAATGAATTAGTTTTGGCTGTGTGGCAGAGTGGTTATGCAGCGGCCTGCAAAGCCGTGTACGCCGGTTCGATTCCGGCCTCAGCCTCCAAAATAGATGCCCAGGTGGCGAAACAGGTAGACGCAAGGGACTTAAAATCCCTCGGAGGTTAAACTCCGTGCCGGTTCGACTCCGGCCCTGGGCACCATCCACCCTAATATCCTATGCATGTAATTATTGGTAACTTTGGCAATCATTCTCTTGCTGCAATGCAAGCACTCCTTGAGAAGGGTTTACCGGATATTCACTTTTTTTACGTTGAAACCGGATGGGCTGCAATTTCCTGGCCAGAGAGAGTCGCGGCTTGTGCTAGTTATGCAAAAAAACAAGGGATAAATGTACATCATTTAGTAGCTCAAACGAATTTTTCTGAAATGGTAATTACCCGCAAACAATTCCCTAGTCGAAAATTTCAGTGGTGTGCTAGTTTTCTTAAAGGGCTAACGATTATCAATCATCTCGATGAATGCGATCCGGCCTGCGAGGCTTTGATCGTTTCGGGTAAAAGGCAGCATGATTCAAGGAGATATGCCAATCTACAAGAATTTGAGTATGAAAATGAATTATACCAAGGTCGAACTCTATGGAATCCATTATGGCGGGCAGGAAATGAAGAGTTTAGGCAATTAATTCAGAGGACTGGTTTTACACCACTGCAACATCCCAGTTTAGAATGTAATCCTTGCATTCACATTGATGTAAAACAGGTTAGTTGTGTTGATGCCTCATCAATTAAACGTTTAGAAGAGCTAGAACAAAACATTCAACAAACGATGTTTCAGCAGCCTATAAGGGAATTGTACTCTCTAAACAATAGACAAAGTGAGGAAGGTTTTGGCTTACAGCAGTTTGATTTAGGTTGTGGTGCCCCTTGGGGATGTGGTGAATAAGGGGTTCTTGATGGGAGCCTATGGGAAAATCGCTCCCTGATTTTTACCGTGATTGGTATCGATATCATATTGCTTATCCCAGATATTGTGTTGCAGGAGAATCTCTTTTGCTGTGGCAGCAATTTTAGTTTTTAATGTCTTACAATCGGGCATCGATTTCATTTTGGACAAGGCATTTTCTATCTCTGTCGCTGCGGCTATCCCGTTGATTTCATGACCTTTTTCATGATTTTGCAGTGCGGTCATATAAGTATTCCATTTATTGCTTAAGTAAGCTGGGGCATCACTTTGATTAAGCCATTGGGGGAAAAGTGTGGTGATCGTGACAGTGACATTGCTCGCTGTAAGGTAGCATGGATTTTGTGAGGGATTGTCATAATGCCAGGTGTAATGCCAATCAATATGCCAAGTGGTTTGTGCGTCAAAATGCTCGCCATCAATATTGGGCCCTGAGTCATTCATTTCTTTGCGTAGCTCATCACCTGTGCTCCCATTTATAGGATAGAAAGTCTGTATTTTTTGGATAACAGGGACAGCAAAACTGGGTATCGAAAAAAATAGAAAATAACTACAACATGTCATGATGTGTTTCATGGTATCTTGTGTATGCTTACATTGCTCTAACAAGGAGTTAGCTATTATTGCATGAAATATTAGTGACTCATAACCTTAGTAGCGAGTGCTTTATTCTTCGCGTGGTGAGCGGCTCATCAAATTTATTGTTGCTTGTTGCGGCGTAATCTTGTCTTTTAGGACATCATTGACTTGGGAGCAAATGGGCACCTCAACCTGAAATTGTTCTGCGAGCGCGCAAACTTGGGCGGCATTATGCTTTCCTTCGACGACCTGACCTATTTGCTTTTCTGCTTCCAGGGAACTAATCCCGCGACCTAAGCATAGACCAAAGCGTCGGTTTCTTGATTGATCATCAGTACAGGTTAATACTAAATCGCCAACACCGGCTAAACCCATAAAGGTATCTTCTCGAGCGCCCATTTGAATCCCTAAACGGCGCATTTCTGCTAAACCTCTTGTGATGAGGGCAGCTTTTGCATTGGCACCATAACCTAAGCCATCACTAATGCCACATGCTATGGCTAATACATTCTTCACTGCTCCGCATAATTGGACTCCAATAACATCATTGCTTAAATAGGCTCTTATGTTATTGCAGTGCAATAGAGATTGAATTGATTTTTGGTAGTCTGGATTATTACTCGCCAGAGTTAGTGCTGTTGGTAGAAAATGGGCAACTTCACGAGCAAATGAAGGGCCTGAAATAATCGCTATCGGGAAGGATTGTCCCCATCGTTCAGCGACTAATTCGCTTAATAATTTATTTCTGATTGGGTCAATGCCCTTGGTTAGCCATGCTAAACCACATTCTGGTTTATGAATTTGATAAAGCAATTTTGCAAAGGCATGAGAGGGAACTGCAATAATGATTTCTGTTGCTTGTTCAAGGCATTGATTTAATTCAACAACTGGAATAAGGGATTGTGGAAAGATGACATCACCTAAATAACGCTGATTACAACGTTGCGCTATCATTTCTTTTACATGCTGGGGGCTATGCCCCCACAGCATAACTTGATTACCACAGTTTGCCAGATGAACTGCCACGGCAGTTCCCCAAGATCCGGCACCAAGTATGGCAATCTTTTTGGTTTTCATATTAGTGTGATGTTTCAGTTTGATCTTTTGCAGCTTTCTGTTTTTCTTCCATTTGTTGCATATAAAGCGCATCAAAGTTAATTGGTGCCAATACTAATTGCGGGAAGCTGCCGCGAATTACTTGAGAAGTAATCGTTTCACGTGCATAAGGGAAAAGAATATTAGGACAGAAACTGTTCAATAGATGATCAAGCTGTTCCTTAGATGGGCCTTGAATAGTAAAGATACCTGCTTGTTTAACTTCAGCTAAAAATGCTGTTGTATCCTTGTTCTTAACAGTGGCAGTTACTGTGAGTATAACTTCGTAAACGTCTTTCTCTAATTGCGTGTTTTGAGTATTCAGATCTAATGATAATTCAGGTTCCCACTGCTGCTGAAAAATTGCTGGTGTATTGGGAGCTTCGAAAGAAGAATCTTTCATATAGATACGCTGAATTACAAATTGCGCTTCTGACTGTGCAGTATTTGATTGTTCTGTCATTATTTTTTTATCCTCGTAAAAGTTTATCTAATTGCCCTTGTTTATCTAAGGCATACATATCATCACACCCGCCAATATGTTGGCCATTTATGAATATTTGTGGCACTGTACGCCTACCACTTTTCTCAATCATTTCATCGCGTTTGGTTGGCTCATCGTCAACACGGATATCTGTGTAAGTCACTCCCTTTTTATCCAATAAGTCACGTGCCCTTGTGCAATAGGGGCAATAGGCAGTACTGTACATAATTACATCAGCCATATTGTTTTCCTTGTGTTATTTTCCTTTAATTGTGGGTAATTCAGCAGCTTGCCATGCAGCAATACCCCCGGCTAGAACCAGAGGTTGTGTAAAACCTTTTTCTCGTAATTTAGCTGCCAATTGAGCAGATTGCAAACCTCGTGCACAGACAAGAATTAATGGTTTTGCCTTATATTTTTCCATACGCTGCTCTTCAAAATCTTCGGGATTAGCACGGATAGCATCAATAATATGGCCCTTACGAAAAGTTTCCGGGTCGCGCAAATCAATAACCACTGCGTCCCCATGGTTAATTAAACTAACAGCAGACTGCGGAGATAATTCTTTAGCCCGTTTTTTTTGGGTTTGAAATTCATTAATAAAAATTAAGAGTAAAATAATTAGTAATGCAAGCCAAAGTGCCCAATGATTTATAATAAATTGCCCCAGCTGCCCCATATCTAATCCAATAATAACGACGAATTGGCGAATTATCCTAAGAATGCTCTCCTAAAGCAAGTAATCCACTGGAGATGAAAGAGGGCTCGAAATTGTGGCTGTAAAATTGTATTTCATATGAGCATATAAGTTGATTTAAGAACAGTTTATCTATAGAATTTGCCTGGCTTTGATTATTTTAAGGTGTATAAATGAAAAAAATAAGCTCTGGTATAATCCTGGTTTCAATGTTAATGAGTGGTTGTGCGTCAATAAAATTGGACCCACAAGCAAATCGTATCATTGCTTCTCCTAACCCAGCTCCTAAGGGATGCAGATATGTAGGACAGGTTGTAGGTAATCAAGGTAACTTCTTTACTGGGGACTGGACTTCCAATAAAAATTTGGAAGAAGGTGCCATGAATGATTTGAAAAATAAAGCAAGTAGATTGGGTGCTAATTACATTCAGTTAATCACTAACCGTGCGGGAAATACAGGCTCAATCAGTGGTTTTGATGGCAATGTGAGTGGCCATATGTCACAAACCAATGTCACTAATCTTGGTAATGCTTACCTTTGTCCTGAAAAAGCGATTGGTTTGTAAAATTACTTGTAAACACTTAATTCAATAAGCGATTAGAGGTGTTTCACTAGAAATTGGAGTTACATTTCTAGCGAAATGCCTTCAGATTTATTTTCCCCCTGCTATGATTTGCTATGCAAGTTAAATCAGAAGCGTGCTCACTTCTGATTTAACTTTGGAGTACTTTCATCAATGTTTTCACTGATTTTATCAACGGTCTTAATACTCTCTGTTTTTGTTTGGAAAAAGCGCCATTGATCAGTTCCAAATCGGGTAAATCTGAAGGTAGGAAATGCCAAAATGACGTTTAATATATCAGCAAGCACTTGTTTATAGCCGCGATGTTCGGCCAAAACGGGTCTTGCGTCATCGATTGCTTTTTTACACCTTTGTTGAAAAGCTTCCGGATTTGAGGGATTTTTCAAGTGTTCCGTAAGTTCTTCATGAAGTTCTTTATAAAGATTAACAGCTGTTTTTGCAACTTTTTCGTATCTGTCATCTCTAAGCGCCAATATCGCGTGAGAGCATGCTTTTATTCTAAGCTCTTCCAAAGCCACTAATAGCTTTTCCTCAGGATTTTTTGAATGAACTACTTGTTTCTTAAGTTTCTTATGCTGAGCCTGCATACCGTCAAACCAATTTTTACGCGCACCCTCTGTTAAGTTGTGATGGTCAAGAACTTTATGTAAATTGTCATAAGAAAGTGTTTTATCAAGCAGTACTTGCAATACTGGTTGAGGCATATTATTGTTTCTTTTTGCAAGTAAATGACCAATAAGCGCTTGTGTATGGCATTTTTGAGCAATTGCTAAAAGATGTTCTGCAGAAAGTCGCCCTGTCTTGTCAGGCTCAATGAGAGTTGCCAAAGCATCGTCATCAGCGATTTCAATCATCTCAGTAAGTGGTACACAATCTGCTATCGCTTCTCCAAAACAATCAACGATATGAAGTGCAAGGTGCGGATCTAGCGGATGCTGCGCTCTAATAATCTCCCTAGTTTCTGGGGTTAAGTGATCGTATTTTTTAAATACTTGGAATAAGTAGTTAGTCCATTTATCAGGGGTATCATTTGCTTTACACTTTTCAAAAGCGTAGCGTGTGAGTTTTTCCAAGACTTCATGGCTAACATAAAACTTGCTTATCATTTTTTGAGCGATATCGCCAGAGAATGCATTGTTATCAATAATAAGTTTCATCACATCCACGGTGACCTGGATATGTGATAAAACTTTTTCTAAGATTTCAACATTCACATCCTTTTTCACAATTTCTGCTAATACCGCCTCATCAATAGCCTTTCGGTGCTCTAATATGACTAACAAATCAGAGTTACTTAATTGGTTAGTGGCTAAAAGTTGCAGCACAACTTTTGAAGACAAGAGGTCATGTTTATAAATAGCGCTGCAAACTTGTTCGTTTGTTTTATGATGGTTATAAATGAACATGAGGGTATCAGCGTCTTTGGCGAGTTTAACAACCTGTAATACCTCTTCTTCTCCTAATTCCTTTTTACTACCAATGAGGGTTGTTAAGACTTGGTCATTGATGGCAGAAGGATGTTGTAAAATCAGTAGTAACTCTTCTTTTTCTAGTTTTTTCATTATCAAAGACAGTACCAGTGGCGTAGAGAGAGAGGGATGCCTATAAACCTCTTGACGAACAGCAGAGTTCTCTGGTGCATAATTGTAAACAAGTTCCAGAATTTCCGGATTTTGAGTTTGCTTAAGTATTAATAACAAGCTATCTTGATCCAGATTAGATTTCTTAAGAACCTCTTTCAGCACATTTTCTGTAATGTCCTTTCTTTGAAGTAGTTTTGTGATGAATTGAGTACTTTCGCATTTCTTAGTCAGTGATATCAGTATATTTTCAGAAAGCTTATTCGTTAAGCCAAGAAATCCTTCTATAACCGAAGCATCGTTACTAAACTTATGTTTAAGTATGTTATCTAAAAGTTTATCTGAGGGGTTGTCTGCTTTTAAAAGCGTTTTTAAAGAGTCTGCGTCTATAGCATGAGCAACCATTGCTTCAAAAGTATCCATAATTACTGCCTTATCTTGTAAGGCTGGATATTTTTGCAGGATACGAAGAGCGTTAATATCTGCAATTTGCCATGTTGATTGGCTATTAAGCTTCCAGTGACGTTCCAAAAATTCGTCAAGTGGCATGCCGAGACATTTTGTTATACTAGGGATTGTTTCCTTAGGTAGATCATCTAATATCGGTTGACCAGTTTCTACTTTCTTTTTTGTATATTTCAGCAGTTCTTTTAGGTCTGAAAGATGTTTTAAATGGGCATTAACATAACTAGAACCACTGAAGGATATATCGAATTTTTGCTGTATGTCCTGAGATTTAATCTCTTTAGTTGCCCAGTTCTGATTCAAATAAACAAACGCTTCAGCGACTTTTTGATATTCGGTAGCCTGAACGGGAATGATTTGGGGGAACAAATCTTTCCAATTAAGTTGTGTAAGATCCTCAAAAGGATTCGCTGCAATATAGAGAAACCCTTCAACGTACCCTTGCGTTAATGCAGCTTTTAGCTGAGGTAGATCAGCTTCACTGCCTGGGCGATAGACTTGTAATGCATTTTCAAAGTAAGTGAGTTTTTCAACGGAATTTTCTTGTAGCCAATATAAAGGTGTGTCTTGATTTAGAAGACTATCTAATTCGCCATTAAAAAAGCGCACTTGTTCACGCAAGATTTGATAGCGTTTGTCCTTTAGAATGTTTTGTGGTGGATTTCCTGCAATAAGTGTGTCTGACGTGGTGCATATCCAGCTGCCAGGATTGTTCCCGATTATTTCCGCCAATTCTTCTACTTCTTGAGGAGTTACAATTGTAGCATGTAACTGATCATTTTCCATGTGATACCAGATAAGAAAAACCGGTTTTAAATAGCCATTGATATTTTGCTCTTGTCCACTATAAGTCTTAGCGTAGTTAACACTTACTCTGAGAGTATCAGAAAACATATTCGGTAAAACGTTAGGAGCCTTACAAAATTGATTAAACGGCGTAGTCATTTTGCTTGCCTCAAAGAACCCCTTGGTGCCAGATAACCAATTTTTCCAGCTCTCCAAGCTTGTCCAATTGGACCAACTACTAGCACTTGACTTAGTTGCCGATTCTTTCCAGCTTTTTGTAGACGCTTCCCATAATTTAGGATCGTAACAATCATTCAGTGAGATACGTTCTATTTCTACTTGTTTTTGTACTTGTTTTTGTACCTGAACTTCTTTGGCAAGAGAATCATCGAGGCCTTCATATTTTTCTAAGCAGTGAGGAAGAGCCGTCTTGATGATGGTTTCCATCGTCGTTCTTAATTGCTGAAGTTCTTTTTCATCAGGCGTGAGTCCACCTAGTTCGTAACAATTGGCCCATTGGCGAAGTAACTGCTCTTTATAGTTAGCAAGTAGATCCGTTGTCGCTTGTGCTTTATTAATAGCTCCGTATAAAGCAAAGAGCTCA
>NZ_LNXV01000036.1:308348-309127 GCF_001467025.1 Legionella brunensis | reverse complement strand
CCATCGTCGTTCTTAATTGCTGAAGTTCTTTTTCATCAGGCGTGAGTCCACCTAGTTCGTAACAATTGGCCCATTGGCGAAGTAACTGTACTTTATAGTTAGAAAGTAGCGTCTTTGTCGCTTGTGCTTTATTAATAGCTCCGTATAAAGCAAAGAGCTCTAGTGTTGGAACCTCGACAAAGAATTGTTCAAATTTCTTAGCCAAATCTGCTTTACGGACGGCTTCTTTAGGAGGTAGATCCTGGATTGCCGTAAGAGCCGTGCGTCGTAGCAGGTTCGTCATTTGTGCTTTTGTCGCAAAAAGATTATCTAGCCACAGCGTTTTCTTGTCATTTTCCACGAGGCGGTCAATGAGGCCGTCAAGAGTAATGCCTTCAAGGCGTTTAGGGACAATGAATTCAAGGGTTTGCTTCTGAGCCAGTCCTCTCATACGCAAGTTACCTTGGACGACAGCTTGAAAAGAGTCTTTCTCATCCGCCAAGACTATAGCATGCGCTGTATCGAACTGCTTAATGTCTGTACCTAACGTGTGAATTTGATCGTAATAAGTAAATCGTTCTTCAGGCGTTGAACCAAGCAGACGAGAAATTTCTTTCTCGTCACTGGTACCTAAGACCATGGGTTCTGCGTCGAGTTTATTGACATCAAGAGCGCATAGAATTTGTGCGTCATTAAAATAGAGCACATGTTTTATCGGTTTAGTGAAATGATTAGTCGGTTTTTTGTTGATAAAAAGTGCTATTTCTTTAGCGACTTGAAAATTGGTGACGCCAGTAAAT
>NZ_LNXV01000036.1:306948-308338 GCF_001467025.1 Legionella brunensis | reverse complement strand
TATTGACATCAAGAGCGCATAGAATTTGTGCGTCATTAAAATAGAGCACATGTTTTATCGGTTTAGTGAAATGATTAGTCGGTTTTTTATTGATAAAAAGTGCTATTTCTTTAGCGACTTGAAAATTGGTGACGCCAGTAAACGTGGCGTTAACATCCACAATGGCACGAACCAGATTGGGAGATTTCGAGTTCGTTAATGCTGTTTCAATAAATTGTGCTGCATTGGTGTACTCAAGGCTTGAAACCTGGGTATTCTTGTTGCGTAACACCTCAATAATATAACCATCACTGCCGAGAGAGGATTTGACATCGAAATGCAGGCGCTGATGGAAGGTTGTGTGGTTTCCTGGAGTTCCAGAGACCCCTTGTGAGCTGCGGTAAATATCAATATGATTAAAAGAATCACTATGAATAATCGCACCATCGTGATGAATTTGCTTTAATGAGCGCTCTTGTAAGAGGGAAAAAGCAAGCGTGCGGTTATATTGATGACGCTTATAAAGAGCCGCCATTTGTACAGGATCATCAATGTTGACTTTACTTAAAGTTAACCACTCTTTTTTCTCGACGCCGGAATTCTCTTCTAAGTTAAAAAACGCTTGAGCCGTAGGAGTTTCATCTAAATTTTTGAAGATCGGGTTTTGGAATAACTCCTGGCGAGCCACGGCTTGCCATATAGCAATACGTTGTTTGAAGAGTTCTTCGCTGATGCCCTTAATAAGCATCATTTGAATAGTATAGTTGATTGCCTCCAGCTCATTACCAAAGCGACTTCCCTCATTAGGGTTATCATTACCCCCATAAGGGATAGCAAGGGTATACGCTACCGGGCCTAGACCGGCTTCTTTGGTTGCTCCATATCTTACATTAACCTTCTGATGCAACGTTTCAGGAAGTAAAGTGCTGACTTGCTGTTTTAAGAAAGCAAGTAATTCTTTCTCTTGCGGGGTGGCATTCGCAACGACTTCACTCATCGTTTTGCTAACACCCATAATGTAAGCGATAAGTTCGTCTTCAACCTTAGCACCATAACTTAAGGCAGCTTTTGCAGCAAATTGCCGTAGTGGACTATTCGATTCTTTGACAAGCTTGGTTGCCAGTTCCTTTTTAAAGGGTGTCCAATCATAATCACTGTCAAAGTGGGGAGCATCCTTAATGAATTGAGGATCTATAAAACCATAAAGGGCTGTGGAATTTTTGATGATCGTCGGATCCAGTGGGATCGGTTCACCTGAGGTGTAATTTAATTTTTTCTTCAGCCATAAGCCTTGATGCACTTCATCGATGAGACAGTCCGCATGGTGGTGCAAAAGGTTGGTGATTTTATCCAGCCAGTAGACTTGTTTTTCCCAATTCTTATCCCTTTCTTTCGAAAGCAAGAGCTCAAC
>NZ_LNXV01000036.1:194831-306938 GCF_001467025.1 Legionella brunensis | reverse complement strand
TCGATGAGACAGTCCGCATGGTGGTGCAAAAGGTTGGTGATTTTATCCAGCCAGTAGACTTGTTTTTCCCAATTCTTATCCCTTTCTTGTTTCTCCCCATCCTTATCTTGTTTTTTCGAAAGCAAAAGTTCAATGTACTTAAGCTCTAATGACTGTATTGAATCGCCTGTGGTGACCATATAGCGGCGATTGGTCATGACTTCCGTGAATTCCTGATAAATTTGTTTCAAGCGTTCAGGAGAGCTATTGCTGTCGCGGTTAAATGTAAAACGATAGGCTCCTTTTCCAAATAAGCGCTGGGAAGTTCGGTTGAAATCGATGTAGTTAGTCTCTAACAAGGCAGGGGGTACTTCGATGACCACCAGGTTATCGCCTTCGGCTTTCTTTTCAGCGGCAACGGGGAGAATGACTTTCGATTTTCCACCACCAGGAATAACCTTTTCGATTCGTTCTTTAAAGCCACGGCCATCCTCAGTATGCTCAAGTAACGATTTTAAGGCACTGACTTGTCGAGTACGGAGTAAGATATCTTCTTCATGCTGGATGATGACTGTTGCGGGTTCTTCCAATCCCGGAATGTTTTCTCTAGCTAACGCATCGAGTGCTTGGAAGGCAAGCGTTTCATCCTTGGTTTTAAGTGCTTTATCAAGATTAGAGTTGATGTTTTTAACTGCTTGATGTTGAATATCTTGGAAGAGCGCTTTGTGGATTAAATCGTGTAATTGCTTTACCTTTTCAGCAGATAGCCCTGTTTTTTCCATGCTGTAGGCCACATCAGCACGGCAATACATGGCAATAAGATCTTTCTTCTTAAGCGTAGGTCTTGCTTTCGCGTGTTGTTCAATTTTCCACTTTCTTGCCTCTTTAGGATCGGCAGGCCCTTCATCGGCAAGTTTTAAGGCTTCTTCCCAGCTTTTTTGCGCCTGATTTTTAAGTGCGGGAGTCACTTTTTCGGTCATGTCGCGAACTAATTCACCGAGCTTAGGATTCTCAATCAGGGATTTTGCCAGTTTCTTTTGTTCTTGCTCTAAAGCAAAAATGTGTTTACCAGCGGCGTTTTCCGTGTCGATTTCACTTTCATGACCAATAATACTTTTTTCTTGCAGCTTTCGATAATGAGTAATTATCTTTTCTAACTCTTCTACCAAGCCACCTGATCTCTTTTCTTCAAGATACTGGTGGATATCTTTTTGCTCTAAAAGGGAGGTTTTTTCCAGTTTTGTTGCAACGAGCGGAATATGTTCCGGACGTTTTCGGGCGAGTATCTGCTCAGGTGTTGCTAATGCTTCAGTATAAATATCTTTTGCTTGCAGAACTTTGATAGGCTTTATGTGAAAGTTGCTGGCCTCGTTTACCAATTCAAAGAACTCAGTGTTCCCCCAACTATAGTTATGACCCGGATTGTTGATTACGCGATATAAAATATTACACAGAAGCGGAATATTTGATTGTTGATCAGATAATGGTACATGGCGACTAGCACGTAAGGTCTGCTTACAGAACGTTAATAAACGCTTCTGGAGTTCGGTTTTTTTATTTGAATTTGCTAACTGCAAGTACGCTGGAAAATTCGTGATAAAGGTATCGTCAGTCATGTTTGAAGAGAGCTCAGCAACGGCCTTTGTAAGTTCTGTTATACCTAGTTGTGACTTGAAAACATTACCCTGCCAGCTTTCAAAAGCTTTCACCGTGCTAGGTAAAAGATGAGTCTCTTTAATCGAACTCGAGGAGGGCAAGCTTAAGTCGATACTTACCTCTTCAAGCTTTGTAGACTTCTTGCTCACGGTTTGCAATTTTTTGAGTTGCTTATCAATAAACTCTAACCTTCTCTTGTCAGCGGCTGTTGAGGTTTTTGCTTTTTCTCGAGCAAGAAGTGCGTCACGTTCTTGTTGGATGGCTTCAATCGTTAAATTCATCCATTCATAACCTAAAGAACCCCGAGGTGCTCTGTCGTCTTTGGGCTGTGACCTGTGATAGTAATCCAACAGGCTTTTACGCTCGTGATTGGACAGTTGATAACCATGTTCAAGGTGGCGTCCCATCCTCTGATAACGGTCAAAGGTTTGGTAAATTGTTCCGGGAAGCGCTTTAAGGAATTTTTCTAAGCCTTGATGTTGATTTAATGCATAGTGGGCATTTGCGCTATCCTCAAGGCTGGGCGCTTTTAGATCAAATTTGCGATCTTGCATGAGAAAATCACTGGCAAGACCTAATGCCTTTAATTGGCATGCTACATAGGGGGGAGTACTTCTGGTGGCATCCTCAGCATCTATATTTGAATTAGGTAGGATATGAGGCATATCATTGCAAATCCAGGAAAGAAATTGTAATTCTGCGGGATCACCGGTTAATCCTCCCAAACGAGTATTGCAATCTTCTAATACAGCCCATGCCTTTTCTGTTTGGTCTGTAGCAAGATAGGTGTAAGCTAAATAAAGGGCATCAGCGACAGTATCGGCGACAGGTTGTCCATCTTGTAAGCGGAAGCTCACGTATTTCTCGCTACCCTGGTAGTGCCACATGGGCTCTTGCGCAGGAGGTTGGCGCTCCCAGGCTGCTTTTAACTCAGCTTTAGCAATCGTTCCATTCGTGTCATGCACCACAGGATAGAAATCACTTTGTTCAGCATCATCTTCGGTTGCATAAAATCGGGCTACGGGCACGAGGCAGCGGTTGTAATCCCCCTTCGATAGCACGAGCCCCCTCACATTGGGGTGAATGGGCGATGAATCCTCAACAACGTGTTCGCCAGTTTCAGGGTACACAAGAGCAGGTTTGGTACCGGCGGTGTCCACTTCTAATGTCAGGTTATACCGTGGCAGTTTAATGAGAGTATAACTAGCGCTGGTGTGAGCCAGTATAAAATTGTTACTCTCAAAATTATGAATAACGGAATGCCATCGCTTATCAAGCCGACTTAACTGATAAGGTGTTTTTTTACCCTCTTTATCCAGGACTGTAATTATTCCCTTAGAGTCGATGGAATAAACGGGACTGTTATTTTGAACTAAGAGCCCTTCTCCTGAATTATTGGTGGCATACCAATAATCCGACGTGCCATCAGTTAAGACTAGAGGCAAGGAAGAGGTAACCGGGATGTTTTCTTCATTGGCGTGATATGCAAGGTGATTCTCGGTCAGCGCTTGTAGTTCATAGCCGCGCTTTTTATCATCAATCGTCCAATCTTTTTGCACCGTGAGTTTTTTATCACTATAAAATAGCCGTACTTCATGGTTTGGATCCGGCAGAACCATGTATTTCTCATCAGCTGAGATAAGACATTTCTGTTGTTCCTGAAGATTTAAATGCTTAATCAGGGCATGGTTTTGTAGGGCTAACGGTAAACCACCATGGGCCAATCCGTTTTCAAAAATTTTACCCAAAAAGACATTGAACTCCAGTGTCTTTTTGTCTTTTGTGTCCTTCAATTCGTAGATAGGAAATCGGCCTTTTTCCAGCATTAATGTTGGTGAGTGTGCTGCCAACGTTTTTTGAACGGCATTTGTTATTTCATGCTCAGGCTGTTGACTTGCCAAAACCTGGAATTTGGCAATCGCAGCATCCACTTCGACGCGGTGATTGAAGTCTTGAAGAATAAAAGGATCAGCATGGCTTTGTAAGTAGAAATAAGCATTAAAGGCAGTTGCGAACAATTCACTGGACACTTTTTCACCCATTTCAATTTGGGTCATGACCGTTAAGAATAAATATTGTTGCAAGACATACGTTTCGTCAGGACCATTGGGGAGTGCAAGCTGTTTGCTGAGGGCTTCTTGCACATTTTGAAGACGTTTAAGTCCTGCGGGTTTATCACTAAGGTAGAGATAGCGACTGACTAAGTAGTTCAATCGGAAAAACACCAGTGAATCACGTGTACATTGCCCATTTTTGTTAAAAAAGCGAAATCCCGTTTTCAAAAATTTATCAAATTGCGGGAAGAACGTAGGATTTTTAAACGCTTGTGTTAAAAGCCCTGGTTGGAAAAGATTCGCCTCGACATAGTGTTTATTAGACTCTTTGGAAAGTTTGGCAATATTGCGAGTAAAATAATCAAGGGTTAATGTTATTTGGAGTTTGGGTTCACTTCTTAGGTGAAAATAATCACGAGCAGCAATGTCTTGTTGGGTTATATGTCGCCTAGAATTTGATTTCGACTCCTTCTTTGATGGATTAAGCTGAATATCATTGGCAGTTCTCACTCGAAGCGGAAATGATTGAGGAGCTCTATTGCTAACATCCGCATTCAATGCGTCCAGAGCAGGAGAGTCTTCTATCATGGTTCTGTTTTTAGTAATTTCAATTGACCGTTCTTGCCAGGCAATATAAGAGGGAAACAAGGGCGTGTCGAGGTCGAAATTATTATTACTTGATACATAGAATCTAATTGACGGGTTGCCTGAAAAATTTGAACTAAAGAAATGGCTAATACCTTTCATCAGCTTGCTTTCATATTGAATGTGGGCTTGAACAGTCTCAATGGCTTCGTTATATTGGGATGGAAGCGTTATTCTTAATCCCAGATGCTCTGATATTAAGTACACAGGCCCAAGCTTCTTCTCTCTAATTTTGTTATGAAGCTTGCTAGTATCGTGACCATAAGTTTTCTCGTATTCACTCTCCAAGCTCTTATATAAATCGGGGGCGATTAGTTGGTTAAAGTAACCATAATGCTCATCATGGCTTACAGTGGGGAAACCGAAAAATTTTATTTGTAACTCTTTAAATTTTTTGTCAAGTCCTGGATGATTTGTAGCCCAAAATGGATTTCTTTGGTTATTACCAATAACAGTTTCCATCGCAACACCTGCAAAGGGTGTAAATGAGGGTAACTTTTTAGTTCTTCCAATGGTATCTTGAATGTCTATCTGGAGAGCAAGGGTGCTAAGCCCCATTATATTTAATGCCCCAGTTTGTGCTTTGTTAAACCATTTTTTTTGCAAACCGTTAGATCCGCTGATTAAATTTTGAATAGTATCCATGCATTTTTCGAACTCTTCGTAGTCACCTAAGGTCTTAAGTTCATTGTAAAAGGTGTTTGAAGTTTCGATAGGGAGTGCAAGAATAAGTTGCTCAAGATAATAATACTGTGTAGCTGGGTCTTTGATATTCTTAATATCACGAACTGCTTGTTTAATATTGTTTAAAAAATTCTTTCCCTGGCCAAAATTAACTGGGTTAGGTAAGTTAGCATCATAACGGAAATTACTATAGTTCTCACTTGAAGTTGAAGCAGGCGTCAGGTGACTTCTTATTGTTAGTTGAGTAGGAGCATCTCCTGCAGGCGCTGATTTTTTCGTGGTTACTAATGGAGCCTCATTAACTTGCTCCTGTAATGCCAAAAGCTCTTTTAAGTAGTTTTCGGTGTCAAATTCATCAAAAAGTCCCTCAGTTTTTAATATTTTCAAATTGTTTTCTATTGCCAGATTAATTTGCTTTAGCGACGCGCGTGTCAGCTTTTCACCTCCTTTTTGGTTAATACAAGCATCGATATAATCTCTAAGGGCATGATGTTTAAATTTGAAAATAAATTGTTCATACTCATCAACAGATGGCGAATTGATTTTAAGCATTTGATGAAGACAGCGTTGTGAACAAGTTCCGGAGAGTTGTCCGCCGGTATAGGCGTGTTCAGGAACAGCATGGGGCTCTTGTTCCACACCCTTAATATGACTAATAGTAGGCAGGATTTCTTCATAAAGAATTTTTTCATTTATTGGTTTTTTGCGGTCGTCAGTGTGGATTCTTGCTTTAAGGAGGCGGCTAATAAAAAGACCAACTTCTGCCTCATTAGCCTCGTCTTCACCTGTTCCCATCGGTGGGATTTTCCACGTCTTTGTCGGGTTATACAATTCCTTGGTTTCGCCCGAGCCTTTATGATGGTAGTTAATTCCGCCGCCTGCATTGAAAATGGTAAACTCATAACCGCCATCTTTAGTGCGAACAAATTGATAAACCATACCATGGCCACCAGAGCGGTTTGACCATCCGCCTGGCATTAATAGTTTCTGTCCTACCGGTAGGCTTTGGAGTTTTTTAGCAATGTCCCCACCAAGTTTGTCAATTTCTTGGGGGATTTGAGAGCCTAGAGCAATCCTATCCAATGCCTGCTCGGTTTCGAGCAAAGACTTGGTATCCTTAAATAATTGTTGGTATGCAAGGGGGAACTCTTCTTTGCCACCCTTTACCTTTAGGCTCTCTAAATATTCCTTGAGGTACAATACAGTGTTGGAAAAGTGATTCCCTTCAAGTTTATAGGTTCCAGAAAGGTTTGCGTCATTTTGTATATGGGCAAACAAAGAAGCATTGATAGTAACCATTTTAAACAACCCGATTTTTTTATGTATATTTTGCTATTATAGTTAGCTTGGCTTAAGTTAACATTAACGTGGTTTACTATTTATAAGTAAAGGAAATAGAAAAGGCTTTCCCTGAAAATAAATAAGCATTTTTAATAAATATTTGAAAATTACGAAGAATAGAATTGTGGCGCTTAATGGAGAACTTAAATGCCTAAATCTATTGTTAAAATTGCCTCACTTAAGAGTGGTATTTTTTACGTTAGAAGGTGTAAATCCCTTCTCATCAAGTAACGTTTCAAATTCGCTAACGCTTGCTGGCGTTGCCCAAAAATGCAGAACATTTCTTTTCTTTTGACAGACAGATCTAATTTGCTCAATGAAGTCGCTTTCGGATGAGCTCCATGCCTCATGGGGCGTATTTGCCATAGCATCCCTTAGTGTTTTTAAGTTGCTGACTTTTTCGGAGTCTTTTCCGGACGTCCAGCGCTTGCCTGTTGGTGTTTCGATATTGTTGATTAGAGTATCAACAATGAAAGTTAAATCTGTTTGTCTTTTATTGCCAACAGCAGTAGTTCTGGTTACTTCACCACTATCTGGCTGATTCTCTACAAAAAGAGGTAACGACTCCTTTATAACTTCTGTTACCGGCGATGGTTTCTTTGACGCTGCGGTTGTTGTGATAGTAAGTGTCCGTTGTTTTTCGTCTAGTGCTTGCTTTAAAGTGGCTTCAAATATTTTATCGTTAGATTTGGGATCTTGGGCATGAATAGGAATAGTGATCGCTAATTTGTCCTCGGGATCTGCCTCACTGATGACCTCAGCAAATAACTGAGCTGCAAGTGCTGGTGGCCATCCATATACCCCGATGCCTAATGGCTGCAAATAAAGAGGTTGTTGCAAATGTATTGCATCGTCTATCGCTCCTTTTATTGCGGCTTTATACTGACTTATGAGTTCTTCTTGTTGTTCTTTGTTTGCACTATAAACAGGAACTGTGGCAACACCACCTGTATAGCTGTCTTGTTTGGCAATGCGAATATAGGGCGGCACGGGTTTTTTGTCTTGATGATAATCCTCTAATATTTCGTTTAAATGATCGCTCCATTTACCTTTTTCTATATGCATGTCTTGATTAAAAAATTTTTTAAAGACGAGAAAGCCTGCGCCCATTCCCTTGACATCTCTACAAGTGACAGTACCGGCGCAAACAATGAGGGAGTTCGCAGAGGGGGAAATTTGTGTGGTTTGAGTGCAAATAGGCATTGTTTTTCCAAATAATTTTTAAGTTATTGGGATTATAGTTTGGCAATATTAAATAAACATTAACTTCCCCTCCGTGTTACTTTATGGTAGAAGAGGTTTTTTCCCTGAGATGCGGATAGCTATATGTCGATAAAATCAGATCGTTGGATAGAAAAAATGGCTTTGGAACATGGGATGATATCTCCTTTTCAGCCCGAACAACTACGTCATACCGATAAAGGACGCATTATTTCCTATGGGGTTTCGAGCTACGGTTACGACGTTCGTTGTGCTAATGAATTTAAAATCTTTACGAATATTAATTCTGCTATCGTGGACCCCAAGGCGTTTGACGAGAACAGTTTCGTTGATGTGCAATCTGATGTTTGTATTATTCCGCCTAATTCATTTGCTTTAGCGCGGACTGTCGAGTATTTCCGCATTCCTCGTAATGTGTTGACCATTTGCTTAGGTAAATCAACCTATGCGCGTTGTGGGATTATCGTTAATGTGACGCCACTTGAGCCAGAGTGGGAAGGTCATGTGACTTTGGAATTTTCCAATACAACACCTCTTCCTGCTAAAATTTATGCCCATGAAGGGGTGGCGCAGATGCTATTTTTGGAGTCTGATGAGGTTTGTGCGGTTTCCTATCGTGACAGAGGTGGGAAATACCAAGGGCAAACGGGCGTGACGCTTCCGCGAGCTTAGGTTTAAGTCAATGATAAACATGCGGCTCCGCGGCTTTGCCGCGGAGAGCACTATATCTGAAACTCAATGAAATAGTCCCTTAAATGCCTATTCATCTTTGTCTTGCAATTTTACCTTGCCGCGTGAAGCATCCACACGTTCCCTAAGTTCTTTGCCTGGTTTGAAATGAGGACTGTATTTTTCCTGAGTAATCACTTTTTCACCCGTTTTGGGGTTATGAGCATTGCGAGGTGGTCGGTAATGCAGCGAAAAGCTACCAAAACCTCTAATTTCAATGCGTTTACCATCAATAAGTGCTTGACTCATTAGTTCTAAAATACGATTTATGCTGTCTGTGACTTGCTTCTCAGGCAGATGTGTCATTTTGGCAGCAAGGTTTGCAATGAGTTGCGATTTAATCATACCCACCTCGGTTAGCCGCGTTTTTGGGGTGTCATCACCAGGACACATCAGGTGTTGACTTTCTTGCATTCAATTTTAGTATAGACTCGAAAAAAAATTATTCAATGTTATCAATTAACTGTAACAAGATTTTTATCTCTGATGCAACATTATATACCTCTAATCATTAGAAATGCTACTGTCAGACTTTTGCTTTTTTCGCCCAAGAAATTTTCAACTCGCCTAAAAATATTGTATTTCTAATGATAAGAGATATATTTGCTTAAATAACGTGAGCTCTACATTAATGCACCGCATTGTCAGGCTGCCGCTCTTGAATATAAGCATTGACAATCCCCCAGCTCATCGTAACTGCAGTGGTTTTAGAAATAATGAATCGGTTTGAGAGAAGCGCCTTACTCGTTGAAATTACGATAGCTCCAGGTTTTAATTGCTCCATATGTCTGCTAATAGCAAACCAATATTCGCCAAAAAAAGCAGTGGCATTGATGAAGACAATGGATGCATTGCGAAAATCTGTTTCTAGCAAATCACCTAAGATGAAAGTAATCCGCTCAGCTTTTTCTTGATATCCTGCCGACTGTCTTAATTGCTTTTGCTGCATTTGTGCACATTGGTGCAAGGCTGGCAAAATTTCAATCCCACAACTTTTTTGAATGTCAAAAACAAGTGCACATGCAATGACGGCTTTACCTGTACCGCTACCAAGATCATAAAAGATGGTAGCGGCATTGGGGTTGCACAAGGATAGCAAGGCAATGAAGGATTCAAAATCAATTTCGCCGTAAATATATTTCATGGCATCACTTTTCATTCTGGCAATACGCGATAAAGTAAAACCATCAATATGGCCATAAAGCTTCTGGAAAATGGCAGAATGTTTGTCTAATGACAAGGCTCTTCGCCAATTTTTAATAGCCCAGTGGCGGTGTACCCTAAGGCCTATTAAAGTTGCTGCAAATAATAATAAGGATAATAAAAAAGATAACATTTTATACTTTATGAGGCTTGTGGCTATTTAAAATCTTAGCTTTTTCTTCCTGTGTCAATGATGGCCATGCCTTCATTAATACTTTGCCGGCTTCCCGCTCATTGATGGCTTGCTGATGAATTTCCCAGGGAAATTCATTACTGACATAAAAGCCGATGGCAAATGCTGTAAAAATTGTGGTGAGTAAGGCAAGTGAGGCAGCACGCCATTGGAAACGACCCAAAAGTCCCTGGCTTTTAATAACGGCATTATGAGCTACTCTTTCAACTTGCTCACAGCTTTCGTTGGCAATACGGCGAAAATGATGAACATCATATTGCGTAAAATGCTCGTCTAAGCGCTCTATTGCGCGAACGGTATATTGTTCAATTTGATTAAGTCCTTTTTCCAATAGCTGGCTTAATTCTTGATGTTTGTTGGTCATGTCTTCAAGCAATTGCTGGCTAATTTTTTGTACATGATTAACATGTTCTTCGCCCTGTTTTAAGGCTTTTTCAGCCGTCAGGCGAAATCGTGCAATACCAGCTTGAGTGAGGACCTCTTGTAACGCATCAAGCTCATTGTGTAGATTTTGTAACTGCTGCTGTGATTTATTCTGTTGAATTTGGGCTTGCTGTTCAATATCGTGTCGCCATTCAAGCATTTTAGTTTCAGCAAGCTCAAAATATGCGATGAACTCACCTGTATGACGTAAAAGTTCTTTTAATTTAGTGATATCCTGATCTTGTATATGTTCCATGTTGCCTCCTTGCTCATGATAGCCATACCTTTTGCCTTGATATTTTCTCGCAAAATCTTCTACAGTCACTATATACTTAACCACTTTAATTTCTGGCATTGCGAATGATCAAACAATTGCTTTTCATTTGTATTTTTGTATTGCTTATTGCTTTTTTGTTAATTTATTTCTTTCAAAGAAATTTGCTGTATTTTCCAGCAAAAGAAGTGCCAAGTCGCAAAATTTTTCAGGCCGAAGATCTGCAAGTGGTTAAGTTTACAACGACAGATGGTATTCATTTAAATTCCTGGTATAAACCAGCATTAGCGAATCGGCCTACCATTTTATATTTACATGGTAATGCTGGCCATATTGGTTATCGCATGCCCTTAGTCCGTCAATTCCTTGCCAAGGGTTTCGGTGTTTTGTTATTGGAGTATCGCGGGTATGGTGGTAATCAAGGGAAACCTACTGAACAAGGTTTATATCAAGATGCAGAGGCTGCTTTAAATTTCTTACAGCAACAAGACGTTGCAATCGAGCAAATAGTTTTATACGGAGAGTCTTTGGGAACAGGGGTTGCAATTTATATGGCTATAGAGCATCCGGTTTGTGCCGTGATATTGCAATCGCCATATACTTCAATGACTCAGGTTGCGTATTATCATTATCCGTGGATTTTTATTCCTCCCTGGGACAAATTTGATTCTTTAAGTCGTATCTCCCAACTTAAAAGTCCTTTGCTTATTTTACATGGTGAAAGTGATGCTATTGTTCCTTATCAACAGGCGCGTGAGCTTTTTGCTAATGCGAATGAGCCTAAACAATTGGTTAGTATTCCTGGTAAAGGACATAATGATTTGTGGGACTCTACTTTTGCGGAAAAAGTTATTGATTTTATTGGGACATATTGTTTTTAACAGGGGCGAACGAGTTGAAATTTGAGCATGATAGTGTAAAGTCTAAGTTAATATTCCCTTAATCTGAATTGATTAGAATGGAATTATGAATAATGAGGGGAGAGCGCCATGTCAACTGCAAGGTTTTTTAGTCCCACAAACCTTGACAAAAATTCGACTGTTAAGCCAGCTATAGGGCCTGACTTTGTCGATGTGGGTGAGCGCGACAATTGTTTTAAAGCAATGGCAGTAGGGATTATCAATAAAGTACTGTCTGAAAAAAAGAATACCCCCGAGTTAAGTCGTCTATTAAAACGGCATTTTGAGTATTTCCCGGAACAAAAACCGGCTCTTCGTCTTGCTACTCCTGTGGAAAATGTTTTCGCCCTCAAAGGAAATATGGCTGAGTTTATTCAAACTCTTGCCTATACTTTGCGCCAGATAGCAGTTGATGAAATGGTTTCTAATCCTGAGTATTATCATGATGTTTTCTACAACAAGGAAGGCATGCCAATCTCTCCGGCTGAAATGCGTCTTGGAACTACCTGGATTGATGAAAAAAATGCAATTGCCGCTACGGCCATGGCAACTGGTTTCCCTTTTAAAATTTACACGGTAGCCACTGATAAAGAATTACACATGTTGTCTCATTACGGCAAGGCAGGAGAAACAAAGCCTGTCGCGATGCAATTACATAATGATTCGAAGACTGACCACTATCTGCCACAAGTTAATGAGCCACGCTATTTTCGTGGCGTTAAATCAACAACTATGCGTGGTGCGATTGAGCCTCAGGAAGTTGCTCGAAAAGAAGATCCTGATTTGCAAGATATTCTCACTAGAATTGAGGATGAGGAAAGCCGCTTACTAGGGGATTATAGAGATGCCCAAGGGCGTTTGATGGCAGCAGTCGATGCGGGTGAAGTGAGCCAAGAGCAACTCATAGATATTTATATAGCGGGTATAAACAAAGATAATCCTCAAAGATACGTGGGTGTTGAGCATGGAAGTGAGCATTTTTTTCGCACCATAAAAGATAAGCGCCTTGATATGCCAGTGACTCGTCCAAAGTTTGAGAAACATGATGAACAGTTTACAAAACAGTTGGTTAATGCCATTGCACGAGCTGTGGGTATCAAACATCAAGATCCGGTTAAAGTTTTTGATAAAGTTGAGGAGTTGCAAGAAAGCGGATTGAAATTAAAATAATCTGATTGCTCTTTTAACCGCTTAATCGCTGCCCGGATACTGACAATGTTGTTAATCCGGGCAATTGCTAGATTTATTTAAAGAAAATGCTGCTCTTTCATCCATTCGTCATTGGCATATTTAGACATATAATTACGAATAGAGTCAGGTAAAATAACCAAGCATCGTTGTCCGGCTTGTAATGATTTTGCCGCTTGTATTGCCCCCCACATAGCAGCACCTGAAGAGCCACCTACAAGTAATCCTTCCTCACGAATTAATCTTCGCGCCATGTCAAAGGAGTCTTTATCATTGGTTTTAATATAATGATCAATCAATTTGTTATCGAGGACTTCCGGGAAGAAATCGTAACCTATTCCTTCTACATGATAAGGTTTGATTTCATCCCCGCCACCAAGGATAGAACCCTCAGGGTCAACCCCTACAATTTTTATGTGAGGATTATGCTCTTTTAATCGTCTGGCGATTCCAGTAATAGTGCCTCCAGTGCCAACACCAGCCACAACCATGTCTAAATCCATGCCAAAATCGTCGATAATTTCCTGCGCAGTACCATAGTAATGCGCATTTGGGTTGTCAGGATTGGCGTATTGATCCAGAATGTGGGAGTTAGGTATTTCGCGTTGTAATTCTTTTGCTAGAGAAATGTGACTATCAGGGTCATTCCAGGCAGCTTCTGTCCGTGTCCGATAAATAGTCGCTCCTAATCTCTCCAGAACAGCCTGTTTTTCCTGACTCATTTTGTTGGGCATTGTAATAATGATTTTATACCCTAGAACTGCGCCTGCCAAGGCGATGCCAATTCCTGTATTACCTGAAGTTGGTTCAATTAAGGTGTCGCCAGGTTTAATGCGACCGCTCTTTTGGGCATTTGTAACCATTTCAAAGCCTATGCGATCTTTGACCGAACCGCCGGGATTAAAAAATTCACATTTAACATAGAGTTCGCAGGCAAGTTCTTGGCCAATACGATTTACTCTCACAATAGGTGTATGTCCTATAGTGGCAAGAATATTAGGATAAATCATGACAGATCCTTTGTAAGCAAATTTGCTGCCCAGTATACGCTAAAAACCTGAGCATGTCGTTAATGAAGGTAGATTGGGAAGCTTGTTCTCCTAAACATGACTTCACAAGTTCTCTGACACCGGCTAGAATTCAAGGTAGTGTTAAATAACTATTTTTTCAAGGATGGCCACATGAAAAAGAATCCATTTTCGGTTGTAACGTATACAGTAATTCTTTCTGCACCGTTATTACTTTCTGCTTGCCAAGGCATAGAGGGATTATTTACCGATTCGCCAAATAGAACCTACGACGCCCGTCCGAGCTATGGAAATTCTCAACATACTACAACGGTCTATCAAAGTGGCTCGCCAACACAAACCAGGTCTTCTTCCGCACAGAGAGGAACTACTTACTCGACAGAGAACAATAATTCGTCAAATACTAATTCATCTGCTGCCTCAGCTTCCGCTTCAGCGTTAGGTGCGCCACAAACTTCAACGCAGGCCAGTAAGAAAACCGTTGGTACTGCAGTACCAACCGAAGCCCCAACAGTTGGTCAATAGGGACTATTAACTCATCACTAGGGTTAAAAAGGTTACTGTTACTGACGTGTTTGTGGATACTTTTAGAATAAAGGGATTCGTGTTGAGGATCCCAGGGATTTAAAGGATGCTTTAAGACTCGCCTACTCATCAAGGGTCTGCTGTCGTTGATGTGCGAGTGAATCGCAATGAGCTAGTGATGCCACCTTTATTAACGCTGCACAAGTTAAAGGTTTAGTTTATTTCTCATGAAAGCCATTATAAATGGGCAGGAGACTGAAGTTTAGATTTGGTGAAAACCAATTTATGGCGTTAGAATGCGCCATGAATCTTCGCATGGATTATTATATGGGTGCATTGAAAGAAGCGGTTGCTAAAGCGGCGTTAGATTATCTAAAAGATGATGAAATGATTCTTGGTATCGGCACTGGTTCTACTGTTAAGTATTTCATTGAGCACTTGGCTACGATCAAACATCGCATTAATGCATGCATTGCAAGTTCAAAAGAAACCGAA
Organism: Legionella brunensis; assembly: GCF_001467025.1. GTDB lineage: Bacteria > Pseudomonadota > Gammaproteobacteria > Legionellales > Legionellaceae > Tatlockia > Tatlockia brunensis. The sequence goes on along the minus strand of NZ_LNXV01000036.1, from coordinate 292,401 downwards.
GCTCATTTACGTGCTTTGGGTATTTCCGTTATTGATTTAAATGTTGCGACGGATGTGTCGATTTACATCGATGGTGCTGATGAAGTCACTGAACAACGGCAAATGATAAAAGGAGGCGGGGGCGCTTTAACGCGCGAAAAAATTATTGCCTCTGTAGCGCGTCAATTTATTTGTATTGTTGATGAGTCCAAGCTTGTAAAGCGCTTGGGGACGTTTCCTGTTGCTGTAGAAGTTATTCCCATGGCACGAAGCTTTGTTGCTCGCGAGCTTGTAAAGCTCGGTGGTGACCCGGAATATCGAGAGGGATTTATTACGGACAATGGCAATATTATTCTTGATGTTTATAATCTTGATTTGAGTAAACCTATTGAATTAGAAGAATTAATTAAGATAATCCCAGGTGTGGTTGACAATGGCTTGTTTGCTAAACGCCGCGCTGACACGGTATTAATAGCCACACAAACAGATATTAATGTGATCCGTTAAATCCTTAAGTTTCCCTTAAGGTTTGCTCGCTATACTCCTTTCTGAAAGTAGAAGGGAGTTACCATGCGTGTATTAATTGTCGAGGACAATGCATTTAATGCATTTTGCTTAACCAGGTTATTGACCGCGGTTAATAAGCAAATTCAGGTAATCGTTGTGGGTGACAGTCTCAGTACCTTAAATTATCTTGCTGAAAATGACGCTTCTTTCATCATTATGGATGGTGATTTAGGTGCCAGCGATGGTTTATATTGCAATGGTCCTGCTTTAGCAGAAGTAATTTGGCAAAAAAATCCGGAACTTCCTATCGTTGCTTGGTCAGATTCAGAGAATATGCGCCGAGCTTTCATTGATGTCTTTAAACAATATAATAAACCTTTCAATGAATATAGCTGCTGGACAAAAGTCGTTAGTCAAGAGCGTATTCGCCAATCACTACCTTATTTATTAGCGCAAAATGCTGGCAAATATTTCGCCAGAGAGCAAAATAAAAACCAAGAGCATTGTTTGCCTGCAGCTTAAGTTCGTAATTTATCTTCAACTCTTATTACGAGTTCTTGCACGCAATGTTCAAGTAAGATAGGCTAAACCATACTTAAAATGGAAGAATTTAGTGCATTTCTATTGATAGTTTAAACTTGGCACAAGCCTAGTTTCACGTTAGGATTATGATTTTTGCACAGGGTAAAACGAATGGAGCAGCTAGACACCTCAACACATACTGTACAAGAGCAGCTAGCACAAATAAGTGTTCATCTAAATACACGTATTTTAGGTCAGCAAGATTTAGTATCACGATTATTGATAGCGTTACTTGCTGATGGGCATTTATTAGTAGAAGGAGCACCTGGATTAGCGAAAACTCGTGCTGTTAAGGAGTTATCTGGAGTAGTAGAGGGCGATTTTCACCGTATTCAATTTACTCCTGATTTGCTACCAGGCGATTTAACGGGTACAGATGTTTATCGCCCTGAGAATGGCTCCTTTGTTTTTCAACCAGGCCCTATTTTTCATCACATGATTCTCGCCGATGAAATCAATCGTGCACCTGCCAAAGTACAGTCAGCATTACTTGAGGCTATGGCAGAACGACAGGTAACTATCGGTGGTACGACCTACCCTTTGCCGGAACTTTTTCTAGTAATGGCTACACAAAATCCTATTGAGCAAGAGGGAACTTATCCTTTGCCTGAGGCGCAACTTGATCGCTTTTTAATGTATGTGAAAATTAGTTACCCTGACACTCAGGTAGAGCGTGATATCCTAACTTTGGCACGTTCAGAAGCTATGGGGAACTTGAAGTTAAATTCAGCATCAACGGCTGTTGTTACCCCCTTGTCCCAAGTAACACTTTTTGAAGCTCGACGTCAGGTTTTAGAGGTACACACCAGTGAGGCATTAGATAATTATCTTGTGCAATTGGTTGTTGCAACGCGTAATCCTGCTGTCTATAGTGATGAATTAGCGCGTTGGTTACGTTTTGGGGCAAGCCCACGGGCAACAATTGCTCTCGATCGTTGTGCAAAAGCCCATGCGTGGCTTTCAGGGCGTAACTACGTTACTCCCGAAGATATTCACGTTATTGCCCATGATGTCTTGCGCCATCGCATTCTTTTAAGTTTCGAGGCAGAGGCGGAAGGGGTAACAAGTGATGATTTTATAAGCTCTTTATTGCGCTTGATTGCTGTACCTTAGAGGTCATTATGAGTGACGGATTGGTTGCCGAACTTGATGAATTGATTGCTTTCAAACGTTATGCTCACAGGATTAATTACAAGCCTGAAAATAATGCTATATATATGGGAAATCATCTGTCTAAGTTACGAGGACGTGGTATGGATTTTGCGGAGGCTCGTAATTATCAGGCCGGTGATGAAATTCGCCATATGGAATGGCGTGTGACAGCACGTACGGGACGACCCCATGTAAAACTTTACCAAGAGGAACGAGAGCGGCCTGTTGTTTTGCTTTGTGATTTCAACCCATCAATGTATTTTGGCACCCGGGTAGCATTTAAATCGGTGGTGGCTGCCCGTTTGGCAGCGATGATCGCATGGACAGCCGTTAAACAAGGGGATAAGGTTGGTGGTTTAATTTATTCCGCCAATGAGCATAGTGAATTTACACCACATAGTCGTAATTTAGGTATTTTGCCTTTTTTAGCAGCATTAAGTCACTATACCACCGTTTCCCCTGGAAATGGAGGTGACTCTCGAGATTTAAGTGATGCTTTGATTCGCTTAAGACGGGTCACGAGACCTGGAAGTATTGTAGTTCTAATTAGTGATTTTTATGCGTTGGATGTTGATAGCGAACGGCATTTGAGCCGTTTACGCTTCCATAGCGATGTTTTGGCCTATCATTTATGTGATCCTATAGAACTTGCTGTGCCAAAACCGCAGTACTATCCCATTACCGATGGCCAGCAAGAAACGGTTTTAGATACAACTAGAGATGACATTGCTAAAAGTTATCAGAGCTATTGTGAGGAACGTATTGCTAATTTAAAAATGTTATTTAAGCGTTTACAAATATCTTATGTCCAGGTGACAGCTGAAGCAAATATTCCTAAATTGGTACGACAAACATTTCCCAGGAGAACCGGTGGCTGATTCGCAGTTACTCAATCAATTGCATGATATTCAGTTGCCCGAACCTATTGGTTGGTGGCCCTTAGCGCCTGGATGGTATGTTTTATTAGTTGCCCTGTTGGTTGTTGGGGGAAGTCTCTTTTACATCGCTTACCGACGTTATAAACATGGCCGAGCCAAGAGAGAGGCCCTTCACCTGTTGATCAATTTGCAAAAAGAGTATGAACGTGATCATGACAGTCAATTAAGCAGTATGAAAATTTCTGAGTTACTAAGGCGCGTTGCCTTGGTCTATTTCCCAAGGCAGCAAGTGGCAAGCTTACAAGGCCAGGAGTGGATCGAGTTTTTGAGTAAGACAGCAAAGGGGATTAATTTTGATCAGATGCAAGATTATCTTTTACAGCTGCCTTATCAGAAGCCCACAGATATTGATTTGAGCCCTCTTTTTAATTGTGCCAAATCATGGATAAAGCAACGAGGTGTACCATGTTCGAATTAGCTTTACCCTGGGTTTTATTCTTTTTGCCAATACCTTTGTTGATTTGGTTATTTTTGCCTCACCCTCATACTAAACTGCCGGTGGCCCTTAAAGTTCCTTTTTTTAATGCTGTGCTCACCATGGTGAATAAAAAACAACGTGCATTCTCGGCGCAAGCACAAATGGGGCTTTTATCATTGGTATGGTGTCTACTTATTATTGCAGCTGCTGGTCCTCGCTGGGTGGGAGAGCCGCAACCTCTGGAAAGAGAAGGACGCAATATTATGCTAGTCCTTGATTTATCAGGGAGTATGGAGCTTCATGACATGATCTTAAATGGTCGCCCTGTTAGTCGTTTGGCAGTGGTAAAGCGCACTGCAAAAGAGTTTGTACAACAGCGAATAGGCGATCGGATCGGGTTAATTTTATTCGGCACACGCGCTTATTTACAAACCCCCTTAACGTATGATCGCCAATCAGTCTTATTACGTCTTGAGGACGCGACAGTTGGCCTTGCAGGGCAAACGACATCTATAGGTGATGCGTTGGGATTGGCAGTAAAGCGCTTACAAGATGTCCCCGCTAAAGGGCGTATCATTATTTTGCTGACGGATGGTGCTAATAATTCAGGCGTATTGCCTCCGCTGAAGGCTGCAGAGCTAGCCAAGCTTGATAATATCAAAGTTTATACCATTGGTTTGGGGGCAGAAAGTGATCCTAGAGCACTAGGCCAAGTATTTTTTAATATGAATGCCTCGTCTGACTTAGACGAAGAGACCCTCCAGGAGGTGGCAAAAATTACTGGAGGGCAATATTTCCGCGCGACAGATTTGCAGTCTCTGAATGCTATTTATGAAACTATTAATCAGCTCGAAACGGTGACTCAGGAACAAGCAACCCTTCGCCCGCAGCACGATTATTATCCATGGCCTTTGGCATTGGCTTTAATACTGTTTATTTATTGGCTTGGAAATAAAGCGAAACTGTTCTCTGGCTTGAAGAATGTTTTTCATCGTAAGGTTGTTGAATCATGACAGAGTTTCATTTTCTGCGTCCCTGGTGGTTGCTGAGTACTCTTCCTTTATTGGGATTGTATTGGTATTTGTGGTGGCAAAAGCCACAGTTGCAAGCTTGGGCTGCTATTTGCGATAAACATTTATTAGAGCGCTTACTCGTTTCTAACGGAAAGTATAATCGTAATCTGGCTTTATTCTTTTTATCAGTGAGTGCCTTATGCATGATTATTGGTCTTGCTGGTCCTACTTGGTCTCGTTTGCCCGTACCCACCTATAAACAAATTCAACCACGAGTGCTGGTATTAGATATGTCGGATGCAATGCTTGTCGATGACTTATCCCCTAATCGTTTAAGTCGCGCTAAATTTAAATTGCATGATTTGTTTAAGCGTCGTGATACAGGCCAATTGGGCTTAGTTGTTTATACTGGAGAGCCTTTTGTGGTATCTCCATTAACAGATGATGCTCAAACTATTGACTCGCTATTGTCTTCACTATCACCAGACATTATGCCTGTCGAGGGTCATCAGTTAGATTTGGCTCTTCAAGAGGCGGGTCAATTGATTAATCAGGCGGGTTTTCACCATGGACAAATACTGGTGCTAACGGCTGAAACACCAAGTAATGCTGCTATTACGGAGGCTAAGGTTTTGGCAAATAAGCAGATTAGTACTTCAATTATGCCAATTCGAGCAGATAAAACTCTAAATCCCCTATTTCAAGAGTTTGCTACTGCCGGACTGGGCGAAGTGTTACCGTTTTCGGATGACTCCAGTGATTTGGATGCGTGGCTTAATAAGAATGTTAATGATAATCAATTTCTACGTAATCAACAGGAGGGTATTCCCATTTGGCAAGATGAGGGGCGTTGGTTCTTATTGCCTGCACTTATTTTTTTATTACCAGTATTCAGGCGTGGGTGGTTACAGAGGTTAGAACCATGAGGATAGTCTGGCTATTATTACTTTTAAGTGTTTGTTGCCAAAGCTATTCATTTAGTTGGCAAGATCTATGGTTTACCAAAGATCAACAAGCTCAGACCTTAATGAAGGAAGGGCAATTTAAAGAAGCAGAGACTATTTTCCAAGATCAAGGATGGCGTGGTGCTGCAGCATATCGCGCTGGAAACTTCAAAGAAGCCGCTGAATATTATCAATCTTTGCAAAACGAGCAGGGATTTTATAATCAAGGGAATGCTTTAGCGAAGTTAGGGCAATATGAGAAAGCAATCAAGGCTTATGACAAAGCCCTTGCCCATAATCCAAATAATAAAGATGCGCAGTTTAATCGCAAGTTAATGGAAGAATTATTAAAAAAGGATAAAAACTCTCAAGCTAACAACCAACAAAACCAAGACCAGCAAGATAACAATCAACAGCAGGATAAGAATCAACAAAACCAAGGCCAACAGGGCAACAATCAGCAGCAGGATAAGAATCAACAAAATCAAGACCAGCAAGGTAATAATCAGCAGCAGGATAAGAATCAACAAAACCAAGGCCAACAGGGCAGCAATCAGCAGCAGGACAAGAATCAACAAAACCAAGGCCAACAGGGCAGCAATCAGCAGCAGGAGAAGAATCAACAAAACCAAGACCAGCAAGGTAACAATCAGCAACAGGATAAGAATCAACAAAACCAAAGCCAACAAGATAAAGATAAACAGGGGCAAGAACAACAATCGGATGACAAAAACACCGGAGTTGGAGTGGACCCATCTGCTGAACGTGAAAAGCAACAAGCAAAAGAGCAGTGGTTGCGCTTAATTCCTGATGATCCAGGTGGGTTATTGCGAGAGAAATTTTTACGAGATCATATACGTCGACAAGGTGGTTGGTATCAATGAAAAAAATTTTATTAAGTTTATTTTTATTGGGTTTCTATAGCCTTGGGTTTGCTACGGTGACCATGCGGCTTGAAACTTCAACAGTTCAAGCAGGAGAAACTTTTCAATTAATTTTGATCTTAGAGGGCAGCCAAACTGACAGTATCCCAGATTTAACTCCTTTACAAAAGGACTTCACCATCGTAGGGACGGAACGTAGTGTGAATTACACCCTGGTTAATGGTCGCGCTAGCTCGGTGGGACAGTGGTTAGTTTTATTGATTCCTAAGAGGACTGGCGTGTTAAACATACCTGCGATTCAAGTAGGTCAGGAAAAAACAATGCCTGGCAGCATTGAAGTAACTGAACAAGCTTCCGAAAGTAAGGAGCCAGACACCGATAAGCAGCAAGATGTTAAGTTGGTGACAGAAGTAAGTGTGGAGAATCCATATATTAATCAACAAGTCATTTATACGGTAAAACTATATTATAGTGGGCGTTTAATGAATGCTAATTATCAGCCACCGCAAGTTGAAGACGCTCTTCTTATCCCTCTAGGAGCTGGACGCCGTTACCAAACGGCTGAAAATGGTCGGTTGTATAGGGTCGAGGAGCAGCAATATGCTCTTTTCCCGCAAAAAAGTGGGGATTTGAAAATTATCCCTCCTTCTTTCCAGACGATCATTTATGATGCGGTACCTAAACACGTTAATGAGCGTGCTCAAGCAACCTTGCTACATGTAAAACCCATTCCGGAGCAACATGCAAACAACAACTGGTTACCTGCTAAGCAAGTTAATTTAACGGAAACCTATGACAATAATGCTTCATCTTTACAACAAGGGAGCACCATTGTTCGCAGTGTTACATTGCAAGCAACGGCAGTGCCTGCCCAGCTATTACCTGTGCTTGATTTTGGGAGTAGTACAGATTTTTCTGTTTATCCGGAAAAACGGACTGAGAGAAACACCTTTCAGCAGCCAGATTTAGTGGGTACAACTACTGTTAAAGTAACTTATCTGCTCAATAAAACTGGCCAAATTACCATTCCACCGCTCAAATTAACCTGGTTTAATACCACAACGGGAAAGGAAGAAATAGCAACTTTGCCTGAACGCTCAATTCAGGTGATGGCCTCTGCCAATGCACCTAACCCAACGGTGAAACCATCGACTGCAGTCAAGGAAACAAAGCCTGCAGACATTCCTCAGACTGTCGTAAAAACAGAGAAAACCAGTGATCCACGTCCAACGGCAAACTCTACTAAAAATTTTGCTTGGTGGTTGGCCTCAGGATTTGCAATCGCTTGGCTTTTAACGCTAAGTTTATGGATATGGCAAAGACGAAACCGAAGTTCAATACCCGATACAAAACAGGTCGTTAAGCGATTACAAGAGGCATGCTCCACTAATAATGCTTCAGCAGCACGGGATGCCTTAGTCCAGTGGGCCCAGAGACAGTGGCCACAGGCAACAATTTTAAATTTGATGGATATTGAAAGTAGAGTTAGTGATGCATCTTTAAAACAGCAAATTAAAGAGTTATCTCATGCACTCTATCATAATGGTTCACAAAACTTATGGCATGGAGCTGATTTATGGGCGTGTTTCACTGCGTTTAAAGAAGGTAAATCGCCAATTCATTCGACTAACTCTTTGCCCCCTATGCATAAACTATAGAGATAATAATGTTGCTGAGTGAATACTGCAATTTAAGTGTCCAAGAATTAAGTGAGCTTATTAGGCGAAAGGAAGTTGGCGCTTCAGAAGCATTAGACTGCGCCATTGCTCGTATGCATGAAATTAACCCTTTACTAAATGCCATTGTGACGGATTGCAGTGCTTGGGCACGCAAACAATTAAAGAAAATGAAAGGCAATGAGCTTTTTTATGGGGTTCCTATATTAGTGAAGGATTTAGGATTTGCCCTGGAAGGAGTCCGTTATACAGCGGGCTCAATTTTTTATACGAATAGTACATCGCTAAACAATAGTGACTTCATCAATCGTTTACTGGCATTAGGGATGGTGCCCTTTGCCAAGACTAATGTGCCTGAGCTAGGTCTTTCTTATGTAACGGAGTCTTTCTTACATGGACCTTGCAGAAATCCTTATAATTTAAACTGTACTTCGGGTGGTTCTTCTGGGGGCTCTGCGGCCGCCGTTGCAGCAGGAGTGGCACCGCTGGCTACCGCCAATGATGGGGGAGGCTCCATTCGTATTCCGGCTGCATGTTGTGGTTTGTTTGGTTTTAAACCAACTCCAGGGTTAGCTCCTGTCGGGCCTTGGGCTCCTGAGCCATGGTCAGGTCTCTCAGCAAGTCATGTCTTAACACGAAATGTTCAGGATTCGGCTCTATTATTTGAATGCCTAACTGCACAGTCTTTGACCCAAGCCAAAAACCGTATTGAAGTATACAAAAATACGTCTTCATTGCCACCATTAACAATTGCTCTGCTTGATGTGGATGCGCTTACGAAAGTACCCATCGCTGAGGCTTATACACTTGGAGTGAAAGAGGCAGTTAAGGTATTAAAAGAGTGTGGGCATCAAGTCATCCCTTATAAATTATCTCTTGATAACGAAGCGATTGGTGAGTGTACCTTAACAATGATTGCAGCCAATACTTGGGCTGAAATTGAAAATCAGCAAAGTCAATGGCAGCGTCAGGCGCAACAAGGCGATTTAGAGTCACTAACTTGGGAGTTTGTGTTAAGAGGGCAGGGCATCACTGCATCGCAATTAATTAATAGTAAGAACAAGCTTTATCAGTTGTTACAGCCGTTGCGTGATCTTTTTCAAAAATTTGATGTCATTTTGACTCCTGCTTTAGCGCAATTACCTATCCCTATTGGCAGTTGGCGAAACAGTAGCTTTGAAGACTATTTACAAAAAAATATGGAGTTTTCCCCATTTACTGCCCTATTCAACCAAGCAGAAATGCCGGCAATGACTATGCCGGTGATGCATTATGATGGTTTTCCAATTTCTGTCCAGTTTGCGGCAGGAAAAGGGAACGATAGATTATTGTTGCAATTAGCCAAACAGCTAAGCGCCAAACTTCCAGATTTCAGCTCTCCGATAATGGCAATTACGCTATGAGTTATGACTCGAATTGTGATTTAATTTTATTCTTATGGTATAATAAAAGTCCTAAATTGTTTAAATTAAGAGAATCTAAATGTCTTCCAACGAAAAAATTGTTGCCGTTGAACTTCAAATAACTAATCTTCAAAAAAAGATAGAGGAACTCACTGAGAAGTTTTCTATAGTAGAGAAAGAGTATAATGACATTCTCAGTCGTTTTGATAGCAAAGGTTTTTTTAAAAAAGACGATTTGGCAATGGTTGCTTATGGTAAGCACAGAAAGACTGAGCAATTCGTCAAGGACGATAAAGAGAGAAAAGAATTAGAAAATAAACGAGGATTCGTCATTACCACAGAACAAGGAAATTTGAATCCAGAAGAGTTTAAGCGACTACAAGAACTTCGATGGATAGTAGACCCTGAAAATACTGCCATTACACTTTTCCATACGAAAAATGGACAGTACCAGACATTAAAAAAAGAAATAGAAGGTCATAAAAAAGAATTAGAAAAATTGACAGAGACTTTATCAACTCTTGTCGATACTTCTATGGAAGAAAAGAAAGAAGAGAAGAAGACGAGTCAAACTTATCGTTTTCTCTTAAGCGATATTTCTTTTAAAAAACTACAACAATACAAATTAGATTTACTTGAAGGTAAGGCTGATGCAGGGGCCTACCTTAAGAAAAAGCTTGTTGATAAGAATTTAAAAGAAATGTCTGATGAAGCATTCATCGAATGTTTGGTACAAACTAAATTACCTACTATTTTTGCCGAATCAACACCATTTTCGGGTGAAGAAAACTGGAGCTCTACGGAAATTGCTCTTTTAGGGGATATCAGTTGCAGCATACCTACCACAATATATGATAATGGTGCCTGGAGTTTCCCCAAAATTTATGAACCTCCATTTGCGGCGACTTTAATTTATGTCCCCGGCGCTCTTTTGCGAGCGGTTGGTGAGGCAAAACCCGATCTGGATGAGGTCACAAAAAAAGGTAAGCTAGATCCTGAAGCTTTTTATCGCCTCTATGAGCGAAGGATACTTCCAGGATTATTAGCAGCTAATGAAAATGCAAAAATTACTGGAAAAAAGTTATTGGTTACTCTCCCTGGAATTGGTTGCGGACAGTTTGCGGGAAAATACGGGTCTGAAATTCATGCGCAATTTCAAACGGTCATAGAAAGATTACTCACTGAACATGGTAAAGAATTATCTCAAATCCAAGCAGTTTGGTATGACAATTACAATAAAGAAGAAAGTACAAAATCAATTAATGATATTGATCTCTTAGTTAGACCACTGACTAAGGGTGGCAAACCTCAGCTCTGCCGTCCCGAAGAATACGGTGTAGCCTACAAAGACTGTGATTTAGTGAGTTTAGTTGCTTGGGATCATGTGTCTTATCCTGGGAATGATTATTGGGGGGGGGCTAGAGCTACCGATGATGGTGTAAAAGCTGCTGCCACTAATACAATGGAAGTTTTAACCGGCTTAAATGGCCACTATGATAAGAAGAGAAGTGGTTTTGTTTATTCTGCGGCTCCATCTATGACTTGGGGACAGGTCGCTAAATCCAATCAATACCACCTTCAGTTACAAGGTAAAATGGAGGTTCATGTCATTAAGAGTGCTGCTACAAAATTAGAAAGCAAAGATGTTAAATCGGAAGTTAAAAGTACTGAATCTGAAGCTACTTCTTCCAATCTGGAAGGAATGGGGGCTGAAAAAAGTGGAAACAAAGATATTAAATCCACGGAAGTTAAGAGTACGGAATCTACTTCTTCCAATTTGGAAGGGATGGATGCTGAAAAAAGTGAAAGCAAAGGGATTAAATCCGGCACAGAAGTTAAGAATACGGAATCTACTTCTTCCAATTTGGAAGGACCGTTTGCTGGCAAAAATGGTTCTGAGATAGATCAATGGTTAAAAAATAAGTTACCAAAAAATCTTAATCTTAAAGAGAGTAAAAAAGCTTATCTGAATGCGCTGGAAGAGATAGCAAGTAATTTGAAACCTGAGCAAAAGAAAAGTTTAGCGCTTTATATTTTAAATACACCTCAGCATTTCTTGAAACAAGAAAGACATTTCTTCCGTACTAACAAATATTCAAATGAGACTTTCTCAGTGCACCAACTTGTGAAAACCTTGATGCAAGGAGAACAAAAAAATGGAAAAATTACTATTCATGATGAAGAGCATGGTCAAGATCATGTTATTTCTCGTCATGCTAAATAATTATTTAGCATGACCCTTTATCAAGGTATAAAACTAAGGGGAAGGTAGGCTTCTACCTCATCGTAAATTTTACCTTTACCACTCTTAAAATCGGTTAGTGCTTTACGTGCGGCATTCTTAGCACTTTGACAAACCTGAACTACATTTTTTGCATCATTATCGCTCAGGTAACTACCGATAAGTTCCCCTATTTCAGTGGGAATGTTGGGGCAATTCTTTTGCTTTAAGGGATTCCAGAGTAACAATATCCCTGCTGTGGCAGCCCTTTTAAAAATTGTTTTCTCATTTTTTATGCGTATAGAGTGATTAATTTGCATTATTTCACGATTTCCCAAATATTTCATGATTCCTCAATCTATTGTTAGTGGTAATTGTCTGATGATTGGCTTTAAGCCTAATTATTTTAATGTCATTAATGATTACATTTTCTTAATGGTTTGTAATCACATTATAATTCTCTAGACTTACATCCATTATCATTATTTGCTATGAAAGTAACTTCGTAGAAATAGATAGAGTTATATAATCTATTGTGGATTTTTTAGGCGACTAAGTCATTTGCGTTTTGGCAGTGCTACAAACAATGAGCCTGCGTGATTTAGCGCATTTGCCTCCACACCAGCTTGGTTACCCTCACCTTTATAGACGTCAACATGAGCCCCTATAATGGCACCGCCTGCGTCTTGAGCCACGCACCATGAAGTAGATTTTTTGCAATGATAGATAAAATTCATTCCAATAGGGATTACTTTGTGATCAGTTGCGCATGAGGCGTGCGGAGTTAGAGAAATATTTTCTGAACCATAAGGGCCACCAGCTTCTTTAGAAAAAAATACAAAACTTTGATCGCGATTTCGCAAGTCGGCGGCTTTATCGCGGTTAAGAGGACTATCTAAATATTGGCGAATTAGCTTTTCTGATGCAGCGCTTTGTCTAATTTCTTTAGACACGTTACAGCGTAACTTGGCTTCATCATGGCATTTGGGATCTTTAGCGCAACGTTCCATTGCATCAAGGTTGCCACCACAGGTTGGGTCTTGTGCACATTGCACAATGCGACCAAGCATGGTGCGCGGCCTGCCATTAGCGCCATCGTAATTGATACGAAATAATTTGCCATCAAGAATTAATGAACCAGAGCCTTGAAGCATTAAAAAGGCGGGGTCATTGGGGTTTTTAACATAGCCAATTATATATTTTGGATTTAAAGCCCCACGAGCAATTTCCTCTCGATCTGGCGCTATAGAGTAGGTGCCATCGGTATTTTTCAGACAAAATCCACGCACCATTTTGCTAACTGGGTCGATTCCGCAAAGAGGCGCTTTTAAATTAAATTTTCTACATTCCAAAGTTACGTTTACAACACCTGGATTACTATAGATGGGATATAAAAAGGCTCCTCCGCGTTGGGTGCGAGCTTCAATAGGGGCTGGCGCATAATAAGCTGTAAATTGAAATTCACCCTTTTTAAATCCTCCATAATTTTCAGGCCAGCCATCGCTTTTATACCAGTCAAATTCGGTTTTGATATTTGATAAATATTTTTGAAAATCGCCATGGGCAGCTTTTGCAAGAGTGAGCATTTTTTTGTTGGTATCAAGGCACCATTCCTGACGTTTGAACTTATGACCAGCAATAACTACTGTCTGAAATTCACCTTGGTTTTTATAGCAGTTTTCAATCTGATTATTTAATGCTTTGATAACTTCATCCATATTACCCGCAGGATTAGCTAACGGTAGCTTTGATGCTGAAATTTTATGAAATTTAAAGCGCAATACCCCGGGCTCTTTGGCGGCCATTTTTTGTCTTGTGGTTAAGTCTGCAAGCCTTCGAATATCTAAACAGCGCTGGATTGGGTCAGCAGGAAGGGCTGCTTGAGTGATGATGCTAAAAGTCATTAGTGCAATTATTAAAGCTGATTGAAACATTGCTATCCTTTTGCCTAGTGGGTTGATCCTTTCGCCCAACCATTAATTTGTAACAGGTATTATATCGTCTATTGGCCAGAGAGATACAAGTCCTGGTTGACGTAATAGCTGCGATAATAATCTATATTCTCTATTTATTTTTATACCGAAGTTCGCAATGGCTAATAAAATTATCAAGAAGTGTCGATGCGATACTAAACGACATGGAAGGTCGTCCTGGGAGATTATCATAGCGATACCAGTCAGCGTGTTCAATTTCACTGTTATCGATTAGAATTTCCCCGGACTCGTATTCTGCCATGAAAGCTATCATTAAAGAATCAGGAAAAGGCCAAGGTTGCGAACCGAAATAAGACAAATTTTTTATTCGTATACCAACTTCTTCTTTTACTTCTCTGTATACTGCTTCTTCAATGCTCTCCCCGGCCTCTACAAATCCGGCAATGAGGCCATAAATGCCTGGCAAAAAATGCGGGCTTCTCGCCATTAAGAGATGGTCTTCTCTGTGGATTAGAACAATGATAGATGGCGAGATTCGTGGAAAAAAACTAAGGTCGCATGGTGTGCAGATCCGTTCAAATGCTATGGTTTGATGCAATGTAAGTGCTCCACATCGCCCACAAAATTGGTGATTTTTATCCCAATTGATAACCGAATAAGCTTTAACGCCCAACCCATATTGATTTTTATCCATTAAGGATAATGCCTTACGTAATGGAAGAAAATAAAATGAATTGTCTAGAGTGATGTTTTCATCCACCTCAGCGCAATAATACTCTACTTTTTCATAGGCTCCCAAATTAAAATTTCTTTGAAAATAGGGAGCTATAGCCGCAATATTCGATGCACTTGGGAGGCTGTTATTGCTATTTAATAATATTTCATTATTTTGAATGATAATCCAATTGGATTGATTCTCATGAGATATGTGCATAGAGGTTCTCTTTTATTGAGTTGAAACAAATTTATTTAAATCGATAGGGAAGATATTTAAAGTAATATTAAAAGCCCTCGCTAACTCATTCTTTGGATTTTCCATTATTGATGGGCTACGCCAAGCAACATGACCATCTGGACGCACCAAAACACAACCCTCACTATTTATTTCATAAATACGGTGCCACGTATTTTCAGGGTTAATCAAATCACCATTAGCCCCCACACTATAAACGATTAATGGAAATGACAATGTTTGGGCTAATTCACTCGCAGCAATTCGCCACGGCTCCCCTTTTGAACCAATTAGCAGAACAAAATTTTTTTCAAAAAGATCTAATGTTGAAATAGGTTCATTATCCTTTAGTAATTTTACATAAGGTGCCCGAGCTCCTGGCAAAGTTGTGGGCATATATTTAGATGGAGATACACTGAGAGCTTGATTATTTTCAGATATCACTGCATTTGAATGGTAAATAAAACCTAAGTCTAATCCTTCATAATTAAGATTTTTTTGTTGTTCATGTAATTTTATTTTTAATGTTTCATGATCACCGGCATGGATTGCTTTATGGATATCAAAAAAACGTTTAGCGTTTTCAGTACTCCATTCAATGTTGCGTTTAGCAATGGGGGCACGCTCCTCATAATAAGTATCTAGTAGCGAATCAGAAACGCCATGATTAAGCACAAATGCTAATTTCCAAGCTAAGTTGTGTGTATCAGCAATACCTGTATTCATTCCCAAACCACCGGTAGGGGGTAAACGATGTGCAGCATCACCTACTAAAAGATTCTATTATGGCGATATTGTTTCGCGACTTGTGCTGCCATTGTCCAAAAACTTTTATTTATAATTTTAATATCAAGATGAGGGATATCAACAACACGCCGTATTTCATGGATACAATATTCATCTGTGAAATCTTCTTTCTTATTTTCTTCTGTAAAGCGCATACCGACTATCCAACGATTTTTGCCATAGGCCATAAATAAAGAGCGGCTGGATATTTTAGGATCAATAAAGAAAAATCCGGCGCTAGGACGATGCTTTGTCCATTGTGATATGTCAAATTCACAATAAACACTGCAACTTCGTCCCAAATTGTCCGGCCCTTCCATTTCGATTTCTAATTGTTTACGTATAGGGCTATGCGCACCATCAGCGGCAACAACATATTGAGCGCATACAAATTCTTCTTCGTTGTTTTTTCGATTCCGTAGTCTCACCATTACGCCAGTATTATTTTCTTCAAAAGAAATCATTTCTTTTGAAAATTGAACCTCTGCCTCTTGATGAGATCGCAAAGTATGGTGCAGATATTCTTCCACACAATCTTGAGTGACAAAACTAGCACCAATAGGGCCATGTGTATAATTTTCTATACCTTTCATTTCTACCCGAGTCACTTCATTGCCTTGCAAGGACTCTGACCAGATGAATCTTATCGCTTCTCTGGGGAATTCATATTTCAATAATTCGTTAATATTTCCCCATTGTTTAAATAACTCCATCGTGCGCATGCTAACACCACGGGCACGAGGATGTTCAGTACGGCTCGGATGTCGTTCAATCACTAAAGAATGAATACCTTGACGTGCCAATGCTAAAGCCATACTGAGGCCAACGGGACCACCACCAACAATTAGAATGGGAGTTTTTTTCATGAGTAGCTCTCAGTTTAAATTTTGAAAAGTCTATGACAATCATTGGAAATAAAAAGGGTATTCTAACATGGAGTCGATTGTCTTTAAGTTACTTGCCAGCGAGTTGTAACAGGGCTATATTTTTATCTCCCACTCTAAAACAGTAAGAAATGACCAAAATAGCGCTTTATTTGGCCGGTGGTGGAGCCCGCGGAGCCTATCAGGCTGGAGCCCTCAAAGCTATCAGTACAATTCTAAATTCAAAAAAAATTCCTTTTAATATGCTCACTGGAGCAAGCATCGGCAGTATTAATGCCGCCGTGCTAGCTGAAAATGCATTGGATTTTTCTGCTGCCACTACCAAGTTAAGTGAGTTATGGGCTGATATTACGTGCTCACAAATTTTTAAGATAAGCAATTATGCACTCAGTAAAACGTTCATGCGTAATATGAAAAGCATGATTTTTAGGCAACGTTTATTAGGGCATATTCTTGATACCTCCCCCTTGCGCGGATTTCTAAAGAGCATCATTGATTTTGAGGATGTGGAAGGCGCTATTAGGAATAAACACTTAGAAACGATAGAAATTATTAGCAATTGTTATGAAACACAAAAAACTATCTCTTTCTATCAACACCATGCAGAGGATTTTGCAGATTGGGACTATCCACTTCATATTAGCCAGCGAGTTAATTTGGAAATGGAGTATTTTCTGGCGTCTACTGCATTACCCCTGTTCTTTCCACCGTCAAAGATAGATGGTTTTCACTACGGAGACGGTCACTTAGGATTAGAGGCTCCTCTGCGAGGGGCAATCCATTGTCAAGCCGATAAAATTTTAGTAATTGGAAATCGACAATTAAAAGGGGGCGACCCAGAGAAATTACGTGATGGTGACATTGATTTTTCACGCGTTCTAGCGGGAATGATTAACGGATTGTTTTTAGATAATCTTGAGCGTGATATTGAGATGATTAACCATATGAACAATATTGCCCGTTTGTTACCCGCAGAGAAGGAACAGCACTGCTCTTGGCGACCTGTTCAAACTCTACATTTACGTCCAAGTAGGAATATAGCCGCAATTGCTCAATCTCATTACCACAGTATTCCTATGTTACTACGTCTTCTGCTTAATTTTCTTGGTGCCAAGCGCCACTCCGGGGATTTACTAAGCTTTCTTTTGTTTGAAAAAGAATTTACCCGTGAACTAATTAAACTAGGCTTCGACGATACAATGGCCGTGCAGGAATCCATTGTGACCTTTTTTGATGCATAGAGAGATTAATTGGGTTTCCTAGACAAAAGCTGACAATAGATTCGCGCGGTTAAATAAGTAGATTTGGGCTAATTATGACGCTGATTAGTGGGGTCAAAGTGCAATTGAGAATTATTTCGCACACAATTCTCGCTATTTGATCAACTCTAGGTTATAATCAGATCACTTGTGGTCTTTGCTTCTTGGCTGGAAACAGTGTTCTTCGTGAAAATCCCTCCTTTTGTAGTGCAAAGTGGCGAATTAGCGCGTGGTATACCTATTTATGTTTCTGGGTTAGTTAAGCTTAACTCAAGTGTATACGTTTAATTTTATTTGGAAAGTAGAAATGTCTGATAAAGAAACAGGCCACGTTAAGTGGTTTAATGATGATAAAGGTTACGGATTCATCAGTCGTGATAATGGTCAAGATGATGTATTTGTGCATTTTCGCTCAATCAACAGTGCAGCCAATCGTAAAACTTTGAAAGAAGGTCAACGTGTAGAGTTCTTAGTGACCAAAGGACCTAAAGGCTTGCAAGCGGAAGATGTAACTGCCGTTTAATCTCTCTGCTGTTTCTCTGAATCTTCCCTCTTTGCTGCCAAGCTTGCCTGGTATCAAAGGGGGATGATCTTTGTTTACTATGAAAAATCCTGATGTAATCATTATAGGTGCAGGTGCGGCCGGATTAATGTGTGCTATAGAAGCAGGCAATCGCGGGCGGCGTGTATTGATTATTGATCATGCTAACAAAGTCGGTAAAAAAATTCTTATGTCGGGGGGCGGTCGTTGTAATTTTACGAATTACTACATAGAGCCTCATAATTATCTGTCAGCCAATCCTCATTTTTGTAAATCAGCACTGAAACGCTATACAGCTTATGATTTTATTAACTTGGTGAAAAAGTACAAAATTCCTTTTCACGAGAAATCACAT
This sequence comes from Legionella brunensis, assembly GCF_001467025.1. GTDB lineage: Bacteria > Pseudomonadota > Gammaproteobacteria > Legionellales > Legionellaceae > Tatlockia > Tatlockia brunensis. The sequence continues at coordinate 273,973 of NZ_LNXV01000036.1, read as the reverse complement.
GGCCAATTATTTTGTGATAACAAGGCTTCTGATATTGTAGCAATGCTATTAGCCTGCTGCGAAGAGGCAAAGGTTTCTATACGGTTAAATACGGCAATTAATCGTGTCGATACAACAGAAAAGGGGTTTGCAGTTCGTTTAAATACGGGAGAGCAGCTACATGCGCAAGCAGTAGTTGTAGCAACTGGTGGCTTATCAATCCCGACGATGGGAGCCTCGCCTTATGGTTATCAATTAGCCGCTCAATTTGGTTTAACCGTTTTACCAACGCGTGCAGGCTTAGTACCATTTACATTACAACCAGAGGATAAAGAACGCTTAAGCCTTCTTTCGGGTATTTCTCTGCCTTGCCAAGTGCATTGTAATGGACAGAGTTTTACGTTGGATATGCTCTTTACCCATCGAGGATTAAGTGGTCCTGCAATGCTGCAAATTTCTTCTTATTGGCAACCTGGCGATCCTTTGACGATTGATTTGGATGTCTATGATGAATGGGCATGTTCACTTGCCAAACGTAAACGCCTTACGCCAAAGGCGCGATTAAAGCATTGTCTGGAAGAAGCACTGCCTAAAAGAGTGGTAACGACTTTTTTTAAAGAAAACCTCCTCGAAGCCGAATTACAAACTTTTTCAGATAAGCATTTGCAAGAAATTGGCGAGCGCCTAAGACAATGGTCCATTAAGCCTAATGGCACGGAAGGTTATCGCACCGCAGAAGTGACCTTGGGGGGGGTTGATACACGTGCTATTTCATCACAAACCATGCAAGTCAACCATATTCCAGGCTTGTATTTTGTTGGTGAAGTCCTTGATGTGACAGGGTGGTTGGGCGGTTATAACTTTCAATGGGCATGGTCATCAGGCTGGGCCGCAGGCCAAGTGGTATAAGTTAAACTAGAGAGCAGGTCTATACCTTTATAGTCATAGATAATCATATGATTTTTATAAATCTATGGGTATAATCATGGCATCTTATGTTGCTGGGATGCATGATGATAAGATTGCTTGTTATTTTTTGGATGGTTTTTCCCCTGTTATCCTTCTCCTCTGTTAACGTGACTGGCAATTTTGAAGCTCACAAATCTTGCCCTGTTTACCTCTCTAAAAATAAAAAAACGAATCCTGATAACTACAGGGTAAAACCTTCGCAAAGTTATATAATCAAAGAAATTAATCGCCCTAATAATCCTGATTGGCTGCGTATCGAGCTCCCCGACGCAGAACACTCTTTGCGATGGGTAAGTGCTGATTGTGGGGAGTCTAGCTTTCAAGCCAATGGCAAAACAACTTGTGAGCAGATACCTGGACTTGCCGATTCCTATGTATTAGCACTGAGTTGGCAGCCAGGTTTTTGTCAAACCTATGGGTATGAAGTTGGTAAGCCAGAATGTTTAAAATTGGCTGCCGATTCTTATCAAGCCAATCATTTGGTGTTGCATGGTTTATGGCCTAATCAGCAGATTTGTGGTGAACATTATGGTTTTTGCGGTGTGAATGCTAAACCGCATCATTGTGATTACCCTGCAGTTGATTTAAGTGCTGAAGTAGCACAGTCCCTACGGCAATTCATGCCTGCTTATGCAGCTGGCAGCTGTCTTGAGCGGCATGAATGGAATAAACATGGAAGCTGCCAAATTCTTTCAAGTGATGCCTATTTTTCCTTGGCGTTACGTTTAAATCAAGAGATTAATCAAACACCGTTAGGCTTGTTTCTCTACGCGCACGTAGGAGAGACCATAAAGCGAGAGCGGCTACGTGAAATGGTTCGCGAAACTTTTGGGCAAAATGCTTCTCGTAAAGTGTATTTTGGATGTAAGAATGGTGTTTTAGTTGATATTTTTATTCAACTCCCTCCTTTGATTATGCAACAGGAGACTTTGCAAAAGCTGGTAAGTAAAGCACCTGATTTTGAGCGTGATGATGGCTGCCCAGGGAATATTACCATATCAGATTTTAATAGTGATTCTTGGTTTTAAGTAAAAATTTTAAAACCAGGTGAGTTTAGTAAATTGAGGCTTGAACCGGCATAATAATCTTGCGCATTAGATTAACTTCCTCTAATGTAGGGAAATTCAGGTAAATGGAACATTGACTATGTTGATGCGGTTTTTCTCATTGATTTTTATTCTTTTATTGACGACAAGTTGTTCTAAGCATCAGGTAGTGATTGTTCCACCGGCAGCTAAAAAGGCTTTGCAAAATCGTCAACTTCCGGCATTTAATCAAGTGGTCGTTGAAGGGAACATCAATGTAAGTTTACATACGGGATATGCTCGTCCCCAGCTTATTTTACATGGTAATACCCTTGATTTATTACAGGTAAAAACCGAAGTTAGCAGCGAGACTTTATTGATACATGTTGGTAAGGGCTATCCGCGATATGGACCTATTACTGCAGAGATTCGTGGTCGCTATTTAAATGGTTTTAGTTATCGTGGTGCCGGGACGATAACCGGTAATAATTTGCGTTCTGGACTTTTAGACCTATCGATTAATAATCCGGGACGTACCACGCTTGGTGGAAAAATTTTCATACGCCGACTTAACATCAGTGGCGGGGGTTATACCCAAATTAGTGGTATTTATAGTCAATATTTGCAATTGTCGATAGAAGGTAAAAGCAAAGTTCAGCTAGCGGGTGTTATGAATATCACTAAGCTTGATTTGGGCGGTGATGCTTGGCTAGGAATGTATTGGGTTAAAAGCAATTCCTTAATTATTCGCAGTAGGGGACAGGCTTTTATGCAATTATCAGGGACTGTAGGCAAGTTGGATCTAGAGTTATGGGATAAAGCGCATTTCAACGGTCGATATCTACGAGTTGATCGTGCATTTATAAAAACTCATGATAAAGCCATTGCCGATATTGCTGCTGTTAAGCGTCAGCACACCTTGGCGACGGATGCCAGTGATATCTATTTCTATAACATTCCAAGAATGAGAACTGATTTCATGGCTTACAATGGCTCAGTGCTTGATATGCGCGATTGGGATTTATATTTTATGCAAGAATATGATCGCTATAACAAATAAATCAAAACAGGACTTCAGAGATGGCCATCTCTGAAGTCCTTCTTGGTTTAATCAATGATCCAGACAAAAATTACCTAGTTAGTTGCTTCATCTGCAGCAAAGTTGTTCTTTACGCAGGCGATAACACTGTCAATATCCCCATCCAAGGGGATAACATGGGCTGAGTTACTGAGCCAATGAATAGTTACATTGTCTTGATTAGCAAAACGGGCTGCTACTCGCCAAGAATCAACCACTTTATCATGACAGCCTAAAAATACATCCGTAGGGCAATTAGGTGGGGTGAATGGGAATTGTCTAATCAAATTAAAAACTTCAATAATTGAAGATAAGGGTAGTTTTCGATAAGCGATTTCACAATGTTGATTGGTATATAAATTTCCTGAAAGGCCCCGTACTTCTTGAAATCCCAACCAATTTAAAATTTTGGCCAATTTTAATGTTTTTTCAAGAGGCAGTTTTAGATCGAGGGCTGGAGCGAGTAGATAGAGATGATGTAATGGAAAGCAATTACTTAGATGACATGCCAAAATGCCCCCCAAAGAAAGGCCTAATACATCAAGTTGCTCAAACTCATTGATGAGAAGCTCGCAAGATTGCTCCACTGCTGTAACCCACGCTTCTCCTTTCACATTAGCAAAGGCTTGAAGATTCTCTGCATGTCCCGGCAGAACCGGGCAAATTACAGCATCATAAAATGAAAAAGAGGGCAACATAGCGCGAAAAACAGCCGGCGTTGAGGTAAAGCCATGTATTAACAGTAAAGCACGCCGTTTTTTCCCGTTGCGGCGGTCAATAGGTGCTATAAGTGACTCATCTTTTCTATTGAGGGCAAAAAGCGGGATTCCTCTTCTCATCGCCCGAAAGTCATCAATATCCATTGAAGTCCTTTTTGGTTAATAATTTTGCAAAATAATTGTAAATAAATCCTAAAAATTTTTTTTTACTAGCAGTAGTTTGGTATTATCAAACTACGATAATACTAAATTAAATCGTGATAGTAATGCATTAAGCTGATTCATACCTGTATTTTAGGATAAATTTAGCTGACTGCATAAGGAAATTAAAACGGGATTTATAAGTATTTATCCTGTGTAATTGTGCTATCTTTAAATTAATTAGTTAAAGCTTTTTGGAGATCGTTATGGGTGAGCCACTTGATGTGTCTGAAGTCACAGATAACACACCAGCACCTACAGAAAATAAGCCTCAGCCTAAGTCTGATAAGAAATCAGACAATAAGAAGTCTCAAGCTAAAAGTCCAGCTCCTAAGCCTAAATCTCCTCAAGAAGATGACAAGAAAAAAGAGGATTCCTGGGAGAAGATGGCAAAGGATCTTAAGGAAATGGTTGAAGGTGTCAATAAAAGTCTGTATGGAGACAATCAATTTGAGAAGCTTAAAAATTCTCTTAAGAAGAAAGATAAGAGTGAGGAAAAACCTGAGCAAAGCAAAGAAAAAACAGAGCAACCAGACGAAGACGTTAACCAGTGGACCAACAATGATGAGTTTGGTGAGGATGTTGAAAGTATATTCCAAGATGAACCCTCCACGAATTCAATGTCTTCTTCCACATCAAATACTACGTCAAGCCCATCAACTTCTAGTGGTGGCTCTACCGATTTACCCGATGGGGAATTTGGTGAAGATATTGAAAGCTTATTCGATGACAATGAATATGAAGGCATGCAACAAATGTTTGATGAGCAGTCTAGCATGAATTCAATGTCAAGCGATACTTCTGGTCCTGATATGAGCATGAGTAATGATTCAGGATTGGATGTAATGGATAGCCTAGGTGAATCTCCTGTAGAGGTTTTAAAAGACAACCCTGAACTAGTAGAAGAGGCTGCTCTTGTTTTATAAGAAAAGGGGGGGTTCTACCCCTTTTCTACGTTCATTATTCATTGTTTAGTTCTCTAATAATTTGTGCGGCAAGCTTTCAAGTCGTCCCGCCTGCGTTACTACCACATAGTTAAGTTTACGTTGTAATTCGCTAATGGTATCGGAACCGGCATAGGTTAGGCCTGAACGCAAGCCACCAATGATATCGGCGAGAATTCCTTCTTGGTTGGTACGATAAGCCACTTCTGTAGCGACGCCTTCGGCAGTTTTCCACTCATGCATCTGACCTAAGAAATCTTCTTGGGCTTCTCGAGAAGCCATCCCGCGATAACGTTTGACTTTTTTACCATCTTCTTTGCTGATCACTTCACCTGGTGTTGGTTCCGTACCTGCTAACATTCCTCCTATCATGACAAAGTCAGCACCAAAGGCAAGGGCTTTCACGATGTCTCCGGAGGTTCGGATTCCGCCATCAGCAACAATTGAGCGATCTGTACGGGCACAATCTTGAATACAGGTGAGCATGGGAATACCAAAGCCTGTTTTAATTCGAGTACTGCAAACAGAGCCGCCACCAATTCCTGCTTTAATAATATCGGCGCCACAAGAGGCTAAGTAATCTGCTCCTGCGTAAGTGGCCACGTTTCCAGCCATAATGCAGCGGCTGCCAAGAAGCTGTCTCAAACTCTTGAGGGTTTTCCCCACATATTTAGCATGCGCATGGGCAACATCAACACAGAAGAAATCCGCTCCCGCATCGCGCAAGGCTTCAGCACGTTGTAGTTCCGCATCGGTACAACCAACGGAAACAAACACCTGCCCATTACAGTTTTTGAATTCTTTAATGTTATCTTCAATGCTTAAAAAACGATGGAGAGCGCCAATGCCACCTTTGCTGTGCATGAAATTTGCCATCTTGCTTTCAGTGATGGTATCCATGTTAGAGCTAATCACAGGTAACTGCAGACTAAGTTTTCCTAACCTATCAGTCATACTGATATTCACTACTCGTCTTGACTCATGGTGATTGTACGCTGGAACCAGTAATACATCATCAAAAGTGATGGCTTGGTTGTTCATTAAGTAATCCTCTTTGGCAAGCAAAAGCGTGTACTATAAATGCTCAGCGGCATAATAAGCAAGTCTTGAGCGTTCGCCACGTGTTAATGTCATATGCGCACTGTGCTGCCAATGCTTGAAACGATCAACAGCAAAAGTTAATCCAGAAGTGGTTTCAGTTAAATACGGTGTGTCAATTTGTTTAATATCGCCAAGACAGATTATTTTGCTTCCTGGGCCAGCTCGTGTAACTAAAGTTTTAATTTGCTTTGAGGTTAAATTTTGTGCCTCATCAATAATGATGAAGCGATTTAAGAAAGTTCGTCCACGCATAAAATTAAGTGAGCGAATTTTTATTTTATTTTGTAATAAATCTTGTGTAGCACCGCGGCCAAAACTGCCCCCCTCCTGTGAGCTATGGAGTACTTCCAAATTATCCATTAATGCTCCCATCCATGGTGTCATCTTTTCTTCTTCTGTGCCTGGGAGGAAACCAATATCTTCACCGACAGGAATGGTAACGCGGGTCATTAAAATTTCACTGTAGCGGCTTTGATCAAGAACTTGGGTTAAACCTGCGGCAATGGTTAATAAGGTTTTACCCGTACCTGCAGAGCCTTGCAGGGTGACAAAGTCAATTTCTGGATCTAACAATAAATTAAGTGCGAAATTCTGTTCACGATTACGTGCAGTGATACCCCAAACAGAATGCTTGGCTTGTGTATAATCTCGAGCCAGTTGCACCACTGTCCCTTCGGGAGCAATTTCTTTAACAATGGCTTGAAACTGGTTATCCTGGGTACTGATGCAGTCATTAAAATTCCATTGGGTAGTTAGTGGTCCGCTGATGCGATAAAAGGTTTTGCCATTATCTTGCCAGGCTTCCATGTTTTTTGCATGGCTATCCCAGAAGTCATTCTCAAGAATGTGCAAACCACTATGCAAAAGATTAACATCGTCCAGTACTTTATCGTTGTAATAATCTTCGGCAGGTATACCAAGGATCCCTGCTTTAATGCGTAGATTAATATCTTTAGAGATGATAACAACTTGTCTGCCAGGATATTTTTTCTGTAACCCAAGAGCTGTCGCAAGCAAGGTATTATCGGCTTTGTGCCCTGGTAAAGAAGTAGGGCGTAATTGTTCAAATTCATCGGTTTGAAAAAATAATCGACCACTACTTTTGACTTTTTCTGAAGTCAGAAAGTTTGCAATGGGCAACCCTGCTACTATTTCTTGATGACTGGCATTACTCATTAATTCTACTAACATCCGGTTGGTTTGCCGTACGTTGCGAGCTACTTCGGAAAGGCCGGTTTTATGGCTGTCTAGTTCTTCTAATACCACCATGGGCAAGTAGATATCATGTTCTTCAAAACGAAAAATAGCGGTAGGATCATGCATCATGATATTCGTATCGAGCACGAAAAGTTTTGTTTCTTTAGTTTCCTTATCCATGATTTCACCTATCTCTAAATGTATTCATTGTGCTGAGGGTGAATAACGCAGTCAAGTGTTATCTCTCTTTAGCAATCAATTACTTAGCTGACTTTGCTCAGTGCCCATATAATATGAATAGAAACAAGACGATTAGTTTTGTAGTCGCTCTAGTGTCTCGATGACTTCTGCAACGTGATTCTTCACATTAACTTTGCGCCATTCATGTCGTAGAACACCTTGAGGGTCAATGATGAAGGTGCTGCGTTCTATTCCACGTACTTGTTTGCCATACATGGTTTTCATCTTAATCACATCAAACAGTTGGCAGAGCGTTTCTTCTTTGTCACTAATCAATTCAAAGGGAAATTCTTGCTTGCATTTAAAATTTTCATGGGATTTTAAACTATCGCGAGAGATGCCAATGACCTCCACATTTAAGGCTTTTAATTGAGGATAGGCATCGCGAAAATCTTGCCCTTCCAGGGTACATCCTGGGGTAGAGTCTTTAGGATAAAAATAAAGGACTAGCCATTGGCCTTGAAAGTCACTCAGTTTTCCTTGCAAACCATTGGTTGCTGAAAATTCGAACGCAGTTACTTTGTCACCAACGTTCATAAATACCTCCTAATTCATAAAATCAAGTTGAGTTAACAAGTCAATTAATATAATAAAATTATCTTTTGATTACGAATTAATTCACGCATACTCTTGGAACGAAAGGAGTATTTTTCTTAATTTGGGACAGGAATTTCGCTAAGACCTGTTGTTGAGTGTATAATCATCGTTTTAATCGCAATCACACGTAAGTGTGATTAGTTTAGCATTATCATTTGGCATCGAATGTCGAATGAAGAAAGCATTAATTAACAATATTTTTAAGTGAGTTAGGTGTCTCATGGGTACCCATAAACAACAAAGTGCGACTATTGTCACCAATAAAAAAGCGCACTTTGAATATTTCATTGAAGATGAATTTGAGGCCGGTTTAGTTCTTGAGGGATGGGAAGTTAAGAGCCTGCGTGCAGGAAAAATTAATCTTGCCGATGCCCATGTGATTGTTAAAAATGGTGAAGCATTTTTATTAGGTGCACAAATCCAACCGCTACCCACAGCTTCGGCTCATCTTTTTCCTGATGCTATACGAACAAGAAAGTTACTTTTAAACCGTAAGGAACTTAGTCAACTTATTGGCAGTGTAGAACGTCAAGGCTATACCCTAATTCCTTTATCATTATATTGGAAACATAATCGTGTCAAAATGAAATTGGCTTTGGCCAAAGGGAAAAAGACCCATGATAAACGGGAAGCTGTTAAAGACAGGGATTGGAATCGCGAACGTGCACGAATACTAAAAAAGAATAATTGATGCTCTTAACAAAAATAAAAGATTATTCTTAATGATTGTCAGTTTTTTTAGGAACTTTCATACCTTTTTCGCGAGCTTTGGATAAACCTATGGCAATGGCTTGCTCACGACTTTGAACTTTTTTGCCAGATGGGCCACTGCGAGCGGTTCCTTTTTTGTAGCGATGCATTTCCTTTTCCACTTCCTTTTGTGCTGCTTTGCTGTATTTTCTATCCATGACTTCTCTTCCTTTAGTTTAAGGGTTGTATTTTAAGTATAACATTTGAGAGAGCAGGGATGATGGGCAAACCTACAAGGAGATATTAGTGTAGATTCAGCCGATGAACCACGACATCTAACTCTTCGTTTTTTCTTTCGCGGCGTGCCATAGTGTCATTAATAAACTCAGAGGTTGATCTTTAAGAGTAGTAAAGCCTTGTTCCTTGGCAATTTCTTTGAGAGCGAACATCCGTGTCGCAAATTTTACCGTTATTTTTTGCAAAGTCTCTTCAGGTTCGAAACCGGCAAAAAGACATAAGGAAATGGCAGTATGCAATAAATCGCCTATTTCTTCTTCGATGCGTTGCTTAGACTCGCCAAGTGTGAGGGCTTCTTTAATTTCGTCACATTCGCTGATGGCTTGATCAATAATCATTTCTTCGTTGGGCCAATCAAAACCAAATTGTCGGGCATCTTTTTCGATAGCGATAAGGGAATCTAGAGGAGTATCGAGAGACTTCACCATATAAACCATATCCCAGGTGTAATTTTGGGGTCTTAAATTAAAAAGGGGATGAAATCCGGTTGTTTCATAAAAGCGATAAGTTCTTAAGTAATTTTTATCTGCTTCGCAGGGGGCGAGTGTTTCAACTGTCATTGTTTGAGCCTGGCACTGTCTTGCATAAGTACAAGCCTTTTGTAGCAGCAGGCGACCAAGGCCCTGTCTTTGATAGTTTTTTAAAATTCCCATCCAATAAAGATTACAATTAGCAGGATAAGGGAAGGACAGGCTTAAAAGTCCTACGGCAAGGCTATCTACAGTAACGATAAAATTTACACAGGAATGAACGCCTTTAGCATATGACTCATTGCACTCTGGCAGCCCAAAGTACTCAGGCAAGTCAGCACTAATTTTTCGGCATAATTTTTCTGCGCTTTCAGCTGAAGCAAGCTCAATACTGTAATTCATGAGTGAAATCCTAAATGGTCTGATCGTCAATAGCGGCATTTGTAGCACAACTAAAACAATGAATATATAGGGGCAAATGACAGGCTAAAAGAATAAAAACTGGCCGAGTAAAGTTTTCGAGCTGTTCAACCTATACTGAATGATAATAGGATATAAGAAGATACTCTTAAAGATTAAAATCCTGCACAGATGAACCGAGGGATTTTATGCCAAAATATCTCATTCAGGCAGCGATGTTTAGGTTGCCAATCCTTTTTTTAAATTGCTTTGCTCATAACTTTTGGATTTTAAGAGAGATTGTAACTAATACCGTAATAGCACAGCTACACGGTTTAGCTACTTCAAGAAAAACTGGGACGATAGTACCTATTGGCTATCGTAGAGAGCATAGCTTACGAGCGCATTGCATTGTGTATAATGCAAATTTCGCTAATCAATATGGATTGCGGGTAGGTAGCTATGCATTACCTATCCATGCTTGCAGCACCGTGTATGCCAAGGAAGATAGTGTGCAACGCTGGTTACGGGCAATTGATGCTGTTAAGGCCATTAATCATTTAAATCTTGATTATCCTCGTGGGGGATTTAAAATTCCCTTATCAGCCACAATCAATAGTAATTCTATCTATCATACTTTTGCTGAGGTCATGGGAATACCTTTACATACTTTTGCAGGTTTCTTTCAGATTGGAATACAAGCGTCTATTTACGATCAAATTAAAAATCATTTGTAAATCAAGCAGTAATAAATCTCGCAATTCATTGAGCAATATTTAGGCTTGATTAATATTGTCTTTTGTGAATAATACCTGCGCACTTTAGTCAAATATTAGGAATTTTATGAACCCTGAGAATCATATGGTTGTTCGATTATTACGTCATCTCAATTTCAACATGGCTGCGGATAAGCTTGTTGATTCACTTTTGGGGGATGATGAAGTATTCATCCATCCTGATGTATTAGCTGCCGCAGATCAGATCCAACGGCGCATGTCATTGAGCACAAATGAAGGCCTGTTTGCAGCAAATGATCCACAAAACATGAAAGTAATCTTTGATCGTGTGGCTCAGCAATTTAACCTTTCGAGTTTGGATAATCCTTTAATTAATGTAACTAACGATTTGGTTCAGTAGTTAAAAGGCAGCTGCACCAGAGCAGCTGCAACTTAAATCGTTGTAGTCATCGATTATTTGCAGTAGACGTTAAGTCCATTTGCTATCATCAGGGGTTAGTGTTGTTTGAAACGGGTTCATTGATTTTTTATGGGTATCACTTTGGGTTGATGGTTCCTCTGTCTCTAATGGGTTTTCAATGGTTTTGTCATTGTCCAATGGATGTTGCATACTCTCCGAAGTGGCTGGGGGCTTAAGTGAGGGATTAATTCCCCATAACGTGTAAACTCCCCCTAACTCTTCAAAATTTCTTGCGAAACCCCACTTATGGAAAAAATAATTTGCTGCGTGGTCTAATGCAATCGACTTGGGGATGATTTGGTCTGCAAGAATATGTCCATTATGGGAATTGGCGAAATAAACCACCGCTGTTTTATCATTTAAATTTATCGCTACCCATGCTCGACAATCATTCATATCACCTGAGTGGTAGGCTGTCGTTGCCTTTTTTCCTTCAGTTTGTAACCCCCAACCTAAACCCCAGGCGACATGAGTCAGGTCTGAATCGGGTATGTTTCCTTTTGCGACTCCAATTAAACCCGCTCTTCCTTTATCTTCGGTCATGAAGACCTGGGGGACAAAAGGATCTTCTAATGGTTTATTGTTCATTAAGTATTTAACAAAACTTGCGTAGTCTTTAGCTGTTGTCCGCAAACTATTGATTGCTTTAGGTTTAAGTTGTGGACAACCATAGGCTGAAACGACAGCATGAATCAAATCAGGATTTTCTGAGATGGGGCTGTCTTTGGGTAGCATTTTAACAATTTCTTTAATTGCACTTTCACTTAACGTTCTTGTAACCAGCTTGCTATTTTCGAGCCAATATGCGGTTAATTGCCCGTCTTTTTGTAGTATGACGAGCTCTGAGGGTTTCATCTCCTCCAACAATGGTTCTTTTTGAGACAATAAAACACGACCGATTCCAAAACTACTGCTAAGCATGCCGCAAGGTCCAAACACATGTTTTTGGGCTAGCGCTTCAATATTTGATTGGGTAAGCGTTTCAATGACCTTTTGCAGATAAAGTATTGCTACATTTGAATATCCATGTGCTTTTTCTGCAGGATTGAACTGGAATTTAATTTCTCCATGAGCTAAACCGGTCATATGTGATAATACCATGCGGGTGGTCAAGTCATTGGCATAGCTCACTGCTGATTCATCAGCAGTATCAAATGCAGGGATTTCATCTATTTTAAAATCTTGCAAAGGCAGGATACTGGACAGCGGAGTATCTAAATCAAAATGCGTTACTTCCTTTGGCAAAATAAATTTTCCTACTCCTGGTTCAGCGGTCTTCTCAGAATTCTTTTCTATCAATCGTTGTACTAGATTGGAAAATACGGGTTTGCTAAGTGATGCTGCACCAAAAATAGTGTTTTTCTGGACTTTTGTGGGTGGGGCTTCACCGGTGAGGGAGTTGAGCAATGGATAATCATTTTTATCAGCTAATTGATAAGTATCAGTGCATCTTGATTTTAATTTTTGGTAGTCAGCCTCATTGTCCAGATTCTTGGTAATTTTATGGACTTTTTCTTCCTTTTGAACGACATAATAAAGTTCATCATTGAATAAAACCACGGCATTTTTTGTTCCTAGTCCTAGTTTATCGAATGCGCATTGGGTTGGATCATTTGCCATCTTAAAAAGACCACATCCATCTGTAACCCCTTCTTCCCTTGTGGAAATGACTCCCTCTTGATCAAGATAGGCAATAGAAACGCCAGGAATCTGCGCTTTTTCCATGGTTTCAATAAGAGATATCTCTTTTTTGGGAAAGAGTTCTTCCATTTTTGTGTAGGACATAGGCATAACTCAAACAGTATATTGTTTATTAATTATACTTCATGTCCGAGGTGTTTGGCGTTACAGAGGGCTAGTAGTAAAGGCATATATGGAATTTATTTGTTCATTTTGTTATAATTATGAATTTTTTGAGAGAATGTTATGAAAATTGTCCATGAATTCATTATACCGGTGTTATCAGACGAGATTAAGTCGTTTACGCAAAAGGATTATCAGGATGATTTTCACCCACTATATATTGCAGAAAAATGCGAAGCGATTATCACACCGGTACTGCAAAAATTCGGTATGAAGCTACCTCGTTTGTTCGGTGATGCCTTACAAGAATTACTTGAGAACTCCTATGATTCTTATGCGAAGAAGGGGTTGTGTGTTGGTTCAAGCTTACAGATTAAATTAGTCGTTAAACAAATAGACACAGGCATCGTGGTGATGATTAAAGATAATGGTTCGGGCTTCCCTGAACAAAAAAAAGGCGACTACTTTATGATCGCTAATATAAAACCCGAGCATAAGGACGCGGAGCTTTATTGTGGTGGAGAGGGGATAGGTTTAAATCGATTACACAACCAATTTGCCAAGGAAAAGATAGGTCTTTTCTTTAAAAATCGTAAAGAAACTGGTGCTGCTGTCCAACTAAAGTTTACTCCTAATAATATGACCGCTTAATAACAAGCGATTTCATTAAGAGTAATTTTGGTTTGGAATAAAAAGTTAATCTAAAACAATTTAATTTTATTGTAAAACGATAAATTTTGGTTATAATGCCTAGCACTTTAACCTTACAAGGATATTGTTATGCAAAAAATAAAACGTACCAGTCACATGCTTTATCTACTTTTTCGTACCCTTTGTTGGTTCATGCCATTGGTTACGACCTATGTTACTCTTTTTCATTTACAGGATATGCTCAATTGGGGGATGTGGAGTGCAATCATTTCATCTTCTCATATACAGAATGTAGATTCTTTTTCCCTTATCCATCGCTTGATAATTTTAATCATCCAGTTATTACCCTTATCCATTACTGTGTTAATTTTTTATAAATTAGCGCAATTATTTCACTTATATGAGCAAGGAAATTTATTTGAACAGGAAAATATCAAGCTAATTAGACAGATTAGCATTTACATGATAGTAGGGGAGTTAGTGCAATTAATTTATCAACCTTTAATAACGGTCGCTCTCTCTTTTAACAATCCAGTTGGTGAACGCTTTGCAAGCATTACCTTAGGCTCTACTAATCTATCAACGCTAATTACCGCACTCATTATTTTGGTCGCCTCCTGGATCGTTAAAGAAGCGCACCAATTAAAATCAGATTGCCAATTAACCATTTAAGGATGTCGCATGTCGATTATTGTTAATTTAGATGTGATGATGGCTAAACGAAAGTGTCGGCTAAAGGAGTTAGCCGAAGCAATCGGCATTACTGAAGCAAATTTGTCCATCTTAAAAAATGGTAAGGCAAAAGCAATACGCTTAGCAACACTAGAGGCTATTTGTTCCTATCTACAATGTCAGCCTGGTGATATTCTTGAATATCAGGAAGACAAAAACCATGTATCAGTGAGAGAAGCTTAAATGCTTAAGCATTTAAGCTTCTCTGTAGGTAGGGCAACATTGATTTTGATTAGCTATACTAGTGAAAAATAATAGTAATTAACATTTCCTTGTTCCAACGTAATTACCATGTCTGATAATAGAATATTCCATTGAGAAGGAAGCTTAATAATGAGTAAAATGACTATTGGCAATTATCTGTTAACCCGCCTTACAGAACTTAATATTAAAGATATTTTTGGTGTGCCAGGAGATTATAATCTTACTTTTCTAGATCAAATTGTTAATTTTCCTTCATTGAATTGGATAGGAAATTGCAACGAACTTAATGCTGCATATGCAGCTGATGGTTATGCGCGTGTGAAGGGAGCTGCAGCTATTGTTACTACTTTTGGTGTGGGTGAGCTTAGTGCTATTAATGGTATAGCTGGTAGCTATGCAGAATATCTACCTGTCGTTAACATTGTTGGCGCACCCTCAACAGCTACTCAGAAACAAAGCGCCATTATGCACCATACTTTTGGTACGGGTGATTTTAAAGTCTTTACAAAGATGTTTGAAAAAATATCTGCTGCAGTTGCGATTCTTGATTGTGCTGAAGAAGCGGCTGAACGAATTGATCAAGCGTTAGAGCGATGCTGGGTAAAAAAACAACCGGTGTATATTAGCTTGCCAAGTGATATGGTGGATGTTGAAATCGATGCACCACAAAAGTCCTTAAAATTGGCTTATCCTCACTCTGATCTTGATTCAATTGCTGAATTGGTTTCACGCACTGCTGAGCTAATTCGCCAAGCAAAGGCGCCAATTATCTTGGCTGATCTTTGTGCATCACGCCATAATATGAAAGCCCTGATTCACCAATTTCTCGATCACACAGGAATTCCTTTTGCGACCATGAATATGGGAAAAGGTATGATTAATGAATCGCATCCAGGATTCATTGGCTTTTACAATGGTGATTACAGTACACCGGGCGTGCAGGAACGTGTTGAGAATTCGGATTGTATTCTTTCTTTTGGCACGGTGCTATCTGATTTCAATACAGGGGGTTTTACCTGTCGAATTGATGCTAATGCGACTATTGAAATTCATAGTAATTATGTCAAAGTGCGTCGTTCGATATACCCTGATGTTTATTTTAATGCTGTTATTCCCGCCTTGGCCGAAGAATTAAAAGGCTATCATTTCACCGGTAAAATACTCAATCCAATCAGAAAAAGTTATCAGCCCACTGACAAAAAAATTACCCAACAGCGCTTCTGGGATAATATGGCCAATTACTTTAGAGCCAAAGATATTATCTTGGCGGAAACTGGTACGAGCATGTTTGGTTTATTGGAAACATCCATTCCCGACGATACAACCTTTATTGCTCAGTCTTTATGGGGTTCAATCGGTTATACGGTGGGGGCATTGTTGGGAGCGGCACTTGCCGATAGAAGTCGCCGAACACTTTTATTTGTTGGGGACGGCTCATTTCAATTAACGGCTCAAGAAATATCCACCGTGTTGCGGCATAAGCTAACGCCAATTGTCTTCCTGCTTAATAATGATGGCTACACTATTGAACGTGTGATTCATGGCCCGAAAATGATTTATAACGATATTCAACCTTGGCAATATGCGCAATTACCAATGATTTTCGGGGATAATGTGTTTACTGCAAAGGTTAGCACGGAAAATCAGTTAGCAGAAGTTCTTGTTCAAGCCGAATCTCATCGCGATAAGATGTGTTTCATTGAAGTTATGATGGATAGGGATGATTGTCCAGATAGTTTACGCAAGTTAGGTAAAGCGTGCGAAGCCAAAAATAAAGGCTGATTGCTTATCTTGAGATTGTGATGGAATTGGCCAAATTTAAGATGTCAGGCTAACGCGAGCTATCATTTTAGGAAGAAAAATGGATACATTACAATGGATTAAACAACTTATTAGTTTTAATACTATTTCTAGCAACTCTAATATGCAACTAATCGAAGCGATTGATGCCTGGTTTAAGCAGCATGACATTAATTCTCAGGTTGTCTACGGACCTACTGACCTGAAAGCAAATCTGTTGGCAACAATACCTGCAAAAGATGGTCAAACTCAAGGCGGTATTCTATTTTCAGGCCATACCGATGTTGTCCCTGTCGCTGGGCAACAGTGGGCTACTGATCCTTTTGTAGCAATAGAAAGTGATGGTAAAATTTATGGTCGTGGCACATGTGATATGAAAGGATTTTTAGCCGTCCTACTTGCTTTAGTGCCCGAGTTTAAAACGTTAGCACTTAATAAACCTATTCATTTTGCTTTTACCTATGATGAAGAGGTAGGTTGCATTGGGGTAGATTTTTTATTGGATTATTTAAAGAAAATAGGTTTACAGCCGGAAGGTTGTATTGTCGGCGAACCGTCAAGTATGCGTCCGATAATCGGTGAGAAATCAAGGCAAGTTTTTCACTGTCAAATACAAGGAATGGCTGCACATTCTTCTCGCGCAGATAAAGGTTGTAATGCCATTGAATATGCGAGCCGCTTAATCTGTTACATTAATAAACTAGCCAGTCATGTCAGGGAGCAAGGACCTTTTGATAAAGACTTTGACTTACCATTTACTACCATTTCGACGAATATTGTCAGTGGTGGAACGGCTACTAATATAATTCCAGGCACTTGTGAGCTTTTATTTGAGGCCCGTTATTTACCGCAATTTCCAATGGAGAATTTTCGTAGCCAAGTGGAAAACTACATTAATGAAGAGCTATTACCTGAGATGAAAAAAATATATCCGGAGGCTGCCATTTATTTGGATCAAGTGTCAGATGCGTCAGGATTTAATGCATCGGAGGATGCTCTGCTGACCCGATTAATTAGAACCATCACTGGAGTAAAAGAACGTTATAAGGTTTCTTATTCAACTGAAGCAAGAGCATATCAAGATGGTGGAATACCGACTATTATTTGTGGGCCGGGAAATATTGAACAGGCGCATCGCCCAAATGAGTTCATCAGTATTGAGCAACTAAAAATCTGTGAACACGTTCTTAAAAACGTTGCCAATTTATTTTGCTTGGATAGCATGACCCATGGAGTTAGTGATTTTTAATGCGATAAAAATAGCACTCCATATCAAGGTAATGACCCTCCTTGTAATACTCCATGCCGCATTTTTTCATGACACGAAATGAAGGTTTATTCTTTTTGTCGGCATAGGCTATGATGTATTCCGCAGCAATATTCTCTTTTGCCCATTTAAGTAAGGCACTCAATACTTCTGTGGCATAGCCTTTATTCCAAAACTTTTTGTGGAAAAGATAACCAACTTTTATTTCGCCATGGTCAATTTCATCAAAATAGGCTTCGCCGAGGAATTCATTAGTCTGAAGTTTAAAAATGACAAAGCAGGGCAACTGTTTTCGTTCATAGTTATGAAGGCATTCTTCAATATAATCTTTAATTTCCCGATAACTTAAAGTTCCTTCGGGGAAATATTCTTTGACAGCTGGATCTTTGTCTAAGTCTTCCAAATACTTAATGTCTTCCTTCTCAATAAGTCGTAGGCCGAGATGTTTGGTCTCAATTACATAAGAATCCATTGTATTTCCCTACAATGTGCTCCTAAAAGAAGTATAGCCAGAGTGCGCGTGGTTGTCTTTTAAACATTATTCTTTGGATATGTTGACAAAAATTTGATACGAGATCTACTCTAAGAGAGGGATTTACTAACAACCTTCTTCCAACAATATTCAAAGCAACAGACTCTAACGGAATTATTTGAAATCTAAGGAGAGATTTATGTCATCACATTGCACGAGGATGTGCTATTGGTTGTGTCTGGTGGTTTTTTGTGCCCCCCTTACACTCTTTGCAACAACACCAGTTAAATCAATGGTTATTTTTGGTGATAGCTTGTCTGACAATGGTAATACGACTCATCTCTTAAAGAGTCTGAGGCAGGATGAGAGCCCAGCTTATCTTGTTCGGCCATTAAAAGTCTTTGTTATTAATAAGATGGAAGAGTTTGCTTATGACTATTATGTTCCACAAATGGTCTTGGATGCAGGCATTGAGGTAGTCACTAACTTTTTTGATACGGAGTTTGGCCCCTTTTTAGCAAATTTAGTAGGCAAAGTGCGCAAGGTGCCAATTCTTCCTGGAGACCCGTACTGGCAAAATCATTTTTCTAATGGTCGAGTGTGGAATGAATATCTGGCATTGATGTTAGGGGTCGATCGGGAAGACGCAAGCTATTACAACAATCAGGCTTTTGGTGGTAGTTGGGCTGTCACTTATGATTACCAAGTAACAACCTGGAATTTAATTCGCCACCCTTTAGGCACATTGAAAACATTAATCGTCGGCAAATTGATACCTCCTAGCTTAGGATTGACAGTTCAAGCTTACTTAATGATGAATAATTCTATCGATGAGGAGGCAGTGTATTTTGTACTGACAGGTGCCAATGATTATTTAAACGTTTTATTCTTTGAAGATAATTATAACCCTTCTGTCATGAGCGCTTATATCGATAATGTTCTTGATGGATTAGCATCTGGGGTGCGCAAATTAACTCAAGCTGGGGCACGTCGAGTGGTAATTTTGGGTTTACCTAATATTGGAGAGACGCCCAAGTTTGTCAATACAACGGACAAGCCGGTGTTGACTGCAGCCCTGCAACAACATAATGAGCGGCTACAAAAACGTATTGAGGAATGGCGTCAAGCTTCGCCAGAGGTGGATTTCCTATACATTGATTTGGAGCAATTTTTACAAAAGGCTTTGGTGGATCCACAAAAGTATGGCTTTTCTAATATTAAGGATGCCTGTATTGATGTTAAATTCCCCATGTTTGGTGCTTTAGCCCACTCTCCTTTTGCGAGAAACTATGTATTGCAATATGCGCAAGTTCTGCAATACCGCAATAGTCAGTTTGGTCCTCATGAAAAGAATTACCATGTGTGTGATGCTCCGGACAATTACTTATTCTGGGATGAAATACACCCAAGTACCCGTGCGCATCATTTTTTAGCCTATGAAATTTGTGAGGCGATGAAAGAACATGGTTATAAAACTAAATGTGAGTCACCGGCAAACATTTAGGTTTTGATGATGATGTGGCATACTTTGGCAATTTTGCAAGACATCGCCCTATATTCTACAGTTTGAAAATATGGCGATATTGATGATGTGAGGAGTTTTTATGTGTGGGATCATGGGTGCGGCATCACAACGTGATATAAGCAAAGTGTTACTGGAAGGTTTGAGACGACTCGAATACCGTGGCTATGATTCAGCAGGTATTGCATTGATTAATGGCTCTGGGCATTTAAAGCGTGTGAGAATTCAAGGGAAAGTACAGAGTCTGGCAGATGCAATGCAGGAAACAGCTATCGCTGGAAATGTAGGTATTGCGCATACGCGTTGGGCTACCCATGGCAAACCATGTGAACAAAATGCTCACCCACACATGTCCCATGATGAAATTGCTATTGTACACAATGGCATCATTGAAAATCATGATGCTTTGCGTGAAAAATTACGCGGGGCGGGTTACGAGTTTACTTCGGAAACGGACACGGAAGTTGCTGCTCATCTCATCCATTTTTATTATCAACAACATGAAGATTTACATAAGGCGGTAAGAGAAGCTGCTCAGCAGATGCACGGGGCTTTTGCATTAGGTGTTATTCATCAACAACGCCCGCAAGAGCTGGTGGCCATTCGTAAGGGGAGTCCTTTAGTTGTCGGTCTTGGAATTGATGAGCAATTTATTGCTTCAGATGCCTTAGCTCTACGCTCTTTTGCGCAATCTGTCATATACCTCGAGGAAGGTGATAGCGCACGTCTGACGGTTGATAAAGTTTCCGTCTTTAATGCCAAAGGAGAGCCGGTTAAACGAGAAACGCATGTTCTCAATGGAGACAATCAAGCCGTTAGCAAAGGTCCCTACCGGCATTTTATGCTGAAAGAGATCTATGAACAAACGAAGGTTTTAACCGATACATTAGAGGGACGTATTGCCAGCAAGGAGGTATTAAAAGCGAGCTTTGGTGAGAAAGCTGCCTCCATCTTTGAGCGGGTAAGGCAAATTCACATTGTGGCTTGTGGTACCAGTTATCATGCAGGCTTAATTGCTCGTTATTGGTTGGAGTCATTAACTGGATTACCAACCCAGGTAGAAATAGCGAGTGAGTATCGTTATCGTGACGTTGTCGTAGGAGATAACACTTTATTTATTACGGTGTCACAGTCTGGAGAAACAGCGGATACGCTAGCTGCTCTTTATAAAGCAAAATCGATGAATTACTTGGCAAGTTTAGCGATTTGTAATGTGGCTACCAGTACATTGGTGCGAGAAGCTGATTGTGTGTTCTTAACTCGTGCAGGAGTTGAAATAGGTGTGGCTTCTACTAAGGCTTTTACTACGCAATTGGCTGCTTTTTTAATGCTTGCCGCAGCTCTTGGTAAAGATGAGCGAGCAGAGCAAGTACTTACAGAACTGCAAGAGTTGCCTGCCTGCTGTGAGCGTGCATTAAAAATGAATGATGAAATCAATGGCTTGGCTTCTTTATTTGTAAATAAAGCTCATACTCTGTTTTTAGGTAGAGGTGTGCAATATCCTGTAGCATTGGAAGGGGCATTAAAGTTAAAAGAAATTTCTTACATTCATGCAGAGGCTTACCCGGCAGGCGAGCTTAAACATGGCCCTCTTGCTTTGGTTGATAAGGATATGCCGGTTATTGCTGTCGCGCCTAATGATGAGTTGTT
This sequence comes from Legionella brunensis, assembly GCF_001467025.1. GTDB lineage: Bacteria > Pseudomonadota > Gammaproteobacteria > Legionellales > Legionellaceae > Tatlockia > Tatlockia brunensis. Next base: position 252,769 of record NZ_LNXV01000036.1, on the reverse strand, counting down.
GGATAAATTAAAATCTAATTTGCATGAAGTGAGCGCGCGTGGCGGACAATTAATAGTTTTTGTGGATGACTCTCAGGCTTGGGAGCCTGATGGCGCACGTCTCATTCGCGTTCCTGTTTGTGGGCAATGGATTTCTCCCATTGTCTATACAATTCCGTTACAGCTACTGGCATATCATGTTGCCGTTGCTAAAGGAACTGATGTTGATCAGCCTCGTAACTTAGCCAAGTCGGTGACAGTGGAGTGAATAGTGGTAAGCAATTTTGGTTGAACATATGGCAGGAAGGGAGTATCCCCTTCCACCAAGAGGCAGTCAATCAAGATTTAGTGAAATATTGGCCTTCATTAGGCATGCCTTTGGGGGCAACTGTGCTTGTTCCCTTATGCGGCAAGAGCTTGGACTTACTGTGGTTGGCTAAACAAGGTTTTCAAGTTATAGGAATAGAGTTAAGTGAGTTGGCTGTGCAAGAGTTTGCAAAAGAAAATAAGCTACTCATGACAAAGGAAGTAAATGCGCAAATTATTTCTTATGTGGCGGACTCTATTACGATCTGGGTTACAGACATTTTTCATTTAAATTCTGCATGCATTAATGCTGTTGATGCAATTTATGACCGAGCTGCATTAATTGCACTGCCAGAAAAATTGCGTTCGCGTTACGTCAAAACCTGTCTGCAATGGTTGAAGAAAAATGGAAAAATACTTCTAAAAACGATGAGTTATGATCAAGGCCAAATGCAAGGGCCTCCCTTTAGTGTTCCAGGTGATGAAGTCAATGCCCTTTATAGTAATTGCCAGCGCGTAAAGTGTATTAAAGAAGAATCGCGTAACGTAACCAGCAGTGATCATCTAAATGCACGTGGATTGCAGTCTGCTACAGACAATATTTGGTTAATTGAATACTAGGGGTGTTGGTAATTGAGAACATGACTGCACTTTCGCTTCACGTCACACAATTTAGTCTTATGTGTCGCAATTTTCTTATAATTTTTAATTAGCTTAAATACCGTAGCTGTGGTAAATGCGGTCGCAAAAATAAGTGTTTAAATTTTTAGCCACAGTTTAAATATAATCTTTTCTTTTCGTCGTATGAAATAGGGTAATTAAAAACCGTCTAAAGTTCGCAAAATGTTGCATAATCAGTATATAATGGTTGCGTTTTTTTACACGTTTTACGGGGATGTGAATGACTCAAGAAATATTGGTGGCAGCGACCATTATTGCACAGGAACTTAAGGTTAAAGTTTCGCAGGTGGAGGCAGCTATTCGTTTGCTGGATGATGGAGCAACCGTTCCATTCATTGCGCGCTACCGTAAAGAAGCAACGGAAGGTCTTGATGATACGCAGCTACGAATATTGGCGGAACGCTTGCTTTATATCCGTGAATTAAATGAGCGTCGTGCGGTAATTCTAGATTCGATTCGCGAGCAAGAAAAATTAACACCTGAGCTTGAGAAAGCGATTCTTGCCGCTGACACTAAAACGCGTCTTGAAGATTTATATTTGCCTTATAGGCCTAAACGTCGCACCAAGGCACAACTGGCTAAAGAGGCTGGTTTGGAGCCTTTAGCATTAGCTTTGTGGCAAGACCCTACTTTAACCCCAGAGTCTCATGCTACGCAATTTATTAAGTCTGAAGCGGGTATTGACGATGCGAAAACCGCGCTTGAAGGTGCTTCTCAAATTCTAATGGAGAAATTTGCAGAAGATGCCGAGTTAATCAATGAATTACGTGAATATTTGTGGCAACACGCCGTACTAAAATCTGCTGTTGCCGATGACAAAAAAGCGGCGGGTAATAAATTTGTTGATTATTTTGACTATGCCGAGCCCATTAAAAAAATCCCTTCACATCGGGCATTAGCCTTATTTCGCGGGCGGCGTGAAAGCATATTGCAACTGAATTTAGTACTGCCTGAGGCGGTTGAGTATGGCGAAAGACGCATTGCTTCTTATTTTAATATTGCTGATCAAAAGCGGCCTGCAGATGCTTGGTTACTCGATGTCGTGCGTATGACGTGGAAAGTTAAATTATTTACCAAGCTAGAGTTAGAATTATTGACTCGGTTGCGTGAAATAGCGGATGAAGAAGCAATTAATGTCTTCACTAGAAATTTGCGCGATTTATTGTTGGCAGCTCCTGCTGGGCATCGCGTGACAATTGGTCTTGACCCCGGTATTCGTACAGGCGTGAAAGTAGTTGTTGTTGATGCTACTGGAAAATTATTAGACTACAGTACCATTTTTCCTTTTGCCCCACATAATGAATGGCATCCGGCAATTGCCGAGCTAGCCAAATTGGCCGCAAAACATGATGTAAATTTAATCAGTATTGGTAATGGCACTGGTTCTCGCGAAACAGAACGTTTAGTTGCTGATATGATGAAGATGTACCCTGATCTTAAATTGACTAAGATTGTTGTTAATGAAGCAGGTGCTTCTGTTTATTCGGCATCAGAGTTAGCCTCTAACGAGTTCCCTGATTTAGATGTTTCGCTTCGAGGTGCTGTTTCAATTGCCAGAAGGTTGCAAGATCCTTTGGCTGAATTAGTAAAAATCGAGCCTAAGTCAATTGGTGTGGGACAATATCAGCATGATGTGAATCAAACTCGGTTAGCACGTTCCCTAAATAGCGTTGTGGAAGATTGCGTGAATGCTGTAGGTGTCGATGTTAACACTGCGTCAGTTGCTCTCTTAACTCGTGTTTCGGGGTTAAATGAAACTTTAGCCAAGAATTTAGTGCAATATCGTGATGAACACGGCGCATTTTTAAATCGCGAACAACTTAAAAATGTTGCAAGGATGGGAGAAAAATCTTTCCAGCAAGCAGCAGGATTTTTGCGTATTATGAATGGGGATAACCCTCTTGATGCTTCTTGTGTACATCCAGAAGCTTATCCTTTAGTTGAAAAAATTCTAGTTGAGCAAGGAGTAGACGTACGTAAAGCTATCGGCAATAAGGATTTACTCCAAGGCGTTAATGCCGAGCATTTTATAGACGAAAATTATGGTTTGCCTACTATTCGTGATGTTCTGCGGGAATTGGAAAAGCCAGGTCGAGATCCACGACCTGAGTTTAAAACAGCTAATTTCAAAGAAGGCATTGAGGATATTAGCCATTTAGAAGAAGGTATGATTCTAGAGGGTGTGGTTTCTAATGTGACCAATTTTGGTGCTTTTGTAGATATTGGTGTACATCAGGATGGTTTGGTTCATATTTCTGCGATGACTAATCGTTTTATCAATGATCCTCATGCTATTGTGAAAGCTGGTGATATTGTCACTGTCAAGGTTGTTGAAGTGGATAAAGAGCGTCGTCGCATTGGTTTAAGCATGAAATTAGGAGAAGATAAAGCCGCTGTGGTTCACAAAAAGGGAACGCCGCCCCCATCTTTTCCGAAAAAATCAGCCATTGCAAAAAAACAAGAAACGGTCAAGCCCAATGCAAAGAAGAAGCAAGAGATTGCCAAGAAAACGGTCTTTAACACGGCTATGGCTGATGCATTGGCCAAATTTAAACGCGGTTCTTAAGTGATATGACAACCCCTCGCGGAGAATTGACAATTCAGACTTTAGCCATGCCAGCTGATACCAATGCAAATGGTGATATCTTTGGTGGCTGGCTAGTTTCGCAAATGGATCTGGCTGCAGGTGTTTTAGCTAAAAAAATAGCACGTGGTAGAGCGGCAACCGTTGCAATTCATAGCATGACTTTTCTAAAACCCGTGCATGTTGGAGATATTGTGAGTTGTCATGTTGAGCTAATCAAAAGAGGCACAACATCCATGACTATTGCTGTTGAGGTTTGGGCGGAGCCTGCAACTACCGGTGGGCGGTATAAGGTAACTGAGGGGACTTTTATTTTTGTAGCTATCGATGATAACGGAACACCAAGAAAGGTACCCGATGAAGTATGAATGCTGATCTTGAGAATTTAAAAAAATGGCTAATGGATATGGCTACTTTGATCCAGCAAAATTCAGAGCCAGATCCTCAGCATTTTACTCCATTTATCCAAGAGCCTGATCTCGCATTACGTCTAGTGAGTCTTTTAGAGAGTGTGGATGATAGCGAAGTAGATGTAGAGAATGCCTATTATTCAGCTTGTGTATTTGCCCTAGACATCTGTGTAGCGCAATTGCAAGCGGCAACAGAAGGGGGCAATAAACTTGCTACTAAAACACTGAATCAATTGATGCAAACTATTACTGTGGCTATTAACAAGGGTAAACATTCTCTGAGTTTCTGGCTTCCTGTTCTCAATGCTTTTTATGAAGTCCATGTAGAATTAACCCCGGAATTGAAAGATGCATACCTCAACCTGGCGGGACAAGAGGATGAATTGTCTCCTGAGGAAGAAATAGATCATTTAAATGCCATTCGCGATATGATTGAGGAGTTATCTGATTTATCCGTGTTTGATATTGCAGAGAATTTTTTTGCGCAAAGCTATGCAATGCCGCCTGATTTTTTCGCAGATTTAATCATTGATTTATATAGCATTGAAGAAGGGCAAGATATTGGCTTATTAACCCTGTTACATCCTAAGAAAGAGGTTCGTGACGTTGTTGTTGCCACCTTTGAGCATCTAATGAAAACCATTATATTGAGCCCTATTTCTCTTTCTCGGTTACAAGCTATAAAAAATTGGTATCCCGAATCATACCATGATCAGTTTGACCATTGGATTAAAATACAGCGGATGAAGGGGGTTGTTTTTAGTACAGAAATGTCAACCCCTAGTTTGCGTATTAAGGCAAGTGAAGTAGACGGTAGTGGAGCTCAAGGTATTTTTATCCACGCAAAGAAACAACGGAAAAATTATCTTTGCGGCTTGTTATTTAAACATGAGTTCGGTATCAAAGATGCTTGGATAACCCCTGCGATTTCGGCAGGTGAGGTGCCAAAATATTATGATGAAGCTTTTGATGATAGCGTGACGCTAAGGGAAGTTGATGCTTCTTACTTATTGATGATGATAGGACATTTTTTAGCATTAATGATCAAGCAAGGCGAGATGCCCGATCTGCATTTACTCGAAATTCAAGAGCTATTAGGCCTGCATTTCCTTCCTCATTTTATTGATGTGCCTTATTTAATCGAGCAACTAAGTGTACAAATCGCACCCTTTACTCCTGAGTCGATGCAATTATCATTAAAGCGCTCTAAGACATGGCCAAAAAACAAACGATTCACAGAGTCGTGGTATGTAGAAAATTCCCGTATTGATAAGTTGGTGAACCGTTGTTGTACCATCATAGAAGGTGTAAAAATTTGTACAATGGAAGACGCCATGGCAGCTATCTTCTCTAAAGAGTTAGAAACCCAACGCGATAGGTGGTTATTCCATTTTTTATGGATTGCGTTATGGGTTAAGTCAAAAGCTCGCCGGAATGAAAAAATATGGCAAGATAGTTTTCTTATAGCTTATGCAATTAACTCTGGTATTCCTTTAAAAGATATCCCAATAATGCATGAAATTTGTCAGCAGACCGTAATCAATAGCATCGAAACAATGAATGAGCGCCGTACTCATTTAAATAAAGAATAAAGCTGTGGATAATTTTGTCTTTAAAATTTATATTTGCCAAAAAAGAAAGCATAAAAATCAATAACCAATTGATAATAAAGGTAAAATGACGAAAAAAAGCAATCTTGCTTAATCCACAAAAACTGTGGATAACCTTGTTGGTTTCAGCATGAATTCTTGAAAAAACTGGAGCTTATACATCTGTACGGATTTACACCAGTATAAAAATAAGAGAATTATCAATTTAAAATATCATAAGAGGGATATTTGCTTTATGGATAACTTCTTATATGATTTAAATTGTTGTTTACATTATTTTTTGCGTCTATGTTGGATAATTTGGGGTCTTTTTTTCTTCTTTTTGGCAATGGCGCAGTCATCATTCCCATCATTGCGTTAGGTTTTATCTGTTTGGACCGCAAGCTTTTTTATCAAACTGCCTGTTTGCTTGCGTTCAGTATGATAATGAATGTGGCATTGAAAATAAGTTTTCAAGTTCCATTGCCAGCTGCCCTTGGTAAAGGCTGGTATGCGTTCCCTAGCGGACATATGCAAATGGCAACAGTTTTTTACGGGTGGCTTGCCTATAAGATAGGTATTCCCTGGTTTAGAGGCGTTGTTGTCATCTTACTTCTTGGCATAAGTTTCAGCCTCATTCATTTCAACTACCATAATGTTTACGATATAGCTGGCGCGCTTTTTTTCGCATTGTGGATAATGGTTTTATACCAGTTCCTATTATCACGATGGCCAAGAAATTTTCCATTTATATTGTTGATTATGGCTATTTGTTTATTGTGTTACATTGATTTGATTTACGGAAAAATTCCTCTTCATGCTTGGCTGGCTTTTGGCGTATTGCTGACATTGGTTGTGGCTAAAATGGTCTATTCTAAAAAGAAAAATAATGAGGCAATCAATCAGTAATTCTAAAGGCTCTTATTTGCGACATGCTCTGATAGCGCAGCTGAAGTTTCTTCATATAATGTATGCATTAGTTCTTCAGCTTTCATTTGGCGAATCAGCCTTACTCCTTGGCCTGCCCATAGTGATAAGAATTCTGGACGGCCTAATTCTGTTGCTTTTTTTCTAATATCCCGGGTAAATGCATTTTGAGCTGGAAAGGGTAAAATGGAGCTGGCATGCTTTTCCATTTCTATCATAAAGCGATTCTTAATTCCACGAGCAAGGCGCCCTGAGAATGCTCGTGTGAGTTGTGTCTGATTCACTTGAGTTTTAGATAAAACTTCTCTATAAGCCGCAGAGGTTCCGGCTTCATCACACAATAGAAATGCAGTTCCTAGTTGTACAGCACTGGCACCTAAAGTTAGCGCTGCAGCGATACCTCTACCATCCATAATACCTCCAGATGCGATCACAGGTATTTGCAGTTTATGAGTCATCATTCTCGTCAAGGCAAAAGTTCCTATTAACGAATCTTGTTCCTCTGCTGAAAACATGCCGCGATGACCTCCTGCTTCAATACCTTGAGCTACAATTGCATCTACTTCATATTCCTGCAAAGCAAGACCTTCTTCAAGCGTAGTCGCTGTGCCGATGGTCATTATGCCCTGTTTGTGACATTCCTGGATAATTGCTCTGTCAATTAGTCCGAAGGTAAAGCTAAAGACAGCGGGTTTATATTTCAGGATAATGGCAAATTGCTCTTCAAAGTTCTCATCAAAAGGCGCTTGAACTTGAGGGGCTAAAATATGGAGTTCCTGTCGATAGCGGCGAGTGCTTTTCAAGGCGTTATCAATTTGTTTTGTGGTAAGATGTGGCGTTTTAGCTGGCGCAAATAGATTAACTCCATAAGGGGCGTCGGTTAGTTGTAGAATACGTTGGATTGCTTGTTCAATCTCGTAGGGACACAAATAAGCGGCAGCTAATGAACCAATACCGCCACTATTTGAAACTGCAGCAACTAACTCTGGTGTTGATGGCCCACCACCTAGTGGAGCTTGGATCATTGGCCACTGAATACCTAAGCGATTGCAGAAAGTGTTTTCAAGAAAAGGATGTGACATGAGTTTTCCCTTGTTTATAACTCATTAAGATAATTATAAAATCACTTTTTGTCATACTTTTTGATTAGCCTACAGCCTTGCAGTCTGTAGGTTAATCGAATATTTTAATTTTTAATAAGATGTATGCGTGTTAGGAATAGGTTCTGGTTTTTTGATAGGTTCTACATCTGGGAGTGGCTCTGGTTCGGTTTCAGGTTCTTCTATAGGTTCAGTTTCAGGAAGAGTTGAGGGATCTGGTTCATTAGGTTCAGGTAAGGGGGGCTCTTCTAACGGAGTTTCTTGGTTATTATTTTCCATGTTATTGTTTAACATGCCAACCAATTGAAAAATAGCTATTTTTATTTCTACTAATTCTTCCGCTATGCGGTTTAACTCAAAGCTTGCCTGTACAGTTACTTTTGAGACATCCATTTCTAACTCCAAGTATCATTATACGATACAGTTTAAAGCGTTTAGTAAGCAGAAAGTCGATGTTAACCTCCTTAAGTGAAGAAACTTTCCATTTTCATGTTTGTTTAAAAATTAAACATCTATTTTTAAACTTACCACATCACAAAACATTGTCAATAAAAGGGAAGCATAGTTTTAAGCTGTATTAAACTAATAAATGATTTTAAATCAATACATTAAGTCGGAAGAGTTGAACTTATTTGCTGATAAAAGAGATACGGCCAGTTTCTTCTAAATAAGCGATAGCAACTTTTTTTAAGTCAGTAATGTGAAGTTGGGTACGCATTTCGGCCAATATATCTTTTTCAGTAAGGTGATATTTTTGCAGCTGGTCATGTAGCAGCACACCATTCTTAACTATTAAACGGTTATTTCCTTTAATAAATAGTTCCAATTTTTTGAAGCGATAGGTAAGTATTGCAATGCAACGATGAGAGAAAACTAAGCTAGTCACAGCAGAGACAGTTGAGAGCAAACTGGCTTGACCATTAATGCCACGGCTTAGCAACCCTCCAAGAATGATTAATAATAAATAGTCAAAAGCAGTACTTAAATTATAGCGACGATTCCCAAAACGAATCAGGGCGATGCTTAAGATAAAAAGTAAAAATGAGCGTATGACTACATAAATTATATCGGGGCTATCATTAATATTAGTTAACCAACTCATAGAGTAGATACTTAAATTATTTGTTTTTAATTATCATAGAGTAACCTTGCGTTTTTGAGGAGTTTTTTATGTAATTATTTGCGCGTAAACGTTATAAAATTTTGCAAGGTCTGAAGTTGTCGTCTATGATTAAAGATAGGCCATATAGTTAAAGGATTAATTAAATGAGCTTGGTAAGTATTGCTTTTAGTGTTACCTCATGTAGTATTACCTATGGCCTTTTTCGATCGAGGCTGATGTATTTGCCTATAAGAAACTAAGCTCTTCTTAAGATTATTCCTAATACTGCTTCGGTATGCCATCTTTGATTGGCTTCTCGCTCTAAAAGCTATTTAGAAATTTTATTAAGTTTATTTCTAGATAGAGCCCCGATTGAATTAGTTATCTGTTAGTACGCATGGAATGAGGAACGTATTATGGACAGAATGATTCAATTGAAAGCTGCTGCAATTTTGTTGTCTAGTGGTTTGGCTTGTAGCGCATTTGCTGCGGCAAACACAGATACGACCACAACGGCACCTGCAGCGATAGAGTCTACTCCTAATAATCAACCAGCGGTGAATACTACGACTAGTGTCACTCAAAGCAATGACAATACCTTGCTTTCTTTAGTGCAATCCTCTTTAGAGGCTTATAAAGATAAAGTGCAAGCTACCGTTAGTAATGGAGTTGTCTATTTATCAGGACAATTGGATTCTGATACCGACTATGAAAAAGTGGTTATTTTAGCGGAATCAACACAGGGAGTTGGCGATATCAATGTTGATAAGCTGACTGTAAAAGGGAGTGATGAACCGTTAAATGACAGCTTGTTAACGGCAAAAATTAAAGGAGCGCTGATACAGGAAGACATTATGGGTAAAGATCTCCCATCTTGGTCAGTCGGTGTTGAGACTAAAAATGGACAGGTTTATTTGTCTGGTCAAGTCGCTTCTGCTAAAGAAAAACAAGCTATTCTGGATGTCGTTAAATCAGTCAAAGGAGTTGGCAAGATAAATGACAAGATGGAGGTTTCTGCAACTGATAATGCTGCTGAGACCAATGCAGAGTAATAAAGGAGGGCTTAAAATGACACATCAAATAGTAAATGCTGATGACGTTATCGGTGTGAAAGTGAGAAATTTACAAGGCGATGATCTAGGTAAGGTTGAAGCTTTAATGCTCGATAAACGCGAAGGACATGTTGCTTATGTTGTATTGTCCTTTGGTGGATTTTTAGGTATGGGCGATAAATTATTTGCTATGCCCTGGAGCATATTTACCTATGATGACGCAAATGAATGTTTTGTTATTGCCGTAGATAAGGAAACATTAAAAAATTCTCCAGGCTTCGATAAAGAGCATTGGCCTGACATGTCTAGCCCGACCTGGGGGGCTTCTATCCATAAATATTATGGTGCGCTTCCTAATCGAGCAAGGCACTAAAGAACGTCTAAAATTGACGTCTTTCTTACTGACAGCGAAATTCATTTCGCTGTCATGGAGGAGATCATATGAGTAATGAAAGACAACAACCTCCCCAACATCAAAAAAGACAACCTGGCATTGAAGCTTGTATGCATCCAAGACCTCAATATATAGCCCCCCATTACCAAGGTAGTTCCAAGTTAGCTAATAAAGTAGCACTTATTACAGGGGGGGATAGTGGGATTGGTCGTGCTGTAGCTTGTGCTTTTGCCTTGGAGGGGGCAAACGTTATTATTCATTATTTAAATGAGAATCAAGATGCTGTGGAAACAAAACGATTTATTGAGGATGCTGGTACAAAATGTTGGCTGTTACCAGGCAATTTGCAGACTTATGATGCTTGCGAAGAACTAATAAAAAAAGCCTTAACCCTTTGTCCTCATATTGATATTTTGGTTAATAACATTGCTGAGCAACATCCCCAAGACTCTATCGAAGAGATTAGTTGTGAACAGCTTGAAGAAACATTTAAGACGAATTTTTTTTCCTATTTTTATATGATAAAAGCGCTCTTACCTCATTTAAAAAAGAATAGTGTCATTATTAACACGACATCAGTGACGGCTTATAAAGGTAGTGATCACCTTATTGATTATTCGGCGACAAAAGGAGCTATCATTGCCTTAACACGTTCGTTGTCACAAAATTTAATCGCTAAAGGTATTCGTGTGAATGCTGTTGCTCCTGGACCTGTTTGGACACCGCTAATTCCTGCAAGCTTTGTTGCAGAAGAAGTGGCCGAATTTGGTTCTCAAGCGCCTATGAAGCGTGCTGGCTAACCCTCAGAAATTGTACCTGCGTATGTTTTTCTTGCCTCAAGTGATTCTTCTTATATGACCGGACAAGTATTACACCCTAATGGCGGGATTATCGTAAATGGCTAAATGCTGATTGATGGGATTTGGAGATGGAGTATGCGTTTTAAAATTGCATAAGCGAAATAGGTTATCTCTCTTTTTCTTGCTATAGTTAAAATAAAGTGGAGTTTCCCTATGTGTCGCTTTGTAGCTTACCTCGGACATGAGGCCTTGTTGGACGATATATTGGTTAAACCGGTCAATTCTCTTGTTATGCAGAGCCTACATGCTCGAGAAACTGTTGTACCTACTAATGGCGATGGATTCGGATTAGGGTGGTATTCGCCATCCATTAGCTCTGAGCCCGCATTATTTACTTCAATTTCGCCAGCTTGGAATGATAGAAATTTATTGCATCTGACTGCCAAAATTAAATCCCCTTGTTTTTTTGCCCATGTACGAGCTGCAGGAGCAGGTGGGGTTACGAATTACAATTGCCATCCTTTTATACATGGTCGCTGGATGTTGATGCATAATGGTGACATTGCCGATTTCATCGTGGTTAAACGCCACCTACGTCATTTGTTAGATGATGATATCTATCATTGGATTCAAGGAGAAACAGATTCGGAACATTTATTTGCCTTGTTTTTACAACTTGCGAAAGGCAAAGATTTAAGCCAGTTAATGGTGGTCGCTGATATATTGGAAGAAACTTTTACGCAGATTAATGAATTGATAAAATATTTTGGTGTAAGTGATGATTCTTTTTTTAATGTTTGTTTAACTGATGGTGAGCGTCTAGTCGCAAGTCGTTACACGACTCATAAAAAATCAAAACCCGAATCGTTACATTATTTTTTAGGAAGTTGCTTTACTACCTTAGGACATGGCTCGCAACCACAGAATGTACCAGAAAACCCCCATCAATGCGTCTTAATCTCTTCAGAGAAACTCACAGACTTTAACACGGACTGGCAAGATGTTCCTGCTAACCATCTGCTGCTAGTGGATAGGAATCATGAAATTCAATTACGCACTCTGAAATAAAGATTTCAATGCAGTAGCTATCTGTCAGAAACAGCCTATAAGTGCAATTTGCTATACTCAATAGAGAATGCCAAGGCAGGTTGTTGTTTTAAAGGAGTATTAACCAATGAACATTAAAATTTTAGGAAATTCTCACTTAAAAGAGAAAACCAATAAACTACTGCAAGGTAGTAAAAAATTGGCTAGTGAATTATACGAAGAAGGTAAACATACAGTAGCCGATGTAGGTGATAATCTTAAAGGCTATTCTAAACAGGTTACTCAAAAAATTCACGAAAGACCTTTAGCGACATTGCTTTTAGTGGGTGGTTTAAGTCTTATCGTATTATCCACTTTTCTTCGTCGCTAATGTGGTTAGTTTTAATTTGGGCAAAATTTATACTATTTGGCTTTGAGCTTGCTGCGTGCTAAGTTTCATTCCTCATTTCATAAAACTCTTGCCACTCAAAATCAATATAATCTTCAAGAAGTTTTTTGATTTCGATTTGCGCTCCTTTTTTAGTGGGATGCTCCGTATGAAATTTCTGTGGGGAGTGGTTTTTTATTTCTGTGGCTCTGGTTACATAGCCATCAGCTTTATATAGATTAGGGGCTGCCGCCGAAGATTCAATTTGATAAGTTACTCTAAAGCCTTTATAAGTATACTCAATCATGTCACCTCCTTCCTTCGAGCTCTTAGATTGCTTCCTTTCCGAGAGCACCAAGATTTAGAAATAAAAACCCTTTTAATTACTATAGCTCAAATCGATGAAATAAATCGGGTGTCGCAAGTAGATTTGAAAAAAACATAACTGTTTTCTATTATTTTTTAAGGATTAAGTAGAAAAGATTGTCTTACTTCTTTTAGGATAGAGTAATGATAAAAATTACCCGGGATGAATTTTTAGCATTTGCCTTAATACCTGATATTTCTAATGCTAAAGAAGTTAGCTGGTTTAAATCGAATAAGACAGGTGAGAAATTGGGTATTATTATTCAAATCACCTATAATCATAAATATGATTATCTTATTTATCAAAAAGATAGGTTTCAAGACTATATTCTTTATCCTAATGAAGACGATTGCTCATCGATAGATTATGATAATGTTTATCATGAATTAGAAAGGAAAATGACAGTTTAAGCTGCGGTTTTTATTAAAAATATTTCAAACTCATTCGTATTTCCCCAAGCCTTGCAATTTTTATGATTTTGTAGAGATACTAATTCAAGCAGGAATAAGTTAATACAGTTTTGACAAATTGCGTGAAAGAGATTATTTAAGAGATTATTTAAAGGTATAGAGATTGTTTTGTCTGGTAGCCCTATTGGTGATTGGGTATAGTTAAATTCTCACTTAATTTAGTAGTAGTTTTACATATGGATTTCGCATTTAATTTATTGATCATCATTGCTGATCAACTCATGCTTTTTGTCATTAATATGCTTGTCGCTCGTAATGCAGGCGAAGCTTTATTTGGTGATTTTACTGTCGCAACGAATGCGCTCTTTCTTATTGCAACCTTAATTACACTTGGGATTGATTCGATAATTGGCTATTACGTTCCAAAATTTTATGTTAAGAGGCATTATCATGACATTAGGACTTTGACCGTTTCTGTCAAAAGTTTTATAAAGCCTATTTATTTGACCCTGCTTGTCAGTGGTTTACTTTTAAGTTTGGCGATCATTGGCTTAAGTCTTGCTCTAAAAGAGTTAGAACTTTTTGAAATTGGCCACCCTCTAACCTTGTTCATTTGGGGAGCGGTGGTGATTTCCCTCTATAACATATACACCCAGTTCTTTAGGGCGGTGGATTATATGCGAACCGCCGTTATTTTAAGTTTAATGCAAACGGTATTTTATTTTATACTAAGTTTATTTACATATTTTTATCTTTATCCTGTCTTGTTCCATGATGATCCTAACTATTTTCCTCATGTAATGCTTATAGGCTTTATTGTAAGTTATCTTCTTTCTGTACTTATTGCAGTTATCATTCAACGAAAAACAAAACTACAGATTTTGTTAAATCCTGGTAAACGACGCCGCGAAATAGGGGGTAGGTGGAAAGAAAAAATGTATGGCTATACGGTGCAAAACTTAAATAGATATGTTTTTACGGCCGTACCTTTATTAATGATCGAGTGGCTGGGGCATAGTGAACATGTCGTAGGATTGTTTTCGGCGGTAACTTCTATAATTTCTTTGGCATTTATCGCGATTAGCCCCATTGGTATTTTGATTGGTCCTGACATTTCTGCCGCTTTTACCCAAAGTAGGGAAGCATTGGCAAAGACCATGAAAAAATACATTGTGATTTGCTTGGGAATTGCTTTTTTCATTGCTCTAATTATAGGTGTTTTTGCTGAGAAGATTTTATTGCTATATCAGTCTAATTTTATTGACGCTCTACCTTATACTTATATTTGTTTATTTAATATTTTTACTTATGCTGTATCAATGCCTTTATATAAAATGATCCAATATTCAAAAGAAGGTAGCCGAGTGGGGGCTCAGTTATCTATATATATTTTATTATTTCAAATCATTGCTTGTTTAATCCTAATTCCCTGGCTAAATTTAGTCGGTGCTATCCTATGTTATATAGGAATTAATATTGTCTACAATGCTGCCATGATTATTATGGCCTTCAAGATTTACAAACGAGATTCATTTGGCAATGGATCTAGTTTAACTTAGTTTAATCAACAAAAAATCAATGAATACAGATACGCTCAAGATTCTTTTCGTGCAAAGAAAAGACATGACGTCATTTTTTTGTTATCAAAATAAACAATTTCCTCCAAAAATAAACAATTTTGGGTAAATTTACCCATACCTAAATGATTAATAATGAATTATTGTGTTTAAAATAAGAACGAAAGGGGTTCGCCTGTGTCGTTTTTATCACTCTGGAGTCTATCAATAACTGCTCCCTGCCAGAGGGGATTAAACATTGGAGAATTATAGTAATGCCTGGTCTGGAAATTAAAAGAGACATCGGATTATTGGATGTTGACAACACATTGATCTTTGGAAGCGAAGGTCGAATTACCTATAACGATAATTTGCTTGCTGCACTAAAGGAGGCTGGAATTCGTGATATTTACTTATTCACTTCCATGACTATTACCTCAAACAGTGTGAAAGAGCGCCAAGAAGCTATAAGCTATTTGCGAGGCAAAGGTTTTACCGTTCATGGTGTTATCACGCCAAGCGATATTTTTTGGCACCTTAATCAAAGCCTTGCGGACGATTTTTTAAAAGAATTTGTTGATAAAAATCCCGTTGAAAAATTACTAGAGCAGGAAAAATATAGCACTATTAAATCCATGCTTAACTCCAAGCCAGCAGTCGCATTTGCAACAGGATTAAGCTCATCACCAGAAGCCATGCCTGAAGTCGAAGCACATAGCCGAACCGTTAATAATGTATTAGGAGTAATGAAAAACTTCTACCATGAATATAAAACTGACAAAGGCCATATGTATGCATTATTTGCCGAATACAAGCCGGAATGGTGCAACCAGATCGTTGTTGTTGATGATGATCCTTATAATATCGACGCTACAAAACAAGCTAATGAAAAATTTGGCTTGCCATTAGTAACTGTGGTAAACAGAGTTGAAGGCAATTATGAATTACCTAAGGGTTTTTATGAAAAAGCCTTAGCTTCTCTAATTAGTAAGCAACACTTAAAGAATATTTTAGCGGCTTACGTGGCTGAGAGGGAAAAAAGCAACGACTCACAATTTAGTTGGGCAGCACTTTTTCAAAAAAAATTACCATTATTGCAAGAGAAGCCAGCGATTACTGCTTTAGAAAGGGTTCTTGAGGGTGAAAAAATGGATTTATCGGCTCATATGGAGACATTGCGTCAAGGAGTCCTTGGCAGTGCAATTAGAAAATTTGTAAAAAGTGGGGAAGCTTCAGCGCTCTGCGGTACCAATGTTAATACCGTAAGTAATTTTATTACTGCCATGTACCAAAAGGTTAATGGCTCAGAAATCCCTTCATTAGTGTAAAGGAAGTATGAAATAAGCCAGGGTTTTCAAATGAAATTTCCTGGCTTATTACTCGATAATTAATCTTAAGAGCTTTGCTCTAGTAGTTCTTTAGCATGCGAGCGAGTTTGCTCGGTAACTGTTATGCCACCCAGCATCCTCGCGATTTCGTTAACCTTCTCACCGGCATCTAAAGCAATAATACGTGAGTATGTTTGTTGATTATCACTGTATTTTTCGACAACAAAGTGTTGATGGGCGCAAGAAGCAACTTGTGGCTGATGAGTCACGCAAAAAACTTGCAAACGCTCGCCTAATTTACGTAGTAGCTGTCCGACCAAGGCTGCTGTAGCCCCTCCTATACCAACATCAACTTCATCAAATAGTAAGGTTGGCGTAGAGCCACGCTGTGCAGTGATCATTTGAATCGCAAGGCTTATCCTGGAAAGTTCGCCTCCGGAGGCAATTTTTGCCAGACTATCTGGAGTCGTACCAGGATTAGTACAAACCTTGTATTCTATTTTATCTAAACCATGCGGTTGCATTTTTTCAAGAGGAGTGATTTCAATTTCTATTCGTCCTTTAGGCATCCCAAGTTGTTGAATGCTGGCGCTAATTTCTGTTGTCAATTTTTTAGCATATAACTCTCGAGAGGTTCTAAGCTTTTGTGCTGCCAATTCAAAGGCTTTTGTCTGCTTTTGATATTCTAGTTGTAGTTTTTCAAGATGACTTTCAGAATCTTCCAATTGCAATAATTCTTCTTGTAGTTGCGATAAATGGTTTGCTAAATGATTAGCATCGACATGATATTTACGACTAACTTGATGCAGAATACTCATGCGAGTTTCTACTTCTTGCAGACGTTCAGGATCCAATTGCACTTGTTCGGAAAATTGTTTAACCTCACCAAGCACTTCTTCACACTGAATAAGTGCATTATTAATTAATTCTACACAGTTCTTAATAGGATTTTGTTCTTGCGGTAAGCTTTGTAATAAGTGCAGAATTTGATTAAGACCTTGACAGATATTAGCTTCATCATCGGCATTCAAAAGATGAGTAATCTGTTGTGCATTTTGAAGATAATCACAGGCATGATGTAATAATTGATGTTCGTCATGCAAGGTATGCATTTCATTCTCTTGTAGATTAAGCGCCAACAATTCATTGATTTGAAATTTTAATAAGTCGGCTTTATCACTGTGCGTTGCTGTATCATGCAATGATGCTAATTCTTGTTTTATTTTCTGGCATTTTTTATAGAGCTGGTGAACTTCATCAAGCAATTCAAAATGGCCAGAGTAGCGATCAAGCTGCTCTCTATGGGTTGTATGCTGCATCAGCGTTTGATGTTGATGTTGTCCATGAATATGGACAAGCATTTCGCTTAACTCCTTTACTTTCTGCAATGGAAAGGGATGACCATTGATATAGGATTTGGAGCGCCCTTCCGCGTATACTACGCGCCGAAGTATAACGGTCTCATCTTCAGCGGTTAAATCATTATCAGCAAGCCATTGTGCTGGAAGAGAATCCTGCTCTATGTGAAAGCTGGCGCTGATATCACATTTTTCTTCATTAGCACGGATCACTGAAGCATCGGCCCTATCACCTAAGGCGAGCATGAGCGCATCGATCATGATGGATTTACCTGCCCCTGTCTCACCGGTGAAAGCCGTCATGCCTGTTGAAAAATCAAGTTCTAATTTTTTAACAATAGCAAAATTTTCAATGCGCAAGGTGGTGAGCATGATTTATCCCTGATGTTTAGATTCCCAGCCTAGTTTGATGCGTAATGTATCATAATAATGATAATCAAGAGGATGCAAAAGACGAAGCTGCTGCGTGTTTTTTTCAATGGAGACTAATTGTCCTGGTTTAACGAGCCGTGACTCATGACCGTCACAGCTAATGCGCAAATCACTTTCATTGCACTCACTAATCTTTAAGTCAATTTTTACCTCTCCGTCTACCACGATGGGGCGTGAACTTAGACTATGAGAAAACATGGGTACCAAGACAATGGCGTTTAATTGGGGGTGCATGATAGGGCCTCCAGCAGATAAAGCGTAGGCCGTAGAACCCGTGGGGGTTGATAAAATCATACCATCTGAACGATAGCGACTTACAAAACGTTGATTAATAAATACATCAAATTCAATAAGATGAGTTTCATTGCCGCGACCCAATACCACATCATTTAAGGCATCACCCTGAAAATAAATTGTTTCTCCATCATGAATAGATGTGTGAAGCAAAAAACGAGGCTCTTCCTCATATTTACCGCTGAGAACAGCGCCAAGATGATGTTCTATATTTTGGGGTGAAATGTCTGTTAGAAACCCCAGCCGTCCTCTATTAATACCAATGACAGGAACATTGACTTTTATCGCCATACGAGCTGCAGAAAGTAAGCTGCCATCTCCACCGACAACCACAATTAAGTCCTGCTTTTTTCCCATCAGGGTGCGATCAAGTGTGGGTAAATCAACATCAAAATGAGTTGCTGTATCGATATCTAAATAGGCATCCACTTGCTCGCGCTGCAGAAACTTAACTAAACGATGCAAACTTTCGTTGACACCCTGATTAGCACGGTGTTGGCGTGCATACAGAATAACTCGCTTGAATTTTTGTTTCATGATTTATTCGTTAGTAGTATTAATTTGGAAAGGGATGCAAGACTATTTTACAATATTTCCTTCTGGCTCAAAATCCCATTGGGCTGGAAATTTGGAATTATAAGACACCAAGATGAGTTTTTCCCTTGGTGTCTAAATTATGGATGAAAATGGTTAAATCAATCGTCGCTTGCTCGTGAGGCACGTTTACGCTCATGTTCCTTCAGCGCTTTTTTACGCAAGCGGATTGTCTCTGGTGTGACCTCTACCAATTCATCATCATCAATAAATTCCAGCGCTTGTTCTAATGATAATTTGATAGGAGGTGTTAATAAGATATTTTCATCACTTCCTGACGCACGAATGTTGGTTAATTGTTTTTCTTTAGTCACATTAACGACGAGATCATTATCGCGGGCGTGAATGCCGACAATCATACCTTCATAGCATACGGTTTGTGGTTCAACGAACAGGCGGCCTCGTTCTTGTAAATTAAAGAGAGCAAAAGCACGCGCTGCTCCTTGGCAGTTGGCAATAAGAACGCCGTTGTTACGTTTACCAATACGACCGCGAATGGCTGAACCGTAATGATCATAAACGTGATACATTAATCCTGTTCCTGAGGTACTTGAGAGGAACTCCGTATGAAAACCAATTAATCCACGAGTTGGAATAATATAATCAAGGCGCACACGACCCTTGCCGTCAGGGAGCATATTTTGCAGTTCCCCGCGACGCTCCCCAAGTTTTTCCATAATGGTACCTTGATGAGTTTCTTCAACATCGACAGTAAGACGCTCATAGGGTTCTTGTTGCTCACCATTTTCCTCACGCAAAATAACTTCTGGCTTACAAATAGCAAGTTCATAGCCTTCGCGGCGCATATTTTCAATTAAAATCGATAAATGCAATTCACCGCGGCCGGAAACTCTAAATTTATCTGGATCTTCAGTATCTTCTACACGCAAGGCCACATTATGAAGTAATTCGGTTTGTAAACGTTCGCGAATTTTTCGACTGGTAACAAATTTACCCTCTTGACCTGCAAAAGGCGAATCATTGACCTGGAAAGTCATACTAATTGTTGGCTCGTCTACGGTTAATGGAGGTAGCGCTTCTACATGATTCGGATCACATAAGGTATCGGAAATATTAAGTTGCTCAATACCAGTGACAGCAATGATGTCTCCAGCTCTGGCTTCTTCTACTTCCACTCGCTCAAGCCCTTTAAAGCCTAGTAGTTGCAGCAAGCGGCCGCTACGTACTTGTCCCTCTTGGTCAATAATTTTCACCGCAGATTTTGCTTTAATATTACCACGCGTAATACGACCAATACCAATTGTTCCGACGTAGGAGGAATAATCAAGCGAACTAATCTGCATCTGGAAAGGACCATCAGCATCGACATCGGGGGGGGCCACTTTATCAACAATGGTTTGCATCAAAGCTGACATATCACTGGCTTCATCTTCCAGTGCCATTTTGGCATATCCATTCAACGCAGAAGCGTAAACAACAGGGAAGTCGAGTTGCTCATCTGTCGCGCCCAAGTTATCGAATAAATCAAAAACTTGATCCATTACCCAATGTGGTCTTGCGCCAGGTCTATCAATTTTGTTAATAACAACGATTGGATTTAAACCTCGGGCAAAGGCTTTTTGAGTTACGAAACGCGTTTGAGGCATCGGCCCATCCACTGCATCGACAAGTAGTAATACACAATCAACCATTGATAGGATGCGCTCAACTTCGCCACCGAAGTCTGCGTGTCCGGGAGTGTCAACGATATTAATTTGATAGCCTTGCCAATGTACGCAAGTATTTTTCGCAAGAATGGTAATGCCTCGCTCTTTCTCTAAAGCATTAGAATCCATCACACGCTCCACCTTAGGAGCTCGCTCGTTAAGAGTACCTGTTTGTTGTAGTAACTTATCAACTAAAGTAGTTTTACCATGATCGACGTGTGCGATAATGGCAATATTACGAATTTGTTCAATCATAAATGACCTATATTGGGGTGAAGCAGTGATTTAAAGCGTGAAGCAAAGCAGAGCATGTGTTCACGGATTCACCATTATACATTGATTCACGGTGAATGCCTATTACACGAGTTAGACTAAACCCATCCCTTGATTTTAGGGGAATTAAGAGATGGGTTGATTTTTATGATTTACATACTAAGAGCAGGTACCTCATATGCATCATGCACATGCTTAACAAGAGCAATTTCATCAGAATTAATTTGCATTTGGTTTTGGTAATAATGTTTTGGCTCAAATAAATCATCCAAATTTTCGGCTATCTTACAGTAAGAGTAGGCCATCAAACCACTAGAAATCATGGCAAAGGCAATACCACCAACTGGGTCAGCAGGAATCGTTGATATGGAGAGTATCAGTGACACACTGGCAATTGTACAAACTCCCAACCAAAATACAGCAGCAAGTGCATTTCCAACGCGGCTTAAAGTTTCTTTAGATGGCAAAATTTCATTGTCTTTCTCAAGTTCTTTAATTAATTCATGAGCATTTGTGTTTTCTGGGTTAGCAGCAATTGCTTCCAAACAACTTATCATTGTCTCATACTCTTCAAGCAACTGTTTTTTGTGGCTCTCACTCGTGCTGTTGGTTAATGCTAACTGATAATTTTTAAGAATTTTATCAATGTCTTCAGCAGCAGTTGCGAAAGCTTTCTCTAGTGATTCATTTACGTTATGTTTCTCGGCTTTTTTAACAAGAAGCGTTTCTTTTAATTTATTAAGCCGAACTGTTAATGTTTCGAATTCTGCGGCAAAGTTGCGTTGAAAAAATAAAGCCATTTGAAAGTCTCCCTAGTATTGATAAACGAGATTAATGCATTGCCATAGGAATACACATCAATAATGTCATCACATAAAAAACTGCTTTTTTAAATGCTTGACGCCCTTTAATCACAATGGCCATTAAAGTCAGTGCAATGATGCCCGGATAAGTCAATTCAAGAATTGGGGCTAAAAAGGCAGCTATTCCTTTGAAATCCAGAAGTGAAATGATAAAAGATAAACCAGTGGTAAACAATAATATTAGGTAAAAATTACTGTCGTTAAGTTTTAAAAGCGAGCAAAGATATCGCGCATAAAGATTGTTAAGAGCAACAGCAGTCGTTAAGCAAGAAAAAAACATGGCAATTCCCATAAACAAAGTGGCGGAATTGCCCATCGCTTGTTTGGCAATACTAGGTAACATGAGTTCTGGCTCTATGCCAGAAATCAGCAAGGAATAATGAGAGCCAAGAAAAACAAAGCCCAAATAGATGAGGGCTAATAAAGAAGCACCGAGGATACTTGGCTTAATGGCGAATAAAAGAACTTCCCGTGGAGATGCGTTGGGGAGCAACTGCTGGATTTGGCTAAAA
Organism: Legionella brunensis; assembly: GCF_001467025.1. GTDB lineage: Bacteria > Pseudomonadota > Gammaproteobacteria > Legionellales > Legionellaceae > Tatlockia > Tatlockia brunensis. Next base: position 230,777 of record NZ_LNXV01000036.1, on the reverse strand, counting down.
ATAAGCGCAGAAAAGAAAAATGCAGCAAATAAGTCCATCGTTTGATAACCCGTTAGAAAACCATTTTTAAAGGCTTCGTCGGCGGCAATAGAGGTCATTGAAGAGGGGGCTTTGAGAGCAGCGATTAGAATCAAAATTACCAGCGTTATTAGCAAAATAGGACTCATCCATTTTCCTAATATCTTGATCATAATTTTGTCATTCAAACAAAAAAAGAAAGTAATCATACAAAAGAAGAGGCTAAAATGAATTAATTTAATTTGCGGCAGAATATAACTAAGACTGCCATAAGCTACAGTAATGCATCGAGGTACAACCCCAAAAGACCCTAATAAAGAAAGCATAAAGAGGGGAAGTAAAATGGCTGCGAGCTTACCTGCCTCACCAAAAAAAGCATTGTAATTACCGTGATATAATTTAATGACAAAGAGTCCTGTCAGTGGTAAAAAAATTCCTGTCAATAAAAGACCTATAAAACCAACGATCCAGTTATTGCCAGCGGCTTCCCCGATTTGCAAAGGAAAAACCAGATTTCCAGAACCAAAAAACATCGCAAAAATGGCGAAGCCATAGATAAAAATGGATTTATATTGTTGCATAGCTGAATTCTCAGTTGTTTGACGGATAATTATTGGTAGCGATTTGTAGTGGGGAGTTAGATGGCCGCAACGGCCACATTGACTATGAGGACGACAACAACACGAAGACTAAGACATAGTCTTTCCATTAATTTATTGTTTTTTAAGATGTTCACTAAAAGTTTCATCAATCGTCTTTGTGCTTATTTATGTTACAAACAAATACCTTTATACACAGTCTGTGTTCTGTTTGCAAGCGCTTTAAGATTTCTTTATTGCTAATGTAGGGAGGAACGACATAGAAATCGCAAATGTCGAGGATGAAAAAATATTGTGCGGAAAGAGTTTTTGGTATCTTTCTGTTAAAAATTTTTACTTTTAGTCGAATATTGTGCTACCATTGCCGCTCAATTGTATTAGTAGCAAAAGTAGGTATTTAATGTTTTCACCAAAGCGCAAAAAGGAAAAATCTAGCCCACAAATTATACAGTCAAAATCTGAAGAGTTGAAATCGAACAAAGAAACAAAAAATAGTTCTCAAGAAGAACCACAAAAACTTTCTCGACGATCGCTCAGTACTTCTCATTTAAATCTCGATATGGGCAAGGAGAGCAAGCAAGAGGAGAGTAAGGTTTTAAAGCGGGGAATAAGTTTCCGATTTAAATCAAAGGCGGAAAGCTCACCATCTACACCTAAGGACAACTCTTTGTCCTTAAAACCGCAGTTGACAAAAGAGGCGACCTCAAAGGAAAGAAAAAGTTCCTTTTTGTTTAAACGAAAAAATAGCTTTTTATTTTCAAAGCCACAGGCTACCCAGGTAACGACAAAGGTTGGCGGGCAGGAAATTAGTTCCTTTATCGACGCAGTTAAATTAAGTTGTCCTAATAGTTGTAAAGTCAGGGGCGGCTATTTTTCCACTCTGGATGGAAACAACGAGGGGATTTTGAGGAGAGTCGCTGAGGTTGGGCAATTTGACGAAAATCTTGAGTTTTTGGAAAAATTTAATGAGTACATGGGCGGGAAACTGACAGGTGAAGAACTGTATCCTTCGTTATCAACATTAAATCTTGACGATAATGAGCATCACAAATTATTAGTTCAATGCGAAAAAAATCAGTTATTAGGTGACGAGTCTGCCAAGAAAAGTTATCAGGAAGTTGCAGAGTATATTGCCCAGTTTGTCATTAATAATTTGTATACCAAAAAGGATACTATTGAAAGGGTGCTACAGGAAAGGGCACAAATAATCTTCAACTAATTCAAGCTTCCATTCGCATTTGTTCGAGTTGAAATGTTAATATGAAGGTTGTCGAGTACTTATCTCTCATAGCGAGTACCAACAACCTTTTACTTATTAATAATCTGAATAGCATCATCCCTATCTGCAGCGAGGATTTCCATTAGATATCGATGCAGTACGGCTACTTCTGACGCTAATCCTATGAGATGCTCTTGTTCGTCAAGAACAGCGATTTCACCGGCAGAGCTTTCACCAATTGCTGCAATATAGTTAATTAATGGTTCGGTTTTGAGAACACAAAGATTGGGTTTTTTTGCTAAATTACACAGTGCTAATGGAGAGTTAGTATTGATGACTTCCATGAGCTCATTATAGCTTACCAGCCCCATAAAACGTCTCCCCTTTTCTATTACAGCAACAGCCCTTGAGTCACTTTCTGAGGCTATTTTGACTGCATCTGTGAGAGACATATCCAACGGGATGCGCGCAGGATTGTGCAGTTGTAGATCACCAAAGGTTAATTCTCTCAAGCGGCCAATATCTCTTGGCCCAAAGAGATCATTACCGCGAATATGAAATCGCCAAGTTGAGAAAGAATAGCCAAACCAATAACGAGTAAGGTGACTGGCAATGATGACTGTAATTGCGGTGGTAACCACGCCTGTTTGTAAACCTGCGGTTTCCACCATGAGTAAAACAATGGCAATTGGGGTGCCTATAATTGAAGTTGCAACGCCAGCCATTCCAGCAACAACTGCCAAATCCAATGGAATAGTTGGGCCAAAAATTGGTAGTAGTATAAAGCCATGGATAAGATAACCTAAAGCTGCGCCAAGAAATAATGATGCAGAGAATAAACCCCCGCGAAATCCAGAGCCCACACAAGCAACTGATGCAGCAATTTTGGCAAGAAGAATAATGGTCATTATTCCTAGCAAGTTGCTGCCGGCTAGAATTTCATTAATGCTATGATGACCAGGTCCCATCACTTGGGGAACTTGTATGGAAATCAATCCTAGTAGTAAGGCGCCAACGACTGGCCTGGCAACTGTCGGGACACGATTTGAGACTAAGAGCTTTTCAAACCCAGTTGTCCCACGCATGACGGCGATGCCAATGATTGCTGCAGAGATCCCTGCGAAAATGGCTAAGGGGAAATGCCAAAGTGCTGGCGGCCCTATATCGGAGGCTAGAAAAATAGGTTCATAGCCAATAAAAATATAAATGACATGACTGCTCATGGCACTTGCTAGCAAGGTTGGTAATAATGCACGCATGGCATAACCGCCTACTACAAGTTCAAGAGCATAAAAGGTTCCGGCAAGAGGAGCACCAAAAATGGCAGCAATGCCTGCTCCTGTTCCACAAGAAACAAGAATTCTTAAATCACGCCGCTCAAGTTTTAACCATTGCCCAATAAAACTCAAACTGCCTGCGCCAAGCTGAGTCATGGCGGCCTCAAAGCCAACAGAGCCTCCAATGGTGATAGAAACGATGGATAAACCAACTAAGGTTAGGCTGTCACCGAGAGACATCTTGCCACCTTCCAGGGCATTTGCTTCCACCGGGTCGACAATAGCCAGGCGGTGAAAACGACCAGCAAGTTTTAAAAGAAGCCCAAGAATCAGACCGCCTACTAAAGTGACTAATATAATTCGCCAAGCTGCAACCTCTGTTGGGCTATATAAATTAACATCAGTACCAAAAAAGAGAGTTTGCAGAAAACCAACACCCAGGCGTATTCCTGCCACTGCAGTGCCAATGACTAACCCGCCGATGGCTGCAAGCGCTAACATTCTACTGTTAGCAAAGTGTGGACGAGATGGTTTAGGTGGGTGAGCTCTTGGATGAGAAGAAATCATGCATTGACCTTCACGCTATTTATTTTTCCTTAAAATTCATAACCATGGTTTATATCACTTCTTCCTTATTGCTATGAAGCTATGAAGCAGATACTTTAATCAAGGATATACTGATGCAAAAATTAATAAAAGTAGCAATGTTAGATGTTAAGTTTCTTGCCAAGAAAAATGGGTAAAATATTTTCTATTATTGAAAGTTAAGGGATGCCATGAAAGGAAAACTCTTTACACCAAGACAAAGTATTCCTTTTCAAGAATACTTTGAAATTACGTTGATGCAAGCCAAGAGAATTGTTACAAACTCTAGAGGGAAACAATGTTATAGTGGTGCTCAGTTTGAAATAGCCCTAATTTCATTTGGCGATTTAGACGCATTAAAAAAAGAAATGGATCCGAAAGTTACAGTGGATTTTTCCAACGTTATCCTCGAATGCGATTGGCTAGCTGGTTTTGATTGGCTTGATTTATCAGTAGGTTATGGAGATAAAGATGCCATCAAGTATTTTGAGAAAAAACTTCAGGATCAGAGTTTTTATAAAGCTTATATTTTATATAAGCAAGAATGTCGGCCGGATTGTGCTTTGCAAGACCATGAACACGAAGCGAAAAAACCGAAGTTGTAGTCGCAAAATTATTAATTAATATTTAGGGTAGTGGATGATATTATGGAATAAAGCATTTTCATGCCCGTTATTCCGATAACCATGTGGTTGGTGAGCATCGAAACGAAGCCCCTCGCCACACTGCAAAGGTTGCCAAACATCGTTGATTAAAACCTCCATTTTACCACTAATGACGATGACATGCTCTATTACTCCTTGCTCGTGAGGTGTTGATAGCTGTTCACATCCCGGCAACAACTCAATGACAAACATTTCAAAACGTAGTTGTTTGTCAAAAGGAAACAAGGCTTTGATGCGAATTTGCTCCTCAACGGGTTTAAGTCCTTGCTCCGGGGCATAACGATAAATCAATTCCTGTGAGCTGAGAGTTGATTCCGCCAAAAAAGAAGAAAAAGAAACCTGAAAACCAGTGGCAATTTTCCATAAGATGGCTACTGTAGGACTTGACTCTTCTCGTTCAATTTGACCTAGCATTGCCTTGCTTACGCCGGTTTCTTGGGCCGCTTTATCGAGGCTCCAACCTCGCTGTTGACGCAAAGACCTTAAGGTTTTGGCAATATGTGCTGACATATTCTGCATGGCAACTCCCATGTGATTGTGCGTTATAGCGCACAGTGGTATAATGTGCGCTATAACGCACAATCTGATCGCCAAGCATAACACAGATTTAGCATTTATTTTTAACCTCTTCAGGGATTGTTTATGTTTAAGCACTTCACTTTTTCAACTATCACAGCGGGTTTCGTTGCAGTCATGGTGGGTTTTACTAGCACTGCAGTCATCGTTTTTCAAGCGGCAGCGGCAGCAGGTGCAACCCCTGCGGAAGTGAGCTCATGGCTATTGGCCTTAGGCATTGGGATGGGAAGTACCTGTATTGGTCTTTCTTTGTATTATCGTGTGCCTATTTTAACGGCTTGGTCAACACCTGGTGCGGCTTTATTGGTTACAAGTTTATCAGGCGTTTCTATGCCAGAGGCCATTGGGGCGTTTATTTTTTCAGGCCTCTTAATTTTTTTATCTGGGATAACAGGCTGGTTTGAAAAGGCGCTTACTTATATCCCACGAGCACTAACCTCTGCCATGCTTGCAGGTATCCTATTGCATTTTGGGATGAATGTTTTTGTCGCGATGCAGGAGCAATTTTTGCTGGTGTGCGTGATGCTGGTTGCTTATCTACTCGGCAAGCGTTTATTTCCTCGTTACGTTATCCTTTGGGTTCTTGTATTAGGTGCATTGATTGCTGAAAGTAAAGGTCTATTTCATTTTGAAAATTTTCATTTTGCCTTATCAACACCTGTACTAACGATACCACAATTTTCTTGGTCGGTTTTAATCAGTATTGGTATCCCGCTGTTTGTAGTGACAATGACTTCGCAAAATATTCCCGGTATTGCTGTGCTTCATGCTTCGGGTTATAGACCACCGATATCACCTTTGATTAGTTGGACTGGGCTTACTACGTTACTATTGGCGCCCTGGGGTGGATATGCATTTAATCTGGCCGCCATCTCTGCAGCAATTTGTGCAGGACCGGAGGCTCATTCGTTGCCGGAGAAGCGTTATCTTGCGGCAGTATATGCTGGTGTTTTTTATATAATTACCGGTCTTTGCGGTGCAACGGTAGTGGCTTTATTTTCTGCCTTTCCGAAAGAATTAATTTTAGCCATAGCCGGATTGGCATTATTAGGCCCTATTGCGAATAGTTTAAAAGCAGCGATTGATGATGAACCGCAACGTGAGGCAGCATTGATTACGTTTCTGGTCTCAGCTTCTGGAATTTCTCTTTATGGTATAGGAGCGGCATTTTGGGGGTTGGTGTCTGGTGTACTATCATTAGTTTTATTGAATTATCGTAAATATCGCCCAGAAAATGCTTAAATTTATAAGAAAGCAACACCCAAGTTTTTCTCTAAAGAAGGCACAATCGCCAACCCATTACAATTTGTATCGTCACCTACAAGAACAGGGTTGGCATTGCAGCCGTTTCGAGTGGCAGGCGGATTTTAGTAATAAGAATTTGCAATTTGATTTGGCTGCTGCTCAATGTTTGGAGTATAAACATTTGTTAGCTCAGTTGGTTAATAAATATTGTCCGCAGGTAATGCCATTAACCTATTGCATTAATGACATGAATTGGACGGTAGTTTTAGGGCAGATTGCCGATGAATATTACCGTGAAGCAGGATATTATCAAGATCAAGTGGCTAACCTGGTTTGGATTTTAAAGCCAGCTTTACTTAATAACGGCAAAGAAATTAAGATTTTTCAAACGCTCTCTGCATTGGAAGCCCATTTTCTTAATACAGCAAGATTAGGGGGAGAGCATGTTTTACAACAATACATTACTGAACCTCATCTATTGAGGCCGCCCAAAGGGCATAAATACAGCATTCGCATGTTCATCGTTCTTACTAATTATGCAGGGGCTTATCTTTACCCAAAAGGGTACTTTAATGTTGCACTACATCCTTTTCAAGCAGGGCAATTTGCTGATTTGCGCTCTCATTTAACCAATGAGCATTTACATGATCCCGAAATCAATGTAGTGCAAATACCGTCGTGGCGCTTTGATTTTTTTTATTCATTTTACCCGCAGATTAAACAAATCATATCATTGACAATAAAAGGTTTAGAACAACAATATCCTCAAGCGTTTTGCTGTGACAAGGAGCGTACCTTGGCAGTATTTGGATTTGATTTTATGGTAGATAATACGCAACGTCTTTGGTTGCTGGAAGCTAATCATGGACCATGCTTTCCCATTAGTGATGAACATCCTTTACAAAAACATTTGTACTATGATTTTTGGCAAGCTTTTATAAAATGCTTTGTTGCTCCTATTGCCAGTCAAAAGCAGGAAGCTTGTGATGAACACTTATTCGAACCCATCCAATAACTTATTATCGACAAAAATCCTTGCAAAGTGGACGGTGGTATTGGTTTTATTAATTTTCAACGTGTTAAAATCTCATTTTGGTATGCAGTTTGCTAAACTAACAGTAAAGCAAAAGAATGGAATTGGGGGATAACATGAAGCAATTGATTTTGCATCCCACCGAGATCAGTCAATGGCATGCGCTGGTTAATGAGGCTCAAGCATCGACTCGCTTAGTCCTTGATGAAAATACAGAAAGTTATCTGGTTTTTTTATTGATGCGTTTTTCACAAGGGCCAAGGTTGATTGAATCCGTTCTCGCTCTGGATTTTCTTGAATCTATGAATAATCCTCGTCGGCAAGTGGAATTATTAAAGGACGTAGGTGACAAAAGTTTGCTATTTTGTGGCCTTTTCCCAGGAATTGCTAAAAAAAGACATGTAAGTTTGGACTATTTCGTTGATATTGGACAAGCGGCATATCTCACTGTAGGAGAGCTGCATGAACGGCAAACGGCGGATTTATATTTTCAGTTAAGTGCACAATTTCTTTCTTTGCAGCAAATATTACGGGCCATGCGCGGTGAATTTTTAGACGCTTCCTCCTGGAATGATCTAGTGTTGTCTAAGTTTGGTTCATCGTTGCAATGAGCGAGTGAAAGTTTTAATTTTTGCCGTTTCATCCGGAGGTAACATTAGATATTTCTCTCCAATGATAGTCTTTAGCCATTGATAAGCCGGATGCTTTTTAGAAGTTACTAAAGACAGATGCATTTTATTGCCGCGGTTTTCCATATAAGTGGGGTGATAACCAATTTTGGCAATTGTGGTAGTTCCATCACTCTGCTTTTCCAGATACAAGGAAAGTAAGCCACTACTGCGATTTTTAAGACTCCCCTGATTAGAAATGAAGTTACCTAAAGAGTAAGCGACGAATACCTTTTTACCGGTGTCTGTTGTTAACCAGGCAAAGGGTTGGATGCAATGTGGATGCGAACCTAAAATTGCTAAAGCACCTGCCTGTGCGAATTCCTTTGCCAATTGTTGTTGTTCTTTATTCGGTTTGGTTTGAAATTCTATTCCCCAGTGAGGTGTGACGATAACCGCATTATGATTTTGAGCAAGCTCACTGATTAAAGCAAGTATTTGTTTTTTATCACGATAGCATTGCAGTACCTGCCTGTGTTTGTCTGCAATACCATTGGTATCTTGAGTACAGGCTAACCAGGCAATAGTAACACCATTGCTCTTGGTTTCGGCAAACCAGGAGTCTTCACTGTTTTGCCGTCGTGTACCGGTGAAGGCGATTGCATTTTCATTTAAGACGGCGATGGTTTTGTCAATGCCGACACTCCAACGATCGAGTGTATGGTTATTCGCGGTGGAAACCACATCAAACCCCGATAATTTGAGTGACCTAATTAAGGATGGGGGGTAGTTAAACATAGGAAAAGAAGTATAGGCGTATTTGGGATTAGTGATTTCATTCCCGTGCATATCCAGCATTTCGGCGACAGGACCTTCCAAATTTCCATAAGTAATATCAGCATTTATCAATTGAGGTATCGCTGCAAGCCAAAGCGAACTGAACCCTTTTGCCATTCCCTTTTGTTGAAGATTTTTGTGAAGGAGGATATCGCCAACGGCAATCACATGAACGCCGACGGCAAATAAGGGAGAAACAATGCAAAAACTAAACAAAAAGAATAGTTTGGGCATGAGCGCCTTCAATTATTGGCGAAGAGATAGTTTTTTATACAAATGCTATGCCAAATATTGTGTTTGAAAATGCTTTCGCAGGAAAATCTCGATTGTAAAACTTCATTCTTCCTAAAGTGCTTTGTCCTATACTTGATAAATACGTCTATCAAATTTTAGGCGAAAATATGTACCCTAAAGAGTTTTATTACCTGGAGAAACATTCGGAAACTTACTACGGTTATACTCCTACCAATAACCCTCATATAGGCAAATTAATCAAAGGTCAACCCTATTGGCGTCGCAATCAACTTATAAGTGATTTAAAAAAGAAAACCATTATTTTCGCTGATTGGACAAGTCATGGTTGGTCAATACAAAAAACAGAACTCGTGCAGAAAAAAATAAAAGAACTCATCAAGGATGGTTTTGATATTTACCTTAAGCAAGATGATAAGTTTATCCTATTAAACGAAGAAACGGTTTCTAGTTTATCTCAGGAAGAGATAAAAAGAAAAATCACTTTAGATTACAAAGAAACGATTACTTCCAATGCTCTTAAGCAATTACAATTAACTAGCGATCAAATTCATGTCTTAGATGACTATCAGATTGATTGTTTATTAGACACTGAAAATGCTTCAAAACCGCGTAATTTTTATGTCAATTCACAAGTGTGGAGTATGACCTTCAGTAATCGTAAAATTTACGAACCTTTTCTTCATCCTTTCAATCCACCTATTACCACCTTTGTGCAACAAGAGTTCTCATCGACCAGTATTTCCTATCTACAGAAGCAGAAAAAGAATTTCCCAGAACAATCCTATGCTGCTCAGTATCGCAATTTATATTTGAACTCCTCTGAAATCTCTACAATCATTAATGAAGGGGAAATTAGTATAGAAGGGGAAAGTTTTACTCGAAATGACCTACACGAAATTGAGAGGCTTCAAATTTCAGAAGAAGAGGTAATGACTGCCTCTAATTTAGAATGGGTACTTTCTCACACACCTAAGCTTCAACATCTAGAGTTAGATGCTTTTTCAGACTTGGTCACCGAAAGGTTTAACGATTTACACTTGTCAGAGCTAGCTTCGTTGAGTTTGAGGCATAACTCTATTAGTTCGAATAATTTAGTAAAATTAATTTCGAGTACTCCAAATCTTAGAGTTTTGAAGTTGGTTAGACTAACAGGAAGTAATCCTATCCCCCTGCAGAGTATTAGTTTCCCGAAACTCGAAGTACTTAACATAACAAGATGTAAGGTTCCTTTTTTAGATTTAGAAAGTTTGCTATCGCAAACTGTCAATTTAAGATCACTGGATTTGTCAGATACAGAGATTTCCACGAGTAATATAGAAAAAAAACTAGATTTTCCATTACTACAAGAAATTAATTTTTCGGGAAGTAATGTAAGTGATTTTAACATAAGGAAAATAGTCTCCGCAGCGCCTAATCTTAAATCATTACGAGTGAGTGGATATAAGGATATATTTAGAGATAATTCCCTCTCTATTCAACTCGATCAACTTGAAACGTTGGAGATATCCAATAGTAATTTATCTTTGAATGATTTAGAAAATTTATTAAAACGCACACCAAATTTAAAAAATCTAAAATTAACGAATTGCCCCAATCTAAAAGATGGCGTACTTGCGGCAAAACTTCCCAATCTTCTTTCTCTAAATCTCCATCAATGTCATTTTTCATCTATCTACAACTTATTATCTAGTACACCCCAATTAAAACAATTATCCCTCAGCAATTGTCCTGATATTCTTCAAAATTTCAAACAGACAGACTTAAGGGTTCTTAGTGAAATTCAGTTAACTAACTGTAGTGTTTCACCGTCAAGTTTGCAGCAATTACTTTCTAGCTCAACTCTTATAAACCACCTATCTTTAAATGACGAGCGCAACGATTCTTTTGCGGAATTATTACAAAACAATCACCTAGATGTATTAGAAAGTGCAGACTTTTCAGATTTGCCCGTTACGATAGAGCAATTAAAACAGTTTCTCTATAAAGCAACGAATCTTAAAACCATCCGCCTAACTCATTTGGTTGAACCAGATGAGGAATTACGTGGCCAACTGGAAAACATTAGGGTGGTTGGTCTCCCCACATCCAATGTTTCTGGCTCGACCAATAACAACTCTAAATCGCCTGCCACTGAATTTAATCAAGCCTACAAAACAGCGCAAGTTGATGCCGATACTCGCTTAGATCCACAAAAAGAGTTTAATTTTTCTCGTATCTTTTATCCAATAAACCCTTTAAACCCTCTGCCAGCAGCCTCTCATGATCGTTTAAATATTTTTGATTCTTTAAAAGTAACTGAAACGTCTTGTCCACTATCCAATGCCTTTTTGTTAAAAAAGGAATTACCTTTGGATTTAAAAACTTGCGCTATTGAAGCAAGCTCGCAGGATGTGTTTGATTTAGCAAAGCAATTAGAAGAAAAACTCGAAAATTCTGAAGAGCTTTTCTATGGCAAACAAAAATTTAGACTCAATCAAGAGTGGCAACCAATTCCCTCTCTGGCAGCAAATGAAACCATGACTCACTATCACGTGGATCCTCCCGATGATACGGTCGAAATTCAATATTCTGTTAGTAATAACCAGTACTACATTCGCTCTAAAAATCAAGGGAAAGAAATTAATTTGGATTTTATCTTAAAAATTCCCAATCAAAAGACTCCTTTACCAGATAATATCCGCGTGCTTGTTGATTATTTTAATCAGGAATTTAGAGCTGGCCCTTTGACCTATGATAAATCCCTGCCAACAGGTCAAGATTATTTACGTTATCTACAAGAACAAAGAAAAGGAGCCTGTCGCCACCGGGCAGTCGTATTTAAAGCCGTCATGGAAGAAAAATTCCCAGAGATTCCTGTACGGATTATTACCAATCAATGTCATGCTTTTGCTGAAATAAAAATAAATGAGCAATGGCTTCGTTGTGACTTAGGCGGCTATCCTGCGGCCTTAAATATTAATGAGGGTAATAATCCTCATCGCAAAACGGGAGATGCCGTAATTTCGCGTGTGGTTATGAATGAGATTAGCGAACAAGAAAAAACTTTCACCAAGCAACTTGAAACCTGGCAAAAAAATAAACCAGCTGTTACTTCTTTGCAGGCTTATTGTCAACAGCTTGTACGCATCGGTGCAGACAAAAAACGCTTGATTGAAATGCCTAGTGATAAGGCGGTGGAATCCTTGCAACTTGCTCTACAATCTCATTGCAAAAACATTTCTCGTCCCATCTACTATATCAATTCACCGGAGGATTTAGTGTGCTCCGCCCCTTTTGTTAAACGTGAAGGTATTAAAGGGGTATTGCAAAAAGGCCCAGGCGGTCCTTTGCATGACTTTCTTATTCAATATTATGACAAAAGTAATCCGCCGGTTCTCTTGGTCAATTATGCTAATTTTAATGCCGATGACATTGTTAATTTTAATGGCCTTCTGGATGAAATACGGCAGGCTGATGGCACACCTTTACCTCAGGAAGCGCTTGTCATTGGCTTAATTAATCCCAGTAAGCCCGATTGTTATCAAGGCGAAGATTTCTATTCGCGCTTTGACCAAGTGGAAATCTGTCCTTTAACAAAACAAACCATCGAAGAAGCACTACCTGAATCTCCTGTCGTGGAAAAAACGAGCGATGAAAAAACCTTTGTTATTGATCTATATCACAGTGCTGATTGGGAAGAGCGATTATTGGGGCGATGGGGCATTGATAAAGATGATCTCTACTTTCAGGAGGGAGAATTACAAAAAGCCCTAGCCTCAAATTTGCCAATAGAAATAAAGAATGGCACGTGGGAAGATAAAAAATTTACTCGCTTGTGGCAACAAATAAAGATTCATAAAACCATTACTTATGCCAATCAAAAAATTGACATCCCAGAGAAGGTGCAATTTTTTAAAACGGAAGGTTATCCGTATTTAATTCCCAAAATGGCGCCTGTATTTATTCCTAATGCTGAGGTTCTTAATCCGACAAGATTATCGCAGTTCTTTTATCAATATCAGTACAATGCCCAACAGCAAATTTTAGAAAAGCGTCCCGGAATTTTAGAAAGTTATGCGAAAAAACAATTAATAGTCAATTTAACGCGTTTTTTGAACGATGATGAACAGGCCATGCTTTTGCTTGAATGCAAAAAACATGAAGTAAAGATGATTTTACGTTTTAACCCTGCTGGTGAACCTATTTCTTTCAATAAATCATCGTTAACAAAAACAGAAGTCATTACCAGCACAGATGTGGATACTACCGTAGCACAAATCACTCAAGACAGTAGAGATTGGCAAGTTATCGACGTATCCGAATGTGAAGCAGCCGATTTACTTTTTTCCATCAAGGGCCATTTGAATAAAGAAAGCTTACGTTTTGAATTTAGTGAAACAAAACAAGCCGTCTTAACTGCTTTAGCGGCTAATAAAAAGGTTATCTTAAAAGGAAGGTTTTCTAGCGAATTGGCTGATCTACTTGCCCCATTAATTCTTGAAAGGCAGAATTCCGGCGCTGAAGCAAATGGTAATTTGGTCATTGTTAGTGATGGCAAGAATGAAGAACAATTTTCTTATGCCGATCCTTCGAAACATGAGGTGAGTGTTGCCGATAAGAAACAACAATTAGCCCTGGAATTTCCTTCTTCTCTTGTAGACACACTCAGTGATTCTCTTCTTGAGAAAGAATCATTAAGCAAGCTCCAAGCTCGTCTTGCTTTTCAAAAAAAACATCCTACTTCATCTACGGATGATGCCTGGAAAGGAATGCTTGGTTTACCCGCAGCCATTAAACTTCCTGAATTTGATGCAATCCATAGTTCTGAAAAAGCAGCGTTATTTGTAGAGGGAAGACTCACTGCAGTCAATGACATTTTAGATAACTCGCCTTACGTTTTTCTCACCGGTTTAACCGCTGTTGGTAAATCAACTTTCGTTGAGAAAAGTTTAAATGACAAACAAAATACGCTTTATCAAGGAGAATCTCGGTTGCTTGATTGGGCTACCGATACCACGGATGCACGCAAGATTTTATTTATTGATGAAGCCAACATCGGCGGACGTCAATGGAGTGAATTTGAAGGTCTATTCAATAAACCTCCCGGTCTTTTAATTGATGGAAAATATTACCCTTTAACGAATAAACACAAAGTGGTTTTCGCCGGTAACCCATTAAATTATGGTGGCGAACGACAGTTGGCACCCATTTTTGAACGTCACGGTAATGCTTTATTGTTTGAACCTATGCCTCAAGAATTTATTTATGAGGCTATCTTAAAACCCATATTTACAAAAACTGAACTGGAACCTGAGGCATTAAAAATAGCACTTCCCTTGTTGCAGGTTTATCGCTTTATTTGTGAAAGCTCCCTTACCGAAGTACGCATTTCAGCACGTGAATTGCAGATGATGGCATTATTGGTTTTATCTTATTCCAGGCAAAATCCCAAAGCAGATTTTAGTGGCGTTGCCGCACATTACGCTTATCAACTGGGTAAAAACCTAGTAGCTGAGGAACATCTCGCAGCATTTAATAAGCAATTTGCACCACAAAACCCATTGCCAATTCCTGACTCCCCCAGCAAAACACCCTCCATAAAATCTGATTTTCTTCTCACGGATTCCCGCCAGGCTGTTCGCCAACAACTGGATGATTTATTAACCTTACGACAAGTTCGACGTGAAGCCATGAGCAATCCGGCACAACAATATGGCGGTTTGGGTGGAATTGTCCTCGAAGGAGAACCGGGTATTGGTAAAAGTGAAATAGTAATGAGCACGCTAATTGAACATGGGTATCAAGAAATTTTCCCACATAGCTCCATCATACCCGAAAAAGCCTTTTACCGTATGCCTGTCAGTATGCAGGCTGAAGATAAAAAGAATTTATTACTTAAGGCCTTCGATGAAGGTGCCATCGTTGTGATTGATGAAATTAATAGCTCCCCTATGATGGAGCGGTTACTCAATGACTTATTAATGGGAAAAACCCCCGAAGGCAAGCGTCCTGTCAAACCTGGATTTTTAGTCATCGGTACACAAAACCCTGTGACTATGGCTGGTCGACAAGCACCTGGCAATGCTTTAGCAAGAAGACTTACAAAAGCGCTTCTACCAACCTACTCCCCGCAAGAAATGCAAGCCATTCTCGTTAACAAGGGAGTAGATTATACCGCTGCCATTGAAATGGTTGCTGCCTACGGCAAAAATGTAACGCTTGCAATGGAAAATAATTACACCCCCGCCCCTACTTTCCGTGATTTGTTAAGGTTAGCTAAACGCTATATTCTGGCTCATCAAAAAGTAGAATTAAAAACCAACGCTGAGCAAGCCGTTGCGAAAGATGATAAACAGGAAAGAGCACCCCCTCAATTAGCCATTGCTGAAGATTATGGGACAAAACAAATACAATTCAAATCTGTAATGCAAATTATGCAGATTCCTCCTGATAATCGGGACAACAATATTCAAGCAATTCTTAAATTATTTGATGATCCCATTTTACACGATAGCCAGGCTCTATCACTTCTTGCCACTATCAAAGATATTATTTCGAATATTAATCCCAATGATGAAAGAGATATCTCTGCCAATTTACTTAAAATTAGGAAGCTGTCTCAAAATTACGATTTAAAAAGTGAAATGAATCCCTATATAACTCCAGTTCTTAATTCCTTCATTAAAAATAATAACTTTAAAACTATTCGCGAAACTCTATCAGAAACCCCAGAATTAGGAGTGATTGTTGGAGGGGAACTCTCTAGTTCGAGAAAAGTTGGTAGCTAATCAGCCCTGAAATATTCATTTAGTCCAATAAAATCAAAGACAGAAGGCATTTTCCGCGCTATTATGTTGCAAGTTTTTTACCGCTAATTACAAGCCTAAAATACCTTCTTACTTAAAGTTAGCTAGGCTTATGAAACAACATTGTCACATCAATCGGGTCAAAAACATATTGTTTGTTGCAAAAATCGCAAGTGACCTCAATTTGCCCTCGTTCTTGCAATAGCTGTTTGGCTTCCTCCTCACCAATAATTGTCAAGACTTGCTTCATTTTTTCTTCACTACAACGACATTGGAAACGAGGGATGCGGCTATCAAAGAGGCGTACTTCGGTTTCATGATAGAGTCTATATAGTAAGGTCTGGTTATCTAAATTTAATAATTCATGTTCACTAACTGTTTGCCCAAGTTGCACGGCGTATTCCCAAAATTGCTCCCGCTGTTGTGTATCTTGGCCAGGCATTAATTGGATTAGCATTCCCGCGGCTCTATCTTCATTCACGGCTAGCCATACGCGGCTGGCAATTTGCTCTGATTGTGCAAAATAGGCCATTAAGTTTTCACTCATTGATGTTGATTGGAGGGGAACAATACTCTGATAAACTTGCGTTTGATTGTATTGATTAATCGTTAGTACCATTTGTCCCTTCAAAAAGGCTTCTGCATATTCAATGACTTGCAAATCCTCTTCGTATTTGGCAAAAGCTCTTAGATGGAGTTGATGATCACATTGCACTATCAACAAAGGTAAACGTTTATCACCTTGGAATTGTAAACATAGATCGCCCTCAAATTTGATACTTCCTGCTAAGAGTAAGCAAGAAACAAGGGCTTCCCCCAATAAATTTTTTACCATAGAAGGATATGGACGTTGCTCCATAATGGTTTGGTAGGCCTCTTGTAAATGTGCAATTTCACCACGAATACTTGCATGCTCAAAAATAAAGCGTTGTAAGGAATCTAGTTCGTTCATTCTAACCCTATAGAATTTCAAATCTGCTCATTCTAGCATAAAGAAGATTGCACGCCCTGGTTTACCGCGCGATAATGGTCTTTTTTTGCGCGAGAACAGGAAAAAATGTTAAATCCACAACAAATGGCAGCAGTGAAATACATCGATGGCCCTTTGTTGGTCCTTGCAGGCGCTGGGAGTGGAAAAACGCGCGTAATAACACAAAAAATAGCCTACTTACTTGAAGATTGTGGTTATGCAGCCAATAGCGTTTGTGCTGTCACCTTTACCAACAAGGCTGCGAATGAGATGCGTGCTCGTGTTGCGGCTGTTTTGCCCGCTTCTGTTCGGCGCGGATTGAAAGTAGCCACCTTCCATACTCTTGGGCTTAGTATCCTTAAGCATAATGTGACTTTGTGTGGTTTAAAGAGTGGTTTTTCTATTTTTGATAATGAAGATTGTCTACAGCTCTTACGTGGATTTTTATCTGCAAACAAGGCGAATGAACGGGATTACCTACTGCAGATACAGCAACAGATTTCGCGTTGGAAAAATGACTTGTTAGGTCCAGATGATGTAGTAAATCGCATCGATGAATTTGCGATTGATGAGGAAATAGCGCGCATTTATCTTGGCTATCAACAAGCTTTAAAAGCTTATAATGCGGTGGATTTTGACGATTTAATTCGTTTGCCAGCCAATTTGCTGACTAGCAACACACAAGCCCGTGATAAATGGCAAAATAAAATCCGGTATTTACTCGTGGATGAATACCAAGACTCGAATGCTTGTCAGTACTTGCTGGTAAAATTATTAACCGGTGTTCGCGCTCAATTTACTGTGGTTGGAGATGATGATCAGTCCATTTATGCTTGGCGGGGAGCAAGGCCTGAGAATCTGGCACAGCTGCAACAAGATTATCCGCAATTAAAAGTGATAAAGCTTGAGCAAAACTATCGTTCAACAGGACGAATTTTACAGGTCGCTAATCATCTAATTGCCAATAACACGCATCTTTTTAGTAAAAAGCTATGGAGTGCATTAGGCCATGGTGAGTTATTACGAGTATTGGTGTGTAAAGATGATAATGATGAAGCAGAGCAGGTTGTTGCCGATTTAATTAGTCATAAGCTGCGAAATCGTACGCAATATGGTGATTATGCGATTTTATATCGTGGTAACCATCAATCACGGGTTTTTGAAAAGATTTTGCGCCATCATGGTCTTCCTTATCGCATTAGTGGTGGGCAATCTTGGTTTGCACGTACGGAAGTTAAAGATATTTTTGCGTATTTAAAGTTATTGTGTAATGAAGTCGATGACGCGGCTTTCCTAAGAGTAATTAATACGCCCAAACGCGGTATTGGCGAGACAAGTCTTGATGCATTAGGGCATTATGCGCAAACAAGGGGGCAAAGCCTTTATGGTTGTGCGGATCATATAGCATTGACTGAGCGTATTGCTGAGAAACCTCGCTTTGCTTTGGTACATTTCAAGCAGTGGCTAGAGGAAATTAAGCACCAATTAATGCATGCGAATGTGGTGGAAGTTTTACGTGAAATGATTGAAGAGAGTGGTTATGAGGCGTATGTCTATGAGCAAAGTGATACACCAATAAAAGCCCAAAAGCGTATGGATAATGTGTGGGAGCTTATAGAATGGGTAGGACGTTTGCTGGCCAAAGATCCCACCCAGCAATTAGCAGATGTCGTTAATAAATTAATTCTTATTGATATTCTTGAGCAATCCGATGAACAGGATAGTGAAACATTACAACTCATGACCTTACACGCGTCTAAAGGTTTAGAGTTTCCTTATGTCTACTTAGTTGGTATGGAGGAAGAGCTTTTGCCTCATCGCGTTAGTATTGATGAGGAGCAAATTGAGGAGGAGCGTCGCTTAGCCTATGTGGGGATCACACGTGCACAAAAAGGTCTTTGTTTAACCTTGGCAAGACAACGCCGTCGCGGCGGGGAGCTGCAGGATTGTCAGCCGAGTCGTTTTTTGGATGAATTACCACAGGATAGTTTGGAGTGGTTTGGCAAAACGGGTGAGCGTAACGAAGCCAAATCTAAAGCGTTAGCTAAATCTCATTTAGCCGGATTAAAAAGTCTATTAGAGTAATTGATATAAGTTGCACTTTTGTTGTCATAAGTACTTTCTATAAGGTAAGTTAGTAATTACTTTGCATGTCTCAATAGAAGGATTTATGAGTGCTGATGAAATAACTGCCAGTGATTTGTTTTTGCCAACGATGCTTGGTTCGTTAACACTTGCTAATCGAATTATCATGGCTCCCTTAACTCGTAGCAGAGCTGGGAAAGGGGATGTACAAGGACCTATGAATGCAGAGTATTACGCCCAGAGAGCCAGTGCGGGCTTGATTATTAGTGAAGCCACACAAATTTCGCAACAAGGCAAGGGCTATGCATTTACGCCGGGTATCTATTCCGAAGAGCAGATAGCTGGCTGGAAGCTGGTTACGGATGCTGTCCATGCAAAAAAGGGCCTCATTTTTGCACAACTTTGGCATGTTGGGCGCATTTCTCATCCCGATTTGCAGCCTGATAATCAACTTCCGGTTGCCCCCTCTGCAATTAAACCTATGGGACAAGCCTATACCGAAACGGGTTTTAAAGATTTAGTAACACCTCGCGCTTTAGAAACGGTAGAAATTCCAGAGGTAATCGAACAGTATGTTCATGCGGCCCGATGCGCCAAGCAAGCCGGATTTGATGGTATTGAATTGCACGCGGCAAATGGCTATCTAATTGATCAATTTATTTGTGATAAAACCAACAAAAGAACAGACTGTTATGGAGGAAGCTTGCAAAACCGTGTTCGGTTTCTATTGGAATTGTTAGAAGAGCTAGCTATGGTTTGGCCAGGCGAAAGAACAGGTGTGCGGCTATCACCGGTAAGTCCGGCCAATGACATTGCTGATAGTAAACCCATGGAGACATTTTCATATGTGGTCAAAGCAATGAATCCATTTAATCTGCTATATCTTCATTGTGTCGAGGGGATAACAATCGGGCCGCGGAAAATTCCTGCTGATTTTAATTTTGCGACACTACGCAGCTTATTTAATGGCCAGTATATGGCTAATAACGGCTATGATTTTGACTTGGCCATCAAAGCACGGCAAGAAAATGCGGCAGACTTGATTTGTTTTGGTCGTGCTTTTATTGGTAATCCAGATTTAGTCACTCGTTTGCAAAAGAGAGCCCCATTAAATGAAGCCCCCAAAGAGCTATGGTATGCCGGAGGGGCGCATGGGTATATTGATTGGCCTACATGGGATGAGCAAAAGAGTAAAATGTAAGTTGGACTGTAGCCAACTTACATTGTTTAGTTTAAGCCGCTGGCGAACTAATTTGATCAGGTAACTCTTCTAAAAAGGCTTGTGTATGAGTTTTAGCGCCCTGATGGTTAAAGAAACGTTGTTTGCTGTATACCGTT
The DNA here is from genome assembly GCF_001467025.1 of Legionella brunensis. Taxonomy (GTDB): domain Bacteria; phylum Pseudomonadota; class Gammaproteobacteria; order Legionellales; family Legionellaceae; genus Tatlockia; species Tatlockia brunensis. The sequence goes on along the minus strand of NZ_LNXV01000036.1, from coordinate 210,682 downwards.
TTTTTCTGCTCCTCTTCTAAACGCTCTTTCACCGCGGCACCTTGACGCAAGTCCTTTTGTAAGTTATTTAATTCATTTATTTTTTCATCAGCAATATTCTTGTTCCAGAGCGTTTTTTCTAAATGTTTTTCTTTAAAACGTTCGATACGGAAAATTGCATATTGAGCTGACCAGGTTGTGGAAGGACCCTCGGTTCTTGTTAAGTGGACATGGCTGATTTCTTCTAGTCCATTTTGTTTCTCCCAAGCTTTTTTAAAGTCCAGGATTTTGCGAGAGGTATCTTGGTTGTTTTTACTTGCCCAGCTATCCCATGCTGCTGCAAGCGCATATAAGGGGATAAATAAAGTTTTCAATAACCGAGTAGGAATATCAACACTATGATCATGACCATGATTAGATGCCAGGCGTTCCTTTAATAAATCCTTTGTGTGAGAGGCTTGGTGCTCTTGTGTTTCTTCGTGATTATGATGATGTTTTTCATGTTTGTGCTCAAAAAAGTAATGCACGTCTTCAAAGCCTTCACTGATAATTCCCAGTAATGCTGAGAGGATTTCGGGAATCCCTGGGACGCGATCAGCTGTGACTCCAATACTGACTAAGTGTCCTAAAAAGAAAAGAATACGAAGAGGAGTTACGGTAAGTTTTAATAAAATACGCGCGGGATTAAAAATTTGTAGCCAATTTTCTCTTGCTCTTAAATTACTCCAACTTTCAGCGAGTGATTGACTAAGACGCTTTAGTAGGCTGCCTTTTGCTTTGGTGGCTTGATTAATCATTTCCAAGGATTCACTCGTATTTTGTAAGTTAAATACTAATGAAGACATTCCAGTAATGATAGGATTGATAATTCCCATGACAAAGCTGGGTAATTTGCCCATCCAGCTGAAAAGTGGGCGTGTATTTTTTACCACAGTCCACCAAGTGCCTGCTGTACAAACGGTGAGAGCAACGGCTAGGCTAACCAAAAGAACGGCTGTTAGAGCAATAAAAACAGAACGTGGATTTATACCTTTTGATAAGTCTTTGCGAATCTTGTCATACCATTTGCGAATGGTGTCATTGTTGATCATATCTGTTACTGCATTGAACGTTAAAAAACCATAAGCAGCACCAGCAATGACAGCCATAGGGACAATAAAAAACGGCAGCATGGTAAAGGGAATAGTAGCTAGTACAGGAATAACAGAAAAGGCTTCTACTAATAGATAGGTGGTACCTAAGCCCATGAAAAGACCGGCTAGAATACTAAAAAGTTTGACTTTATTAAACGTACTACGACGTTGTTCAAATTTAGCTTGCCAGAGTTCTTTCTCGTGTGTTTGCAGCCATATTCTTATTTCATTCTCATAAGGTGAAAGGTTGGTCTCATCTTTGTTTATGGCAAAGAGTTGCCGAGTGAACCATTTTTCCATATTCCTTAGAGTTTTCTCGATATGTTTTTTCTGCTTAAGGCTTTGTTCGTCAAGCCGCTTATGATCGAATAGATGCAGTAATTGCAATTGTTTTTCATAATCCTTAAAAAATTTAGGACAATCGTTGGCAGACGTATCCTCGGGAAAATGGGTCAGCAGATATTCATTGGCAAGGTGATGCTTTAAATAGTCTCGCTTAAAAAACAGCTTGTTTAAAGCGCCTTTGATGTTTTGTAAATAAATTTCTCCCTCATAAGCAACAGAAAGAAAGAATGCGCCAAAGGCTAAAGGCAAAACGGGCCATAATACAAACATGCCACCAAAACTTAAAAAACCAAGAATAAGGCTTGCGCCAATGGTCAATAGTATCAGAAGGAGGTAGTAAGGGATTTTTTTTGCTTTCATTGTTCACCAAGTAACCAGACGAAAAGAAATGAAACTTTATAACAAATGAAAATGATTATCAATAACCTGAAGAACAAAAAAAAATCATTGCTGACATCAAAAGGATTAACGTAAAAAAATAAATGGTGTGGCTATAAATAGGGTGACATAGTTTTCGATCCTCTGTACCATGAAAACGATTTTTTCAACGTTAACAAGGAGCGATAATGCGTTTTACTCAATGGATGGTTGGTTTGTCTGCAGGTTTTGTTTTGACAACTAACTCACTCTCAGCGGCTATTCTGCCTCAAATGGAGCAGTTGCAAGTACCACATTGCTTGGCAGCGAAGTTGTCTTCGGCTTATGAGGTGTTGGCTGAAAATAAAGCGTTTAAAATTATTGAAGTTCCCGCGCCAGATATGAATAAACTTGCGCTATTTGCTGATGAGGTCCATTGTGGACGATTCGTCAACGTTAGTCATCAATTAAGTGCTAATACCTTCAGTTCAAAACAGCATGCCGCTCAAAAGCTTTTGGCAAAGTCGAGCATAAAGCCAGCCGTATATTCAGATGTTAGTTATGAAATCAACCATACTGAGGCAGTAAATGCTGCTCTTGAAAAAGTTGAAACCGCTAATATTATAAATACCTTGACTCATCTAACTTCTTATTACAATCGCTCAGCAACGGTGACCCGAGGGAAAGAGGTTGCTGAGTGGTTAAAAGGGCAATTTGAAGGGATAGCGGAAGAATACGGACGAAAGGATACGAGTACCTATTTTGTGGAAACAGGATGGTATAAGCAACCTTCATTGGTGACTGTCATTGGGAAAGATTTAAAGGCGCCAGGTATTGTTATTGGTGCTCATATGGATACGCTTGATGGCCGCATGCCTGGAGCAGGAGATGATGGTAGTGGGTCTTCTAGTGTTATGGAGATGGCTCGTGTGCTTTTAGCGTCAGATCTCGCATTAAAACGACCTATTTATATCATTTGGTATGCTGCTGAAGAGCGTGGTTTAGTAGGCTCTCAATATGTGGTTGAGGAGTTTCAAAATAAAGAAATTCCTGTTAAAGCGGCTATTCAATTTGATATGACAGGTTTTCGTAATGATATGAACGATCAAACGATGTGGGTTTTTCGTGATTATACCGATAAAGCATTGAGTAATTTTATGGTTGATTTGATTCAAACTTACGTCAAGGTACCCGTAAGTTACTCTAAGTGTGGTTATGGTTGTAGTGATCATGCATCTTGGATGATGGCTGGCATTCCTGCAGCGTTCCCTTGCGAGACAAGTTTTGAAGACCATAATCCTTACATTCACTCTTCACGCGATACTATGGATTTGTTGAGTGCTGAGCATATGACTAATTTCACCAAATTAGGATTGGCATTCGCAATTGAGCTTGCTAGTGAATAACTATTAAAATACAACGAAGCCATCTTAAAGGTGGTTTCGTTTAAATCTTATTTTTGGTATCAATTATCAGTTTGGGTTATAGGTTATAGCTGTCTAAAGGATCTTCTTGTGGTTGCATGGTTGTTGATTTTTCTTTGTTTTCGGGTTTGTTAAAGTATTCTAAGCCTGTGTCTGATGCAATTTCTGACGTCACTGATAAAGAGCTCATGGGAGGGGTTTGCTTACTACGGTTTTTTTCCTCTTGTGCTTCATTCAGTTGTTCCCTTAAATTTGCTATTTTGCTATCAAACTCAGACATTTCTATGGTGCGATTATTTTGGACTAAATCCTTAACACAAGTCATTTCCGATTCTTTGTTAAGAAAGTCTTGTCGTGCTTGAGTCTTGTCTATTTTTTTATTTTTATCATAGAGATAAAATTCCTCTCCCTCTTTAACGAGCTGTTTATCTTTAGGAACAATATAAGCAGCCTCCTTAAAGGAATTCACTTGTTTCCCATCTTTGTTGTACATTACTTTTTTGTCATTAACGACGGCGAGCATGTCTTTTAAGGTTCCAATTTGAAGGTTTTTGGCTTTGAGTTTTTCAAGTTCTGCTTTTGCCTCCGTAACATTGCCTTTATCAATCATATCGGATATTTTTTTTGCCTTTTTTTCACGGTCTTTTTCTGTACCTTCAAGTCGTGCGATTTGAGCTTCTAGAGCTAGTTTGGGATTGGATGAGTCAATAGAACTAATAAAGTTATCAACTTCGGCAAGATTTTTATCATATTCTTCGTATTTTTTTTCGGTTTGTTTTTTTTCTTCGGTAGCTTTTTGTAAGTCAGTATTCAAAGAAGCAAGGCGTCTATCTAATGCAGAGTCTTTTGATTTATCCTTGCCTTCTTCAGGTGTTGGTGGTGGTTTAACAATGTTAGGTTTTTGATGTTGCGTGTCCTCTTTTTTGGCTTCATCCTCTTCTGCTAGTTCATGTAATAAAGAGGCTCTTTCTTCTTGTTGTTCCTGCCATTGCAAGGCAATCATCTCTTCTTCTTTGCGCTTTTGAACTATTTCTTGAATGAAGTGATCAATTATCTCTATGCCTTCTTTTGAAGCAAAAAACTTCAATACATCGCCAGGGGATTTCAAGCCAAATTTACCCATTAACTCTTCAAAATTAGATTTAATTTCATGAAGTGAGTCAAAAATGGATTGGGTATTCGAAGAGTCCATAACAGCAAATTTTTAGTACAGATTGTTTTTAAAGTATACCTAAGTTTGAAATTTTTTGCCACAGTTCAGGGGCAGAGTATTAGGTTTTTACCGTTTCTTGCCGTAGCCTCCACCACCTGGTGTTTCGATGATAAGAACATCCCCCGCTGTCATTTCTATTTGCACGCAGCCACCAAGGTTTTCAATGGCGTCATTAGCTCGCTTTAGCCAGTTAGCCCCTGTTTTTCCAGGGGATCCTCCTTGTAAACCATAGGGAGGAATTTTGCGATGATTGGAGATAATGTTGACAGTCATAGATTCTAGAAAGCGAATACGGCGGCTAACGCCATTTCCACCTTGATATTTACCTGCACCACCACTATCAGTTCGTATAGAAAATTCTTCCAGCAAGACAGGAAAGCGCCATTCTAAAACTTCGGGGTCGGTAAGATGAGTATTGGTCATATGAGTATGAACAGCAGAAGTGCCATTAAAGCCTGGACCTGCTCCAGAGCCTCCACAAATTGTTTCATAGTACTGATACTCAGTATTGCCGAAAGTAAGATTATTACAAGTACCTTGGGATGCAGAAACTACACCTAAAGCGCCGAATAAAGCATCCACAATGCATTGAGATGTTTCCACATTTCCCGCTACCACGGCAGCAGGATAACTGGGGCTTAGTAAACTTCGGGGTGGAATAATGAGGTCAATAGGGGCGAAACAGCCGCTATTTAAAGGGATATTTTCTGCAATTAAGCAGCGCAAGACGTACAAAACAGCAGCCTGGCAGATGGACACCGGAGCATTAAAATTCCCAGGATGTTGTGGTGAACTTCCGGTGAAATCAATACAGGCTTGTGTTTTATCCTTATTAAGGGAGATTCTTACGCAAACTTGGCTACCATCATCAAAGTCATAGCAAAATTGACCATCCTTAAGTTTTGTTAACAACTATTTAACTGCTAAAGTGGCATTGCTACGAACATATTGCATATAAGCTTCGACAACCTCTAAGCCAAATTGCATGACTAAGTCCCACAATTCTTTAGCACCACAAGTATTCGCAGCAATTTGTGCCTTTAAATCCTCAATATTTTGCTTAGGGTTACGTGCAGGATAAGGACCTTTCGTTAAAACTTTAAAAGCTGCTTGCTCAAGAAAGCGGCCTCTATCAACTATTTTAAAATTGTTAATCACCACGCCTTCCTCTTCAATTGTGGTGCTTGTGGCAGGTATAGAGCCAGGTGTAATTCCTCCGATATCAGAGTGGTGACCACGAGAGCCTAAAAGAAAGAGCAACTTCTCTTCATTTTTAGCAAACACAGGCGTAATAACCGTAATATCAGGTAAATGAGTTCCACCGTCATAAGGTGCGTTTAACATATAAACATCCCCGGCATGCATAGCCTTAAAATTATTTTTTATAATACTTTTAACACTTGCACTCATAGACCCAAGATGCACTGGGATATGGGGTGCATTAGCTACTAATTCGCCCTTCTCATCGAAAATCGCACAAGAGAAATCTAACCGCTCTTTAATATTGACAGAGCTTGCTGTATTTCGCAGAACTTCTCCCATCTGCTCAGCGATATTCATAAAGCGATTGTTAAAGACTTCCAACATAATTGGATTGACATGATTAGCATGAATAATTTGTTTAGTGAAAGGCAGATAACGTGTTAATAGCAAATAATTTTGGGGCGTTACTTGTGCTTGCCAACCGATTTCAATCACCGTTGTTGCGTTGGGGTCACTAATAATCGCGAAACCCTGGATACAATCCCCGGCTAATAAATTTTGCCGTTGATAAATGGGGACTTGATGAGACTGCCCCTGACTAAAAACAGTAACAGTTTTGCTGATAGGAATTTCTTCCCGCGAACGTTGATGAAGAGGATAATCAATCTCTTTAAGGGGATCATTTTCGACAATGGTTTCTACGGCAATGGCTTCTACGATTAAAGTTTTCTTTAAAGCAGCAAAGCCAAATTGCTTTCGATGTTTTGCGACAAATGCTGTTCGCATTCGCTGAATGGACATGAACTCCACAGGGATCATGGTATCAGAGCCTTCATAGCGTAGATGAATTTGTTGTTTGTGAGTCATCCTTTTTATTACACCCTGTGCTTTTAATTCGTTTTGATTAGCCTGCTCGAGCTCTTGGAGTTTTAGCTTTAAAGAAGCTAGCAGTGCTTGCTTTAAAGGTTTTTCAATAGGGCTTTCTCGTAGAGCTCTAATTTCTGCCAAGCCTATGCCATAGGCTGATAAAACACCTGCTAAAGGATGAATTAAGATAGATTTCATCTTTAAGTTATCAGCGACTAAACAAGCGTGTTGCCCTGCTGCCCCTCCAAAGCAATTCAAGAGATACTGGCTTACATCATAACCACGTTGGACAGAGATTTTTTTAATAGCATTGGCCATATTTTCAATGGCTATCTTGAGATAGCCTTCAGCTACCTGTTCAGCTGTTTGTTGGTCACCTGTAACACGATTGATTTCTTGAGTTAATTGGTAAAATTTTTTGTTAACAATGCCTACATCAATGGGTTGGTTTCCCGTTAAACCAAACACTTGTGGGAAAAAATCTGCTTGAATCTTGCCTACCATTACATTGCAATCGGTGATGGTTAGAGGTCCGCTATGACCATAGCAACTGGGGCCAGGGTTAGCCCCTGCCGAGTCCGGACCGACAATGTAACGTTGGCTATCGAAATGAAGAATAGAACCGCCTCCTGCGGCAATGGTGTGAATTAACATCATTGGTGTTTGCAAGCGAATACCGGCAAATTCACAAGAATAAAGACGCTCATAGTCACCGGCAAAATGAGAAACATCGGTGGAAGTTCCACCCATATCAAAGCCAATGACCTTATTAAAACCGGCCATTTGGCTTGTTTTAACCATGCCAATGACACCACCAGCAGGTCCCGAAAAAATACTTTCCTTTCCTTTAAAGGATTTGGCATTAGCCAATCCACCATTGGACTGCATAAAAAATAACGGGATATGCTGCAGTTTTTTTTGCAAGAGTCTAATATAGCGTTGTAATACTGGAGAAAGATACGCATCAACCACGGTGGTATCACCACGGCCTACAAATTTCATGACGGGAGCAACTTTATGGCTCACAGAAATTTGGGTAAAACCAATTCTTCTAGCAAGTAATTCAAGCTTTGCTTCATGTTGCTGATAACGGTAGCCATGCATTAAAACAATGGCTATTGCCCGATACCCTTTATCATAAGCTTCATTCATGGCGATTTCTGCATCGCTCTCATTCAAAGGCTGTAAAATATTCCCGCGAGCATCAATACGTTCTTCGATTTCTATGACGTGGTCATACAATAAAGACGGCAATACAATATTCAGTGCGAAGAGCTCTGGCCTATTCTGATAGCCAATTTGTAGAGCATCTGCAAAACCTTGGGTAGCTGTTGGATTGGCAAGCACGGCTTTATTTGCAGTAGGACCTGGCATGATAGTTAAAAAATGTGTTTCTATGATTATATCATAGACGTTTTGAATTAAAAATAATCATTTCTGATTATGGATAACCTTTATTAACAAGCTCTGATTATCATTTAATGGCTATCTTTGGGTAAATTTTTGCTCGGCAATTGAGGACAATGATATTCAGCAGTGATTTGTCCGGTAGGGTCAACAGCATGTATGGCGACCGGGAATTTCCATAAAGTATACAAATGCTTCAATACTTCGTTAGTACTCTCTCCAAGCGGCACACGATTCTGTTGCGTATAACGCAACGTTAAAGAGCGATCCCCTTCTACATCGACGGAATAGATTTGAATATCAGGTTCAAGGTAACCGAGATTGTATTGTCTGGATAAGGCTTCGCGAATGGTTTGATAGCCTTGCTCATTATGAATGGCACCCACGAAGAGATCAGGTTGTCTATCATCATCGACAACATAAAATAACTTAAGTTCACGTATTAGTCGTGGCGATAAATATTGCGCAATAAAACTTTCATCTTTAAAGTTTCTCATTGCTAAATCGAGGCTTGAGAGCCAATCAGTATTTACCAAATAGGGGAACCATTCTTCGTCTTCCTTAGTCGGATTTTCGCAAATGCGCTTAATATCTTGCATCATGTGATAACCTAAGGTGTAAGGATTAATGCCGGAGAAATAAGGGCTGTTAAAAGCGGGCTGCATAATCACATTCGTATGGCTCTGTAGAATCTCTAACATAAACTCATCAGTGACTAAACCCTCATCGTATAGGGCATTTAATAGGGTATGATGCCAAAAACAAGCCCAGCCTTCATTCATTACTTTGGTCTGCCCTTGAGGATAAAAATATTGTGCAATTTTCCTAACAATACGTACAATTTCTCGTTGCCAAGATTTTAACAAAGGCGCATTTTTTTCAATAAAGTAAAGAATATTTTCTTGTGGCTCTTCCGGGAAGCGTTTTTTTTGTCCGTTCTCATCAACCTGTTTACTTTGCGGAATAGTACGCCACAATTCATTTACCTGTGACTGCAGATATATTTCGCGGTTTTGTTGGCGAATTTTCTCTTCTTGAATCGATAAACTTGCGGGATGTTTATAACGATCAACTCCATAGTTCATTAATGAGTGACAGGCATCGAGAATGGATTCAACTTCATCAATACCATAGCGTTGCTCACATTCACTGATGTAGTTTCTGGCAAAAACCAGATAATCAATAATGGCATCTGCTGAGGTCCACATTTTGAATAAATAATTATTCTTAAAAAAAGAGTTGTGACCATAACAAGCATGGGCAATAACTAAAGCCTGCATTGCCATTGTATTTTCTTCCATGAGATAAGAAATACAAGGATTGGAGTTAATCACTAATTCATAAGCCAAGCCCATCTGCCCCCGTTTATAGCTTTTCTCAACACCCACAAAATGCTTGCCAAATGACCAATGGTGATATCCAATAGGCATACCAACAGAGGCATAGGCGTCCATCATTTGTTCTGCTGAGATTATTTCAATCTGATTTGGATAAGTATTTAATTTGAAATCCTTAGCCAGACGAGCAATTTCTTTATCATAGGCTTGAATCAGTTCAAAGGTCCATTCAGCTCCAGTGGATAAAGGCTTTTTTCTCATGTGGTTTTCCTTTTGAATAATTCGCGAAAAACAGGATAAATATCTGCCACGTTATCAATATTTTCCATTGCAAAATTAGGATAATTATTACGTATTTGCTGATAGACTTCCCAAAGACTCTGATGATGGCGAGGCATAATCTCTATGTAGGCAAAATACTGCAGCAAAGGCATAATTTTTTCTTGCAACAACTCCTGACAGTATGGTGAGTCAGCATTCCAATTATCCCCATCAGAGGCTTGCGCGACATAAATATTCCAGGCAGAGGGTGGAAAGCGTGCTTCAATAATAGCGGATAATAATTCCAATGCACTGGAAACCACCGTGCCTCCTGTTTCCCGGGAATAAAAGAATTCTTCCTCATTAACTTCTTTGGCTGAAGTGTGGTGACGAATGAAAACTAATTCAATTTTTTCATAATTTTTGGTCAAAAACAGGTACAAAAGAATAAAGAATCGTTTGGCAATATCTTTTTTAGCTTCATCCATCGAGCCGGACACGTCCATTACGCAAAACATGACGGCTTGAGTCGAAGGGGAGGGAACACGAATGCGATTGTTGTAGCGTAAATCAATCGTATCGATAAAGGGAACTGATTTAATTTTTTTCTTCAGAAATTCAATATCTCGTTTTAAACGCAGGATATCAATTTTTTGAGCATTGGGGTTTTCTTCTAATCTTTGCAATTCTTCTTCTGCTGCTCGTAACTGACGTTTATAGGGTGAAGCTAAAGCCATGCGTCGTCCTGTGGCCTGACGCATCGAGCGAACGACATTAATGTTGGTCGGGATACCGCTGCTTGTTACCCCTGCCCGTATTGTTTTGTAAGTCGTCATTTTGGCCAATTCTTTTTTGACCAAATCGGGTAATTCCAAATCTTCAAAATACAAATCAAGAAACTCTTCACGAGATAGTTGAAAGACAAATTCATCCTCTCCTTCGCCAGTATCACTAGCTTGGCCACCCCCACCCCCTCCATCACCTCCTCCTGAAGGGCGTTTAATCCTATCCCCTGTCATGAACTCATCATTCCCGGGTAATACACGTTCTATATGTCCGCCTTCTCCACGATGGAAACGCGGTTCAGAAATATCTCGTGCGGGAATGCTGATTTCCTCACCTTGATCAATTTCGGTAATACTACGTTTACCGACGGCATCAGATACTGCGCGTTTAATCTGGTTTTTGTAGCGACGAAGAAAACGCTGGCGATTGACTGTACTTTTCTTACCAGCGTTTAGCCGTCTATCAATAATTTGCGACATAACTAGAATCCTTATTTATCGCTTTTCTCAATCTTAAAGAGTCACACATCGACAGACTGGCCATTTGCAAGACAACCCGCTAGTTACTGTGATTTACGCACTCGTAAATACCATTCACACAGTAATCTCACTTGTTTACGGGTGTAACCTTTGTCTACCATGCGAGCAATAAATTCTTCATGTTTTTTCTTATCGTCCTCAGAGGCCTTGGCATTAAAAGAGATTACCGGTAATAAATCCTCTGTGTTAGTAAACATTTTTTTCTCAATCACGGTTTTTAATTTTTCATAGCTATTCCATACTGGATTTTTGCCATGGTTATTTGCCCGTGCTCTAAGAACAAAGTTTACAACTTCATTACGGAAGTCTTTAGGATTTGAAATACCTGCCGGTTTTTCTATTTTTTCTAACTCTAAATTTAATGAGCTGCGATCAAAAATTTCTCCGGTATCTGGATCACGGTAGTCTTGATCCTGAATCCAAAAATCGGCATAAGTTATGTATCTATCGAAGATATTTTGACCGTATTCAGAATAGGATTCGAGATAAGCAGTTTGAATTTCTTTACCAATAAATTCGACATACTTGGGAGTTAAGTACTCTTTCATGAACGTCAAATATTTTTCATGCAATTCTTGAGGAAATTGTTCTTGCTCAATTTGTCGCTCTAGGACATATAGCAAATGAACCGGGTTAGCTGCAATCTCAGTATGATCAAAATTAAATACCTTTGATAAAATCTTAAAGGCAAAGCGTGTTGAAATCCCGCTCATACCTTCATCAACGCCAGCAAAGTCACGATACTCTTGATAAGATTTCGCTTTAGGGTCGGTATCCTTTAAGCTTTCTCCATTATAAACTCGCATTTTTGAATAGATGCTTGAATTTTGTGGTTCTTTTAAACGGGTTAAAACAGAAAACTGTGCAAGCATATCCAAAGTTCCTGGGGCACAAGGTGCTTCTTTCAAAGAGCTGTGATCCACTAGCTTCTTATATATCCTTAATTCTTCAGAAACGCGCAAGCAATAAGGGACTTTTACAATGTTAATGCGATCAATGAAGGCTTCGTTATTTTTATTATTGCGGAAAGATTGCCATTCAGCTTCGTTAGAGTGTGCAAGAATAATGCCCTCAAAGGGAATAGCTGATAAGCCTTCGGTTGCGTTGTAATTACCTTCTTGGGTAGCAGTTAATAAAGGATGTAGCACTTTAATGGGGGCTTTGAACATTTCAACAAACTCGAGTAACCCGCGGTTTGCTCGACATAAACCACCAGAATAGCTATAGGCATCTGGATCATCTTGCGAGAATTCTTCCAGCTTACGAATATCAACTTTACCGACTAAAGAAGAAATATCCTGGTTGTTTTCATCTCCAGGTTCAGTCTTGGCAATAGCAATCTGTTTTAAGCGCGAAGGTTTTACCTTAATTACTTTAAATTGGCTGATATCACCATTGAATTCTTGTAAACGCTTTACCGCCCAAGGAGACATAACATAACGTAAATGCCTTGGAGGAATACCAAAACGTTCAAAAAGTAACTCGCCGTCTTCTTCAGGATTAAATAAAGAGAGAGGGGAGTCGAATACGGGAGAACCTTTAATAGCATAGAAAGGAGTTTTTTGCATCAAATCTTTTAATTTTTCGGCTAAAGATGATTTTCCGCCACCTACAGGACCTAAGAGATAAAGTACTTGCTTGGTTTCTTCAAGACCTTGGGCAGAATGCCTTAAAAAGCCTACAATTTGTTCAATAGGTTCTTCCATACCAAAAAATTCTTTAAAAACAGGATATTGATGAATCACCTTATTGGAGAAAAGTCGTGACAAGACAGGGTCATGGCGAGTATCAATGCGTTCAGGCTCGCCGATTGCCATTAGAAGGCGCTCAGCTGGATTGGCGTAGGCAGCAGGATCAGTGCGACACAACTCCAGGTATTCATTCAGGGTTAATTCCTCCTCTTTGTTGTCAACAAAGCGTTGGGTGTAACCCGCTAAAAAATCATGTGTATTCATAAGTCATCCCCTTTTACTAATCCCTGCCTACTGGGAAAAACAGCTCAGCTTTTTTCTACTATTCAAATTTTTGCATTTCGCCTGTAAAAGCGAGACACTATCTAAATTTATTATAGTCAGAAATTTAATAACAAATTCAAACTATTATTTTATTATTTTTTAATTCATATCAAGAGCGGAGCAAAGTCCATGCCAGACACTACCATTTACTTGAAAAATTACCAACCTCCTGTTTTTACGGTAAAAAATGTCGAGCTCAATTTTGATTTATATGATGACCATGCATTAATTACTAGCCAACTGCAACTTAAGCGTGAAAATGAAGGAGCTTTGCACCTATATGGGGATGAATTAGAGCTAGTCAGCATTCATATGAATGATAAAGAACTTGATGATGCGAGTTATCGCTTAGAACAGGGTGATTTGATTATCAATCATTGTCCTGATGAATTGACGTTGAAGATTATAACTCGTGTGCGGCCCCAGGAAAATACGCAATTATCTGGTCTTTACCGCTCCAATCATCTTTTTTGTACCCAGTGCGAAGCAGAAGGTTTCCGACGTATTACTTTCTTCCCGGATAGACCTGATGTGCTAGCACCCTACACCACAAGGATAACAGCAGATAAGGAGACTTATCCTGTTTTGCTTTCTAATGGTAACTTAATTGGTTCAGGGGATTTGTCAGGCGGAAGACACTGGGTGCAATGGCAAGATCCATTCAAAAAACCCTCTTATCTTTTTGCTTTGGTGGCGGGGGACTTGGCTTGTGTCAAGGATAAATTTACTACAGCCTCAGGTAAAAACGTTGATTTAAGATTATATGTTGAACCTGGCAACGAAGACAAATGTGGCCATGCAATGGCCTCTTTAAAGCGAGCAATGCGTTGGGATGAGGAGGTCTATGGCCGCGAATATGATCTTGCGATTTTTATGATTGTGGCTGTGAGCGATTTCAACATGGGGGCAATGGAAAACAAGGGGTTAAATATTTTTAACTCCAAATATATTCTGGCGCGCCCTGATACTGCAACTGATCAAGATTTTGCTGACATCGAAGGTGTTGTTGGTCATGAATATTTTCATAATTGGACCGGAAATCGCATTACTTGTCGAGATTGGTTCCAATTAAGTCTAAAAGAGGGATTAACGGTATTTCGTGATCAAGAGTTTTCTCGTGATATGAATTCACGTGATGTGAATCGAATTCTTGATGTGAAAGTATTGCGTAACACACAATTTCCTGAAGACGCTGGTGCAATGGCTCATCCTGTCAGACCTGAGTCTTATCAAGAAATTAATAATTTCTACACAGCTACCGTTTACAATAAGGGTGCTGAAGTTATTCGGATGCAACAAACTTTGCTAGGGTTGGCAGGATTTCGCCGCGGGATGGATTTATATTTTGACCGACATGATGGACAAGCGGTGACAATTGATGATTTTGTTGCCGCCATGGAGGATGCTAATAAAGTTGATTTTACCCAATTTAAGCGTTGGTATAACCAAGCAGGAACTCCAGAAGTTCATGTGACTAAGAATTTTAACAACGGTAACCTTACCCTTACAATGACGCAGTCTTGCCCTGCAACTCCAGAATGCACGGATAAAAAACCTTTTCATATTCCTATTCGAGTTGCGTTATTTGCAGCTGACGGCCAACTTTTGCCTCTTAAAAAAGAGGTTTTAGAATTGCGAGAGATTAAAGAAACATTCAATTTTACAGACTTAAAAGAAGAGCCTATTGTTTCATTGCTTCGCGATTTTTCTGCACCAATAAAACTTCATTCTCAGGCTACGGAGAAAGAGTTATTGGCTTTATTACGTTTTGAGTCGGATGGTTTTGCTAAATGGGATGCTGCCCAACGCTTGGCACTAGATTGTATAAAGGATTATTTTAATCGTCCTCGACAAGAATGGCGCATACCGGATGCATTACTTGATGCCTATCGTCATGTTTTATTAGATGATTCCCTTGACAATGCTTTGCGTGCAGAAATTTTGACGCCTCCTGCTTTTGAAGAGGTTGCGGCGTCTTTAACCACCGTTGATGTGGATGCTGTTGAAGCGGCACGTGATTTTTTTCGTGTGGAATTAGGTACTCATTTATTTGAAGAAGCCTATGCGACTTATCAGCGTTTGTGGCAAATTGAAGATCACGCTATGCATGCCCAAGCTTATGGTCAAAGGCAATTACGCAATGTGTGTTTATGGCTAATGATGAAAGCTGACGAAGAACGCGTATTAAGCTTATGTCAGCAGCAATTTATCAAGTCTCAGACAATGACCGATCAAATTGCCAGTTTTGCTTTGCTCAATAATTGTGCACATGATTCCGCAAGGGAACAGGCCATCGATAATTTTTATAGGCAGTGGTCACAAGATGAGCTGGTATTAGATAAATGGTTTGCAATTCAAGCTAGCAGTGAATTACGAGATACTTTAACAAGAGTCAGAATTCTGCTCTTACATCCTGCATTTAATATTAAAAATCCCAATAAAGTTAGGGCCTTAATTGGATCTTTTTGTCAAGCCAATCCACGAAATTTCCATGCTAAAGATGGGAGTGGTTATGCATTTTTAACGGAAATGATAGCAAAGTTGGATAAAATAAATCCGCAAATTACTGCAAGATTAGCAATCCCCTTTACCCGTTGGCGACGTTATGATTTAAAAAGACAAGAGTTGATGAAAGAAGAGTTAAATCAATTGGTTACCCTTGATTTATCAAGAGATTTGCGCGAAGTTGTCGCCAAAAGCTTAGGGGTATAGGAGATATTAGAACTCCTGCATAACCAGTAGATTTTGCTTTAGAACAAGACATCTCGCGGAGTTTACATCGAAGTAAATGAGCGCGCAGAATAAAGTAAAAGATGCTGGTCATGCAAAAGTTTTACTGATAATGGTAGCTAAGGATGTGAATAACAAAGTCATGTGTCTTGTTCTTACAGAATAAGCAAGCTAGTTTGCCAATTTTTTAAACTTTATTTAAAAAGAGCTTCTATGCTTTCAGTGATTTGTTCGATACTTTCAATAGGAGCGTTG
>NZ_LNXV01000036.1:119407-194821 GCF_001467025.1 Legionella brunensis | reverse complement strand
CATCTAACTGTGTCACCTCATTGATTATCTAAGTCTCAGGTTCATACGGTCTTCAAAATAAATATGAAGCTGAGACGCGATAAGCGCCTTGTGCGGGGTATTCTATAGCGTGTTCCTTTACCGCTGATTCGATTGCTTCATCAACTCGATTTTTATAATTGGGCTTTATGCGATTCTGATCAGATAACGCATCAACACCACCTTCATCTACAGCTGATTTATAACGGTAGAATGTATCTCTAGACAACCCTATTACTTTGCAGGCTTTTGACACATTGCCAAGTTCTTCAGCAAGATTAAGTAATCCAACTTTATGTTTAATGATTTTAACGTTACTATTCAAAATTGAGAGTTTTCCTTTTGTTTTGATTTAAAGTTCGCACTTCTATCAAAACCGGAAACTCTCCTTTTCAAGTGATGTGTCAGATTAAATCGGAACTAATACAAATTAACACTTTTGGTGGTTCTTCCACACGACCCCTGATAAATTCTTTTATCTCTTTTGGCTTGTTTATTTTACTTTTAGCTAAAATTTGTTGACCAATAACATAGTTAAGCTCTTCTTGTGTTAAATCTCAATTTTGCAGCTTAGCAGATAAATAAAACTCATGGATAACTTCTCTTGCTCTTATTATTTCCTGGCTTGACCATCGGCACGCTTCCCGAAAGTTCAGAGAAGAAGCAGTGAATAAAGCTCGAGAGCTGAGTATGGAGGAAAAGACAGAATTTGTAATTAATGTTAAAAGGGCAAGCCCTCGAATTGTATAGTATGCAAATGTTGATGAGGTCGCGTTTATTACGATAAATACTGGTTTTCTATAATTAGGGATGGAATTCGTTTGTATCTTGTTTACTCTTTTGTAGTTCTGGATAATTGAGCTCATAGAGATAATGATTTAATTTTAAAACCCACTCCATCACACCAACCGGAGTTGTAAAAAATTTAGAATCAAAAAATCCCTTGGAAAAATCTGATAAATTTTCTATAGCCTTTAGAGTCGCAGGCGAAATTCCAGCACGAATACTTTCTTTCACAACGCGGGCACAGTTTTTATCGAACACGTCATATTGAAAATTTGGATCATGCATTATTGCTTCCATCTTTTTTAAGATAGGTATTTCATTAAGAACAAATGGCAGTCCACTTTCACTTGTGGGAAGGGATACTGTAAAATCCGGGTTTAATCCTTCGGTAATTTCTGTATTATCGAGTTCTAATTCAACATCATCTCTTTCTTTTAGCAAAGCTCCCAGTTCTGTTTTTACTGCTTCAAATTGAGCTTGTAACGTCTTTATGTGCAACTCTTCATGCTCAATACACTTAATTTTGTCCATTGCATCCTTAATTTGTTGGTGCAAAGACAATAATTCACGTGCATCTTCATTTTCATTATCTGGAGCAGTATTAAATTGTTGTAAATAAAGTAAAAGAAAATGTCTGACCTTATTACTATCTGGCGCATCTTCATAAAACGTTTCATTTTTATTAAACTCTGATGTCAATTGGCGATACCATTCCTTATATCCATGAAATTTGGGAATATCGGCGTTTTGCAATAAATGGTGAAATTGCGATTTTAAGGTTTTAAGTTCTGTTGTTAATTCTTCCTTCTGCCGTGCTAAAGCAACATCTCGATCTTCTTTTTTAAAGTTTTTTGTAACGAGATCAAATGCATCGTTAGTATTTTTTTCTTCTAATCTTTGGGCTTCCCTCCTTTTTTCAACAGCAGATTTTACAGGACATCCTTTCTTTTTTAGTTCGTCCTGAATCGCGTCTTTTTGTTTTTTAAGCTCCTCTATTCTCGTGTCTAACCTATCCTTTTTTTGTGACAATTCTGAAACTTCAAACTCACTGCCACGATGATGTTCAATGATGTGTTTTGGATCATTCATACTGTGATACCATTCACCAAACATGTCTTGTTGAACTTTGTTACTAAAAGTGGGCGGAGTTTTTCCACCTATTTTGAAGAAGCTTTTAAAAGCGTGTATTTTTGAAACGCCAGCTCCGTCTGGCCATAAACTTAGAAAAGCACTGATACCGTTTAATTTTTTTCCTCGTTTAAAAAAACCAATATCATTAGGGTTACCATTCTTGACTGCTTCATAAACCGGTGTAGCCTTTTTAAATCGAAGTTCTTTAAATTTTTTATCTATTTCCTTCAAATTATGATGATTTTCATAAAGAGTGACACCGAGGCTTATATGTCCAACATTGCCTCCCCTAGTCATTGCTTTTGCAAGAGCTTTTAATGAGCCGTACATCTCTTTTCTGTCTTTATTTCGGGGATTCCAAACGTAAATATCTAACATTTTGTCTTAGAGTAAATCATTATATAGATTTTTAAATTATAGAGATCATTTATTAACGGATTATTAATTAACTAATTGTTCAAAAAAAGCAATAAATTTTATTTCCGGAGTCCTCTTGATGTCTATGTTAATTTATCCACAAATCATGATTATTCAATAAATAAAAAACGGTTGTGGCCTTTATCCAATTATGTAATCAGTACTGTAATGGATAGTAATATTTACTACACAAGGCGTTATTGATGAAAATAATAAAAACTAAATTTTTTGCCAAGTGGGCTATAAAAAATCAAGTTAGTGATGAATCGCTTAATATCGCTGCTAAAGAAATTGCTATTGTAATTTACGAGGCTAATTATGGTGGTGGTGTAATAATGCGAATAAAGGCAGAGGAAAGAGTGGTAGTACAAGAACTATCGTCGCCTTCAAAAAAGGGAAACATTGTTTTTTTGTTTTTGGGTTTGAGAAGAATGCCAAAAGTATATTTCTTCTAATGAAGAAAAAGCTTTTAAAATTATTGCTCATTGTTGGCTTATTCTGATGTGGAGATTAATAAGCTGATAAAAGAGGGGGCATTAGTGGAGATTGAGAATGAGTAAAATTATTGATGCTATGTTAGAAACTGCCAAAGATCTTCGGTTAGATGCAATTACTATTAAAGAAATAGAAATGCTTAACTTAAGTGAGGTTAAACAACTTGAGGCACAAGAAATAAAGAACATGCGAATTAAAGAAAAAGTTAGCCAAGCTGTAATGGCTAAAATATTGAATGTTACTCCATCTACCTATCAAAAGTGGGAACGAGGGGAGGTACACCCCAAAGGAGCTAATCTTAAACTACTGCGTTTAGCTCATGATCATGGAATTCAATATTTTATCTTAGATGGCGGTCGAGTTGTTATTGACTCAAACGGCCTGTTAATTCTGATTGATAGTATTTGAAGTAGTAGAGTTTAGCGAGATCTGACTAAACCTCCAATGTGCAACAAAAAAAGGTATAGTTGATGGAAAGAACTTCTAATGATCCGCTGCATGGCATCACGCTAGAGGCTATCTTAAATAGTTTGTTGATTTATTATGGCTGGGAAGGCTTGGCGATAAGAGTCAAGATTAACTACTTTTCTTCGAACCCCAGCATCAAATCAAGCCTTAAATTCCTGCGCAAAACACCATGGGCAAGGACTGAAATAGAAACCCTTTATCTTGCTTCATTAAAAAGTAAAGATTGCGACAACTCATCATTACTGGAGTAATAAATAATATGAAAGATGTTTTCATTAATAAAGAACATGTTGAACTCTTTAAAATTCTTAAATTTGAAGGTATCGCCTCGAGTGGAGCAGAAGCTAAGGATATGATAGCTTCGGGCACTGTGTTGGTAAACGGCATAATAGAAAAACAGAAAAGAAAAAAGATGGTTGCAGGAGATACGATTGAATTGAAAGGTGAGATCTTTCGGCTAAAGTTGGATACTAATTAACATTTTATACACTCAGGCCTGGTAAAAATGGATAAAATCAAGAAGGATTACAGCGTTCCAAAGTTATTTTCATATTGATAGTAGGGTATTTTGCTGAGAGCTAGAAAACTAAATAAGTCTGATTAATCGTAAAACTAATTAATTCCCAAAATTACCTCATGGATTGAAAATTATTTCAACCATATGATAAAATATTGACCTTTTTGTGTGTGGTGATGACATCGTCAAGTTAACTTTTGCTAGCGCAAGAAAGCTGAAAGCCCGAATTTTAGGCGCAAAGCATCTCTGTTGCGGCGGATTACCAAATTTCTTTAGCCTTCTGAAACAGAGCTCATTGCGTTGATGCCGAGTTCGTGAAACGACCAACCGCTATAGCGAAGAGATTTCTGGTTTTCCCCATGACCCCTAAGACATGTTGAGCACTGGCAGGTGATTTGAAACGAATAAGGCATTTTTCTTTTCTGCGTGTAGGTTGATGAGCATTCTCGGCGCGATTATTGAGCCTTTTATGGGAACGATGATCTGTCCCTTTACTCATCTGTTGAATAGGTTTCGTATAGCTTTTCAGTTTGTCCGTCACAATAACTCGTGGTTTAGGATAGGCATTCAATAAACGGGATAGAAAGCGAATTGCTGCTTTTTTGTTACGGCGCTTTTGCAGCAATACATCCAGCTCAAAACCTTCCTCATCCACCGCGCGCCATAAATAATAAATGTCGCCGTTGATGCGAAGCTGTTGCTCATCTAAATGCCATTTATCAGATGGCCTTTGTTCTCGCTTCCTAACCACATCCTTAAAATGAGGGCCAAATTTGATACACCATTGACGGACTGTCTCATAACTTACTTCAATCCCTCGATACAGCAACCGCTCCGAAACATCTCGGTAGCTATCATTAAACCGGTGATAACTCCATACCGCAATACTGATTATCTCTACAGGATAACGATATCTTCTCGGTTTTTGCTCCAACATCTTTTCACCAACTAAAATAAAGCCTAGTCTAACGCAAAAGCTAACTTGACGATGCCGTTATGAATGCTATATCTGCACAATAAATTCGCTATTTATATTACACTTCCACTGTTGTCAAAAGTGCAGGTTAAGTAACCACAAGAGCTATTTTGAAGTCCATCTTTGTTCATGCACTACAAACTTCTCATCATTAGGATTATCAATTAAAGAATAAAGTTCATCCCCCCGTGTTCTACTAAAGAAACCAATTAATGGTCCTACTAATTTACGAGCAATGTGAGAGTCGATATTTTGGTTAAATCTGCTTATTTTTGTTGGCTCTTGTCCAGTGCCAATTAATATTTTATCAATATAAGTGCGGCAATCATTACTTCCAATTTCATAAGTGGCAAGAACGCCAATGTTCCTTTCATGAGTCTCCTGCAATATACGGTCAAGAACGAGCATATCAAATAATTTTTTCCCAGAAACAGTACGGGGGGATTCATACTGGTCAACAAAACTGGGTGTTTTCTTACGCTCACCAAACTCAATAGGAATATGCGTTACCCCATTAATTGAATATCGAATAAAGGCATGATGCCCCAAATGCCCCTTTAAGCGTTTAGAGATATGGCCAGCTGTCGTAGTACAAATTTGAAATTTCTGGTCCTTGCTATTTAAAAAGTCATTAAATCTTTTCTCTCTTTCGTTTTCGGGAGTATCTTTAAAATACATATTAAGAATATATTCCTTGGTATCTTTTTCATATTCTTCATGCGTTTTCCTGTCTGCAAACTCATCACCAAGTCTTTTAATACTTTCAATACAAAACTCTAGTTTAGATTCTATAGAGTTCTGAAGTAGTTTTTTTGGAGCACGATAACCAATAAGAATTCCAATAGCTAATCCAGATAAGAAGCCAAGAGTCGCTCCTCGTAAGTTTCCAACGAGATTGTAGTTTGATAATAAACCAAAGGCGAAGCCTGATAACCCACAGGCCATCCCAGTAAATATTGCCGTTATAGAGCCTAATATGTGGAATAGCGCTTGTTTGATTGAATACGATATACCACACATAGCTGATGCATTCATTAAGTCATGAGCGGAACTAGTAACCTTTATTATATTATCTTTTGCCTTTTCTGGATTTCTGTAGAAGTCATCCATGGCTTCGACCAGAGCTTTCGTTTTCTCCAGTAACAATAAATGCTGTTTAGAATTAGACTCTTTTTCAACAGAAACAGATAGGAAAGTCAAATAATAGCTTAGTTCATTTGGTGGTAACGCTTTTATTTTACTCTTAATTTCAACAAGCAAAGCGGCTTTGGAGGTAGTGTTGTCTGGCATTGTATTCTTTTAAAAGGATTATTGGCGAGTATTTTACAATAATTAATCTTAAGTCATTATTAACGGTCAGTAAGAATAAGAATAATACCTTTGCAGAGGACAATTTTTATGAGTTAAGTAGCAGATTTTATTAGAATTAAATAATTCGGATATACATATTCTAAATTGAGATACTTTCTTACAGGGATTAATGAGTAAATCCCGTATAAAATCTAAGCCATAGCGAAAAAACTATTTTGAGGACGATTATTTTCACGATGTTGGTTAATTTTAATGGCTTTTTTACGTGCTCTCCACTCGGCATCGTCAAGTTAACTTTTACGGTACACTACGCTCTATTTAGCTGGTGAAAAGATGTTGGAGCAAAAGCCGAAGAGGTATCGTTATCCTGTAGAGATAATCAGTATTGCGGTATGGAGTTATCACCGGTTTAATGACAGCTACCGAGATGTTTCGAAGCGGTTGTTGTATCGAGGGATAGATGTCAGTTATGAAACGATACGCCACTGGTGTATCAAATTTGGCCCTCATTTTAGGCATTTAGATGAGCAACAACTTTGTATCAACGGTGAGACTTATTATTTATGGCGCGCAGTGGATGAGGAAGGTTTTGAGCTGGATGTATTGCTGCAAAAACGCCGTAACAAAAAAGCGGCCATCCGCGTCTTATCCCGTTTATTGAACGCCTATCCTACACCACGGGTTATTGTGACGGACAAATTGAGAAGCTACACGAAACCGATTCAACAGATGAGCAAAGGCACCGAGCATCGTTCCCACAAAAGGCTCAATAACCGCGTTGAGAATGCCCATCAACCGACACGTAGAAAAGAAAAATGCCTTATTCGTTTCAAATTACCTGCCAGCGCTCAAAATACCTTGGCGCTCATGGGAAAAACCAGAAATCTCTTAGCAGTATCTGTAGGCCGCTACACCAACTCCGCATCAAAGCAACGAACCCAGTTTCAGAACGCCAAACAAATTTGGCAAGAAGCTACTACAGAGCTCCTTTGCGACTAAAATTAGGGTTTTCATCTTTCTTGCGACAGTAAAAATTAACTTGACGGGGCCCTTGCGTCAATTCTCGCTCATTTGATCTAACCACAGCTGCCACGGTGGTCCTTATTTGCTAATCACTCTTCAAAGGCCTAAACTTTTATAGATAAGCACTCTATGCTGTAGTGCAAGGAGGGTGTATGAATCCGCGATATTTAGAGCAATGGACTGAAATAGCGAGGCATATCCAAAGACCTTTTCAAGCAATGCTTGAGCTTAATGTCAGAACTCTAAAAGGTTTTAATTTCTTGAAAGCTGAAGACCTGGTAAATATAAAAAAACCCGAGGAGCTGGTCGAAAAACAAGTGAATCTTGTTATTGAAAATGGACATAAGGCTCTTGATTATTTGCAACAATCATTTGCAATATTTGAGCAAACGCTGCAACCACTGACAGAGGATGCGAAAAAATCATCACAGTCTACAAGTACGACACAGTCCCTAAAATCTTTGTTAAATCCTACAAAATTAGCTATGGTTCCTACTAAAGCTGCAATTGACTGGGCTAAACCTTTGTTAGATCCCATGCTATCAGGTTTGGAGCCATCCAAAACAATGCTAGAGCTAGCAAACTTTTCTTTTGACTCAAACTCAAAATCTAGAGCAGGCTCCAAAGAGTCAAAAATAAAGAAAAATTAATAAAGCTTTGGGACAAGCAAAAAATAGCAGGAATACCAGTATCTTTAACCAAGAGGAAAAGAATGTAATTCTTTGACAATTTGCCCCTGTTCATTGGCCAGTCCAATGCCAATCGCAATGGCTTGCGCTTTGACATCTAAGGTTTGTGGTTTATTGAATTCACTTAGTAGGGATATTAAAGCAGCATGTAAGTTTGTTGCCTCTCTTTTAGTTAAATGGTCTGCAGCAAAGAGAGAGAAATGTGGGGAGAAATTTTTAAATACGTTAGGGCTTCCGAAATTTAGAAACGATGTTTTCTTATTCCTATCATCCTGCACCCAAGCAGGAATTTTTGCCTGTTTATCGCGCAACGTCATTAAACTAATTACGATCTCATCTGCTAATTGTTGCAGAGACTTATTGCTAATAACAAATAGCATGGTATACATGCTAGGGCTTGTTGCAATTGTCTTAGTTCTGAATGTGATAGGAGCGGTGCGTTTTGCAATCTCCGCTACTTTTTTAAGGATTTGCGGCAGCTGCGAATAATGATAATTGGTTAGATACAAAGTGATATGTAGAGGATGCTCATGTAGGAATGGGGTCAGATGGTATTGGGAATAAATTTTTTTTTCATCTAAAAAAGAATTAAATTTTTTCACTAGCTCTGTGACTGCATTATGAGGGGGGAGTTTAAGGTAAACATTAATTGCAACTGAAGTCGATTGCGCAGCATAAGCTTGAGGTGCTCCCCATAATATGAGTACAAGATATAAATTTAACCTGAGAATATTATGCAAAATCTTTTTGCCGTGATGGGAAATCCTATAACCCATAGTTTATCTCCATTGATTCATCATCGTTTTGCCGAGCAAACTGGTAAACAGCTGATTTATGAAAAAATACTGGTTGATGAAGACCTTTTTGAGAAAAGAGTATCCGATTTTTTTGCCCAGAAAGGCAAGGGCTTAAATATCACATTGCCTTTTAAACAAAGAGCTTTTGCAATGGCCCAAGTGAAAACCCCAAGATGCTTGCAAGCCAAAGCGGCCAATACCTTATGGATGCAGGAAGGACAGCTTCATGCAGATAATACTGACGGTATTGGTCTAATAAGGGATTTATCGCATCACATTGACTTAACTCACAAACGGTTGCTGCTACTAGGAGCCGGAGGTGCTGCTCGAGGAATACTAGGTCCTTTATTAGAAGCAGGCATTGCCAATTTAACGTTGGCGAATCGCAGTGTAGAGAGAGCTTATGCACTGCAATGCGATTTTAAACAAATAAGTTGTGTAAGCTTTATGGAGCTTCGGGGGCGCTTTGATTTAATTATTAATGCTACTTCTGCAAGTCTGGGAAAAGAGGCTATCAATTTGCCGCTTGATGTATTAGACGCTGCAACTTTTTGTTATGACCTGGCATACAATGCAAAGGGTTTAACGTCCTTTGTAGCCTGGGCTCATGAGAATGGCTGCAAAGCAATTGATGGACTTGGTATGCTGGTTGAGCAAGCGGCTGAAGCCTTTTTTATTTGGCATGGGGTTAAACCAGAAACGACAAATTTATCAGCTGAATTACGCGAGGGACTTAATACTAATTAATGCAGCTTAGTTTGCAAAAAATTTACTAACATCAGAGCTGACAGAAAGTGTATCTTGAAAACCGAGTTCAATTAATTCACGTGTGAACTCTTTTTCAAAAAGCAAGAAGCTTAATAAATCTCCAGAATGATCTTTAGCGCCCAATACATTGAGCAAAAAGCGTAGCAGGGCTGGCATATTATTGTATTGAGATTGAGCAATTTGAGAGACGTCAACACTGGGTCTCAAATGAAGGGTTTCAATAGGACGCCAGGGTGAACGACGTTTTTTCCACATGGATAATAGTCGCGCAATATCATTCATGCGATTGACCATTTCAATGTCACGATCCAGATTGTCTAGGAATAGGCCATTTAACATACCTCCTAAAATACGTGCAAAACCAATGTCGCCATTTCTTAAGTGAGCGGGATTGGTAAATACTGGCAGTTGCCGGGTTCCCAATATCAATATTTTTTCTACTTGAAAACGAATAGCCCCTCTTAATGGTGATACTAATCCCATACTGCCATCCCCATAATGAAAACCGTCAAGTTTTACAGTAGGAAAAAAAAGGGGCAGTGCGCTTGATGCCAGAATGTGCTCCATGGTTAAAGTGGCGCGTTGACTGATGTGACGAGGATAATGCCAGTCAGCAAAATCTGGAGTGCTGTAGTGTTGATAAAAAGAGATTGTCTGCTGGGTTTCATAACACTGGCTAATTACTTCCATGGCCTCCAATTGATTACTCGCAATATTGATTCTAATTAAATCAAAATCGATATTATCGACGATAAATTCTCTCAAGGGAGTTGTGTCAAGTAAATGACCAGACTGACGCTGCTTAATAAGTAAATGGCTCAAATTACGTAAGACAGATTTGCTTAGCTCATAGTTGCTAGCATTAAAGATCTGTTGGCAGGTGATGTCACTCCACATTGACTCAAGTTTTTCGACGGCAGTGGGAAAATCATGAGCATTTTCAGCAAGGACTGCCGCATTTATGCTACCTACACTTACGCCGCTGATCATCTCAAAAGGCAGTGCTTTTACCTGTAAAATATGACTGATGGCTTTTAATACCCCTGCCTGATAGGCTCCGCGTGCCCCACCACCAGCCAAATAAATGCCTTTTTTCGTCATAACCACTTATTTTTTTAAAAGATATAAAAATATAGTTGACTCTAGTGGGTTCTTGCAAGGGATGGTTTAAGTTAGCCCAAAAATTAGAATTATTTTGATAAAATTGATTAATAATTGACGACATTTAATTTTTCGCTAATGATTAATTGATATAGTGGAAAAAAATGAATGGAAAAAACTGTAAACAGGTGGATTCCTATGCACGATCAAAGTAAGCAACCTCTGCAGGCGCAAGAAAATGAGATGGCATCAATTGGTGACGAGGAAGAGCTATCTGAAGAAAAATTTTTAATAAGAGTGCGAGGTTTACAAAGAAAGGTCAAATTTACAGGGCGTCCTCTGCCTGAGAAAGCACTTGTTCTTTTATTGTTGAAAAAATTGCCACTGCTTTCTAATTTTTTACATAGTGTTGATGGTGCAGGTAACGCTTTAAGTAAGTTAGCAATGATTCGGGGATATGCTGGTCATACCGTTGAAACGGCGAGCAAAGGATTTCAATGGGCTAATTTGGGTCTCGCGTTAATTGATTTTTTTCGAATTCCACTAATTTATCTCGCGGCTGCTATGATTGGTGAAAAACCACCAATTACTTTGTCAAAAAATGCGCGATGGTTATATTCTACTGTTCTATTGGTTTTAACAATTGTCTCCCTCGCTGTTCCTGCAGCGGCTCCAGCTATTGCCTTAGCTACGGCAGTTCTTGGTTTAGCAGTGAGTACCTTTTTACTCGCTAAACACCTTATTGAACGCCATCGAATTAAGGTAGAGTTAGAAAATTTAAAAACGGATATCAAAACACAAGAAGAGGAACTGCAAGCGATTCAAGAGCAGGCCAAAATGTTGCAGGAAATAATAGAAAAAAATCAAGGAGAGTTTACGCTTCAAGAACTCGGAGAGAAGCTTAGAAATTTGGAAAGCTCGTTTGATATTAAAAAAGAGGAAATTCAAAAGCTTTACGATAGACAGACCCACCTTAATCAAAAATTAGCAAAAATGGATTTGGGTAGCATTGTTGACAAGACAGCAGCTATTGCGATATCAGCAGTAGTACTCATTGGTTTTGCCGTAGCACTTGCTTTTCCCTTCGTGGGTTTGGGAATATTGGCTGCCGGTGCCGCCTTAGGAGGGGCTTATATTCTAGCTCGCCTGTCCTATCCTTACATTAAAAGTTTTGCAGAGTGGGCTACCAAAAAAATAAAAAAGGAGGAATCTCCTGTAGAGATTGAAATGGATGAAAAGCTGAATAGTGAGCATGCAAAAACAGAACTTCAATCTACGGCGCTGACCTTGTTGAAATTACAGCCTGAAGATGAAGTGATCTCCACCATTATTAGGCATCATGAAAGCCCCTCCTTGTGCGACCATTATGAGCAAATCGACATCAAAGTACATGAGTTGGTGCAAAAAAAAGATTTGCAGGGGATGTTAGACTTGTTTAGAGAGCTTGCTAGTTATGCAAAGAAACATGGGACTAGTTTAGAAGAGTTACAGAGTTTTTTGGCTCGAGAAGAAATGAAATCGTGTCTATCACTCTTGCCGCAAGCCGTTAAACAAATCTCAATACTCGATCAAGACAGGGAGCAATTGTTGTGTTATCCCCCTTTAATTGCAACCCTACAAGATAAGTCTGTTGATTTGACGCAAGTTGCAGCTAAAAAAATTAATATACCAAAACCATCACTTCAAAAGGATGAAGGGATGGAAGAGGTAGGTAGTCAAAGTCATAATTTAACACACTCCACCCACTAATACCTGTATAGCTATTATTGCTTTTATAATTAAAGTATTATAGCGTTTGATTTAATACCCTTGCCAAAAAACTAAGGAAAAAATGCTCGCATTGTTTCGTGCTCAACCTCGGGCCTTCCACATGATTTTCATGTTAGAAATTTGGGAGCGCTTTGGTTTCTATACAGTGCAGGGTATTCTAACGCTGTATTTCATTAAATTTCTTGGATTTAGCGACACGGCTGCTTATTATACTTTCGGTGCTTTTTCAGCCCTGGTGTATGGTATGGTTTCCTTGGGGGGCTATCTCGGAGACAACATCCTAGGAACTAAGCGCACGATAGTTTTAGGACTTATTACTCTTGCCCTTGGCTATTTTTCTCTTGCTATTACTGATAAAGAACATGTGTTTCTAGCCTTAGGTTTGGTTTGCGTGGGTAATGGTTTATTTAAGGCAAATCCATCGAGCTTGTTGGCTAAGTGTTATGAAGAAAACGATCCACGGCTTCATGGAGGATTTACTCTTTATTACATGGCTATCAATTTAGGCTCAACGGTTGCCTTATTTGTTGGACCTGCTTTGTCTAGTGCTTATGGTTACTCTTATGCTTATTTCGTTAGTTTTATTGGTTTAATATTAGGTCTGGCTAATTATTGGTTTCAGCGTCAGCAAGTCGTAAACATTAATACAGCCTCAGATACTAAAATCATAAAATTGTGGCAATGGCTTTTGGTAATTGCAGGCATTGTAATTGTAACAATGATTTCGGCTTATCTGCTGCAGCATGTAATGCTCGCAAAAAATCTTGTGTGGGTTATTGTTACTTTAGTCGTTATTGTGTATTTCTTTTACATGCGCAAGGAAAATAAAGCTTCCTTTATGCGTATGTTAGTCGCTTTTATTTTAATGTTGGAAGCGATAGTTTTTTTTACACTGTATCAACAAATGCCTACCTCTTTAAATCTGTTTGCAGTGAATAATGTGACGCCGATGATGTTTGGTATCCGCATTGATCCACAAAGTTTCCAAGCATTAAATCCTATTTGGATTATAACCATGAGTCCGGTTTTGGCCTTGTTTTATAATAAATTACATCATCGAGGCATTGCATTTCCTATCCCCTATAAATTTGCCGTTGGTATGTTTTCTTGTGGTATAAGCTTTGCCTTGCTTTATTTTGCCAGGTATTTTCATAATGACTTAGGAGTTGTCTCTTCTTGGTGGTTAGTTGCCAGCTATTTCTTTCAAAGTACAGGCGAATTATTAGTCTCGGCTTTAGGCGTGGCGATGGTTGCGGAGTTAGTGCCAGCTAAGATTGCTGGTTTTGTCATGGGAATGTGGTTTTTAACTTCAGCTATTGCTGGATTTATTGGGGCTTCTGTCGCCTCTTTTACGGCTTTACCGCAACACATCACTCCTGGCGTAGAATCTTTAATGATCTATACAAAGGTTTTTGCCTGTATAGGCTTGGTTACTCTTGGTATAGGATTAGTAATGCTGTTAACAGCAAAATATCTAAACCATTACATTAAGAGAGGTATTGTCCATAAGTAAGTCATTGCAAACACTAAAGACTAATGCTATGAAGACACATATTGTAGGCATTAGCGGGGCTTCAGGGGCAGGGAAAACAACCTTAACGGCTGCATTGGCCCAAGCTTTGGAAGCGACAAGCCTAAGCTGGGATGAGTTTGATAAGCTTGGAACAGGACCTGAGGATTACGTGGAGTGGGATGTTCGTGGCAGAAATTATGCAGAATGGAGTTATGCTACTCTTGCTAAAACATTACAAATGTTAAAAGCAAATAAAACAGTGGCTCATCCCGTTTCAGGAGTCTTGTTACACGCGACAAAATATATTGTTTTTGATGCTCCTTTAGGTCGCCTGCATCAGCAGACAGGGGCTTACATTGATATATGTATTCATATTGAAGTGCCCTTGGATGTTTCGTTGGCGCGCCGCATAATTCGTGATTTTGAGTCTGCTGACTGCTCAAAAGAGGATTTATTAGCTGAATTGAATTTTTATCTTAAGCATGCAAGGAAATTGTTTTTTGATGAGGAGTTGAAGGACACTGCAGATATAGTTCTTAGTGGCTTACTAAGTACACCCATGCAGCTTAGAAAATGCCTCGATTATTTACAAAAAAAATCAATTGCTCATAAAAATTAGCTAATTACAAAGCGTAATTATCCGTATTTTTCTAGCTATGAGGATAATGCTGCCGTGCATTGAACCTCCACAAGTAATCCTGGCATAGCCAATTGAGAGATGCCTATTGAAGCACTGGTAAACGATTTTACAGGCATCATTTGAGCGCGAGTGGCAAAAAAGACTGGGCCATTTTTTTCGATATCTACAATAAAGCAAGTCATTGCTAAAATATCTGCTAATGAGGCTCCGGCGGTCTGTAATATGGTTTGAATATTCTCAAAAGTTTTAATGCTTTGTTCTTTGATCCCTTCCCCAACTATGTTACCTTGAGTGTCTATTCCGGCTTGTCCTGTAATATAAATAACCCCGTTGTAACTAACACAGTTAGTAAAACCTAAATAATCATAGTTGTAGACATTACTGACTGACACCATTTTCTTTTCCATGGGAGTGATCCTGTTTGGTGATCCTATCGCACATTATAGTAATTGCTCCTAAGTACCGCAATTTGTAAAATTTATACCGTTTAATTCTGAATTAGCGGGCTAAGTATATAAAAAAAATTATACGGTACTGACTTTACTTAATATTTGGTTAATAAATTAACAGTATCATATAGAGCATATGCCCGGTTTTTATTGGCTTAAGGATGGGCTGTAAAATCTTGTATTGAGGGGTACTGAGACATGGTAATTACACTGAGTCCAACAAGCCAAGACTTAATTTCTCAATTATGCATAAAGAATCCTAGCTTACTTTCAACCTTTCAACAGTTAAAAAGCATAGATCACAAAACTTTACTCGATTGGTTTGAGGTAACTCGTCAAATTAAGGGAGATGAAGAAGAGACTTTTCGCATTGCTTCTTTACATGCTTCGCTTTTAAAAGATTTGAATGAGTCTTTAAATGCTTCCAAACATAAGAAATCAGATAAGAAATCTGGCGGCTGGTCTGCAAAAGCTAAATTTGCTTTACTTGCTATCGCTGGAACCATTTATTTCGGTTGCGAAGGCTTTGATGGTATTACTGCAATTATGGGGATTTTTTCCTCTGTTCCCACCATTGCTATTTTTGCCGCAGGAACCTTATTTTCAATTCTTTCAATAGTAGTGTTTTACAGTTTTGATTTAGTTGAGATTTCCAAAAATTTAGAAGTGAGATCTGCTGATGCACCGAAATTGCTGGATGTTTTGCTTGATGAATTTAAACAAATTAAAGCGCTACGATTAGAGCTCTCTAAAACGGCTGGTAAAACACCGCAACAACTTGCAGAAGATCTGGCAATTGCTGAGTTGTTGCTTAAAAGACATCAGGATTTAAATGAATCTCGGATTAAGCTTCTGCAAGCATTGGATAATCCTTATTTGAAGGTGGCAAAAACTGCAACAGCAGGGATTGCTGGTATTATCTTTTTCAGTGGTGGATTTTTTGCTGGTCAAACGGTAGCTTTGGCAATTGCTGGCTTATTTGTTTCGTCTGTAGCTGCAACTTTTTGGCCTGTTGTTCTCGCTAGTGTGATTGTGGGTTTAGCTGCATTTAGTGTTTATTGGTTTGTTGAACGTCCAGGAATTGAAAACCTTATCAGTCGCTGGAAGGGATTAGATAAAGAAAAAATGGATGCTTTATGTGAATCTGAGGTGGTCGAACGCGAGACTAACAAACTAAATACATTAATAGAAAATCTTAAGCAAAACGCTTCAATAGAGACTAATAAGGAGCAACTCGAGTCAGAGAACAAAGAGTTGCGAAAAAATGTAGTTAATCTGGAGTCACAGGCCAGTAGCCTACAAGAAAAAGCATCTCATTTTGAAACAATAGCCAGTGAACTTAGGGAGGAAGTTACTCGTTTATCAATGCAAGTAGAGCAAATGCGTGAATCTTTACAAGGAGTGAAAGAAGAACAGAAAGAAGGTATGGCTATTCCGGAGGTAGAGACGTCTAAAGGAAGCTACAATTCTGGTCACACTCTCTTTGAAAAGTTTAATAAATCAAGTCCTTCAGAAAATTTGGCATACAGAATAGATCTGCCGCCATCACCAGTTATAAATTGTTAGCTTGGTTTTTCATGTGATGCTCACAAAGTTATCCCCAGAAATTGTGGATAAACGTAGATGTTAAAAATAGCAAGTTCGCCACCTTTTTGAAGTCCTTAAATTTCCTCTGCAAAATTGGAGCAGATATCCGCATAATAATGCTGGGTGGCAAATTGGGTGAGAGTATGGACGTACTGAGAGGATAAAGTAGGGTTGTCCATGTTCATAGCAACTATTTCAATGTGTGCAGCACTTCAATTGCTCATTTCTCTTTTCCCTAGAAAAAAGAAACACAGCTAAGTTTGCAGATTATATTTAGAAAGTCAAATTTTTAAAATGGCCTTCACAAAAGGAACAGTAATTTTACGTTGAGCAGCGAGTGAGGCTTCGTCTAATTGATTTAAAATCAACTGTAAATCATGCATGTTGCGGGCACAGCGGCTGATTAAAAATTGAGCTACAGTTGTTGGCAAGTCAAAGCCCCGCTTTCTGGCAAGTTGTTGTAAGGTTTTAATTTTTAACTCATCACTCAATTCACTGAGTTGCATGACCAAACCCCAGCTCAAACGAGAGCGCAGATCGGCTAAAGCAATTTTTATTAAGTGGATGGGCTGTCGGCTACTAATAAGTAAAATAGTTTCGCCTTGGTCACGTATCTTGTTGTAAAGATGAAATAAGGCTTCTTCCCACGCAGCATGTCCAGCGATTAAATCAATATCATCAATAGCAATGAGGGAGTGCTCCTCAACACCATCGATGCTCTCAGGCCCCCATTCTTTTAAAATTTGTAAAGGGAGATAAATGGTTGTTTTATGATAACTTAGAGTTTGACAACAACCTTGCAACAAATGAGATTTCCCACTGCCTGAGTTTCCCCAAATGGTCAGTAAACGTTCCCCTGAACCATCTAGACTTTTCGAAACCTGTTGTTGCAATAACTGATTGTTGTCCCAGCAAAAATCAGTTAGGGCTGCTTCATCATTAAGTTGGATTGCCAAAGCAAGTTGCCGGTTCATTTATTGGCGGCATTCCGTGAATAAGCTTTTTTGCCCCAGGTCCAGACATAATCCAAATAGCTGGCAGCGGTGGTTACAGCAGTTAGAAAAGTAAGTATGTCTACCAAATAAGTTGCAAAAGTAAAAAATGCAAGCTCAAAGAGGCAAAGAGTAACCAAGACGAGTTGCAAAGAGGTATTAATTTTACTTAGGAGGGTAGGCTCAAAATCAAGTTGTCGTTGAATAAACCAAAACCAGGCTAAAACACCAAAAGAAATGGTTAAATCACGTAAGAACACCAAAACAACCAACCACCAGGGTAATGAGCCAATGAGGGCTAAGGAAATAAAGCTTGAAGCCACAAGTAATTTATCTGCCATGGGGTCAATAAAAGAGCCTAAAGGGCTTTGCCATTGAAAATAGCGCGCAAGCCAGCCATCGAATCCGTCAGTAAGGCCTGCGATCAAAAATGCGTAAAAAGCCTTCATATATTCCTTTTCATAAAGAAATACCAAAAACGGTATTATCAGAAAGAAACGGAATATGGTGAGTGCATTAGGTATATATCTTAGAAATGGTAATTTAAACATACCCTCATCTGACTTAGGCTCTGTGTAAATACCTGCCTAGGAATTTATCGACATTTGTCCACAATCTAGTCGTAGTGCAGCTTGCGCTGTATCCAATGATTTACTGGATCCCTTATCAGGCGCAGGACGACAAATGTTGGTTTACAATGTCACAGTTTCCTAGTACAGGGCAATAATGTGTCAAGTGTATACAATACTTTTGTCACTGTCACGCTGTTGTGCCCTGCATTTAATTCAAATCGAAGATTTGCTTAAGCACTAAAGGCTAATCTCAATTTTTATCTCGCCAAATGCAGCCATTTCAGATGTGTTTAAGTTAAAGGATTATGAATGGCTGTACTAAGAAGAGTACTTCCTTTACACAAGTACATGGACAACAACGATACATGATGCCAAGGCTGAGAGAATAATTGATGCTGATAAAAGTTAAATAGTTGTGAATCTACTTCACGGGAGTTATGTGCTAATAATTGTTGTAACTCAATGCGAACAAGCTGCCATAATTCGCTTGTATTAAGTCCATAATGATGACTTAGATGGCTAATCCAATAGGCCAGGTTGCTCTGAATATTGCTATGTACAAATTTATTGCATAGCTCTGCTAAATTTTCGGTCATGACTTTGGAATTGGATTGAAAGTCAGGCTCAAAGGAGAATTCATAACTTGGATGTTGGCCACAGCTGAGATGGTCAATATCGCGTAGAATTAACGCTCTTGGTTGGTTATCTTGAAATGCAATTAAAGTATTTGATTGATGTACTGCAAAAGCAACCCCGTAACGCAATAATAAATGCAATTGTCCTGACAAGACACACTGGCAGTAGTTTTTGAAGTAAGCAATAGGAGATAAACCACTGGCATTTATAATCTCAATGAGCAGTGTCTTGTTGGATAAAGGAGAGGGGGCAAACAATGAACTTAACGGCAAAATTTGCTGCGCTTGATGGAGTTTAACAGCTGGATTTGCTTGCAAAAGGATAGCGAGCTGTTTAGTGGCAGTAGTTGGAGCTGTTTCCATTTTAGCACTTAAATAGGCGAGGTTTGCTACGATAAAAAGACGTTGTTGATAGTTTTCATGCGTTTCAAGCAAGCGATGAATCCTGCGGTATAAAATTAACCTATCATTATCAATGAGGGTTAAAGATCCTGTGTCTGACGCAGAAATGCTAGATAATCCTAAGGCTAATTTGAAATGGCAACTTCCTGTTTTTAAAGGCATTACCGTATTAAAAGGCATTGCTGGTTTGGCAAGTTGATGGTGGGGTATCAAAATTAATTCTTTATTATCAATCAGTTGTGAAAACTGATTCTGAATGTGGTTTCGCCATTGCCAGGGATGAATAGGAAGTGGGTAATATTGTTCAGGATCGTATCGCTTAAAAGCGAGTTGATGTTGCCAAAGTTGATATTCCTTGGGAAATTGGCGTGCTAGTAAATCCTGGTAATTATTTTCAATCCCTGACATATAAGCATGGTGTTTATGTAGGGCGCACCAATGAAGGCTGAGTTGGGCATTAAATTCTGGCGAATATTGTAAAACTTCACGACGACTAAAACCTATTTTTGCCCGGAAACACGGGTGATATGGGTTGCCAAGAGAACCCCATTGCTCAAGCAACTGCATGATTTCCTCAGGATTATTTTTTTGACAAAGCCAATCCCAGAAATTGGAAAAATGCCTTGCTTGTCTACTTAACTCTAGCTGCCACCATTGACGATAAGCCTGCGCCATTGCTTCATTAGCAATGGTTTCATCCAACTCCTGCTTTAATGATTGCCAGCTAAAAAATCTAGAGGCGGGTTGCTTGTATTTAAGTTGTGTTTGCAATTGCTCAAGAAAATCATGCACATGA
Organism: Legionella brunensis; assembly: GCF_001467025.1. Lineage (GTDB taxonomy): Bacteria > Pseudomonadota > Gammaproteobacteria > Legionellales > Legionellaceae > Tatlockia > Tatlockia brunensis. The sequence goes on along the minus strand of NZ_LNXV01000036.1, from coordinate 174,968 downwards.
TGGCTTATAATGGGAGATGTGGTTAGACCTTCATTTATTGCTGCATGTTGTAATCGCCGCAAACACTCTCGATGAGCTTCTGCTATAAAATATTCAATCGAGCGTTGAGGTAAGCCAATGCCTATTTCAAACAGCAGAAAACGCAGTTGATGGCTTAATTCATGAAAATTTCCATAGGCTAGGGCCATAGTAGTCTCCAATAGCTACTCATGGTTAGTCATGAGTAGCTTAAGAATGAGGTGTTATTAAATATAAATGATAATCATTCTCATTTTCAAGAGGTGCTATCGTGGTGAAAAAGTTATTTTTTGGTAATGGAGGTAAGACACGCTAAAGCGATAAATAGCAAGGCTGCTATGAAAACAATGATGAAGCGTAGCCAAATAGCGATGAACTTACCGACAATTGCATGATTTGGGGCATGTGGATGGTATAACACAGGGATGCTATCCCCCACTTCATATTTATGAAGATAAAATCCGAATTGTCCAGTAAAGGTAATAGATTGGCCTTCTTTTGTCTGAAAACGAATAAGGGGATAGTGAAGTGTTTCGGCACGATTGACATTATTTTGTGAGGTTTTAGTGACAAAGCTGATTATTTTTCCATCAGTTTGTATGCTATTATGTGTAAATCGCCAGCCTTCGACAAAATAATAGCCGGAAAGAAGGAGGGTGACGACACTAGCCAGAATTAAGAAAAAAGTTAATTGTTTCATGGTAGTAAATGAAGAGGAATATAGCTAAATGTATAGCACAAAGGTAGGTATGCAAGAAAGATATGAAATCACAGTAGAGATGAACAAGTCCGGATTTTCAAATGATGAAGATGAAATACTTGTGACAAGGGGTATTTCTACTTGCATTGCCTTTGTAATGCAAGGTACCTATTCCGACGAGGAAAATACCTATACTGCTTGTTTTGGATTATATCATTGGTCTGGATTTCCTTTTGGATTCCAGGGCGATCCTGTTGCCTATGTTATCAATGAGCTTGACGAATTTTTTCAGCAGATGCGGGAAGAATTGGAAATAGAAGAAGAAATTATTGAAGTTCAACGGTTGCAATTTATTGGTGGGGAACATGCCCAATATGATGACGAATCAGGAGTGCTCACCCTAACTGGAACGGAGAAAGAGGTGAATGCTTTGCAAATAGCGGCAGTAAGGTTTAATTATGCTCGGGCTGGCATTAAGCTTTGTGCTCAGGCTATTTCTCATGCTCATTTTCTTACTTCAGGCGATCAGTCACTAGAAATAGCCGTGGGTTGTGATGATATCGATATAAGCTATCAGGAAGACGAGTATGAGTACGAGGATGAGAGTAGCATGAATTTTAGTGAGACGGATTCTCTTCGTTTTTCCGGTAAATGATTGCTATATTACCAATTAATTGTACTAGTTCTGCTGTAAGCTGCCCGCAAAGGTCGGCCGCTATCATCTGCCGTTCTTCCTTTTCAACACCATTGATTTTTACTTTAATCAATTCATGAGCAAGTAATGCGACATTGGTTTCTTCTACTATAGCTGGAGTTAAACCTTTGGCTCCTAAGAGGACAACGGGCTTTAAATGGTGCGCTTTGGCTTTTAACGATTGTCTAAATGCGGTGTCCATGAGGGACTATCCTTAATTAAATGGCGAATTATTGCACGTTTTGCTGGGAAAAGGTAGTAAATTTAAGTATTATGCAGTAATTCTTTAGTGAGTATAATAGTTATGCCCCGTTCCAAGAGTAGTAAACGCTGGTTACAGGAGCATTTTGATGATGTTTTTGTAAAAAAGGCACAAGCGGAAGGTTATCGCAGCCGAGCTGTTTATAAGTTAAAAGAAGTTGACGAAAAAGAGTATTTATTAAAACCTGGCATGACAGTTGTTGATTTGGGGGCTGCTCCAGGTGGATGGACACAATATGTTTCTGAAAAACTGGCAGGTTACGGCACGATTATTGCACTGGATATTTTACCCATGGATGTGTTGCCTGGGGTAATTTTTATTCAGGGTGATTTTCGGGAAGATGAAGTTTTTCAACAATTGATAAATATGGTTCCTGAACGAGGGGTAGACTTGCTTTTGTCAGATATGGCCCCAAATATGAGTGGTTCGGCCGCAATTGATATACCTAGAGCCATTTATTTAGCAGAGTTGGCTTTTGATTTTGGCGCTAAAATGCTAAAACCGGGAGGGTCTTTGCTGATGAAAGTGTTTCATGGAGTCGGATTTGATGAATTGGTTAAACAAGCGCGTGCGCAGTTTGATAAAGTAGTTATTCGTAAGCCCACAGCCTCCCGTTCTCGCTCGCGAGAAACCTATTTGCTGGCGAAGGGCTATAATTTATAGTAACGTTATCGTTCGTAGAAATACGTCACAAAACGAGGTTAATGCTTTGAACGACATGGTAAAAAATTTATTTTTGTGGCTGATTATAGCAATTGTGCTGGTCTCAGTGTTCAGTAATTTCGGCCCTCGCCACACGTCTGCTGAGAAAATATCTTACAGCAAGTTCTTGAAAGAGGTTGATCAAGGCATGATTAGTACCGTGACCGTTGAGGACAATAAAGTCATCAAAGGCCTAACGAAAAATAATCATCGTTTTGTCACTTATATGCCTATGCAAGATGATGCTTTGTTGGGAGAGTTACTGAAAAATCAAGTTGATGTCAGTGGACAGGAAAAGCAACAAGAAAGCTTCCTATTACATCTATTCATCAATTGGTTCCCAATGCTACTTCTGATTGGTGTCTGGGTTTTCTTTATGCGACAGATGCAAGGTGGCGGTGGTCGTGGTGCTATGTCATTTGGTCGCTCACGCGCGCGTTTACTTGGTGAAGACCAGGTGAAAGTTACATTTGCTGATGTCGCTGGTGTTGATGAAGCCAAAGAAGAAGTCAAAGAATTAGTTGATTTTTTAAGAGATCCCTCTAAATTTCAAAACTTAGGTGGTCGTATTCCACGAGGTGTTTTGCTAGTTGGTCCTCCTGGAACAGGTAAAACTCTGCTTGCCAAAGCAGTTGCTGGTGAAGCGAAGGTGCCATTTTTCACTATTTCCGGTTCAGATTTCGTGGAGATGTTTGTTGGGGTGGGGGCGTCAAGGGTTCGTGACATGTTCGAACAGGCAAAAAAACATGCCCCATGTATTATCTTCATTGATGAAATCGACGCTGTCGGTAGGCATCGTGGTGCAGGTCTAGGGGGGGGGCATGACGAGCGTGAGCAAACTTTAAACCAGCTATTGGTAGAAATGGATGGTTTTGAGGGCAATGAGGGGGTGATTGTTGTGTCTGCAACTAACCGCCCTGACGTTCTTGATCCGGCCTTACTGCGTCCAGGACGTTTCGACCGCCAGGTCGTTGTTCCTTTACCTGATATTCGTGGGCGTGAGCATATCCTTAAAGTACATTTGCAAAAAGTACCGATTGATAAAGATGTAGAAATATTACCAATAGCACGAGGAACCCCAGGATTTTCAGGCGCTGATTTAGCTAATTTGGTGAATGAGGCGGCGTTATTTGCTGCACGTGCAAATAAGCGCAAAGTAGGTATGATTGAACTTGATAAAGCAAAAGATAAAATCATGATGGGGGCTGAAAGACGCTCCATGGTCATGGATGAAAATGAGAAGAAACTTACTGCTTATCATGAAGCTGGTCATGCTATTGTGGGGCTTTCAGTTCCAGAGCACGATCCTGTATACAAAGTTACAATTATTCCTCGCGGACGGGCTTTAGGGGTAACAATGTTCTTGCCTGAGCAAGATCGCTATAGCCACAGCAAACGTCGCTTGGAAAGTCAATTATCAAGTTTATTTGGCGGGCGTATTGCTGAAGAATTAATCTTTGGCATTGAAAGCGTCACCACGGGGGCTTCAAACGATATTATGCGTGCCACCGAAATTGCACGCAAAATGGTTACTACTTGGGGGTTATCAACGCTTGGCCCGCTTACTTTTGGGGAAGAACAAGGAGAAGTATTCCTTGGGCGTACGGTTAATCAACATAAAGAAATTTCAGATAAGACTGCTCAGGAAATAGATCAGGAAGTTAGACAAATTGTTGACAGAAATTATCAAAGGGCAAAAGAAATTCTTTTGGCGAATATGGACAAGCTGCACATGATGGCCGAGGGGTTGATTAAATACGAAACGATTGATGCTAAGCAAATCCAAGAAATCATGTCGGGTCAAGAGCCCTCCCCTCCAGATGATTGGGAAGCTTCAAAGCTTATCGATAAGGATAAAAAAGGGGGGGATAATACAACTCCTAAAACAATAAATGGTAAACCAGTCGATAATCCTGCAGGTGGACATTAATAATTAAACTACTCCTGTATGTTACAGGAGTAGTTCTCACCTCAAAGAAAGTTGTTAGAACAGGGAGTTTTAGTGAGGAAAAGAGAGTTCAATTAGAATACTCCCTAAGTAAAGCCTTCTACCTATAATCAATTCAAGTGTTGTAATTTTTGTGATATCAGATGAATAACAAGCAATTTGAACAATGGCGCAAGCAATATGGTCAATCCAGCGGCTGGAGTCAGAAACCATTAATTATGGGTATATTGAATGTGACGCCAAACTCTTTTTCCGATGGAGGGCGATATTTAAATAGAGAAATTGCAGTGGCTCATGCGCTTCAAATGGTCGCCGCCGGTGCTGATATCATTGATATTGGTGGGGAGTCGTCCAAGCCAGGTGCAGAGCCTGTAAGTTGCTCAGAAGAATTAGCTAGAGTAATCCCTGTTATTGAAAAATTACGTGCAGAAACCGATGTTTGTATTTCTATTGACACTACAAAGGCTCAAGTAATGCAGGAGGCGGTGGCTGCCGGGGCTTCTTTAATTAATGATATTACTGCACTCAATGATCCTAAGTCCTTGCAAATAGCGGCACAACTTAATGTACCTGTTTGTTTAATGCATATGCAAGGTGAGCCAATGACAATGCAAAAACAGCCGCAATATTCGAATGATATTATTGATGAGCTTAATTCTTTTTTTCAGCAGAAAATTCATATTTGCCTTTCTGCTGGGATAAAATTTGAGAATCTAATTTTAGATCCCGGCTTTGGTTTTGGAAAATTACCAGAACATAATTTGCGAATAGTTAAGCATCTATCTGCTTTCAAAGAGCATAAGCTTCCTGTCATGCTTGGGGCATCGCGTAAAACAACTTTGGGCGTAATATTAGAAAAACCCGTGGAGCAGCGCTTGTTTGGCGGGTTAGCTATTGGTATGTTTGCAGCTTTACAAGGAGTAGCAATTCTTAGAACGCATGATATTAGTGAAACAAAGGAAGTTTTGACTATGTTAGAAGCAATTACCAATGGTCCTGGAATGAAATCAAAATCACAAAACTCAAATAGCATTGATGCTGAGATTGCGATGAGATAGGCTTGTGTGGGTTTTAATTACTTTAAAAATAGGCATTTCAAAAATAATTAGAGGGTATAAGGATGAATCAGCGCAAATATTTTGGTACTGACGGGATTCGTGGTCGAGTTGGTTTATCCAATATTAATCCTGAATTCATTTTAAAATTGGGTTGGGCCATAGGACGAGTTATTGGTAGTGATGAACATAGGAAAGTAATTATTGGCAAAGATACCAGGGTTTCTGGCTATATGTTGGAATCAGCTCTTGAGGCGGGACTTTCTGCAGCAGGGATCAATGTTGGTTTATTAGGGCCCATGCCGACTCCAGGAATTGCCTACCTAACACAGACTTTGCGCGCCAGTGCTGGAATTGTTATTAGTGCGTCTCATAACCTATTTGAAGATAATGGTATTAAGTTCTTTTCTGCTGAAGGAAGTAAATTTCCCGATGAACTGGAACTTGCAATAGAAGCAGAGATGGAGAAACCATTACAAACCGTTCCCTCACCAAAGCTAGGAAAAGCTACACGTATTAATGATGCGCCGGGTCGCTATATTGAATTTTGCAAATCAACAGTTCCATCTTTAACACGTTTGACAGGGCTTAAAATTGTTGTTGATTGTGCGCATGGTGCAACTTATCACATCGCTCCTAATGTTTTTAGCGAACTAGGGGCAGATGTTGTAGCTATAGGTAACAGACCAGATGGTTTTAATATTAACGAAAAATGTGGTTCGACAGCCCCTGAAGCGTTGTGTCAACAAGTTTTAAAGTCGGGCGCTGATATCGGTGTTGCATTAGATGGTGATGGAGATAGGCTTATCCTTGTTGACGCAGCAGGAAATATCGTTGATGGGGACCAAATTATTTACATCATTGCCAAAGATCGACATCAAAGAGGATTGTTACAAGGTGGAGTCGTGGGAACCTTAATGAGCAATTTTGGTTTGGAAATGGCTATTACAGAAATGGGGATTCCTTTCCTACGAACAAAGGTCGGGGATCGTTATGTGTTGGAAACCTTAAAGAAAAAAGATTGGAAAATTGGTGGTGAGTCGTCAGGCCATATTGTTTGTTTAGATAAAACAACAACAGGAGATGGGATTGTCGCTGCGCTACAAGTTTTAGCTTGCATGATGAGGCAACAAAAGACTTTACAGCAGTTGGTGACAGGAATTCAGCTATTGCCGCAAACCTTGATTAACATAAAGACGGCACATGCTGAGCAACTTGCGGAACATACTAGAGTTTTGGAAATAGTGGCAGCCCTCAGTAATGAATGGCATGGAGAAGGACGTATTTTGCTACGTCCCTCAGGAACGGAGCCTTTATTAAGAGTGATGGTTGAGGGGAGGGATAGTGATAAAGTTCAATCTCACGCTCAGAGACTTAGTAGCGAAATTATTGATATTGAAAAACAATATTTAGGGGCCTGATAACAGGCCCTAATTTTTACGCTTAGCCAGCCATGCAGTTAATCAACTCTGTATTAATATTGTCCAGTAATTTGGCGGTTTGTGTGGGTTTAAAAAAGAACAGTTGGCGATAATGAGTGTCCTGGTTTTTCCTAATGAAAGCCAATAAAGTGGTGCATAGCTGAGCCAACCATTCACAGATCTTATAGAATCCGCGATGTTTTTGAAGCGCTTCATAGCGTGGATCATCCATACTAGACTTTAGATTTTTTAGCGCGGGATGATTAGGATTAGACTCAAACAATAGACATCCTTGGTGCAGGTTGTAGATAGCTTGGCGAAGTAGCTCTCCCTCTCTTGGATAATTCATTGCCAAAATTTTCTGTTGCTGGTAGAGCGCGTTTAAGCCATCCCGCAAAGTTTGATGCTTTACTTCGGCCAATTGTTCTTTCCCAATCGGGAAGCTTGGTTTTAGATTGGTTAAAATTTGCCAAGAATTATGAGGATTTGGACATAAAGTTTGATAGGAGGAAAGTACAGTATATTTTGCTGATGTTCCGGTAGTGTTTAATTCAAAATAAATGTCACGCAACAACTGACAAGCTTGATTGTAACGCATTTCATCGCGAACATGAGTTTGCAAGGCAATAAATAATTGTTGATACCACTCTTGCAGCGGTAGGGGTATGGGATGTTTAATATCACGAATAAACCGATTCCAGGAATTAAGATTGTCTTGGTAACTAATGAGAATGTTGAATTTCTCAGAGATCACCTGTTCTCTAACTTGTGCCTCTTGGCGTAAAGGTTCCTCTGTTTTGCTGACAATTTCTTGTAAAGTGGTATCTAAATTAGTAATTTGCAAGCTGATAAAGTGTTGTGCTTGTTCTTTTTTCACCTCGTGATTACTGCAGTCAGGCAGACTGACTTGTTTTGCTTTTTTATACTTAAGATCTAATTTTAGACTACGTTTTTCATTCCGAAGCTCTTTTAATTCTTTATCTAAATTAGCAATGGTCTGAATAGCATTGAGACAGGTTTTACAATCTTTAATTTTTTCAAGATAGGTTGATAACTCCTTTTGACGCACAGATTCAGTGTTTTGTAGCTTGCTCAACTCTTCCGGGGTAAGCATGAAGCTCTCAACACCCTGCACTAATGACTGAGTCATGCGTAACTCCAGTATGCTCCTGTCTAAAGCTATGATTTCTGGCAAAATGCGTAAAGCATAATCAAATACATCTATTTTTTTACAAAGAGGTCCTAGACTGTCAATCACATCCGTTAGCAGAGTGACCTTGTTGACATTTGTCGGTGAATATCTGGAATTAAACTCACTTAACAAGTTAACAACTTCTTCCTGTAATTGGCTAATGCTATTATTAGATTTAGGTGTAACGGATGAAGTTTTAATATAACCTTCTGTGCGGCTTACGTACTGCGTTAAGGAGACAATTTGTGCGGTTAGTTGTTCGTGCTGATGTAAAAGCTGTAAGTAATGGAGTTCGCTTTGTCTTTGACTTAGATTTGTTTTAAAACTCGGATCCATACCCCAGGAGTACCAAGAGGATGGGTTAAAAGATGAGTTATACCAGTTGACTGCTTCTTCTTGTTCCGCGATGAATTGTTCTTTATCAGTAGCCAGTTGGTAATCATTTTCCAGCGTTAATCGGATATCCTCCACCAGGGTACTCTTCTTAATTTTAGAGTCTACACTAAGCAATTCAGCATTCATTTCTTCTATTAAACGAGTTTTATTGCCAATTTCTTCCTGGACGTCACTAAGAGAAATATTTTCGGCTAGCTCTTGTTGAGATTTCTCCAACTGCAGTTTTAAATTACTTAGATCTTCTTTTTCAAGGGTTAGCTTCTCAAAAATTTGTGAAGCATCCGAAGAGTTATCTGTGACTATAATATTTAATTTTTTCAATTGAATGACGAGTTCCTTCCGCATCAATAAGGCCTCAGCCACTTTAAGACGAGTGGTTTCCGTTTCTATGGTATGTAATTTTGTTTGCAAAATTTCTAAATAGGTATTAAGCAAATGTTGCTGTTGACGAAAATTATTAGGGGTATTAACCGCTATGAGAGGATCTTGCGCAATCAAATGATCATTATACGCTTTGACTAAACCTGGACAAACATTATCGAGATGTCCTTGTTGCTGAAGAATACTGTCTTGTATTTGACTACTTCGTGTTTCAACTTCATCTAACCTAACGAGGGATTTATTGATTTCTGCTTGCAAGATTACTACGTCTTGTTGTTCTGTAACCAGTTGTTGCCAATCGGTTAATTGAGTGCGAATATTACGTAATGCATACCAGATAGCAGCTAATTTTTCTGGAGGTTTGACATCCTTGGCAAAAAGCTCTTTGTATTTATCAAAGATAAGAGTTAATGACTCTAAAGTATAAGGTTGATTTAAGCTTCCCAATTCCCTTACTAAATCCATAATTTTATCTTTCATCACAGCACCTCCTTGCGCTTGTAATATTGATTCTAACGAATCTAATTAGATTGACAAGAGCCAATTAGATCTAAAATTTATCAAAAAAAGCAAAAAAAATAGGAAAAAGGGAGCTAACACTAGGATTTAAATAAAGTTTACTGTATAGTCACGCACCGTAATCCGCAGGGGAATTAATGAGGAATAAGATAGTAGCTGGCAATTGGAAAATGAATGGCAATGTTAGCCAAATTACATCTCTATTGCAGCAGTTACTTGCGCTGATGGATAGCTCAATCACTGCCAGTTGCGTAGTCATTCCTCCTTCAATTTACCTGGCTTTAGCACAGCAACTGCTTGCTACTAGTAAAATTAGTTGGGGTGCACAAAATGTGTATCCACAAGATGCGGGGGCTTTTACTGGAGAGGTATCTGGCCCAATGCTCAGAGATTATGGTTGCAAGTATGTATTAGTGGGCCATTCTGAGCGTCGACACTTATTTGGCGAAGATGAAAAATTTGTTGCGGATAAATTCCACCATGTGAAAGAACATGGTATGATACCGGTTCTCTGTGTTGGGGAAACCCTAGAGGAGCGTCAGCAAGGACTAACAGAACAAGTGTTAACTAAGCAATTGCTGGCAGTAACAGAGAGTAATAATCGGTGTTTTAAAGATTGCATAATCGCTTATGAGCCTGTATGGGCAATTGGTACGGGAAAAACTGCCCTGCCAGAGCAAGTGCAAGAGGTTCATTCCTCAATTAGAGCTTTGGTTAGTAAATTTAACCAAGATGATGCCAACCAATTATCAATACTTTATGGTGGCAGTGTAAATGAAAAAAATGCGAGCTCATTGTTTGCAATGCCCGATGTTGATGGTGGTTTAGTCGGTGGTGCATCGCTTAATGCGCGACAGTTTGTGGATATTGTAAAATGTATCAATTGATTCTAATGATTCACGTGCTGGTAGCCATAGCCGTAATTGGCTTGGTATTGATTCAGCATGGAAAAGGTGCCGACATTGGTGCGGCGTTTGGCTCTGGCGCTTCTAATACCGTGTTTGGTAGCCAAGGTACAGGCAGTTTTTTGTTCAAATTAACCGGCGGTTTGGCTTTGACTTTTTTTGTCACAAGTTTGTCTTTGTCGTATATGGTATCTTCTCAATATCATAAAGCAACACAGCAAGCCATACCTCAGCAAACCAATGTACCGGAAAGCAAAATTCCAGTGCCGGTTGATAGCAGTAAGAGCGGAAAATAATAACTAATCATGCCGAAGTGGTGGAATTGGTAGACACGCCGTCTTGAGGGGGCGGTGGCGTAAGCCGTGCCGGTTCGAGTCCGGCCTTCGGCACCATTTAATCCGAGCAATGTGAAATTATGCTATCACAATATTTACCAATATTAGTTTTTATCGCAATTGGCCTTGTAATAGGTCTTGCTATGTTGGGAGCTGGCTCACTGTTTGGCAAGCACAATCCTGACTCTGCTAAAAATGCTCCTTATGAGTGTGGCTTTGGTGCATTTGAAAGTTCACACATTCCTTTCGATGTTAGATTCTATTTGGTAGCTATACTTTTTATTATATTTGATTTGGAAACTGCCTTTTTCTTTCCTTGGGCTTTAGTTTTGCGTAAGATTGGCTGGTTTGGTTTTTCCGCGATGATGATCTTCTTAGGCCTATTGGTAATTGGCTTTATCTATGAGTGGAAGCGGGGCGCTCTTGAATGGGAGTGAGTTTTCTTTCATTTCTTAGCAGAAATGACCACAATGTTAAATTAAACCCAGATATTATAGAGGCTTGCTATGGCTGTTGCTGAATTGCAGAAAACTGGCTTTGTTACAACCTCAGTGGACAAATTGGTAGGTTGGGCTCGGAGCGGTTCAATGTGGCCCATGACCTTCGGTTTGGCGTGTTGTGCTGTTGAAATGATGCATGTTGGTGCCGCTCGGTATGATTTGGATCGATTTGGTATTATTTTTAGACCTAGCCCCCGTCAATCGGATGTAATGATTGTTGCCGGTACCTTATGCAATAAAATGGCACCTGCATTGCGTCGTGTTTATGATCAAATGCCTGAGCCCAGATGGGTAATTTCAATGGGGTCTTGTGCAAATGGCGGCGGATATTATCACTATTCTTATTCAGTTGTTCGTGGTTGCGACCGCATTGTTCCCGTCGATATTTATGTGCCAGGTTGTCCTCCAACTGCTGAAGCCCTTTTGTATGGGATTATCCAGTTGCAGAATAAAATTAGACGTAAGCAGATAATCGAAGCTTAAAGACCAGTACAGGTGCGTATCAGATGACAAAACTAACAAATTTGGCTGAAAAACTAACTACGGAACTGGATGGCTTGATCGCTTCAGTCACTTTAGCGAATGAAGAAATTACTCTAGAGTGCGAGGCTGGTTATGCAAAAGCTGCTTTATATCAGTTGCGTGACCATGAGGCTTTTGAATTCAACCAATTAATTGACCTGTGTGGTGTTGATTATCTTCTTTATGGTGAATATGACTGGGAGACTGAATCGGCAACAGAACATGGTTTTTCAAGAGGAGTTGAGCGCCAATCTGCAAAAGCCTATGCACTTTCTAAGCCCCGGTTTGCTGTTGTGTATCATTTATTGTCCACAACAAAAAATCATCGTGTTCGTGTAAAAGTTTTTTTGGATGAAGCACATCTAGTTGTGCCCTCAGTCCATGAAATATGGAAGTCGGCTAATTGGTTTGAGCGTGAAGCTTATGATTTATATGGCATTCTATTTGATGGCCATCCAGATTTAAGACGTATTTTAACGGATTATGGCTTTATTGGTCACCCATTTCGTAAGGATTTCCCGCTTAGTGGGCATGTGGAAATGCGTTATGATGCGCGTGTCCAACAGGTCATTTATGAGCCGGTGGATATTGAGCCAAGAATACTTGTGCCCAAGGTAATACGGAATGACAATCGTTATCTAGATCCTAAGAAACAAGGGGATGAGCAATGATTGAATTAAAAAATTATACGCTCAATTTTGGCCCACAACATCCAGCTGCTCATGGAGTGCTTCGCCTTGTAATGGAGTTGGAAGGTGAAACAATTGTGCGTGCCGATCCACATATTGGTTTACTTCATCGTGCTACAGAAAAATTGGCGGAAACCAAGCCTTATTTGCAAAACATTGGCTATATGGATCGTCTTGATTATGTATCAATGATGTGTAATGAGCACGCCTATGTGTTAGCCCTGGAAAAATTACTAGGTATTGAAATTCCTATTCGTGCGCAATATATACGCACTATGTTTGATGAGATTACTCGGATATTAAATCATCTTCTTTGGCTAGGAGCTACTGCCCTTGATATCGGTGCAATGACTGTTTTTCTATATTGTTTCCGAGAAAGAGAAGATTTATTTGATTGTTATGAAGCCGTCTCAGGGGCTCGTATGCATGCCAAATATTATCGCCCCGGTGGTGTGGCTCGTGATTTACCGAGCACCATGCCTCAATATAAACCTTCCCGCTGGCATAATGAGCGCGAAGTAGAAAAAATGAACGAGCATCGCCACGGCAGTTTGCTTGATTTCCTGTGGGCATTTACAGAGAGATTCCCTAAGTGTGTTGATGAGTATGAAACCCTGTTAACAGATAATCGTATTTGGAAACAACGAACGGTTGATATTGGCGTTGTTTCACCAGAAATGGCTCTGCAGTGGGGGTTTACAGGACCAATGCTGCGAGGCTCTGGCGTAGCCTGGGATTTGCGTAAGAAACAACCCTATGCTGTTTATGACAAAATGGATTTTGATATCCCTATAGGAAAAACGGGCGATTGCTACGATAGATACTTAGTACGTGTAGCAGAATTGCGTCAGTCCAATCGCATTGTCAGACAATGTATCGAATGGTTAAGAAAAAATCCTGGGCCAGTAAGAGTAGATGATCATAAAGTGACACCACCTACCCGTGAAAAGATGAAGCATGATATGGAAGCTTTAATTCATCATTTTAAATTATTTACTGAAGGTTTTTGCTTGCCACAAGGAGAGGTTTATACTGCTGTAGAGGCACCTAAAGGTGAATTTGGCATATATCTTGTCTCTGATGGCGCAAATAAACCATACCGTATTAAGATCAGAGCGCCGGGTTTCCCTCACTTGTCCAGCTATGATGAAATGGTTCGTGGACATATGCTAGCAGATGGTGTGGCAATTTTGGCAAGTCAGGATATTGTTTTTGGCGAAATTGATCGCTAGGGGTATAGTGACATTGCGACTACGAGGCAATTTGTCAATAAGTCTAGATTAAGCAAGCGAATACTCGCTTTAACTAAAATGTATTTAAAGGTTAGAAAGAATGTCTGAGAGTTCAGCTAAACTACTTCATCAATTTGTGTCTTCCTCAGGGATGGATGAAATTGATCATTGGATTGCTAAATATCCTCCTGCCGAAAAGCAATCGGCTGTTATGCGAGCGCTAATGGTTGTACAAGAGGAGCATGGGTATTTAACTCCGGAGATGATGGATGCAGTAGCTGATTATTTGGATATGCCTGCAATTGCTGTTTACGAGGTATCTACTTTTTACACGATGTATGAACACAAGCCTACAGGTCGACATCTAATCAATGTTTGTACAAATATTTCTTGTAAGCTTTGCGGCTCCTCACAAGTGGTTAGCCATTTAGAGAAAAAATTGGGTATTAAGCTTGGTGAAACATCGCCTGATGGCAAATATACCTTAAGATCAGTCGAGTGTTTGGGAGCCTGTGTGAATGCTCCAATGATGCAAGTTGATAAAGATTATCACGAAAACTTGACTCCTGAAAAAATTGACCAGGTTTTGGAACAGTACCAATGAACGAAGAGGTGAGTTGTCATGGTTGAATTAAATCAAGTCTGTTACCGAACATTTCACTTAGACAAGCCTTGGACGTTGGATGCTTATAAGAGTGTTGGTGGCTACAGCGCATGGCAGCGTATTTTGAAAGAACAAACGCCGCCGCAACAAATCATTGAAGAATTAAAAACATCAGCATTACGTGGTCGTGGCGGTGCAGGCTTTCCTACTGGTTTGAAGTGGAGCTTTATGAATCGCAATGCGCCTGTGCAGAAATACGTGGTATGTAATTCCGACGAAGGCGAACCTGGAACCTGCAAAGATCGTGAAATTTTAAGCCTTAACCCTCACCAATTAATTGAGGGAATGGCAATTGCAGGTTATACAATGGGTGCAACTGTTGGTTACAACTATATCCGCGGTGAGTTTTGGCTTCCATTTGAACGTATGGAATCGGCTCTGCGAGAAGCTTATGCAGCGGGGTTTTTAGGTAAGAATATTTTAGGCTCTGGCGTTGATTTTGATTTGTATAATCATTTAGGCGCTGGTGCTTACATTTGCGGAGAGGAAACCGCTTTACTAAATTCGTTAGAGGGCAAAAAAGGACAGCCACGATTTAAGCCACCTTTTCCAGCGAATTATGGCCTGTATGGTAAACCCACTACCATTAATAATACAGAAACTTTTGCATCTGTTCCGGTTATTCTAGAAAAAGGTGGAGAATGGTTTCTTAAGCTTGGTAAGCCTAATAATGGCGGAGCAAAATGCTTTAGTGTAAGTGGGCATGTCAACAAACCTGGTAATTTTGAAATACCTTTGGGAACGCCTTTTAAAATACTTCTGGAGTTGGCTGGAGGTGTGCGAGAGGGACGTAAAATTAAGGCGGTTATCCCTGGTGGCACATCGATGAAAGTTTTACCTGGTGACGTCATGATGAACCTTGATATGGATTATGACAGTATTCAAAAGGCTGGCTCCGGTTTGGGGTCAGGAGCTGTAATTATCATGGACGAAACGACTTGTATGGTGGATGCGCTTTATCGTATCTCTGAGTTTTATATGGATGAATCATGCGGACAATGCACCCCTTGCCGTGAAGGAACGGGTTGGTTGGTTCGCTTGATCCATCGTATTAAAGAAGGTCATGGAGAGCCCGGCGATATTGAAAAACTGGCTAATGTCGCAGATAAAATTGAAGGGCGTACCATTTGTGCTTTAGGAGAGGCTGCAGCATGGCCTGTACAGAGTTTCGTGAAGCACTTTTACCATGAATTTGATTATTTCATTAAGCATAAACGCTCGATCGTCGCAGCATAATTGAGAAGGTTAAACAATGGCTACCATTGAAATCGACGGTAAAACATTTGAAGTTGAAAACGGTAAAATGATTATTGAAGTTGCTGATGAGGCAGGAATTTATATTCCTCGCTTTTGTTATCACAAAAAACTCTCAGTAGCTGCAAATTGCCGAATGTGTTTGGTTGAGGTTGAAAACGGTCGAAAACCCGTACCAGCCTGCGCTACACCAATTACTAATGGGATGAAAGTTTTTACAAAATCCGAAGAAACTATTCGTTCGCAACAAGCTGTAATGGAGTTTCTGCTCATTAATCATCCGCTTGATTGCCCCATTTGTGATCAAGGCGGTGAGTGCGAGCTTCAAGATATCTCTATGGGATTTGGCTATGACTCATCGGAATACGAAGAAAGTAAAAGGTCTGTAGAAGATGATAACCTTGGGCCATTGATTTCAACAGAAATGACACGCTGTATTCACTGTACTCGTTGTGTTCGTTTTGGTGAAGAAGTTGCCGGTGTGCGAGAGTTGGGTGCAACTGGTCGTGGTGAGCACATGCAAATTGGAACTTACATCAAGCACAGCATTACCTCTGAAGTATCAGGTAATGTTATTGATCTGTGCCCTGTCGGTGCATTGACATCTAAACCTTTCCGTTTCTCTGCAAGAGCGTGGGAACTAGTGCAACATGATAGTGTAGCTC
This sequence comes from Legionella brunensis, assembly GCF_001467025.1. GTDB lineage: Bacteria > Pseudomonadota > Gammaproteobacteria > Legionellales > Legionellaceae > Tatlockia > Tatlockia brunensis. The sequence goes on along the minus strand of NZ_LNXV01000036.1, from coordinate 158,914 downwards.
CTCATGACTGTTTGGGATCAAATATTCATTTGCATGTTCGCCGTAATGAACTTATGCGTGCTGTTCCAAGAGAGAATGAATCTATTAATGAAACATGGCTTTCAGACAGAGACAGGTTTAGTTATTTAGGATTAAACCATGAAGCTCGTGCAAGCCAGCCAAGGATAAAACGCAACGGACAATGGGAAACTGTAGATTGGACAACGGCGCTTAAATTTACAGCAGAAGGGATGAGTCGTGTCATTAAACAGCATGGCCCAGAACAGTTTGCCGCGTTTGCATCGCCCTCCTCAACATTAGAAGAGTTTTATCTATTACAAAAGCTAATGAGAGAGTTAGGGGTGAACAATGTCGATCATCGAATTCAACAAATTGATTTTCGTGATCAAGACAATCAAGCCACTACTCCTCGCAGTTCAATCAATTATGCTGAACTGGAAAATCAAAGTGCTTTACTTTTGTTAGGCACCAATATTCATCGAGAAGTTCCTCTTGCAGGTGTTCGTGTGCGTAAGGCATTTAGGAATGGTGCAAAAGTTTTCGCAATTAATTCTGTCGATTACGATTATCATTTTGAACTCGCTGGCAAAGCAATTGTTTCGCCGCAAGAATTGCCAATGCAGCTTGCAAAATTGGTCTTGGCAATGACAGATGACGTCACCAAGCTTCCTGAGGAAGTGCAAAAGCTATTACTAGGACTACAGCCCGATGAAGTAACTTCAATAATGGCGCAAGCTTTACGTCAGCCTAATGCAGCTATTGTCACTGGTGCTTTATGTGAAAATCATCCAGATGTGTCGCTATTACGCACTCTCATTAATTCAATTGAGCAACAAGGCGTAAGGGTATTAAGGTTAACCACAGGTGCAAACAGTGCTGGAGCTTGGCTGGCTGGCATGGTTCCTCACCGAACGGTGGCCGGAAGAGCAGTAGATTCTCCAGGAATGGATGTACAAACTGCATTGAATGCTAAGTTGAAGGGATATTTCCTTTTAGCGGTGGAGCCAGGTTACGATTTTGCTAATCCTTATGGTACTCGACAATCCATGTTAGGGGCTGAATTTGTAGTATTGCTTTCTGCGTTTCAAAATGAATCAATGCAAGACTATGCTGATGTAATATTGCCGATAGCACCTTATGCTGAAACTTCTGGCACTTATATCAATATCGATAATGTTTGGCAAACGGTAAAAGGGGCTCAACCCCCCCACGGTGAAGCTAGACCAGCTTGGAAAATTATAAGAGTTTTGGGGAATTTACTTCATTGCAAGCATTTTGATTATGTTTCTACAGAAGAAGTGCTTAATGAAATTAAATCATTGGCTAATATGACCGCGGAAATTAAATACCAACCTTATTATTCAGAATCGTTACCACCAAGTAGTCATGATTTGGTTCGTGTAGGTGAATGGCCTTTGTATCGCTCTGACATGATAGTTCGTCATACACAGGCGCTACAAAATTGTGCTGCTGCAGAAGCTGCATGTATAAGAATTCATCCAAGGACAGCGGACAGATTAAAATTAGATAAGATTGCTACTGTATCTCAAGGTGATATTGAGATAACATTGCCGCTAAAACGTGATGAACGTATAGCACCAGATGTTGTCTGGGTAGTAAACGCAATGCCAGAGACAATAGACTTAGGGCACTCTTTTGCTGCAATAACTATAAAGCGCTAAGGTAAAAATATGCTACAAGATATTGGCATTTTGCTGTGGATCATTATTAAAATTTTGGTGATAGTTGTACCTCTTTTGATAGCGGTAGCGTATCTGACCTTTGCCGAACGAAAAGTCATAGGTTACATCCAAGTGAGAATTGGTCCCAATCGGGTGGGTTGGCGTGGTTTAACCCAGCCCTTTGCTGATTTGTTTAAGCTTATTACGAAAGAGATCATTGTCCCGACAAAATCAAATAAGTATTTGTTTGTAATAGCACCATTATTTGCTTTAGCGCCAGCTCTTGCTGGTTGGGCAGTTGTGCCTTTTTCTGAGGGAATTGTTCTCGCTAATATTAATGCTGGAGCATTGTATTTATTCACTATTAGTTCGCTTGGCGTTTACGGTGTGCTTATCGCTGGTTGGGCTTCAAATTCCAAATACGCCATGTTTGGTGCATTAAGAAGTGCTGCACAAACTGTATCTTACGAAATCGCAATGGGCTTTGCATTTGTAGGGGTTTTGTTAGCCGCAGGCAGCATGAATCTAACGGACATTGTCATGTCGCAACAAGGTGGTATATGGCATTGGTGGTTTTTGCCCTTATTACCTCTTTTTATTGTCTTTTGGATTGCAGGTATTGCTGAAACGAATCGCGCGCCTTTTGACCTAGCAGAAGGTGAGTCAGAAATTGTTGCAGGCTTCCATGTTGAATATTCAGGTATAGGATTCGCTTTATTTTTCCTTTCTGAGTATGCCAGCATGATTTTAATTTCTACAGTTATGGCCTTGCTATTTATGGGCGGCTGGTTGTCTCCATTTGAAGGAATACCTGTATTAAATAATATTTTCTTTGTTGTACCAGGCTTTATCTGGTTGTTTGCTAAGGTAGCATTTTTCCTCTTCGTTTATTTATGGATACGTGCAACCTTCCCGCGTTACCGTTACGATCAGCTAATGCGTTTAGGATGGAAAGTATTGATCCCGGTGACCATCGTTTGGATTATTGTTACAGCCTTAATGGTAGTAACTGAGCTGAAACCGTGGTTTTAACCAGTATTAATTGAGCAAGCTAATGAAACAAGCATATCAACACATTAAACACTACCTGCGCAGCTTCTTACTATTGGAGCTGTTCTCTGGTTTAAAATTAACCGGTAAATACTTCTTTAAGAAAAAATTTACAGTACAATTTCCAGAGGAAAAAACACCATTATCTCCCCGTTTTCGTGGGATGTTAGCTTTGAGGCGTTATCCAAATGGTGAGGAAAGATGTATCGCGTGCAAATTGTGTGAAGCTGTATGTCCTGCACTAGCTATCACTATTGAGTCCGAGCCGCGTGAAGATGGTTCAAGGCGCACAACACGTTATGACATCGATATGTTTAAATGCATCAACTGTGGCTTGTGTGAAGAGTCTTGCCCAGTTGATTCAATCGTTGTAACTCCTATCCACCATTATCATGTCAGTGAGCGTGGTCAGAATATTATGACAAAGGAAAAATTACTGGCTGTAGGTGATTTGATGGAAAAGAAATTGGCCGCAGATAGAGAAGCTGATAAGAAATGGCGCTAATGGGGTGAGAGATGCATGATTTATTTTTACAAGTAATATTCTACATTTTTGCTGGAATAGCGCTGTTATCTGCGCTAATGGTTATTACTCAAAATAACCCTGTCCGGTGTGTATTATTTTTGGTGTTAACTTTTTTTGCAAGTGCGGTTCTTTGGATCATTGCTGAAGCTGAATTTCTAGCGCTTATTCTAGTGTTGGTCTATGTAGGTGCGGTTATGACCCTGTTCTTATTCGTTGTAATGATGCTTAACATTGATGTTGAGTCAATGAAAGTTCATTTTGTGCGTTATTTACCCTTTGGCTTGATCTTGGTAGCCTTATTAACGGGGCTATTGCTGGTAGCTCTTCCAGATAATACGTTTAATAAAGCTGTAGAAGCAGCTGCCACAATCCCTACCATAAGTCCGAATATCGATGAGGAAAATTATGTTGCTCCACTAAAACCTACGTCGAACACGGAAACAATCGGTATGGTTCTTTATACGGATTATGTTCTTGCTTTTGAAGTTGCTTCAGTATTGTTATTGGTAGCAATTATATCTGCTATTACTCTCGCTCATCGAGGAGCAATCAGATCTAAGCGTCAAGATATTAAAAAGCAAATAATGACACGTAGCGAAGACAGAATTGAACTTATCCAAATGAAATCAGAGAAATAACTAGGAATACACTGAATGATACCAGTAAATAATTATCTGATATTAGCTGCCATTATGTTTGGCTTAAGCCTAGTAGGCATTATGCTAAATCGCAAAAATGTCATATTGTTGCTTGTTTGTATAGAGTTGATGCTATTGTCAGTCAATACCAACTTTATAGCTTTCTCCCATTACTACGGTGGTGTGGCTGGAGAAATTTTTGTTTTCTTTATTCTAACAGTAGCTGCAGCAGAGGCAGCGATAGGTTTGGCGATTGTAATGTTGCTCTATCGTAATCGGGGCAATATCGATGTTGACAAGATGAATCATTTAAAAGGTTGATAATGAGCATACAACAACTTTGTCTCGTAATTGTTCTGGCGCCACTTTTTGGCTCGGTGGTTGCTGGCTTTTTTCGCAATCAGATAGGTCGTGTTGGAGCACACACTGTCACTATTGCTGGCGTGGGTCTAGCATTAGTATTGTCCACTTATGTAGCGATTGAGATTTTTAGTGGTGCCAGTGAGTCAGTAAACGTTAATCTTTTTACTTGGGCTAACGGTGGAGAGTTATTTCCTTATGCTTTTCATATTGGTTTCCTAATAGATCCCTTAAGTGTGCTAATGTTGGTCATTGTGAATTTTGTCTCATTCCTTGTACACATTTACAGCATTGGCTATATGGACGATGATGATGGTTACCAAAGATTTTTTAGCTACATTTCATTATTTACGTTTATGATGTTAATGCTAGTTAGTGCGAATAATTTCTTACAATTATTTTTTGGTTGGGAAGGGGTAGGCTTAGTTTCCTATTTATTAATCAGCTTTTGGTATCATAAAGAGTCAGCTATAGAAGGAGGCTTAAAGGCTTTTATTGTAAACCGTGTGGGCGATTTTGGTTTCATTCTAGGTATTGCAATGATTTTAGCTTACACAGGTAGCCTCGATTATGACACAGTCTTCCGTAGTGCCAATGCATTGGCCGGACAAACTATAGAACTATTTTCTGGTCATGCTTGGTCGCTAATCACTGTTATTTGTTTATTACTCTTTGTAGGTGCGATGGGCAAATCGGCTCAAGTGCCATTGCATGTTTGGTTACCGGAATCAATGGAAGGCCCTACACCCATTTCTGCATTAATTCATGCTGCAACCATGGTTACTGCTGGCGTATTTATGATTGCGCGGATTTCTCCATTAGTAGAGCTATCAACTACTGCCTTAACCACAATCTTGGTTATCGGAGCAACAGGTGCCTTGTTTACTGGTATATTGGCTCTCGTGATGAATGATATTAAACGAGTAGTAGCGTATTCAACGCTGTCACAACTAGGCTATATGATGGTTGGAATGGGAGCTTCTGCTTATAGTGCTGGCATGTTCCACTTGTTAACTCATGCTTGCTTTAAAGCTTTATTGTTTCTTGGCGCTGGCTCGGTCATTATTGGTATGCACCATGAGCAGGATATGCGCAAAATGGGTGGTCTCTGGAATAAGATGCCGATTACTTATGTGACTTATTTTATTGGCAGCTTAGCTCTTTGTGCAATTCCACCATTTGCCGGATTTTATTCCAAAGATACTATTATCGAAGCAGCAAAGCTTTCTGAGATTCCAGGCAGTGGTTACGCTTATTATTGTGTGGCTATCGGGGCGATGGTAACCGCACTTTATACTTTCCGTGCTCTATTTATGACTTTCCATGGTAAACCAAGAATGGATGAGCATACCTTGTCTCACATTCATGAGTCACCCTGGGTTGTATGGCTCCCCTTAGTGCTGCTGGCTATACCGTCAGTAATCATTGGTTATGTCTTGTATATGCCGATGTTATTCGACACACCCACCTTATTAGGGAGATCCCTATTTGTACTTCCTGAGCATAATGTGCTAGGCGAAATTGCTAAAGAAGTTTCTTCGCCGTGGCAAGAAGCATTGCACTCCGTGACTTCCGTGACTTTCTGGATCACTATTGCGGGGATATTGATTGCGTGGGTTTGCTACATTGCAGTGCCTTCCATTCCTACTTTTTTGGCACAAAAATTTTCATGGTTGTACCGCATTCTTATGAATAAGTATGGCTTTGATGCCTTAAATAACCTTGTAGTTGTTCGCGGATCAAAAGCTTTAGGACGCTTCTTCTATAACGTAGGTGATCAAAAACTTATTGATGGGGTGATCGTTAATGGTACTGGTCGCACTGTCAGATGGTTTGCGCAGAGAGGACGCGCTTTTCAAAGTGGTTATTTATATCATTATGCGACTGTAATGGTATTTGGTCTTTTTATTTTCTTATGCTGGTTGTTACTAGGCTGATTATAAGGTGAAGGTATGCATCATTTGCTCAATTTATTGATCTGGTTGCCTATCATCGGCGGTGTGTTTGTATTTCTCACCGGCGACGATAACAATCCCAATGTATCGCGTTATTTATCACTATTTACAGTATTGTTAACGCTGATCATGTGCATTCCTTTAATGACAGGATTCGATGTCAATACTTATGCCATGCAATTCATTGATGAATATCCTTGGATGCCTGCGCTAGGTATTAATTACAGCTTGGGAGTGGATGGCTTATCACTACTATTAATTGTATTGAGTATATTTACTAACCTTATCGTTATTTTGGCGACTTGGGATAGTATTCATAAGCGAGTAGCTCAATACATGGCAGCATTTTTAATCATGCAAGGTCTACTTGTGGGTGTTTTTGCAGCACTTGATGCGATAGTTTTTTATATTTTTTGGGAAGCAACGCTGATACCAATGTATTTAATTATTGGTATTTGGGGATCTGATAATCGCGTATATGCAGCGATCAAATTTTTCTTATACACCTTTTTCGGCTCGGTTCTTATGCTGGCTTCATTTTTGTATATGGGCTATGTCGTAGGCTCGTTTAAGATTGAAACCTTGTATGCAATTAAATTAGGTATGACGGCTCAAACATTAATTTTTATTGCCTTCTTTTTTGGTTTCGCTATAAAAATTCCCATGTTCCCAGTACATACCTGGTTGCCAGATGCTCATACTGAGGCACCTGCTGGTGGTTCTATCGTACTGGCTGCAATACTTTTAAAGCTTGGCGCTTACGGCTTTATACGTTTTGCTTTGCCTATTGTTCCTGATGCCTGCAGTAAATATGCCATGGTAATTATTGCCTTATCATTAATAGCTGTAGTTTATGTCGGCTTAGTAGCTATTATTCAGAAAGACATGAAGCGTCTTATTGCTTACTCTTCAATTTCCCATATGGGGTTTGTGACTTTGGGTTGCTTTGCAATTTTTGCTATTGCACATCAGTCTGGGGTACGCAACGCTGCTTTGGTTCTTGAGGGAGCCATCATTGTGATGATTTCTCACGCATTTGTTTCTAGCGCAATGTTTGCTGGGGTTGGTTACTTGTATGATCGAATGCATACACGCCAAATTACAGATTTCGGTGGTATCGTACATACAATGCCCGTGTTTGCATCGTTTTTCATGCTTTTTGCTATGGCTAATGCCGGTCTACCTGGCACCTCAGGGTTTGTGGGAGAATTCATGGTGATTCTGGGTTCCGTGAAGGCAAGTTTCTGGATGGCATTTTGGGCTGCAACCACTCTTATTATTGGTGCCGGTTATACACTATGGATGTACAAGCGAGTAATTTTTGGCCCGATCGCCAATGAAAAAGTAGCCGCCTTAAAAGATCTTTCTGGTTTTGAGCTAAGTGCTTATGTGCTACTGGCCTTAATGGTTGTCGCGATGGGGGTTTATCCCAAGCCAGTACTTGATTATGTGCATCAATCGGTAAGCCATACTCTGGCTGAAGCCAATAAATCAAAATTATAATTAGCAAGGTTAAATTAACATGACAGCATTATTAGAGAATTTACACATTGCATTACCTGAAATGATTGTGCTGGTTACGGCTTGTGTCGCCTTGCTGGCCGATCTTTTTCTACGTCAGCGTTACGCATCGATAGCATTTATTCTTGTAGAAATTGGTTTGGTGCTGGCTGCTTGTGTAAGTTTTCTTTTGCTTGGGGGCTTCCGAGTGAGCATCCTAGGCGGCTTATTTATCAGTGATGATATAGCCCAACTTATGAAATTATTTATTTATCTAAGTGTTTTCTTATGCTTTCTCTATTCAAGACACTACATCGATGAACGTCAAATACCTTCTGGCGATTATTATATTCTCGGTTTATTCTCTACTTTGGGCATGATGATACTTGTCTCAGCTCACTCTCTGGTGACTATATATTTAGGGCTAGAGTTGCTTTCACTTCCCCTTTATGCAATGACAGCAATTCGACGCACGAACAGTGATGCTGCGGAGGCGGCAATGAAATATTTTGTTATGGGTGCTATTGCTTCTGGAATGCTCCTGTACGGTTTTTCTTTGTTGTATGGTGCAACAGGTAAGTTGGATTTATTAGATATTGCAAATGCGGTAGCGGCTAACTGGCAACAACAAAATACTTTACTATCTTTTGCTCTTGTATTTATTTTAGCAGGTGTTGGATTTAAATTGGCGGCAATGCCTTTTCACATGTGGGCACCAGATGTTTACCAAGGTGCACCTACTTCGGTTACCTTATTTATTAGTGCTGCCCCCAAAGTTGCGGCAATGGGTATGGCATTTCGTATATTGATTATGGCTCTTCCTGATGCTTCTACACAATGGCAGCAGTTATTAATAGTGATGACACTATTGTCTACGGGCCTCGGTAATATGCTTGCCATTACGCAGTCAAATATAAAGCGTCTGCTGGCGTACTCTGCTATTTCTCATATTGGTTATGCACTATTTGGTATATTGGCAGCCAGTGTAGCTGGCTATGCGGCTGCGCTTTATTATGTGCTTGTTTATTCTATTATGACAGTAGGTGCTTTTGGCTTAATAGTACTGCTGTCTAAAAATGGTGTTGAAGTAGAAGATGTGGAGGACTTAAAAGGATTAAATAAACGTAATCCATGGCTTGCATTTATGATGATGATTATTATGTTTTCAATGGCAGGCGTTCCACCGACAGTTGGCTTTTTCACAAAACTGTTAGTACTTAAAGCGTTAGTAGATGTAAATCTAACGTGGGTTGCAGTGTTGGGGTTAGTATTTGCCGTTATGGGTGCTTACTATTATGTTCGTATCGTTAAGGTTATGTATTTTGATGATGCAGCTGACTCAAATCCAGTGCAATTATCAACGCCAATGAATTTAGTATTTTCTGCTAATTGCTTAGCATTGCTTTTTTTGGGTATATTCCCAGCGGGTTTGATTTCAGCCTGCATCAACGCATTTGCATCTTAAATAATTTCTAGATTGATTTAAAAATTTAACTTTCTCAGATCAATCTAGGGATATCACAAATTCTGTGAATGATAACTACTGAAATTACAAGTTATCATGTCGGCATTTGTGGTATTTAGTTCTGCGAGCTCATTTAACTCTCCTGAAATTTCAGACTCCCTTACGCGGGCGGATTCAAATGATACATTCTCAAAATGGCAATCAAGCATTTTCATCTTCACTGCCGATATATGGCTAAAATTGCAATTTTTGAAAGTAACATTTGTAAATATCACGTCATTGAATGTAGCTTCACTAAAATCCACGTTTTCAAAAACAGTATTTTCTATTCGTGTTTTTTTAAAAGTAGCACCAGCAAAAGTTGATTTGGTTATCGTCGAGGATAAAATTTTTGTTTTCTTGAAGGATGTGACTTCAAAATTGTTGTCTTCAATGTTTGCTTGATGAATTAGTGCATCATCAAACATGCTTGAGTTTAAAGTTGACAATTTTATCGTAACATTATGTAAAATTGTTTTATTAAAACTCGAAGATTTAAGTTCTGAACTTACAAAACGGCTTTCTGATAAGTCTGAACCATTAAATATACTTTTAGATATTTTAGAATTATGTGCAAAAATTGTGGCGCAGCCTTTTTCAAATATGAAAGCCCCATGTTGATAGCCAAGATCCATTTCTAAACGATCGACCTTTGGTGTATTTTTACCGCCAAATTTTGTATGGCTAAATTTTTTATTAGCACTCAGAATTTCAGCTTGTACCTTTCTACTGAAAATCTTCATTTCAGCACGTGCTATTTGCTCTGGATCTGCGGAAGCAACCATTTGTTCTTTAGACTCAAACAAAGTGAAAGAGGCATGCGTTAACCTCGTTGGTAGCTTATCATCCTTACTTAAGGAGCGCTCACTGGTTTTTCCTAGGTAGATCGTCCATAGCTCCTCAGCGTTACGACTAAAAAATATCCCCAATTGTTTCGGTAATTCATATTTTCTTTTATGTGTACCCTTAAGGGCGTGATGAGCATGAGCTAATTCATGAAAAAGAGCTCGATAAGAGGGGGATATAGAGTACACTATTTTGCCATTATTTGAATGGCCGAGAATGATTTCCATATTTCGTGTGAAGGGTATAAAGATGTCAACTTTACTAAGTAAACTTTCATTGTCTCTGACAGAATTATTTTTATCTTTAATATAGCTAGCTTTTAATGTATCAAGATTAAAATCTGTTAAACCTTTGACTATTTCGCGTGATTCATCGGTTTGAACCGCGAAAGCATTACTGGGATTTTCTGGTACCAGTTGGGCTACGTAATCTTCGCCTTGGAATAACTCAATAGTTTTTCCTGACTCAAGATGTCCTTTAATTTTAACAAGCAAATGGTAGCCTGATTCAAATTTCATGAGTCTAAATAAGTCGGAAAATAGATTTGAGTGCAGTTTTTCTGAAGCCTTAAATTTAAGAAGATTGGTCAATACCTCAAAAGTTTCAAATCGTTCCTGAACGCTTGATAAAATATTATCGGATTTATTAGGTGCTTTTTTTGATTTAATTTCATTCGATACATAATTTTGCCAAACGATAAATTTTTCTTGTTTAGACAGTTCACTATATTGTAATAGGCTGCTATCACGTAATACACCAATCTCGATTAATAAATCGTTGTGTTCCTTTAAATAACGAGAAACCATTTGTTCACTTAATGGTTTTCTTGGATCAAATTTCTCATTTAATAATTGATTAATGCTAAGATAAATTCGGTACTCAAGGTCATCCAGTTGTTGTAAAAAGGAGCCTAATTTTTCACCGGAAAGCTGTTTATCAATAACACTAGCTAAGCCTTTAATTTCTTTTCTAAACGTCATAATTTTGTCTTTATGTATCAATAATGTACATTATAGGCAATTATGAAGTGAATAATTGTCGAAAATGGCAAAACTGTTTAAATAATCTATGATTAAGCATACATTTTTGAATTGGTACACAGGTTCATGGTAGTTCAAAAATGGTGATATTAAAGCTGCTTTCAATTATTTCCTGTGAACTGAGCAATAAGGATAATGCTTATTGTTGACTAGAAATCACATCTTTAAATCATACTGGAATTCAGTCTGGGATGAATGAATACTAATAAGAGTTACAAAAGAGCATGGTTAGGATAAAAAAAGCTTGATAACCAGACTAAGGATGCGTATACTTGCCCTCAGTTGATGCGGGGTGGAGCAGCCTGGTAGCTCGTCGGGCTCATAACCCGAAGGTCGTAGGTTCAAATCCTGCCCCCGCTACCACTATTATTAAACCCCATTTATGGGGTTTTTTATTATGTTTAAAATGGTAATGCGCGATTGAAACTATCAGCCAGACGTTACCCCAAACCTACTTCTCTGGACGATATCGCAAGAAGATAGAGGGAGTAATGCTAGGCGTACCAGGTTCATCAAGACGACTCAGATGAAATCATTTCGAATAGGGCCTGCTTTAAAAAGAAACGTCAGGCAGCCGAGTAACATATGATAAAAAACGAAATTGAGCAATTATTAACACCTCTTATTGAGGATTTAGGATATGAATTGTGGGGATGCGAATACTTACCTCAAGGAAAGCATTCACTGTTGCGTGTTTACATTGACAAAGAAAATGGCATTGGTATAGAGGATTGTGAACGAGTTAGCAGGCAGGTTAGCGCGCTTTTAGATGTTGAAGATCCGATCCCGGGAAACTATAGTTTGGAGATATCCTCTCCCGGAATACCTCGTCCACTCTTTAATAAAGAACAATATAAGCAATATGTAGGAAATGAGGTTCGTATTAAAGTATTTAAACCAATAAATGGTAGCCGTAACTTATTTGGTACAATTATTTCTGCTAATGAAGATACTTTAATATTGAAAATCGGTGACGAGCAGCTAGAAGTGCAATTTACCCAAATAGTAAAAGCAAATTTGACAGGCGAGTGAGGCGAACGATGAGCAAAGAATTGTTATTAGTTGCTGAGGCATTATCTAATGAAAAAGGCGTACCTAAGGATGTGGTGTTAGAAGCTATCCAATCAGCACTTGAGTCAGCTACTCGTAAATTAACAGATAAAGATATTGGTGTGCGAGTGAAATTAGATCCGCGCACCGGTGAATATGAAACTTTCCGTTATTGGGAAGTGGTTGGCGATGATGAGGTGGAATTTCCTGAGAGACAGCTTTCTTTGACTCAAGCCAAAGAGCGCTCACCATCGATAGCAATTGGTGGCCGAATTGAAGAGCCGATGCCTTCTGTTGAATTTGGCAGAATTGCTGCTCAAACTGCTCGTCAAGTTATTATGCAGAAAGTGCGAGAAGCAGAAAGACAGCAAGTTGTTGATCAATTTAAAAACAAATTGGGACAGCTGATTTACGGAACAGTCAAGAAAGTAACACGAGATAATATTATCATCGATCTCGGTGGTAAGGCAGAGGCCTTTATGCCACGAGGTGAAATGCTGCCAAACGAAATGTTTAGACCCAATGATCGAGTTCGTGCATATCTGTATGAAATCTTACCACAAGCAAGAGGCCCGCAACTCTTTGTTAGTAGAGTTCGCAATGAAATGCTTATCGAGCTATTCCGAATTGAAGTGCCTGAAATTGGTGAAAATATCATCGAAATTAAAGCGGCAGCACGCGAGGCAGGTAATCGGGCAAAAATTGCTGTTAAAACAAATGATGGCCGTATCGACCCGGTTGGCGCTTGCGTAGGTATGCGTGGTGCTCGCGTTCAAGCTGTCTCTAGTGAGTTAGGTGGTGAGAGGGTAGATATCATTTTATGGGATGATAATCCTGCGCAACTGGTTATTAACGCCATGGCGCCTGCAGATATTACTTCTATTGTGGTCGATGAAGATAGTCATACAATGGATTTGGCTGTTCAAAAAGAGCAGTTATCCCAAGCCATCGGTCGCAGTGGGCAAAATGTTAGGTTGGCGAGCCAATTAACAGGCTGGACATTAAATGTAATGACAGTTGAAGAGTTTAATAGTAAAAGCCAAGAAGAATCGAGCAAAATTATTAATCTATTTACTTCAGCGTTGGAAGTGGATGAAGAAATTTCCAATCTTTTGGTTGCGAATGGCTTTTCCTCTTTAGAAGAGATTGCATATGTACCTAAAGAAGAGCTGTTAGCTATCGAAGAATTTGATGAAGAAATTGTTGATGAGTTAAGAAATCGTGCTAATGATATTTTATTAACGCAAGCATTAACATCAGGCCAAGGATTGCCTGGCACGCCAGCTGAATCATTGCTTTCTATGGAAGGAATGACAGAGGCTTTGGCATCAAGTTTAGCTGCTAAAGGCATAACGACGATGGATGAGTTGGCTGAGCAGTCTGTCGATGAGTTGCTAGATATTAATGGCATGACAGAAGAAAAAGCTGCCGAGTTGATCATGAAAGCACGTGAACCGTGGTTTCAATAAATCAAAACGATCAGATTGAGTAGAGAATTATTAGAGCAGGAATTTTTTTAATCCTGCTTTGGATTAGCGAAATTATAAAAAGCATAAATATGCAATTTTGGTTTTCAGCATATAAAGCTTGTAGCATTAGAATTTTATAGCAATTTCTTTTGAGATTGCTGAAAGGGGGTAAATTATGGCGGATGTGACGGTTAAACAATTGGCTCAAGTCGTTGGTATCCCTGCTAAGCGCCTATTAGACCAGTTACAGGAAGCAGGACTAGCTTTTACTGATGATAATCAGACGGTCAATGAAGACCAAAAGCGTATCTTGTTGAATTATTTAAAAAGCAGCTCAAATAAGGAAACTCGTTCAACCCCTGAACGTATCACTTTGAAGCGTAAAAGCCTTACTCAAGTGACTGTAGGTCATGACGTTCATAGTGGTAAAACAGTCAATGTTGAGGTACGCAAAAAAAGAACTTATGTAAAACGAAGTAGCTTGCTTGATCAACAACACGAAGCGGAGCCTGAAGTTGAATTAGAACACCCAATTCCGACTGACGCTAGTGCCGAAGTTTCAGAAGAGACTGCAGTAGCGTCTTTTGAGGAGGCCCCTGATGTTCTCGCACATGAGGAGCATACAGAACCTGCAGAGCAAGGAGAAAAAACGCCTGAGAGTGCTCAAAAAGCTGGTGAAGAGTTGGAGCAACTCCCCGTTACTGAAGGTGTTATTACCCCTGAAGTGGGACCAATAGAAGAAGAGCCAATCAATACGTTAGAAGAAAAAGTTGAGAAGGCTAGTAAGAAGAAACATGTCGATAAAAAAGAGATGGATTCAGATTCTGACTTTAGAAAAGGGAAAAAGAAAAGCAAATACTTGGCTCCAGAGCAGGATGAAGACGAGCGCATGCAAGGTCGTCCTAAGCGGGGTAAGCCTAAGAAACGTAAGGGCAATGAAAAGTCTGAGAAATATAGAGAAGCAGAAGAAGCATTAACTCACGGTTTTGCCATGCCAACAGCCCCAGTCGTTCGTGATGTATTAATTCCTGAAACGATTACCGTTGCAGAACTTGCTAAACGAATGTCAGTAAAAGCAGCTGAAGTTATTAAAGTAATGATGGGTCTTGGGGCTATGGCTACCATTAACCAGGTTATTGATCAAGACACTGCAGTTATTGTTGTTGAAGAAATGGGGCATAGACCTCGCATGCTCAAAGAGAATGCAATTGAAGATACTCTTGGCGATGTAATTGACAAAGGCGGTGATGCAGAATCACGGGCGCCTGTTGTCACAATCATGGGACACGTTGACCATGGGAAAACATCACTGCTTGATTATATTAGACGTACTAAGGTTGCTGCCGGTGAAGCCGGAGGCATTACGCAGCATATTGGTGCTTACCATGTCAGTACACCTAAAGGTGAAATTACATTTCTTGATACTCCCGGCCATGCTGCCTTTACGGCAATGCGGGCTCGCGGAGCGCAAGTGACGGATATTGTTATTCTAATTGTTGCTGCAGACGATGGTGTTAAGCCACAAACAATCGAGGCAGTACAACATGCTAAGGCTGCAAATGTGCCAATTATCGTGGCAGTCAACAAAATGGATAAACACGATGCAGATCCTGATCGCGTTATGAATGAATTATCCAATTATGAAGTGATCCCTGAGTCTTGGGGTGGTGACACCATGTTTATGCAAATTTCTGCCAAAACAGGGCTGGGTATTGATGAACTTTTAGATGCTGTCTTATTGCAATCTGAAGTATTAGAATTAAAAGCACCAACTGATGGCGCTGCAAAAGGGGTTGTTATCGAATCACGCCTGGATAAAGGTCGTGGTCCTGTTGCGACAGTTTTAGTACAAAGTGGTACTTTGCAAAAGGGTGATATCCTCCTTGCTGGATTACAATATGGCCGTGTCCGTGCTTTAGTTAGCGATAGTGGTAAGTCTGTAGATAGTGCAGGCCCCTCTATCCCTGTTGAAGTACTTGGATTATCTGCGGTACCTCATGCGGGTGACGAAGCTATTGTTGTCCCTGATGAAAAGAGAGCACGTGAAGTCGCATTATTCCGTCAAGGTAAATTCCGCGATGTGAAACTGGCAAGAAGACAGAAATCTTCCTTAGAGGGCATTTTTGAAAACATGACGTCAGCTGAAGTTAAAGTGCTGAATGTTGTTTTGAAAGCAGACGTTCAAGGCTCTGTAGAAGCCATTGCCGATGCCTTGGTCAAGCTTTCTACAGATGAAGTGAAAGTTGAGATTATTGCCAGTGGTGTTGGGGGTATAACTGAATCAGATGTACACTTGGCAATTGCTTCTAATGCCATTTTAATAGGTTTTAACGTACGTGCTGATAGCGGTGCTAAACGTTTGGCTGAACAAGAAGCAGTAGGTTTGCATTATTACAGTGTGATTTATGATATTGTCGACCAAGTAAAAAGCGCTTTAACCGGTATGCTTGCTCCACAATTTAAAGAGGAAATTATTGGTATTGCCGAAGTTAGGGATGTCTTCCGCTCACCGAAGCTCGGTGCTATCGCAGGTTGCATGGTTATTGAAGGGCTTATTAAACGGAATAATCCTATCCGTGTACTTAGAAATAACGTCGTAATTTATGAGGGTACCTTGGAGTCCTTACGTCGATTCAAAGATGATGTCCTCGAGGTTCGTCAAGGTTTTGAGTGCGGAATCGGAGTGAAGAACTATAATGATGTTAAGCCTGGCGATTTGATCGAAGTGTTTGAAACCATCGAAATAAAGCGAGATTTATGAGGAATGCTTTTAAGCGAACAGATCGCGTTGCAGAAATGATGCAACGCAAACTTTCGCAGATAATTCAACAAGAGATAAAAGATCCACGTTTGCCTGCCTTTGTTACTATTTCATCGGTAAAAGTATCCGCCGATTTAGGGCACGCAAAAGTGTATTTTACAGTGCTAAATGATGATAAACAGCTAACTGCGTCAATTCTTAATGCAGCAGCCAGCTATCTAAGAACAGCACTTGCTAGATCAATACAATTGCGAACAGTACCACAATTGCATTTTGTCTATGATGAATCAATAGAATATGGCAGACGGCTGAGTCGTTTAATTGAAGAAGCCAACCCTCCAAAAAGTAATGATGAGCAAGAGTGATTGTAGTCAACCTATCAACGGTATTTTGCTAGTTAATAAACCTCAAGGTCTATCTTCTAATTCCTTATTACAAAAGGTAAAAAGACTGTATGGTGCAAAGAAGGCCGGACATACCGGTAGCCTTGACCCTTTGGCTACAGGCATGCTACCTATCTGTTTTGGTGAGGCCACTAAATTTTGCCAATACCTTTTAGATGCTGATAAATCTTATGAGGCTACTGCTTTACTTGGTATTAAAACCAATACTGGCGATGCATTAGGTGAAATAGTAGAAGAGTGTTTGGATTTTACAGTCTCAGAACCTGAGCTTCTTGAGGCGATTAACCAATTTACAGGTCATATAAAACAAATTCCATCAATGTTTTCCGCCCTGAAGCATAAAGGTGTGCCTCTTTATAAATACGCAAGAGAGGGAGTTCAAATTCCTCGTCAGGCACGAGAAATTGTTATTCATCAACTTGAACTGACTTCTTTTGATGGCAAATACTTCAACATCTTAGTTTCTTGTAGCAAAGGAACTTACATTAGAAATTTAGTCGAAGATATTGGTGAGCATCTTGGCTTTGGAGCTCACGTTGCCAGGTTGCATCGCCTCTACACGGCAGGTTTTGTTGGGGAAATGATGTATAGTTTGGAAGATTTACAAAATAAAACCCCATCTGAATTACTAACTTGCTTATTACCGATGGAGCGGGCAGTCAGTCATTTTCCAGCAATCAGAATAACTAATGCAGAAGTGCTGGCATTACGACAAGGCAAGAGCCTTTCGGGCCCAAAAGCAAAGAATTTGCAAGGCTGTGTACGACTTCATGATGATGTAGGTCATTTTATTGGTTTGGGTACATTGGAGTCTGATATATTAACGGTGAAGCGCTTGTTGACAGAACAGTCTGTGAGCGCTATTTTCTAGGTGTTTGTAAAACCTAAAAGGTATGATCTGCGGCTTTAAGAAAAATTGCACAAATTATTAACTAATACTTGTGTCTATGAACATGCCTTGGTAGAATGCTTCCCTTTGAAAGAACACTTGGCTTATCTCTAGGAGTGAATATGTCGCTAACTAGCGCACAAAAAGCAGAAATGGTTAATGAATTTAAACGAGGTGACAAAGATACTGGTTCACCTGAGGTTCAAGTTTCTCTAATGACTGGTCGTATTAAATACTTAACGGATCATTTCAAAGATCACAAAAAAGATTTTCATTCTCGACGTGGTTTGCAAGAGTTAGTAAACAAGCGTCGTAAACTACTCAAGTACTTGAAAAAAACTGATACTGCTCGGTATCAGACTTTGATTCAAAGTTTGGGTTTGCGAGATTCTTATTAATAGTTGGAGCCATGTTAATGGTGCTGACTCAAGGCAATTTTAAGTCAGAATGAAAGGCGCAGGAAAACTGCGCCTTTTTTTTTCATTATTATGAATTTTAAGGGGTGACTTACGTGGCTAAAATCACTAAAGAAATACGTTTCGGCGAACATATTCTTGTTCTTGAAACGGGAGAAATAGCAAGACAGGCTGATGGTGCCATATTCGCTAGTATGAATGGTACGCAGGTATTAGTTACGGTAGTAGGAAAAAAAGATGCAGTTGAGGGTGGTAATTTTTTTCCACTCACTGTGAATTATCAAGAAAAGTCATTTGCTGCCGGTAAAATTCCTGGGGGATTTAACAAACGAGAGGGGCGACCCAGTGAGCATGAAACTTTAGTTTCCCGTTTAATGGATAGACCTTTGCGTCCTCTATTTCCAGACAATTTTTACAATGAAGTACAAATTGTTGCTACTGTCATGTCACTAAATCCTGAAGTTCCTGCTGATATTGTTGCGATGATTGGTGCTTCCGCTGCTTTGGCAATTTCAGGCATCCCATTCCACGATCCGATCGGTGCTGCTCGGGTGGGTTATAAGGATGGTATTTATCTTCTCAATCCAGGATATAAAGCAATAGCACAGTCTGATTTGGATTTGGTTGTTGCTGGTACTAATGATGCCATCTTGATGGTTGAATCTGAGGCACGCGAGCTAAGTGAAGAAATAATGCTGGGTGCAGTGTTATTTGGTCATGAAATGATGAAGGGCGTGATCAAAGGCATTGTGGAATTGGCAAAAGAAGTAGGCAAGCCAGCATGGAATTGGACAGCGCCAGAGATTGATACGACATTGGAGTCTCGTATTGCAGAATTAGCCGGGGCTCGTGTAACAGAAGCCTATCTAATCAAAGATAAAGTACAACGACATCAGCGATTGGCTGAGGTCAGGCAAGAAACTATCGATACTTTAACAAGTGAACAACCAGAGTTGAATGTCGCAATGGCTGGCGAGATGCTTGGTGCCTTAGAGAAAGATGTTGTGCGTAAACGCATTCTTGATGGCGAGCCCCGCATTGATGGCCGCGACCAAAAAACAGTACGTCCAATCAACATTCGCACAAAAATATTGGAAAGAACGCATGGCTCTGCCTTATTTACTCGCGGAGAAACGCAAGCTATTGTCGTTGCAACGTTAGGAAATGAGCGTGATGCTCAAATTCTTGATCAGCTAACGGGCGAAACAAAAGATCGCTTCATGCTGCATTACAACTTCCCTCCTTATTCAGTTGGGGAAACGGGCATGATGGGCAGTCCAAAACGACGTGAAATTGGTCATGGTCGTCTAGCTAAACGCAGTTTGATGGCGGTACTGCCTTCCATGAGTGAGTTTCCTTACGTCTTAAGGGTTGTTTCAGAAATTACGGAATCAAATGGTTCTAGCTCAATGGCAACTGTTTGCGGAACTAGTTTAGCGTTAATGGATGCTGGCGTACCTCTTAAAGCTCCAGTGGCAGGTGTAGCCATGGGATTAATCAAGGAAGGCAATCGATTTGCAGTTTTAACCGACATTCTTGGTGATGAAGATCATTTAGGCGATATGGATTTTAAAGTGGCTGGTACTGAAAAAGGGGTCACTGCTTTACAGATGGATATTAAGATCACGGGCATTACCAAAGAAATTATGTCTCAAGCCTTGGATCAAGCTTTGGCTGGCCGTATCCATATTCTTGGTGTAATGAATAATTCATTAGCGGAGCATCGTGAGGAATTATCACAACATGCTCCTCGCATCACTACGATGAAAGTGGCCGAGGACAAAATTCGTACTATTATTGGCAAGGGTGGTGCTACGATCAAAGGATTGAGTGAGAGTACTGGTGTCTCTATCGATATCGATGATAGTGGGACTGTGCAGTTGTTCTCTCCCGATGCTGCAGCTCTTGAAGAAGCGCAGCGTCAAATAAAAGCTTTGATAGCAGAAATTGAAGTTGGCCAAACTTATGCGGGGAAAGTAAGCAAAATTGTTGATTTTGGTGCTTTTATCAATTTGTTACCCGGTAAAGATGGCTTATTACATATTTCGCAAATTTGCAGCGATCGCTCGCAGAAAGTCGAAGAAGTTTTAAGTGAAGGCCAAGAGATAGAAGTTTTTGTCGCTGGAGTAGACAAGCAAGGCCGCGTTAAATTGGAGTGGAAAGATAAACCCCAGCCACCTGCTGCTAAAGTAAAAGAAGCTGGTGCAGAAGAGGGTAATCAATCGCAGGCTGAAGAAATTGAAGATAAAGAGATAAGTAGCCACTCTACAGAAGAGGAATAACAAGAAAGGCGCAGGTCTTTTGGCCTGCGCAATCTTTGTTACGACATCACACTCTAGTATCAGTAATCTATCACTTTCCATTCGTTTGTTGCAGTCAAAAAATCCACATATATCGGTTTTGTCTATGCTGCAACGGATAATCATTTGGGCCGATAATAAACTTAAGATGAACTATAAGTTTGGGTTTGATAACTATGTAGATTCAAAGATATCAAGGCCGCTTCGGTTGGATATGAACTTATAGTCTTGATAGGGAAGCTACCAAGACCGTTTGTAGAGTTAGGACTTAAGAATGGATTAATTGCAGAAATTCACTTCTGCTCGAAGGATTATTGCGCATTTCTCCTAACATGACTGAAGTAGTCATGATGGAATTTTGTTTTTCTACACCACGCATCATCATGCAAAGATGTTTGGCCTCCACAACTACAGCTACCCCGCGAGCGCCAGTAATTGATTCGATACAGTTAGCAATTTCTGCGGTTAATCGCTCTTGAATTTGTAATCGCCGTGCAAAATAGTCGACAATGCGAGCTACTTTAGAAAGGCCCAATACCTTGCCGTTAGGTAAATAACCTACATGACATTTCCCAAGAAATGGAAGTAAGTGATGTTCGCACATGGAATACATTTCTATATCCCGTACAATAACCATTTCACTCATGTCGGATTCGAACAGGGCATCATTGATTATTTCATCAAGTCGCTCATTATAACCTTTAGTAAGATAAATCAGCGCATTAGCTGCTCTCTCTGGAGTATCACGTAACCCTTCTCGTTCTGGATCTTCGCCAATTCTTTCTAATATTTTTTTATATAGTTCCTGCATTGTATGGATCCTAGCCTGGGGGCCAAGTCATCTGTCGGCCACCTAGTAGATGTAAATGAATGTGGTAAACTTCCTGCCCGCCACTCGAATTAACATTAAAAACCAATCGATATCCATCCTCGCTCAGTTGCTCGGCTTTCGCCATGTTTTTGGCCGTAAGTATCATACGACCTAACAATTGCTCATCTTGACTGTCTGCATCATTTATAGTAGCAATATGCTTCTTCGGGAGCAGCAAGAGATGCGTTGGAGCTTGGGGTTTAATATCGCGAATCACGATAAGTTCTGGAGTCTCAAAAACAATATTAGACTTAATTTCTCCCGAAGCAATTTTACAAAATAAGCAGCTCATAATCATCCTGATGGTTTTGGCATAACGTGGAATTATACCTCGAGTTAGTCGTGATAAAAAAGTGTTCCTGATATCTTTAGCTGTGGTTCGTAAATTAGCATTTTTATAGATGTTTGCAATAGCGAAACCAAGAACATAACTAACTGTAATAAAGGCAAAAATTGTACCTGCAACGGTTAATTTTGCCTTTTAAGGCTGTTTTGCGCATAATAGCGCGTCATTAAATTAATTAAAATCTGGGTACTAAAATGGACTTAATGCATATTAATAGTGGTCGTGATATACCAAATGAAATCAATGTCATTATAGAAATCCCCATGCATGGGGAGCCGGTGAAATATGAAGTGAATAAAGAAAGTGGGGCGCTATTCGTAGATCGCTTTATGACGACAGCAATGTATTATCCTGCTAATTATGGCTATATCCCTAATACGTTATCTGAGGATGGGGATCCTGTAGATGTGTTAGTTGTTACTCCAGTTCCGCTAATTAATGGAGCAGTCATTCCTTGTCGTGTTGTGGGTATGCTTAAAATGACGGATGAAGCAGGGGTTGATGCTAAATTATTGGCTGTTCCTACCAACAAATTAACGAAAATGTATGAGTCGGTTGAAACCTACAGTGACTTACCACGTCATCTACTGTTATCCCTGGAACATTTCTTCCAACATTATAAAGATTTAGAGGAAGGAAAATGGGTTAAGCTCAATGGTTGGGAAGGACCTGAGGCTGCTCGTCAAGAGATAATCTCAAGTGTTGCACGTTTCAACCAAAAGAGATAAAAATAATGATTAAGGTAGATGCATCTGCGTCTACCTTAATCATATGTACTTAGTAGTTAATTGTTTTGATCATCCTGAAGAATACTCTCTAATTCACCACGAGCTTGCTGTGAAAAACTAATTAGCTCATGTTCTTTTTCAAAAAAATCGAATGATTTTTGTAGAGTGATATCATCGTGTTGCGTAAAGGCTTGAGCTTTTTTTTTCAGGCTTTTTTCACTGTAGCCCAAAAATTTCATGATCTCCTGAGCCATGGTTAAGGAGGAGTCGAAGGTTTCACGTTTGAAATAATTAACGCCTGCTTTATATAATTCATAAGCATGTCGACGATTACGCGCTCTAGAATAAATTTTCAATTGTGGAAATTCCTGTTTCGCCAATTTAACTATCTCTAAGCATGTATCGGGATCATCAACTGCAATAATAAGTAGTTTAGCTTGCTTGGCTCCCGCATTTTTAAGTAAATCAAGTCTGGATGCATCGCCAAAATAACCTTTGACACCAAATTTTCGTAAAAGTTCAATTTGCTCTGGATCCTTTTCTAAAACGGTTAATTCTACACCCTGAGCATTTAGGAAGCGGCCAATAATTTGCCCGAAACGACCATAACCGGCAAGGATAATAGGCTGTTTTTGATCGATGACATCAAATTTACGTGGAGGCAATACGCTTAAGAAGCGGGGAACGATGATATGCTGATAAATTAAAATTAAGAAGGGGGTAGTCGCCATGGAAAGTGCAACGGCCAATGTGAAGAAACTGGCTGCTTGGTTATCAATTACGCGGGTGGCATTGGCAAATTGAAACAAAACAAATGCAAATTCACTGCCTTGTGACAGTACCAAAGCAAAAGCTATGCTTTGTAATTTACTAAGTCCAAAATAACGTCCTAAGACTAGAAGAATAAGTGTTTTAATAAAAATAAAGCCAAGAGTTATGCTTAAGAGTCTTACTGGCTCTGCGGCTAGAATATGAAAATTCATGCTCATGCCTACCGAAATAAAAAATAGTCCTAAAAGTAAACCCTTAAACGGTTCGATATCTGTTTCTAGTGTGCGTTTGTATTCAGAGTTTGCTAATACAACACCTGCCACAAAAGCCCCAAGCCCTGGAGAAACTCCCACTGTTTCCATTAGTAAAGTAATTCCAACAATGAGAGCTAAAGAAGTGGCCGTAAAAACCTCGCGCAAATTGGTTTGCGCAACAATGTAGAAGAAGTGACGAGAAAAATAATGGCCGATTAGAACTACTGCGGCAATGATACCAGCAATCAAACCTGCATGTGCCCATCCCGTGAGCGTAGCACTATCAGTGGCGATGATTTCTGTTGCTGTGCCGGGACTTGTCAGCATAGGCATTATGATAAGAATGGGGATAACAGCAATGTCCTGAAAAAGTAGTACTGCGAAGGACGTTTCTCCTGTAGCTGTACGCATTAAATTCTTTTCTTGAAGTATTTGTAGTACCAGGGCGGTTGAAGAGAGTGATAAAGCCATGCTGATCGCCAAACTCACGCGCCAATCATATCCAAGAAGAAGAGCAAGCCCCATCAAAAGACTGGTAGTAAGGATTATTTGCAATCCTCCTAACCCAAGGATGGCTTTACGCAATTTCCATAGCATGGGAGGCTCTAATTCTAACCCAATAAGAAAAAGCATCATAATGACGCCAAATTCAGCAAAATGCATGATTTGTTCGGCATTGGCGATTAGATTGAAACCAAAGGGGCCTATTAATATTCCTATAATAAGATAGCCTAGAACTGAGCCTAGCTTAAAACGACTGGCGAGTGGTACAACAACGCAAGCGGCTGCAAGAAAGATAAAAACATGAAAAAGAAGGCCATTATTCATTAAGGTGCAGAACTCCTCGAGATATCGTCCCTAAAACCTTAATCTTTTGGAGATCGTTAGCTTGTAAGGGGTTGCTGCTAAGTAGAGTCATATCAGCCAATTTCCCTGGTACTAGTGAACCTTTATCATTCTCAATGCCATAAAGCAATGCGGCATCTAAAGTTAATGCTTTTAGAGCGATAGGAAGCGTAATTTGTTCATTGGTTGAATTTTCTTTTGAGCATTGATTATCTGCCGGTAACCAATTTTGTGTTTCACCCGTACTGAGTATTCTTATCATTTGCAAGGGGACTGGTGGTGTTGATGGCGAGTTAGCTTGCACGCTTAAGTTATTCATAATTTTTTGAGCGCTAGCTAAAGGAATACCAGTGTAGCCTTCTTGGGAAGGTGCAACAATACCACATAGCAGATTACCCCAATAGTAAAAATGAGGGGCAAACCAGCTTACTTTAACCCCTAATTGCTGCATTCTTTGCAGTTGATCTTGACGGGCGAAGGGGGCGTTAATAATGATCGTATGGAATGGAGACGAGTTTAAACTGCGCTGCACTTTGCCAATAATATTTAAAGCCAAATCGATGGCTGCATCACCATTACACTCTATGGCTACAGGTGTCTTTTCTTTATTCGATGTTGTAAGGATAGTTTCTAATTCTCGTGGTGATTTTTTAAGAGATGCGGGCCAGCTATTGTTATTAGAGACAGTGTGTTGCAGACTTGGGGAAGTAAAAAAGGCAGCTTCATCCTGCGCCGCACCATCTAATTGAATAAGAACAGGGCCAGCATATAAACGAGGATTATCTTGATAGGTTAGATCCATGCGCTTTTTTTCTGCGATAGTAGGTGGCGTCAAGATCACATCGATTGGGAAATCAGATTGTGTCGTTAGTAGCTCATAACTGGGAATCCAAACTGAATTAACCATTGCTTCAGTCACAGTAGTATAGCCTTGCTGTGCATAGAACCTTGCTGCATTTTTTATGGCTTTGGTTGCATTCTCTTTATCGATTAATTGAGTTAATAACAGTTGCAATGATTTATCACGGATAATGCCACTCTTAGCAATGCTGATTTTTTTTGTGTCGCTTAAAGTGGCAATTTTCTGGACTGCTGCCTGATTGAGAAGAGCTTGATTACCGGAGGAGTAAAAGACAATGACAGGAGTATTGCTAGACAAGTTATTGAGCATAGTTTGATCTAAGGGAGTACCTTTAATTCGGATAGGATCGTAGCCATTTACAATTACCCAACCATTGTACGAAGGTGCTCTATTTTTCAAAGCCTCTAAAAATGCATCCGTTGTTTTTATTTCATGCCAATCAGGGCGCTGAAAAACATTGGTTGTAGACAAATCAAGAGCATACTCCGCAAGCCAGCCATAAAGAAGAAACTGCGAGTGGGTGTCAATAAAACCAGGAATTACAAAAGCTCCTTTTAAATCAATAAACTGAGTATCTTTACCACGACAATTCGCCATTAAAATACTCTTATCACCAACGGCTAACAAACGTTGCTGACTGACAGCTACGGCTGAGGCAAGAGGTTGTTTGGGATCTAAAGTAATAAATGTTGCATTAGTAAAAAGAGTAGTGGCATTGCGGCAAAAAAGAGCTTTTTCTTTGTTTTCAGAATGACTTGATAAGGAAAAAAGAAAAACAGCTAATCCGATGAAGAAAGTAAGTAGTCCCTGTCGCATTATGAACATATCTCCGTGAATGCTTTCCTTATCCTACCAAGTTATTGATTAAGGGCAAAGTGTTTGCATGAAACTACCCTTTAGATAAAATTGTGTGAAAATGATGAATGCCTCTCTTCCTCCTGGGGTAACAATTTAACTTTTTTCTCAGGCAGAGATGTAAAAATTCGATATTGGCGGGGTGCAATACTAAATTCACCATATTGATACCAACTTGGATTACTAAGAACAGGGATACCAATAACCTTATCTGCCTTTCTACACAATTTGAGGTAATCAGAAACACTTAAATCCCTACTATCTCGAGTAAAATGAATGAGTAAGTCTTCATTAATTGCACCTGGAGTAACGCGAGATTTGATTGCGGTGAATTGAAAGTGAATTGTTATACCAAGTTCTTTTTGAAAGAACTCAACCAGCTTTTGTTGTGTTTCTTTATCCCCAAAAACAGTATGACCCTGATTATCTGTTGAACTGATAGCAGAAAATTCGCCTTGAGGTTTTAAAAGAAATGCTGCGAAAATTAAACTATGTAATGGATTTTGAGCATAGGTTGCAGGACCATAAGTATCAAATACTCTATCGACTTTTCCTGCATAAGTTTTTAGAAATTCACGAACATTGGGTTCATGAGGTAACTTTCCCTTTACAATTTCAACGCCAGCATAACGACATTGCTCCCAATTAATTTCTGCTGGAGAAGCCGATACACCTATTAGCTTTGCTCGTTTTTTTAAATGGCATGCTAGGTCAATCAAAAAATTACCTTGCCCCATCCCTAAGTCCACAATAGTGGGATTAGTCGGTAAATTAGCAAGGATTGATAATTTATTTGTGTTTGCCTCTAATGATTCTCTTGTATTTAAAGCATGGAGTTCTTCGATGGCGGATATTCTTCTATCGTTAGGCCAAGTTTTCATACGGTTTTCCTTAAACAACTAGTTATGAATTAACTGTGATTGGTAATTATGCCGATTGTTTAAATTTATGCAACAGTATGTCTATTTTCGGTTTTAGCTTTTATTTTTAACTGAGAAAGGTTAGTTTTTTTGTTGAAAATTATTTCCAATTTACAAAACTGTCAGAGTGTCGTAGAGTAAAGCAGTTTTTGTTTAGTTTTTACACGATTATTAAGGTTATCTTAAGCTTGTCCCGTTACAATAACCTTTTGCAAGTATTTGGAACCGCAGAGAAGGAATGCAATGAGCAGTAGAAAGCACGCGTTAACCATTTTTAGTCTGACTATGATTACGGTTGGCTCTGTCGACAGTATTCGAAACTTACCTGCCACCGCTTTGTTTGGTAGCCAGTTGATATCTTTTTTTATTTTAGGCGCTTTGTTCTTTTTGATTCCAACAGCCTTGGTCTCTGCTGAATTAGCTTCCGGTTGGGCTAAGCAGGGTGGAATTTACATTTGGGTCAAAGAAGCTTTTGGTAAAAAAACTGGATTCCTTGCAATTTGGTTGCAGTGGATTGAGAATGTAATCTGGTATCCCACAATTCTATCTTTTGTTGCAGGAACGATTGGATATTTGATTAATCCCTCGATGGCTAATAATCCTTATTTTCTTTGGTTAGTCATTATTAGTGCATTTTGGGGAGCAACATTAGTTAACTTGCGCGGTATGCGCTCTTCTGCGTTATTCAGTAACATTTGCGCCCTTTCTGGACTATTGTTGCCAATGGCTCTGATTATAGGTCTCGGAGCGGCATGGATCATAGGTGGTAACCCTTTGCAGGTTCAATTTGATTCGCAGAGTATTAGTCCTCATTGGCAAGACAGATCAATGTGGGTATCCTTAACAGCTATCATGATGTCTTTTTGTGGGATTGAAATTGCAACGGTGCATGCGAATGATGTCAACAATCCTCAGCATGCATTTCCTCGCGCATTAATTTATTCAGTTCTCATTATTTTAAGTACGTTGATTTTAGGTTCATTAGCCATTGCAGTGGTATTGCCTCAGCATGAAATCAATTTGGTTGCCGGAATTATGCAGGCTTTCGATGCCTTTTTTGCCAGATACCACTTAACCTGGTTCATGCCGGTGGTTGCCGTTATGTTGGTATTGGGCGGCTTAGGTGGTGTTAGTAATTGGATTATAGCGCCAACCAAAGGCTTATTAGTTGCCGCAGAAGACGGGAATTTGCCAGAACTGTTTCAAAAAGCAAATCGCAATGGTGCTCCAGTGACTATGCTAATTACCCAAGCGGTAATTGTAACAATTCTTTCTACCTTATTTTTATTTATGCCCTCTGTAAATGGTTCATATTGGTTGTTAACAGCCTTAGCCGCACAACTTTATATGTTGATGTATTTGCTCATGTTCTTGGCCGCTTTTAAATTACGCATCAGCGCTCCAGATCATCCTCGTACTTTCCGAATTCCTGGTGGTATGGTTGGCATGGGGATAGTAGGGGGTGTTGGTCTTATTGGTTGTTTAGCAACACTAGTAGTTAGTTTCATGCCTCCTGAAGGAATTAATGTTGGTTCTGTTAGTCGTTATGAGCTAACTTTGATTGTGGGCTTAATCGTTATGTGCTTACCTCCCTTCGTCAGTTCTTGGTTCTTGGCGCGACGTGCTCCTACCGTTGAACTGGAGACCGATGTAGCTGCTGCATAATTCCTTGTGATGAGTATTCACTCCTCCCTAAAAGAGTTGGAAGCTCGTTTGCCTGAATTAGAATGGAAAATGAGTACAATAAGGCACGTGTTTCCAACAAAAAATTTGCCCAGAGGTCTGTTTCGTTTGCCAGAAGAAGCTGAGCCTTCAGCTTTTATAGAGGATATCAAAGCCGATCTTAAAACCTTAGCCAAGCATCAAAGTGAGTATACTGGTTATTATCTTGCACAACGGATTGAACAAAAAATAAATGTGTTAGTTGCTTTGTGTTCTTTAGAAAGGAATTCATCGCAGAAAACCAAATGCTCTCTCCAGATGATTACTACTCGCAAGACTTTCGTGGAAAATGTAGAGAAAGAAATTAGCGTGCTTGAGTTACAACAGCAGGCAATAGTCAAGCGTTTAGAGCAAAAGGATGAGCGATTGAGTTTAAGTTTAAAAAGTGAATTAGGTGAAATTGAAAAACGACTTACGCTTGCAAAGGAAGCTCTGGCTCGGGTAACTAAATGGTGACATTATCACTCAAAAATATACCTTGAATTTTTTGCGAGCAATTTAGCAAAGGCATCAGGATGCATGGGATGGCCATAAAAAAAGCCTTGTCCTTCGTCGCATTGACAATCTTTTAAGAATTGCAATTGTTCCAAAGTTTCAATTCCTTCGGCCAGAACTCGCAGTTTAAGGCTATGCCCCATTGCGATGATTGCTTCAATAATTGAGGCATTGTTGTGATCGCTAATACAATCCTGAACAAATGACTGATCAATTTTAAGCTTACTGACTGGAAATGCTCTTAAATAATTTAAGCTGGAATAACCTGTACCAAAATCATCAATGGTTAGGTTGATTCCCAAATCTTTCAATTGGTTGAGCTTATACAAATTTTGCTTTTTGTTATCCATGATGGTGCTTTCAGTTAATTCTAATTCAATATATTGGGGATCAAGCTGCGAATGCTCTAAAGTGAATTCAATAAACTCAACAAAATTATCTCTTAATAACTGAATTCCGGAAACATTTACGGCAAGGCGCAAGGGCCTAAGCCCCTTTTTTTGCCAGGCTTTATTTTGGAAGCAAGCACTTGAAAAAATCCATTCCCCAAGAGGAATAATTATTTTTGACTGTTCTGCAGTAGGAATAAACTCTAAAGGATGGATGATTCCTTTCGTAGGATGGTTCCACCGTACTAGTGCTTCAACACCAATAATTTCCCCTGTTCTTAAATCAATGGTTGGCTGATAAAGCAGATAAAATTCCTTTGACATCAATGCGCTTCGTAACTCCATTTGCATTTCGAGGCTCTTTTTCGTGTGCTCATTAATGGTTTCATCAAAGAGTCGGAAATTATTGCGCTCTTTTTTCGCTATATACATTGCCATGTCGGCATTTTTAAGAAGCGTTGCGGGGTCATTTCCATGAAAAGGAAAAATACTTGCCCCAATGCTAGCGTTCACTACAATTTCATGATTAATTAATTGTATTGGTTTAACAAGACGGCTCAGTATTTTTTGCGAAAGTTGTGTAATATCATCATCTTCATTAAGAATAAATAAAATAACAAACTCATCGCCACCAAAACGCGAAACGGTGTCACTTTGGCGGGTACACAAAATTAGTCGTCTAGCTATTTTTTGTAGCAAAATATCACCGGCATTATGGCCAAGGTTGTCATTGATTAATTTGAAGTTATCAATATCAAGAAAAAAGACAGCTAATTGACTTTCATAACGTTTTGCATAAGCAATGGCTTGATTAATGCGGTCATAAAGTAAAGTTCGATTTGGTAACCCCGTTAAAAGATCATGATTTGCTTGATAAGCAAGTTGTTTCTCCATTTGTTTGCGCAAGGTTATATCACGGAAGCTCCATACATAACCTACAGTGGTATGTCGAAGTTTGTGAGGTTTTGAGTGCCATTCGAAAGTATTTTCTGTGTTGAGTATTACTTCGTGATAACTTTCTTGCTCAGGATTTTCCCTAATTTCATCAATCTTTAGAAGAAATTCTTTAGGGGAGCGCAGTTGTCTTAAGATTTCATCAATAAAAATAAAAAGATCTGATTTAGTATTAAACTCTGAAGGCAGCTTCCACATATTAATAAAATTCTGATTGAAGTACTCAATCTTCCCTTTTAAATCAATGACTAATATGCCCTCGGCAGTTGATTCTAAGGTTGATTTAGTAATGGCCAGTGATTTTTCCAGTTCGCGGGTACGCTTGCTAACAAGACGCTCTAGTAATTGGTTAAGAGTGTCAAGATCAATATTTTGATAATGTAAAGAAAGAGAATGGATTAAAAATTTATTGGAGTAATAACAGCTAATAAAAACTATCGGCATGTAAATAAGGCCGCAAAATCCTAAAAGAATATAGATACTACCTTGCCAAAATAGCCAAATGTTGAAGGGAATAAAAGCGGGGAAAAGAAAAAGTGCATAAACAGAAACGACAGGAGAAAAAAATGAGAGAGAACCTGCTGTTATCCCGAAGAGAAGCATTACCATAAAGCTTTGGTGGACAAGGCTTTCTATGGGCATCAAAATTGAACCAGCAAATCCCCACCCGCAACCAGAGAAAAAAGTAAAAATTGCAAACAGGTTTAACCAAGTTTTTGGCTCATAAAGCATTCTTTTTACTTTGTAAGAAATGGCAACGATGAACCATAAAATGCAGATCAGTAACATGTAAATTAACCAGCCAAATAGCATTTGATGATTAGTGACAGACCAAATTGCAACTACAAGTAAAAGAGCAGCGCCACATTGGGCGGTGATGCCAAATGGGTTTTGATCGTAGAGCAAACGAATTTGGTCACCTAAGATTTTATTCGATGACAAAGTTTGAAGAGGCTTCTCTTCTTGAGTTAAGGCTGCTTTGCTGCTGTTTTTTAATCCCATTGATCACAGCCCTCAACTACCAACTCTACTGCAGTAAAGAATTTCTTCGTTGCTCGAATCCACATGTATTGATGTTATGCGGTTTGCGCGCCGTTTCTCTTCGTACTTCTTTCTCTGCAGCTGTTTGGAAGTCTATTAAATATTAGGTGCTACTATTCCCTGTAGCTTAATTATAGCCTTATTTAAAATGAATATTTATGACAAAGATAGTCATGAAAAAGATTGAAAATTACTATTTGGGTGCATGGTTATTATATGCCTAAAATTAAAGTATAACTAAAGATCTTGCAGCACGATGATTGCAGTCTTTAAAATTAGCAAATCATTTAATCGTCGGTATATACTGAAAAAATAGATAATCCAATGGATTAGCGTCTTTTTAGCCATTGGCGATTTGCGAATAAATCAACTATCTAAGTTATATCAAACTCAGTTATAAGAGGCAGGGATGTTTAAAAAGATTCTTGTAAGTAATCGTGGGGAAATCGCTTTACGTATAGTACGCGCCTGTAAGGAGATGGGAATGGAGCCAGTCACCATTCATAGTGTAGCTGATAGATATGCGCTACATGTTAAACGCGGCTCGCATTCTCATTGCCTCAGTAAAAAGCCCTTGGAGGCATACCTAAATGGGTATCGTATTATTGAGTGTGCTAAAGCTGCTGGTTGTGAAGCGATTCATCCTGGTTATGGTTTTTTATCTGAAAATCCCGATTTTGCTGCGGCTTGTGAAAAAGCAGGCATAGTGTTTATTGGCCCATCGGCAAAAGTGATTGCCACCATGGGGTCAAAAATTGCTGCAAGAAAAGCTATGCAAGAAGCAGGGATTCCCGTTATTCCTGGTAGTGAAGGGAATTTAGAAACGATCGAGGAAGCAATAATATGTGCTGATAAGTTAGGTTATCCCGTCATGCTTAAAGCGACTTTTGGTGGCGGTGGTCGTGGGATTCGTCTTTGTTTTGATGCAGAACAAGTTAGGCAGCAATACGCACGCGTACAATCTGAAGCGGGCAAAGCTTTTGGGAATTCCAATGTTTTTATGGAGAAATTTATTGTTAATCCTCGACATATTGAGGTGCAAATTCTTGGTGATAACTATGGTACGCTACTACACTTATTTGAGCGTGATTGTTCTGTGCAACGGAGACATCAAAAATTAGTAGAAATAGCACCGTCAGTGCAATTAGAGGATAAAACTCGGCAAATTCTCTATGATTATGCTGTAAAGGCTGCCTCTGCTGTTGGTTATACGAATGCAGGTACTGTTGAGTTTATTTTGGATGAGCAAAATCAACCCTATTTTTTGGAAATGAATACACGTCTGCAAGTTGAGCATCCCGTCACTGAACAAATTACAGGAGTTGATCTTGTACAGGAGCAAATTCGTATAGCTGCTGGAGAAAAACTTGCGATGACGCAGGAACAAATTACGCGCCAAGGATTTGCAATTGAATTCCGTATTAATGCGGAAGACCCACAGAACGATTTTTTACCAAGTTTTGGCCGCATAACGCGCTACTATGCCCCGGGCGGGCCTGGTGTTCGCACGGATAGTGCTATTTATACAGGTTATACTATTCCTCCTGACTATGATTCCCTCTGCGCCAAGTTGACCGTCTGGGGCCTTGATTGGCCGTCTGTTTTGCGCCGTTCATGCCGAGCTTTGGAAGAGATGCGTGTTTTTGGTGTAAAAACTACCATACCTTATTATTTGGAAATGTTAAAATCAGAAGAGTTTCAACAGGGTTTATTGACTACTGCTTTAGTAGACGCTCACCCAGAGTGGCTGCGTTATTCGAATAAATCATTGCCTCACCATAAGGCTGCAGTAATTGCTGCCGCAATAGCAACCTATAATAAGCAATTGTAATAGATTAAGTTACTAAAACTGTATATTCATTGTCATTTAAGGTAGAAAATTGACTTAAATATTGTAGGCTGGTCTCTTAAAAATGTTTGCGCATTTATGAAATAATGTTCGTTATCCGACAAAAAAGTTTCAAATGCCTTTAAATGCCAAATTTCGGTTAATTTCAGTCAATTTTTTGATTTATGGAGCTGTATAAGTCCTTGCTTTATTATTGTAAAGATATGTAAATTCGATACAAAAATGTTCTATTTTGAGTCTAATTAAATGATAAAAAATTTTCAATTTTTTTTTGGGTTAATGTTACCAATTTGTAATGAATTGTAACGGGAGGTTTTTGGTTGATAATTATTTGATTAATAGAAAGTTAATTTATTAAAGATTAAGGAGATTTTCTTCAAAAGCCTCATTTCTTAAGGCTTCCTTAATAATTGGACGCTATGATTATTTTATCTGCAGAAACGGAAGAAAATAATCACTGGATTTTAATAATGGCCTATTGTAAAAAATTCCTCGCTGGTATTCATTCAATTAATTTTTCTGATGAAGACGCAAAATTTCTTAAGCATGCATTGCTTTCCTTTGCTCACGATGAATTGGAGCAAGAGTTGCAACATCTTAAAGATAAG
Source organism: Legionella brunensis (assembly GCF_001467025.1). Classification (GTDB taxonomy): domain Bacteria; phylum Pseudomonadota; class Gammaproteobacteria; order Legionellales; family Legionellaceae; genus Tatlockia; species Tatlockia brunensis. The sequence continues at coordinate 125,013 of NZ_LNXV01000036.1, read as the reverse complement.
ATGGCTTCAGTATCTGAGCAAATGCCAGAAAACGAATTGGTTGCTAAACAATTACAGCTTTATAAAGAAAAACTAGCAGACAATGCAGCACAACTAAGTTTGCGCCTAGAAGAGCTTAAAGAGCTTATGGATGAAAAATTGGAGTTGGAGACTTCGACTCCAGTAATTGAAAAATTCACACAGAAATTTGCAAGTTATTTCATAAATATCAAGCATTTATCCGAAACTCTTTCCGATGCCCCTCTCTTCATTAAAAAACAACAAACTCGTTTTTATACCGAAATACTTTCTAGACTGGGTCAAAAAGAGCAAGAAAAGCAGTTGCAAACCCTATTACTCGAAGATCTCAAGGATATGGTAGAGCACGCAATTATAATCTATGAAAAAGAAAAAGATGTTCATTTGCGTAACCAAGCCAAAAGATTGGTGCAAATGGGTATTTATGAAATTGTTCGCCATGAGACTAAGAAAGTAAATGTCTCGGGATGGTCCTCACCTTATGGACAATATCAGGATTTCTTGCTTTTACTGAGTTCTAAAATACCTTCTGTTGGTTCATCAGATGTCATTGATAGTTTAAGTCAGTATAAAGCGCTTGATGGCAAATCAATTGGTGATTTGCTTGTTGAAATAGAGGATAAAGCGAAAATCAGCGAAGATGAGGCTTGGGGCGATGAAACGAAGGCTTCTGCTTTTATAGCAAGAAAAGCGCTCTTTCATAAGTTAAGATTTGGTCAAGAAGACCGCAGAGAATACGTTCAAATAATGCAAAGCAATTTGAAACGTGATTTGTTTTGGGCCCGCGATATTCGAGATATTGAATTATTTACCGTCAAGGGCGTTTCTGATGAGGTCTTCTCCAGACTAAGGCAACAAGATTTTCTAACTACAGAATGGTGTGACCTCCATTTGATGTCAAAATTACCCGATAGTCTCGCAGAGTATAAAGATAGTTATATATTTATCAAAAAGGACCGAGTTCGGGAACTGTATTATATTAAACCTGATGGGAAATCTGAACTTATAGGGATTAGAGATTTCAAACTATTTGAAGCCAAGATAGGCAGTCATATTGAAAGTAAGGGTAAGACCACATTATTGCATCTTAGTGCGAAGCAATTTCAAGAAGCCACACTATTAACAAAAGGTCATATTTCTGCCAAGAAAACCTTCACACAGCCAGTCCTGGAGGGAACATACAAGTCAAAGACCACAGCTGCTGAACGCAGATTATGTGAGGTTATAGAGGCGATTAAAGCGTTACCTGAAAAAGAGGGTGCAAAAAGGGGGAATGCCTCGATAGTCAAAGGTCAAGACTTGCTTAAAATGCAAAATCTTGTAAAAGAGAAGCTCAAGGGGTTATTTTCTACCCCTACTGTGAGTGTTGAGAATAATTTAATCAAGGTTGATTTCTATCAATATCAAATAGACGAAAAAGCACTCACAGAGGTGATTCTAAAAGCCGGAGGCTTGGGATCTGATACGGAGCGCTTGCTGAGTGAGATAAGGAAAAAAGCGACAGAATTTGAGAAAAATATTGCTGCGATTAATTTGCAAGGAAGAAATTTCAGTGAGATAAGAACCGAAATCGAGCAAGAAAAGATGAGCAAAGAGCTTCGGATTGCCTGCTATCAGCAAGTAGATCTGCTGGAGAAAGCATTTGATAACGCAGATAAAAAAGAAATAAAGAAGTTAAAGTTAGGTAATAACAAGGAAATTTTATTACGCAAATTGTTGGAATTGCTATTTATTGCGCCAATACCGACTGTAACTGATGATCCAAAAATTAGTAAAGCACTGGAAAAAATAAAAGCAAATGAGTTTGAGGAAGCCTTAAAAGACGGTGAATTAGAAGCGGCTGTTACTAAAGCTTATGAAAATTTAGCTATTGTTCCTATCAGTTCGGTACCAGCACATGTTGAGCCGATCATAAAAAAATCACAAATTCTGGTTTCAAAAGAAAGAGAAAACAGATTACTGGCTTTAAATATAGCATTCAACTCTAACAAGTCCGCGCCAGAAAAGGCGGAAGAGATCGCTCAGGTCTTTTTAGACGAATATAGAGATATGGTCTCTACTTTGGGATTAACTAAAGAGGATGATATTCGCTTACAACAGGATATTCGTAGTATGGCTACAGAAATGGTCCTGTTAGTTGAGCGTACGCAAAAAGGAAAGCCGGCTTTAAAAAAGGCAGAGGAAGCTGCTTATTTTTCTGTTATTCAACAGATTGCCAAGCACATTAAACCTCCTCACAAAATGAGTGAGATGCAATTTAAGATTCCTCACTCTTCTCAGCCACGACAAAAAATTACAATTGTTGGCAAAGATGGTTATCAAGAGGAAGTGTTTATAGAGTTAGGAGGTACCAAGCTGCCCTACTCACTGATCAAACCAGCCGATGGAGAATTTATTTTTTCTTATGGTGGTACTCGCGGCATGATCGCTCCTTTTGCAGGTTTAGATGCTGCTTATGTAGGTGAGGGAAAGAAAAAAGGACGTCTCTTTACGCACTCCAGACTATTGGGAGTAGGCCAATATGGTGCGGTGAAAGAAGTCGAAAGCCTATTATCTGGGTTAAATCAAATTACTAAGAAAGGTTATGTACGAGAAGAGGAGCCGACATTTTCGAAAACGAGTCGTCAAAATCTTAAGACACGCCCCATTACTGCTCGTCCCGACCCCTATTATCATGTTGAAAGTGATATTTTGCAAAATCTCTCTAAAGCAGTAAAAGCGAGTAAGAGAACGTTTACTGGAGGAACGCAGTATTGGCTAGAAAGCGACAAACCTAGACCCAAAGGAATGCTTTATGCCAAAGATACTACACCACAACAATATATCATTTTAACCGAGCGTGCTCAGGGTGAAACTTTTGCGGGTACTGCAAATGAAATATTAAACTCTTATCAGAAAATAAAAATTGAATACCACGATCCTTCTAAGCGAGGTGGTGATGAGATAACGGCTTTAACAAAAATGCTGTCTTTATCGCAGGCTTTAGTCGATGAGGCGGAAAATCTCGAAGAATTAGGCTTTAGTCATAATGACATTAAGCCAGAAAATTTTCTTTATAAGCAGAATGTAGATAATAGTTACCGGGTTAGGTTTATTGACTGGGCTACAGGTGGTTTTGAAAAAACATACACCGGGAACAAGAAAGAGCTGGCTGAAGTCTTTGTTGAAGTATTTGGTGAAAAACATCAGATTGAGCAAAAAGAAGGTGTTTATTTTGACAAGAACGGTCGTTTTGTAAAAGAAAAGAAAGGCTTAATTGTTTATGGTATAAATCCGACTCTCGAAATTTTACATGGTGCGCGCAATGGCACGCTACCTTATATAAGTCCTACGGTATTAGGTCCTGACAGGAAAAAACAATGTGTCGCAGCTGATGTTACCGAAAATTCTTTAAATACGACTTTCGATACCAATGATCCCACTATGGATAATTGGGCATTGACCACCATGCTCTTTGGTATTTGCAATCGGCAAGCTTATTTTGCTTTAGTGAAGGGACGAGCGGTAGTTGACTATATTGTTCCTGGCATTTTAGAGGAAGATGGAAAAATCCCTGTATCAGGCTTAGCAATTGTTAATGCTAAGAGATTCGATGAGTTTTTTGCTTGTGGTAGCGAGATTGGTGATAAATCACTAGAAACGTCTGAAGTTTATGACGATCCAAATGCAGTCATGTTCATCCCTTCAAACCGACGAGAAGGTGAGCCTCTCCATCTTTATCGTCATCTCCAAAAGTTGAAGCTAAATTTAGAAGAAGCAGCCAAATTAAACGGTGCTACGAGTCCTGAACAACAACTTCTTTCCAATATAGAATTAATCTTAACTACCGTTCACAAAGCTGTTGCAACAGGTCAAGGTCTAACCAAGAAAGAATTAAAAGCACAATTGCTAGCTGCGCAGGAGTGTTTAAAGGACTATGAAAAATTAAAAGATAAGAGTCATCAAGAAGACTTTATAAAAAAAGGTACTTTGCAAACTATCCTTAACGATTATGCGCTTGGGAAGATCAGTCAGTTTGATCACTTGTTAGAAAAAGTACCGGGTGGCTTGAGGCGTTTGGAAGTATTATGTACCTATCCTGCTACCAAGGAACAAGAGGAAAAAGTAAAAAAGATTTTCGAAGAAAATTTTTTCACTGATCAGTTAAACGATAAATTCATAGGGTCTAGCTCCCCTGGAAAATACCTTTTCAAGGAATGCATTGCCCATGGTAAAACAGCGATACTCGCCAGCTTACTAGAAAAAATAAAAAAAGAGAAGAATACAGACTTTGTTGAGCTTGTTCGTCAGCAGGGTTTGCTCCATTATGCTGCTGAATTAGGAATGACGGAGGCGTTTAATAGTTTAGTTAGCGCTCTGCGAAAAGCTGAAGCTTCTGATGTTGAAATTTTTAAATTAACTTTGGCCGAATATGGACCTGGCAAAGAACAACTGCAAAGTGCCCCTTATATTAAATGGGCAAGTAATTGTTTCCACATTGCTATTCGCAATAATAACGAAAAACAATTGAAAACCATCCTTGGTGTATTACCCACAATTGAAGAATACCAACATCTCACTGGCATTGACTACGAACCTATCATTAGTAAGGCACTTCATCTTTGCGCAGTTTTAGGTAATAAAAAGCTGTTTAATGAGATTGAACAAAAATATAACGAGTCAAATCCAAAAAATAAGTTAACTGCGACCAAAATATTAGCAATGACTTTTCCACCCGATAGGTTGTCACCCTATCATCTTTTCCTTGAAGATGAAGCAACGTGGGGGGTTCGCGAGTGGTTAGATTTAATCAGAGATGCAGGTCTCGCTAAACAATTTCTTGCTATCCCGCCCAAAGTAACTGATGCTAAACCTGCGCTAATTGCAGTAGAGAAAGGAAATTTTGTTGCATTATCAGAATTGATTCTATTAGGTAAAGAAATCAGTTTGTCGGAGTCTGAATGGCAGCAGTTCCTTACTCAAACTGATGAGCAAGGAAAAAACGTTCTCAATCATATACTTGAAAGAGGACAGCTAACTTATCTAACTCAATTTATTAAATCAATAAAGGATAATGCAGGTAAAAAAAGTACTGAGATCTTAATTCAATTGTTAGGTAACCCGCACCCGGTAAATCCCCTTAAGAATTTTCTGAGTGAAGAGGCCAATGTTACCCAACAATTGACTACTGTTAGCGAACTGCTCGATGCCATTTGTGCTCACTTTTCTACTGCTACTCCAGAGCAACAAAATGCACGCATCGTTGCTCTTTTAGTGAATAAAGATTGGCTAATTGAACAGGCCCAAGATGCTAATAATTTTAAACATCTTCGCGGTTTGCTCCTTAACGATGCATTATCAATACCGTACAAACAGCTCCTTCTCAAGAAATTAATAGAATCTACTAAGCCCGCTACAGAATCCAACAAATTTTATGAGGGGTTACTGGCTGATATTTCGCCACTAGAAAAGTCTGAACTTGATAAACAAACGCAATTAGAAATTTTTGAGGTAGTCGCAAGGCAAACAACGGATATTAATGATCTGTTGCAGACTTTCTCAAGTGGACAGGAAGCTGTTAAAGAGTTGGAAGAGACGGTTAATACACT
>NZ_LNXV01000036.1:0-119397 GCF_001467025.1 Legionella brunensis | reverse complement strand
AGAGTGATTTAAAAGAGCTTAAGACGACCGTAGATGAGCTCACGCAAACGAATGAAGAGCTGCTAAGCAAAGCACAACAGTTAGAAGAGGCGAATAGCGAGCTGTTGGTCAAGGTTTCCAGTTTAGAAAAGCAAGTCGAGACTTATAAGGAAAAAGTTGATGAGTTAATCACGTCGCTAGAGGAAGAGAAGAAGTTAACCAAAGAGTTAGGTGACCAACTTTCAGAGACGAAGGTGCAACTGGAAGAGAGCCAGTTGAAGTCGAAGCAGTTAGAGCAAGAGATTGATGAGACGAAGAAAAGGCATGAGGAGGAGCTCAGTGACTTACGCTCAGAAGTTGAGAGTGCGAAAGAAGGGAAATCAGAGGCTGAGGCAAAGCTTAGATTAGCGCAAGAAAGGCATGCCAAAGAGTTAGAGGATATCACTAGCCAGTTAGAAGCGAGCCAGCAAGAAGCAGAGGAATTGCTGGTGAAACTGCAAAATCAAGGCGAGCAGTTAAAAGAGAAGCTACAAACGATTGAAAGGTTAAGGGTAAGTCTACAACAGTTAGAGCAGGAGAAGGCTACCTTAACTGAAAAATTGTCAGAAGAAAAGAATCTGCGAGAAAGTGAGCGTAAGCATCTGGAATCGTTATTGGATACAGAGACACAGGCGAAGCTGAAAGCGGAGAGTGATTTAAAAGAGCTTAAGACGACCGTAGATGAGCTCACGCAAACGAATGAAGAGCTGCTAAGCAAAGCACAACAGTTAGAAGAAGCTAACGAACTTCTTAAAGAGGTAGTTGCGGATTTACGCAGCGAAATTAAAGGTTATAAAGAAGATATTGAGCAAGGGAAAAAAGAGTTAGCAGAAGAGCGTCGTAAAACAGAGAAGGCTAATGAGGCTTTAGAGAAAGAAAGAGAGGTTACTCAACGGCTGAAAGAAGAAATAGAGTCTATGCGCTTAGAAATGGATCGTCTTCGCGAGGAAATGGAGCGTCGTGAAAAGAAAGTTGATGAACGTGAAAAAGCAGTGGAATCAAGAGAGCAGCAGGTTAAAAGACGTGAGAACGAGGTTGGACAACGTGAGAGTAATGTTGGGGTGCGTGAAACAAAGCTTGCGTCAAAAAAAGACGCATTGCGTGAAGCAAAACGTGCTCACAAAGAAAGAATTCGTCAACATAGTGAAGAGAGGCAGCGTCATGAAGAAGATTTTCGTCGACGTGAGGCAGCTATATTGCGAAGAAGAGATCCAGAAGATCCTCAACTAGTAGCCCAAAGAAAAGCGATTGCTAAGTTAAAGGCTCGCATTGGAGTAAGCAAAGACGATGTATTATTAATCAATGTCAGAAGAGCTGAGAATAATAATGATCTAATTGAGGCAGGTTTAAATCGTAGACTAGTATCTTTGTTAGGGACGAACGACTATCTGACTATTGCTGATGCAGCTGATGAACGCTTAACAGCTCTTCGGCAAGCACGTCTCCAGAAAAAGACAAACCTTTTAGGTGCAAATTATCAGCGTATCTTAAATCATGATAAAGATGAATTGAGAGATATTTATAATCATCTTAAAAATATCACTACACTCGATAAAGGTATTCAGAGTGAACTTAAATATCTGGCCAAAACGTCGCCTATTCACTGGTTTAACCCAGGATTCCAAGCTGCAGCTAAGAAGCATGCTGAAGAAATGGCTCCTCATTATGCTAAATTGGCCGATGGTTGTAGTGTTATTGTCGATTATTTGAAGCCTTTAAGCCATGAATTGAATGATCAACTAAAAAGTTTACCTGCACCTGGGGAGATGCGAGGCTTAAACGATGCACAGAAGAAAGCAATTGAGGAACATCGTGCGGTATTGACTCGCTATTTACATCAAGTCAATGAAGAGTTAGCGCTATATGAACCTCTTTACAAGCAATTATATGGCGACCCACACGCTTCACACCCTTTAGTAAAGCAAGGGATTTTAAAAACTATTCAACAGGCAAAAGAGGATAAACATGCGCTGAAGTTTTTATCCTTTGCTAGTAGTTATAGTGATCACCCTCAGGAAGAAAGATCAGCTCATTTCCAAGAAGGCTATGAATCAGATAGAGATGGTAATGTTACTACTGTATCTGGCACTGTCGGAGGTGGAGTTTATTATCGACCTGTTCAATGGGCAAAAGCTGGTTATTTTCGTCAATATGAAATCAATGGTGATAGTGATTTTCATGGATATTTCATCGAAGAGCACTACAGCAGTAATTACAATCCCGCTGAGGGGGATGACTATCAAGAATATCAGTCTGATGTCAAACTCACGCTTAATAAATTTCCGGAAGGACCTGATCCTAATGATCCAGAGTTGATTACGGCTCGTGTTGAATATTCACTTGCAGTCGCGGCACAAATGCTAGCAGGTTATAGTGAACCGCCAAATGAGGAAACCCCTGTCATTTTGCAAGGTGATAATCCAGAAGAGTTACGTTATGTATTTACTGCTTTAGCTACTATTGGTAGAGAAGTGCCTCTCTTCAAATATGACAGTACTGCCATTGCAATTATTTCCAATGCATTCCACTATAGCCAAGAAATGGAAAAGGTCTTTAGCTTGCTAGGATGGAGGGAGCAATTTACTCAGGATTCTTGCTATGAAACTTGCTTCAAAAATCAGCCCTCTCTTAAGTTGTGGCTAGCAGGAATTAAAGAGGCAACTGAACATAAACTAGGGCATCAGAAAGAACGAGGACAAATAAAAAAAGCAGTAGGACAAGTGACTCATACTTTCTTCGGCAATACAAAATCTAAAGAGGTCATTGAGGAGTTAAGACAAATCAATGAGCTTAGAGGCCCTGAATGTGCAGGTTGAGCTAGTTAAAGGCCAATAAGATTTTTAGAAATCAAAGGTGCAACGGGTTTGGTTAAAAGATTAGCCAAACTCGTGGAAGGTTAGCATGAAACTAGTAATAGCCTATCAGCAAGTTAGGCAACAAATGAAGTGGAGTCATTGATAAATTCGACACGGTGTGTCAGATTAAGTCAAAACTAATTCAGTTTAACCATGTTATTTTAACTAAATCCTTTGTGTCGAGCGCTTTTCATTTATCTGTGCGTATTCTTCAATGATTTCTAGTCGCGCGAGTTTTTCATTTGCATATTTAATCCGCGCCTCTCCCCAATGGCCTGCAGACACAATTTTAGCAGCCCAACCAGCAAGTAAAGCAATGTATGCAGACAACTTCCCTCCAGCCACCATTTGGCAGTTCTTGGCTGCTCCAAGAAATTCTTTGTATTCTTTGGGATTATCAATAAGGCGCTCTGTCTTACAGATCAAATTAAACGATTCTACAGGTAAAAGCTCCCCACTTTTTTGTGAAGTAACAATTAATGCCACCATATTCCTGCATGCCTGAGTAAATTCATGAGGATAATCTAAATGTGCCGCCAATTTATCATTAATTCTTTGGTGCCATAGTCCATTTTCTTCAGAGAGGACAGATTGTTTCATCCCGTTAACAATGTCGTCAAAGTTGAGTTTGATGTTATCAATCTCTTTGCGGCAAGCGTCTAATTTTTCTTCTGCACTCTCCCCTTTCGCCGCACAAAAAACTTCCATAATCTGAATCTGCTTCTGTTTTTCTAATTGTAGAAGTTGATTGATTTGTTTGAGATCAGCACGGTCACCTTGTTTTTTCAGCCAATCTTGTAGTGCTGCGTCTTGTATCATACTGCCTTGTCTAACTAAGAGCTCTACAACTTCAAATGAGCCTGTCTGAACGGCTATGCCTAAACCAGTAAACTCGAAATTACCAAAAGAAACGTCATTGTCATCATAAACAAACCCTTTGGACAGCATCTCTTTAATAAAATCAGCATTGCCGTTCTTGATAGCCTCCATAAATGTGTCTTTATCACAAGGTGGGGTAGTTGTCTGCTTGGGAAGCCGCTTCAATATCTCATCAGGATTGTCAAGTAGCTCTGCATGTTTTTTAGGCGTCCCAATAGCATTTTTTCCGTAAGGATTGGCACCCATAAGCAAAAATAACTCTAATAAAGCGGGTTTATTGTGAAGAATAGTACAATGTAGAGGTGTCCATTGATTTCGTCCAGCTTGATTAATATCTGTTTCTGGGTTTTTCACTAATTTAAGAATTTCCTCGTAGTCATCTTGGGTTATTCGCTCGGATAGCTCATGAATAAATTGTGTTGGACCCATGTTAAAGCCTCTGTTAAGTTGACCTATTGCGCTTCATGGTTGCGCAATGGTTTTTAATAGATCAATGTGTTTTTATATTTTACTTTAAAATCCTAGAATGCACAATTAGACTACAGGGGCTGGGAAGGTATGAAGGAATTTAAAGTCGAGAGGCCTGGGAATTAGACTAATTTTATAAGATATCGTGTTTGAATTGATCTAAGGGAGCAACTTGCTCCCTTAGAAGTTTAGAGTGTCATGGAACTTCGCGTTATTGATCTTAATTTTCTGAAAGGGCGTAGTTATCAATTAAACGAATATCACCGATGGTCACGGCAATAAAACGTCTGTTTTGGTAGTCATTGATATATTCGACTTTAATGTTATTTTGACTGAACTCTTGGGCTAACAATTCGCAAGACTTATTTTGGTGAAAAATCCGTGCAAAATTATCGGCCTCTAGCCTTTGTTTGGCTGTGAGTCGATTATTGCGAGAACTAAATGCAAGCCCACTTGTTTCTCGTATTGTAGGACAGGCTTTGATTTCAATGTCCATAAAAAAAGCAGCAACCATTTCCTTAATTAGTAAATATTGTTGATAGTCCTTTTCACCAAAATAAGCGCATCGAGGTTTGGCAAGATTAAGTAGCTTCATAACCACAGTGAGCACACCTGTAAAATGTCCCTGTCTGTATTTTCCTTCCATGAGTTGGCAGAGGTCGGTTTCTTGGATTTGATAGCGGTAACCATCATTATAAATTGCTTCCTCAGTGGGAAGTAAACAATAATCCACTCCCAGCTTATCTAATAAAAGCAAATCTTCGTCCAAGGTACGGGGATAATGAGTAAAATCATCAGGTCGGTTAAATTGAGTGGGATTAATAAAAATACTACCTACAGTTAACTCATTCTCTTGTTTGCTTTGTTTAAATAAAGAAGCATGGCCGGCATGCAAGTTACCCATAGTAGGTACAAATCCTAGTGATACATCGGATGGTAAGGAACGACGGGTAGCTAACCATTCATTCATATTGTGAAAAATTTGCATGGAAGACTCCTAGTGACTAAAACCATTTGTCAAATATTTATAAATCTTGATTCAATGCTATAAATGATACGTCCCGCTATAAAAAACGGGACAAAATAATTGAATTCAGGATATTTAAAATGCATGTTCGCTGGTAGGAAATTGTGCTTGCTGCACTTGCTGGGCATAGGAATTAATAGCCGCCAAAATAACTTCCTTTCCCCGCGCATATTGTTTTAAAAATTTAGGTTTGAATTCCGTTTGTAACCCTAGAAGATCGTGCCAAACCAAAACCTGGCCATCAGTACCTGCTCCTGCGCCTATGCCAATAGTGGGTATTGTCAATTTTTGCGTGATCGTTGTTGCTAATTGTTGAGGAACACACTCAATAACGATGGCAAAACATCCACATGCTTCTAAATCCGCAGCTTGCCGCAATAGTTGGGTTGCTTGTTCTTCATCTTTACCCTGTACTTTATAGCCCCCTAGTTGATGAATTGATTGAGGGGTTAAACCGATATGACCGATAATGGGTATACCGGCTGATACTAAATAAGCAATAGTTTCGCAAGTATCGGCATCAGAGCCTTCAATTTTTATGGCATGAGCACCTGCTTGTATAAGCTGTTTTACATTTTGAATTGTTTCAGCTTTCGAAATGCGATGCCCTAAAAAAGGCAAATCACTGATTAAAAACTGCTGCCCCAAGCCACGAGCAACTGCTTGGGTGTGTAAGACCATCATTTCCATGGTTGCCATAACAGTTGTCTCATATCCATGAACGGCCATCGCTACAGAGTCGCCTACGAGAATGCAATCAACGTGCGATTCGGCGACAATACGTGCAGAAGGGTAATCATAGCAAGTAATCATGCTAATTTTGGATTGTTGCTGTTTTTTGCGTTTGAAATCATGAATTTTCATGCTAGTCCCCTTGCATTTGAGGTAATAGCATGAAGAAAATCAACTGACACGGGTACCTGTCTCATGGATCAAGTCCTCCAATAATTATTATAATTAAAAAAAGTCACCGCAAATTGTCGGTGCCTGATTGATCTTAAAGAACGCGCATGAAATTGCAAGATGCGTTATCATTGTGTTTTAAAATTTTATACAATTTTTATGTTGCTAACAGAAAAACTAGATACTGCAGGTGAACATCCTTTTGTTTTTACAGGTGCACAAGGTGTGTTGGAAGCGATATTAACAGTTCCGCCTCATTTGAATGACAACTACGTCGCCTTTCTAGGCCATCCTCATTCATTGCAGGGTGGAACAATGAATAATAAAGTGGTCACAACTTTGTCTCGTGTTTTTAAAGAACTTGGTATTCCAAGCTTGCGCTTTAATTTTCGGGGTGTTGGACAATCGTCAGGAAGTTATGATAGTGGTCTTGGTGAAAGTGAGGACATGCTCGATTTGGTACGACGTTGGCAGCATGAAAAAGAAAATTCAAAAATGTTTTTTGCTGGATTTTCTTTCGGTTCTTATGTTGCTTATCGTGCTGCTGCCCAATGTCCACACGAAATGTTGATTACGATAGCGCCACCGGTGCATCACTATAATTATCATGAATTTCAACCTGCTCCCTATCCTTGGTTAATTGTCCAGGGGGATGAAGATGAGGTTGTTCCCGCTTCCGTAGTCTTTGATTTTGCAAAAGAATCAGCCAGTACATTACCTGTTATTCGCTTGGCTGATACTGGACATTTTTTTCACGGAAAGTTGCTGGATCTTAAAGCGCAACTTATCGATGCTATTCGCAGACAGGTAACGGTATTATGAGGTTAATACAATGCTATGAGGAGGCCATCGCTCGCGGTGATATTGAAGATGATCCCTTACAGCGCAAAGTCTTAGCCTCCATGCAACGGTTGGCTGAAGATTTGCAATTGCCTCGGCGCTCATGGCTTAATTGGTTGCAAAAGCTACCACAACCGGTTGGACTTTATTTATACGGTCCTGTCGGTGTGGGTAAAACTTACTTAATGGATTTATTTTATCAATATGTCGCAGAGGAGCAAAAAGTACGCATACATTTTCATCATTTCATGCAGCAAGTCGATGGACAATTACGTCGTTTACAAGGGCAAAAAGATCCCCTAAAACGTATTGCTGCAGAGCTTGCAAAGACCATCCGATTATTATGTTTTGATGAGTTTTTAGTTCATGATGTTGCGCATGCTATGATTTTAGCCGAGATGTTACAGGCATTATTTGCCGAAGGCATTGTTCTGGTTGCGACCTCAAATACCCCTCCTGATGAATTATACCTAAATGGTATCCAGCGAGTACGGTTCTTGCCAGCCATTGCGCTTATAAAAACGCATTGTGAAGTCATCTCTTTAGGAGAAAAAAGAGATTATCGTTTGGGACGGGAACCTTTATGTACAGCGTATCTTTATCCATTAAACCTGACAACAGAGAATAGTTTGGCTGAGCAGTTCGCTGCAATTGGCGGTGAAATTGAAGAGGGCGGCAGCTTAGCCGTACAGAATCGTAGTATTCCTTTTGTAAAATGCAGTGAAAGGGCTGTATGGTTTGAGTTTAATGTGATTTGCAATTTACCACGTAGTCAGCTGGATTATTTGGAAATTGCTACGCGCTTTGACACGGTTTTTGTTTCTAATATTCCTGCATTGACGGCAAGCGATACAGTCCATGTTATTTTATTGATTCATTTTATTGATGTGATGTATGACCGAGGAATTCGAGTAGTTATGTCAGCGGCAGTCCCGTTGGAGGCGTTGTATGTCCAGGGGGAAATGAGCCAAGCATTTAAAAGAACACTAAGTCGCCTGCAAGAAATGCAATCTATCGATTATCTAAGACGTCACCCGCGTCGGGTTGCACAAAATATAATGTAGCAGAGTGCAGATGAGGCTTCGCAGAAAGGCCTACCAGAGTCATCTTGGAAATCTGGTAGGTTGAAATCATTAGGGTGCAGGATTGACAATGCTAGCAAAAATTTTGTCTGCATTGTTTGCAGTGTTGGGGTTATTTTCCAGGTTATGTACTATTTGACCCATATTAAGTTTGAAGAAGGCAGATAAGGAGTGTTTCTGGTGCAAGGAATTAAGTTTAATATCGAAGTTTTTGATGGGTACATATTCAGTTTTGCCATCTGTTACTATTTTGTGTGAGAGTATCAGGTGTTTGGTTTTGGCTTCATCAGTATGAATTCCTGCACGAAGGTCTTCAACGTCAATGTCATTTTCTGCAAGGAAACGCTGAAGTGTATAGTAGCTGCCACTGGGTGTTTCGCCTTTGATGGATAAAGCTTCTTCTTGGGTTTGAGCATTAAGAAAATTGGCTATGGCAGAGACCGCTAGGGTTACTGGAGCTGTAATTAGAGTAGCCACAGCACAAACCACAAGCCTGACAATATATAAGGGAATATTCACAATAGCGGCAGGAAGCATTAGCCAGGCAGCAAGTTTATTGTTGTCTTTATTGTCTATGCACCATCTTAGCCACTCGAGTGCTACTGCGGCTATAAACAAAGATGCATAATCAAATAAGCCAACATTTTCTTTGCTGCCATGGAGCACGGCAAAGGCATCTTTAAACTTAGTACCTAAAGAAGTACGCTTTGTGCGGGCGTGTGGAGCATTATTTGTTTCAATGATTCCTAAAAATGGATTGAAAAAACTGACTTTCATGTTAATCTTCTTGGGTTTCAAAAGAGTGCATAATGTAGCACGTTTGCACAAAAAAATAAAAGGATGAAAAGATTATCATAATGATGTTAAAGTCATGGGCGCAAATTTAAGGGAGGAATTGCAATGACAATTAAAACAATCGATGCGGCCACATTAAAAGATTGGCTTGAAAAAAAAGTAGCGGTCCTTATTGATGTTCGCGAACCTGAAGAGCATGCTGCAGAAAATATTTCTGCTGCAATTTCTATACCTCTTGATACTATCTCTGTAAAACGCTTGCCGGATGCAGGGGCAAAAAAATTGGTTTTTCATTGCAAAGCGGGGAAACGCAGTATGAACGCTTGTGAAAAACTGGTAGCTGAAGATTCCTCACTAGAAGTATTTAGTCTTGAAGGAGGTATCGGTGCGTGGGAACAGGCAGGTTATCCCATTAATAAGCGGTAAATAGCATGCTCAGTGATGCCAATTGCCTATACGCGATGTAATATCTCTATGTTTGAGAGAATATTTAGGGGGCATTAAAAATAAAAGGATGACTATTTTTTTTCTAAAATGAGAATGATTCTCGATATCATTTGTGTTACACTTTTACTTTTAGTTGATTAGATTTAACTTCATGCGCATTACTGAGCTTGTAAAAGGCGACCGAGTTCGCTTAGTCGATTTTGGTCAAACAGACTTATTGTATAGAAGACGACTACTATCATTAGGTATTACTCGTGGTGTAGAAATTTCAGTCATTAGAGTGGCTCCTTTAGGTTGTCCCCTGCAAGTTGAAGTGCGCGGCACTTCTTTAACCCTACGTAAAGAAGAGGCGGCAGAATTAATTTGGGAGCGCATATGACGCATATTTTATTGGTAGGCAACCCCAATTGCGGCAAAACCACACTCTTTAATGCGTTAACTGGAGCTAATCAACGCGTTGGCAATTGGCCTGGTGTGACTGTTGAAAAGAAAACAGGTTCTTATTCCTTAAAAGAAACAGTAATCCAGGTAACTGACTTACCAGGTGTTTATTCGTTAAGTTCTTCGACAACCTCTAGCCAGGATGAGCAAATTGCTGCGAGTGCATTAGTAACTTTGGATGCTGACATTATCATCAATGTCATTGATGCTTGTCATTTAGAGCGGCACCTCTATTTAACCAGCCAAATTTTAGAGTTAGGAAAACCTGTTATTCTTGTGTTGAATATGATGGACATTGCTTCACAACGTGGTATTAAAATTGATATTCAAGCATTAGCAAAGCAATTACAGTGTCCGGTTCTTCCTATGCAGGCTCACAAAAAAATTGGGATCGATGTCCTCAATCAGGTTATTTGTGAAAATCCCAAGCCGGCTAATGCGCTTGAGTTGCAGTTTTCTCAGGGAATAAAGGATGTTCTACAAGATTTAGAGCAGCAATTGTCAAAGGTAGGGGTTGTCCGCCAATTGAGAAGCTATTACGCTCGGCGCATTTTAGAAGGAGATAATCATTTACTAAATAGCAATGAAGATATTGCGTGCGTAATGGAAGAAAAGGGGCAAGAATTAGATATTCTCTTAGCGGATGCCCGCTATCAAAAAATTCATGAATTTGTTTTAAACGTTCAAAAAAAAGAAAGCGATACAAGCGAGCATTTTACAGCTAAACTTGATCGCTTGGTTTTGCATCGCTATTTTGCCTTACCCATATTTTTGACCATGATGTACCTCATGTTTTTGTTCGCCATTAATATCGGTGGTGCATTCCAGGATTTCTTTGATATCACCACAGATACCCTCTTTGTTCAGGGAAGCGCCTGGGTTTTACAACAACTTCACATGCCTAATTGGTTGATTGCCTTAGTTGCAAATGGCATTGGTAAAGGTATTAATACCACGCTAACCTTTATTCCAGTAATCGCTGCAATGTTTTTCTTTTTGTCTTTATTGGAAGCTTCTGGCTATATGGCTCGTGCTGCATTTGTAGTTGATAAAATCATGCGTGCTTTAGGTTTGCCAGGAAAATCTTTTGTACCGATGATCGTTGGTTTTGGTTGTAATGTTCCTGCCATCATGGCAGCGCGAACACTCGACTCAGAAAGAGATCGATTACTAACAGTGATGATGAGTCCATTTATGTCTTGTAGTGCTCGCTTAGCAATTTATGCGGTATTTGTTGCTGCTTTTTTTCCAACGGGTGGACAAAATGTGGTTTTTTCTCTTTATTTAATGGGTATCTTGATGGCGGTGTTAACGGGCTTTGTTTTACGTAAAACAACGTTGCGCGGCCAGGCATCTCCTTTAATTTTGGAGTTACCAGCTTATCATAAGCCGGCTTTAAAACGGTTGCTAAAAGAAACCTCATTGCGTTTACGGCATTTTGTGATTCGTGCAGGTCGTTTGATTATTCCTGTTTGTGTCATTTTAGGAGGATTAAATGCATTAACTGTTGAAGGAGGAATCAGCAGCGGTGAAGCAAATACACATTCGGTCTTGTCTTTGCTAGGTCAATGGTTGACGCCTATTTTTGCTCCTATGGGGCTGCATCAGGATAACTGGCCAGCAACAGTAGGATTATTGACAGGCATGCTGGCAAAAGAAGTGGTTGTTGGCTCTTTAAATACGCTGTATGCCCAACTTGGCCACTTAGGCCAAATTTCTGCTGCAAGCTTTGATTTTTGGGGATCATTACAGACAGCATTGTGGTCAATCCCTCAAAATTTAAGTGAGTTGGGACAAGCTCTCTTAAATCCTTTGGTCGCAAGTGCTCCTGATAATGAAGTATCGCAATCCGTTTATGGGATGATGGTTGAACGTTTTGATGGAAAGGCTGGTGCTTATGCCTACTTAGTATTTATTTTGCTCTACATTCCTTGTGTTTCTACTATGGCAGTTATTCGCCAAGAGGCGAGCAGTAAATTAATGTGGTTTTCTATCATATGGTCTTTTGTTGTTGCTTATCTGAGCGCAGTATTAGTTTATCAATTGGCCACGTTCACTTCCCATCCACAACAATCCTTAGCTTGGGTATTAATTATTACCTCAGCTGTTATTATCTCATGGGGCGTTTTACGTCAATTATCTTCCGGAGATGAGTATGTTACTGCAAATACGTGATTTTTTAAGACGAGAGCAGGTAGCTAGTAATCAGCAAATAGCACGTCAATTTCACATAGATATTCATACTTTGCAACCGATGTTAGATATATGGCTTAAGAAAGGGATTATTGAGTGTTGCCAAGAAAAAAGCCCTTGCCAAAGTCGTTGCTTTAAGTGTAAAACGCAGCCTCCTGTATATTATCAATATAACAATACGAAAAAATAACAGTTATTTTACAGTTTCTTGAGTCTTTTAGCGGTGCTTGATAACTTATTTTGGGCTAAGATAGTTATATCAAATGCTACATAGGTGTTGAAATGGTTAACGAAATGTCCTCTGAGGAATATACTGCACTAGCAGAGGAAGGACGAAAACTCTTATCCGAAAATGAGACTGATCCAGTTTTGCTTATTGAGCAAATCTATCAACTCTGGTGGCGTTGGGCTGATTTTGAATTGTTTATCATTACTCCGACCATTCAAATAATCTCTCCTCCACTTGTTGTAGAGCCGGAACCCATAGAGGGCTCTAATGAGCGCGAATTTGTTTATGCAATTCATGATCATGGCTTTAAATTAACGACATCCAAAGGGGCAGATATGTATTCTGCCGGAATGTCAAACTGTAAATTGTATTATACAGTTGAGAAAATGATTCACTTGTTGATAGAACGTCTCAAGAGTGGCGGCATTAGTCAGGAAACAGAAGTTCAAGTGGCTTTTGGTGGTCATGAGCTGGCGCAACGAAAAGCATTCGAATCGGTCATTAATCTAAGTTATAACGTTGTGGTGACCAATTTTGACCCAGGAGCATGGGGAGAACGTTATCTCCAGTCTGTAAAACGCCTTGCAGACCGCGGTTATGGTTATCCCCCTGAAGCTCCACGTGACAATTATCGTCACTCTCACGGTACTCTTCCAGGTTTATCCCGTTAACAAATGCTGTAAAAACTTCAGGCTCATAATGAGCCTGAAGTTTTTTAGTTATAGATAAGATGTTGTCATATCTGAGCCAGGATTAGATGACACGTTACTAACAGATTGTAATTCAATTTCTTGAGCAATAACGACTATCTTGTCGACTTCTTCATTGAGAATATGTTGGATATTCGCCTTATTTGTTAATGTAGCATCGTTGTAGCTAAGTAACTGCGAAACATCAATAGGCGACATTTCTGCAATTGCTGTTGTGATTAAACCACGAGTCTCTTCATTAATAGTGGTGAACGCTTCAAATCGTTTAATTAACTGCTGGGTTTCGTTAAGTTCTTCATCAACTTCCTCTTTGGGAGATTGGATGCTCTCATGAAGCTTTTCCCACTTACTAGAAGGGGGTAGTATAACAACTGTACCCAATGTTTTTTGATGGGTGAGATTAATTGCTTGCTGACACGCTTGAAGTTTCCCTGGTGGGATCTCAATAATTAGTGGTACATTCATTGTGGGTGTTGTTTTTAAACCAAAGGTTTCTTGAATCATTTGCACTTGACTTTCTGTTTTGGCTGTGAGGCGTAAGGATAGTCCAGTGTTGGGACGCCATAAGAACTCAAGAAGGCCTGCTTGCTCGGGAATTTTATCACTAAGCAAGGCATTAAGACGTGGCAAAGTTTCTTTGGTGTAACTGGACTTTAAAGCAGGTAAAGTGATTAAGCGGAAAGTTGGTTCTGTCAATAAATCTTGCCTTTTAACTTCGTACTGTTTATCAACGCTAACCATCAATTTGGCCAATTCTTCTTGTGAAAGATTACAACTTAATCCTTTTTCAGTGACCTTAAACTCAACACCAAAACGCTCATTTAAATCGCTCTGAATAGCCTTATTAGTCGTTGTTAACGTATAGCTGCCATTTTCCAGTTTTGTTAGTTGGAAGGGAATACGTTCGCTTGGTTTTGTAATTTGCATCTGATTGAGGAAAGCCTCTCCATCAGGTGACATGACAGTGGTTGGCGAAACTATTTTTTCCATCTTATCTAGGAAATTGATTTCATCTTTAGTCAACAATAAGCGTTGTGCAAACACATCTAAAATTTGTTGATTACTCACTGTAGCTTTTGCAGCCCATTTATCAATGGTTTTAAGATGATCAACAAGCTCGTCAAAATCCATTCCTGTTTTTTGTGCTTGGGCGATTAAATCCATCTTAATTTCAGCAAAATATAAGTCAAAGGGAGATAATTTGCCGGTGCTCACTTGCATGGATAAATTGTCAATTAAACCTTCTATTGGACTATCCTCAGGACATTCTCTTCTAATTTGCCCGAGACGATTTAATAAGTTTTCTGTAGTCGGTGTGTTTGCTTGGATACGGTATAATTCTTGTCGTAATCCAGGATAACTTTTAAGCACCTCTTCACTGGGGTTCTCACCCGTAATCATTTTCTTAAGGATATGTACGCCTATCATGCGCTCGGATAATGGAGTGTCATAAAAAATACTGTAATTGCGATACATAATATGACGTGCGAAACCAAAGGTTCCTGAGCCTCTCATAAACTCTGGAGCTTTAGCACCGGGATTGGTGAAAGTAAAGTCGTCACGTAGTGAGCCACATACTCCATCGCCCTCATAAGGTTTACCGTAATCAAAGCCATAAAAAGCATTGCCCGCAAACCCTTTATTCTGTCCCTCTTTACCGATGCCATCTCTATCACCGATAGCAATACCAAAAATTAAGTTGCGACCGAGCCCTGGAACGTGTTTTGCCCGTTTAACCGGCGCCTCGAGATCTTCAACTAGAACACCGTTATAATCAGGCTCTCCCCCTCCGTGTAGAAACTCTTTTAATTCTCGCAGGCCATTTTTCCAACCGCAAGCTAATAGGGCATGAGGTCCTGAGGGGCCTCTTATCCAAGTAATTTCTTGTCTTTGGTTTTTGTCACTAAAAATACCGGCTAAGCGAGTGCCGACAAACTCTCGTAGTGCTTCTTTGTTAGCTTTTTTTCGTTCCTTCGCTGCTCCACTTTCAGCGTAGTCAAGCTTGTACATCCATGCACTTAATTTTTCATTGCGAGAAACAGCACCTTTAATTTGTTCACATAACCATGACATAGTAGGAGATAATTCTTTGGGCGCATGTGGATTGGGTGCATAAACATTAACAAAAGTAGCAAAAGCGATTCGTTTATCATTAAGTTTTTGGCTGGGTTCGCCAGATTGCGACTCTATTCTAGCTATGGCTTTTAATAGGGTTTTATAGGCATCTACCTCATCTCCTGTAGCTTCTTCGGGAGGAACTATTTTTAAAAGTTGTTCGAAAAAGGCTTCATCAAGATCAATTGCTCTAAATCCTGGCTCTACCCCACCTGGTTTGCCTCCATAACAGAACTGAGAGTCACCAAACATAGTTCCTATGCGACTTAAATCTTGCTTTTTTAGCAACTTAAGTTGGGATGGGTCGACTGAAGAACCAATCCGGTTGACCGAGGGGCTGATTGTAGGAGACTCTGTCTTAGGCGTTCTTAACTCAGGAGCACTCTTTGATATTTTTGTAGATTCTGAAGAAACGACTTTTGGAGAAGGTAAAACATCTTCCTCTTCTTTTAACGGCAATTTACCCAGTTGCGTCATCATCTGCAATAGTAAGCCATCTTTCTTAAAGTGAAAACTGGGGCCCTTACTAAGAGTGACGCCAAGCTGTTCATCGCAGAATTTGAAGAGGGCTTTGCCTAATTTACTATTAGCCCCACCTGATGATCCTAAAATAGCATTGTATTCAATGGCTATTACGTCAAGAAGAGCAAATATTTTTGCATCCGATGAAAGTGTTATACTGGTAGTTACCTTGGCTATATTCGCCTTTAATTGTTCTACAGTTGATTTGCGGTCTGTTGTAACTTTTATCTTTGAAAGCTCTTCCATGAGAGTTGTATATTCTTTTGCAAAATGCTCTGTTGTAATGGTTGAAACTGAGGGTTTATTGGATAGTAGCTCCATGTAACGTTTTGCAAATTCTTCATCCAGTCCATAATTTTCGCTATCCTCTAGATGCTTAAAGGCCTCTTTATCGAGGTGCATAGCATCAAAAAAATCCTCATCGATTTGTAAATTTTCAAGAAGTAGTTGATAGATAGCATTACGTAATGAAATGGATTCATAGGGCGCATTCACAAAAGTAGACCAGGGTGGAGCATCAGTAGCTATACCTGTCGTGGGGAAGTTAGGATGCCTTAATAAATTATGTAAAGAACGGTAGCCGCAACTCCAGCCATCCTCTTGAGAGTCATCAGAAACAACATTAATTGTCAGGTTTTCATCTGTGACATCGGGGAAAGCGGTATATTGTCGCTCCACATCGTTAACAACCGAGGTAGCATTGTAATGAATTGCATTGTTTAGGATAGTTCTCACTTGAGGGGATACAGGCATTGAATCACGATAATCAACGGTGATTGTACCTGTGGCAGGATTAACGTGAATTAAAGCCTCTGTCCAGTGAGAACCCTGACTACGCAAAGAGCCACTACTCCCGCAATTAATCAGTAGGGGAATAGTATAGGGCTCCTGGCTAGCACCATGTTTTTCACGCTCAAAATGCAAAATCATACCAATGTCTTCTGCATTTAAACGCGTAATGTGGACTCTGTCTCTGACGCCAAGTTTAGTGAGCGCGCGCTCTAAATCAACTTCCCCTAACCATTCTCCTTGACCGAGTTCAGCATTGAGAAATTTTTCTGCTATGCCCAGGTTACTACCTTGCGCGTGTAGGTCTCGAAGGGAGCGTGATTCAAAATGTTGCCTAATTTTGATGCCTTCCAAAATGGCTTCTTTTTCATAAAATCTGGTAGCTGTGGGGGGGATTTCTTCTGAAAAGGCAACGAATTTATCTAACAAGGCTGCTACCTTTGCAAAATGCTCTTTATAGGTAAGGATAGTGCTTTCATTATCACTACCTATCATAGTAAGCGCTAGATTGTCGTCATCTAATTCATAAAAAAAGTCAATGGCTTTTGCGAGATGCTGGTAATTTTCTGGCGTGTCTAACCATGCGTCTTGGTAGGCTTCTTTAAATCTTTCTTGCAGGTATCGTTTAATAATACGGTTTTTCTTATCTACTGCTAGAGTCTTTTTCATTTCGCTTGTAATTTCCATGTCATTTCCTTATTCAGGTGACGAGCAATAGAAAATTTTTGTTGGTATCTCGCCAATTGTTGCTTATAAGATCACTTTAATCCTTTAAAATTAAGCAAAAATTAACCTTTTTGTAAAAAAATAGAAAACTTATCTTTTAATTTATAGTAGCTAATTTGGTTATCGTCCATTGGGCTGATTTTCTTAGTAATAGCGAAGGGAAGAGAAAAAAAAGAATTTTTCTGTATGTTTTTTGTTCAAAACTGCTGTATAATGGGATCCTTTTGACGGAATATAGCTCGTAAGGTATTGCTTCTATGGGAGAAACTGCAAACGTTAATAAAGGACAGCGTGGCACTCTTTTTCCAGTTAAAAAGGACAATGGTGAAACCCTCTACTATTTTAGTGATTTTTCCGAGGACTTAGGGAGTGGAGGAGCTGGAGATGTTTATAAAGGGTACCTTTGCCACATAAAAGTACCTAAGTCAGTCTCTATACCCACGGCAATTAATAAAGACGAACTTATTATCGATGAGCATGCTCCCGTCGCCATAAAACTTTACAAAAACGGACAAACTCCATCCTCACATCGTCAACTCAATGGTTCTGTATTGGTTCATAAAGATGGTAGAGTTATTTTAATCAGAGAATTCATTGATGGATTTCAGATTCAGCCTGATATTGAGGATAATCCTCAAATTAAGGAATTAACTTTTTTTCAAGCTGTTGACATCGCTTGGCAGCTGGTTATTTCATTAAATGAACTGCATTATAACAATACCAAAGGACGCTCAATTGTTCATGGTGATGTTAAGGGCTCAAATGTCATAATAAGGATTGTTAATTTAGTAAAGCTCGCTCATCAAGCTAACGATGCCCCCCAATTAAAGATTGATGTGTTTTACTTAGATGATGATTTTAGTAAGCCGATACTCCGTTCCCGACAAACGTCACAAGGCACACCGGAGCATTTGGCTCTGGAAGTACTAGATGGGTTGTACTCAGAAGAGAGTGATTTCTATGCCTTAGGTCCTCTTCTTTTTTCACTCTTTGGTGCCAAGAACCCATTTAAAGAAATTTTTGAGTTTAGGAAAAGTCACCCCACTATGAAACCAGAAGACCTGGTAAGGCACTACATTGAGATAGGTTTCTGTGCAGAAGGTTTATTCGAGCATTTTGCTAGTAAACCTGATGATCTTATTTTAAATTTGGTAAAAAATTTTTTAAAACAGATTGTTGCTAAGGATAAACACCAACGTCCTTCCCCTGATGCTATCCTGGAGTTTTTTACCGCATTAAGACAATGGTGTTTAGCTTGTCAAGATAAAGAAGCTGTTGCTAATTATCGTTTGCGCCTAATCATTGCTGCGAATGATGCCAGCTGGTTAAAGGATGAAGAACAGCAAAAGTTATTCCTTGCATTGGATAAAAATATACAAACCCGTTTAATTAATTTGATGACTGTAAAAGTGCGAAGTCAATGTTTAAAAATCTGCGAACATCATGATTCCCAAAATAATTATCTGGTACATCATATAGTTAAAACTAGTCTCCAAGACTTGGCACATGAGAGTCAATTGCGTGAGCCTTCTTTCCTAAAATCATTTTTTAAGCATTCAGTAACTCCAAAAGAACTAAAATGGTTGCTCTCTTGTTTCGAGCATCAGGACTATGAAGAGTTTTTTTCACAACAAAAAGCCAATTTACGAAAAGCATTGCTGCAATGTTCGCAAAGCGAGATAAAAGCTCTCGTTTCGGTGATTGTGCCGGGGTTAGAAAATATACGATTGTTAGCTCAGACTCAGGAAGAGCAGATAATATGAAATGCTTTATCGTTCTTCATTATTGATCGCTAAAAAGACTTAAGCTTGGTTTTTGTCCAACGATAAAGTAGCTGTTGCTGGTTTTTGAAACTCAATAGCCCGCCGAGGAGGGCAGGAAAAATTAAAAGTAGACGTCCTATCGCTTGTTGCCAACTAGGCCTCCCTAGATCAGTTTGTAATTGCAAACGCCAGGCGCGCATACCAATAGTTTGTCCCCCATAAACAACAGACAATAGATAATAACCGATAAAAAGGCCAAGCAAAGAAAGCTGATACCAGCGAGTGGCTGGGGGGATAGCAAAGCCATGATTGGCTATAAGACAAAGGGTTGTAAAAGCAAAAAACAGAGCAATAATAATAAAACTATCGTAAATTTGTGCCGCCAGATATTTAAACCACATAAGTCTATTTCCGTTCGCTCATGGCCTTGGTGCCCAGAGAGATTTGCTCTAGACAATCTATATACAATTGACTCAAGTCCAAGCCAAAATATTCTGTTTCTTTAAAATGCTCCCAGTGACCTTCCTCATAGGCAATGACAATGTCAAGAATTTTGCCAAGAGGGCCTTTTCTCGATAACAAAGCAAGTTTAATTTCTGCTGCTAAAGTAATTTTGTCAATCAAATTTTCCAGAGGGGTATCCATTAAACTGTCTAAAACTGACAATAAACCAGCTGTGTAGGCGCTTTGTGCACAAAGGTCGGGTTGTGTTTCAGCAATTTTTTGTGCCATTTGCGCGCGAATTAAGCCTGACTCTACTATCTGCAAAGGTTTGTTCGATACATTGGTCATTGATAAAACCATAACCCAGTTTTTTAAATTAAAAATACCCAGTCGCACAACAGCTTGTTGTATGGATTCAATGTCTTGATACCCTGAAAAAGCCACGGAGTTGGCCACTTTTAACAATTGATAACTAAGCATGGGGTCAGTTTGAATAAGATTGATAATTGCATCCATGTTAGTTTCTTGTTGTTGTAAGGTGGTAATTAACTCCAGGAGATTTAATTTATTGGCAGCAATTTCTGTTTTTTCCGGTGCTTGCGGATGGAAGAGAAAGTCCCCACAATAAAAATCCATTCCCATGGCTTTAGAACGCTCAAAGCTGTTGGGATGGCTAAGATCATAGGCTATGACTTTTCGTTGCTTTGCCTGGCTATAACTAACGACCTTAGTAACATTTGCTGCAGTCATTAAATGCTCGCTTAGCGCAACATAGTCCGCGAAATTTAACCAGGCGAGCTGCTGTGGATTATCAATTAATAAGGCTAAACGATAAGGTAATGATTCCAGTTCTTTTCGCGGACAACTGGTTTCAATATCACCGGCATGCAACTTAAGGACAATCGGTTGCTCTATGGGAGTTTCAGGATGCTCTACCAAAAATTTAAGAGCATAGGGGATAAATAACGGGAGGTGCTTAGCGGTATTGCGTTGGATTGTTGCAAAGTGCTCAAATAATTCGCCATGCTCCTGTGCTTGTTTATTAGCAATGATCTCAATTGCAGCACATTCCAAGCGCTGATTATAGATGGTGCGCTTAATTAGCATGGCTAATTTCCCTATAACCCTTTTATAGAAAGCATAGTACGGGAATAGAAAGATAGCTAAAAAGAAGACTCTAACAAGGTTTGAACTTTGCGCAAAAAATACAGAGTGGTATACTGCCCAGGTTTTTTGCCGGAGCATTGAGCTTGAGGTTTGAACTAAAGACACTTGCTTTAGAATTTAAGACAAGCTTGATAAATTTGGCTATGACTGATAAAGACTGATTATGTTATATTTATCATATTTTTATTTTAAGGAAGATTTTGACAGTGAATCAAAAAAGACCAATAAATCTTGATTTAGGAACCATGAAATTCCCGCCTATGGCTATTGCTTCGATTTTGCATCGAGTCTCTGGCTTAGTTCTCTTTTTATTAATGCCGGCAATGCTTTATTTTTTGAGTATGTCACTTCACAGTAATGAATCTTTTGTGGAGCTTCAGCGTACAATATATAGCAATCCGCTGTATAAGCTTGTCTTGTGGGCGTTTGGTGCGGCGCTTATTTATCATTTACTTGCCGGTATTCGTCATTTAGCGATGGACGTAGGATATGGTGAGCAGGTGAGCTCTGGTCGCCGCAGTGCAATTTTAGTGATCGCTTTGGCAATAATTCTATCTCTCATTCTAGGATTCTGGATATGGTAACCAATATTACAAGCTTAACTGGAAATGGTTTAAAAGATTGGTTAATTCAACGAGTAACCTCCATTTATTTTGCAATATATTCAGTATTTTTATTGGGCTATCTAATAGCTCACCCTCAGCTGAATTACGTAGATTGGTACAATCTGTTTCATCATGTTGGTTTTAAAATAGCAAGCCTCCTTGCCATATTTGCAATGTCATTGCATGCGTGGATTGGAGTTTGGACAGTAACCACCGATTATATGAAATGCACAGCTCTGAGATTGACTGTTCAAATGTTGGTTGTTCTGTGGCTGCTTAGCCAATTCGTCTGGGGCTTAATGATTTTGTGGGGGCAATAAGCATGGCAATTGCACGTGATAAATTTGATGCTGTAATTATTGGTGCAGGTGGAGCGGGCATGCGGGCAGCTCTACAATTAGCTAATTCGGGGTTAAAAGTTGCATTATTATCAAAAGTATTTCCAACGCGTTCACATACAGTGTCCGCACAAGGAGGTATTACTGCTGCCCTCGGGAATGCGGATGAAGATGATTGGCGTTGGCACATGTACGATACGGTGAAGGGAGCTGATTATATCGGTGATCAAGATTGTATCGAGTATCTCTGTAAAACAGGTCCTGAAGCTGTTTATGAACTTGAACATATGGGTTTGCCTTTTTCACGCATGGACAATGGTAAGATTTATCAGCGTCAATTTGGTGGCCAATCTAAGAATTTTGGTGGCGAGCAGGCAGCGCGAACATGTGCTGCAGCGGACAGAACAGGTCATGCTTTATTACATACACTGTATCAACAAAATTTAAAGGCTAAAACACACGTTTTTAGCGAATGGTATGCGCTTGATTTTGTTAAGGATGCTCAAGGGCGTATTGCTGGTGTAACTGCCATGTGCATTGAAACTGGCGAAATTGTCTTTTATCAGACACGTGTTTGTATACTTGCTACCGGTGGTGCGGGGCGTATTTATCAATCAACGACCAATGCCTATATTAATACTGGGGACGGTTTTGGTATGGCTTTGCGTGCCGGTCTTGCTCTTCAGGACATGGAAATGTGGCAATTTCATCCTACCGGAATCGCTGGTGCTGGTGTTCTGGTTACTGAGGGTTGTCGGGGTGAGGGAGGTTACCTAATTAATAAAGATGGTGAGCGCTTTATGGAGCGTTATGCTCCCCGAGTTAAAGATTTAGCTTCGCGTGATGTCGTTGCGCGGTCGATGGCTTTGGAGATTCGTGCAGGCAAAGGCTTTGATCCGAAGGGTGTAGATCACGTCAAATTAAAACTGGATCATCTGGGTGCCGATTTAATTAAGTCAAAACTGCCTGGTATTCGTGAATTGTCATTAAAATTTGCAGGGATCGACCCTATTGTTGAACCTATTCCTGTTGTTCCCACCTGTCATTACAGTATGGGGGGAATTCCCACGAATATGCATGGGCAGGTGCTTACCAAGAAGAATGGAGCAGATCATATTGTTGAAGGTCTCTATGCAGTAGGTGAGTGTGCCTGTGTTTCTGTACACGGCGCTAATCGGTTGGGCGGTAACTCTCTACTTGATTTGGTTGTGTTTGGGCGTGCTGCGGGTCTTCATGTTGAAGAGTTATGGCAATCCAACCAATTGCCCGAAATGCCTTACATTACTAACGATGATATTGATGCTTCATTGACCCGTTATTATCGCTGGGAAAATTCCACTGAGGGCGAAAGTCTCACTGCTATCCATGATGAAATGCAGCGGGTAATGCAAGAAGACTTTGGTGTATTCCGTACAGGTGAAGTGATGGAGAATGGCCTCCATCGACTGCAAGCCTTGCGTGAACGCTTAAATAACGCCATGCTTAGTGATAAAAGCAAAGTCTTTAATACTGAAAGAGTTGCTGCTTTAGAACTTGATAATTTGATGGCGACAGCTTATGCCACCGCTAAATCTGCGTTAACACGTACTGAAAGTCGTGGTGCTCATAGTCGCGAGGATTATCCGGCTCGTGATGATGCTAACTGGATTAAGCACACTCTATATTTTGAAGAAGGTGATAGCATTGATTTTCGCCCTGTAAATACATCACCTAAATATGTCAAGGCATTTGAGCCTAAAGAACGAGTTTACTAGAGAGGATATACCGTGGCTGACATAAGAAATCTGAGCCTGTCTATTTATCGATATAATCCAGAGGCAAATACCGAGCCTTATATGCAGGATTATGAAATAGCAATCCCAGTCAAAAGTGATCCGATGTTGTTGACGTTGCTTGAGCGTCTAAAAGCTGAACAAGATCCAACGTTAGCGTTCAGGCGGTCTTGCCGTGAAGGGGTCTGTGGGTCTGATGGTATGAACATTAATGGTACCAATGGTTTGGCTTGCGTGACGACTCTTTCGCAATTAAAGACGGATAAAATAGTAATTCGTCCTCTGCCAGGATTTCCTATTGTGCGGGATTTGGTCGTGGATATGACACAGTTTTACCAACAGTATGAACGCATAGAGCCTTATTTACAAAATGATGGCGTGGTGCCTGCGCGTGAGCGTTTGCAATCACCCGCTGAACGTGCTCAACTCGATGGTTTGTATGAATGCATTTTATGCGCTTGCTGTACCAGTTCTTGTCCCTCATTCTGGTGGAACCCAGATAAATTTGTTGGTCCGGCAGGACTTTTGCAAGCACGACGCTTTTTGGCAGATAGTAGGGACACAGCTAAGCAACACCGTTTGGATAAATTACAAGATCCTTTCAGTGTATTTCGTTGTCGCTCAATTATGAATTGTGCGAGTGTTTGCCCGAAGGGACTCAATCCGACCCAAGCAATTGCCGATATTCGTAAGCAAATGCTAACTCAGGAAACTTGATAGCGATTTTTTTGTACTCAGGTGCAACCTGAGTGCATCCCTTTGGAGAAAAAATATGAGCAGTAGTGACCTGCAAAATCAATGGGCTTCCTCTTACTTGTCAGGTGGAAGCATGGCGTATGTTGATGGTTTATACGAAGATTATTTAGCCGATCCTAATTCTGTGCCTGCAGATTGGCGTGCTGCCTTCGATGCGCTTCCCAAAGTTGATGGTGCGGCGAAAGATATTTCTCATCGCGATATTCGCGACTATTTTTTACAAAATGTTGACAAAAAACACGCGCCTGTTGTTGTCACAGAAGATAGTAAACAATACCAAGTCGCTCATTTAATTAGTGCCTATCGGGCTCACGGACATCATGCTGCCAAACTTGACCCTTTAGAGATGGCCGAGCGCTTGCACGTACCTAGTCTTGAGTTAAGTTATCATCAGTTATCTGAAGCAGATATGGCTCGACAATTTTTTGCGGGTAAATATTTTAATGGCGCTCAAATACCATTACGTGAAATCTATGATGCTCTACGAAATACTTATTGCGGTAGTATTGGCATTGAATACATGCATATCTCTAACAATGAAGAGACAGAATGGCTACAGCAAAAACTTGAGCCAGTCCGTGGGAAACCTTCTTTTGATGCAGATAAGCAACGTGCGATTCTCCTTGATTTAATTGCTGCTGATGGTCTTGAGCGTTATTTAGGTACGCGCTATGTGGGGCAAAAACGATTTTCTCTCGAAGGTGGTGACTCCCTAATTCCTATGATGAAAGAGCTCATCAGAATGGGAGGCAAAAATGCTGTCAATGAGCTTGTTGTTGGAATGGCTCACCGTGGACGCTTAAATGTTCTCGTGAATGTCTTAGGCAAAGAGCCGCATCAGCTATTCCAAGAGTTTGAAGGAAAAATTAAATCGGAGCGCACAGGCGATGTTAAATATCATATGGGGTATTCATCAGACCTACGCACAGAAAACGGCGCAATCGTCCACGTAGCCTTAGCTTTTAATCCGTCACACTTAGAGATTATTGGTCCTGTTGTCGAGGGTTCAGCGCGTTCTCGTTTGGGCCGACGTGATAACCTGGATAAGAAGGACAAAGTAGTTCCTGTTGTGATTCACGGTGATGCAGCCTTTGCTGGTCAAGGTGTCGTCATGGAAACTTTCAACTTTTCCCAGGCACGGGGTTATTCTACTGGCGGAACTATTCATATTGTTATCAATAACCAAATTGGTTTTACAACAAGCAACCCATTGGATGCGCGTTCTACTCTTTATTGCACAGATGTTGCCAAAATGGTTCAGGCTCCTGTACTTCATGTAAATGGGGATGACCCTGAAGCGGTTGTTTTTGCTACCCAGATTGCATTTGAATTTCGCATGAAATTTAAACGAGACATAGTAATTGATCTCGTTTGTTATCGACGTCATGGCCATAATGAAGCTGACGAGCCCTCAGTGACCCAGCCGGCGATGTATAAAAAAATCAAGTCTATGCGCCCACTGCGTGAGATTTATGGAGAGATTCTGGTTGCGAAAGGTGTTGTCACAGCAAAAGAGCTTGAGCAATGGTCCGAAGATTATCGTGACAAATTGGATAAAGGGCAAGCCGTTGTTGATATAATCCATGGAAATTATGAGGGCAAGATTTCTATCGATTGGACTCCCTATGTAAATGCCAAATGGACCGACAAGGCAGATACGACAATTTCTTTAAAAACACTGCAAGAGTTATCCAAGAAACTCCACCTACTACCCAAAGGATTTGAACTTCATCCAGTGGTTAAACGCCTTCTTGCTGAGCGTGAAAAAATGACTACGGGTGAAATTTCAATGAATTGGGGCTATGCAGAAATAATGGCTTATGCCAGTTTATTGAATGAAGGTTATGGTGTTCGCCTGTCAGGTCAAGATTCTGGTCGTGGTACTTTTGCTCACCGTCATGCCGTTTTGCATGATGTGCAAACAGGCGATACCTACATTCCGTTAGAAAAGACTGTAAGCAATCCGCATAAACCAATGGTTGTTATTGATTCTGTATTATCAGAGGAAGCAGTTTTGGCTTTTGAATATGGCTTTGCTTCTTCAGAGCCTGCTTCCCTGGTATTATGGGAGGCTCAATTTGGTGATTTTGCCAATGGTGCGCAAGTTGTTATTGACCAATTTATTAGTTCTGGTGAGCAAAAATGGGGACGACTATGCGGACTAGTCATGTTACTTCCTCATGGTTATGAGGGTCAGGGCCCCGAGCATTCTTCTGCACGACTAGAGCGTTTTATGCAATTATGTGCGCAACACAATATTCAAGTTTGTACTCCCACAACGCCAGCACAGATGTTCCATATGCTAAGACGCCAGATGTTGCGCAAATTCCGAAAGCCCTTGATTGTCATGACACCAAAGAGTTTGTTGCGCCACAAATTAGCGGTCTCAACTCTCGATGAACTGACAAAAGGCGAGTTCCAAACTGTTATACCGGAAATTGATAATTTGGATGCTAAAAAGGTGACTAAAGTTGTTCTTTGTTGTGGCAAAGTTTATTACGACCTTTTGCAAAAACGGCGAGATGACAAATTAAATCATGTTGCCATCATCAGGATAGAACAGCTGTACCCTTTCCCTAAAAAAGCGCTAATTCAAGAACTTAAGAAGTTTCCACAAGCGAAAAAAGTTGTTTGGTGTCAAGAAGAGCCTCAAAACCAGGGTGTTTGGTTCTCTTCGCAACATAATATAAAAGATTGCCTAAGTGATGAGCAATCTTTAAGCTATGCCGGAAGAGAGTTTGCTGCAGCACCTGCAGTAGGCAGCCCTATATTGCATGCACAGCAGCAACAAGAATTAGTTGAGCAGGCCTTAGTGGATTAATTGATCAAAATAATATAACAGAAGAAGGTATAACCATGTCTATTGAAGTCAAAGTACCTGCCCTGCCTGAATCGGTAGCGGATGCCACCATTGCTGCTTGGCATAAAAAAATTGGTGATATGGTCACTCGTGATGAAAATCTCCTTGATTTAGAAACTGATAAAGTGGTTCTTGAAGTACCAGCACCTGCTGATGGAGTGCTTCGAGAAATTTTCTTCAAGGAGGGTGATACAGTAGAGGCGACCCAAATTCTTGCACGGATTGAAGCTGGTGCCGGTGCAGCCACAAGTCAACCTGCTCCTAAGGAAGAAAAGGTAGTTGCAAAAGAGTCAACTGCTGATGATAGTGAAGAAAAAGCAACTGGCCCTGCGGTAAGACGAATGCTTGCCGAACACAACCTCCAGCCAGGGCAAATTTCAGGCTCTGGGAAAGATGGTAGAATTACCAAAGAAGATGTACTTGCCTACATCGAAACCAATCGGGAAAAAACAGCAAAACTTTCTCCTGAGAAGCAACCACAACCCGCTATGATGGGCGCTCGAGAAGAGCGTCGTGTTCCTATGACTAGATTGCGTGCAAAGATAGCCGAGCGTTTAGTGCAGGCTCAACATAATGCAGCAATGCTGACTACCTTTAACGAGGTAAACTTAAAAGCGGTTATGGATTTGCGCGCCCAATACAAAGATAGTTTTGAGAAAAAACATGGTGTTAAATTAGGTTTTATGTCTTTTTTCACCAAAGCAGTTGTTGAATCATTAAAGCGCTTCCCTGCCGTTAATGCCTCAATTGATGGTCAAGACATTGTCTATCATGGCTACTACGACGTGGGTATTGCTGTATCTACCGAGCGTGGTTTGGTTGTGCCAGTTCTTCGCGATGCTGATCAAATGAGCATGGCGGATATGGAAAAATCGATTGCTGATTCCGCTACTCGTGCCAGACAAGGCAAGTTATCAATGGAGGAAATGCAAGGTGGTACTTTCACAATTACTAATGGTGGTGTCTTTGGTTCGTTGTTAGCAACACCAATCATTAATCCACCACAAACAGGTATTCTTGGTATGCATAAAATCGAAGACAGACCTGTCGTGGAAAAAGGACAAATCGTGATTCGTCCAATGATGTATGTTGCGTTATCATATGACCACCGTTTAATTGATGGCAAAGAGTCTGTACAATTTTTAGTAAGCGTCAAAGAGTTGCTAGAAGATCCTTCTCGCTTACTACTGAATGTTTAATCAATAAATTTTAACCGCAAGGCCCGTATTGACGGGTTTTGCTTTTTAAGGGTGCTACGATGAATTTACATGAATACCAAGCCAAGCAATTATTTGCTAGCTACGGATTGCCAGTCCCAAATGGTCAAGTTGCTTATAGCGTTGAGGATGCGTTGCAAGTTGCTAGCCAATTAGCCACGCCAAAATGGGTTATTAAGGCTCAAGTACATGCTGGAGGACGCGGTAAGGCAGGTGGGGTAAAGTTAGTTTCTAATAAAGATGAATTAGCAACGGTTGCAAAATCATTGTTAGGTACCCGTCTTGTAACTTATCAAACAGATGCGAAAGGTCAGCCTGTTAATGCAGTATTAGTCGAGGAAACTTGTGATATAGGACGCGAATTGTACTTAGGTGCTGTTGTCGACAGAGCTACGCGTCGAGTTGTGATTATGGCCTCCACAGAAGGTGGCGTAGAAATTGAGAAAGTTGCTCACGAAACGCCTGAGAAAATTTTTAAAGTCGCCGTTGACCCGCTTGTTGGTGTGATGCCATTCCAATGCCGTGAAGTTGGCTTTAAGTTAGGTTTAACGGATGAGCAAATCAAGCAGTTTACACAGCTGATGATAGCTCTTGGGAAAATGTTTGTAGAATGCGATTTGAGCCTTTTGGAAATCAATCCCCTTGTTGTGACTAAAAGTGGACAATTGCTTTGTTTAGATGGAAAAATTAATGTTGATGGGAATGCTCTGTATCGACAACCTAAGCTAAAAAGCATGCGTGATGCTTCTCAAGAAGATGAGCGTGAAAATAGAGCAACTGACTGGGAATTGAATTATATTCCGTTGGATGGAACTATTGGCTGTATGGTTAATGGTGCTGGGCTTGCTATGGCAACGATGGATGTCATTAAACTTCATGGCGGTGAGCCTGCAAACTTTCTGGATGTTGGCGGTGGTGCCACTAAAGAACGCGTTAGTGAGGCTTTCAAAATTATTCTGTCTGATAAAAATGTTAAGGGAATTTTAGTCAACATTTTTGGTGGGATCGTACGCTGCGATTTGATCGCTGATGGTATTATTGCTGCTGTTAAAGAGGTTGATGTCAAAGTGCCTGTTGTCGTGCGTCTCGAAGGTAATAATGCTCAATTAGGTGCGGATATTTTAAATAAGAGTGATTTAAACGTAATTGCGGCAAACAGTTTAACAGATGCTGCCAAGAAGATCGTGGCAGCGGTTGCCTAATAATCATGAGGAGGCTTTCTCACTCAATGAGGTGAAGCAATCCTGAACTTAAAAATTTCGAGGCTAACAATGAGTGTATTAGTAAACAAACAAACAAAAGTAATCTGCCAAGGTTTTACTGGCAAGCAAGGTACCTTCCATTCTGAACAAGCAATTGCTTATGGTACACGAATGGTCGGTGGTGTGACTCCTGGTAAAGGAGGGCAGAAACATTTAGGGCTACCAGTCTTTAACACAGTGCGTGATGCTGTTAACGAAACAGGAGCAGATGCAACAGTTATTTATGTACCGGCTCCATTTTGTAAGGACTCTATTCTTGAAGCAGCCGAGGCTGGTATTAAGTTAATCGTTTGCATCACCGAAGGTGTACCTGTTCTTGATATGCTCCAAGTTAAAGTATATTTAGAGAATAATACTGAAGCTCGTCTGATAGGTCCAAATTGCCCGGGTATTATTACTCCTGGTGAATGCAAAATTGGTATTATGCCAGGATCAATTCACTTGCCAGGTAAAGTGGGAATAGTTTCTCGCTCAGGCACGTTAACATACGAAGCAGTAAAGCAAACAACCGATAAGGGGTTTGGTCAAAGTACTTGCATAGGAATAGGGGGAGATCCTATTCCAGGCACTAGTTTCATTGATGCTTTAGCACTTTTTGAAAAAGACCCGCAGACAGAAGCTATCATTATGGTAGGAGAGATTGGAGGATCTGCTGAGGAAGAAGCTGCGGAATTTATAAAAGCTCATGTCAAGAAACCTGTCGTTTCTTACATCGCTGGTGTTACCGCACCTGCAGGTAAGCGAATGGGGCATGCAGGTGCCATCATTTCTGGGGGTAAAGGAACTGCTGCAGAAAAATTTGCTGCTCTTGAAGCTGCGGGAGTTAAAACAGTGCGTTCTCCAGCTGATTTGGGTGATGCAATTGCTGAAATTACTGGTTGGTAAAAATGGTGATAGCCCGTATTATAACACGGGCTATTTGCTTTAAGTGGTACTGATTATCCTTTGTTTAGTTTTTTCTTGATAACTTCATCAAAAAGTGTCTTCTGTTCTTCAGTTAATTCACTTCTCCTTAATGCCATCATTTCTTCAACACTGCCTTGAATACAATCAGGAGATAGACGATCGGTAATCAAAAGGCCATTGAGATGATCGATTTCATGTTGTAAGACTCTCGCATAAAAACCATTTTCTCTTGTTTGATGTATTTTTCCCGTTTCGTCGTAAGAAGTTAAAATAATTTCTTTATAGCGCGGCACCTTACCAGCTTTACTGCTCACGGAATAGCAAGCTTCAAAATCATCAACAAAACCTGATCCCTCTATACCTTGATAAGAGGGGTTAATTAACACATGCATGGGATAAGGTTTTACATTATTTCGTAACAAGGCAGCTTCTTCAGGAATATAGATAGCAACAATTTGTTGATGATGATTGACTTGAGGAGCGGCTAATCCAACACCACCTAATTGAAATAATTTTTCCTTCATTCCTTTTATTAATGTTAAGTTTTTCGCACTTAAAGGAAAGTCCACCGTTTTTGCCGGTGCTTTTAGAATCTTGGTAAATTGTTTCTGCTCAATAGTAACAATTTCCAAGGCATGTGTATGCGAAGCTATCATTAAAAACCCCAAAAAAATTAATTGATACATAGCTTATCGTGTATTAAGTCACCCATGAGATTAGTGGGTTATAGTGTAACAGGAAAGTCCTTATGGGGCTGCATTTGCAGGAGCATCTTCATTATCTAGAGAAACACCTTCGTTATCAGGAACAACTGGCGGAGGCAAGTCATAGGCTCGGACATTAGTAGGATTAAGTGTTTCAAATATACTAAAGCGACGTAAAGCGGCCCTTTGACTCACAGGGGTTGTAACAGCATCCTCCAAACGTTGCATTAGGAGTTTATGTTTGGGGGTGTAAAGATGAAGCGCTGAAAGCAAGGAAATGACGCACTGTGCTAACCAGGCAAAGCTAAAAGTGTCATAATGGTGATAGGCTAGCATGTCAGTTATAAAGGAACCTTTTTTCACCTCTGCTTTAATATCAGCTAATCGTTTCTCAACAGAAAGATTACGGTTTGAGGCTATCTTGCTTAGACCATCAATAATTTGAATTTTTTTGTCTAGAGTTCCCGCGCTTTCAAAGAAGGAGCTACCTCTCTGAATGGCTTGGTTAGTTTTACTAAAATAAGCGTTAAATTGTTCAAGGACACTTCTAACTCCCTCGAATTGAACGTATTTAGGAAAGTTAATACGATCGAACTCTCGCACTCTAGCACCAAGCAAACGCTTAATTTCGGCATCAATATCTTGGGCAGATTTAGATTGCGTCATAATTTCAATGGCTGTTGTTTGCAAATAATCCTTCAATGCTTGATTATACTCATCGCGCATATGGAGCAACCCAATATGTCTAGATGTAGCAAGTCTAAGTTCGCGGGCAAATGCTTTTTGCGTATATTCTTCTATAAATTTTGTACTTAACTCTTCTTGTTTGTCCTTGAGTTCTTCAAGGTAATTAATTCTTTCATCTAGTGTTTCAATCTCAAATTTAATCGAGTTATTGCATCCTTGATAATAAGCTAAAACAGCACTGGCTAATTGCTTTATATTCGCAATTGCAGGTTTTGTGTCTTTTTGAGGGGGAGCCGATGTCTTAGTAGAGTGATCTTTTTTAGGTTCGTCAAGCGATATAAAAGCCGTTATTGGCACAAAGGATGTCTCTTGTTCATCGACGGATTCTGAACTTAGAGGCTCTTTAGTTCCCGAAGCCGTTTCTGTAGCAAACGTCTTCATTTCTATATAACTTTCATCCTCAGTTAACTCAGAAGTTTTGGGCGTGTCTTTTGGTACTTCAACAGAAGCGGCCGGAGGAGGTTTGACATGACTTTGCAGGAAGTTTTCTACCTGACGATAATCCCCCTCAATGTGTCTAAAAGGTAGCAGTAAATGCTTTTTCTCTTCAAGGAGAATGGGAAGTGCAGCAGTATAAAGCTTAAGAAGACGCTGCTCATTTAATTCAACCACTAACGGATTTGCGGGAAGACCGTAGTGAAGGCCAACATAGCCTTTCATTTCCTTAATTAGAGCATTGATGAGAGTATATTTATCGACGAGTGATGCTTTAGATACCGCATATTTGTCTGTAGTTAATTCTTCTAATTTGATCTCAGGAAGAGGTGCTGTATCGTTCAGAAACAGTTTCTTTTCTGCGGTGCGTTTGCGAGTTTTAGCTGATTCAAGCCGTTCACAAATAGGCGCCAAATTACTAACAAGCGCAATATGTTCTTGGGACTTTAAACCAAGTGGCTCTAATAAACCTTGATGGAATTCATCGAGTACGGCTTTCATAGGGTCTGCTAACAAACCTGGCTTTAAGCCCAATTTCTCTTCCCACTGATCCGCCTCTGTTAGAATTCGAACGAATAAATCACCATTAAGTTCTTCTAAGTGAGCAATTGCTGCTTCGTGAGAAAGTTGAGTAAACTCTGTAAGCTTAACTTTTAGTTCTCTATAAAGGCGATACATGGTTGGCGTTTCAAGAAATAACTTAAAGTAGGAGTTCGAACTGTCGATAATACCTTCAATGTTAATTGCTGCCTTTTTGGTGCGCAGATTAACAGCTGCCTTGGTCTCTTCGGAGAGGTTTTTGTTGTTGACAAGAGCCTTAACATGTTCAGGAATAAGCATGAAGGTATGCAGTGTATACCAAAGTCCAGTGTATTTGACTTGTCTATCTTGATATTTCGGGTGCTGCAAATCAACGTCATCGCTTCCTACGGCATAAGTATCTTTTTGTTCCAGAAAAGCGTGATAAACAACAAGAGCTTTGTCTTTTAATTCCGTAGCTAATAGTGAGAAATGAGGATCAGCGATTAAATTTTGGGTATGGTGAACTAATTCATCAATGTGTGATTTTGCTTGAATTAGATGGTAAACATAGGTTGTTTGATAACTTTTTTGATTCAGCTTTTCAAGTTCAAGACAGATTTGCTCAAGGTGATACAAGCTATTAAAGATGCGCTTTATAGCAATACTTTGCTTCGTTTCAGAAAGACTTTGTTCATCATTTTCTATTTCAGGAAAAGGTATTCCCTTAGATGAGGGTTGTAATTTTTGCTTCAATGCTTTATTAAAAATATCCGTTAACTGAAATAATGAATCGCGATAACTAGCAACTGCTTGTGAATAGTTGGTATGTTTGATTAAGAAATTTTCTCTTTGCTCGACAGTCTTATCAGGGGATAAAACTTGAGATTCAATCTTAGTAAGATATTTTTGTTCAGCTAATTGTTTAAACTGTTGTGCTTTATCAGAACAAAATGATCTTGAGCAAATAATATGAGCCATCGCATTAGATGCTTTATCAGGAGTGAAACAGTCAATAGTAACCTTTGCTTTTGTGACTTCTCTTTTTGGAAGGAGGGAATTTTCAGACAAAATATCAATGATGGCTTTATCTTGTTGCAAAGCTTGTTTGTGATTGCTTTGACTCTCTATAAAATAGGGCTGAAATAGACTATACAAGCCTCGTAACTTTTCTTTTAATTTAGCATCCTTAATCTTATGAAGAGGTTTTGGGCTTGGTTCTGCAAGAATTGTCAAGAATTGTTGGAAGGCCTCAAATGCTTCGCCTAGTTGGGACTCTCTTTTTTCATAATGGCGGTATAACATTTGCGTTTGTTCAAATGTCAACGCAGCTTGCTCGCCTACCCAGACATTTTCAGAGTCTTGTTTAAAATGCAGAAATTGTTGTTCTTTTGCTTTGGGGTCAACCCCTAAAACTTTCGCTTCATCATAGTTCTTGAGCTGGGATTTTTCTTGATAAGGAAAAATGCTGGTATTTGATTGGGTATGCACAAACTTGATGATGTCTTCGTTCAATGCAATATGAAATTTCTGGGTAACTTCATCTTTAGTGAGCTCTGATTGCAACTGTGTTTTTAAGGGCTCTAAACTCGTTATTGCTACGGGTCCGGCTGTTCCCGTTAACCAATGCCAGGGTCTCAAAAATTGACGCGAAAGTGTATTTTCTTCAACTAGATCTCTAGTAATTAAATTGGCTAGCTCAGGATTAAATCTTTTTATATAGGGCAATAGTAACTTGTAATTGCTTTTTAAGGACTCTTTGATTTCCTGGGGTAGATTTAAAAGGGAGTACCCAGTATATTCAGGATTGTCAATGATTAGAAAAAAGCTAGTAAATGCTTTCTGTGCTAGCTGCTGTTTTGTCAAATCCCACTTGGCAGCGGCTATGCGCTCTCTAGTGTGCTCAAGACGAGTTTCAATAAAATGAGCATCTTCAATGGCGAGAAGCTCCTCACCTTCTACCGAAAAATCAACAATTTTTGAGGCATATATTCCCAACAACTCATATAAGGGTTTTATGTGGGTTAGCATTGGAGTTGAAAGAGTGCCTGGCGTGAGCAACGCTTGATCTTCTATGCGGTCGGCTAGACTGAACAATGTTGGCAGCAAATCATACTTTAATTTTCTCATATTATGCCGAACAACTTGTTGCGAAGACTCGTTCGCATAGCCTATTTGCTCGAGACTACTCATTGATAAGGTAATGATTTCACGAACAATTCTTATGTAATTAATAGCTTTAAATGAGAGAAAAATGTCGCCGCTTTGCAAATTTTCTATGGACTTTAGTAGTTTGAAAGCTTCTTCTTGTAGATCATCCAGTTTCGCTTTATCTATCGTGGGTTGATAGGTAGAAATTTGTGGGCCGTAATGCTGTAGATA
This sequence comes from Legionella brunensis, assembly GCF_001467025.1. Taxonomy (GTDB): domain Bacteria; phylum Pseudomonadota; class Gammaproteobacteria; order Legionellales; family Legionellaceae; genus Tatlockia; species Tatlockia brunensis. The sequence continues at coordinate 84,481 of NZ_LNXV01000036.1, read as the reverse complement.
AAGAGTGAGTTGCTGGATATATCCTGGTAAGACAGCTCCAAAATGGGCAAGAAAATCATAGTCATAATTACCGCCATTGGGTTTCATTTGGGCAATGGCAATGCCACTTGCCCAACCTGCACGGTTTCCAATAGGATAATTCTTTAAGGTGGAAGTAAATTCTATAGCACCATCTTTATGCTCATCGGCAAAAGCTTTAATGGGTTCTAGTAATTTAATGGCTTGTTGTATTTCACTTCCTAGAATTTCATTAAAATCAATATCAAGATGGGTAAGCAAGTAACTGGCGGTGTAACCATGTTCTATGGTACTCCAGTACAATCTTTTTAAATCTGCGATTGGTTTATCGCGATCTCTGAAATTAACTGATTGTAAATCTTCAAAGGCTAGTTGTGCATGATAAAGCGCGTTAATAACTTGTTTAATTTGTACAATTTGCTTCGGTTCGGCGGCAAAATTGCTAAAGGGTTCCCCTTCAGTATTAACGATTCTAAAAAATGGTTTAATTTTGTCGCTAAAATGGCGGCTGTCAAGATGTAAAAGAATTTTGCTCTGCAAATCTTTTAAGAATTTTGCGATATCTTGTTCTTTAAAGTTATCAAGTAATCTTAGATAGCGTTCTATCATTCTGTTTCTTAAATAGACATGAAGACGGACTCTATGGTATAGGATTATTATTAAGAAAACATTAAGTATCCAAAAAAATACTTGGAATCTTATTTATTGTTTATGCCTCATGTTTTTGTATACCATTTAATACCTAAAACATTAGCAATGAGTATTAGAATGGGCAACTGGAAAACATTAGCAGATATTCGTCGTGAATATGGTGAGTTATCTTTATCGGAAGGGGAGATATCCAATTGCCCCATAACCCAATTTAAACGTTGGTTTGAAGAAGTTTTGTCAGTGGAAAGGAGTGATCCTACCGCAATGGTTCTTTCTACTGCTGATGAACAGGGCTTTCCTGATTCGAGAGTAGTTTTATTAAAAGGATTGGAGGAAGACGCCTTTATTTTTTACACGAACTACCAAAGTATAAAAGCATTGCAGCTAAACCATACCCCCTATGCCGCATTAAATTTTTATTGGCCAGAAATGGCACGTCAAGTGCGGGTTCGAGGACGTGTGAAACGAACGAGCCAACAGCAATCAGATACTTATTTTGCCTCTAGGCCTTTAGCTAGCCAATTAAGTGCTATCGTTTCAGCTCAAAGCCAACAAATTAGCGATAGAAAATCTCTAGAAGAGGCTTTAAATAAATTAATTGCCGAACACGGCCAAAAAGCGGTAGTGCGACCGGAAAATTGGGGCGGGTATTTAGTAATTCCAGATGGGATTGAATTCTGGCAAGGGCGTAACAATCGTTTGCACGATAGGATTTATTACTACAAAAAAAAGGGTGAATGGGTTTATTGTCGTTTGGCACCATAAATGCATTATCAGTTACAAGGTTATTGCCTTACGATTTTAAGCTGTTATTTGTCAAGAAAGAGTAAAAAAAATACATATGCAGTGATGAGCAGTGAAGTGAGCGTAGAATGGGGATAAAGAAGTGTAAGTTGCTGTTAAGGAAAGCACTTCAATTTTATGAAATCAGAGAGCGAACCAATTTACAAAGACGCTGAAAAAGAGAGGGTACCAATATGAACGATATAACTGCGTTGTTACCACATATCAAATTGCGTTTTGACATCGAACATCCAAACCTTGAAGAATGTTATGCTTATGGTTATGAATGTGCTTTGGCAGAAATAAGTGAAGAAAACAATCCTTATAGGGAAGGTAGCCAAGAGTATGAGCAATGGGCTGAGGGTTGGTGGGCTGGTTTTTACGGTGAAAAACCCTTATTTGAGTTGGCTGAGGAGTTATTGGAGCCTGAGGCCAACAAAAAGGAGGCTGCCAACGATTACTCTTATCATTCTATAACGAATATGGTCAGTGCTAACTTTCTCACAAAGGTACTAAAGATTACTGGTGCCATTGCTGCAACTGCTGTTGTAGGTTATCAAGTCCTTGATTTGGTTGCCTAATCAGAGTAGGTCAATGTGGTAAAGGGGCAGGTTTTACCTGCCCTTTTATTTACTTAAATAATTTTAAGATCATACTTCTCATTCTTGCCAATTCAGCTGGGTTAAATTCTTTGTAAATAGGGCTACCTATGTTCAAACAAACGGTTACTCCTTCGCCTATGCCTTTTAGCAAATCAACACCAGATAGCTTCAGCAAGTGAATATCATTACGAATTTCTGCCGCCCAACCATCAAGGTAATCAGTGCTTGTAAAAACAGGTAGGAAAAATTGTTTATCATGCTCTAAATAGAGCACCTCTGGTTCTTCTGTACTGGAGTTTTTATTAATCGGGATAATAAAATTTGCCTTAATAAATTCAAGATAGGCTTTATTGGCTTCGTTGTTGCCACCTTCTGAATTTAAAGCATTTTTAATGGCTAGTTCGAGCTCATTCATGATGGTACCAAGTTAAAAAATGTGCATTATATCGGAGATAAAAGTTAATTTCTGCAAAAAGGTCAAATCCGAAATAGATATACACCTAGCTATAAAAGTGTTAAGTTCCAGAACGAGCAATGTGTTGAAATAATTGTCGGTAGCAGTATAATGTAGAATTGAATTTTGCTAATTTAATGACCAACCTACTGTTTTTATACGAGTTATTTCAGATTCATTTAGGATGGAAACGGTAATAGAGTGAATTTATGAATATGATAGCAATGTCTCAGAGTGAAAAAGCGGGTCGTATCAATCATCTAGGATTTGCCTGGATTGTATGGGGATTAGCGGCAGCATTTTATTTTTCCGATTACATGGCGCGGGTAGCCCCTGGAGTCATGCATCGAAGTTTGCAAATCGATTTTGGCATTAATGAGGCAGGTTTTGGAATTCTAACCGCATCGTTTTACTTTCCGTATATACTCATGCAGATTCCAGTGGGTCTTACCGTTGACCGCCTAAGTATTCGCGCGATATTAACAGTTATGTCGCTAATAACTGCTCTGGGATGTGGTGTCTTCGGCTTGGCTGATGGCTTGGCTATGGCGTCAGTAGGGCGTATGTTAATTGGTTTTAGTGCAGCATTCGCTTTTGTGAGTTCCCTACGCTTAGCAACATCTTGGTTTCCTCCTGCAATGCTTGGTTTATTATCTGGTTTGACACAAGCCTTAGGCATGTTGGGGGCGGCTGCAGGTGAAGCGCCCGTTTCATTTTTAGTAGCTAATGTGGGTTGGCGGCATAGCATGCTCATCATTGCCTTTTTGTTTATCGCGTTAGCAGGGCTCTTATATCAATTTGTTCAGGATAAGCCAGGTGCTAAGCGACATGAATTAAAGAAAAGTGAACCAAGAATTAGCATTCTTAGCAGTTTGCGGATTGTCTTGTCTCACCGTCAAACCTGGCTTAACGCGCTGTATGCCGGCTTTTTATTTGGTCCTACTGCTGTCATTGGCGAAGCGATTGGCCCTGCATATTTGCAATATGGTCGTGGTTTAACAGCCCACGCTGCCGCTTTTGCAACTGGATTGATTTTTATTGGTTGGGGGATAAGCGGGCCTTTATCAGGTTGGTTATCTGATAAGATGGGACGAAGAAAGCCTTTGATGATTTTTTCTGCACTCTGTGGAATCATATTGACTTCTTTATTTGTGTTTTATCCGCATCTTGATAAAACAACGGCCTATATTATCTTTTTTGTTTTCGGCGTAACTAACACTGGTGTAGCAATTGCTTATGCTGTCTCAACTGAAATTCATGAAAGCAATGTTGTGGGTACTTCTATTGCCTTTACTAACATGATTTCCATTTTTGTTGGCGCATTAATGCAACCTTTAGTTGGGCGTTTAGTGGATTTAGTCTCGGGGCCTCGTGCTTACAATGTTGAAACATTGTTGCTTTCAGATTTCCAGGCTGGATTAAAAATCCTCCCTGTGTGCTCGCTAGTTGCTTTAATTTTAGCTTTTACAGTAAAAGAAACTTACTGCAAACCCATTCGCAAGCTATAACTTTGTATTGACAGTTACTCTTATTGTGGTGGATATCAATAGACCAAAGTAAGTAACTGTCAACTATGAATTTTTTTTGTAATATCTTTTGCTAGTTCGTGAATCTCGTGTTTTAATTATGGCGGTGCCTCTCATCTGTTTGATACTCTCGTCATAGAGGCTGATACTAACACGGAGATAATATGAAAAAATTCATAGGATTAGTGGTTATCTTAGCTGCTCTAGTCCTCGGCTCTTATTATGGAATGGGTTATCTTACCGAGCAAAAGGTTAAGGAAAGTCTTAACTTTATCAATCGCTCGAATGGATTAGCCGCTCAAATTGTGGAATATAAGCGTGGATGGTTTACTTCAAAAGCCATGTTTGATTGGCGCGTTCATATCCCTGAGCAAACTATACAAAACAATGGTCAGACTCAAACAATTCCTGCAAAAGATTTTAAAATGCAGATGCCGGTTACTATCTACCATGGCCCAGTAATATTTTCTAATCAAGGGGTTAAGTTTGGATTGGGATTTGCCCACACTGATTTAGCTATGCCTCCAGAGTATGTAGAACAATTTAATTCACTATTTACCAATGAATCAACGAAGCCAACACTGGCAATCAGTTTTTTTGTAAATTACTTGGGTAATAGTAGTATCGACATGTCTGTACCTGCATTCAAGTTATTTGCAAAAGAAGGCAATGCTACGTTTGAATGGTTAGGAATGTCTACGTCAACTAATGTTTCTTCAGATTTAGACAAGGTTGGTGGTAACATTACTATCGACGGTTTGACTTTCAAGAAAGATCAAGTCAATACAAAGATGTCCACCATCACTAGCGAATATAATCTTCATAAGACCGATAAAGGTTTATTCTTAGGTGATGCTAGCTTGTCTTTCCCATCATTTGTCGTGATGGATAGCGACAAGAAGTTATTTGAACTGGGGCAATTTGATATCCATTCTGACTCTGATATAGAAGATGGTTTGTTCAGCTCTCACTTCAAAACTTCCGTAGAAAAAATCATAACAAATGATAAAACCTATGGCCCAGGTAATCTCGAAGTTGCAATTCGTAATCTTGACGCGGATGCTCTTGCTAGACTGAATACTCAAGCACAGCAAGTACAACAAGGTACTGATGCTGAGCGTCAACGTGCGATGCTGGCTATGTTGCCAGAGTTACCTAAGTTGTTTAGCAAAGGTGCTGAATTTGAAATTACTGAGATGAATTTTGTGATGCCTCAAGGTACGATCGAAGGTAGCTTAATGGTTTCTCTGCCCAAAGGTGATATGGGTAATCCATTTGAGTTAATACAAAAAATTCAAGGCAATGGTAAATTAAGGGTTCCTGCGGTTGTTGTTAAGCAATTGGTGACAGAGTCTATCAAGCAAAAAATGATGTCACCGCAAACTCAACAAAATGACCAACAACAAGAAATTACGCAAAAAATACAACCACAAAGCAATCCAGATGCTAGTGCTCAGGCAGCCGCTAATTCTAGTGATGTCTCGCAGCAAGCAGTAACGCTCGCTGACAAACAATTGGCAACATTAGTTCAGAATGGTGTCTTGGCTCAACAAGGTACTGATTATGTGGTTGAGGTCAGTCTCAATCAAGGGCAATTTACAATTAATGGTAAACCATATAGCCCTGAGATGATGAAGTTTTAATGGGAAGCAACGGAAATATCGGATGAGCCTAGTCTAACTAGGCTCACTGTCTGATTCCTGATTTTAAACTAAATTTACAAACTCTATACTTGTCAGGAATTGGCCGATTCGGTAATATGCTCGTTTTTAAAGGAGGAGTTAAAAAGAATGACAACAATCAGTAATGAAGCTGGGGATGCAACTATGTCACTGGCAGAGAGTGTCACTCAATCAGTGCAGAAATATTTCGCCGAGCTCAAGGGAACTGATCCTGTTGATCTGTACCAATTTGTTCTTGAAGAGATTGAAACACCATTGTTCCGCGCTGTTATGGAGCATTGTAAATATAACCAATCACGCGCGGCAATCATGCTTGGAATCAGCAGAGGAACGCTAAGAACCAAGCTACGTCGTTATTTTGATGACAAATATGTTGGTACCAGAGATTAACTTTCGCGTATTGCGAAGTATCAAGGGAAGAGTTATCTTCCCTTTTTTTTGCCCAGACGTTCCGTCATAATTATGAGTAATTAAATTAAACGTTGCAGTGCAAAAATTACAAGTTAATATAAGAGCGGCGTTAAGTATTTCTTGGCTTTTCTATCCACAATGGTAAGCGCGTGTAAAATAGAACTTAAGAGCGCAGGCATAAAAAAAACACATCATGCTGCGTTCCTAATATTATTCTGCGAACATCGAACTTACTGATTCTTCAACATTTACGCGTTTGATGGCTTGTGCAAGCATATCTGCAAGACTGACTACTCTAATTTTTTTACACTGCTTTGCGGCCTCTGAAAGTGGAATTGTGTCCGTCACTACAACTTCATCTAATGAGGAATTAACAATATTGTTGACTGCAGGACCGGATAAAACTGGATGAGTGATGTAGGCACGTACGCTGGTTGCCCCATTCTGTTTTAATTGAAAAGCTGCTGAGCAAAGTGTACCGGCAGTGTCAACGATATCATCAATAATAATGCAATGTCTGCCAGCAGGTTCCCCAATAATGTGCATAACTTCTGATTTATTAGGGCCACTGCGACGTTTATCAATAATGGATAGGTCCGCATCATTGAGTTGTTTTGCCATGGCTCGTGCACGAACAACCCCTCCTACATCAGGAGAAACTACCATGAGGTTAGAGAGATTTTGTTGCTTAATATCTTCCAGCAAGATTGGTGTTGAATACACGTTATCAACTGGCATATAGAAAAAGCCCTGAATTTGATCGGCATGTAAATCAACGGTAAGGACACGGCAAATACCCACGGAGGCCATCATATCAGCGACTACTTTGGCCGTAATTGGAACACGCGCAGAACGAACCCGGCGATCTTGGCGAGCATAGCCAAAATAGGGAACTACAGCGGTAATTCGACCTGCTGACGAACGCCTTAATGCGTCAGCCATAATGAGTAATTCCATCAAATTATCATTCGATGGCGAGCACGTAGATTGAATAATGAACACGTCGCGACCGCGTACATTTTCAAGAATTTCAACCATGGTTTCCCCATCGCTGAAAGTACCTACCGAAGCTTGACCAATAGGAATTTGTAAATGAGAAGCTATTTTAAGAGCCAGCTCTGGATTAGCATTGCCGGTAAAGATCATCATTGTCGACATGTGCAAAAAACCTTTGATTGAGTTTAATCAGGTAACTTAAACACATAGCAGAAGACAGCCAGAAAGATATAATTATTATTTTAGCGATCCGGTGAACGCATCCTTCCCGGGTATCTTCTGCCGTCTGTTTACTTGAATCAACAAGATTGTGGCTGGGGTGCTAGGATTCGAACCTAGGTATGCAGGGATCAAAACCCTGTGCCTTACCGCTTGGCGACACCCCAATAAGTTGTTAGATTCTTCTATCATTCATCCGTGAACATATGCATTTCTGCAAACGTGCGTATTTTGCAAAGTATTTGAGGTCTTGTCAAACAATTTTTGCTTAAGTAGATAATGGCTGATTTATCGATACTATTAATAATCAAGTTTTGATAATGGTCGTATTAAAATCGAGATATAGGTCAGACTTTGGGATTAAGCCTGACCTAATAATGGCATTAACACTAGATCCGCCAGCGCTTAATAACAAGTTTTATAAAAACTCCGTTACCTTGTAACTTGATAACACTGGGAAGAACCGTCTTACCAACACTTGTATATTGGCCATAATCGATGATATATCCACTTTGTTTTAAAACGAGTAGACGGTGAGCGTCATCACGTTTTTCTCCTTGAACATGACCAGGAGCGGGTAGACCTCTGACCCAATAATAAAGGCTATTAACAGGGAGTCGGATGCCGGTTTGTTGTTTCAATAACTCTTCGGCATTAGATGAAGAGGCTGTTTTGGGGCCATCACGAAAAGTAATTACACCTCCTGTTTTATTAATAAGAACGGTGCCGCTTCCTAGTGGTCCAAATAAGCGAATTTGATAATGCCCCATTCCGCGTTGGAGCCAATTAATAGAGACATTCCAACCCTTCTTTTTGCTGCGTGCAGCCATTGCCCCTGAAATTTCCCAGGAAGAGACAGCGCTTGCTGAAGATGTCGCAGCTATTTTTGTTGTTTTTATTGTTTCTATTGCGGCGTTATTCGCTTGTGCCTTGGTTGTTAGTGATTTATCAGTGGTTTTTTCTATGTTTGTAGCTGTTGTCTGCTCTGCCATCGGCGCAGTTTCAGTTGTTGTTGCTTTTGAAGAACCATAAGTAGACGGCGCCTCCATTGTTGGACGAGGGGTGCAGGCTGTTAACAAAAGAAAGGAACCAAATAAAGTTGATTTAATAGCAGTCATTGCATCTCCTAATTCCATTTACGTGGTGTCACATCTTATAATAGCCTGCAAGTTCAAAATTTTCCTTGTTAAGTATCAGAGGCTCTTTCCAGAGTCATAGTTTTTCTAGGCACAATACGTTAGACTGCCAAAAGTTGCAATTGATACATGAAGCTATGAAACATAAAGTCATTTATCCAGGAACTTTTGATCCAATTACTAATGGTCACGTAGATATCATCACGCGGGCTTCAAAAATATTTCCCGAGTTGATCGTTGCTGTAGCAAGTAATGCTGCTAAGCATCCTTATTTTTCTTTAGAAACACGCATTGAACTAATCAAAGAGGCCTTAGGGAATTTGCCTGGCGTTGATGTAATGGGTTTCGATTGCTTGCTAATTGATTTTGTTCGTGAACAAAAAGCGGGCATTATTTTGCGGGGTTTGCGAGCTGTCAATGATTTTGAATATGAATTTCAATTAGCTGGGATGAATCGCAAGCTTGCAAAAGAGATTGAGACTTTGTTTTTGACTCCCTCAGAAGAGGTCTTATTTATTTCATCCACGCTAGTTCGCGAAATTGCGCAACTTGGGGGCGATATATCTCGATTTGTACCAGCCTCTGTTGAACGGGCTTTTGCTCAGAAGAGAAATCCATGAATAGGCTTAAATTCTTTTTTATCTTAGCAATAATCACTGCAGGAACGACGAATGCGGCCAATGATGCTGTAACACCGCCTGCCTATGCGATTGCTAGCGCCCATCCTCTTGCGACTAATGCAGGTTTGGAAATTCTTGCTGCCGGAGGAAATGCCTTTGATGCCGCGGTAGCTGTTGGCGCCACCCTAGCTGTAGTTGCGCCTTACCATTCGGGTTTGGGTGGCGGGGGATTTTGGTTATTACATCAAGAAAAAGACAAAAAAAATATTTTTATAGATAGTCGTGAAAAAGCTCCTTTGGCTGCTCATAAAGATATGTTTCTTGGGGCCGATGGCAAACCTGTTCCGGGATTATCATTAAATGGAGGCTTGGCCGCTGCTATACCCGGAGAACCTGCAGCACTTGTATATATTGCTAAACATTATGGCCGGTTACCGTTGTCCCAATCTCTGGCTCCTGCTATTCGTCTTGCAGAAGTAGGTTTTGTTGTTGATCACCAATTTAACTCTTTTTCGACCATGGACGACCGATTGCAAATGCTGCGGCGTTTTCCTGATACTGCAGCTGTTTTTCTCCATGAAGGCCAACCCTACCAGATAGGGGAGCGTTTAAAGCAACCGGATTTGGCTAAAACGTTAAAGTTATTGGCAGAGCAGGGACATGATGGTTTTTATCGTGGAAGAGTTGCTGAGCAGTTAGTAAAAGGAGTTCGGGCTGCTGGAGGAATTTGGTCTTTAGAAGATCTTGCACGCTATGAAATCAAAATTCGTGAGCCTCTGCAAAGTGCTTATCATAATATGTTAATTATTACAGCACCACCACCTTCTGCAGGAGGTGTCGCATTAATTACCATGTTAAATATTCTTGCAGATTACCCGCTACAGAGGTGTTCTAAAGTGCAATGGGTCCATTACCTGACGGAGGCAATGAGGTTGGCTTTTTGGCAGCGCGAACAGTTTTTAGCAGATCCTGATTTTATCAAAATACCCATTGACAAGCTTTTATCCGCAGAAAATGCAAAACAGCTTAGATCATTAATTTTTAAAGATAAGGCAACACCAAGTAGATTTTTTCAAGGTAGAACTCAGCCTGAAAAGGAGAATACTACTCATTTTTCGGTAATGGATAGAGAAGGAAATCGTGTTGCAGCAACGCTAACAGTTAATTTTATTTTTGGTTCTAGCGTGGTTGCCGGGGGCACTGGCGTATTACTCAATGATGAAATGGATGATTTTTCAGTTAAGCCTGGGACGCGAAATGTTTTTGGGATCGTAGGAAGTGAAAAAAATAGCATTGCTCCTGGTAAAAGGCCTGTCTCTAGTATGGCTCCCACCTTTCTTGAAATGCCAGGTCGAGTGGCTATTGTCGGCACTCCTGGGGGAAGTCGGATCCCAACGATGATTCTATTAGCCTCTCTTGTTTTTAGTAATTATCATGGAGCTATTTCTATGGTTTCCGCCATGCGGTTTCACCATCAATATCTACCTGATTGGTTGCAGTTTGAGCCTGAGACTTTTTCTCCTGCTTTGCAGGAAGAATTAAAAAAGATGGGGTATAAGTTAATGGCTTTGAAGCAATATTATGGGGATATGCAGGTAATTACTTGGGATAAAGAAAATAATGTCTTAACAGCCTCTTCCGATCCCAGACATATAGGATTAGCAGCAGTTATTACCGCAGCGCCTCAAGGTTATGGTTTTACGCATTAGCAGTTCTTGAGATTTAGTCTGGTCAATCTCAAGAGCCTTGCTCCCCAACAAGCTTCTCCATAGACTGATGAACGCGCTTTACTAATTCCTCTTTATTTTCTGGACTGTATTGAGAGGCATCAATAGGTTGGCCGATATGTATTTCAGCAGTTTGATTAATATTAATTTGTGTCGTTCGTGCAGGTAAAATATGGTAAGCTCCTCTTATGCCAATGGGGATAATAGTCGCTTTTGCTTCAATTGCTGTGATAAAGGCTCCCTTTTTAAATGCGGCAAGCTTGCCATCTTTGGAACGAGTCCCTTCAGGTGCTATCCACATTACAATACCGCTTTCCAGTAATTTATGCATGGCCTCTAGATCCTTAATCGCTTGATGCCTATGTTTGCGATCAATGAAAGGGAATTCCGCAGCCATCATGCCTTTGCCCATGATAGGAATTTTCGATAATTCTTTTTTGGCTAGCATACGAATAGAGTGATTCGGGAAGGCTTTAAAACTAATGGGGATATCGTATAAGCTGCTGTGATTACACATAATGATGGTCGCTTCGCCTGTTTTAGGCTCAACGCCATATGGATTAATTACCTTGCACTTTACACCAACAAGATTAAGTAAATGATTGGCCCAGTTATGAATGGTTTTATCCACCCAAGTTCTTGTTGTTTTACCGGTAAAGCGTTTTAGTATAGAGCGCATGCAGGCATCAGCTGTATAAAAAAATGATAAAAATATTATCCATTGGGTGCGCAGCTTGCTTATTTTCATAGGTTTAATAACTTAGAGAGAGTTGCCAGATGATACTTCATGTTTACAGGGTTTCACAGTATAAAGTAGACTAGTAGCGAAATGATGTAACTAGTTTGCACGATATCTTTGAGAAAAAGACACTACTTAATCAAGTCGCTCCACGAAGTGCCTGCATGCTGTTTTGAGAACTATTCATTGCGGATTCATTGACTATCTAATTGATATTATTTCTAGAGGGATAAAAATGTATTCATCTTTATTCAAGCGTTTATTATTACTGGCTACCGTCACAGTCTCTTTAGTGGCGGTTAGTATGTCTTCTTTGGCAGGCATACAAGCAGAGTTGACTTCCTTACAGGGAAAGCTAGCTGAGTTAGAAGCTTCTTCCGGAGGGCGAATTGGTATCTCTGCAATAAATACCGCTAATGACATGCGTCTTCAATACCGTGCAGAAGAGCGTTTTCCTTTCTGCAGTACGTTTAAGATGATGGGCGTGGCAGCTGTTTTAAAAAAGAGTATGATGGTTAGTGGGCTTTTGCAACAAAGAATCAATTATAAAAAAGAAGATTTAATTGTTTATTCTCCTGTCACTGAAAAACATCTTAGAGATGGCATGACAATCGCTGAGCTATGCATTGCCGCAATTCAGCAGAGCGATAATACTGCAATCGATCTTTTAATAAAAAAACTCGGAGGACGTAAAGCCATTAACGTATTTGCTCATTCTATTGGTGATCTCTCATTCAGACTAGATCGCTTGGAGCCTGAGTTGAATTCGGCTATTCCTGGTGACGTGCGCGACACGTCTACACCTGCCGCGATGGAAAAAAGTTTACAACGCTTAGGGTTGGGTAATGGCTTGGCATTACCGCAGCGCGAATTATTGCAAACTTGGTTGAAAGGCAATACCACAGGGGGGGCTCGTATTCGCGCTAGCGTGCCCAAAGGGTGGATTGTCGGGGATAAAACGGGAACTGGTGATTATGGGACGACAAATGATATAGCAATAATTTGGCCACCGAAATGTCCTCCCATTGTTGTAGCCATTTATTTCACCCAAACTAAGAAAGATGCCGCTCCTAATAATGAGGTTATTGCTTCAGCTACACGCCTATTGCTTAACACCTTTGCACGTACCGATGAGTGCATTAAAAAATCTTCTTAATTCCAGGGAACGTAGTCCCTATATAATTATGGCCTTAGAGGTTGGCAATAGGGGCAAAATGCGGAGCTTCGCCCACCAATGACAACGACTTCAATTGAGTGGTTGCATTGAAAGCAAGGCAGATTTTTTCTGCCATAGACTTGAAGTTGCTGGGCGAAATAGCCGGGTTTTCCATCGATAGCATAAAAATCCCGCAAAGTAGTGCCTCCAGCTTGGATTGCTTGTTCCAATACTTGCTTAATATAAGCGACAAGCTTGGCCATCTGGGCTTGTTTTACACTACTAGCTGCGCTTAAAGGATTAATCCCTGCTAAGAATAGGCTTTCTGTTGCATAGATATTACCAACGCCTACTACAATGTCATTACGCATAATAAAAGATTTAATATTTTGCCGCTTTTTATGTGCTCGTTTACTTAAATACTCGACATTGAACATGTCAGATAAAGGTTCTGGCCCTAAATGTGATAAAAGAGGATGTTCTTGAGGATTATCCGAAAGATACAGCCAAAGACCAAAACGACGCGGATCATTGTAGCGAAGTGTATGCTCTCCATCGAGGAGCATATCAATATGGTCATGTTTGTCGTGATATACGCTAGGTTGTACAATTCGTAAATGCCCTGACATGCCTAAATGAATAAGTAGGTAGCCTTTTGTTAGATGCAACAATAAATATTTTGCTCGACGGGTTATTGCCAAAACCTTCTGTCCAGAACAAAGCTCATTTAACGGGGGAACTTTCATCCGTAAATTAGGCTGTCTGACAAAAACAGCCTGTATGGTTTTATCGAGCAAGAATGGACTGATACCAAGTCTTGTAGTTTCAACTTCGGGTAATTCAGGCATTAATCTTTGTCATTATGTTCGATGACTCGTCCTTTAGTCGTTTCACTTTTCTGGCCTGGAAATAGGAGGCTTTTTACAAAGTAAACTAGCCAAAGAACCCCACCTATTACTAAGCCCCATATCAGCACGTATGAAAACATGATAAACAAGCCAATTACTAATGCAATGGCAATACCAGCAATTAAGAAAGGCACAAGCTGCTGTATTAGACGTTCGAATTTCTCGTTCATGTATAGTCCCTGTTTAGACGGAAAAGAAGGTCAATTACCCCTTACCTATCTAAAATTATCGTTCACAAGTTCTTTCGATGCAATGCGAATTGTGCAATTTGTGGTATTATATGAAGAGTACTGTTGTGAGTTTCTCACCTTAGTACCACATAATGATTCATTTTAGTGGAGTAACCATATGATTTATGGCGTTCTAAACTTATCGTTTTGGGGTTATGTGTTGGCTACGATTGTTTTAACACAGATTACTATCGCCGCTGTTACCATTTATTTACATCGCTACCAAACTCATCGTGCTTTAACCTTACATCCCATAATAAGTCATTTTTTTCGTTTTTGGCTATGGCTAACTACCGGCATGGTTACTGCTCAGTGGGTCGCTATTCATCGTAAGCACCATGCGACTACTGACATCGAAGGAGATCCTCACAGCCCTAAGGTGCTAGGTTTAAAGAAAGTATTTTGGCAAGGTGCAGAATTATATAAAGAAGCTTCTAAAGATAAGGAAATGATAGCTAAATATTCTCATGGCACACCCAACGATTGGGTTGAGCGTCAATTGTACTCACGTTTCTCCTCCAAAGGGATTTTGCTGATGTTTTTGATGGATCTTTTACTTTTTGGTTTGCCTGGGATTACGATATGGGCAATCCAAATGATGTGGATTCCACTTCACGCGGCCGGTGTGGTAAACGGTATAGGTCATCATTGGGGATATAGAAATTTTGAGTGCCCTGATGCGGCAACAAATATTTTCCCTTGGGGATTTTGGATAGGTGGTGAGGAATTACATAATAATCACCATACATTTGCTTCATCTGCAAAATTTTCTGTCAAGTGGTGGGAATTTGATATTGGCTGGATGTATATTCGTTGTTTGTGCTTTTTAAGGCTTGCCAAGGTTAAAAAATTACCACCAAAATTGGCACAAGAAGAAGGCAAGCTTCATGTTGATCTTGAAACGGTAAAGGCAGTTGTTAGTAACCGTTTTCAAGTAATGTCCCAGTATTATAAACGAGTTGTTCGCCCTATTCTTAAAGATGAAAAACGTACAGCATTAGCGAATGATAAACATTTGTTGCAACGGGCAGGGCGGTTGTTGCGGTTACAGGATAGTTTGCTATCGCCGCGAGCGAAGGTGCGTTTGCAAGCATTATTAGCAAGTCGCGATCAACTCCGGTTGGTTTATACTTTCCGCCAATCTCTCCAAAATATTTGGTTAAAGACTGCAAGTTCTCAAAAGGAATTGGTTGAAGCTTTACAACAATGGTGTAAGCAAGCTGAAGAGTCTGGTTTAGAAGTCTTGCGCCAATTTGCACAACAAATTAAAGGTTATGTGCCTCATCCAGTAAAAATCTAGTATAAAGCGGGTTAATCCCGCTTTTTTTTATCTCTTTTTTTAGGTTATTGCTACAGCTTCAAATTATTTTTGTGTTTTCTTGTGTACAGGTGCGCGCTATTAAAGTGACTATTGGGTGCTAAAATTAAATTAGATTTCTTTTGAAATAATTAATTTTGCAAGAAGCTTATTAGAACAAAGGTAAGTTGTTGACATTCATTTACTTTTGCTTTGAAGTAATAGATTCCAATCACATTATTTTATGGAGATATTATTTATGGAAAAAATGACGGCCGTAGTCACAGGGGGAACAGGTGGGATTGGTACAGCCATTTGTCAGCGGTTAGCAGCTGATTACCAAGTAATTGCTTGTTATTTTAAAGATGGAAACCATGAGCAGGCCAAGCGTTGGCAAGCAGAACAAAGAGCTGCTGGCTATGAGATAGACATTGTCTATGCAAATATTGCCAATTTTGCTGACTGCGAAAAACTTGCTGCTCTCGTTTTAGAAAAATATAGCCACATTGATGTCCTGATAAATAATGCTGGGATTACCGTGGATACTAGTTTAAAAAAGATGAGTGCTGAACAATGGCAACAAGTCATCGATGCTAATTTAACAAGTGTTTTTAATATTACACGTAATATTCTACCTGCAATGCTTGAAAAAAATTATGGTCGCATTATTACCATATCATCAATCAATGGTCGCAAAGGGCAATTCGGTCAATGTAATTATGCAGCCTCTAAGGCGGCGCTTTTTGGATTTACCAAGAGTTTAGCACTGGAGGTTGCTGCTAAAGGTATCACAGTGAATACTATTTCTCCTGGCTATATTGAAACTCCTATGCTGACGGCAATGAAAGAGGAAGTATTAGCAAGCATTGTTGCAAATATTCCTGTTGGACGCCTAGGAACACCACAAGAGGTTGCTGATGCAGTTGCATTTTTAGCAGAACCAACGTCTGGATTCATTACCGGCGCTAATTTGGATATTAACGGTGGTCAATATATGTAGGTTTAGAGTTAGTATCACTCTAAAGGCGACACTCTAAATAACTTCTTAGAGAGTGGCGTTAGTTTTGATTAAGGAAAAGAATGCAAAAAGAAACAGTAGTATTAATTACTGGTGGTACCGGTGATATAGGTACTGCCATTGTTAAACAATTAAGTTCTCTTTACGGGAATATCATTGCTCTTGATATTATTTCAAAAGAAAATGCCGCTTTATGGTTAGAAGAATTAAGGCAGGAGAGTTATCAAAATATCCATTATCGCCAAATGGATGTCGGTAATTTTGAGCAATGTGGTTTGGTGATTAAAGACTTGATTTCAGAGTTTGGTCGTGTGGATGTTTTAATTAACAATGCAGGGATTACTAGGGATTCAGTATTCTCCAAAATGACAAAACAGCAATGGGATGAGGTTCTAAGAGTCAATCTGGATAGCATGTTCAATGTCACTCATCCGGTAGTTGAACAAATGCGCAGTCAAGAAAGTGGTAGGATTATCAATATTTCATCGGTAAATGCACAAAAAGGACAGTTTTCGCAAACCAATTATGCTGCATCCAAGGCGGGCATTTATGGGTTTACTAAAAGTCTTTCCCAAGAACTGATGTCTAAGAACATTACGGTGAATAGTATTTCGCCAGGTTATGTGAATACGCGGCTCATGAAAGGCATCAGACCTGATATCTTGCAATCTATCATTGAGTTGATTCCTGCGAAACGTTTGGCTGAGCCAGAAGAGGTAGCCTGGGTGGTAGAGTTTTTAGCCCATGAAAGGAGTCGTTATATTACAGGTGCAAATTTAAGTGTTAATGGTGGTTTGCATATGTACTAACTGCTAGGGTTGAGAAGGTATTTCTCAACCTGTTGTAAGTAAGTGTTGCTATTGAGAGAGATATGGCAAGATTAATAAAAAAATATAAAAACCGCAGACTGTATGATACCGAGAAGAGCCAATATATTACTGTCGAAGAATTGCAACGCTATGTGGTTGAGGGAGTACCATTTAAAGTGGAGGATTCGACAACTGGTAAAGACATTACCAATGCTACGTTATTACAAATATTTGTTGAAATGGAAAGTGGTGCTACGCAGTTTTTATCTCCCGAAATATTAAGACAGCTGATTACTTTTGCAAATCATCCGATGAGCCAATCGTTTAAAACAATGTTGGAACAGATGTTTGCCAACATGCAAAAATTATTGCAAACCAACCCTTATTTGAATGATTACAAAAAAGCGACTAGTTTTTGGGATCAGCAAGTGCAACAATTACTTAAGCAATGGCAAGGATTTTTTGACCGTTAAACCTTAGCCAGTATTGGTTTTGCTTACCACTATAAAGTAGGTTGTCATTAAAATTTATGTTGCACTGCAAAATAAATTTTAATAACTCCTTGACAAGTAGGTAAGAATAGTACTAATCTAGAATTGTGCAGTGCAACATAGCGAGGAGAGTATCATGACACAAGCTTATTTTGAAAAATGGAGTGAAATGGCAAAAAAAATGCAAGAGCCTTTTCAAGCCATTGCTGAACTTAATGTAAAAACTCTACAAGGCATGAGCTATTTAAAGCCCGATGAATTGGCTAATACCAAGAAACCTGAAGAATTATTGGAAAAACAAATTCATTTGGCAATTGAAAACGGCCATAAGGCATTGGATTATCTACAAAAATCTTTTCAGATTATGGAAACAACAATGCTTTCTCTTGTACAAGAAGTAAAAAATAAAACCGATGTTAAGAAATAAATACTTCTATCATAACAAAAAGGCTATTACAAAATTAATAGCCTTTTTTATTATGACGAAAAAGTTTAAATAGCAAAAAAACAAATAATTTTTAAGCGATCTTTTCCTCCTGAGCGGGCAATTCGTGTATGGATAATTGTTCGAGCCCGTTTTTACTTTGGTCTGGCTCTTTTGCTTTAGTGGCTTTATAAGTGACATGCACATAGCTTCCAGGCGCATCCATAATCGGTTTGAATGGGAGTAACTGAAAATCTGGAGCACTTACCCAGTGTCCAGACTCTTTGTTAAGCCAATTTAGCCATTCTGGCCACCAAGAGCCAGGATGATGTTTAGCATTAGCTAACCACTCTTCAGCAGTTTGATGGGTACTGTGATTGCGATAAAAGCCATATTTTTCACTATTGGCGGGATTAACAATTCCCGCAATATGCCCTGAGCCACCCAGTAGAAAACGTTTTTTGCCCTTCATTAGTTGAAAACCCAAATAAGTTGTTTGCCAGGGAGCAATGTGATCTTTTTGGGTAGAGAAGAAAAAGGTTGGGATAGTAATTTGAGTCACATCTAGAGGGACATAGTTTAGATGAATTTTCCCGGGCTTGACCAAATTATTATGCAAATACATCCAACGCAAATACTGCGAATGCATTTTTGCTGGCATGTTAGTCGCGTCAGCATTCCAATATAAAATATCAAAAGGCACGGGATCTTTGCCTTGTAGATAATTTTTAATAAAAAAAGACCAAACTAGGTCATTCGCTCTTAAGGAGTTAAAAGTGCTAGCCATGAAACGGCCATCGAGGAATCCTTTAGCATGCATTTCTTCTTCAATGCGAAGGATTTGCTGTTCATCAATAAAAACAGCGATATCGCCTGGATCGCTAAAGTCAATCATAGATGCAAGGAAGGTCGCGCTGCGAATAGGATTTTCATTTTTTGCTTTTAAATAGGCCAGCATGCATGCATTTAAAGTGCCGCCAATACAAAAACCTAATACATTAACTTGCTCGACTTTGAGTTGTTTTTGAATGGTTTTTACGGCGGTTAGAGGACCTTCGCTAAGATAATTGTATAAACCCTTATCAGCATAACTGGCATCCGGATTCACCCATGAAATGACAAAAACGGTGATGCCTTGCTGCACAAGCCAACCGATAAAAGAGTTATGTTTGCTAAGATCAAGAATGTAATATTTGTTAATCCACGGTGGAACTATTAAAAGCGGAATTGCTCGAACCTTTTCGGTTTGAGGACTAAATTGAATGAGTTCCATCATTTCGTTGCGATAAATTACTTTACCTGGAGTAGTCGCAATGTTTTCGCCTACCTTAAACGCATCTGTGTCTGTCATTTTAATAATTAAGCGAGACGAACCCGTTTCTAAATCAGTCAGTAAATTTTGTAAGCCTCGTAATAAATTTTTACCGTGGCTCTGAATAGTTTCAGCCATTAATTGTGGATTAGTATGTAAAAAATTTGCAGGAGATAAGGCATCAAGATATTGCCTTGTAAAAAACTGGACTCTTTTGGCAAGTTGTTTATCTCCATAATCAAGATGCTCAAAAAGTGAATTTAAATGTTCGCTGGCTAACAAATAATGCTGGCTTAGCAGATTGAAGAACGGATTATTTACCCATTCCTCGCTGTTAAAGCGCCTATCTTCAATCGGCATAGGTTTACCCTCAAGCCAATGGTTAAATTGCTCCTGGACTAAACCCATCGCATCTTGCCAATAGGCTAACTGCATTTGCCAGAGTTGCTCGGGGTTTTTTAAAATTATCGTCAGTAGAGCCTGAAAATCAGCCGTTAAGTCTATAAACTGCTTGATTAATGAGGGAACTTGCGCGGGTTGTTTTTTCATGCCATCTAACAACTGGAGGCTTTTCATGGCAACGGAGTGCATAAGATCACTAAGTTCTGTATCGTGGGTCATCCGAGCTCCTACAAATAGTTAATCTAATGATAATATCTTATTTAGCTTAGCAAAACTTATTAAAAAATAGCTAATCTTACTAAGATAGCCGAAAAAATTATGAAGTGTTAATCCTTAAAAAGTACTAATTTATTTTTTGATATTTGGCTTTTCCGAAAGAAAATAAAAAAAGATATCGATTTTATCTTTTTTTGCGCATTTTAAATGCAAAAAGAATTAAAAATTTTACAACAAAATTGAGTTAAAAGTACCACTTTTTAGAGCCAGTATTCATTGAAAAATTTATTATTATCTTCTAAAATGAAAAAACATTTGTCAAAATGGTCTTTTGGTGGTCTAGGTGAAAGCTATAGATATAGTCGGTATAGCGTCTGTCGTGCCTGAGCAAACAGTTCTTAGCAGTGAAATTCTTGACGAAGGCAACCGTTAGTTTAAATAATTTGCTCAATAGTTATTTATTTGGGGATGGGGTAGTTTCTCTCTTACTACAAAGTAATGAAAATGAAAACGAATTTGAGTGTTTCCATCTTACTAATTATTCCTGTAGATACTGGAATCCTACATATGGATGAAGGGGGGAGTTATAAACCTCTTTATCACGGGTTTCCACAACACTATTTGAGTAAGGTCAGATAAAAAAACAGGCAATTTTTTATTAATTTCTTTTGGCGTTGGTTTTAGTGGCAGCATCGCTAAATGGCATCTTTAAGAAGGCTTGGATGTAAGTGGGTATTCATGAGAGCTATGCCTGTAACTAGTCGCAAAAGAGAGCTTTCTTAAGGTAACCACTATTTTCGCATAGCCTGAAAAGGAGTTGAGTGATGGGTGTGATTAAAGTTTTGTCATGTGGGGGATATCTTCCAAAAAGGATTATTGCCAATAAAGAGCTTGAATTAGAACTAGATACGTCCGATGCTTGGATAACGCAAATGACAGGCATCAAACAACGCCACATTCTTGCAGACGACGAAGATTTTATTGATTGTAGTTATCAAGCGGCACTAACTGCGATTACTCATGCCAATATTTCTCCTCAACAGATTAATCTTATTGTCATGGCAACGACGACTCCCTATCAAGTGATGCCTAGTAGTGCGGTAATGTTACAGCAGCGACTTAACATTCACCACTGTATCGCATTTGACATGCAGGCTGCATGTGCAGGCTTTCTTTATGGACTAGCAAATGCCTATTATTTGATGCAGGCTAATCCAGAGCTTGAATATGCTTTGGTTTTGGGGTGCGATGCTTTTTCCAAAATTATCAATCACCGCGATAGAGCAACGGGTATTCTATTTGGCGATGGTTTTGGTGCATTTTTATTGAAGCGAACAACAAACAATGAAAAAGGGATTTTTTATTGTAAGTTGGGTGCTGATGGCGCGGGAGTACAAGATTTGTACATTCCATGGGGGGTAGGCCAAGGAGCGCAGACAATTTCAAAAAATGAACCTTATGTCAAAATGAATGGTAAACAAGTTTTTAAAAATGCTGTTACTCGTTTTAATAATGAAATTAAACGAGCTTTAGAATGCACGCAGCTGACTATTGCAGATATTCAGCATATTATCCCACATCAAGCCAATATCCGCATTTTACAGACAGTAGCTTCGGCTGTAGAAATGCCAATAGAAAAGTTTATTATTTCTCTGGATAAACATGGGAATACCTCTGCTGCTTCTATTCCATTGGCATTTAATAAAGCTTATCAAGAAGGAAAAATTAAACGAGGAGATATAATTTTACTTTGTGGGTTTGGTGCAGGCTATACTTGGGGGACTGCTATCTTTGAGTTTTAAAGGTTTTAAACGTACTTTTTATTCACACGCAAATCTTATCTATTTAAGAGCAAGATCGAAATTTTGCTAACAATCCTAAGCAATCTAGTCACAATTCTTCTCCTCTAGACTATTTGTAGGTTACAATCTTGCCAATTTATTTTTTTTGCGTCCCTAATGCAGCTTAAAGAGTTAAAACTGGCGGGATTTAAATCCTTTGTTGATCCCACCATAATCCCTTTCCCAAGCCAATTGGTGGCCGTTGTCGGCCCTAATGGATGTGGTAAGTCAAACGTGATTGATGCAGTGCGTTGGGTAATGGGGGAAAGCTCAGCGAAGAATCTGCGTGGCGAATCAATGGCTGATGTCATTTTTAATGGCTCAACTCACCGTAAAGGGGTAGGACAAGCCTCTGTTGAGCTTGTTTTTGATAATAGTCTCGGACGATTGGCTGGACAATACGGCAGTTATCAAGAAATTTCTGTAAAGCGAGTAGTTAATCGTGATGGTGATTCCTTTTACTACTTAAACGGCAGTCGTTGTCGCCGGCGCGATATTACGGATATCTTTTTAGGAACTGGGGCAGGTGCACGAGGTTATTCTATCATTGGCCAAGGTACGATTTCTCGTATAGTAGAAGCTCGTCCTGAAGAGTTAAGAGCCTATCTTGAAGAAGCGGCGGGTGTGTCGAAGTATAAGGAGCGACGCCGGGAAACTTTGGTGCGTATTAATCATACTCGCGAAAATTTAGCGCGTGTCGCTGATATTCGTGACGAATTAGACAAGCAATTACTAAGGCTTGAGCGACAGGCCAAAGCAGCTGAACGCTATAAAATTTTGAAAGCAGAAGAGCGCCTATATAAGTCCGAAATTTTGGCTCTCAAATGGCAAGCACTTACGAGTGAGCAAGTAACTAAACAAGCTGTAATAAAACAACTCATGACGGAGTATGAAAATCATCAAGCCAATGCTGCGGAAGCGTTTAAACAAAGTACTTTATTTCGTGAAAAACTCCATGATGACAATGAAGTTTTTCAGCAAGTACAAACTAATTTTTATCAATTGGCTACCGATATTGCTCGCTTGGAGGAAACTATCCAACAAAGCCAACGCGAGAGGCAGCGTTTACAGATTGATCAGCAACAAATACAAATAGATTGGCAAGCGGCGACTAGTCAAATACAGCAAGACACGGAAATACTGCAAAGCAGCGAAGAGTCTGTGGGGGTTTTGCACGGCAATTGGCAAAATTTACAGGAGGAATTTGCCAATCAAGAGCAGTTATTACAAGATATACAACAGCAACAACTCATCTGGAATACTAAAACGCAAGCTACTCAGGATGAGCTTAATAAAGCTTTGCGTGAAACCCAAGTAGAGCAACTTCGTCTACACCATATTGCCCAACAACGTCAGCAGTTGTTGACAAGATTGGAAAAAATCGCAGAAGAGCAACGATTGGTTGAAGTGGAGGCGCTTGCAGAAACACTTCGAATACAGCAAGAATCCCTATTGTTGCTGACAACTCAAATGCAGGAGCAAGAGACAACTGAACAGCAAATTGCCGCAGAAGTGGCACAATATCGGGATCAATTATTAGAAACGGAAAAGCTAATTCTTAATTCACAGGATAATATTCATCATTTAACTACAAAACAGGCTGGATTATTTGCTGCACAGCAGGCTGCTTTGGGTCGCACAAAAGAGCTAATGAATTTAGAGTGTTGGGAAGAAAAATTACGCCTGGTTGAAAAGTTAACTGTTAGCAAAGAGTGGCAATATGCTTGTGAACTAATCCTCGGTGAAGGATTACAGGCTATTGTTTTAGATTCCTTGGATGAGTTGTTGATAAAAATCAATGAGATGCCAATTGATTCAGCATTATTTATTACTCAAGGAGAAGCGTCCCCCAAAGGGAATTACCCGCGATTAATTGATAAGATTACCGGTCTAAATCCAAGCTGGTTATATCCCCTCGAGAATATCTATGCGGCTGCTAACATAGAAGAGGCACTTTCTTGGTTACCAAATTTAAATGATATGGAGTCAGTTATTACTCCTGATGGCTATTGGTTGGCTAAGAAATGGGCGAAAATTGCCAAGCCTGAGAGTCAAGAGCAAACTGGGTTATTAGTGCGCCAAGAAGAGTTAGGGAAACTCACTGAAACATTGAGCGAGGCTCAAGATGATTTGTCTGGTTTAAAAAATAGGCGCGATCAACTACACCAGAAGCTTAAAGAGTCTGAACAACGTCTGGAAACTGCAAAACAGACGTTAATGAACTCTCGTGAAGACTACAAAGCCTATGAAATTGACATTCACAATAAAGAACGCGCTCTTTTACAAGCGGAAACCCGAAGAAATCTTTTAATGACTGAAAGTGAAGAACTTTCATTAACGTTAGAAGAGCTTGCGAGTGAACAAGATAGAGCAGAGTGTTCTTTATCTGCAGCGGTAAAAGCAACCAAGCAATATGAAGATGCGCAACAAGAATTAACAACTGGCAAAGCAAGTTGGGAGGAAATGCTACTGCAGCACCGTACTGCAGTAGATGAAGCAAGAACAGCCTTGCATCAAAGCCAGTTAGTCTATGACCGGGAAAAAATCAAAATTCAGCAGCTCACTGAAAATGTGAAACGTGAGCAATTGCGCTTGGAAACTTTAAATGAGCGAATGGAAATTTTGGCGACTCGCTTGGTTGCTTTGGAGACACCTGAAGCCGAGTTACAGGATAATTTGCAGACTAAAGTCTTGCAACATAGTGAACTAGAAACGCAATTAAGTCTTTGTCGGGAAAATTTAAATGCGTTGACGAAACAATTAGAGTCATTCGAGGCGCTCGGGCGCACGGAAGAAAAAAATGCCCGGATGATTCAGGAAAAAATGCAGCAAGAACAGATGCAAGAGCAAGCACTTGCCGTACGGGCCAGTGGTGTTGTTGAATCTTTGGCAGAATTGGATGTGAGATTGAAAGACCTCTTGGAAAATATTCCTGCCGATGTTTCCCAAGAATCACGCGAACAAGCCTTAGAGGAAGTTATTGATAAGATTAAACGATTAGGTGCTATTAATTTGGCAGCTATTGAGGAATATGACAGTGAGTTGCAGCGTAAGCTGCATTTGGATGAGCAATATCAGGATCTTACTGACGCATTGGCGACTCTTGATGCGGCTATCGAAAAGATGGATAAGGAAACTCATCAACGACTTAAAAATACTTTTGACGAAGTCAATACTGCATTTCAGGCGCTCTTTCCTCGCCTTTTTGGTGGGGGGCGTGCAATGTTAGAGTTAACTTGCGATAATCTGCTCGAAGCTGGTATTTTAGTGATGGCTCAACCTCCAGGCAAACGGAATAGTACAATCCATTTGCTCTCAGGTGGCGAGAAAGCAATGACTGCTGTGGCTTTAGTATTTGCC
The DNA here is from genome assembly GCF_001467025.1 of Legionella brunensis. Classification (GTDB taxonomy): domain Bacteria; phylum Pseudomonadota; class Gammaproteobacteria; order Legionellales; family Legionellaceae; genus Tatlockia; species Tatlockia brunensis. The sequence goes on along the minus strand of NZ_LNXV01000036.1, from coordinate 59,453 downwards.
ATTTTTCAATTAAATCCGTCACCCTTTTGTATGTTGGATGAAGTTGATGCGCCACTGGACGATGTGAATGTAGGACGATTTTGTGCTTTGGTAAAAGAGATGTCACAATTCGTACAATTCCTGTTTATCACCCATAACAAAGTAACCATGGAATTGGCAAATCATTTAATTGGGGTAACAATGCGTGAACCTGGAGTTTCGCGCATTGTTGCAGTAGATGTAGAACAGGCTTTGTCTATGAGCTCGTCTTAGAGTTCTTTATATAGGGGAGTAAAAAATGCAGGCGAATTGGAGTCTAATCCTTAATGTTCTGTTACTCATTGGAGTTGTGATTGCTATAGGGCGCATGATGAAAGCAAGACGTCAAAGCTTAAATCCTGTTAGTTATCAGCCATCATTAGGCCAAGGAGAAAATAAGTCTCTTGCTGATAATAAGCATTTTGATGACATTATTGCTGTACGCAAAGTAAAACATGACCTTCATGATGAAGAAGTGCAAAATAATGCCTTTGAGCAAACCATTTCGGCAAAGATGCCCACCATGGGGGAGTTAGAGGAAAAAAGTATAACGATGAATGAACCTGGCAAATCACTGATGATGTTTCTATTGGCCAAGGAAAATCGTCAGTTGGCTGGTTATGAATTACTACAGACAGTGTTGGCTGCCGGATTGCGTTTTGGCGAGGGTAATCTCTTTCATAGACATCAGCATGCGAATGGTCAAGGCCCAGTTCTTTGCAGTCTTGCTGCAGCGACGGCAAGTGGTGTATTTGATTTACAAAATATTGGTGCTTTTAGCGTGAGAGGTCTTTGCCTTTTTATGCAATCCTCAGGTAATTCAACCATCGATGCTGAACGCCTTGCTATCATGTATGAAACTGCAAAACAACTTCGTGATGGATTAGATACTCACTTGTTAGATGATCAACGTCAACCATTAACTGAAGCAAGTATTGCTCGTTATTATCGCATTCTCAATATTAGTGAGCCTTATGAGTTGCCCGCTATGGCTTAAATGTAATGCTGAGCAACTTACGTTAACTCTTAAAGTTAAACCTGGTGCTAAGCAAAATAAAATAGCTCTGGATGCCACGGGGGGCTTGCAGATTAGCCTGCAGGCTGTGGCAGAGGATGGCAAGGCTAATAAATTACTAATTCAATATTTGGCAAAAATATTAGGTATCCCACAGAAACAAATTTCTATCCTGCGTGGGACAACCTCCCGTAATAAAGTACTGCAGATAAAAGCTGCTGCGATTTCTCAAGAAGAGTTGCTAAAATGCCTTATGCAACTTACAATTAATAGGTAGAAAACTAATCGTAAACAATACCATCAGGCAGGTTGTCCAAATCAGTAATCCAATTACGGAATTTATAGCCATTCTATAGTTAATTACTTTGTCAATTAAATGCATTCCCATTAAAAAATTAGGGAGCTTTTATATGCGAACCTCACTCATTCGCTATTTCATGCTTCATGACCTCTGCAAGCGATGGGTAAATTTAACAGCTGATTTATTTTTCAACATAAAAATCAATGAATGTTCAATTTTTACCTGGTTTCAGGATGCGGGTATATTAAGGGAAAAGTGCTCTTCTCAGCAGATGATGGCAATTGGATATTTATTAGACGTATCAAACTACTGCGTTCCATCTGGGTAATAGTTGATGTACGCAGTAGTTTAATGTATTTTTTATACGGTAATTATAATATCTATATTGTTATTGAAGCCCTACATTCTCATTTGAGCTGGATTACTATGCTCTTCTATAAAGTCTGCCATCTTTTCATTACGGTTTTCTTGAGCCCACTGCATGGCAGTAAATCCCATGTAATCACTCAGTGTTACATCTGCTCCTTTCTCTACTAAGAGCTGTAACATCTCGAAATCATTGCGTTTGGCGGCAAGTAAAGCCGGTGAAGCTCCGTATTGGTCTTGAGAGTTCACATCACCATCATGCTTTTCTATTATCAATTGAGCCTGTCTACGATTGCCATCCATAATAGCCTCATGTAAGCTCCTATCTATTAGCCTGAATTGGTTTCTATCCGTCATTCTAATTCTCCATTATAAATGGCTTATTATATCAAATTTTAGTCTGCGTAGGATTTTTACCTACCTCCACCTCAGTCTCAGTCTCAGCTTTGGGAGATGTGCTAACTACAGGCGTCGGTGTTTTCTTTTGTTGCCAAAAAGTAGGCAAAACAGACACATCAAAGCTCATTTTAGCAGATTCTTTGATGTCAGGTAAAATAGCTGGCCTATTTGGGTTTGCATGTAACTCCTTGGCACTACATTTAAACAAACTCTGACATAGCTTATTGCCTGCTTCAGTATCAGGAATAAGTTTTGCCAACACTTCTAAAGCATGACTGTTATAAAGCTTTCCATTTCCCTGAGCTTCCTGAACCGCATTGTAATATCTAGCAAAAATTTCCATGCATAACGACGTATTTTGCTTGCTGACAAATAAATTCCTCGCATGCTCAGCACCCTCAAAATAATCTTTAGTTTGGTCACTATGTTTAGACATTCCTTCCTCTGAATGCCAGCTTGGGACATTGGTAAATACCCTCACTAAACTTTTAAAATGATAGTAACCATACTTCACATGATTAATTTCAACTTCAATAGGGGGTCTATTTTTATCTTCACTGGGTAATTTAAGACCTCCGGTTAACTCCACTACAGCAGGATCAGGAGGAGCCATACCCTGGCGCCAACTCTCTCGTTGGCAAGCGACAACAAGAGGCATCAAGGTGTAACGTTCATCCCCTAATTTGGCTGGGAAAAAATCGAACGTTTGACCAGGATTATATTTATCAGGAACTCGCACTCTATATGTGAGGCCGTATTGACACATGCCTTCACCAAAAGCGATGTCATATACTCCATTACAAGACTCACTTTTATGCCACTTATCTGAATTATACTTGGTACAATAATCAACCAATGTTTTTTCAAAGATTGCAGGTAGTTTGCTATCAGAACTTGTAAATACAAGCTTGTTATGTGCAGAAACATAAACTTCAGAACAGCGGCTTGCATTAAGTGCATCTTTATTTGCTGCAAACGTTAGCTCATACAATCGCTCAAAATCATTATTAGCCCAAGTAACATTAGAATCGGTCTGTAAACAAGGGTGTCCTGCATTATCGATAATGGTACGTGTTTTCACGATATCAGCAACGCTTCCCATTGATTTACAGTCTCTTAGAAAATCGAGCTCCGCTTTAGAGACTTTAGAAGATAAAAAATCTTTAATTATAATGTCTTTTCCATAGAATTGTTGTGCATCGTCAAGCATCTTTTGCTTTGCTTTTAAATAACTCGGAGAATTGTAATCTTCTCCTTTACTCCAATCTGGAATTAGAAACAGTGTAATTTCTACCTGTGGCGGGATGCCTCCTTTTTTTATGGAAGCTTTTTTAAGCCCCTCTTGCAGTCGCAAAACATCCTTTCTATTTTCCTCACTTAAAATTCCTGTGTAATATCCTGGATCTTTCTCTGTGCGTTTGGAGTAAAAGGTAATAGCTACCTTAGGCGAGCTATCTTTAAAGTTTTGAAGTTCTTTCTTCATTTGAGCCATAAGAATGAATCGCCAAATACGTGGTCAATATAAAACCATTATAGAGTAATTTTTATCGATTTGATTGTTATTTTTGCTTTTTATTGGTAAAGGAATAGAAAAGTTTTTAGAGGTGTGGCCTTAATACTCTTTTAAATGAAAGGAGTATGCAGATGACTTGATAAACAATTGTTACTGGTGAAGCTTAAAAAGGTGTAAAAGTCCTGTATTGCAAATTGCAGAATTGATGAAGAAAGTGAAACTGAAGAAGGTTAGATCTTGCAGCGGTTACTGTGCTTAGGTGAATGTCACCAAAAGTATTTTAGGCGTCTTAGTCGTTGCCAAGCTTGCTCACCATACCTTTTTTTGACTTTCAAAATTGTATTGTTAGCCGTGCAAGATTTTAACCACAATTTTATGGTAACAATTACTAAGCATCTCAACAATTGAAATAATCGTCTTTATTGTAAAGAAAATGAAAATCCCATTCATAATCCATCATCAACATTCTAATGCTAATGAGGATTCTCCTGATAGCGAGCATGAAATCCTAAATTGAACTAAATTTTCATCAATAAATTGTTTATTTCCTCTTTTACTTGGTTATTTTCATCAAGCCAATTCATTTCTCGCATCACTTGCTGGCTGCGTTTGCCACTACCTTGGTTTGATAATCCTTGAGCATGTCGTACTAATTCTTTTAAAGACATATCTTCGCTAATATAGCTTTTAGCAAAAAAACCATAGAGTCCACACCATGCCTTTTTGTCTGCAGTTAATTTTTCTTTGTATGCGTTTGTAAAAGAGTTTTTTAATCGCTCTACTTCTGCATTTAACTGTTCTGCAGTTACTTTTTCTTCCTCTGCAATCGCCTTAGATTTTTCTAGAACAAGATGGGTGTTTAAATGGTCGATGATGGGTTGGCGGCCATATTTTTTGGCAGTTCTCATGATGTCATCAATATCTTTTTGAGACAAGTCGGTGGGATTTTTATCCATGTGGAAAAAGTTGATGACTAAGTCGAGTGAGTCTACTGAAATAGCGGAACTAATGAGCTTAACAAAAATCTCATCGCTAATTTTATCCTTAACCTCACCCAAATTAGCAAGCAATTTATTAAGTGAATCAATTCCAAGTTCCCTTGCATGCTCTAGGGCTTGGTTTAATATTTCATCGTCATTTAACGCGAATTGAAAATCAGTTTGAATCCCTCTAACAAATTCCCAACTATCAGGTATATTTTGATAATTCATTTCAAGCATGGCGCAAGCAATACCATTAGCAAGATTTCTTAATCCTCTAAGAGGTTCCCAAAAAAGACCTGAGCTTTCTCTAGAGCCTGATTTTAAATCAGCTAGTGTTGGGACTAATGGCAGATTTATTCCACTAAAATCAGAGACAACGTCCCAAAACATGTAGCGTGCTACAGGTGGTTCTGTGGCGTCTGTAGACAATTCAAAGCAATAATGCTCACTGTCATCAAGAGAATTCAAAATGCTGATCGGTAATGAAAATGTGAATGCAATAGCATATTCATGAACGATTTTTTTAAGCATTTTTTGAGCAAACAGTTTATCCTTAAATTGCTCTCTCATGGCAATAAAATCAGGAGGAATGCCAATAACTTTCTGATCGCCTTTTTGATTATAAATGACAATCGATTCCTCTTGGCAAAGACTCTCAAAATCCCTTGTTACAAGAACATTAATTCTATAGTTCGGCTGTCCTGGCTCTTGAATCTCCATAGGAGAAACTTCAAAGCGTTGGGTTTTTAATCCTAAGCCATTGATTTCATCAAGAAGGAGTTTTTCAGTGAGAATTTTGTTATTCCATCCATCTTCACTTCGCCATTTGTGTGGAATAAAAAAACATTGGTTCGAGCCTTTAATTTTATAGACATTTTTCTCAGATCCGCCACCTACTCTTTCACAATCTGATTTTTTAATGACTGTACCATTCAAGACCAATGTAATATCTTGGTTCTCTGAAAAAAAGCGCTTTAGCCAATCTTTCATTTTTAGTTTAAACAGAAGGAGGAAGTGCATATATGATAACACTCGATCAAAAATCTATCAATGTGATGTTAAATTGACTGTTTTGCGACGATCGGTATAAGGCTCTGAATTGGACGTTCAAATCGGTATCGTAACTACTTCGGTTGCAGGCTTTGTGCTGTAATGTATAAAATTTGGTCATTGTCTGGTGAGTTAGCACAATAATCAGTACACTAAGCTTTTAATTATCTTAAAGTCCTATGAATTTAAATCATATTGCAAAGCTATTGGCTACTTCTTGCTCCAGCAACGAGGTAATTACGGGTGTTTGCACAGACAGTCGGCAGCTTAAACCCGGAAATTTATTCATTGCTTTAGTGGGCGAGCGCTTTGATGGGCATGACTTTATTGAAGAAGTTGCGGCTAAAGGCGCTGCTGCAGTTGTATGTAATCAAAAAAACAATAAGGTTGCGATGCCGCAATTGCTTGTCGATGATACCCTAAAGGCTTTAGGACAAATTGCTACCTATCACCGCCAAACAATGAATTGTCCAATCATTGCTTTAACTGGGAGCAATGGCAAAACCAGCGTGAAGGAAATGATTGCTTCCATTTTGCCTAAACCAGCACATGCGACCATCGGAAATTTAAATAATCATATCGGTGCACCTTTGAGTGTGCTGCAACTAAATTCCACACATCGTTATGCTGTTTTTGAGTTAGGGGCGAATCACATTGGGGAAATCGCTTATACTGCTGCAATCGTACAGCCTGATGTTGCTCTAATCAACAATATCGCACCAGCGCATATTGGTGAGTTTGGCTCAATTGAAGGAGTGGCGCGAGCTAAAGGTGAAATCTATCAAGCATTAAAAGGTGGTTGTGCGGTGGTTAATGATGATGATGCCTATGCGCACTTTTGGGACGATATTTTAGTCGGTAAAAAAGTATTGCGTTTTTCATTAACAAAGCCTGTTGATGTTTATGCACGAAATATTCACTTCAATGCGCAAGGCTTCGCTCAGTTCGATTTAATACTTCCCTCGGGACATGCTCAGGTGACATTGCAAGTTCCTGGTGAGCATACTATATCGAATGCTTTAGCTGCCGCTTCTTGTAGTTATGCTGTCGGTATTGCTTTGAGCGATATTGTTCAAGGCTTAAATAAATTTTGTGGTGTTCCTGGTCGAATGACATTTTTAAATGGTAAAAACCAATCCCTTGTGATTGATGATACTTACAATGCTAATTTACGTTCAGTGTTGGCTGCCGTCTCTGTACTGGCAAAACGTCAGGGGTACCGTATTCTTGTTTTAGGTGATATGGGAGAGTTGGGGGATTGGACCCAAGAACACCATGAAGAAATAGGCCATGTGGCACAGAAGCAAGGCATTGACTTATTAATGACTTGTGGTGTGTATAGTGCTCATACGAGTAAAGCCTTTGGTGTTAGTGCCAGACATTATAAAAACCAGGAAGATTTGGCTCAAGATTTGCTCGGTAAACTTGATGCTAACACAACAGTTTTAGTAAAAGGTTCGCGTTCTGCGGGCATGGAAAAAATTGTGCGTCAACTGGTGGGTTGAATCACTCAGAATATGATATGCTTGGCAATTTTTTGCGCGACCCTAAAATTGCGCGGGATATCTGGGGTATGTCCCCTAACTTTTTTATGAGGTATAGATAACATGCTTTACTGGTTAACGCAGCTATTACAAGGACAGTACCATGCGTTTCGAGTGTTCCAATATTTGACATTCCGCTCTATTTTGGCGGCATTAACGGCTTTACTCGTCGGTCTTTTTTGTGGCCCTGTTATGATTCGGTGGCTACGAAATTTACAAATTGGCCAAATGGTTCGAGACGATGGGCCAAAGACACATCTTTCAAAAGCAGGCACACCTACAATGGGTGGGGTATTGATCCTGTTGGCTATTATTGTAAGTAGTTTATTGTGGGGTGATCTAAAGCAGCCTGCTTTATGGTTAGTATTAATAGTAATGACTGGTTTTGGTTTGATCGGTTGGGTTGATGATTATCGTAAACTTGTTCGTAAAAATAGTAAGGGTTTGCCAGGGAAATGGAAATATTTTTGGCAATCCGTAATTGCTCTTGTTGCTGTACTTTATCTTTATTGCAATGCAGAAATTCCGGTACAAACACAATTAACTGTTCCGTTTTTTAAAGATTTATTCATTAACCTGGGGCCTTTCTTTGCTGTTCTAGCCTATTTTGTGATAGTAGGGAGCAGTAATGCAGTGAATTTGACAGATGGCTTAGATGGCTTGGCTATCATGCCTATCGTGATGGTGGCTGGTGCATTGGGGATTTTTGCCTATGCGAGTTCCAACGCTATTTATGCTCATTATTTAGCAATTCCTTTTGTGCCTAATACTGGTGAGTTAACTATTTTTTGTTCAGCAATGGTTGGTGCTGGTCTTGGTTTCCTCTGGTATAACAGTTACCCTGCTCAAGTATTTATGGGAGATGTTGGGTCTTTAGCCCTTGGGGCCGCTTTAGGAATGGTTGCTGTAATCGTTAGACAAGAGCTAGTACTTTTAATTATGGGTGGTTTATTTGTTATTGAGACCGTGTCTGTCATTTTGCAAGTGGGATATTTTAAATACACTGGTGGTAAGCGCTTATTCCGTATGGCACCGCTACATCATCATTTTGAATTAAAAGGATGGTCTGAGCCAAAAGTGATTGTGCGTTTTTGGATTCTGACAGTAGTATTTGTGCTCTGCGGTTTGGCAACCTTAAAACTACGTTAGGTGCAATTATGAGCCAATCACTTTATTTGGTCGCAGGATTAGGGAAAACAGGGCATTCTATCGCTGGTTATTTGCGTCGACGTAATCAACCTTTTGTAGTTTTCGACACTCGTAAAGAAGTAGCGGGTTTAGCTGAGTTTACTGCCGAATTTCCTGGCGTTGATGTTTTTTTAGGCGAATTGCCGCTCACGATTTATCAACAATTAGCGGGGATCATCACTAGTCCAGGAGTTTCTCTGGATGAACCCTTTTTACAGCAGGCTTTTAAATTAAACATCCCCGTGTTTGGGGATATTGAATGCCTGGCTCGGGAAATCCGGGGGCCCGTAATTGCTATTACAGGAACCAATGGTAAATCAACGGTAACAACCTTGGTTGGTGAAATGGCTAAAGTAGCCGGTTTGTCGGTTGCTGTTGCAGGTAATATTGGCTTACCCGTACTAGATTTGCTAGATGATGAACATCATTATGACTTATGGGTATTGGAACTATCTAGTTTCCAATTGGATTTAACGCATTCACTTAAATCAACCGCGGCAACTATCTTAAATCTTTCCCCTGATCATTTAGATAGGCATCATACATTCGAAGCTTATGTCGCCTCAAAGCAGCGAATTTATCGAAATGCGCAATTTCTTTTATACAATCGTCAAGACAAAGAGACATATCCGGCGTCAGAATTTGCTCAGATCAATGGAATTAGTTATGGTTTAGATAAACCCGCTGCTTCTCAATGGGGGATTGTTGAGAAAAATGGCGTTAACTATCTTGCTTATGGTGACCATTGCTTTTTAGCAGTAGATAAGCTTCGCATTAAAGGTAAACACAATTGGGAGAATGCTTTAGCCGCATGTGCTTTAGCTAAAGCTGCAGGAATAGAGTTTAAATCAATGATTAGTGTCCTTGAGTCCTTCAAGGGGCTTCCCCATCGTTGCCAGTGGGTCCGAACTTTGGACAAGGTTGACTGGATAAATGATTCTAAGGGAACCAACATTGGCGCAACTATTTCTGCTATTTCGGGAATAGGAGGTTCCATGCAAGGAAAAATTGTATTAATTGCTGGTGGTCAAGGAAAGGGGGCGGATTTTAATGAGTTACGCTCACCAGTTGCGGATTATGTTCGCTCTGTGATCTTAATTGGCGAAGATGCTGACAAGATTGAAGCAGCCCTTGCCAGTATAGTGCCGACTGTACGAGCTCCCACGCTAGATGGCGCAGTGGTGCTTGCCAAAGAGCAGGCAATGCCTGGGGATGTAGTCTTATTATCTCCTGCCTGTGCAAGTCTTGATATGTTCCGAGATTTTAATCATCGAGGAGAAGTATTCACTAATTTAGTAGGTAAATTGTGAGTACGATGCATCCTAGACACTATAATATGCATGGCAAACCCACCCATAAGCCCATTGCTCTTTATGACAAATGGCTGATGGGGGCTGTGCTTGGTTTATTGATTATAGGCTTAATGATGGTTGCCTCTAGTTCAGTAATGATTTCAACAAAATATTACCATCAGCCATTCCATTTTTTGATTAGGCAATCTTGTTACCTTTTCGCCGGCTTTTTAGCGGCGCTGGCTGTTATGCGTATAGATAGTAATGTGTGGGAAAAAATGAGTGTGCCTTTGCTGCTCATTTGTTTACTGATGTTACTAATTGTTTTAATTCCAGGGGTTGGGCGAATAGTCAATGGCTCCAGACGTTGGCTAGCATTAGGTCCTATTGGCATTCAAGTATCAGAATTGGCCAAGCTGACGATGATTTTTTATGTTTCTGGCTATTTGGTGCGCCAACAAGAAAGTGTGCGGTACTCTATCTTGGGTTTTATTAAGCCGATGATCATTTTGGGTTTAGTTTCCGTATTGTTGCTTATGGAACCTGATTTCGGGGCGACAGTGGTTATTTCTGGCACCGTCATGGCACTTTTATTTTTAGCAGGTGTCAGGCTTCGTTATTATGTCGGATTATTAATTATTGTTATTTGCTGCCTAGCTATGCTTGCGTTTTCATCACCTTATCGTGTCGCGCGATTAACTGCTTTTTTAGATCCTTGGGCTGATCAATTTAATAGTGGTTATCAATTAACACAATCTCTTATTGCTTTTGGCCGAGGGGGATGGTTAGGCGTGGGGTTAGGAGACAGCGTGCAAAAACTATTTTATTTACCGGAAGCCCATACCGATTTTTTATTCGCAGTGTTAGCTGAAGAATTAGGCTTAATTGGCGTACTGTTGGTATTAATCTTGTATAGTATATTAGTAACAAGAGGAATGATTATAGGCTTTACAGCCTATAATCAGGAACGTATGTTTGCTGCCTTTACGGCTTATGGTTTGACCTTTTGGTTAGGGTTACAAGCAGCCATTAATATGGGCGTCAACTCGGGATTGCTGCCAACAAAGGGATTAACGCTGCCAATGTTAAGTTATGGTGGTGCCAGTATGGTAGTTAATTGTGTGGTGGTCGCACTGTTATTGCGCATTGATCATGAAAATCGTTGGCAAGCTTTAGGATTAAGATCGCCAACCTAAGTAAACCGTTTGAGAGGATAAGTATTAATCAGGATTTTAAATAAAGATGAAATACTTATCTCATAATAAAGGGGAATTTTGTGAATAACATAGGGCAGTTTCTATCACCAAGGATGGGTCGAGTAGAACAAATTCATTTCGTGGGAATTGGTGGGGCAGGAATGTGTGGTATAGCCGAAGTGCTACATAACCAAGGTTATCGCATTACGGGTTCCGATCTTAGTGAAAGTCGTACTGTACAACGACTGCAATCCTTAGGGATCAAGGTTCAAATAGGGCACCGTGTTGAAAATATTGTTGGTGCAGATGTCGTTGTACGCTCAACGGCAGTTAGTGCCGATAATCCAGAAATTATTGCTGCTAATGAACAATTAATTCCCATTATTCCTCGTGCAGCTATGCTTGCTGAGTTAATGCGATTCCGCCATGGTATCGCTATTGCTGGTACCCATGGAAAAACAACAACGACAAGTTTGGTAAGCAGTTTATTGGCAGAGGGTGGCCTTGACCCAAGCTTTGTTATTGGTGGTAAATTAAATAGTTGTGGATCCAATGCACAATTGGGCAAGTCTGCCTATTTTGTTGCGGAGGCAGATGAAAGCGATGCCTCATTTTTATTCCTAAAACCGATGATGGCTGTGGTGACTAATATCGATGCTGATCATATGGGTACTTATGATGATAACTTTGATAAATTACGTAATACCTTTATTGAGTTCCTACATCACCTTCCATTTTATGGTTTAGCTGTACTCTGTATTGAAGATGCCGAAGTGAATGGAATCTTGCCCTTTGTTCAACGACCCACCCGAACCTATGGGTTTCGTGAAGAAGCTCATTACCGTGCTTTGAATTGGACACAAAATGGGTTACTAAGCGAATTTACAGTACAAAGACCTGCACCCTATAAACCGTTAAATATTAAATTTCAATGGCCTGGCCGTCATAATGTTTTAAATGCTCTGGCTGCAATTGCAATAGCTACGGAATTGGGGGTTGATGATGAGTCTATCATCAATGGCCTGTTGAAATTCCAGGGTGTTGGTCGACGTTTTCAAATGCTTGGCGAAAGGCAATTTGAGCGTGGCTCTGCTATCGTCGTTGACGATTATGGTCATCATCCACAAGAAATCAGGTCAACGATTGATGCGTTTCGACGTGTTTGGCCAGATAAGCGTTTAGTCCATGTATTTCAACCGCATCGTTATAGCCGTACGCAATCTTTATTTAATCAATTTGTTGATGCGTTAAGTTTATCTGACGAGTTGCTTTTAATGGATATATATTCAGCAGGTGAGCAGGCTATTCCTGGTTTAAGTAGCGAAATTTTACTGCAGCAAATCAGCCAGAATCAGCCCAATGCGCGATTAGTAAATGATAAAAATCTTACGCAAATCTTGGATGAATTAATTACAACAGATGATAGTGTTATTTTGATGCAGGGAGCCGGCAATATTGGTCAGTTGGCGCTTAATTTAATGCAGACTTCAGTGCGAGAATCAGCGTGAGTACCTTAAATAAAGAGGGTGCAGTTGCTTATCAAGGTCAATTGCTCATTGATGAGCCGTTGGCTGATTACACCACTTGGCGAGTTGGAGGTGTGGCGAACAAATTATATAAGCCTGCTAGTATCCCTGATCTAGCGCTTTTTCTTAAACAGTTGCCTAAAGATGAGCCTTTATTGTGGTTGGGTTTGGGAAGTAATTCCTTAATTCGGGATAAGGGCTTTGTCGGGACCGTTATTCTCACTCAGGGTTGCTTAAAAGAAATTAAACTAATCGGCGAAGATCTTGTTCATGTTGAAGCAGGGGTGTCCTGTGCTACGATGGCTAGATTCTGTGCTCGGGCTAATTTAGCAGGTGCCGAGTTTTGGGCTGGGATTCCAGGCACAATGGGTGGTGCTTTACGGATGAATGCTGGCTGTTTTGGTGGTGAAACTTGGCAGTCTGTGATTGAAGTGGAAACGATAACGCGTCAGGGTGAATTGCGAGTACGCAAACCCGAAGAGTTTGAGATAGCATATCGTCATGTTGCTGGTTTGCAAGACGAATGGTTCGTAGCCGCTACTTGCCGTTTAGTCAAAGGGGAGAAAGAAAAATCCCTGCGACTTATTAAAGAGTTGCTAGCTCATCGAGCAAATACGCAACCCACAAATGAATACAATTGTGGCTCTGTTTTTAGAAACCCCCCTGGTAATTTTGCCGCTCGCCTAATTGAGTCTTGTGGGCTTAAGGGAAAGAAAGTAGGGGGAGCCATGGTTTCGGAAAAACATGCCAATTTTATTATTAACCAAAATGGTACTGCATTGGCTAGTGATATTGAATCATTGATTGAATTAGTGCGTAATACTGTGCATCAGGAGACTAGTGTTGAGCTAATTCGCGAAGTGCATATCATCGGAGACCTTTAATGTCTACATTGATCAACCTTGTATTACTTTATGGCGGAAAATCTGGAGAGCACGAAGTTTCATTAATTTCTGCAGCTTCTGTATTAAGGGAGCTGGATACCAGTAAATATAATATTATTCCTGTAGGTATGGATAAAGAGGGAAAGTTTTATTTAAACGATTACGAGGAATTAAAAGCTTTTAAGGACAGCTTACCGGTCAAGGCAACTCGCTCATGTCCTTTAGCAAGTTTATTGGTAGAAGGGCGGCTTGCAATTGATGCGGACGTTGTTTTTCCGATAGCGCACGGTCCTCTTTATGAAGATGGTTGCATACAAGGGTTATTAGAATTAGCCGGTGTTGCTTATGTTGGTTGTGATGTCTTGACCTCTGCAATTGGGATGGATAAAGATGTTGCTAGACGACTTGCATGCACTGAGACGATTCAATCGGCGCGCTATCGCATGTTGTCATGGTTTACTACCCCTGTTGAAAGACAGCAGTTTTGTCATCAAATCGCTACAGAATTTGGTTGGCCGCTATTTGTCAAGCCTTGTTCACTTGGTTCAAGTGTCGGCATTCATAAAGCAAAAAATATGGCTGAGTTAATTGCCGCTGTTGAGGATGCATTGCGTTACGATGAAACGATCTTGGTTGAAGAGTTTCTTCCTGGGCGTGAAATTGAATTGGCAGTACTCGAAAACACCTCTCCTTCAGCAGCCCCAAGAGTGAGTTTACCTGGCGAAATTTGTGTACATCATGCTGATGGATTCTATTCTTATACAGCAAAGTATTTGGAAAGTAATCAAACAGAATTACATGCACCTGCCAAGCTTGAAACAAAAGTCGTGAAGCGATTGCAAGCGATAGCGGGAGAAATTTTCACACGATTAAAATGCAAAGGCATGGCTCGGGTCGATTTTTTTGTTAATGATCGTGATGGTAAGATTTATTTTAATGAAATCAATACTATTCCTGGTTTTACTCCCATTAGCATGTATCCAAAATTGTGGCAGGTTAGTGGTTTAGAGTACCCATTACTGTTAGAGGAATTGATTAGTTTGGCAATGATTCATCAACGCTGTCGACAGCAATTGGTGACTGATTATCAGTAAAAGGAAATTAGGTAGCGTAAAGCAATAAGAGCTAATTATGGCAATAGGTGGTGGATAAGTGGATGGGTGCTGATACTGGACGATTACGCTACGCAAGCTTTTTAACAATATTAATTCTTTGCGCTCTTTTTTTAACGGCCAGGTTAGTTTATTTATATCTGGCTGATCCAAAGAAATTCCCTATTAATACTGTCAAAATTGCTGCAAGCTACCACCATATTACTCATAAAGATCTTGAAGTCGTTTTAACTAAATATTTGGATTCAAGTTTTTTTTCAGTACCGGTGGGGAAGCTATATGCCGATCTTATTTCTTTTGATTGGGCAAATCAGGTGCAAATTGAGCGCATCTGGCCAGATACTTTGAAAATCACTTTAGCAGAAAAAATTCCAATAGCTACATGGAACGATGCCATGATGACGGAAGAGGGAGAATTATTTAATAATGGTGGGAGACTGGATTCTTCATTACCTCACCTCAGTGGTCCTGTGAATCAACAGAAGGAAGTCTTACAAGTTTTTAAAAAAATGAGTAAGATATTATCAATATATGGTTTGCATGCAGCTTCATTAGAATGGCGTGATAATCGAGCGTGGGAACTTACTTTAGCTAATGGTGTACAGTTACATTTAGGAAAGCGAGATTTGGAAACACGGATAACCCGATTCTGTAAGGCATATCCTGCTGTTTTTGCAGAAAAATCGGACCAGTTAGCGAGTGTTGATTTACGTTATCCGCGAGGCATGGCAGTGCAATGGAAAAAATAAGCGGGAAGAGAATGGCAAAAAAATTAGAAAAAAATATCATCACTGGGTTGGATATCGGTACTTCTAAAGTAGTGGCTCTTATAGGAGAGGTGACTGCTGATGGTGCTATAGAAATTATAGGTATTGGACGTCACCCTTCTCGTGGATTAAAACGAGGTGTAGTTGTTGATATTGAAGCTACTGTGAATTCTATACAACGAGCGGTTCAGGAAGCCGAGTTGATGGCTGGATGTGAAGTGCGGACCGTTTATGCCGGGATTGCTGGTAGCCATATTCGTAGCCTAAATTCTCACGGAATTGTGGCTATTAAGGATTTAGAAGTTTCACAAGTTGATGTGGAGCGAGTTCTTGATGCAGCAAAAGCAGTAGCAATTCCAGCTGATCAAAAAATTCTTCATATTCTTCCCCAAGAATTTATTATCGATAACCAGGGTAGCATCCGTGAGCCTGTAGGCATGGCTGGTGTTCGCTTGGAAGCTCGAGTTCATATTGTAACCGGGGCAGTTAGTGCTGCTCAAAATATAGCAAAATGTGTTCGTCGATGCGGCTTGGAAGTTAGCGATGTCATTCTTGAACAATTAGCTTCGAGTCATGCAGTACTCACTGAAGATGAAAAAGAGCTCGGAGTCTGTATTATTGACATTGGAGGTGGCACTACTGATATTGCTGTTTTTGCTGAAGGAGCAATTCAATATACGGCAGTAATACCGATTGCAGGTGACCAAGTAACTAATGATATTGCTATGGCACTTCGCACGCCTACAAAGGCTGCTGAAGCCATCAAAGTCAAGTATGCTTGTGCTATGCCCGAGTTATCCAATGCCAGTGAAATGATCGAAGTATTGAGTGTGAATGAAAGGCCTGGGCGAAAAATTTCCAGTAAGGTACTTTCTGATGTTGTTTCAGCACGTTATGAAGAATTGTTTTCTCTGGTTCGTAATGAGCTACGACGTAGTGGATTTGAACAGCGAGTTGCGGCTGGCATGGTAATGACCGGTGGTGGATCCTGTGTCCGTGGTGCTATAGAGTTGGCGGAAATGTGTTTTGAAATGCCCGTTCGTCATGGTTGCGCTCATCATATTTCTGGTTTAGTTGAAGCGACGGTTAATCCTTCCATGGCAACAGGAGTTGGTTTGTTGTTGCACGGCTTTCAACAACAATACGAAGGTGGTTATAATGTAACCACCTTTAGTGATAGTGGCAAAGGAATGTGGGCGCGGATGAAAGAATGGTTTAATGGTAATTTTTAGTAGGTTCAATCCAGATTGATTACAATGATAATTTAGGATAGAACCTCTTTATTGACAGAATTTTTGGGGGAGAGGTCAAATGTTTGAATTAACGGAGAGTCAACTAGACAATGCCGTAATAAAAGTTGTTGGTGTTGGCGGTGGTGGTGGTAATGCAGTTCAACACATGGTCGCTGAAAATATTGATGGTGTTGAGTTTATTTGCGCCAATACTGACGCCCAAGCGCTCAAAAATTCAAATGCTAAGATTCATATTCAGTTAGGTGAGGAGTTAACAAAAGGTCTGGGGGCTGGTGCTAACCCACAAATTGGCCGGGAAGCAGCTGAAGAAGACAGAGGCAGAATTAAAGAGGTTCTAGCTGGCGCTGACATGGTATTTATTACCGCAGGAATGGGCGGAGGAACGGGTACTGGTGCCGCTCCTGTGTTTGCTGAAGTAGCAAAAGAGTTAGGTATTCTTACTGTTGCAGTAGTGACAAAACCATTTTCTTTTGAAGGGAAACAAAGAGCACTGGCTGCTGAGGAAGGAATTCGTCGTTTGGGTGAGCATGTTGATTCATTAATAACCATACCGAACAACAAACTTCTCAGTGTGCTTGGTAAAAATATTAGCCTTTTGAATGCATTCAAAGCCGCTAATAATGTTCTCTTAGGTGCAGTAAAAGGTATTTCTGATTTAATTACCCGCCCAGGCTTAATCAACGTCGATTTTGCCGATGTACGCACTGTTATGTCCGAAATGGGTATGGCAATGATGGGGACTGGTAGCGCTACTGGTGAGCAGAGAGCCCGCCAAGCTGCGGAAGCCGCCATTGCATCACCTCTACTCGAAGATGTCAATTTCTCGGGTGCAAGAGGAATTTTGGTCAATATTACCGCTGGTCTTGATATGTCTATTGGTGAGTTTGAAGAAGTAGGCGATGTAGTCAAAGAGTTTATTTCCGATGATGCAACCGTTGTCGTTGGTACAGTGATTGATCCACAAATGACTGACGAAATGCGTGTTACAGTAATCGTAACAGGTCTTGGCGATCAACGTGGCCGTCATCAGCAACAACAAACGACTATTAGTACAAAAACCCGTATAGCGGAGACAACTCGTAGCGATGGTTCACTGGATTATCAACAATTTGATAGACCAGCTGTGATTCGCAAGCAAGCGGCTGCGGTTGCCGCAAAACCAACTGTTGAATCTTCATCTATACCAGATGTTGATTATTTGGATATCCCAGCCTTTTTACGTCGACAAGAGGAAAATGTTGATTAACCTAAAGGACTTATTGCTGGATATTTTGTAGTATTCAGGCATAACTGATTAGGCAAGCGCTAAAATTATATTGCCTGTATGAGGGTTATGCCTATGCTACAAAAAATTAGACTAATCAGTAAATTGTTGATATGATTTGGTAGTCTATTGCGCTTAAAAATGGGATATCAAGAAGGTGATTACTGAATGATAAAACAAAGAACTCCAAAAAAAGTCATTCAAGCAACAGGTGTAGGTTTGCATTCCGGGGAAAAGGTTCTACTCACTTTGCGTCCCGCTCCCATAAATACTGGCATCATTTTTAGGCGTACCGATTTGAATCCTGTGGTAGAAATCCCAGCCTTATACGATCAGGTTGGCGATACTATGCTTTGTACTTCTTTACAGTGTGGTGGCGTCAAAGTCGCGACAGTTGAGCATTTGCTTTCTGCCTTTGCGGGATTAGGTATTGATAATGCTTATGTTGATATCAATGCGCCTGAACTTCCAATTATGGATGGTAGCGCCGCACCTTTTGTATTCCTGATTCAATCAGCGGGTATCCGTGAGCAAAGTGCTGCAAAACGATTTATCCGTATATTAAAGCCTATTCGTGTTGAAGATAATGGCAAATATGTTCAATTTCTTCCTTATAATGGCTATAGAGTTTCCTTTACTATTGATTTCGATCACCCTGTGTTTAATGATAAACCACAGACCGCAACTTTTGATTTTTCCAGCACTTCTTATGTAAAAGGAGTATGTCGTGCTCGTACTTTCGGCTTCCTTTCGGACTATGAAAAATTGCGAGAAAACGATTTGGCCAAAGGCGGCAGTCTTGATAATGCAATTGTTGTGGATGATTATCGTATTTTAAATGAAGATGGTTTGCGTTTTGATTCCGAATTTGTCACCCACAAGGTATTGGATGCCATTGGAGACTTATATCTTTTAGGCTGTGGATTGATTGGAGCTTTCGAAGGTTATAAATCAGGACATGGCTTGAATAATCGACTTTTACGTGAGTTGATGGTTCGTCAGGATGCTTGGGAATATACCTATTTTGATGCGGAAAATTACCAGCCTACTGTTGCTGCTGATTTTTTACCTGCTGAAGCATAAATATCTTTTATTTTTGCGTCATCTTTACTAACGACTAATTATGGTCACCAAATTCACGAATATTAATATCGAGACTTTAGTATTAGTCGCAGTTTGGAGGCGGCCATTTGTTTTTCAAGGATGTTTTAAAATCACCAAAATAGAAACGCAAGAAAGACACTTTCTCTTCTTTAGATGTGAATCTAATATAGCAAAGCAAACAGCAATTCTAAACGATGATTTTACGCCTGATGCTTACGAATTTACTCATCTCTACCATGCTTCATCCCGGATTCAATTGGATAGTTTGGACAATGCCTGTGAGCAAGCTCTTTATCTTTTAAAGTACACACTTAACTTGACCTTGCAACATTTGTTAAAAAATTCCAAAAAATCATTAACTTATATGGATGAGGTTGCTGAGGAAATAGTTGCTCAGCGAATTAAACCTATATTAAATTATGGGTCATGGAGTGGGCTTGAAAACATTGGCTTTGCCGTGGCAGTTGATTTTAATCCACAAGAGGAAATAGGTGAGGCAGCTGCAAGCGCTTTAACTGATGAAGCAAAGCTTGGCAATTCCAAGCTAAATTAGCATCTGTTATGGGTTTTTCCTTCTTGGCTAGCTTTAATGATCAGCTTAAACTAATAAAGTTATCTCTTCCTCCATTTCTTGAGTTTTGTCTTTGGTTTGTCCTTCGTTTAGTAGTTGTCCAAGAGAGGGGAACATCGTTGGCGTTCGTTTACCTTGATAAGCTATTTTATGGAAAGACTGTTGTTGGCATAACTTATAAATTTCTTCAAAGTGATATTCAATTTTTTGTTGCAACACTGGGGATAAGCGAAATCCATTTACTAAGAGCTGCAGGCCGGGTTTATTAAACTGATGCTCAGAATTTCCAGGGTTCTCATTTAGAACATCTTCTACTGAAATATGCTCACTTTTTGATTGTTGATGTTCCGTCATATGAGAGAGGACAGATGTTTGTGAAGAGGGGAGGGGCTTTTGAGTCCGATACTTTGAAGCCCAAACGACTTCTTCATCAGCTAAATAGCATTTTTGATCTGTTGGATTAAAATATATTTGTTTAATTTCCTCACGCGTTAATTGACGGTTATTTAAAGTTATATAATTTCGTCTATAAAAGGCCTCGTCGGTAATCACTTTTCTGCCATCTACATTTTTCAAAATTTTAACTTGTGAGGGCACCTTTTCTTGGGGTACAGGTTCTCCATTATAGAAAAAATATTTTCGCTTGTCCCGCGATTGGAATTCATACATTTGCCCTATAGTAATAATTTCTCGGTTATTAACTTTTAGGGGAGTGTTTTTTTTACGTTTGGTTACTGGGGGAATTAAGTTTACGGGAACTAACTTTTCATGTAAGCGTAAATCTCCTCTCTCAATAAGATCTTTATAGATGAATTGACGCCGATACTCGCAGGATTTAGATATTTTCTTTGCGGGTTCTGATGATGACAGATTCTCGCTCTTCCTTTTACGATTTGAGTCTGACTTGACATTCTCAGCATCAACTGATTCTCCAGAAGGCTCTGTAGCTAAAAAACTGTCAGCATCAATAACCTGCAGATCGGAGAGCTCGTTATAGCTATTTTCAAATGGTGTTGTGGATTGCAATTGTCTCAAGAAAATATTTAAATCCTCCTCTGTAAGGGCATCGGGATTCAAAACATACTCTAAGCTATCTTCCTTATCCTTTTGATTTTTTTCGCCAAACATGGCCACCTCGTTGCAGATTTTATAGTAAGTTAGCAGTTATACTGAAGTATAATAAAACAATCAAATTGTTTTAAAAAAGTTGTCTTAGAGATTTAATTAAGGTGCTGTATGGATTATTTCATTTGCATGAGCGCTCAATAAAAATTGGATTTATTCTTCCTCAAACGCATTCAAGAGAAATATATACACAATGTTATCCACAGAATTTGGGGATAATATTTAGAGAATTAAACAACCTTTCAACCAAATAAATCATACTCTGGTAAGTGATCAAAAAGAAAAGAAAGAAAATAATTTCTGTAGATAAAATAAAGTTATCCACAGGCATTAAAGCATAAGATAAATTCGAATTATGATGATAGCCAAATAAATTTTGAAAAAACAGTCTTGACATGAAAAAATTAAATTTGTTTTTAATGGTTGTTTAATTTGTAATATCAGGCTAAGGTATTTTCCCCTATAGTGTTAATGGATTAAAAAATATGTTGTCAAAAGCTGCAGAAACTTTAACTCAAGCAAGTGGTAACCTACTTGATTTCTTCAATGTTGGCGGGTTGGCAAGACAACGTACCCGCGAAACATTGACTGGATTATGGACACATTACAGTTGGCGAGAACTTTTTGTAAGAGGTGGCATTATAGTTAGCACCGCAGTATTAGGTTATATGGCGGCTGACACCTGTCAAAATGAAGAGTGCTCTGCATTGGTCAGGGGCGTAGGGGGGGCCGCGGTTGGTTTTTTTGCTTCTCACACGATTGCTGTAATTCCAACTATGGTACGCAGGAATAACATTAAAGCAGAAACACAAGTTTTTTTTCAGAAAATTAACCATACGTTAGATACGACTTTTAAACAATTTGATTCAAACACAGAAGAGTTTGCCCAAGCAGAAATAGTGACTACTAAAATACGGAATTTCGCAAATTATGCCTTAAATTTGAAACTGCCAATCACAAAGCGTGGGGATGCGATACGTAATTTACTGACTATTAAAAATCTCCTACGAAAAATAGAGGCGCAAGTTAATGAGTTGCAAATGTCGCTACAAGGAGTGGGTTCTGAGGCGACACTATCATTATTAGAAGAAGCCAAAGAATTTTGGGAGCATGATTTCGAGACAATTCAACACAATTTGACTCAAGAGCAGGGGATAAGTGCAGGTTTAAATTAATCCTGAGTCTTGGCTAATTGTTGCAGGGCCTCTTTCAGAGGTTCATAGTCACATTGTTCGCTCGCGATGTGAATAGCATTGCGAGCAGCGGGTGATAAGGTGATTGTCCGTTTAGTTTTGCTGATTGCTGTGAGTGGATTATTCTCACTTTCAATGGAAATCTTTATTCCTGTCAATTGATAAAGACCTGCTTCTTTTCTTAACTTATCACGTAATTCCGGAAGATTATAACGCAATTCAGTTGCCCAGGCTGCATTAGTAATAGTCAGTGTTAATGCCCCTTTTAAAAAACTACCAACTTTGCAATAGTTGGATAAATGGGGGGGTAGATGAGTTTTGACCAGAGTAGATAATCCCTCTAGCTCCAGTGCGTTTTGACAAATTTCTTGCAATTGAGAATTTAGACAGCGATTGATGCGACGCATTAAGAGACCCGAAAATAAAGCTCATAGCATAGCAAATTTTAAGATCCTGTCACAATTTAGTTGAGCGAACAATTCAATTGTAAACGCTAAACGTAATTGATGACAGGGTTTAGTATCTGCAATATGATAATGAACTTTAGATAAGAATGATTTTAAAGGATAATAATGACGGACAGAAGTGTCGTATATTTTGCAAGACTTCATTGGATTTTATTTTTCTGGCCAATAGCACTCGCCTGTTTTGCTATTTTTTTGGGTTCTCAAATTACTCAGTTAAAAGAAGTATCGCTTATGTTTCTTTTTGTAGCTTTAATTTGGACTTTGATGACCTGGGTTACTTACCATTTTTCATCGCTGACGATTAAAAAAAACCAAGTGATTCTTCGCACAGGGATGCTCGTAAGACAAACGGTTGATATTCCCCTATCCAAGATTGAAACGATTGATATCCGCCAATCTATAATAGGCAGTATTTTACGTTACGGTTCCTTAGTCATTACAGGTACTGGTGGAACACGTCATGTTATGAATTTTCTTGATAAACCGCTGACCTGTAGGCGCTACATCGAACAACTTATGCATGAATAATAAGCATTGGTCTAAAGATTTTTTTAAACAATCGATTACTTCGGTATTCCCTTTAAAAAGTGGAGGCCAGCATCAAACTGACTTAATTACATTGGTTGATGGTAGTAAGTGGATTTGTAAAAAACTGGATGAAAATTTTTGGCTAGGGATTATAAATCCAGCGCAATTTGCGTACACAGAACTTGTTGCATCTCAAGTGGCTCATCAATTGGGATGTACCTTTTCCTCAAGATTGCTACCTACTATTAATAGTGAGTATGGGACAGTTACACAGCGATTAATCATTCCTTATTGCGAAGGCGAGGTGATTACTACAGTCACTCAAGGTCAAGCATTCTTGCTTGGGAGATTACTGGCTCAATTACATTCATTAAAGATGCCCCCAGGGGAAGCTACGGGATTTCCTCCGATTATTTTACCGAAGAAGCAACCCTATCCTACATGGCTAGAGCATTTGGTGGAACGTTGTAATACTTTTATTGACTACGAAGCGGATAGCAGAGTGATTAGTCATCGAGATATCCATTTACATAATATTATTTGGCAAAATGAAAAAAAACCTCATTTAATTGATTGGGAAAGCGCGGGCCTTATACACCCTTTTGTTGAGTTGGTTGGCTTGGCAACCAACTGCTCGGGGCTAGCTACCCAAACATTCGATCAGGCACTATTTCATGCTACTTTAATGGGTTATGCCGATTATAAGGGGAAATTACCCCCCACAAATGACATTTTATGGGAGATGAGTCTGCACAGTTGGCTACTCTGGTATGCCTACAGTATTAACAGGGATTGGCAAGAGGATGCTCGGCAAACATTAGAAACGATCAAGTCAATTAACACTAAAATGGTCGAGTTACAACGTGTTTATGCTGCCTTTAAAGCCTAAATTATTTTCAAAATAATGGGTAGGATGATGAAAAAAATAGATTTACGTAGTGATACAATGACAAAACCTAGTAAAGGTATGCTACAGGCAATGATGCAGGCTGAGGTCGGCGATGATGTTTGGGGAGAGGATCCGACAGTTAGGCATTTAGAAGAAATGATCGCTGATAAAGCAGGGATGGAAGCTGCAGTCTTTGCTCCATCAGGGACACAATCTAATTTAATGGGGGTAATGGCTCATTGTGAGCGAGGTGATGAGTATATTGTTGGCCAAACAGCACATACCTACCGTTGGGAGGGTGGCGGCGCTGCAGTTTTAGGAAGTATTCAGCCACAGCCTATTGATTTTGCCGATGATGGTAGTCTGCCTTTGGATAAAGTTGCACTCATGGTAAAGCCACTAGATGATCACCATCCACGTACAAAGTTACTCTGTCTTGAGAATACAACGGATGGCAAAGTATTACCTCTTAATTATCTTCAACAAATACCGCAATTTTGCCGTGAGCATAATCTCAAAAGTCATTTGGATGGGGCTCGAGTTTTTAATGCGGCTATTAAGTTAGCAGTTTCACTAAAAGAGATAAGTAAAAACTTTGATTCTATTTCAATTTGCCTATCAAAGGGGTTAGGCACCCCTGTAGGGTCAGTGCTTTGTGGTAACAAGGAACTGATTAGACGAGCAAGGCGGTGGCGTAAAGTACTTGGCGGTGGTATGAGACAGGTAGGACTTTTAGCCGCAGCAGGTATTTATGCTCTAGAAAATAATATTGAGCGCTTAAAAGAAGATCATGAGAATGCTTTTAATTTGGCAAGTGCTTTAGCAGAGTTAAGTGAGATTGAAGTTGAGCAGAAATCACTACAAACCAATATCCTATTTGTGAAGTTTAAAAAGCATTATGCTGAGTTACAGGCTTATTTGCAGCAAAAGGGAGTTTGGTTTCCTCGACAAGCAAATATATATGGTATGGTAAGACTTGTTACCCATTTGGATGTATCAAGGAGTGATGTGTCTTTAATCATTGAGGAAGTTAAAAATTTCTACAAAAATGTTAGGATTACCTAAGTTTGATATAGGGAGAGTAGCAATGTTAAAAAAAGTAGCATTTACCATGTATCCAGTTGAAGATATCAATCGAGCCAGAAGCTTTTATGAGGAGACACTGAAACTTACAGTAGGTAGCATTTCCTCCAATGGTTGCTGGGTGGAATATGATTTGCCAGGCGGTGGATGCTTCGCTATCACTAATCTTGCCGAGGGACTACAACCAAGCAGTACTGCGGGTGGTTCTATTGCTTTCGAAGTTGATGATCTGGATAAATTGGTTTCTTACTTAAAATTAAAAGGTGTTACATTCAAATTGGACATCTTTGCTTCTCCGGTTTGTCGTATGGCGGTGATGGTAGACTCAGAGGGTAATGCAGTGACCTTACATCAACTGAATAAGCCTAGATAGCTGTGTTGAATTAACCAGTGCCCGTATTAGCGAAATGTAATACGGGAAAATCACAAAAAATTATTCCATTCAGGATGACAAAATTTCAAGCGTCCATTCACTATAAACTACTAAAGTAGAGAATAGTTCAGAATTAAAGATTGGTTTTACTCAAGTATTCATTACTAGATTCAACGAAGAGTTTTATAATGAGAAGATGTGGAAAAGTATCTCGCCATAAAGCAGTACACCTTAGCGTGTTTTAGTACCTAATTTTACCACATTTTTAATGAATCAAATTTAAGAGTTTTGCTTGACAAAAATCATGTTGCATCTAGTATTAAGTTGACTATTTTTAATTTAAATTGATTTTAATTTTTACTCTGGAGCTAGTATGAAATCGCTCAACTTGGTGGCAATTTCATATGAAAAAAATAATGATAGTAAGGTGTTACCTGTACTCAGTGATTCTCGAGCACTCAATTTTAATCCCAATACTCCACCAATCCCTTCAGATCAATTACCGTACAGTGAAATTTATACAGAGACATATCTAAAAGAAAAGGGAAAGCAACGAAATTCTATACCAGCTCTTCTATTGCGGGGAGATACAAGAGCTTTAGAATTAATAGACAGTTTTAGTCCTCAATATACAAACCCAGATTCTACACCCAGAGAAGGAACAACAGGTGGAGTACCTGATAGCATGGATATTGAGAAACATATTGTTTCTGCTAAAGGTTCCGGATTAGTCTCGTTTACACATTCTTTAGGGACGGCAAAAGGATTTACTTATAGTGATGAGAGTGATATTGGGTATATTTATTTAATTAAAGGTAGGGGGGAAATTGTAGTCCCGCCTAGTAAAAATCAAGTTTCAGAATCGGAGCACGCAATTCCTGGCGGAGTAGATAAGGAAGATATCATCGCCTATCGCGAATACAACCATCAAAAAAAAGAGTTTAACGGTAATTTATTTATCAGCAAAGATTTTATGGCCGAGCACCCTAACTGTTTACAGGGAATTTATCAATTGTTCAGAAATAATGATGAATATCGACCAGAGTTAGCTAAAATGCTAACGTTGGCACAAATTAAACAATACGTAGACGGGCAAATTAATATCTTAGAAAAAGAAAATTCGAAAAATAGGCTGCAATACATGAAGTTAATATCAGCAGCAATTAACGTTTCTTTAGATAAATTTCCCTCTTTAGGGCAAAATGAGCAAAATAAAATAATTTCAAATGTTATTCGCCACCTTGACGTTGTATCACATCATAATCCTGGAAGTTTCAAAATACCTGCAAGTGAAAAAAGCTGGTTAGAGTTCAAATCTACACATCAGAAAGAGCTTAAAGCAATTGACCCCACGATCGATACAGATTCACCTTTAAAAAAAGCCAGAATTGCAACTTACCAACAATATAAAGAAAGATATAACCTGACTAAAAAGGATTTAGAGATTGATCTAGCAACCGAAATTCCCCCAAGAAATTCCACACAGTTACCCTAATGATCCCAGTTAATCTTCCCTTCATAAAAATGTTATAAACTTCAACAATAAGTAATTTTTTAAGAGGTAGAACCATGCCAGCCCCAACAAAAGAAGAAGTGGAACAATTTATTAGGGAAAACGAATCTTTTTTCAAAACTCCCCTATCAAATCAAAGCGATTTCAAAGCATTTTATGAAAAAAATGATGCTCTGAAGGTTATTAAGGAGTACTCTGACGGCTTGGAAAAATTGCTATATGCCAATAAAAAACGGCTTACTAAAGAGAGTACAATGGCTGTTGTATATGATTGGCGGAAAGGGGATTTTTCTTCAGCTTTAGAATTTGAGACGATTCGTCAATATATTATGGATAATAAAGATCACCCAGCAATTGCATTATGGCGTGATAAGAGTGTTACTTTTCTTAAAAATCAGCAAGTTCTTAAAGATCAACAAGTTCTTGAAGAGCAGCGAATGCTCAAGGAGCAGCAGCAAATACGAGATGTTCTTGAAACTTCAGGATTGAATTCTTGCTTAGAGCAAATTAAAGAAAAAGCTACTGATTTTAAAGGTAGTTACCCTAAAGCGTGGCGCGCAGCCGATACTCTATATAAAGATTTAACTAGCCAAAAAGAACAATTTATTAGTAAAAAAATTACTAAGGAAGACTTTGTCACGAATTGCAAAAATCTGATTGATGATGCTGAAAAGGGAGAGCTTAAAAATCATCGAGGCTTTTTTGGAAGAATCTTCCATAATATTCAGAAAGCATTAAATGTTATTACCCTTGGCCTTGTCGGGGTAAGCCCCACTGATTCATTGGTAAAAATGGGTATGTTTAAAGATTCCCTGAAAAAAGTTGACAGTGCAACACTCCCGGAAGAAAAAACCGAGCAGCAGATCCAGTTAAAGTAAATTTTTTGCTTACCCCTGATAAATTTACCTAATTCAGGGGAAGGCATGATTTCCAGGCTATTGGCACCAGTTTTGGCGCTTACATTAGATGTTTAAAAAACATGATGCTCGAAGTCAGTCTGTGTTTTCCGTATATCCGCATCCCTCATGAGGACAAATGATTTGCCGTCCGGCGCGCTTGGTTTCTTTGACAGTCAACACAGGCCAGGCGCATTTGGGGCAGGGTTTATCAATAGGTTCATTCCAGAGTGCATAGTCACATTTTGGATAACTACCGCAAGAATAAAATATTTTACCTTTGCGTGACTTGCGCTTTAAAATTTTAGCATTATGGCATTTTGGACATTCTACACCAGTGTCTGCAGGTTTCTCTAAGGGTTCTATATATTTACATTGCGGGTAATTACTACAGCCAATAAAGCGACCGTAACGGCCTGTCTTAATGTGTAAGGGACTAGAACATTCTGGGCAAACTCGTCCTTCAACGATATCTGCTTCTGGTTTTTCATTTTCCTGCGTATTTAAATCTTGCGTGAAATCACATTCAGGATAACCGGTGCAGCCAATAAAACGGCCGCGTTTGCCTAAACGAATAGCTAAAGGCTTTTCGCATTTAGGACATTTCTCTTCAAGCGTTTCTGTAGTGATATCCTTACGCTGTACCTGTGTATCTGTTTCCTGAATTTGGTCAATAAAAGGTTTCCAAAACTCTTCTAAAACAGGCACCCATTCTCTTTCTCCTCGTGAGATGGCATCTAAGGTGTCTTCCAGTTGCGCAGTAAATTTATAATCCACATAACGGGTAAAATGACCGGTCAGGAATCGGTTGACGATCCGCCCAACATCTGTAGGGACAAAACGTTTTTTATCAACAATGACATAATCACGTTGTTGCAGAGTATGAATGATGGCGGCATAAGTTGATGGGCGACCGATGTCATACTCTTCTAAAGCCTTTACTAAAGACGCTTCGGAATATCGCGGTGGCGGTTCGGTAAAATGCTGGTTTGCAAGAATATCTTGCAAATTAACCTTTTCACCTACCTTTAGTGTAGGTAATAAGACGGAATTTTGATCATCTTCCTGAATATCATCATGTCCTTCTTCATAGACAGAAAGAAAGCCAGGGAAAAGAATTGTTGAGCCAGTAGCACGGAAAATATTGCCTTGGCCGCAACTTAAATCAACGGCTACAGTATCAATGACAGCGTCTGCCATTTGACAAGCAACCGTGCGTTTCCAGATGAGATTATAGAGTTTAAATTGGTCAACAGTCAGTGCTTGTTGTACCATCTCAGGGGTGCGTTTAATCGAAGTGGGACGAATGGCTTCGTGGGCTTCCTGAGCATTTTTAGATTTGGTTTTATAAATGCGGGATGTGCTGGGGCAATTATCATTTCCATAACGTTCGGAAATAAAACTACGGATTTCTTCAATTGCTTCATTGGCCAGATTGACTGAATCGGTACGCATATAGGTGATTAAACCCACGGTTCCTGTGCCAATATCAATTCCTTCATAAAGTTGTTGAGCCACCATCATTGTTTTACGAGCAGTAAAACCCAGTTTTCTAGCTGATTCTTGCTGTAGCGTAGAGGTAATAAAGGGAGAAGCCGGTTTGCGTTTACGTTGTTTTTTTTCAATGTTATCAACTAACAAAGATCCTTGGGCTTGTTTTAATAAGCTGTCTTTAACATGATGTGCCCTGGTAGCTTCATTGATAGTAAACTGTTGTAGTTTTTCATTTTCGAAATGAGTAAGTCTTGCTTCGAAATTACTGTTGTTATGTTGGCACGAAGCAAGTATTCGCCAGTATTCCTGTGGAACAAAACGCTCTATTTCCTCTTCTCTTTCTACAATAAGCCTTAGGGCAGGACTTTGTACGCGGCCTGCTGAAAGACCTCGTCGAATTTTTTTCCATAGCAGGGGGGATAGATTAAAGCCTACAAGGTAGTCTAGAGCTCGTCTCGCTTGCTGAGCATTCACTAAATCCATGGAAATGGAACGAGGGTTGCTAATAGCGTCCTGGATGGCGGATTTAGTGATTTCGTTGAAGAAAATACGATGTACTTCTTTATTATTTAATAAGTTTCGCTCTTTCATTAACTCATAGACATGCCAGGAAATGGCTTCACCTTCACGATCTGGGTCAGTTGCAAGAAGAAGTGAGTCGGAATTTTTTAAGGCTTTAGCGATAGAATCAATGTGGCGCAAATTTTTTTCAATAGGTGTGTAAGTCATGTGAAATTGTTTATCGGGATTCACAGAACCTTTCCGCGCAGGCAAATCCCTGACATGTCCATAGGAAGCCAACACGTCATAATCTTTGCCTAAATATTTTTGTATGGTTTTAGCTTTCGCGGGTGACTCCACAATAACCAAGTGTTTACTCATAAGAAATTAACCTTCCTTGTGATAATAATTAATGCAATGCCAGCTTGTCTTCTTTTTGGTATAGCACAAGATCAAGAAAAGCTAGTTGATTTGCATCAAGGTTGTCAGCAAGTGTATTGCGGATGGTCCATTTTGTTTCTTGAAGAGTAACAAAACGTGATTCAGAAAATAAGAGTTGATTAATAATCAATTCTAAGGTTTCTTGAGCAATAATTCCCCAGAGCATGAGTCGTGTTAAAAATTGATAACTTGCTTTGGTAAATTTTCGTTGTTCGTCTTCCGTAAAGACACGCAAAGCTGTATTTTGCGCGTCTCTTACGAAAACAGTACGGTTTTCTAAACTCGCATTATCCAGCTCTTGGTTATCGGTGTCAGCTGTTTGACCCTCTTTTAGTTGTGCCAAGCTCTTTTCAAAAAAACTCATTAACATTTCAAACAAGCTATCTTTCATTACGCACACCTCATGTAACCGCCGGGAACTGCCTTAACAATGCCCTTTAATTCTAATCTAGCCAGGGAGCTGACTACCTCTTCGAGACCTAATCCGCTTCGTGCAATAATTTGATCTACTGTTGTTATTTCAAAGCCAATGAACTTTACTAGGTTTTTATTATCCGTGGCAAGGGATAGTATTGCGTTAGTTTCAATGACTTGCTTTCTATCCAGATTTAACTCATCCATAATATCCTGTATGGAGGTCACTAACTTTGCTCCTTGTTGCAAAAGATAGTGACAACCTCTGGCTTGAGGGTTCAGAATAGAACCTGGTATAGCCAGGACGTCTCGATTTTGTTCTAACGCTAGTCGAGCCGTGATTAAAGAACCACTTTTGATTGCTGCCTCAACAACCAATGTGGCCAATGATAAACCGCTTATTATACGATTTCTACGGGGAAAATGTCCAGCCATAGGTGGTGTTTTTAGGGAAAATTCACTTAATAAGAGTCCGGTTTGGCTAATTTTTTCTGCAAGAGCAGCATGTTGACGAGGATAAATGCAATCAATCCCTGTTCCCATTACGGCAACGGTTTTGCCACAAACAGATAGACAACCGCCGTGAGCCTGTGCATCAATTCCTAAAGCTAATCCACTGACGATAGTTAATTGATTGGCGGCTAATTCCGAGGCAAAGCGCCAGGCTGTTTCGCTACCAAGCACAGAAGGCTTTCGGCTGCCGACCATTGCTACCGTGGGTTGCTGTAAGCACGATAAATCACCGATTCCATAGAGTACAGTGGGTGGGTCGGCAATTTCTTTAAGCAAATGAGGATAATTTTCATCTTCTAAGGTTAATAAATGGTGATCGTCTGTTTCTTGCCAACGGATGTCAGCTTCTACCGTCTTAAAATCAAATTGACTTATGGCATGCGCTACACGCGTGGAGAACCCCATTTGCTCTAATTGCGGGCTTGGTATGCGAAATATCTCTTCCAAATTTGGCCAGGAATGCAATAATTTTGCGGTGGTCCGCGGGCCAATAAAAGGGATTTTGTTTAAAGCAATAAGGTAGGCCCTGTTTTTAATCAAATCAATTAATCCATTAATTGCGGCAAATAGCCGTCGCAAGCTTTTAACAAGCTTTAGATGAGGCATCTTGCAGCGATACGAGGTGTTAGGCGATAATAGCATGCATTATTGCTTTAAAATAGATAACTATGGCTATTCGTAAGATTCTTTATTTACCCGATGAACGATTGCGACAAATTGCAAAACCTGTTGAATATTTTGATGACGCATTGCAAACATTAATTGAAGACATGTTTGAAACCATGTATCAAGCAAACGGCGTAGGCTTAGCAGCCCCACAAATCGGCGTCAGTTTGCGTTTATCGGTTATTGATATCATTGGTGATAAAACTCGTCAGTTAGTTTTGATAAATCCCGAAATTATTGCTTCAGAAGGGGAGATGGAGTATCAGGAGGGTTGCTTATCAGTCCCAGGGGCTTATGATACTGTTGTCCGAGCAAAGAAGGTGACAGTCCGTGCTCTTGATCGTTTCGGTGCGCCTTATGAAATCACTGCCGATGCCCTGCTGGGTGAATGCCTGCAACATGAAATTGATCATATGAATGGGAAATTATTTGTCGATTTGCTATCACCGCTTAAGCGTGCGATGGCTCGAAGAAAATTGGATAAGTACAAACGAAACAAAGCTCGTAAATAGAATCGAGAAGTATAAATCCAGCCCTATTTGGTCTCAAAAAAACCAAGCCCCTTCCTGTCCAAACTGAGGAGTAAATTTGAATATTGTATTTGCTGGAACCCCAGAATTTACTTTACCCTGTCTTCATGCACTTGCTGATTCTTCGCACCATTTATTAGCGGTATATACGCAACCAGACAGGCCAGCAGGGCGTGGTCGTAAGTTGCAGCCTTCCGCAGTAAAAAATTGGGCAAACACGCAACAAATACCTGTTTACCAACCGGCAAACTTTCGCAGTGAAGAAGCTGTAGCTGAACTTGCTGCTTTAAAGCCAGATTTGATGATAGTTATCGCTTACGGGCTTATTTTGCCCCGTAAAGTATTATCAATACCAAAATTAGGCTGTATCAATGTTCACGCCTCCCTTCTTCCTCGCTGGCGAGGAGCCTCCCCTATCCAACATGCTATTCTCCATGGAGACAAGGAAACGGGAGTAACCATTATGCAAATGGATGTAGGTATGGATACAGGCGACAAATTGGCTGAAGTGCGATGTCCTATTTTGCCTGATGATACGGCAGGAAGTCTCCATGATAGGCTAGCAGAGTTAGCGGTAAAACCTTTATTGGCAACTGTGGATGCATTAACGCTAGGACAAGCGAAGCCAACGGCTCAAGATAATAGTCAGGCAACTTATGCGAATAAAATTAATAAAGAAGATGCAGTCATTAATTGGTACAGAACAGCCTACGAAATCAATAACCAAATTCGTGCTTACAATCCTTGGCCAATAGCCTATACCATGCTTGGCGAAGAGACATTACGCATTCATCGTGCTCATATAATTGAGGTGGGGGCTTCTGAGCTACCAGGAACTATTCTTTCTCTGGACAAGAAAGGCATGCTCGTGGCAACGGGACAGCAAGCACTCATGGTCGAATATATTCAATTCCCAGGGTCTAAAGTAATGAAAGTGGCGGATTGGTTAAATGCTAATCGCTCACAACTGCAAGTGAACCTTGTTTTGCAATGAAAAAAACAGAACGCCTCCAGGCATTAAAAATTCTAACTAGAGTTATGGAAGACAAAACACCTCTTTCATATCTTTTGCAATCCACTAAGGATTTAACCCCGTTTACCAAGGAAATTTGCTTTGGTGTATGTCGACATTATTTTCGCCTTGAAGCAATCGCTAATTTTCTTATTGATAAGCAACCTAAAACCCTTGAAGTTTGGCTTGTATTGCTTATCGGCCTTTACCAATTGCACTTTATGCAAAAACCAGATTACGCCGTTGTCAAAGAAACTGTTAATCTACTTGAGCAAATCAAAAAACCTTGGGCAAAAGGTCTGGTTAATGCTGTTTTAAGAAGATTTTGTCGTGAGCAGCAAACGATATTAGCGCAATTACAAGCCGATGAAGGCTTCATTTTGGGTCATCCGCGGTGGTTTGTGCAGCGTTTGCAAAGCGATTGGCCAAGTGACTGGCAAGCTATTTTAAAAGCTAATGATAGCCATCCGCCTATGAGTTTGCGAGTTAACAAGCATCATACGACAAGAGAGCGTTATTTAGAGCAATTACAACAGGTGGGTATCCAAGCCTATCCTCACACTTATTCTACAGCAGGCATCAGACTTGAAACTGCTTGTGACGTTTATAGCCTACCGGGATTTAATCAAGGGGTGGTTTCAGTCCAAGATGAGTCTGCTCAGTTGGCGGTATCCTTGCTTTCTTTACAACCTGGATTAAGACTGCTCGATGCTTGTTGCGCTCCAGGAGGTAAAACCTGTCATATTTTGGAATCTGAGCCGCAATTAAAAAGCTGTATTGCCCTTGATATAGACGAGAAACGCCTGCAGCGAGTAAAGGAAAATTTATCTCGTCTAAAACTAGAGGCAACATTGATGCAAGGTGATGGTTTAAATCCGCATGCGTGGTGGGATGGTAAACCCTTTGAGCGCATACTTCTTGATGCCCCATGTTCTGCAACAGGTGTTATTAGACGCCATCCGGATATTAAACTCTTAAGAACAGCAGAAGAAATTATCACAGTTGCCAAGTTGCAATTAAATTTGTTAAAAAGTTTATGGCCTCTACTTGCGCAAGGCGGCCTACTGGTTTATGCCACTTGTTCTGTGATGAAAGCAGAGAATGAACAACAGATTGCCCACTTTGTGGCAAGTCATAATGATTGTACAGTGGTGACTGATGATATGCCTTGGGGTAAGAATACAGGCTATGGGTGGCAAATCTTGCCGAAAGAGAGCGAGGGTGATGGATTTTTTTATAGCGTGCTTAGGAAAATATGAATATGCAAATTAACTGGCCATTAATCACAGTTCTATTCTGCTTGTCTCTACCAGGAGTGTTCATTGCCGTGCCAAGGTTAATAAATCTTTTATTGCCTAAGAATAGTGATGAATTAAAAAACCGAGTTAACCGTTTTGCAAAAGGACAAACGTTATTTATGGTGTTATTAATGACCTTTGGTGGCAGTGTTTTATCCCTAAAAACAGGGTTAAATGCTTCGGTTCTTGACACTTTGTTACAGGGCGGAGCAGTTCTTGATCAGATTCAAGCCATGTTACTCCCGGTATTGTTGGCAACTATTGGCGGCTTAATTGTTTTCTTCTTTCTCTATTATGGTTTGGTTGCCAGTATTTTAGATGAGAAAACTTTTCATATTATGCGTCAAGTGAGGGTTGTTTTAGGTATTGATGGTTGTATTCTCTACGGAGGGGTAGTTGAGGAAATTATTGCCCGTTGGGGGCTTATGAATGTGGTGGCATTTTTTGCCATTCTTTTTGCTGGTCAAAAGAGCCCTTTGATTATTTGGAGTGCAATCTTGTTAAGCGGATTAGTGATTGCTCTAGGACAGCTTCCTGCCTATCTTGCAGCCGGTTGTCAATCAAGTCGCCGCTTTATCTATAGCATGTTATTGCTGAATGTCTGGCAAGCTTTATTATTCGGTTGGCTTTTTTGGCAATTCGGCTTAGTGGCAGCAATAGTTGCACACATGCTATTTCATGTCGGGTGGTATCTTTACGATAAAACGTAAAGATTTCGTAAAATTTTGCAAAACTAAATCCTCTTAATATTGAGTTAATTTTTATCAATTATTGTTTAGCTTTCATCACTAATAATTAGTAATTATGCCCAATATCAGTGAATTGAGTCATTTAGAGCAAACTGCTAATGATTATCAAAGCAAAACAGAAGCAATTAATGAATTAAAGCACTTGAAAGCCTTAGCGACGCTCAAGGGAAATGCTGTTTCGGCTTATAGGGCAGCCCAAAATTATCCGCAAAATTCCAGCCAGTATATGAAGTGGATGAAAATCGCGCTGGATCAGGGTTTAACGAATGCTATGCTGGATATGGCGGTAGCACTTGCGGCAACAGGTTCTGAGGCTAAGTTACAACAAGCAGCAAGTTATATAGGACAAATTCTGGATTCTAATGACAGTTTCATCAGGACACAAGCAAAAGAGTTTTTAAGCAGTAATCCACTTTTATTTGCAGAGGTATCCCGTCTATCTGCTGAGGCATCCTGTCAAATTACCAACAACAGTGTTAGCTTGTCTACCATAGGCTTTTTTGCTCGTGAACCATTGCCAGCAGCGGCCAAGCTATCTTTTGATGACTCTTTACAATTAAATCCCTAGTTTTTGCACATTTTTAGTAAACACGATTATGGAATTTTGAAATCTTATGAAACAATAAGCTCACTTAGTTTATGTTTCTTCAATATGAAAACAGTCTATAAATTAATCCCTATTGAATTTTTGCGTCCCGGTCGTTATCAGCCTCGAAAAAATTTCACACAATCTGCCCTACAAGAATTAGCTGACTCTATTGCTTCTCAAGGCTTAATCGAGCCTTTAGTCATTAGGGAATTGGCAAAAGATAGTTATGAAATTATTGCTGGTGAGCGGCGGTGGCGTGCAGCAATGATGGCCAATTTAACGGAGCTTCCCTGTTTAATTGGTGACTATTCGGATGAGCAAGCAGCTGCAGTGACGCTTATTGAGAACATTCAGCGCGAGAATTTAAATTTAATTGAAGAAGCAAATGGCTATCGTCGTCTTCTTGATGATTTTTATTTTCAGCAAGATGAAATAGCTGTGTTGGTAGGTAAGTCACGAAGCCATATTGCCAATATTTTACGCCTATTAACGTTATGTGAATCTATACAAGAGCAGGTGAGGGCCGGGCGACTGTCCATGGGGCATGCGAAGATGTTGGTGGGGCTGTCTGTTAACCAACAACGTTCTTTAGCAAAACAAATTGAAGAGCATGAATGGTCTGTGCGTTATTTGGAAAAGAAAGTCAAAGAGATTAAAGAAGGTGAGCAGACTCTACGAGACCCTAGCCGCGATCGTGATATTGTGCGTCTAGAGAATAAAATAGCTGAGCAAATAGGTGCTCCTGTACAAATTGTTGCTAATGAAGGTAGTGGAGGATGGCTACAAGTTAAGTTTTTCGATAATGATACCTTAGCAGGGCTTCTGGAGCGTATGGGCTTGCGTTATGATTAACATTTCCTTATTAAATTCCAGCATAAAGGAACCGAAATTGATGAAAAGGATGTTGTTGGGCACATTATTAACTTTGTTAGCGGCATCTTCCTATGCCAGTCTTCAAACCGGTGTTGATAAGTTAATCAATCAGGTCTCCTCTTCTCTTAACATAGGGATCGAGGTGGTTGATTTAACGACGGGAGCTACTTTGTATCGTCGAAATCAAAGCCGTACTTTTGTCCCGGCTAGTAATATGAAATTATTTTCTGATGCCGCGGCACTAATGGTTTTGGGGCCAGATTATCGCTTTAAAAATCAACTAAGTACTAATGCGTCACAGTTGCAAAAGGGGAGATTAAAGGGTTCTTTATATCTGCGTCTTTCTGGTGATCCTTCATTTAGTCATGAGCGCTTGGCTAACTTGTTTGCAGGATTAAGAACTTGGCATATCAATCGCATTCAAGGAAATGTTTATATCGACAGCAGCCATGCTTTGGTTAATCCTTATCCTCCAGGATGGATGGCTGAGGATTTTGTCTATGGTTATGGGGCACCTTTGGCGCCCGTAATGATTGATGCTAATCGCGTGACGGTGACAGTTAATCCTTCAGCGGAGATAGATGAGCCTGCGATTGTTGAGACCAATGATCCTGGTGGAAGCATAGTCATTAATAATCAGGTAAAAACAAAAGCGAAAGGGAGTCGTTGTGGGGTTGATTTTTCAATGGATGAACAAAATCATTTGAGTGTTCGTGGTTGTGTTACAGTTGGGCAATGGGCAGTACAGCAACAAATGGCTATTCGCAATCCTTTAACGTTTGCCCAAGGATTAATCAAGAGCCAATTAGCTGAGGCTAACATTGTTCTTGAAGGAAATGTTTTGCTGGGCAAGGCGCCCTCTGGTTCATTGCTTATAGCAACAGAATCATCCAAGCCTATCGCTCAACTGATGGCAGATACGTTAAAACCATCTGATAATTTATATGCCGACAGCCTATTCCTTCATGCGGCCGAGAAATTAAAGGGTTCTCCAGTAAACTGGGGAGAGGCGCAACCCATTGTTAAAAACTTTATCCAGCAGCAAACAGGTGTTCAATTAAACAATGCAGTACTGACAGACGGCTCTGGGTTGTCACGTCATGATCTATTAACACCCAGTCAAACAACCAGTTTATTGCGTTTTCTCTACGAGAGATTTCCTCTATCTTATGAATACATAGCAGCATTACCAGTATCGGGCCGTGATGGTACTTTGCAGCGACGCTTTAAAGCACCAACACAAAGAGACATGGTACGTGCTAAAACAGGAACCATGAAAGGAATAGTAAGTCTTTCAGGCTATCTATATACTGCAAATGCTCATATTTTGGCGTTCTCCATTTTTATTAATAATGTTCCTGGCACCAAGCCTGCAGTTTCAGGAAAGTATCGCTATTTAGTTGATGCACTATGTACCTATTTCTTACAACAAAAACCGGGCAACAATACCTGGGCAAGGGTATTTGCACCGCAGAAGAAACTTAAGTTTCAACAAAATCCTACCCAAGCAGAGGTACAAAGAGGTCGACAGTCAAGATGGCGACGTCTTGAAACAGTGGTAAAGGATGCTCTCAAAGGACAGGCAGTTACTGTGATTTATCGTGGCAATGAACTTGTCCTCAAAGATAACCAGGCAGATGCATCCGGAGTATTAAATGTATTAAAAAATTTAAGCAAGAAATATCCTTTTGCAGTGGCTTTGTCTTCAAAAGTGATTCCTGGTGGTATAGGAGTCAAGCCACTTGTTTTATGGATGGAAGTGACAGAAATGCCTGATAACGTGCAGCGTATTTGGACTATTCGCGAAGCGGTTATCTAGAGGTATGAGGAGATGGCAATTGCTCTTAAGTAGCCATCTCTTACAATAAAAGAGCTGAAAATCTCAAGGGATACTAATTATTAATACACCAACAAAGATTAATAATCCGCCAATAATGACTGAAGTATCGACGTGATTTTCTCTAAAGAGTAGCCAAGTAAATAAAATGATAAATAAAGGATAAATTAATTCAACAATGCCTGCTAAGGTAGCATTTTTAAATTGTATGGAATAAACAATAAAAAAACTGGCTAAGATAACAATTGCTACTTCAAGGATGGTTAGCCATAAAAGAGTAGGTTCTGTGCTTAGTAATGCTAAATCTTTTTTAAAGGTTGTAAAGTAAGAAACAAGTGAAAATATAATGGCACCAATGAGCATCTCTAAAGCTAATAAAGTAACCGGCGAAATACTATGAAGTATTTTCTCTGCAAGTGAGTAATTTAATCCCCATAGTAATGCAGCGGCAATAGCAAAAATTAACCACATATATTATCCCCTATTATCAATGAGTCTCATTAAGTGACTGCTCGCTATTAAGAAAACTGACTACTCTCGTTAAAACCTCTGGAGATTTTAAAATGCGTCGATGACCCAAACCTTTGGTATATAAATACTCATAATTTTTTAATTTTTCAGTAAGTTTTAAGGCTTCCCTATAAGGAATTTCGGCATCATTTTTGTCATGAACAATAAGAATGGGCTTTTGAAAATGAGCGATAATTTCTTTAAGTTGCACGTCTTTCACTTTAAGCGCTGCTTTTTTTTCGATATAAGCTTGAAAATATTGTGTAGAGCGAAAGGATAGGTTCATGAATTGGGTAAAACGGTCAAAAATTTCCTGTAAATCGCAAGGTGAGGAAATCAGGACAAGTTTGTTGGCAGAGAATCCTTTGTCGATAGCTACCATAATCACTGGGCATCCAAAAGAATGGGCAATAACCCCATAAAGATGACCAAGCTCGCTTTGGATTGATACTATTTTTTTTGCGAATTCTCCAAGATTAGTTCGTTTGCCTGGGGAATCTCCGTGAGCAGGGCCATCAATGGCAATAACTTGGAATCCCATATTTACCAAAGGCTCAACAAAAAATCCTAGTTGACTACCTCTGCCATTCCAACCGTGGATTAATAAAATTTTAGGCCCTTCTCCCCAACACCATGATTTAATATCATTGGCGAGAATTTTTTCTTCCCCTTTTTTAATAATATTTTTTTCCCAATAGGGTCTTGGGTGTCTTGTGGGTGTTAAAAAGCGTTTAGCACTCATGACACCGGCAAAGTTTGGCAGCACATAGCTGGTAATTGATAGAGTAAAGCGATAAATCCTAAATAATAAAGGTAGCTTCATCTTTTGTCTCCCTACTAAAAGTTAGGCTAGCTTTAATCCGTAATCAAGAAATAAAAGCTTTTTCTCCGCTAAGAGCATAGTTCAAGGCTTTTAACGGCTTGTTATTTTACTGGGAAATTAAAGTAATTATGAGGATATGGTTCATTTCGCAAAGTAAAATGCCACCACTCCTCCCTATAAGGCTTAAAACCGTAACTAACCATAAGATTACGTAGCAATAGACGGTTGCTTTTTTGTTCCCGGGTTAAATCTTGATAGTCGGTATGGGCGCTGATATCAAAACAATCAAAACGAGTACCAGTATTGATAGAGTTATCATTAATATGTGCTCTGGTTTTTCCATAACAAAAGGTAGGAGTTGCAGAGGCAACCGGTTTCTTGGCTCCTAGTTTGATAAGCGTTAGATCGACGGTGCTACCCCGACTATGACCTGATGATTTTGCAATGTAGCCTTTATCAAAAAGTGTTTCTTTTTCTTCGCGCGGGTAAAAATCCATTTTCATTTTTTGGTCGCTGGTTTTTTGACTCCATATATAAAAAGAGTTAACTGCTTTTTGTGGGCGATAACAGTCATAAACTTTAAAAGTATATCCCATCGCCAAGGCTTTTTTTCTGCTTTTGCTAATTGTTGAGCCGCTGGCAGTGTTAGGATGCAGCGATTGGCCAGATAGCCAGGAACAGGTCGCCCCATAAAATTGTCAGCAGTTACATAACGTAAATCCTCAACGACTTGCGGTGCTATTTGCTGTAAATAAACAAATCCTTGGGGTAAGGCGTGTGCTTGTAAGTTGAGAAGGGGTAAACCTAGGAGTAAATAGGGTTTCATAATATCTGTAAATAGTATCGTAATAGGTCATCATACTTACTTAATGTCCTTATGAAAACTCCAGCGCTCCTTTTGTTTGGCGAAGTGTAACATTTTTGTAAATTATTTTATAAGATATGCTCAACTAATACTCTCTTAAGCTAAGTTCTATACTTTGAATAGTAGTTCTCTATTTTTTGGAAATAGCCATGTCTCTCCGTAAAGAGCTTGAAGCTTACATCGCTAAGAAAGGCAATTCTCCACATGATGTAATGAAGAAAAAATTTTTCCGAGAAATCATTGACTTAATCAAAGATAAAAAGCTGACTGTAGAGAGGCTAACCGAAAAATTAGCTTCACTGAAGCCAGAAGATCGTGAATTGCTGTTTTGGTTGGGAAGTAAAGCAGGTAAATCACCTAACTCGCAAGCGGCTCTATGGGTTGCAGCACTTTACCGCACCCTCAATGTTCCATTAGATGATATCTCATTGGCGATTATTGTAGCTGAAGATATCTCTGGTCCAAATAAAACAACATTAATTAAATATAATTATCATTTTTGGCAAAAAAACCGCTTATCGAAAGAGGGTAAAAGTGCTCTTGATCGTGAATTAAAGGGCTTGCTGGGGGTCGATGGCTTGCAATATCAGCATAAGTCTTTGGCGCAAAGTTTGGAAAAATGTTATGAGTCTGGGTTTTACGAACTTGAACGACAATTAGAAAGGTTATCAGACGTTGCTCCCGAATATATTCCTCAAGTAGTGAGTGAACTTTACAATCTTTATATAGAGAAACCCAAGCATGAACTTGGAGAAGAGAAAGCCCTACAATTGATAGAACAATTAGTGGTGCTTGTTAACAAAAATCAAGAATTATTTAAACCTTTAAGTAATTCACATCCTCAAATTGCCGCCGCTTTAATTAAGCAGCAACCCAGACGTTTCTTCGAGCTTTCTCAGGCTATGCAGCAAGAAGTGCATCAATTATTGCATCAGGAGCCTGGATTTTTTGAAAGTGTAGTTAATTTCATAAAGGAAATGCCCTTCTTTAATGGGGGCACTCAATTTAATGAGAGATTAAAACTACTCCAAAGTGCTAGTCTCCGTAATCAAGCAGCAGCACCAAACCATGAAAATCATGAATTATTTGTTGAACTTAAAGACAAGTTATATGAGCGTTTAGCCCCCGGAAGCAATCAATTGATTGCCAAGCATCAAGCAATATCTGCTCTTGAAGAGATAGATGCCTATCTACTCAAGGGGCCTAATAAATATAAAACCAAATTTTTCCAAAAATTGGCTACAGATATTGCTAAAGAAGGGCTGACGGTCGAGGTACTTAATAAACACCTAGGAAGTTCAAATAAAAAGGAATTATTTGCAAGCTGGGGTGGTGCTCAGAATTCTCGGGCGGCGGGGTTAATGTTTCAACTCTACAAATTGGCAAATATGACAAGCCAAGATGAAGATGTTGCCCA
The DNA here is from genome assembly GCF_001467025.1 of Legionella brunensis. Taxonomy (GTDB): domain Bacteria; phylum Pseudomonadota; class Gammaproteobacteria; order Legionellales; family Legionellaceae; genus Tatlockia; species Tatlockia brunensis. Next base: position 17,508 of record NZ_LNXV01000036.1, on the reverse strand, counting down.
CATGAGAAGAAATCTACTTGATCCACAAGGTGATGAAATATCTGAGATGTTAGATATGGCTAGCCGCAAAAAAAATTTCCTTGAGGAGAAGATTGACCAGGTATTACGGCATCCTGAACAAACCAATAACCATTCTCCGCTTGAAAAAAAGATTACTGAAATGGTGCAAGAATACGAGATGGTTGGCCAATTCGCCCAACAAGCGGCAGGCAGAGGAAAAGCGTCTGCTGAGGCTATTTATCATAATTATCTCGTGAAAAAAGGTCTGGCTCAGGCTCGTGCCAATATAAAACAAAAACATTTGATTTTTGATCCCCAGGGACACGTTATTATTCCAGTGAAATTGGATGAAGACGATTATGCGAAAATTTGTGCGCTAATTAGCAATCAAGACAATGGAACTAAGAAGGATTTGGAAAAGCTGCTTGGCACGACGCTTACAACGACAACACTTTGTAATCTTGATATAGCTCATGTCGAAGAGTTCAGAGCAGCTTTTAAAGAAAAGGTTGATCCTTCCAAGAGCCTGGATAAAGTTCTTGATGATTATTTGAGCTCTGACGATAGGACTAGTGTCAGTGCTTTGCAAGCAGAAATGATGATGCACGTCTCTTTAAGTCTTCGTGGGTTAGAGCAAACAGTCTTAGATAATAACCCTAGCTTACTTCATCAAGGCCAGTTACTTAATGAAAACCAACGTGCTGAGCTTATGGCTGAAATAAATACCAAGGTTTTGGCGAAGTTTAAGGATATTTTACAGAAAGTTAGTGGCTCCCAAGGCATTGATTATATTGAGCTCAATAAGCAATTGGACGAGGCTCGTATAGAGTTGGCAGCTGCATCACGACAAGAGTTGGTCAATGCATTATTTAACTCAGGAAGAGATTTTACGGCATTGAGCGAAATATTCTCTGAAAAATTAGATGACCATGCTTTTACATCGACGACTGCTACTGGCTGGGATTTCTTATGGACTGATATCAGCAATGAAAGTGCTGTTCATATCAGTGCTACCGAGAAAACGGCCCATGATAAAAAAATTGGTGCTAAAGAGCTGGCGGTGCGTGTAATCTCTCGTTCTCATTATAATCCTGAAGATAACTCAGTAGCTCCCTATGAAGATCGCACTGTTGAAGCCCGAGTCCCTTCAATCGCTGTGAAATCTGTAGGACATGCAACCGCAGTGCAAGATGTGGCTGCTAAACTTAAGTATGTACATGAAATATTAGTAGCAAGAAAACCAGGGTATACTGGGCCCGTTGTTTATAATTTGCTAACATCACTGCACTCTAAACCTTTTGATACGTTATTTGATTCTGCTAATAGGCAGCGCGCTAGCGCTGCACGTATCATGAAGGGTTCTCATCTTTATAATTGGAGGCAATTGAGTCGTGGTGAGGTAAATGCTTTAGTTTATGTGCAAAACATCCCTGTAAACCAACACACCAATGAGTTAAGTTATACTGCTTATGATGGAGCTACTAGAGAAGCTGCTGTCATGACTGATTTGGCACTATTGGCAACGTTTAACCAGCATGCAGCAGTTTTTCCTCCTGCCTTGCGTCAAAGTATTACAGCAACATTTAATGTTTCCCATACCCGTTATCTACGCTTTCTCCCACAAGCAAAAGACGGTGATCATTACTTCAAAGACTCCGTTGATGGTAAATGGATGATGGAGGATTTAATAAAAAAGAAAGCGGCGTGGAAGGAGTTAGAGCCTATGACTCCTGCAGAAGATATGCCTTCTTTGGCAGTGCAGGCGCTATTTAAAATAATGGCCAATAATGAACATCAAAATAAACAATTCGGCATGCTCGCACAATCACTATCCGTATATGTCGAAGAGATGTCATTAGCCGGATGTAAAAGTGCAAATGAGCGGGAGCAGGCAGTAGCAGGACGAGTAGGTTTACTAAAGAGTATTAATCCAGCCAATATTGAAAAATTATCTTACGAAAAGCGTGATGTTATTAAAGCAATGGCAGACTATGTTTCTGGAACAGGTAGTGTAGATGCTTTACAACAAAGTATAGATAGTGCCTATAATAAGCATAATCTTCATGGAGCAGTTGCCTCCGTTAGCATGGAAGACCAAGCAGCAGCTTCCAAGGTTAAAGCGACCAGAAATAAAAAGCGTGGGGTTGTTTGTGAGATCAATACTAATTATGCAGAGTCTGGATTTCTAGAGCGGTTATCGCAAAATAATACTGATGCTATGCAAGCACATAAAGCTCACTTAGCCACAGAGTTTAAAGAGCTTTGTAAAACAAAAGTTGCCGAAATGCATGCAAGCAATGCCCTTATAATCCACTAAGCTTAAACTAGTTTTGTAATCAAGACTCCTTATAAGGAGTCTTGATTCAGTTGTGAGTTGAAGGTTAGTAATATTCAACAGTAGTGGTTGTTACATCCACCGGTTCTGTATCAACAATATTAACTGAATCATAAACTATTGGCGTTGTTACCACAGGCGCAACGACTGTTGAGCCACAGCAGCTGGGAGTGGTAATTACCGCAGCGGTAGAAGTGGGACAACATCTGTTAGGTGTTTTAACGATGGTAGCACAACACCGTTTAGTAACAACGGGAGTAGTAACAACACGGGTTGTAACAACAGGAGTAACACTGACTTGTTTATACTCAACCACATCAGTGTTTGTATAACCACAAGCTGTCAAAATGACTGACATAGGCACTAATGCTATCCGTTTCATAATTGACCTCAAGTCTGCTTCGGTAGATAAATTGTAGAATATTTGAGCAGTTTTTGCCAGTTACTGGTAATCTTGTGGAGCTTTACCATTATGATAATAAAGGAAAGTTAGTAGTTGAGCTACCGCTACATACAGCTTAGGTGGAATTTCCTTATTTAATTCTACTTGAGCGAGTAGCCCTGTTAATTGCCCATCGTGTTGTAAAGGAATTCCATGCTCTTTGGCAATCTTAATAATTTGTTCAGCAATAATGCCGTCTCCTTTGGCGGTTACTTTGGGGGCGGATTTGCCATCATAGCGTAAGGCGACTGCTTGCATTTTTTCTTTTTTCATATTCTTATATCCAATAGACGTAAGTTGCTGGTATCTATTTCTTCCTCAGTTAATAAGCCTAAATGAACATTCCAGCTGCTTAAAGTTAACTCTAATTCCTGCAAAAGTTCGCCAAAAGTCTGTTGATTATCCGATAGGAATTCAACAGTTTCTGCTTTATCAGTATGGATTTGAATATCAATGGTTTTGTCTTGCAATGTTACTTTAGCCTGTATATCTCCAAGGTTGTTAAAATGAGCGGCAAAACTAATGGACCAGCTTGAGACCGTTGTCGTATTTTGTTTGCGCTGCTCCTCAATTTTGAGCGGAATAACCTCAAGACCTGTTAGTGTTTTTATAGGGAGTTCAAGCATAACACTGTAAGGCTCATCTGGGGGGCTTAGTAAATGTAAAAGTTGGTTGGTTTCAATTCTGGCTATAGTTTTACCAGTATGCTCATATAACATTGCTAAAATATGTTCAATGGTTTGCCCCGCATAAGAAAGCGTGGGTAGGCCTCGAAGAGGTTGAGGGATACTGCCTGGTAATGGCAATTTATCAGGTTCATAGGGGGTGGTTGAATTCGCTAAGCGAGGTAAAGCAGGCAACTGCTCATTTAGCAAATTAAATAAACGCAGGCATTGCCCCTTAAAGTCTAGATTTAATAATTCTCGAGAGCTTTCTTTACGCCAGTGTAATAAAGTATTTTCCCAAAAAATGCCACTGTAGTTGATTGCTTGACCCAATTGCTGAGGTAGCTGTGTTAATGGCGAAATACTGACTAATAGCTGCTGGATTTGTCGATGAATACCCGCTGGTAAATTAGGAAGGGTTGCTAAACCACTTAAGGAGGATAATAAATAAGTGGGTGAGGCTTGGTGCGGTAGGATTTGCATTAATGCAGTATGCAGAGGGTTTGATTGCGGTGGACTGCGCAAAACTTGCAGTATTGTTTCACCCGCAGTTTGTAATACTTTCACTTGTAATAATTCACCGGGATCTACATGGTGTGAAGTTCTGGCATTAATGTTTTGGCCATTAATGTTGATAAGTACTTGGTTCTCACTCAACGCTTTTACCACAACAGTCTTTAATATTTGTCCAACATAAAGTTCTGTGGCAGCTTTTGTCAGCTTTAGTTCTTGCATGGGCTCCAGTCTGACTATCGGAGTGCTATTTGACATATCAACAGCCATATTTCTCCCTTTGACTTAATTTACTTGTCTTTTATAAAGGCATTTAACTATACTGATGCCCACTGTATCGGCTGAGATATCAATCACTTGATGCTGACCAGAAAGGATATCACCCCTATAGGGGATACTAAGACAGGGTGTAAAAAATGCTAGATAGAGCCAGTGTAGTCGATGAACAATTTATCAAGCGTATAAAGAACGCAGATTTCCCAACAATTAGAAGCTCTACCTTGCCCGCAGATGTAGGCATGGATAAGAAAACGGCCATTGAATTATTTGACTCACAAATTAAATCGCGGTTACTTGATCTCATTGCTCGCCAATTAAAAGAAAAGGGTTTGTCTTATTACACCATAGGTAGCAGTGGTCATGAAGGAAATGCAGTCTTTGGCAAGATTTTTAGAGCCAGCGACATGGCTTTTTTGCATTATCGCAGTGGAGCGTTTTATTTACAGCGAGCCAAACAGCTTTCAAGCACTGATGGTGTAAGGGATATCCTATTATCCTTAGTAGCTGCTGCTCAAGATCCCATTGCTGGGGGGCGCCATAAGGTATTTGGCAGCATTCCTCTAACGATTCCACCACAAACATCGACGATTGCTTCTCATTTGCCTAAGGCATTAGGGACAGCCTTGTCGATTACTCGAGCCAAAGAGTTAGCGATTAGCAGTAAGTTGCCCGCTGATGCGGTTATTTTGTGTTCTTTCGGTGATGCTTCAACCAATCATGCGACAGCACAAACAACACTTAATGCCTGTTCTTGGATTGCGATACAACCTTATCCTCTGCCTTTAGTTTTTATCTGTGAAGATAATGGAATTGGTATTTCAGTGCCTACACCAAGTACCTGGATTGAGACTTCTGTAAAGCAACGTCCAGGTTTACATTACATAAGTTGTGATGGATTAAATATTGCTGATATTTATCAAAAAGCCCAGGACGCTCAATATCTGGCAAGAATAAAAAAACAACCTGTATTTTTACACATGAAATGCGTGCGTTTATTAGGACATGCTGGTTCTGATATCGAATCACAATACAATACACAGTCTGAAATTGAACAACGAGAAGCAAACGATCCCTTGTTGTATACGGCAGCAATACTAAATCGTGAGGGGTGGATGACGACAAAAGCCATGATCGATTTATATCAAGATAACCGTGCCCTTATTGAGGCCAAGGCAATGGAGGCCATTCATTTACCGAAAATGACTAGTGCTAAAGAGGTTATGTCTTCCCTGGTACCGAAAGTGCGGAATAAACGAGCTTATTTACCTCCCGATGAATCAAGACGACAGCAAGTTTTTGGTAGTAGTTATAACCAGCTAACGATGAAACGTAACCTTTGCCAGAACATCAATTTCGCCTTAACGGATTTGATGATGCAATATCCAAATATGTTGATATTTGGAGAAGATGTTGGCAAAAAAGGGGGGGTATATCGTGTTACCGCGGACTTACAAGCACGTTTCGGTCAAAGACGTGTGTTTGATTCTCTACTCGATGAAACGACTATCTTAGGCACGGCAATCGGTTTGGCTCACAATGGTTTTTTACCTGTCCCGGAGATCCAATTTTTAGCTTATTTGCATAATGCTGAAGATCAATTGCGGGGTGAAGCCTCAACATTGTCTTTCTTTTCTAATGGTCAATATCAAAATCCGATGGTGCTACGCATAGCTTCTTTAGCTTATCAAAAAGGCTTTGGCGGGCATTTTCACAATGATAACTCTATTGCTGTATTACGGGATTTGCCGGGGGTGATAGTGGCTTGTCCTTCAAATGGCCCTGATGCGGCGATGATGCTGCGTAGCTGCATGAAACTAGCCCATCAAGAAGGCCGTGTAGTTGTCTTTTTGGAGCCCATCGCTTTATATATGACCAAGGATTTACATGAAGTCGGAGATAATGGCTGGTTATTTGAATACCCGCCAATTGATAAAGTCATTGAAGCAGGTGAAGTAGGTGTTTATGGTGAAGGAGATACCGTTATCCTTACCTATGCCAACGGCTATTATTTATCAAGGCAAGCGGCAAAACTTTTAAAAGAACAGCATAATATCGATGTGAAATTAATCGATTTACGTTGGTTAAGTCCCCTTCCTGCCGAAGCAATCATTCGCGAAGTCGCAAAAGCGAAGCGTGTCTTGATAGTTGATGAAGGGCGTCAAAGTGGTTCAGTAAGTGAAGGTTTAATGACTTTATTGATGGAGCAGGCACCCAACCGTTTAAAAATAAAACGAATTACAGGGGAAGATTGTTTCATCCCATTAGGTACTGCTTGGCAGTATTTGTTGCCTAGCCGAGATTCAATTGTCGCGGCGGTTTTGGCATTACATTCAGTTAAAAGGGAGAAGGAACGTGGACGACTTGTTATTTCTTGACGAACAATTGCACGATGATGAGCGTATGATTCGCGACAGCGTTTCGCGTTTTGTAAATCAAGATGTTATACCGCTAATGGCCGAAGCTTTTGAGCATGGTGCATTCCCTAAGGAATTGATAAAAAAATCAGCAGAATTGGGGTTGTTAGGCTTGACTTTACCTGCCGAATACGGTGGCGCTGAAGCTTCTTACGTTTCTTATGGCTTGGTATGCCAGGAATTAGAACGTGGTGATAGTGGTTTGCGTAGCTTTGTTTCCGTACAAAGTTCATTATGCATGTATCCTATTTTTCGTTATGGTAATGAAGAGCAAAGAAAGCGTTTTTTACCTGCAATGGCTGCTGGTGAAGTGATAGGCTGCTTTGGTCTGACTGAGCCTGATTCGGGTTCCGACCCAGCCAGTATGCGGACTCACGCTAAAAAAGTAGAAGGTGGCTGGCGTTTGAACGGTGCTAAAATGTGGATTACCAATGCTCCCATTGCGGATATCGCCATAGTATGGGCTAAAACAGAAGCAGGAATTCGTGGTTTTATTGTCGAAAAAGAATTTGAGGGATTTAGCACCCCGGAAATAAAGCAAAAAATGTCACTACGGGCTTCGATTACCGGTGAAATAGTGCTTGAAGATGTATTTGTACCTGATGAAAATCTGTTGCCTGCCAGTGATAAAGGTTTAGGCGCTGCTCTTAGTTGTTTAAGCCAGGCACGTTATGGTATAGCTTGGGGGGCGATGGGGGCTGCAATGGCTTGTTTTGATATTACGCGCGATTATTTACTTGAACGGAAGCAGTTTGATAAGCCGCTGGCATCTTTCCAATTAATCCAAAAAGATTTGGCAACGATGTATACGGAAATTATTAAAGCGCAGTGCCTTAATTTGCAGATTGGGCGTTTAAAAGATCAGCAACGTGAAACGCCGGTAATGATTTCTTTGGCAAAAGGGAATGCTTGTCGGGAAGCATTAAAGATTGCCCGTGCTTGTCGTAATTTATTGGGAGGTAATGGAATCAGCCTTGAGTATCATGTCATTCGTCATATGCTGAACTTGGAGTCAGTCTTTACCTACGAAGGCACCGACAATGTGCATACCCTCGTACTGGGGCGGCATATTACTGGTATTAATGCTTTTGGTTAGCCCTCTTCAAAATTAAGGGCAGTAACTGCCCTTAAAACTATTTAAATCGTTGCAACTATAATTAAATAAAGACTATTCGATAGTTGAGACGAAAATGAGTGACTTAGAGAAGTTAACAGAAGATACATTAATTCAACCAGAGCTCGATTTTGGTGAGGAGCTGGAGTTAGAAGGAAGCTCTAATCAATTAAATCAGAATCAATTTATCGGTGGTGATGAAGTTAATTTACTTGGAGACGGCGTTCCTGGTTATGAAACGACAGGAGAAACAGATCCTGAAGATGAAGTTGCCAACAATCTACCTTCTCCCTAAGATTGCCGCCACTATACGTTAGGTTTTAATGACATAACCTGTTCGTCTACTTTGTTATCTTTGGAAACATCAATGATAGATACCCCCTAATGGAAACCTACTAATTGTTGATGAGCTTCAGTTTTATAATTTGGATCATGCAGGTGAAACCATAAATATTCGTTGACGTGTTCTTTATTAAAATTGGCGATCATTAGTTTAACTTTAGTACATTATGCTATTTTATGTGCCTTGCTTGAAGACATGGAATGCCACTTAATGACTCGTTTGTATAATATATGATTAAATGGTATCATGTTTATTCAGTTTTGTTTGAGTTAACGAATCAAATGAATAAATTTAATTTTATCTTTTGGGGAATTCTTTTTGGTGCGAACAGTTTTGCTGCTACTCCTGCACCTGTCTTTAGTCCTTATGCGGACCTTACGATAAACACTTATTGGGACTCACAGACTCAAAGCATGGAACCCATGGATTTGGCAAAGATTGCTGCAGACAATGGTATTAAAGCCTATCATTTGGCATTCATCACCGACAGCGGTAGTTGTCAGCCTGCATGGGGGGCACAAGCTGATTATGAAATTAACACCAAATGGGCCAAACGCCTTACCGATCGCTTAACTCAACATGGGGTTGATGTTGCTGTTTCTTTCGGTGGAGCAAGTGGTACTGATATTTCTTTTAATTGCGACAAAAATCAGCTTGTTGCTATATTTGAAAAAGTTGTTACTACTTATCAAGCGAAGACTTTGGATTTTGATATTGAAAACGGAACTGCCGATGTGCCGAAATTGATGCAAGCGCTTCGGGTATTCCAACAAAAAAATCCAAAGATTAAACTGAGTTTCACCCTCCCTGTAATGCCTGAAGGTTTAACCTTCCAAGGAAAAGAGGTTTTAAACGCGGCGAAAGCGGCCAATCTAAATTATCTCGTTAATATTATGGCAATGGATTATGGCCCAGCGTATACAGGCGATATGGGAAACTATGCCATCGATGCGGCAACTGCACTACATGACAATTTGCAAGCCTTATATCCTGAAAAAAAGGTAGAAATACTTTGGCAACAGATTATAGTGACTCCTATGATTGGCGTTAACGATGTTAACCCAGAACAGTTTACTCTCGCGAATGCGGATACTCTAAGACAATTCGCACAAACTAAAGGTCTAGGTGGTTTAGCCATGTGGTCTATCGCCAGAGATAAACCCTGTGCTGACAAATGGGCAAGCCCCACTTGCAGTGGGAATAGATTACAAACCAAAGACTATGAATTCGTGAAGCATTTCCTGAACACGAATCTCAAACAAACCCAAGAACCATAAGCACTCTCAATTTAAAGATGCCAACTTTTGCAGTTGGCATAAGTTCTCAAAAGTAACTATCCTCTAGATAGTATGCTTCTAATCTTGTTATTTGTACCCAGACAAGTTATTATGCGCATCCAATCGGGGCGTAGCGCAGCCTGGTAGCGTACTAGCATGGGGTGCTAGTGGTCGAAGGTTCAAATCCTTCCGTCCCGACCATAAAATACCCCTTAGAATCAGTAAGTTAGCTATTAAATTTAAACCTCCTCTTCTCTGATAAAAATTCTTGGCTACACTTCTGGCTACACTTTTCGGCTCTTCCCAATTTCCTGGGCGTTAATCAAGGACACAGAGCTGCTCAAATTTGGCTCTTCCCCATTTCCGGGGCACTAATCAAACCTTAACCCTTAATCTGTAATTTTCAAAATTTCTAAACCCATAAGCACGTCGTTGTATCAATTTATTCATAACTTGTGCTGTTGCAGCCAATACTCAAGCAAACCAACTTGCCACAGCTTGGAAATACCTGAAGGCGTAAAATTCTTCGCTGAGTTTGTAAATAAGCTTTGAACTGTTTGTAAATTAAAAATACCTCTCTGTTTTATGTTTTCAGGAGAAAGTACTTCACGCATTAACTCCAAAGTATTTCCCTCTAAATACTTCAACGCTGGAACTGGAAAATATCCTTTAGGACGATCTACAATTTGTTTAGGAAGCATTTTTCTTCCAAGCTGTTTTAAGATATATTTACCTCTTTGGGGTAATTTATATTGAAGGGGCATAGAAGTTGCAAGTTTGAGCATCTCTTCATCCAAAAAAGGTACTCTTGCTTCGAGACTTGCTGCCATTGTCATATTATCAACTCGGCTTAAAGGACCGTTCGCTAATGCGAAGGTACTTTCATATTTAAGTAAATTATCAATTGGGTTTTTAGAATTATTTGTTTCACAAAGCTTAATTAAAAAATCCGAAGCATGAAATGTTGTTTGAAAATCTGGCATTACAAGTTGCTGATATTCTTTAAAAGAGCGATCTGCTACTTTGTTAAAAATTATTTGCGCTGACTGTGATGGTAAAGCTGGACTTACATGTATATTTTGAAACCAATGATAACCTGCAAAAATCTCGTCTGCGCCTTGGCCTGAAAGAACTACTTTAACATATTTGGATACCTCATGTGACAGAAGATAAAAGCCAATATTGTCATGACTCAACATAGGTTCTGACATTGCAGAAATACAATTTCCTAATGAATAGGCTAATTGCTTATTTGAAATAAAAATTTGCTGATGCTGTGTATTAAATTCTGAAGCAATGAGATTCGAATACAAGAATTCATCTCCTTGCTCTCCATTTGCACTTTCAAACCCAATAGAGAATGTTTGAATTTCTTGTTGTCTAAGTTGGGAAGCTATCGCCACAAGTAATGAAGAATCTAAACCTCCAGAAAGTAAGATACCCACAGGAACATCTGCCGCTAGTTGGCGATGCGTTGTTGATTTTAATGCTTCATAAGTTTTTTTTATCCAATAATTTTCATCACGATAATGATCTGCATTTGTATTATCGAATTTCAAATCCCAATAACGTTCCTCTTCAATTTTTCCATCTGGATGGACGGTCATTAGAAAACCTGGAGAGAGTTTTTTTACACCAGATAAGATGGTAAGCGGTTCAGGAACCGCATGAAAGGTTAGGTAATAGTGAAGTGCAACTCTATCAATTGATGTATTGACATTACCAAATTCAATTAAAGCAGGTAATGTGGATGCAAATTTGAATCCATAGTTTGCATCAGCAGAATAATAAAGTGGTTTAATGCCTAATCGATCACGGGCAAGTATCAATTTACCTGTATTTTGTTCCCAGATTGCAAAAGCAAACATACCATAGATACGATGTACACAATTTTTTCCCCAAGCATGGTAGGCCTTAAGAAGTACCTCTGTATCACTATTGGAAATAAAAGAGTATCCTTTAGATTTTAGAACATCACGTAACTCAGTAAAATTATAAATTGCTCCATTAAAAACCAACGCCAAACCTAAATCTGAATCAACCATGGGTTGCATTCCTAGATTTGTTAAATCAAAAATTTTAAGTCTTCTATGCCCCAGCGCCAAACTTTTCGTCAGGTATATATGACCGTCATCAGGCCCTCGGTTAAACTGCCTAAGTAGAGCTTTTTCTAGATTAATAAGAGGAATATTTCTTTTATTGAATTGGAATTCACCGGCAATACCACACATTGTTACTTCTCCTTTGTTACAGTTTTGCAGATAAAACGCTAGATTCATCTACCTGGGGCACATCTGTTTTTAATGGTTTAAAAAATAATAGGCGTGGTTTATCACAGAACTTAGTAAATTCTTCCTGCTCCTGATGTTTCAGAGTTTTCTGTAAGATTCTTTTGGAACCTTCATTTGAAGGGTGAACTGTAGCAACGATTTCTTTAATGTTCTTTTCTAAGGTTTCATTCTCACTTTCAGAAATAATATGTTTTATAAACTTTTTCCCTAAGATTGCAATTTCAGTTCCATAACCTTTTCCCCAAAAAGCGTGATCAATAATATAAGCAATTTCACCGACATTTTGATGGCCGACTCCCACATGGGAGAAATCATCTAAAGAATGTTTTATGTGGAGATAACCAATAAATTCTTGAGTAGTTGAATGGTAAATCGAAAGCACCGAGAATTTGTTACCAGAGTTCCAACGTTTCGTTTCATCCTGTATGAACTTTTTTACGGCAGAGGATTCCCAGGTCTTTCCTTCACCAAACATCTTTATATTTTCAGGGGTCTCTAAAAGAGGAGTATATTTATCAATTAAAAAGCTCTCTTCATCTTGATTAAGGGATCTGGCCTCTAACCTATTCGAATAAATGGTGTAATGATTCAATTCGCTTTTAATCGTTACATTCCCCAATTTTTTTGATGTATAAGTTACTTGTTTCATTATTATTTTCCTCCTCGATTATTTTTATTAAACAGCGGTTCCCATCAAGGGGTTGTAATGGCAGATTCGAGTCTGTATAGAGGTGTTTGAAGTAAGAACTCACTGACGTTATGTTTCACAATATCTTTAAGGGAATGATTGTGAGCAAATACTTTACGTTGTCGTTCAGAACTTGTCCCTGAATTCATAATCACTTCAAGAGTAGAAAAATAAGTTTGATAATCCAATTTTTTAATGTAAGGTTTTAATTTTTCAAACCATTCATGGATGTCTTCGCGCATCAATTTGGTTTTACCTTCGGTGTTTATTACTAATTCAGCATCCAAACCGTAACGAATGGCCCTCCATTTGTTTTCACGAGAAAGCCAATAAGGAGGATAGGCTACTGATTCAAGCCAACTTCCATTATCAGCAAACCAATAGGCAAGTGTATGAATCAAGGCAACTAAAGCAAGCGTCTCTGATAAAGTGGCTGCTCCATCACAAACACGAATTTCTAATGTTCCAAATCCAGGACTTGGTCTTAAATCCCACCATAAGTCTTTAAGCGATTTAATCGAACCACATAATTTTAATGACTTATATAAATGCTCAAAATCTTGCCATGTTCGCACATGATAGGGTTGTCCTGCAGTTGGTAATGCTTCATAAGTAGTTGGTCTGCAAGAGGAAAGCCCTGTATCTATTCCTTGCCAGAACGGAGAGCTTGAAGACAGCGCTAATAAATGAGGCAAAAAATACATAAAAAAATTGTTAAAACGAATGCAGTCTTCACCACTGGACATGCCAATGTGAACATGTAAGCCATATACGCTCATACGTCGGGTAAGCCATTGATTACGATCAATTAGCTCTTGATAACGAGTCGTAGGAGAGACTACCCAATCGGAGTATTTAGAGAAAGGGTGGGAACCGGTTGTGGAAAATAAAATCCCTAAATCCTTTGTTGCTAATTGTAGAGAAGAGAGTGTTTTATAAAGATCATCTTCAACTTCCTGAGCAGTGATGCATTTATCTGTAGTCACTTCTATAGTACTTAAATAAAACTCTTGTTTAATTTTTTCGAGATGGGCTGTAGCATTAAGTACATCAGTTGCTTTTGAGCATAAATTATAATTTTTAGAGTCAATGAGCTGGAGTTCAATTTCTACTCCTAATGTTAACACTCCATTACTATTAAAATAAATTTCTTCCTCTGTAGGAGTGCAGGTCAATTGCGATGCATCCCTGGTTGATTTTAAGAGTTTGTTAATTTGATTATCCATTCGATAACCTCCTTTGTTGATGATACTTGAGAATTACTAAAGTGACTGGCGTATTGAAAATTAATTTCAATATTATTTTTGAGGATACTTCTATAGTTATATTCAATACTTGGATACAATAGTTAATGCCCTTAAAAATCTATATCTGTTGAAATGATTTGTACACAAAGTATTTCTCATGGTACTGGGTAAATTAGTTCATTGCAATCGTTAATAGGTAAAGAATCATTCATGAGTGATATCGAGAAAAAATCGCTTGACAACAAAATCACAGCTGCTCAACAGTCAGAACAACGTTCCAAAAACATCATCCTTGCCTTACGAAAAATTATGCAGCAGATGGACTATCATTCCAGAAGATTAAACAAATGCTATGGTTTAACTGTTCCTCAAATAGTCTGTTTGTATGAAATTTATGAGAATGGAAGAATGACTATATCTGCTCTTTCAAAGAACATTTATTTATCAATGAGCACTATTGTAGGCGTAATTGACCGTCTAGAAGAAAAACAATTTGTTCATCGAACACGTGATATTCAGGACCGCCGTATTATTTACATTGATATTACAGAAAAGGGGAATGAATTTGTTTCTGCTGCTCCTTATCTTCTGCATAATAGATTGAACGATAACTTACAAGTTTTAACTGAAAAAGAACAAATAGCTCTTGCTAATTCAATCAATTTATTAGTCGATCTTTTAAGGGATATATAATGTTATTTTCTTAAATAAAAAAAATTCTGCAATATTATCCATGAAAATCTTTCTTTCGATGATTGCGTGCATACAGTTTTTTCACTAATGGACCGATAGTCAGCCCTTGAATCAAGATTGAAAAAACCACCACGATATAGGTCATCATTAAGATAGCTTCAAAGGTAAATTCATTTTCTTTTCCGATTATTATTGCCCAGAGAAAGCGCCAATGCTACCGAAATCCCTCCTCGTAATCCGCCCCAGGTGAGAATCTTGATACTATGCGGTGTGAATTTTAGTTGACGACGCATTAAAGTTAATGGCACTCCCACTGAAATCCAGCGCGCCAGTAGGACCACTGGAATCGCAATTATTCCAATCAACAAATATTGTTTATTGATAGTTAATACGAGCACTTCTAGGCCGATTAGAACGAAGAGTACGGCATTTAATATTTCATCGAGTAATTCCCAGAAGGTATCTAGATGTTTGCGTGTTTTATCAGACATTGCAAACTGTCGTCCATGATTACCAATAAGCAATCCAGCCACTACCATTGCAATGGGGGCTGAGATATGAATCCGCTCTCCTAACGCATATCCCCCCATTACAAGGGCAAGCGAGATAAGAATTTCAACCTGATAGTTGTCGATGGATTTTAACATTTTGTAGGCGATATAGCCGGTTACTAATCCAAACAAGGCACCTCCCATAGCTTCTGTAATAAACAGTATTAATAAATGTGAGATACTAAGTTCATGTGGGCTCGAGACAACTTCAAGAATGCCCAGAAAGAGTACAACACCTATTCCATCATTAAAGAGCGATTCTCCAGCGATTTTCATTTCTAAATTCTTAGGAGTGCCTAGGGTTTTTAAAATGCTCATCACAGCAATCGGATCAGTAGGTGAAATAAGAGCGCCAAAGAGTAGACAGTAGATAAAAGAAATCTGAATATTGATTAAATCGAGTAGCCAATACATTAGCAAACCTACAATGGCAGTGGAAATTAGGGTGCCGATGAAGGCTAGCACAGTGATAACGATTTTTTGTTCAGCAAGTTGGCTAATGTTAATATGAAGCGCACCAGCAAACAACAGAAAGCAAGCATTCCATGGAGTGAGGTATCATTAAAATTGATCTGCTCCAAGAAAACTTTAGAACCTGAAATAATTTCAGGCCAGATTGAACCAGATACATTCAAGCACAAAGAAAGTGCTAGGGCGATGGCCATCAGTCCGATTGTTGGAGGAAGCTTGAACGAGGTTTTAGTCGATTTTTTTTAGGCAGTGTGGCTGATAATATCATCCGTATAGCGACAGTACCAATTCTTTTAATTCGTGGTTCTGGTCATTAGATTTGCATAAGATACATAACTTTATTAATTATTAGGTCCGAAGATAATTATTAATTAAGTGATTGGGTAAATTTCTGCTACTTGGTTGTTATCCATAAAGATGAAATGCCAACAAACAGGAATAGCAGTTTTATCGCTAGTTATACGTGATCAGGAAATCACTTGTCATAAAATAAGGTATGAAAATCATTCCACGCTACGAAATTTTCATTTAGGATTACTAATTAGATATCCTATAGGCTCTAGGGATTTTATTTCATCACAGATCACTTTTGTTATTGCCAGTACGGGAAGCGCGAACATAATACCAGTTATTCCGAGTAATAATCCGCCAATTAACAACCCCAATATCACTGCAAAAGGGTTGACGCTCACTTGGCTGCCAACAATATTAGGAGTTAAAAAATTACCTTCAAGGAATTGTACAATTATAAAAATAATAATCACAGCAAAGGCATATCCAAACGATCCTTTTGTCAATAAAACAAATAAGGCAGGAAGTAGAGAACCGATAAAAATACCAATGTACGGGATAAGTATTAAAACAGCAGCCAATACACCAAACAAAATCGCATGTTCTACCCCTAAAAGCCAAAGCCCTAAAGTATTCAAAAGAGCAACGATGAAAATAATAAGAAGCAAACCAAATATATAATGACTGACAACAGATAGAATGCGAGTTAAAATCCGATTTAAATTGGAATGGTATTTCTCTTTAACTATTTTGAATAAAAATTTTTTAAAAAATTTTCGATAATTAAGGAAAAAAAATAATGCGATAATAAAAATTGATATTGAAGCAACAAGCGATGTGGTAAAAGATAACGTATGATTGAATAAAACCGTGCTGTTTTTAATTATTATTGTAAACAGTTCGTTCAGGAGAGAAGTCTGCTGCTCTTGGCTAATGCCAAAAAAATTACTAATCGAGCTTTGGATATAGGTTGGCATCGAGACCATATTTTGACTAATATGACCTAGCTTAAAATCGATATTTCGTATTTGAGCTTGAAAAAAAAGAATAAGGCCCGCTAAAACAATGACGAATGTAACCACTGAAATAAGAGAAGCCAAAAGACGAGGAACCTTAAATTTTTCAAGAAAAGTTGCAAATGGTTTTAAAGCCAAAGCTAAAATAAGCGCTGCGAGTAAAGAGTTAAATAAAGGGGCTGAGATAACCAGTATATAACCTGTAAGTAGGATATTTGCAATAAAATAAAAATACTTTTGTGAAAATGGAGTCATCATTTTTTAATTTCTCCAAGTTATTTGCTCAGCCTATACCTATTAAAATATACTCATAATCAAAAGGATAAAAGCCATTAAAGCCATCCCTATATCTTCCGTAAGGGTGACTGTAGATAAAGGCACATCTAGAACAGTACCCATACAAGGACAATTGATATCAAGTCCTTGTTGCAATCCCTTGATCACGCCAATGGCACCAATGGTTAAAATAATAATCGTGATGAGGTAGGTTAGTATTGGTAAAAAAAACGAGAGGTAGGCGAGGCCCAAAAGTAATTCAATCAAAGGATAACAATAAGCATAAATTCGGGAGCGTTTGGCGATAATATCGTACATCTCGAAGCCATCGGCAAAATCTAGGGGATGAAATAGTTTTAAGGTACTGAAAATTACCAGAAAAATACCCATAAAATAATGCATCCAGACCCGCATGTCGCCACCAATTTGCCAATTAATGCTTAGGGCTGCTAGTAATGAAATGATAATCAAAGAAATTAAAGGCCAG
Source organism: Legionella brunensis (assembly GCF_001467025.1). GTDB lineage: Bacteria > Pseudomonadota > Gammaproteobacteria > Legionellales > Legionellaceae > Tatlockia > Tatlockia brunensis. Next base: position 115 of record NZ_LNXV01000036.1, on the reverse strand, counting down.
TATTTTTTTAATGATGGGTGATTTGATTGAGGTAGTGTTTAAATAACTGTGTCATCTCTTTTAACTTGTTATAATTTCAACACTTAAAAGAGGTGCCCATGAGTAAGAATAAAAA
>NZ_LNXV01000035.1:542-799 GCF_001467025.1 Legionella brunensis | reverse complement strand
ATTCTGATTTTGTGCAGAAACGAGCGCGGCAAACAGGAAGCCAAATAAAATGAAACCAAATTGTCTCATCTAAGGCTCCTGACATCTTTAGATGTAAAATCAACTTCCCCACGGCCTGTCATACGGGTGAATCCTTCTTGAATCGTCAAGTGACCATAAATCACATCAAAGGCTTTACCATCATCCACAACTAATGCGGGGACTTGATGGATGCCAAAACGTTCAAACTTCGTTGGATCAATATTTAAATTTAAATT
>NZ_LNXV01000035.1:0-366 GCF_001467025.1 Legionella brunensis | reverse complement strand
TTAATGTCTCTTGCAAAAGCGTATCTGGCATAGAAAAGCTAACAAACACAGATACTTGTACTGCAAAAGATGAAGTCATTATCAAAAACCCAATCAATAACAAAATTCCTTTTCTTAGCATAGAATTCTCCCGACTAAAGGAATGTACAGTGACGTTTTCGCCACACCAAAAACCCATATTGGTCAGGCGTATGCGGCTTGATTTTTCCAGCTTCCCAGGCCAGGGTGCTGTGGCCCGATGGGTAGCAATGCTTGCCATCCGCCACTTGATTCACCAACTCATAGCGATAACGTGATTTAGGGGTTACGGTGTAGTAATGCTCTTTGCAAATTGCTCCAGATTTTGGGCTTGAGTCAGACACTAAA
>NZ_LNXV01000034.1:119785-135954 GCF_001467025.1 Legionella brunensis | reverse complement strand
CACCCATTGCTATGGATGAAGGATTGCGTTTCGCGATTCGTGAAGGTGGCCGCACAGTTGGTGCCGGTGTAGTCGCAAAAATCATTGAATAAATGATATAAAAGGTGTGAGGCTGAATGGCTTCACACTAATATTGCTAATGTTAGGCCAGTAGCTCAATTGGCAGAGCGGCGGTCTCCAAAACCGCAGGTTGGGGGTTCGATTCCCTCCTGGCCTGCCAACAATTAGATAAATATGAAAAATTCAAGTGATTCCAAGTTAAATTTTAAAGAAATAGTATTGTGGCTTGGCATTTTGCTAATCACAATTTTTGCCTTTTTAGGGACTTACTATTTTGATTTTACAGGTCCTATAAAAGCAATTATTTGGATTGGTTGGTTTGTGTTAGTAGCTGTGTTGGGATTTTTTACATCCAAAGGAAAAGAAGTCTTTGCATTCGCAAAAGATGCAAAAATAGAATTGCAAAAAGTGGTCTGGCCAACACGCCAAGAAACTATTCAAACCACATCGATTGTTATGATCATGGTTGCAGTAACCGGGTTTGTTCTTTGGGGTGTAGACTCTGCAATGATGTGGGTAATCGCTAAATTAACACATTTGGGTTGAAAATACGGTGGAAGAGCATAAAACTAAACAATGGTATGTGGTTCATGCCTATTCAGGCTATGAGAATTTTGTCATGCGCGAAATTAAATCACGCGCAGAACACCATCATCTGCAAGAGAAAATTGGTGAAGTAGTCGTTCCATCGGAAGAAGTTGTTGAAATGCGCGCGGGGCAAAAAAGAAAAAGTACGCGAAAATTCTTCCCCGGGTATGTGTTGGTTAATATGGTTATGGATGATGAAACCTGGCATATGATTCGAGCTATTCCTCGAGTTTTAGGTTTTATTGGTGGAACCAGTCAAACACCAACACCAATTACTGATAAAGAAGCTAGAGCCATTCTTCAGCGTGTTGAGGAAGGGGTTACTAAACCGAAGCCCAAGATTCTCTTTGAACCGGGTGAAGTGGTACGCGTTAAAGACGGACCCTTTGTTGACTTCAATGGGGTAGTTGAAGAAGTTAATTATGAGAAAAGTCGCTTAAGAGTTGCTGTTCTTATCTTTGGTCGTTCAACTCCAGTTGAGTTGGAGTTTAGTCAGGTAGAAAAAACTTAATTTTTTTGTGTGTGTTAACTGGGAAGCTTTAGTAGCTTTAAGTATTTTTAATGAGAAGTGAACTAGCGTTATACCCGTAAGGAGTAATTATGGCTAAAAAAGTAGAAGCTTATATAAAATTACAGATCCCTGCCGGCAAGGCAAATCCAAGCCCACCAGTTGGACCTGCTTTGGGACAGCGTGGTGTGAATATTATGGAATTCTGTAAAGCATTTAATGCTGCAACGCAAGGCATGGAACAAGGGTTGGTTACACCTGTAGTAATTACTGTCTATTCAGATCGTAGTTTTACATTTATAACCAAAACCCCGCCAGCCTCAGTTCTATTGAAAAAAGCAGCAGGTATCCAGAGTGGAAGCGGTACCCCCAATACCAAGAAGGTTGCTAAACTCAAGCGTTCTCAACTTGAAGAAATTGCTAAAGTTAAACAACCAGATTTAACAGCAGCTAATTTAGAGGCAGCAGTTCGCAGCATTGCTGGGACAGCTCGAAGTATGGGCATCGAGGTAGAAGGTTTGGAATAAGGGGTTACCAATGGCTATAAGTAAAAAACAACAGAAAATTCGTGAAAAGGTGAAACCAAATCACCTTTATAATGCAGCTGACGCAATTGCTATACTAAAAGAGTTCGCAAGCAAAAATTTTGAAGAAAGCGTTGATATTAGCGTAAATCTTGGTGTCGATCCTCGAAAGTCAGATCAAGTTGTTCGTTCATCAACTAACCTACCAAAAGGTACTGGTAAAAAAGTTCGCGTTGCGGTATTTGCCCAAGGTGATAATGCAACAAAGGCTAAAAATGCTGGTGCTGATATAGTAGGTTTTGAAGATTTAGCAGAACAGATCAAAGCAGGCGAAATGAACTTTGATGTAGTTATTGCAACTCCTGATGCGATGCGTATTGTTGGTCAACTTGGACAAATTTTAGGTCCACGTGGTTTAATGCCAAACCCAAAAGTGGGTACGGTTACCATGAACGTGGAAGGGGCAGTTAATGATGCCAAATCTGGCCAGGTTCGTTACAGAACTGATAAGAATGGTATTATTCATTGTACGGTTGGTAAAATTAATTTTTCTGCCGAAGATTTGGTTGAAAACATTGTAGCATTGATGATGGACTTGAGAAAAGCTAAGCCAGCATCTGCCAAAGGTGTATATTTCAAGAAAATTTCACTATCAACAACCATGGGGCCAGGATTACCTATTGATATTGCTACAATACCTATGTAATATATATCGCCCTTTAAATCGCTTTCACGGCATAGACATGGTTCAATGCCGTCGAAGACCGCAGGTGCTTTTGGGCTTAATACCCTGCGCAGACGGTGAACCGGCTCCGGGTATTCTCTGAGACGGCCACCATAACTGTCAAATCTATGAGATTTGAACAACTTAGGAGGTCAGTAACGTGACGTTAACATTAGCTGCAAAAAAAGCCGTCGTTGAAGAAGTGACAGCAGTTGCTTCTAAGGCTATTTCGGCAGTCGTTGCTGATTATCGTGGTTTAACTGTGAATCAAATGACCCAGCTTCGTAGCGAAGCACGCAAAGCAGGCGTTTATTTACGGGTAGTGCCAAATACACTGACTCGTAGAGCGTTTGAAAAAACTGAATTTGCTTGCTTAAGTGACAAGTTGGTTGGTCCTTTGTTTATTGCTTTATCTCTCGAAGCACCGAGTGATGCCGCAAGATTACTGAAGGATTTCGTTAAGACATTTGAAAAGCTTGAAATCAAAGCATTAGCTGTGAGTGGGAAAGTATATGAGGCTAATCAACTGGATGCAGTTGCTAGCTTGCCGACTCGTGACGAAGCATTGGCTAAACTAATGTATGTGATGAAAGCGCCAATTGAGAAGTTTGTCCGAACTCTTGCAGAACCTCATGCCAAATTGGTGAGAACTGTTGCTGCAATCAAAGACAAAAAACAGTAATAAACCACATAATCTTTATAATTTTTAACCTAGGAGCTAGAAATGGCTGTATCAAAAAATGAGATTCTTGAAACAATCTCTAATATGACTGTAATGGAAATTGTAGAACTTATCGAAGCAATGGAAGAGAAGTTTAATGTTTCTGCCGCTGCTGCTGCGGTTGCTGTTGCTGCACCTGCTGCTGGTGGTGCTGCTGCTGCAGAAGAGAAAACTGAATTCAACGTTGTAATGACTAGCTTTGGCTCAAACAAAGTAGGCGTTATTAAAGCAATTCGCGAAATTACTGGTTTAGGCTTAAAAGAAGCTAAAGACTTAGTAGAAGGTGCTCCTTCAACTGTTAAAGAAGGCGTGTCTAAAGACGAAGCTGCTGATATCAAGAAGAAGCTTGAAGAAGCTGGCGCTGCTGTCGAAGTTAAGTAATACCGTTGTAGATAAGTTTAAGAACCCAGCCATGGTTTCATGGCTGGGTTTGTGTGTTTGATGATATCAATAATTTTACAGAGGAACCACCATGGCAATTGCAGAAGCTAAACCTCAATATTCACATGCTGAGAAGAAACGATTTCGCAAAAGCTTTGGTAGGCAAGCAGATAAAATGGAGATCCCAAATCTGCTTGAAATCCAGCTAAAATCGTATCGAGATTTTTTAGAGACTGACCCAATAGCTAATGGGCAGCAAACCGGCTTGCATGCAGCATTTGCATCAGTTTTCCCAATTGAAAGTTTTTCTGGAAATGCCAGATTAGAGTATGTTAGTTATAAATTAGGTGAGCCAGCCTTTGATGTACGTGAATGTAAACTTAGAGGTCTGACTTATTCAGCTCCTTTGCGCGTTAAAATTAGATTAGTTGTTTTAGACAAAGACGCCGCTGGTGAACCAAAACCCATCAAAGATATCCGTGAGCAAGATGTTTTCATGGGCGAAATCCCTTTAATGACTGATGTTGGTACATTTGTTGTAAATGGAACTGAACGAGTTGTAGTATCCCAATTACACCGTTCACCTGGTGTTATTTTTGAACATGATCGAGGTAAAACACATTCCTCGGGCAAACTACTCTATTCTGCTCGTATCATTCCATACCGTGGTTCTTGGCTCGATTTTGAGTTCGATCCAAAGGATTGTGTGTTTGTGCGTATTGACAGACGGCGCAAGTTACCAGTAACCATTTTATTACGCTCACTTGGGTATGAAACAGAAGATATCCTCGCTGAGTTTTTTGAAACAACAATCTGCCAATTGAGAAATGGTGAGTTTCACATCAATCTTATTCCTGCAAGATTGCGTGGTGAAATTGCTTCATTTGATATTGTTGTTCCCGAAACGGGAGAATTAATTGTTGAACAAGGTCGTCGCATTACTGCTCGTCACATTAAATTAATGGAAAAGAGTAATATGCAAGATCTCGTTGTACCAAGAGATTATTTAATTGGTAAAGTTCTTGCCAAAAATATTATAAATACTGATACAGGCGAAGTTTTGGCTGAGGCCAATGGCGAAGTCACTGCAGATTTGCTTGACCAACTCGCGGATAATGGCATTCTTAATTTTGAAATGATTTATACCAATGATCTCGATCATGGTTCTTATATCTCTGATACCTTAAGAATTGATCCCACTACAAGTCAGTTGGAAGCCCTTGTTGAAATATATCGCATGATGCGACCTGGTGAGCCACCAACTAAAGAAGCTGCTGAAGCATTATTTAAAAACCTTTTCTTTGCCGAAGATCGTTATGATCTTTCTGCAGTCGGTCGTATGAAATTTAACCGCCGCGTAGGTAGAAAGGAAGACACAGGTCCAGGTACTTTAACTAAAGAAGATATCCTTGCCGTTATTAAAACTCTTATTGATATTCGTAACGGTATTGGAATGGTTGATGATATTGATCACTTAGGAAACCGTCGTGTTCGAAGTGTTGGTGAAATGGCAGAAAACCAATTCCGTGTAGGTTTGGTAAGAGTTGAGCGTGCGGTTAAAGAGCGTTTGAGTCTTGTTGAGTCTGAAAATCTAATGCCACAAGATTTAATTAATGCAAAACCTGTTTCTGCTGCTGTGAAAGAATTTTTCGGCTCAAGCCAATTGTCACAATTTATGGATCAGGTTAATCCTCTTTCAGGGGTTACTCATAAGCGTCGTGTTTCAGCTCTTGGCCCAGGTGGTTTGACAAGAGAACGAGCAGGATTTGAGGTGCGTGACGTTCATACGACTCACTATGGTCGTGTGTGTCCAATTGAAACACCTGAAGGACCAAACATTGGATTGATTAATTCTCTATCTGTTTATGCCAGAACAAATGACTATGGATTTATCGAGACACCATGTCGTAAAGTTATTGAGGGTCGTGTAACTGATGAAATTGAATATCTTTCTGCAATTGAAGAAGTGGATCAATACATTGCTCAGTCTAATGTGGCTGTAGATGAGAAAGGTAATATTCTAGCTGATTTAGTACCTTGTCGACATCAAAATGAATTTTCATTAACGACTCCTGATAAAATTAATTATATGGATGTGTCACCCAAACAGATCGTTTCAGTAGCGGCTTCTTTGATTCCATTTCTTGAACATGATGATGCGAACCGCGCATTAATGGGTTCAAACATGCAACGACAAGCTGTGCCGACACTTCGTTCTGAAAAACCATTAGTTGGTACAGGAATGGAGCGTACTGTGGCTTCTGACTCAGGAGTTTCAGTTGTTGCCAGACGAGGTGGTGTAATTGATTTAGTCGATGCTTCGCGTATTGTAGTTCGCGTGAATGATGATGAAACCACTGCGGGTGAAGCTGGGGTAGATATTTATAATTTAACTAAATATTTTCGTTCAAACCAAGATACCTGTATTAATCAAAGACCTATAGTATCTACAGGTGACCGTATTCAAAGAGGCGATATTCTTGCTGACGGTCCATGTACCGATATGGGTGAACTTGCCCTAGGACAAAATCTTTTAGTAGCGTTTATGCCTTGGAATGGTTACAACTTCGAAGATTCTATCCTCATATCTGAGCGTATTGTTCAGGAAGATAGATTTACAACTATTCACATTGAAGAATTGACCTGTATTGCACGTGATACAAAATTAGGAACTGAAGAAATTACTGCAGATATTCCTAATGTCGGTGAGTCAGCATTAGCAAGTCTTGATGAATCAGGCGTTGTGTATATTGGTGCCGAAGTTAGTGCTGGTGATATTTTAGTAGGTAAAGTAACGCCAAAAGGTGAGACACAACTAACACCAGAAGAAAAATTGCTTAGAGCAATTTTTGGCGAGAAAGCCTCAGATGTTAAAGATTCTTCATTACGTGTTCCTTCAGGAATGAATGGAACTGTAATCGATGTACAAATTTTTACACGTGATGGGTTAGAGAAAGATGAGCGTGCAAAAAGTATTGAAGAAGAGCACTTAGCACGTGTACGCAAGGACTTAATCGACGAAAGACGTATTCGAGAAGAGGATATCTATCATCGGGTGAGCAATTTGTTACTTGATAAAGCTGCAGCTGGTGGTCCAAGCAATATTAAACCTGGAACAAAAATTACTTCCGACTATTTAAATAAAGTAGAGCGTGAGAAATGGTTTGATATTCGTGTAGATGACGATATTGTTAGTCAACAGTTAGAACAGCTTTCTAAGCAAATGGAATTGCTCGGTAAGGAAATGGAAAAGCGCTTTAATGATAGTCGTAAGAAAATTATTCAAGGAGACGATCTAGCTCCAGGCGTACTCAAGATAGTTAAAGTGTATTTGGCAGTTAAACGCCGAATTCAGCCTGGGGATAAGATGGCAGGACGTCATGGAAATAAAGGGGTTATTTCTATTGTTGTGCCCGTTGAAGATATGCCGCATATGGCTGACGGAACAGCAGTTGATATCGTATTAAATCCATTAGGCGTTCCTTCACGTATGAACATAGGGCAAGTACTTGAAACGCACTTGGGCCTTGCAGCAAAAGGTCTTGGACAGCGGATAGCTGACTTGCTTGATGCTCAACGCGCAGTTAGCGAAGTAAGAACTTACCTGGATAAAATCTATAATCATGATGGACAACAAAGAGTCCACTTAGACAGTTTAAGTGACGAAGAAGTCATGACGTTGGCCGATAATCTGCGAGCAGGTGTACCTATGGCAACTCCTGTTTTTGATGGTGCTAACGAGAAAGAAATCAAGGCAATGCTTGAGTTAGCTGGGTTACGTCCTGATGGAAAAACAATTTTGTTTGATGGCAGAACCGGTAAGCAATTTGATAATCCAGTAACCGTTGGCTATATGTATATGCTTAAGCTTAATCATTTAGTAGATGATAAGATGCATGCACGTTCTACTGGGTCATACAGCCTGGTAACCCAACAACCATTAGGCGGTAAGGCACAGTTTGGTGGTCAGCGTTTTGGAGAGATGGAAGTGTGGGCACTAGAAGCCTACGGTGCTGCCTATACGTTGCAAGAGATGTTAACAGTGAAATCAGATGATGTCGGAGGACGTACCAAGATATATAAAAATATAGTTGATGGCGACCATCGTATGGATCCTGGCATGCCAGAGTCTTTCAATGTATTACTGAAAGAAATAAGGGCATTGGGTATCGATATCGAATTGGAGCATGACTAATAATTTTTTCGTTCAGCGATAATTTCTGACAACTATTTTTGGAGGCATAGACTTGGCTAATCTCGAACCAATGAGAAAACCACCTGTAATGAGTGATTTGCTTGGCATCCTCAAACAACAAGGTCAAAGTGAAGAATTTGATGCAATCAAAATTGCGCTAGCTTCGCCCGATTTAATCCGTTCTTGGTCATATGGAGAAGTTAAAAAACCTGAAACCATTAACTATAGAACATTCAAACCGGAGCGTGATGGTTTATTCTGCGCCAAAACATTTGGCCCGGTTAAAGACTATGAATGCTTGTGCGGTAAGTATAAACGGCTTAAGCATCGTGGTGTTATCTGTGAAAAATGTGGCGTTGAGCTTGCTTTGGCTAAAGTTCGTCGCGAAAGAATGGGGCATATTGAGCTGGCTAGTCCTGTTGCTCATATATGGTTCTTGAAATCCCTACCATCCCGTATTGGTTTGTTGCTGGATATGACGCTGCGTGATATCGAGCGTGTTCTTTACTTTGAAGCATTTGTTGTTGTTGATCCTGGCATGACAGAATTAGAGCGCGGACAATTGCTCAATGATGAAGTCTATCTTGATGCGATGGAACAATATGGCGACGAATTTGATGCACGCATGGGGGCTGAAGCGATCCGTGATTTATTACGACAAATTGATTTAGAAGAAGAAATTAAATCATTGCGTGAAGAATTGCCAACAACCAATTCAGAAACCAAGATCAAGAAGATCACTAAACGATTAAAGTTACTTGAAGCATTTCAAGAGTCTGGTAACAAGCCCGAGTGGATGATCATGGATGTACTTCCAGTTCTACCACCCGATTTGCGTCCATTGGTACCATTAGATGGTGGCCGTTTTGCTACATCTGACTTAAATGATCTATATCGTCGAGTTATCAACCGCAATAATCGCTTAAAACGACTTCTCGATTTAAATGCTCCTGATATTATTGTGCGCAACGAAAAGCGTATGCTACAAGAATCTGTTGATGCGTTACTTGACAATGGTCGACGTGGTCGAGCTATTACAGGTACTAATAAGCGTCCGCTAAAATCACTAGCAGATATGATTAAAGGTAAGCAAGGTCGTTTTAGACAGAACTTGCTAGGTAAGCGTGTAGACTATTCTGGTCGTTCGGTAATTGTAGTCGGACCTACCCTACGATTACATCAATGTGGTCTACCTAAAAAGATGGCATTGGAGTTGTTCAAACCTTTTATATTTAGCAAATTAGAGTTTAGAGGTTTAGCAACTACAATTAAAGCAGCCAAAAAAATGGTGGAGAGAGAAGATCCTGTTGTGTGGGATATTCTTGATGATGTTATTCGCGAGCATCCAATTCTACTTAACCGCGCGCCCACTTTGCACCGACTTGGTATTCAAGCATTTGAACCTGTTTTGATCGAAGGGAAAGCGATTCAGCTTCATCCTCTCGTATGTACTGCCTATAACGCAGACTTCGACGGGGACCAAATGGCAGTACACGTGCCATTAACCTTGGAAGCTCAGCTAGAAGCGCGCTCTTTAATGATGTCAACGAACAATATCTTATCACCTGCAAGTGGTGAGCCTATCATTGTTCCAAGCCAAGACGTTGTCCTTGGACTGTATTATTTGACTAGAGAGCGAGTTAATGCACAGGGTGAAGGTAAAATTTTTGTAAGTGCACAAGAAGCGCAAAATTTTTATGAAGCAGGTTATGTAGACATACATGCAAAAGTCAAAATTAGAATGCTACGCGAAGATGCGGAGGGTTACCATTTAGTTGAGACAACCGTTGGTCGTGCTATCCTTTCAGATATCCTGCCTAAAGGGATGTCATTTTCTCTAATTAATAGAGCAATGACTAAAAAAGCCATTACCAAGGTTGTGGATACTTGCTACCGTAAATTTGGTCTAAAAGAAACGGTCATTTTTGCTGACCAACTGATGTATATGGGATTTAAATTTGCTACTCGTGCGGGAGCTTCAATTGGTATTGAAGACATGGAGATACCTGATGATAAGGCTTCTATCATTGAGCAGGCAGATAATGAAGTACGTGAGATCGAAGCACAGTATCGTTCAGGCCTAGTAACTAACGGCGAGCGATATAATAAAGTTATTGATATTTGGTCACGTACCAATGAAATGGTGGCCAAGTCAATGATGACAAAAATTGCAACTGAAGAAGTTGTTGCTCGCGATGGTAAGAAAACACGTCAAGAATCATTTAACCCAATCTTCATGATGGCTGACTCTGGAGCAAGGGGTTCTGCCGCACAGATTAGACAGCTAGCTGGTATGCGGGGTTTGATGGCAGCCCCTGACGGATCAATTATTGAGACGCCGATTACTGCGAATTTCCGTGAAGGACTTAATGTGTTCCAATACTTTATTTCTACCCACGGAGCGCGCAAAGGTCTTGCTGATACAGCATTGAAAACAGCAAACTCAGGATATTTGACACGTCGTTTGGTAGATGTAGCCCAAGACGTAGTGATCACCGAAGATGACTGCGGCACTGAGCACGGCATATTAATGCAGCCGCTGATTGAGGGTGGGGATATTGTTGAGCCATTACACGAGAGAGTGTTAGGTCGTGTAGTAGCAACTGATGTTTATATTCCTAATCAAGCAGAGCCAATTGTCAAAGCAGGTACCCTTTTAGATGAAGATTGGGTAGAAAAGCTTGAAAAGTTTGGTGTTGACCAAGTGTTGGTTCGTTCACCAATTACTTGTGAAACTCGATTTGGTTTATGTGCAAAATGCTATGGTCGTGATTTGGCGCGTGGACATTTGGTTAACACAGGTGAGGCAGTCGGTATCATTGCCGCGCAATCAATCGGTGAGCCAGGTACACAGTTAACCATGCGTACCTTCCACATCGGAGGAGCAGCATCAAGAGCTACAGCAGCAAACAATATTCAAATTAAGAATAAAGGGGTTATTCGTCTGCATAATATCAAGACGGTTTCTCATGAGAATAGCAATCTAGTCGCTGTTTCGCGCTCAGGGGAAGTTTCAATTGTTGATGACTTTGGTCGCGAACGTGAACGTTATAAATTACCTTATGGTGCTGTTTTAAGTGTTCATGACAATATGCCTGTAGAAGCTGGACAAGTTATTGCGACGTGGGATCCACATACCCACCCAGTTATCTCTGAAGTAAGCGGTAAACTGAAATTTGTGGATTTGATTGAAGGTTTAACCATGAATCGTCAGACCGATGAATTAACTGGTCTAAGCAATATTGTTGTTACCGATGCGAAGCAACGCAGCGCAGCAGGTAAAGACATGCGTCCTATGGTGAAGCTTGTTTCTGACGATGGTGATGATATTTATTTGGCTGGAACCAATGTTCCTGCTCAATACTATCTGCCAGTTGATGCAATCATTAATTTTGAAGATGGAAACGCTGTTGGGGTTGGTGACGTTATTGCACGTATCCCGCAAGAGCGTTCTAAGACACGTGATATTACAGGGGGTCTACCTCGAGTAGCAGACCTCTTTGAAGCGCGAAAGCCAAAGGATGCCGCTGTTATGGCTGAAGTTTCAGGTTTAGTAAACTTCGGTAAAGAAACAAAAGGTAAACGGCGTTTGATTATCAGTGCATCTGAACATCAAGCTCACGAGGAGTTAATACCTAAATGGCGTCATATTTCTGTCTTCGAAGGAGAACATGTGGAACGCGGTGAGGTTATTGCTGATGGTCCGCTTAATCCACATGATATTCTACGCTTACTTGGAGTTGGTGCTCTGGCAAACTATATCGTGAATGAAGTTCAAGATGTATATCGTTTACAAGGGGTAAAGATTAACGATAAGCATATCGAAGTCATTGTTCGACAAATGTTACGTAAGCGCATAATAACATTTACTGGTGATTCGAAGTTCTTAGTTGGTGAGCAAATCGAAGAAAGCGTAATGTTACAGGAAAATGACAAGCTTATTGCAGAAGGAAAAGAAGTTGCTCATGGCACGCCAATATTACTAGGTATTACCAAAGCATCATTGGCGACGGAATCCTTCATTTCTGCGGCATCATTCCAAGAAACAACTCGTGTCTTGACTGAAGCTGCCGTCAGTGGAAAAGTCGATGATCTGCGTGGCTTAAAAGAAAACGTGATGGTAGGTCGCTTGATTCCAGCTGGAACAGGTTACGCGTATCATCAAGGCCGCAAGGCAAAACGTGCAAAAGCTGCTGCAGGTATTGAGCAAGGTACGCATACGGTGACTGCTAGTGATGTTGAGCATGCATTGAGTGAGGCACTCAATGCTGATCATAATGATCATTAATGCGGATCTATTAACAGCAGGTTTGAACTTGACAAACCTGCTGGACCTATATAGAATCCGGCCTCCTTATGCATTCGAAATGTATACAAAAGTTAAAGTTCGGAGTTAAGAATAAATGGCTACTATTAATCAGTTAGTAAGAAAGCCTCGCGTGGACGCTAAGAAGAAATCAAACGTCCCTGCATTGGAATCCTGTCCTCAACGACGTGGTGTTTGTACTCGTGTGTACACAACAACACCTAAAAAGCCTAACTCAGCTATGCGTAAGGTTGCTCGTGTTCGTTTGACTAATGGTTTCGAGGTAACGTCCTACATCGGTGGAGAAGGTCACAACTTGCAGGAACACTCTGTGGTGCTAATCCGTGGTGGTCGTGTGAAGGATTTACCTGGGGTGCGTTATCACACCGTTCGCGGAAGTTTGGACACTTCCGGTGTAAACGATCGTAAGCAAGGCCGTTCAAAATACGGTACCAAGAAACCCAAAGATAAGAAATAATCTGATTGTAGGAATCTAGACATGCCAAGAAGAAGAGAAGTCCCCAAACGCGAGATTTTACCTGATCCTAAGCATCATAGTGAATTGCTCGCTAAGTTTATTAACGTACTAATGATTAGCGGTAAAAAATCAATTGCTGAGAAGGTCATTTATGGTGCGTTAGAATTATTAAACGACCGCGTTAAAAAGATTAAGAAAGCTGATGAAGAAGGTGGTGACGAGGGAAGCACAGGTGCATCCGGTAGTGTTCTTCGTTACTTCGAGCAAGCACTTGATAACGTTCGACCAAGCGTTGAAGTAAGATCGCGCCGAGTTGGTGGTGCTACTTATCAAGTTCCAGTTGAAGTGCGCACTGACAGAAGTATTGCATTAGGTATGCGCTGGATTGTGCAGGCTGCTCGTTCGCGTGGTGAAAAAGGCATGATGTTACGTCTTGCTGGTGAACTAATGGATGCGTTTGAGAACAAAGGTTCTGCTGTAAAAAAACGTGAAGATACTCATAAAATGGCAAAAGCTAACCAGGCGTTTGCACATTTTAGATGGAATTAGCAGGGAGATAATTCGTGTCTACTCCACTAGAACTATACAGAAATATCGGCATTGCCGCACACGTTGATGCTGGAAAGACAACAACTACTGAGCGTGTGTTGTTTTATACCGGCATGTCGCATAAAATCGGTGAGGTTCATGATGGTGCTGCAACGATGGACTGGATGGTTCAAGAGCAGGAGCGTGGTATTACCATTACTTCTGCAGCAACTACGTGTTACTGGTCAGGCATGGACAAAAATTATCAACGCCACCGTATTAACATTATTGATACCCCTGGTCACGTGGATTTCATGATTGAAGTAGAGCGTTCTTTGCGCGTGCTGGATGGTGCTGTCGTAGTGTTTGACTCTGTATCTGGAGTAGAGCCACAATCTGAAACAGTCTGGCGTCAATCCGACAAATACGGCGTTCCTCGTATCGTTTTTGTTAATAAAATGGATAGGATGGGCGCAAACTTTTTGCGGGTTGTAGACCAAATTCAAAAGCGCTTAGGTTCTAATCCCGTTGTGGTACAATTACCTATTGGGGCTGAAGATTCTTTTAAAGGTGTTATTGACCTTATCAAAATGAAGGCAATACATTGGGATGAAGAATCTAAAGGTATGTCTTTTGAATATAAAGACATACCCGCAGACATGCTGGCGCAGTGCGAAGAATATCGTGCGAAAATTGTAGAGGCAGCCGCTGAAGCCTCTGAAAAGTTAATGGAAAAATATCTTGAAGGTGAAGAGTTTACTGAGGCAGAAATTAAAAAAGCTCTACGGCAACTTACAGTCAACAATGAAATCGTTCCAGTATTTTGCGGCTCTGCTTTTAAAAACAAAGGAGTCCAGGCCGTACTAGATGGTGTTGTAGAGTACTTGCCCTCGCCAATTGATATTCCAGACATTCGTGGTGTTGATGAAGATGGTGAAGAAATTCACCGCAAAACATCCTATGACGAACCTTTTTCTGCTTTGGCATTTAAAATTGCTACCGATCCATTTGTTGGAACGTTAACTTATTTCCGTGCTTATTCAGGTGTTCTCAAAAGTGGTGATACAGTTTATAACCCTGTTAAAGGGAAGAAAGAACGTATCGGCCGCTTGTTGCAGATGCATGCTAACTCACGTGAAGAAATCAAAGAAGTCAGAGCTGGTGATATTGCTGCTGCAGTTGGTCTGAAAACTGTAACCACTGGCGATACACTTTGTGATGTCGACCATATTGTGACTCTAGAGCGAATGGATTTTCCTGATCCTGTTATTGCAGTCGCAGTAGAGCCTAAGACGAAAGCAGACCAGGAGAAAATGGGTATTGCTTTGGGTAAATTGGCTCAAGAAGACCCCTCATTCCGCGTTCATACTGATGAGGAATCAGGACAAACAATCATTCAGGGAATGGGTGAGCTTCATTTAGAGATTATTGTAGACCGAATGAAGCGTGAGTTTAATGTCGAAGCAAATGTTGGTAAACCTCAGGTTGCTTATCGCGAGACAATTAAAACTTCTGTTGAACAAGAAGGTAAATTTGTTCGTCAATCAGGTGGTCGTGGTCAATATGGACACGTTTGGTTGAAAATTGAACCTCAGCAGCCAGGTGTTGGTTATGAGTTCGTAAATGCTATCGTTGGTGGTGTTATTCCCAAAGAATATATCCCTGCGGTTGATAAAGGTGTACAAGAACAGCTACAAAATGGTGTTATCGCTGGATATCCTGTTGTTGATGTTAAAGTTACTTTGTTTGACGGTTCATTCCACGAAGTTGACTCTAGCGAAATGGCATTTAAGATTGCTGGTTCTCAGTGCTTTAAGCAAGGTGCGTTAAAAGCTAAGCCTGTTTTACTTGAACCGATTATGCAAGTTGAAGTGGTTACTCCTGAAGATTACATGGGCGATGTAATGGGAGATCTCAATCGTCGTAGAGGTATGGTTCAAGGTATGGAGGATTCTCCTGCTGGTAAGATAGTTCGAGCAGAAGTTCCTTTGGCTGAAATGTTTGGCTACGCTACGGATCTTCGTTCTGCTACTCAAGGTCGCGCTACCTACTCTATGGAGTTTTCAAGATACGCAGAGGCGCCCACAAACATTGCTGAAGCAATTATTAAGAAACAATAAAAGTTAACGAGGTATTGAAATGGCGAAGGAAAAGTTTGAGCGTAAGAAGCCGCACGTGAACGTGGGAACGATTGGTCACGTAGACCATGGTAAGACCACATTGACTGCAGCGATTACAACGATTATGGCGAAGAAGTATGGTGGTACAGCGAAGGCGTATGATCAGATTGATGCCGCGCCTGAAGAACGTGAGCGTGGTATTACGATTTCGACAGCGCACGTTGAGTATGAATCAGCTAACCGCCACTACGCGCACGTAGATTGCCCAGGACATGCTGACTATGTGAAGAACATGATTACTGGTGCGGCTCAAATGGACGGAGCTATTTTAGTAGTATCCGCAGCGGATGGTCCGATGCCGCAAACGCGTGAACACATTTTGTTGTCACGTCAAGTAGGTGTGCCCTACATTGTGGTGTTCATGAATAAAGCGGACATGGTTGATGACCCTGAGTTATTAGAATTGGTAGAAATGGAAGTACGTGACTTGCTAAGCAGTTACGAGTTTCCTGGTGATGATATACCTATTGTTGTTGGTTCAGCACTGAAAGCATTGGAAGGTGATACTAGTGAGATTGGAGTAGGCGCTATCGAGAAATTGGTAGAGACTATGGACTCATACATCCCTGAGCCAGTAAGAAACATTGATAAGAGCTTCTTGTTACCGATTGAAGATGTATTCTCAATTTCTGGGCGCGGAACAGTAGTAACAGGACGTGTTGAGAGTGGAATAGTTAAAGTTGGTGAAGAAGTCGAGATTGTTGGAATCCGCGATACGCAGAAGACGACTTGCACAGGCGTTGAAATGTTCCGTAAGTTACTCGACGAAGGTCGCGCAGGCGATAACGTTGGTGTCTTGTTACGTGGAACTAAGCGTGATGAAGTTGAACGTGGTCAAGTATTGGCGAAGCCAGGTACAATCAAGCCCCACACGAAGTTTGAAGCAGAAGTATACGTTCTGTCGAAAGATGAAGGTGGTCGACATACTCCATTTTTCAATGGCTATCGTCCACAGTTTTACTTCAGAACGACTGAT
>NZ_LNXV01000034.1:99288-119775 GCF_001467025.1 Legionella brunensis | reverse complement strand
AAGTATACGTTCTGTCGAAAGATGAAGGTGGTCGACATACTCCATTTTTCAATGGCTATCGTCCACAGTTTTACTTCAGAACGACTGACGTAACTGGATCATGTGAGTTACCAAGTGGTGTAGAGATGGTAATGCCAGGAGATAACGTCCAAATGACCGTTAGCTTGCATGCACCCATTGCTATGGATGAAGGATTGCGTTTCGCGATTCGTGAAGGTGGCCGCACAGTTGGTGCCGGTGTAGTCGCAAAAATCATTGAGTGAAAATAATGAGTAACAATCAAAATATTAAAATACGTCTTAAATCTTTTGACCATCGCCTGATTGACTCGTCAATTCGTGAGATTGTTGAGACAGCAAAACGTACAGGGGCACAATTACGTGGCCCTATACCTTTGCCTATTAAGAAAGAGAAATTTACTGTATTGATATCGCCTCATGTGAATAAAGATGCGCGGGATCAATATGAATTACGTACTCACAAACGCTTGGTTGTTATTGTGCATCCTACAGAGAAGACAGTAGATGCATTAATGAAGCTTGATCTTGCTGCAGGTGTGGACGTACAGATTAGCCTTGATGATGAATAAGTCTTATAGGCAAAGGTTATTAACGAGGTGTTAGAATGACGATTGGGTTATTAGGCCGTAAAATCGGTATGACACGGGTATTTACAGAGGATGGTATATCAGTACCTGTTTCTGTGGTTGAGGTTGCTCCTAACCGTGTATCTCAAATTAAAACCGTTGATGCTGATGGCTACACAGCCATCCAACTAACCGGTGGTGTAAAAAAAGCAAGTCATGTCAGTAAGCCGCAGGCAGGCCATTTTGCAAAAGCAGAGGTTGAAGCGGGTGATATGATGTGTGAATTTAGAGTTGACTCTATTGATGCATTTACTGCAGGCCAAGTTATCTCTGTTCATGATGTTTTTAATGATGGGCAATTGGTAGATGTGGCAGCAACAACAAAAGGTAAAGGTTTTGCCGGAGGTGTTAAGCGTCATAACTTCCGTACTCAAGACGCTACTCATGGTAACTCACGATCTCACCGTGTACTTGGTTCAATTGGTCAAAACCAAACCCCAGGACGTGTGTTTAAAGGTAAAAAAATGGCCGGGCATTTGGGAAATGTGCGATGCACTACTCAAAACCTGGAAGTAGTCCGTGTTGATAAAGAGCGTAATTTGCTTTTGATCAAAGGTGCTATTCCTGGCTGTCCTGGAGCAAGAGTTGAAGTAAGGCCCGCAGTTAAGAAGAAAGGGGGCAAATAATGGAAATTAAAACTAGAGATACCAATACACAACTTAAAGTAAATGAAGAAGTGTTTGGCTATGCTTATAACGAAGGGCTAATTCATCAGGCAGTTGTTACCTTTATGAATAATGCTCGTAGTGGAAACAGTGCTCAAAAAACGCGTTCAGAAGTGCGTGGTGGTGGTAAAAAGCCATGGCGCCAAAAAGGAACAGGTAGAGCAAGAGCAGGTACCATCCGCAGTCCAATTTGGCGTTCAGGAGGGGTAACCTTTGCATCTAAGAAGCGTGATTATACTCAAAAACTTAACAAAAAAATGTACAAACGTGCATTGCGTAGTATAATCTCTGAGCTTCATCGCAGTGGTAACTTAGTTGTAGTCAGTGATTTTCAGTGTCAATCTCACAAGACTAAAGATTTTATCAAAAAGATGAACGAGTTAGAGTTACAAAATGCTTTAGTTGTTATGCATGAGGTAGGGGAACATGAGTACCTGGCTTCTCGTAATTTAATTCAATATGACATTTGTGACGTGACATCATTGGATCCTGTTAGTTTGTTACGATTTGAAAAAGTATTAATGACTGAAGGAGCCATCAAGAGTTTAGAGGAG
Source organism: Legionella brunensis (assembly GCF_001467025.1). Classification (GTDB taxonomy): domain Bacteria; phylum Pseudomonadota; class Gammaproteobacteria; order Legionellales; family Legionellaceae; genus Tatlockia; species Tatlockia brunensis. Next base: position 117,910 of record NZ_LNXV01000034.1, on the reverse strand, counting down.
CAGTTACAATGAATGCTGAACATATATTAATGGTTCTGCGTGAACCGCACACCTCTGAAAAAGCAACTGTGATGGCTGACAGATACAAGCAGTTTACGTTTAAGGTTTTAAAAACGGCTACTAAACAAGAAATTAAACAAGCTGTAGAACATATGTTTAATGTCAAAGTAAAATCTGTGTCTGTAATTAATGTAAAAGGGAAGAGAAAGCGCTTTAAGCAATTGAATGGAAAGAGAAGTGATTGGAAAAAAGCTTTTGTTTCTCTTCAAGAAAATTACGATATCGATTTTACCGTGACTGAATAAGGCAGATTAAGATGGCATTATTAAAATCTAAACCAACTTCACCCGGAAAGCGTGGTGAAATTCGAGTCGTCCATCATAATATTCATAAGGGACAGCCCTATGCTGGTCTTGTTGAGAAGTTAAATAAAACTGGTGGACGTAATAATCAAGGACGAATCACTGTACGTCATATCGGCGGTGGTGTTCGTTCTAAATATCGTGTTATTGACTTCAAAAGAGACAAAGACGGTATTGATGCTAAAGTTGAAAGACTAGAATATGACCCAAATCGTTCTGCTTTAATCGCTTTAGTGGTTTACAAAGATGGTGAACGGCGTTACATTATTGCACCTTCTGGATTAGAAGCTGGTGATGTTATCGTCAGTGGTGAAGATTCACCTATTAGTAATGGTAATTGTTTGCCATTAAGAAATATTCCAGTTGGTACAACTATTCATTGCGTTGAGCTGAAACCTGGAAAAGGGGCTCAAATGCTAAGAAGTGCTGGATGTAGTGGCCAAATCGTTGCTAAAGAAGGCACCTATGCAACTTTAAAATTGCGTTCTGGCGAAATGCGCAAAGTTTTAAGTTCTTGTAGAGCTGTGATTGGTGAAGTCAGTAATAGCGAACACAGTTTGCGTGCTCTTGGTAAAGCTGGTGCGAAACGTTGGAGAGGAATAAGACCTACCGTTCGCGGTGTGGCTATGAACCCAGTCGACCATCCGCATGGTGGTGGTGAAGGCCGTACATCAGGGGGACGTCATCCGGTAACTCCGTGGGGTATTCCTACAAAAGGGTACAAAACGCGCAGTAACAAGCGTACTGATCGTTTTATCGTCAGAAGACGTAAGAAGAAATAATTAGCTAAGAGGATATCAAGGTGGCACGTTCTATAAGAAAGGGTCCTTTTGTCGATCATCACTTAATCAAAAAAGTTGAAGTGGCGATCGAAACTAAGTCCAAGAAACCAATTAAAACTTGGTCCAGGCGCTCAACAATTGTACCTGAGATGATCGATCTCACAATTGCAGTTCACAATGGTAAAGATCATGTTCCAGTTTATATTACTGACAATATGGTTGGCCATAAACTGGGTGAGTTTGCCATGACTCGTACATTCAAAGGCCATTCTGGTGACAGAAAGGCTAAAGGTAAGTAAGAGGCAATGATGGAAGTAACAGCAAAATTAAAAAATGCACCGCTCTCTGCCCAAAAGGGCAGACTGATCGCTGACATGATTCGTAAGATGGATGTTTCTAACGCTATTGACGTTCTGAAATTTACTCCCAAGAAGGGTGCTCAACTCATGCTGAAATTATTGGAATCTGCTATTGCTAGTGCAGAAAACAATAATGGTGCAGATATTGACGAATTGAAAGTGGGTGTGGTTTGTGTAGACGAGGCGCCGACTCTTAAAAGAATCAGCCCTCGTGCTAAAGGTCGTGCGAATCGAATCTGTAAACGTACTTGCCATATCACAATTAAAGTATCTGACGAGGAATAGCAATGGGACAGAAAGTAAACCCTATAGGTATCAGATTAGGTATCGTTCAAGATTGGAATTCCAAATGGTATGCTAGTAAAAACTATGCACAACTTCTCAATCAAGATATAAACCTTCGCAAGTACCTTAAGAAAAAACTTATGGCTGCTGCTGTAAGTAAAATCCGTATTGAGCGTCCAGCTAATAATGCAGTTGTAACTATTCTAACTGCTAGGCCAGGTGTCATTATTGGTAAGAAAGGTGGTGGTATTGAAGCATTAAGAAGTGAAATTGCTTCAAAATTAGGCGTTCCAGTACATTTAAACATCGAAGAAGTTCGCAAGCCTGAACTAGATTCAACACTTGTTGCTGAAGGTATTGCTCAACAGTTAGAGCAACGAGTTATGTTCAGACGTGCAATGAAAAGGGCAGTGACTTCTGCAATGAAAGCTGGCGCAAAAGGAATTAAAATTTGTGTTAGTGGCCGTTTAGGTGGTGCTGAGATTGCTCGTAGTGAATGGTACCGTGAAGGAAGAGTTCCTCTACATACTTTCCGTGCCGATGTTGATTATGGTACTGCTGAAGCAAAAACAACCTATGGAATCATAGGCGTTAAAGTATGGATCTTCAAAGGAGAAGTTCTCCCACAGAAGAATCGTAATACTGAAAGCGGTAAGTAAGTGAGGAATTAGTCATGTTACAGCCAAAACGTACGAAATATCGTAAGCAAATGAAGGGCCGAAACAGAGGTTTGGCTCAAAGAGGTTCTAAAGTAAGCTTTGGTGAGTTTGGTTTAAAAGCACTTGAAAGAGGCCGTTTAACCGCAAGACAAATTGAAGCTGCGCGACGAGCTATGACTCGTCACATTAAGCGTGGTGGAAAAATTTGGATTCGTGTTTTTCCAGATAAGCCAATCACTCAGAAACCTCTTGAAGTTCGTCAAGGTAAAGGTAAAGGTAGTGTTGAGTATTGGGTTGCTCAAATTCAACCAGGAAAAATATTATTTGAAATGGAAGGTGTAAGTAGAGAGTTGGCTATGGAAGCGTTTGATCTTGCCAAAGCAAAACTTCCTTTCAAAGTAACATTTGAAGAGCGCAAGGTGATGTGATGAAAGACATTAAAGAGTTAAGAGAGTTAACACCCGATGAAATGCAAGCCGAGCTACTCTCCCTACGTAAAGAGCAATTTAACTTGCGCATGAAAAAAGCTAGTGGCTCTTTGGATAAGACTCATCTTATACCTAAAGTCAGAAAAGGTATTGCAAGAGTTAAAACAATTATGGCTGAGAAGGTAGGAAAGTGTCATGACAAATAGTGAAACAAATGCTAGAACCATAGTTGGGAAAGTTGTCAGTGACAAAATGCAAAAAACTATTGTTGTGATGGTTGAGCGTACTGTAAAACATCCTAAATATGGAAAAATCATGAAGCGTCGAACAAAACTTCATGCTCATGATGAAAATCAAATTGGTAAAATTGGAAATATAGTAAGAATTCGCGAATCTCGACCACTCTCTAAAATGAAAAGTTGGGTACTAGTTGAAGTAATTTCCTGATATTCGTTTTGATTACTTTTAAAATCCTAAGAGGCCTGATATAATCAGCAGCCTTTTTCTGGTCGAATTTAGAGCTGGAGAATAAAATGATACAAATGCAGACAGTGCTCGATGTTGCTGACAACAGCGGAGCACGTAAGGTGATGTGTATCAAAGTGCTTGGTGGATCCCATAGACGGTATGCCCGTGTTGGTGATGTAATTAAAGTAAGCATTAAAGATGCAATACCTCGTAGCAAAGTAAAAAAAGGCGCCGTAATGAAAGCTGTTGTAGTTAGAACAAGCCAAGGTGTGCGTCGTGATGATGGTTCACTTATTCGCTTTGATGGTAATGCTGCGGTGCTTTTAAACAACCAAAATGAGCCTATAGGTACACGTATATTTGGACCTGTAACTCGTGAGCTTAGAGAGCGGTTTATGAAAATCATTTCTCTGGCTGCTGAAGTATTGTGAGAAGGATTAGTTATGAAGCGTATTAGATCAGGTGATACTGTAATTATTACCACAGGTAAAAGTAGAGGTCACGTAGGCAAGGTAACAAAGGTTCTTGGCAATAGTGTTGTTGTTGAGGGTGGTAATATGATTAAGAAACATGTTAAGCCTAACCCACAACTCAATCAGCAAGGTGGCATTATTTCGCGTGAAGCACCGCTCGATATATCAAACGTTGCCATGTACAATCCGGTATCTAAAAAGGCGGATAAAGTTGGATTCAAATACCTTGATAACGATGGTAACAAACGCAAGGTACGGTATTTTAAATCAAATGATGAAGTTATTGATCTTGTCTGATTAGGTGGCGGAAATGGCTAGACTTAAAGATATTTATAAAAAAGATGTAGTGCCAATGATGATAAAACGATTTGGCTACAAAAGTGTAATGGAAGTCCCCAAAATTTTAAAAATCACTTTAAATATGGGTGTGGGCGAAGCTGTGGGTGATAAAAAAATCATGAATCATGCCCTTGAGGACATGACCTTGATTGCTGGCCAAAAACCAGTCGTTACCAAAGCTAAGAAATCTTTGGCCGGTTTTAAAATTCGTGAAGGATGGCCGATTGGATGCAAAGTAACGCTCCGACGCGAACGTATGTATGAATTCCTCGATCGTCTGATTACAATTACTCTTCCTCGTGTGCGCGATTTTCGTGGTTTAAATCCCAAGTCGTTTGATGGGACTGGTAACTACAGCATGGGAATTCACGAACAACTCGTTTTCCCTGAGATTGATTTCGATAAGACAGATGGTATTCGTGGTCTAGATATTTGTATCACAACTAGTGCCAAGACGAATGAAGAAGCGAAGGCCTTGTTAGAAGCGTTCAACCTGCCTTTGAAAGACAGAGATAAACACTAAAGAAGGGTAATATTGTGGCTAAAAAATCAATGCTCGCCCGCGAACATAAAAGAGCTAAACTTGTCGCGAAACATCAAGAGCGTAGAAAAGAATTAAAAATTTTAATCAAGTCGTCTACTGACTTTGATACGATCATGGAAGCCCAAGCTAAGTTAGCTAAACTTCCTATCAATTCGAATCCAGTGCGACACAGCACACGTTGCCAGCAATGTGGACGTCCGCATGCAGTTTATCGCAAATTTGGCCTTTGCAGGATTTGCCTAAGACAGCAGCTTATGACCGGTAATGTTACTGGTGGTCGCAAGTCCAGCTGGTAAATTTTATTCTATGGAGAACAACTGTGAGTATGCATGATCCTGTTGCTGACATGTTGACTAGAATTCGCAATGGTCAGCAAGCTAAACATCAGAGCGTAACCCTGAATTCATCTAAATTGAAAGAAGAGATTGCTAGGGTGTTAAAAGAAGAAGGTTATATATTGGACTATAATGTACAGCCTCTTGAGAACAATCTTAAATCTATTACGTTACAATTAAAGTACTATCATGGTAGACCTGTAATTGAGCGTATTTTGCGTATTAGTCGCCCCGGTTTAAGAGTTTATAAATCATTTAAAGATTTACCATCAATTCCTGGTTTTGGTGTTGCCATCCTTTCTACCTCTAAAGGTGTGATGACTCACGTAGCAGCTAAGAAACAAGGCGTTGGCGGTGAAGTTCTTTGTGAAGTGGCCTAATACTTGAGAGGAATAATATGTCTAGAGTAGCAAAAGCCCCAATTCATTTGCCTGCAAACGTTGAGCTCACTATTGATAAGGATACGTTAACAGTAAAAGGTCCTAAAGGGGCTCTAGTTCAGCATTACAATAAACTGGTTAATGTTAGTAAGTGCCAAGAGAACAATAGTAAGATTTTATTTAAGCCAGCATCCAATGATCCTAATGCATGGGCTCATGCTGGGACTGTACGTGCTTTAGTTAGCAACATGGTTAAAGGTGTTACATCAGGTTTTGATTTAACACTAGAATTGGTTGGTGTGGGATATCGTGCTCAAGCAAATAATAAAGCAATCACTTTATCTTTAGGTTTTTCTCATCCAATTGAATACAGTTTGCCCCAGGGTGTTACTGTTGAAACGCCAAATAACACAACCATTGTTATCCGTGGTATTGATAAGCAATTATTAGGGCAAGTTGCTTCTGAGATCCGTGGGTTTAGGCCACCTGAACCTTATAAAGGTAAAGGCGTTAGATATGCAGGCGAAATTATTATTCGTAAAGAAGCCAAAAAGAAATAAGGTGTAAGAGATGAAGAATAAACAACAAGCCCGTATAAGACGTGGTTTAAAGGCAAAAGCCATTCATCGTCGTCATCCAGAGAAGCCAAGACTTGTAGTGCACAGAAGTGGCACTCATATTTATTCTCAAATCATCGTTCGAGGCGAAAAGGGTGATGTAGTAATAGCTTGTTCATCTACTGTGGATAAGGAGCTTCAGTCAGCTCTTTCAGGAACCAGAGTGGAACAAGCATACCAAGTTGGTAAATTGCTAGGTGAACGAGCCAAGGCTAAGAAAATAAGTGATGTTGCTTTTGATCGTGCAGGTTATAAATACCACGGTAGAGTCAAGGCTTTAGCCGACGGCGCGCGAGAAGCTGGGTTGAATTTTTAAGGAACGGTTATGGCATTTGATGAAATTCAAAAAAGTGACGGATACCAAGAAAAGCTGGTGTCTGTAACTCGTACGGCCAAAGTGGTTAAAGGTGGTCGTGTTTTTGGCTTTGCCGTATTGGTAGTTGTGGGTGATGGTAAAGGCAAGGTTGGTTTTGGTCGTGGTAAGGCAAGAGAAGTGCCTATTGCAATTCAAAAGGCTATGGACCAAGCAAGAAAGAATATGACCTATATTCCATTAGCAGGGAAAACAATTCATCACGAAATTACTTGGAACTATGGTGCATCCAAAGTATTTATGAAGCCTGCAAGTGAAGGTACAGGAATTATCGCCGGCGGTGCAATGCGTGCTGTGCTCGAAGTTTTAGGTGTACAAAACATTTTGGCAAAAAGCATTGGTTCGACCAACCCAAGCAACATTGTGCGAGCCACTATTAATGCACTTACTAATATTGGAACACCTGATTATGTGGCTGCTAAACGTGGAAAAACAGTTGCAGAAGTAATGGCGGAAGAATAATGAGCAAGAAAATCAAAATTACTTTGGTAAAAAGCGTTATTGGACGCAAACCAAAGCACATAGAAATTGTGAAACAACTTGGTTTAGGCAAATTAAATAGTAGTGTAATCCAACAAGATTCACCTTCAATCAGAGGTTTGGTAAATGTTGTGAATTACCTGGTACAAGTTGAGGAGTGTGCATAATGAATTTGAATACACTGTCTCCGGATCCCGGTTCTCGTCCAGGCAAAAAGCGCCTTGGCCGTGGTATTGGTTCTGGTCTAGGTAAAACTTGTGGTAAAGGGCATAAAGGTCAAAAAGCTCGTGCTGGTGGATTCCACAAAATAAATTTTGAAGGTGGGCAAATGCCAATTCAGCGTCGCCTTCCTAAAATGGGTTTTAAGTCTCGAGTAGCACGTTCAATTGATCAAATAACTTTAGACGAATTGGCCGGCTTAGGTGTTGACGCTATTAATCTTCAAGTTTTAAAAGATTCTGGCTTGATAGGTAAGTCAATCCGAGAAGTAAAAGTTATTCTTTCTGGTGAGATCAATGCTCCCGTGAAACTAAAGGGCTTGCGTGTGACTAAAGGTGCACGTGCAGCGATAGAGCAGGCTGGCGGTAGTATTGAAGAGTGACTATGAATAACCAGAGGCAAGCATCCAGCCAATCCCGAGGTGGATTGGCAGAATTAAAAGCAAGACTGATATTTGTCATAGTAGGCATTTTAGTCTATCGTTTGGGTGCGCATATTCCTGTGCCCGGTTTGGATCCTCAAAAACTGGCCAATTTTTTTGGTGAGCAACAAAATACCATATTTGGCTTGTTTAACATGTTTTCAGGGGGGGCCTTATCTCGGGTGACTGTCTTTGCCATAGGAATCATGCCTTATATTTCTGCATCTATCATCATCCAGTTGTTCTCAGTGGTATCACCTAAGTTAGAGCAACTAAAAAAGGAAGGTGAGTCTGGACGTAGGAAGATTAATCAATACACCCGTTATTTGACGTTAATTCTCGCTGTATTTCAATCTTTAGGAATGGCAAGATGGCTAGCCGGGCAGCAAATTGCTTTGCATGCAGATGTATTTTTCTATTTTACGTCAGTAATAACGTTAGTCACAGGCACAATGTTTTTGATGTGGCTTGGCGAGCAAATGACAGAAAAGGGGGTTGGCAATGGTATATCTCTGATTATATTCTCAGGGATTGTTTCAAGCATGCCCCACGCTATAGCCTCTGTGTTGCAGCAAGTTAAAGAAGGCCAAATGCAAGCTTTGACATTGCTTTTGGTTGCTGTAATTGTAGTCGTAGTTACCGGCTTTGTTGTTTTTATGGAAAGGGGACAGCGAAGGATAAGGGTAAACTATGCTCAGAGGACCCATGGTCGAAAAGTATATGCTGCTCAGACCAGTCACTTGCCTTTAAAAATTAATATGTCAGGTGTAATACCTCCGATTTTTGCATCGAGTATCATTCTACTACCAGCAACACTCGCACAATTTTTCGGTAAAGGTAAAGGCATGGATTGGTTGGCTGACATTGGCATGGCTCTTTCCCCTGGACAGCCTTTGTACTTGATTATTTATGCTGCTGCAATTTTATTCTTTGCTTTTTTCTATGCAGCTTTAGTATTTAATCCAAAAGATACGGCTGACAACTTAAAGAAATCTGGAGCCTACATTCCTGGTATACGCCCAGGCGAGCAAACTACTCGCTACATTGACTCTGTCATGACGCGTTTAACTCTTGTAGGTGCTGCGTATCTTGTATTGGTTTGTTTATTGCCGCAGATTTTAATGTATACCTGGCACGTGCCTTTTTATTTTGGTGGAACTTCGCTGTTAATCATCGTTGTTGTAATCATGGACTTTGTAGCACAAGTACAGGCTCATCTTATGACACAACAGTATGATTCGTTGATGAAAAAAGCCAATTTTAGAGGGACCAAATTGCCTGGTCTTTTATGATTATTATCGGAGTTTTTAATGAAAGTTAGAGCATCAGTAAAACGACTCTGTCGTAACTGCAAAATTATTAAGCGTAATGGAACTATTCGCGTTATATGCAAAGATGCACGGCATAAGCAAAAGCAAGGATAGTCCTTGCTTGATTTTGGTTCATTATAATAGTATTCTTCTGTCCCTTTCTGGCAGAGCAAAAAATAACGTTCGGAGAGACTAATGGCTCGTATTGCAGGTGTTAATATACCGGATCACAAACATATCGTGATAGCGCTTACGTCGATTTATGGAATTGGCAAAACTACAGCGATTAATTTATGTAAAATGACAGGAATTGAGGCGTCAACTAAAGTATCTCAATTATCTGAAGAGAAGCTTGAGGCTTTACGTACAGAAATTGCTAAGATGACTGTTGAGGGTGACTTGCGTCGAGCTGTAACTATGAATATTAAGCGGCTTATGGATCTTGGTTGCTATCGCGGACTTCGTCACCGTCGTGGCTTGCCATTACGTGGACAACGCACTAAGACCAATGCTCGTACTCGGAAAGGTCGACGTAAAGCTAGCAATATCTAATTATATGTAGGAAAAAAAGATGGCTATAAATAAGGCAAAGCAGCAAAAAGCAAGAAAGAAAGTTAAACGAGTGGTATCTGACGGTATCGTTCATATTCACGCTTCTTTTAACAATACCATCGTGACTTTTACTGACCGACAAGGTAATGCTCTATGTTGGGCAACTGCCGGTGGTTCTGGTTTCCGCGGTTCTAGAAAAAGTACTCCATATGCTGCGCAGGTCGCGACTGAAAGAGCGTCTGCTGTTGCAAAAGAATACGGAATGAAGTCTGTAGCAGTATTTATTGATGGTCCTGGGCCAGGTCGTGAATCAACAATTCGTGAACTGATTTCACAGGATTTTAAAATTGTAGAAATAACCGATGTGACTGGCATACCTCATAATGGATGTAAGCCACCCAAGAAACGTCGTGTATAAGTTCAGGAGTTTTTAATGGCTAGATACCTTGGTCCAAAATGTAAATTATCACGTAGAGAGGGTACTGATTTATACCTGAAAAGCGGTGTGCGTGATCATAAGTCGAAATGTAAAGCTGAAAAGCTTCCCGGGCAACATGGTGCCAATAAACCACGCTTAAGTGATTACGGTATACAGTTGCGTGAAAAGCAAAAAATTAGACGCCTATATGGCATATTGGAAAAGCAATTCCATAATTATTACAAAAAAGCCGCGAGACAAACGGGTTCTACTGGTGAGAACTTGATGATCCTGCTTGAAAGACGCCTTGATAATGTTGTTTACCGAATGGGATTTGCAAGCACTCGTGCAGAAGCCAGACAGTTGGTTGCGCACAAAGCTATTTTGGTAAATGATCAGGTAGTTAATATACCATCCTATTTAGTGAAGCCTGGTGATGTGATTTCTATTCGCCAAAAAGCAAAAGCACAAGGGCGTATCCAAGCAGCTGTTGCACTTTCAGAACAGCGTGCTGCTTGTGACTGGTTAACTATTGATTCAAGTGCTTTCAAAGGTACTTTTACAACTGCGCCTACACTAAATGATTTATCAGCCTATTATAACGTTAATTTAGTTGTAGAACTTTACTCTAAGTAAGCTCGGGAGACAAAACCGAATGGACATACATGAAATGATGACGCCATCTGTGCTTAAAGTAGACTCTAAGTCGCCATACCACTCACGAGTTGTTCTTGAGCCTTTGGAACGAGGTTATGGCCATACGCTTGGTAATGCGTTGAGACGTATACTTTTATCATCTATGCCTGGCTATGCAATTACTGAAGTAGCCATTGATGGTGTGCTCCATGAGTACAGCACGATAGAAGGTGTTCAAGAGGATGTAGTTGATATCCTGCTAAACCTAAAGCAAGTTGCTATAAAACTTACAACTGGGAAGGAAGCAATTTTAACCCTAAGTAAGCAAGGTCCATGTCAGGTAACTGCTGGTGATATTGAGTTAACCCATGGTCAGGAAATTGTAAACCCTGAATTGGTCATTGCCACTCTCAATGAAAATGGCAAATTGAATATGACCTTAAAAATTGAAAAAGGTGTTGGATTTCATTCCACAGATTCTTTTGTACGAAACTTTGATGATGAAATTGAGCAAAAGTCAGTTGGTAAATTGAAGTTGGACAATACCTTCTCACCTGTCAAAAAAGTTGCTTACTTTGTTGATAGTGCGCGCGTAGAAAATAGAACTGATCTGGATAAGTTAACCATTGATTTGGAAACCGATGGTACCTTGGATCCCGAGGAAGCGATTCGAATCTCTGCATCAATCCTGCAACGTCAATTGCATGCCTTTGTGGATATGAAGTTTGAAGAATCACGTACAGATAATAAAGAACGAAATGATTTCGATCCAATTTTGCTAAGACCGGTGGATGATTTAGAGTTGACTGTTCGCTCTGCCAACTGTCTAAAAGCAGAAAACATTTATTATATTGGTGATTTGGTTCAAAAGACTGAGAATGAATTATTAAAAACACCCAATTTGGGCAAAAAGTCCCTCACAGAAATTAAAGACGTGCTTGCCTCGCGCTCTTTATCTTTGGGAATGAAGCTTGAAAATTGGCCGCCATCGAATCTTGGCGAGTAATATTAGGAGTTTGTCATGCGTCACCGTAATTCAGGCCGTAGTTTTAGCCGTACTAGTAGCCACCGAAAAGCAATGTTTTCCAACATGTGCACATCTCTTATTGAGCACGAACTTATCAAAACAACATTGCCAAAAGCAAAAGAGCTACGCCGCTACATTGAGCCTCTTATCACTGTAAGCAAGAAAGATTCCGTTGCTTCTAGAAGATATGTTTTTGATAGATTGCGCTCTAAAAGTGCTGTTGGTAAATTATTTACAACTTTGGGTCCACGCTATGTTGAGCGTCCAGGAGGCTACGTTAGAGTGTTGAAATGTGGTTACCGTCCTGGCGACAATGCCCCTATGGCTATTGTAGAGTTGGTTGACAGGCCTGTGGAAAATACCTCTTCAGAAGATTAATATAAAAAAACCCGCGAGAGCGGGTTTTTTTATATCTGTAGATACCATTTTTAATTAATAGTTGCTGAGCTATTGAAATAATGTTTAGGAATGCCATTCCTTAACTAATTGATATTGGTGTTTAGCCTGCTTAAGGGGGTATGCTATTAAGTTAATCAGATGAGTAACTCTCAAAATGTTTTTGATGCTAAATTGCCACGCAAGTCTGTTTATTTCTAGATTGTCGATTAAATCGTCTACTAAGAAAATGTTAATAATCAAGTGTTAAAATTGCTTTAAATTTGAATATCCTGGCCCATAACATGCTATTACAAGAATTTTCTCAAGACGTTATTTTGCGCAACATAGATTTAGAAAATTATGTTAAGAGAATTAAATTTTATAATTTTTCTCTAGGATGTATTGGTAATCCGCCGGTAAAGAAAGAAGAACTCGATAATGATGCCAAGTCGATAAATAAGGCAATCTTAAAGTTGGCTTTAGGTACTTACAATGTTCAAAACTTAGATGAGCTTAAGAAGACAGTTGAGCGAGTGATTAATCATTTGACAACATACACTTATTATTCCGATGATAAAAATTACGTTTATAGCTATGTAGGATACCCCGATAACACTTTGGACTCATTAAAAGAGATGTCTGCTGCAATTCAACAATTCCAGGTAAAACACGAATCACTGTCAAAATTAACTGGTCTACGCTTAGAACTGTTTAATACTCTTACCAAGATTAATTATGGCGGAGACATCTATAATGTTAGAGACAGATTTGTTTATGCAGCTGCATGGGCGGGTGATGGCTCTTATAATGATTTTTTTGCACGCAGAAGGGCTGCACGAGTTTATGTGGAGCTTTCTGAATATATTAAAACCGGTAAAAATACATCTGCTCTGAGTCATTTTTTAGAGTTTAAAAAGCAAGATGCAAGATTTTATTTAAGCAGTGACCTTGAAAAGAAAATCGAACAAGAAATTGCAAAAAATCAACTTATCAACTACCGGAATGCGTTAAAGAATGAAATAGGAAGTTTATTTGTCATTAATAAAGCTAGGAAAGAAATTAAACTTGATGAGGTTGATAAAATTCTCAAGGCAATTGAAACGAATGAAGGAGTTAGTGAGGCTATTGCTAACTTTAAAAAGAATCCTGAGGCAAGAGCAGGCTTTCAATTCGGTTTCTTTAGCATAAGAAAGTCGAGAGCCGAAGAGCGTGTGGATGAACTAGAGACAGCCTTTACTGAATCCAATTCACAACCATAGACAATTATCCAAGGGAAGAAATTGCGTTCTTAGAGTAAACAACTAGCACGAGCCTTCTTTATTAAATCCCACTGAGCAATCGGGGCTTTAGCCTTGCGAAATTACCTTGATGCGTCAGATTCATCAAGGTAGTTCGTCAATAAATTGATTGGGTTGAAGTCGTAGAAACTAAAATGGAATGTCATCATCAAGTTCATCAAAAGCATCTTGAGCGGCTGGGGCTGCTTGTGGTTTGCGATTCAAGGGCTGTGCTGCAGACGCTGAGGCTGGTATTTCATCAAAGTTAGAGGAACCAGATTTTGCATCTAGCATTTGAATATCGGTAGCAACAATTTCAGTTGTGTAGCGCTCTTGCCCTTGCTGATCTTGCCACTTACGGGTACGTAAACTGCCTTCGACATAAAGTTTTGAGCCTTTGCGCACGTACTCACCGGCAATTTCACCTAAGCGATTGAAACATACTACGCGGTGCCATTCGGTACGCTCTTGTTTATCACCGGTTTGCTTATCTTTCCAAGTTTCACTGGTAGCAAGCGATATTGTTGTTACGGCATTACCATTGGGCATATATCTAACATCAGGGTCTACACCGACGTTACCTATTAAGATCACTTTATTAATCCCACGTGCCATTATGTTCTCCTGTATGCGAAAGTTAGAGCGGAATTATAACTAATCTAGCCGCAATTGCGTAGGCTGATAGCAAATTATGTTTCAACGGGTTTTGCTATCAGGTTACAATTAACTGCTAGAGCGCCGATACTAACTGACAAATTGTTCTAACAATTTGCCAGCACTTCCTTCTTGATAATTGGCATTATCCACTCGCAAATAAATAATGTGCTCTGCTTGAGCTAGGCTCAAATCTTGGACACCTTTTAAGCTCCTTAAACGTTGCAACAATTGACTGGGATCATGGAGTTCTTTAGGATAAGTTAAAAGTAGCGTGGATGTGTAGACATCAGGCTTCATAAATAAAGCGATAATAAACCAGAGAGCGCCCAAGAGTGCATTTATTGTGAAGATGGCAATATTGCCACCAAGTTGATAGAGAACTCCTGCTAAGGCGCCACCTAAAAAAATGCCCAAAAATTGACTGCTGGAATAAATACCCATTGCAGTTCCCTTGCTATTCGCATCGGCCTGTTTTGATATTAATGAAGGTAATGTTGCTTCCAGTATGTTAAACGCCACGAAATAAATAAACATCAAAAGCCAGAGGCTGACCCATTCTTGATGTAAAAAAGCGAGGGAAAATTGCATTAAAGTTGTTGCCAAGACAGCTGTCGCGAAAACTTTTTTCATCTGCCGCCTTTTTTCAGCCAATAAAATAAATGGCACCATCAGCACAAATGAGCAAATCATTAAAGGCAAATAGAAATGCCACTGTTGGTTGAGATGTCCTTGACTAATTTGCTGTTGTAGGATGATAGGAATTGCATAAAAAGTAGCTGTTAAAATGGCATGTTGAAAAAAGATTCCTGCATTAAGCCGCTGCAAATGTCTATTACAAAGGACCATTTTGAGTAAAGAAAAGTTGGCTTCAGTATCGACATGAAAACATTCTTTCTTCGGCGTTGGAATAATAAAATGTAATAAGCCTAATCCGATTAAGGCTAAAATAGTTGTTAAATAAAAAATACCAGCTAAACCAAAATGACTGGTAATCGCTGGACTAATGACCATTGCCAAACTGAAAGACAAGCCAATGGTCATGCCAATGACTGCCATTGCTTTTGTCCGTTGTTCGTCAGGAGTAAGATCAGCAAGTAAAGCAATGAGTACACTGCCAATTGCCCCGGTTCCTTGCAGAGCACGCGCAGCAATCATGGTGTAAATCGAGTGGCTTAAAGCGCCGAGCAAGCTGCCACAGGCAAATAGTAGTAAGCCAATCATTAATATGGGTTTCCGCCCAAAGCGATCGGAAAGTAGGCCGAAAGGCATTTGTAGTAAGCCCTGACTTAAACCATAACTCCCCAAGGCCAAACCCATTAATGTTGGCGTGGCTCCACTAAGATGGGTAGCATAGACCGTGAAAACTGGGATTAACATGAATAATCCCAGCATGCGAAACGAAAAAATAGTCGCGATTGGAAACACTGTTGTAAACCAGGAATACTTCATTGACGATAATACACCTCATGACGTTGTTAGCAGATGGTACAAAGTTAGAGTCTATGAGACAAGAACATCTTGAGAAGAATTCCACTGAAACGAGCAATCATTGACAGACAAGGGTATTCACTGTAGTTTTGGTACATTTTTTAATCTAGAGGACAAAGAATGGGTGGTGTATTTGCTAACAAAGTGGCGTTAATCACTGGTGGTGCTCGTGGAATTGGCAAGGCCACTGCGTTAAAATTGGCACAAGCAGGCTGCGATATAGCAATAGTTTATTATAATAGTTCTGATGAGGCTCAAATTTTAGTTGAGGAAGTTCAGCAATTAGGACGTAAGGCAATCGCTTTGCAAGCCAATGTTGCTGATCATCAGTCAATTAAAGACATGTTTGCGCAATTTCGTGAACATTTTTCCCAACTAAATTTTTTAATCAGTAATGCTGCTAGTGGTGTACTAAAGCCCGCTCTAAAAATGTCAACTAAACATTGGCGTTGGTGCTTGGAGACCAATGCGTTGGCACTAAATCACCTGGTATGTGAAGGACGAGAACTGATGCCGCCTGACAGCCGTGTTATTGCCTTATCCAGTTTAGGAGCTCACCGTGCTATTCCAAACTATGCTTTTATTGGTGCTTCCAAAGCGGCTCTTGAAGCATTGGTTCGCTCCCTAAGCCTTGAGTTGGCAGAGTTTGGAATTACTGTAAATACGATTTCAGCTGGAGTCGTCGATACGGATGCATTAAAACATTTTCCTAATCGCGAGCAATTGTTGGATGAGTATCATGCTCATGCATTATCTGCTGAGCCATTAATGCCACAACATGTAGCTGATGCAATCTATCTGCTATGTTTACCTGAGGCTAAAATGATAAATGCCCATACGTTATTTGTTGATGCAGGATATAGTCGCGTAGGATGAGAATTAATCACGCAAGTGAAAGGCTTGCGTGATTACTAAAGCCAGGGCTATTTTAAAAGTAGTTCAATTTATAGTCATCAACTATTATTGCTACTTTTGTCCATTGTAGTGCCAATGAGTGACTTATATTTTGTTTCTGAGCCTATCTCTTCACCGAACATGGCTGCAAGAAGTCGATTGTGAAGTGCAGTTAATTCCTTATCGTCTATACTTTCTTCCGATGTCGCAAAAAGCGATTGACTGTAACCCTGTGAGTAAATATTGGTATCGGAGAAATAAAATCGGTTATTTTGCACATCAACATAAATTCCCTGGGTATACCCTTTCAAGGTAATGGGACGTTGAATATCCGGTGTATTGGTAATTTCTAAGAATAATTTTTTAAGTAGCGATTCCTCCAACTTTTCTATGTCCTCAGGCTGAAGCACACCTTTGGTGAGGAAGGGGAATATACTTTTTCGCTGCTGATAGGTCGAATTGTTAGATTTAAATGAGGCTAACATTGTAGTACGCAGCGCCCAAAGCTCTATTTTTACCTTTGAGTTCAATGAGCTAAATAATTCATGTCCTTTCTCTGGAAATTGATGATTTGGCTTGCCAAGCACATTAAACAGCTGGTCTACTTGTTTTTGACTAAGACTAACTAATTCTTTTTTACCTCCGGATGCTCTGTACTCAAGGATATACTCATCTTTATTTTTATATAGAAAATAAGTTGGATTTTTTTGTGTCTCTAAAATTTTAGACGCCTTCTTTTCTTCAAGGGGTAAGGAAGAAAGAACTAAAGAGCAAGCGTCCTTTTTTATACCATCAAACTCATGTTTCAATTGTGTAAAAAGTGCTTTTTCGCTTACCAATGGTTTAGATTTTGCTGTAGCACAACCAAGTAGCGTTACTCGATTTATATTAAGGTAGGTTCTCAATAGATTAATTATATCATCAGAGTTTTTTCCGCAAATTTGCTCGTTGTATTGTTGAAAATGATCCAACATAACGAGGTTAAGACTTTGTAGCAATTTAATTGAATTCATATAGTTTAAAAAGTTCTCAAGGTCTTCACTATAAATAAATAGAGTTTTGCCCTTTCTTTTTGATTTATTAGCATAGGCTAGGTAACTATCACGTATTTCTTTCTGTTGAGCGTTACCATTAGAGGCGATGACTACATGTTCTATCCCTGATAGAAATTTGTAATTAATCTCATCTAAATTTTCATATCCTTTGGGAAAATAATTGATTGCTGTATACGAATTGGCAAGGATTTCAAAGGGAGTGACTGAGTCAATAATTTTCTTTTTGAGCTCATCATTGACCACATATTGTAATGCTTCAGCATCCTTACCCACTGCTGCTTTACACAGAGTGAAATAATACTCAGTACTAAACGGTTTACCGTTTTGAGGAGCAGGAATATATTGAAGCGCCAATCCGTTGTATTTAACAGCCATCATACATAAGTCCCTATATTCCATTTCGGTAAACAATGACGGATTGGCAAATTCAATGGTTCTCGCATTGTGTTTAACAGCAAAATAGGTCAATTGCTTTAGTGTTGGGGGATCAATTAATGGATCATTTATCATGCGTTCCAACAGTAGACCATCTGTCTTAATTGTAGAAAAGCAAATGTTAATATACTCTTCGCGTGATAGAACCGAATCTTTAGTAATAGCTGGATTAGGTACCCACTTAAATGCAAGGGGATTTTGCAGAACAGCTGTATTGCATAAAGAGGCGTTTCGGTATTTTAGAGGTATTTTTTCTAAAGCTAAGCCATAAGTTTTAACGGATTCATTCCATAAGCGGATATATTCTTGTTCTTGTATTTTGCTTTCAGATGAAGACGGTACAAATTCCAGCGCAAAACCATGCTGTTTAACAGCTTTAAAACACAATGCAAAATCTCGTAACTCAATCGGTACATGCGCAAGTGCCTTACCTGTATTTTCTACAGCTTTAGTGCAAATAGCATAATAGTCAGTCGTTGAAAAAGGGATACCATTAATGGGTTTAGGGACGCTCGTCAGGTCATCACCATCATATTCCACGGCTTTTAGGCATAAATGTGTTAATTGTGTGGAAGAAAATTTAGTGATCTCATGCTCTTCAAAAATACTCTCAAGCGAAACGTTAAAGTCACCTATTGTCTTAAGGAGTTCATTAAATTCACTCTCATGCATGATTGGCACCCCAAAATACAGGTCACTGTTAGTTGATTATAAATCAACCACAATGATATTTCTCTAGTTGTGTTGATTATTATTAAGCCAATCGCTGAAGTGATTACTCCTGTTTGGTTGTTGGAATTAACAAATTTGATCTCGGGAGTTAGTTATCGCTTACAAAAAACCCTGACCAGCTCTTAGCGAGGGAAGCACATCAGCTAATGGTCTTTCAGGAACCACTAACAATGTTTGATTGGTTTGCCCAACCATCTGTAATAGGATAATTAAGCTGTTAACACCATGGCAAACGGCGT
>NZ_LNXV01000034.1:0-99174 GCF_001467025.1 Legionella brunensis | reverse complement strand
AATAAAACCGCCGATAGCCTGTGAAGGATTTTTGATATCATAAGTATTGGCTTGCGTATAGGAATTTTGCATTAGCCAGCGGGAAGTTAATATCATGGGTTTGCGGTATTGTTGGCAATCGGTTAACTGGCTGCTTTGGCAAAATTCATATAAAGAACCAATGACTTCATTAATCCACCCATTACCACTCGGTTTTCTGGTGTCACGATAGCGTCCGTAGAGGTAAATGTCATGACTATCGAGAATTTGCATCGATAAAATGGATTTAGACAGTTGGCGGATTAGTTTGCGATAAATTTCATCATGGTTGATTTTTGCATAATCAATTAGCGACATTAAGACCCAACTTGTTGAAATGGTATTTTGGGGACGGTAATTATCACCTAAAAATAAACCTTGCTTTTGAGTTTCACTGATAAAATGGTTCGCTATCTTAGTGGCTCCTGCATAATATCGTTGATCTTTGGTTACCCTATAAAGTCTTGATAATGCTGAAAGGACTTGTCCGGAGTACAGGAAAGATTGGCGATTATTATAATGCCAAATATTATTATTGCATTGTGCAACTGGAGTCACTTGGCCATCGGGCTTTATCATTGTTAGCAACCAGTCGCCCGCATGTTTAGCTGCTGCGAGGTACTTATCATCATGATAGAAATGATAGAGCTCAAGAAGTGTGAATATGGTCTTTGAGGCAGTCCCTACAACTAAGCGACATGATTTTTTGTTGGTATTTGGCTCATAGGAATAATAAAAACCTCCGGTATTGGGTCCTGATTGCAGTTGCATGGACAATATAAAATCTGCAATGGGTTTAAAATGTTTTTCCAATTTTGGATCGCGATTTAGCTGATAGAGTTTTAAAAAGGTATATAGGCTTGAGGAACTATAGATCGTGCGCAATTCATCATCACGCGTATCCAATGCTGCATTATAGGCTTTAGAGAATCCATGCAATGAGGGATGCATAGCATTGAGCAAATATTGTTGGCTATTAGCAATTTGTTGTTTAAGCAATTGGGTATTGAGGAGACGAATAGCAATGCGATTGCCTATCAATTCCAATCCTTTATCTAAATACTCAATGAAGGAGTAATATTGATTGGGGTAATAATCAAAGGAGACTTTAAAACGAAAAAGACTTAATTCTTTCTCGCTAATTTTAGGGAGGGTTACCTGGCTTAACGCGTCCTCAGTGGCTTGTGTGACAACTTGAGTAAGGCCCGCTTGTTGAGCACTCCCTTGACCTATTTTGTGACCTTGGTAATAAATCATTACTTGGACACTCCAGCGTGAGTGTTGGTAATTATCACTCCATCGAAGGTCTAGTTGTGATTTAGGCAAAGGAGCATTGAGGATTTTATGGTTAGCTACTGCACGCACATAATGTATCACCATATCGCGAAACACCTGATTTTCGTTGACTTGGGTCACTGGCGCGTTAATAGTTGATGTGCTGTAGGCATGTGCAATTTGCAGTGGTAAGTAAAAAATACTGGCCAAGGCGATTATTTTTATAATTTTATGCATCATTTCCACTGCTTATTGAATTCTTGTTCTGAAGGGCGAGTATAGGAGATAATCCATTTTTTTTATAGAGTTGCATCGGTTAAGCCCTGCGTGCTAGGAAATGAGAGTCCATTCTGTTGTAAAAAAATACAGGCGGTGCTGGAGTAACTTGATTGTCGTAGCTGTCTAGCAAAAATTTATGATATACTCCGGAGTTTTGAAAACCAGTTGAGCTCTAGAGGAATAAACATGAATGTAGAAAGCGTATACCCTAAAGTAAGGGAAATTATCGCTGATGTATTAGTCATTGATGAAGAAGAGGTTTCTTTAAACAGCCGTTTAATCGCTGATTTGGGTGCTGAATCTATTGATTTTCTTGATTTGGTTTTTCAACTTGAAAAAGAATTTAGTATTAAAATTCCTCGCGGTCAATTAGAAAAAAATGCACGTGGCGATTTGGCCGAAGATGAATTTGAGAAGGGCGGTGTGCTGACCGCTAATGGGATGCAAGCCCTGAAAAATTACTTAAGTGAAGTGCCTGCTGAATATTTCAAAGCAAACTTGAAAGTCAATGAAATTCCTACACTCTTTACCGTAGAAACTTTTTGTAAATTGGTCGTTGTGGCGGTTAATGAACAAAAAGCTTGTGAAACGCCAGCCTAATGCGGTTTTTATTTGTCGATAGGATTTTGCAATTATCCCCCGGGGAATTAATTCGGGGGATAAAGCATATCACTCAAGATGATGCTTATCTTTGTTCAGATGATACTGGCAGGCTATGTTTCATCCCTTCTTTGATCGGTGAAACACTAGGCCAACTCGCTGCTTGGAATGTTATGGCTTTTAATGGGTTTACTTTGCGGCCGGTTGCGGGGGTGGTGGCGAGTGCACGAGTGCATCGTCCGGCTTATGTCGGTGAGACTCTTGAATTAGAGTCTTTTATTGAACGTCTAGATGAAACGGCTGTGCAATATCACAGTGTCGCCCGTATTAGTAATGAAATTGTATTCAATGTTGACGGTGCTTTAGGTCCACTATTGCCAATGACTGAATTTATTGATGAGCAAGAAGTTCGTCGGCAATTTTTTGAAATAAATCGACCTGGGGATTGGCCGCAACAGAATTGCCCCCTTTCTGCATGCCAATCTATTGCATCAGTACCAGTAACATGTATTCCGAAACTGTCTTTTGACCGTATTGTGGCTTCAGAACCAGGTGTTTCGTTAGTTGCGGAAAAATACATTACTAGGGCAGCTCCTTATTTTCCTGATCATTTTCCTAAAAAACCAGTACTTCCTATGACAGTATTACTGGAGTGTAAGCTTAATTTGGCAAGAGAGTTTGTTGCTCTGGCTCAGTTTGACGCGGATTATCAAGTCAGCGAATTGCGCAAAATCAAGATGAATGAATTTATACACCCAGGTGATATAGTCGTTTGCCACGTTAAGGTCAAACAGTACGATGCACAACAATTGATTTTGAGTTATCGCAGTGAAGTGGAAGGCAAGCGTGTCTGTGTTCTGGATGTAGTAATGAATGCGAAAGGTTGCTAATTATGAAAAATAGACGTGTGGCAATTACAGGTTTAGGGGTGGTTTCACCTTTAGGAAATGATGTTCATTCGACTTGGCACAATTTAATGGCTGGTCAATCGGGCATCGCTGAAATTAAACAATTTGATGCGAGTGGTTTTCCTACTTATATTGCGGCTGAGGTGAAGAATTTTAATCTTAACCCAGCAATTAAAGGCAAGCATAATCGCTTTGCTATGCCATTTACGCAATATGCACTGGATGCGGCATTGCAGGCATTCGAAGATGCAGCCATCTTCCCCAACGACCAAACGGCTTCCCGTTGGGGAGTGGTGACCGGTAGCGGGATGATGACAGCGGAGTTTGATTATTTACAACGTTTTCAAAACACCTGTGCCCATGACGGGACAATTAAATGGAACGAATTGCAAGAGAAGTCACAAAACTTTTATCGTTTGGTCGACTTTGGCAAAACCACTTCGAATTCAGGACTATCTTTACTTATTCAACAATTTGGCATTAAAGGATATGCGTCCTCAGTGCATACAGCTTGTGCCTCAGGTGGACAAGCGCTTGGTTTAGCTATGCAGGTGATTCGACGCGGAGAAGCTGACTTTATGTTGGCAGGTGGTTTTGATTCGATGATTAGCCCTCTGGGGTTATCGAGTTTTTGCTTATTAGGTGCTTTATCAACTTATAATGAAACACCAACTACTGCTAGTAGACCTTTTGATGCCACTCGGAATGGGTTTGTTTTGGGTGAAGGCGCTGCGTTTTTAATTCTTGAGGAATGGAGTAAGGCTAAAGCGCGTGGTGCAAGAATTTATGCAGAATTGGCTGGTGAAGGAAATTCATTAAGTTCATATCGAATTACTGACTCACATCCTAATGGTGATGGGGCGATTCAGGCAATACAACGTGCCCTGGATGAAGCTGGTGTTAAAGCCAGCGACGTGGATTATATTAATGCGCACGGTACTTCGACTAAAATGAATGACTTAAGTGAAACCAACGCCATTAAAGCTGTATTTAAAGAGCATGCAAAACAGTTGCCAACAAGCTCTACTAAAAGTCAAACTGGGCATTTGATTGCTGCGGCGGGCGCTTTGGAAGCAGTCCTCTCTGTGTTAAGTATTCAACATGCACAAATTCCACCTACGGCTAACTTGACTACGGCAGATCCCGAGTGTGATCTGGATTACGTTATTGATGGTCCTCGAGAAAAATCACTAGGGGTCGTGTTATCTAATTCTTTTGGTTTTGGTGGTTCAAATAGTTGTTTGCTATTTAAGCACCCGGAATTTGGCGGAGTAAACGAATGAAAAACTCCAATCGTGTGTTAATTACAGGTTTGAGCGCCCTAACAGCATGTGGCGATACAGCGGATAGTACTTGGGATGCTATCTTGGCAGGACAAAGTGGCATTGAGGAAATTAAGCAATGGGATATCTCTTCGTGGACACATCGTTTAGGAGGAGAGCTTAAGAATTTTCAGCCAGCAAAAATGTTACCTGACAGAAAGCTTATGAAGGTGATTTCCAAACAGGATGTTATGGGGATCAATGCGGCAATGCAAGCTGTTAATCATAGCCAGCTGGTTAATTATCGTGAAACTTTAGACGCAAACCACACCAATTCATTTAATGACAAAACTGCCGTGTATGTTGGTTCACCAGGGAATAAATATTTTCAGCAGGATGATTTTTTGCCCTTATTAGCAAAAACAAATAGCAATATGACAGAGTTTGCTGAGCAACTATTTAATGAAGTGCACCCCATGTGGTTACTGCGTATTTTGCCTAATAATGTCTTGGCATATACTGGAATTACTTATGGCTTTAAAGGACCAAACCATAACATCACGAATCATGCTGTAAGTGGTACCCAGGCTATTATTGAAGCTTATAATGCTATTGCTCATGGGCAGGCTGAGCGCGCTATTGTGGTAGCCTATGACGTAATTGAGCCCCAAGCGCTTTTTTATTATGAAAAATTAGGTGTGATAAGCAGCCGGCACCTAAAACCTTTTGATAGCGAGCATGATGGTACCATTTTAGCTGAGGGTGCTGCAGCTTTGGTCTTGGAGAGCGAAGAAAGTGCACTGGCCCGCAAAGCACGATCCTATGGCGAGATTGTGGCAGGTATGTCATCCAGTGAAGCCTCAGGGTTATTTTCTATTGAGGCCGATGGCAATGCCTTAACAACCCTGATAACCAATACACTAGAAAGCCAAGACGTGAATGCAAATGACATTGACTTTATAGTCGCTCATGGAAATGGCAATATAAAATCAGATGATAGTGAGGCTCAAGCAATTGATCGTGTATTTGCCCAAAAGCCAGTTACTGCTTTTAAATGGTCTACGGGACATACTCTTTGTGCTTCGGGAATATTAGATGCTGTATTAACTACTTATGCATTGGATCGCAAATGCGTCCCAGGTATTGCCAATTTTAAAAATGCAGCAGTGGCTGGCGAAAATTTAAATATTAGTGCGCAACATCGTTATCTAGAAAACGCTAAGACCGCCTTAATGATAAACCGTGGTTTTGCGAGTATGAATGCTTGTTTAGTGATTAAAGCTTGTGACTGAATTAGAGACTAAGATCAAAAACCTACGCCTTTCATGGACAGGACGTTTTCTCTATCGTTTTGTGCCTTACCGACGGCGTATTATCCTGGCAAATATCAATCAGGTCTTTGGTAATAGCTTAACTAGCTCGCAAAAAGAACGCTTGGCTAAGGCTTTTTATTCTCACATGGCTACGTCAATTAAAGAAATTATTCAATTACGTTTTATGAGTGAAAAAAAGCTTCGCGAGCAGGTAGAGGTACGGGGTTATCAGCGCTTACTAGATATTGTAGCTCAAGAACGGGGTGTATTAATTTTAACGGGGCATTTTGGCAATTGGGAATTTGCACCATTAGGTGGCATATTAAGTTTCAAGGAGTTTAAGGGGCAATTTCACTTTATTCGACGAACGCTAGGAAACAAAGCTCTCGAACAGCTTTTATTTAGACGTTATTACCGTGCGGGATTAAATGTAATACCTAAAAAAAACTCCCTAGAGCAAGTTTGTAATGCGCTAGATCAAAATCATGCAGTGGTTTTTGTTCTGGATCAACATGCTTCGTTGACGAATCGAGATGGGGTCGCCGTTGAGTTTTTTGGTAAAAAAGCAGGAACTTATCGCAGTCTTGCAAGCTTTGCTCAACACACCGGCGTGCCGGTAGTGCCTGCGGCGGGTTATCGCCTAGAGAATGGACGACATGTCCTTGAGTTTCATGAACCTATTTATTGGCAAGATTTTGGAACCGCAAAAGAATCAATTTATCGCAATACGTTAGCCTATAATCAGGCATTAGAACGGATTATTTTAGCTCATCCAGAACAATGGCACTGGCTACATAAGCGATGGAAATTGAAAGAACCTGCGTAATTAATAGCTCAGTGTTGGCTGTTTTGTGAAAAACTCAAAATTATAATTATAGAGCCCAACGAAGGTGCCATCGGCTTGGAACTGTAATAGAACTTGATTAATTTGCTCAAGCTTATCTTGATTCGACGGTGAGGCAATAATCCCTAATCCTTCTCCAACTTGAAAATGCTGTGGGAGGATTTTTAGCTCACTGGGATATTGATGGTCTAAATAGAGGGCGCTGAAATAATTTCCAAAAACAGCATCAATTTTACCGCTTTTAAGATCAAGAAAGATGTTTTGATATTGATCATACGGAACTATTGTAAACTGGTTAATGAAATTTTCTGAAAGATATTGATAGTATTCCCGCGCTTTCAAAACTCCGACGCGCTTACCCCTTAGATCATTAACCGAGTTGATAGAGTTTCCTGCTAATAAGCTAAAGCCACCATCACAGATTAAATAAGGTATACTAAAATTAAAGCGTTGACGTCTTTCTGAAGTCATGACAATGCTGCCAATGGCAAAATCAACTTTATTATTAGCAACTGCATCAAGTAACAGGGGAAATTTTAAAGGTAAATAGTTACAGTTCCATTGTAGTCGTGCACAAATAGCATTCATTAAATCAATATCAAATCCTGCAACCGTTGAGCCAGATACCATGACATAAGGTGGGTTAAAAAGAGGAGTACCAACTGTCACAGTGGGATTTGCAGCGAAGCTAAGGTTACAAAAAAACAACATTATGAGATAAAGAAATTTCATTTTCAAAGGTATCTCAGTAGTAGTTTATATACAGTATAGAAGAGATCTTTCACTCTGCTTGGTTAATTTATTTATTTTTAGGTATCTAAGATACTAAGGTCATAGTTAAGCAGGGGATGATGGCATTCTATACGCTACCAGAGTACATATCTTTTATTCTGAACTAGTTGACGTTTTCTGATAGGATGTGCTTTGGTGATTATTCTGAGCCATTCCCATTCCTTGAAGCTCATTTTTGTATGTATGAACGACATTTTCTCTTGCAGCATTTAATATACTTGAGATATTTACATTGTTCTCCTTAAGAATATCTACTACAGATTTTCCTTGAGCGTTTTTTTGGGATAATGCTTCCTCAACGTTTACTCCATTTTTTTGCAATTGTTTAATACAAGTTTTCATTAAATCCGGGTAGTTCTTTTCAGCTAAATAATGTAATAAAGTCGATTTATTAGCATCAAGGGTCAGAGTATTAAAATTAATTACCTCAATTAATGTCATTAAGTTTCTTGTACGCTCCCAATCTATATAAGTTGGATCGTATTTTTTAAAATCTTTATCTACTAAAGCTGTAATAATGGCGGCTTGCAATAATATGGGGTCAGGCGTAAAGTCCTTTCTGTTCTCCATCTGGTATAATGCATAAACCATATCTAATTTGTTATTCTGTAAGGCAATATCTAGCGCTAGTTGGTAGTGTGCAGGGGTAAGTTTATTTTGATTATTTTTTATAAAATCTGTTAGGTTTGAAGGGGAATTTCCAAACAGATGATGCCAAAGCATATTGCTCGGTTTTATATCATTCTTATACTCACCTTTGAGGACATTTCTAAACAGCCCTGTTTTATCTGTCATGTCTTCGGAGAGCGTTTTGCACAATTTTTCATATTCTTCTAAACTTTTCTTTCCATCTAGGACCTGGCCTACGGCTTGTGCCTGTGCAAATGTGTTATTGATGCCTTGTCCTATCTGATAATTCGGTGAACGATAAGAGTCCCCTGTTGATAAGTACCTGGTGTGTGCTTGCTGGTGACTATAAACTGCATGGGATGCTTCATATAATTCCGTTGTAAATGCCTGAATCTTAAGTTTATTTTTCTGCTTTGCTTTTTCTGGATTTTTCTGTGCTTTTTCAAGGTTCACTGGGGAGAAATCAATGATTGTATCATTCATATCTAACTTTGTATTTTCTGAATAGCCCTCAAGCGCTGTTCTGATAAATAAACTGACTTCTTCATAAATTATTTTCTCTATATCATTTCTTTTCTTATCGTCAGCTTTATTGTACTGGTTGATTAAATGGTACAAATAAGGTGGAAGCTCTGTCGCAAAACTACATTTGAATAAAGACTCATTATTTTTTTCATAGGAGTGCTCGTCAAATGTAAGCATCCCATTTAAAGCAAGAGTTTTTCCAACAACAAAAGTTTTTTCAGGAAAGTCTAATATTTCGCCTGTTTTGCTCTTTAAAATAAAATTGAAACTTCCATGCAAGTTATAGTCTGGGCCTTCTACTTTCTTATATTCAAAAACTTGAGGGGAAACCGGATAATTGTTCTCATGCCATTCATTAACTTTATTGGCTGCATGATGTTTAGTACCGTCTGCACCAATCAAAGTAGTAAATTGAATAGGCTTTGAATTATCTGTTATCTTTAGGATTCCTGTACTCATGTCAAGACTTTCGATTTTAGCATTTTCCCGAAATTGAATATTTCCTGTTTGATGTTCGGCAATTCTTCGTTGGATAAATTGCTCAATGTCTTTGATGGCAACTCGTGAGTGGCTTGAGGAAAGTTGTGAGAGAAATTGATTGTCTTTTTCTAAGTCACGGTTTTTATTTTTTTCGTCCTCAGATAAAGGCTCTTCCTTCTCCCCTTCTGTCCTTTTCTTCTCTGGCTTTTCTTTCCCCGGGACAAGCATCATTCCTTTAAGGTATTTTATACTCTCAATATCTAGAGCTACAAATTGAGTTCTTACAGGCAACAATTTTCGATCATTAATGACGAGTACAGATTTCCTCCGCTTTACTGCTTCGAAGGCAACCGCAAGTCCCGCAGGGCCTGCTCCTGATACTACTACATCATATGGCATATAAACTTAAGTCTAAGTGTGCGTATTTTTTAAGTATAGTTTGTTTAACGTGGTCTCATCATTTCATTGGCATTATTGATGGGATATCGGTTTATTTGGGGGATAGGAGAAGTCAGTAAAAGGGAGTAAGGCAAGCACAATTTATTGTTTCAAATTTGAGCTTTTTGTTGTAAAATAGCGTTATTTTTTGACAATTAAGTCACTTTTAAAGCGAGACTGTTATGATTCTAATTTTTTCTTATCCTCCACAAAGAAATATTCAAGTAAGCAAAGATTTTGAAACAACTGAAAGTTTAGATAAAGGGCTCATTGAATTATTACAATCTATACGAAAAGATCATGAAGAACGTTTTAATATGTTGGTGGGTGCTAGTCAACGAATTCCTTTCAAAGATATTGAGGAATTAAAAGAAGATATGCAGCAATTTTCACGATTAAAACTTTATGAGAAGAGCTTCAACGGTACCGCTATAATGGCTGAGCTTTATACAAAAAATTTGACTAAAATCTGGGGAGGCAGCGACCTGATTTTACAGCTGGAAATAAGAAAGTTAGCATTAACAAGACAAGAGAATAACCCTCTTAAGCAAGAGATAATTCTAAAGCTATGCCATAGTATGCGTAAATTTAAATCCATAGAAAGATTTGATGAAGAGGTAGCATTTAGATTTAATGCAGTTACATTAATGGATAATGACAAATTCCATCGTTCTAATGGGGGATATAGGTACCCAACTGCAGCGGAAAATTATCTGCAATTGAATTCTGACTATTGGGAAATGCCCAATAAAGGTCACGGCTTTTTTACCCTAAAAAATGGTGTGGAACCTGCCGATGCAATTAACTCAATTTTTGATGATAGTAAGCTTGTTGTGCTTGAATGTCATAGCATGATGCTTTGTATTCAATATAAAGCTTTATTGGATACCGTGGGTAAGGATAAGTTTAATCTTCTGTTCAAAGAGAAGCCTCTTATCATTGCTGATGGCTTTCGTTTAAGTGAATGGTATAAAGAAGATTTAAATGAAATGCTTCCTTATAGGAGTGATACCAAAAGAACTGAGGATTTAATTCCTGGAGACTGGTTGTATCTCTCTAATTTCCCTGAGTATAGTGCGGCTACTTTATATGATCCTTCGAAAGATGGTAGTGGTTTGCATTCAATGGCAATGGGAAATAATAAATATCGTGGATTTGGCGCTGATAAATCAATGACTCATGAAGAGGCCAAACAATATTTTTTGGAAGTTTATAATGAAGATTTTTGTGCAAATCCTATCGCTCTTACTGAGGCAAATATAGACAGTAGCACAATGGGACTTGATGGTGAAGAAGAGGCTTTAGAGAAAGGTGATGAAGTGGTCATTTGTGGGCATATTGATTGCCCTGTTGCCGCGTGGGCAAGAGTCAATTGCGTATATGAAGGCAATGGTCGCTTTAGCTGTGAGACACTGCAAATGAAAGATGCCTCTGAAAATGAGATTGTCTTGGCATTATTAGAAAAATATAATTCTTGTTTACCAAAAAGAAAAACGGAAGAAGATTTAAAAACACTTAATATCTTCTCAAGCTTGTCAACCAATGTTAGAAGTATAAATTTTTCAAGTGAAAGGTTTAACGCAATTTTCTTGGAGAAACCTTCTATGTATTCCGCTACATCCTCTGCGTTGTTTACACAAATCACAAGTACCCAGTTGCAAACTGATCTCAAAGAGAAGGAGATATTAAGTTCAATAAAAACTTAATTAAAATTGATATTGTTTTCAAAAAATTAAGTTACTGAGACTTAAGTTGATTGATAAGTGTTAATTTATTTATCTAAAAAATTGATATAATTAAATGGATGTAGGTCATTTTTGCATTGTTAAAACAATAGCAGAATGTTCTATTGATTTGACCATGAAGCAGTAATTTTTAACTACGGAAAATTAAGGAGCGCATCATGGATGTTAAGGAAATTATGACCCCTAATCCTGAGTATTTACTTGCAACCAGCACAATTGCTGAAGCAGCAAAAAAAATGCGTCAATTAAATACGGGTTTTTTGCCAATTGGGGACAAAACTACAGACAAACTTATTGGCACTCTTACCGATAGAGATATTGTGATTAGTGCTCTTGCCCAGGGTAAAGATCTTAATACGCCTGTTAAAAATATCATGCATAAAGGTGTCTTTTATTGCTATGAAACCGATGATATAAAGCAGGCTTCTAAGTATATGAAAAAAAATCAAATTCGCCGTTTAATTGTATTGAATAAAAGTAAAAAATTAACCGGGATTCTTTCCCTCGGAGATATCGCAGTAAATTGCCCAGAAGATAAGTTAAAAGGCGATACTCTGGAAGAAATTTCAAGACACTAATAAGATCAGACAAAGTGCAGCCTCGTAATAGCAAAAGCAGAGGCTGTACTTCACTTAATAGACCGCAATTGTAGCGGAGGAAAAGTCTAATATACGCAGATATTGCTAATGCTGCTTATATGATATCATCCCTCCCTGCAGAAATTTGCGATTTAATTTTTCCGTGACTTAATTTGTATTAGGCAAAATTCCCATGTTTTATAGAAAAATGTTGAAATCCAAAATCCATCGGGCTCGTGTTACGCATGCTGATTTGGAGTATGAGGGCAGTATTACGATTGCACCAGAGTTACTTTTTGCCTCTAATATTTTAGCTAATGAAGCGGTGAATATTTGGAATGTAACAGCGGGTACTCGTTTTGAAACCTATGCAATTACTGGCGAAAAAAATTCCACAGAAATTTGTGTTAACGGTGCGGCCGCCCATTTGGTAACACCAGGGGATATTATCATTATCGCTTCATTTATTCAGCTGCCAGAAGAAGCCTGCTACCAGCATAAACCTACTGTTGTTTTTGTCGATCATTGCAATCGATTGCGGGAAATAAGACCCGAAACTTTGGGTAAGAGCGAAGTAGTCTTAGAGGGCTAGAGGCGCATTATGAATTTCAACAAAATGCAAAAAATAGCATAAATACAATAAAATTCAATGAGTTGATTTAGGATAATTACTTTGAAATAGAATTGCTTTTTTAATTTGTAACATGCTATTTTTTAATTTTTGGGGGATAAATATGACTAATGAAAATTTAGTAATAAAAGCTTTAAAGCTGGTTTGGGATGAAGGGAAGAAATTTAATGAGAAGTATATTCCCGGCTTCTTTGCTCCTTACCGAAGCCCAAAAGACGCGGCTCTTAGTTTGAGTGCTCCTATCTATGCACCTTTGTTGTTAGGTTTTTTGACTGCAGCAATTGCTACAGTTACCTTGCTAGCCGCTATTATTAGTGCTGCTGCTTATGTCACTGCAGGGGCTGCACGTTTGTTAGGGAAACAGGCATTATTTCATAACGCTATAGATATTGGTGAGTTTTGTGGAATAATCACGGCAGTGGCTGCAATTCTGATTCCCTGTGCCGCTATCTTAACGGTTGCTTCACTGCCTCTCTCGATTGCTCATTTGTTTACCCGTGCTGGTGCAAGTGTAGTTTCTGCTGTAAGTGATTGCTGTAGTTCAGAGCCACCACCAGTAGATACGAATAAACCATTGGCTATCTAAGAATATTGGCCAAGGCAAGTAGTGGCTTGGCCAATAAGAATACCCCTGAAAAACAAACGGTTCATTCAATAATTTGATAATTGATTCGTTTAATTTTGCTTAACTCTAACTCCACATCGTTGATGCAAGAATGGAAACTTGCTCTTTGGAAATTTCGTTGTAGATAAGCATGTAAATAAGGCCATCTGGACTTCGAGAGGGGAAATCCGGATAAATACATATTTTGGAAGATGCTAGTGACTGCAATGTCGGCAATAGTGAATTGATGATTCACTAAGTAGGGTTTGGAAATGAGCTGTTGTTCTAAGTAATTAGCCACAGGGGGTAGTTTTTCTTGCAGAGCTATATTGATAGCTGCCTCATCAGGTTGTCGATTGCGATAAAGCGGGACAAGTACAGTTTGATAATAGCAAGGGGCAATCGCTTGGAATAAGGCGGTATCCGCATATTCTTCTAGCCACAACGCTTTCCCTAGTTCTTCTGGTTCTTGAGGATAAAAGGAAGGATTAGGATATTTTTTCTCAAGATAGAAGCAAATTGCTGAAGAATCTGCAAGGGTATAATCATTATCTTGAAAAACAGGGATTTTGCCTAATGGGCTGATGTTTTTAAAGCTCTCGGATACTTCAAGCATGGGATTAACTGGTTTTGTGATAAATTTCAGGTTTTTTTCTTGAAGCAAAATCCTGGGTTTGCGGACAAAAACAGAGGCAGGTTCACCGTATAAAATTTTCATAGGCAAGTTTTAACTAAAATGTTTGCTTAAGATAATAAGTAAATTATTTAAAATCAATAGGTTAATTTGTTGTAGGTATCGTAAAAATAGAATCGTTTAACGCCAATTGTGTAGTAAGAAATGATGGTGCTGTTTACATGCACCCCTTATTTATGTTTTGATTTTTAAAGGAGTTAATTGGCTACGAGATGATTTACTTCCTATATTTATTGCTATTAGTCCTAACCCTTGCAATAGCTCATCGCATCATTGTTCGGATTCTTGGGGGTGCCCAACAAAAGGGACTGCAGCACGATAATTTACTCAGCTTATTCGATGAGTTTGAATACGCGCACGATGATGGCGTTTGTTTTGGTTTTACATTAACCTGGGCTCAGGATGCGGCACTTGAGGCAGATGAATCCTTTTATCAGCGACTAAATCTGATTAAGCAAGAGAAACATCGCATTGTAAAAAAAGTTCAGCATGTGAATCATAAAATAAAAAACAAAGAAACCATCAACCAGCAAGAAGATCAGTTATTAGAGATTAAATCCTTCATCGAATCAATTTGCCTTGCCCAATCTCCGGAAGTTTATTCAGCAGTTTACGCACAACGACTTACCCAAAGTCATATTAATACAATACTGTCCTTAATTCGACGTAAGTTAGCAACTAATACAACAGTAAAGTGCTTTTTTGCCAAAACCATGGCTTTTCATTCTAAAAAAGAGATAAGCAATTATTTTAGACAATTAAGCCAACTGTTAAAGACAAGCGATAAAATAGCAATGGTATTGAGCTGTGAATCATGCAGTAGGGCTTAAAAAATATGGAGAAAATTGGTTATTTATCGATATCAATTTTCTTTATGAGCAGACAGAAGATTACCCTTACTTAATTCTTAATCACCAAGAATTAACTGAGCAACTTGGTGCAAGCTTCGAAGATAAGGATGAATTAATTTTTAATACGGATTTTATTGCGGCTAATCCTTCCCCTGCATTAAAAAACCGCCTGCAGAAGCTTAACGAAATCTACCCTGTTTTCCGGAAGCAGATTGCATATACCAACAGTCGGCAAGTTAGCTTTTTAGAAATTGGCGCTCAGAGTGGGGACGAAAAAACAGTGCAGAAGATTGTAAGATTAAATAATCAATTTAGCCGTCTTAAACCTGAGCAAATCAGTTCTGCTGCCTATTTCGCCATTAATAATAATCACCGGAGTATGCTAAAGATATTATTAAGCACGCATGGGCTTGATATTAATTTTCCTTGTCATCAGGATGGTTCAAGCCTTCTTGCAATCGCTTGCGATTTGGGGCATTTTCACCTTGTTAAAATGTTAGTCTCTTTTCCTGGGGTGCGCATTGATACAACTGATAATGAGGGGTGTACCCCGCTAATGATTGCTTGCAGGTCAGCGAAGACGCATGAAAATACAGCGTTATTTCAACTGTTGCTAGAGGGTGGTGCTTCTTTGAAGTTTAAAGATACACAAGGTGATGATGCATTGGCAATTGCCCAAAAAAACAATAATAAAGCAGCGATTACTATTATTAATAAATTTTCTGCTTTAAGGCTATCCCCCAAGAGTGAGGGGCTTCGCAAGCGAGATCAGGCAATAGCTCAAAGACGGTATTTTTCATTGCCTAAAGTTAGTAATAATTCACTGTTTGTTGCTAAGGAAAAAAATATTAAAAAAAGAGGTCCCGATGGTATTTTCACAAAGCAGTTGCGAGAGACTCCTGAAATTGTAAACGCTCAGGCAGAATCATCAACTACAAGTATGATGGTTTAGAAAATCTCAGTAAATTTATGAAGTTACTGAGTATCAAGTTAAGCTTATGCGTTCTCAACTAGATGCACCAATCACCTATACTTAAAGTGAGAGGTTAATGTTTTTTGGGGAAGGCTATGGATATCACGATTTTTTTGGCAAAGGTAATTGGTTGGTATTTTGTGATTGTAAGTCTTTGTGTTTTGTGTCGTCAGGATGCGGCGAAGTCTATGTTAGGAGATATTTTAGGGCAACGAGCTTTAATGTTTTTCATTGCGATAGTCACTTTAATTTTGGGCTTAATGTTGGTCGTAAGCCATAATGTTTGGGTGATGGGGTGGCCAGTAATTATTACCATAATTGCTTGGTTGGTACTGATTGCAGGTATCTTAAGGTTAGTTGCTCCAGAAGCTGCACTAAGAGTTGGGCAATGGTGGTTAAGAAACCCCCATGCTTTTCTTATTGCAACAGTTATTTATCTTCTTATAGGTGCTTATTTACTGTATAAAGCTTACTTTTAATAAATGCTAACTCTACTCACCAATAGAGTTTTTAAGACCCTGGTAATAGAAAGGGAGGGAACTATTTGTTCCCTCCATAATTACTCAACTTTGACTTTAATCTGCTTTTCTGGAGCTATTTCTTTTTTGGGAATCGTGATTTCAAGCACACCATTGTTGCATTTTGCGCTTATCTTAGTCCCATCTGCTGTTTCAGGTAGACTAAAACGACGATAAAATTGGCCTTGTGTGCGTTCTACTCGAGAATAATTCTCTTTAGTTTCTTTCTTCTCAAAATATCGTTCACCTTGGATGGTTAGCATATTTTTTTCCAAAGAAACATGAATATCCTCCTTTTTGACCCCAGGGATATCGGCAAGTACTACAAAACGATTGTCCTCTTCTTTAATGTCGACTGCAGGAGCCCATGTGCTGGTGTCAACATAGGAATAATCTTCGGATGGCCCTTTAAAAAAATGCTCTAAGAAATTAGTAAAATCCCTAGATAAATCTCTAGTTAATGGAAAATAATCACGTCTGTTAGTCATTGCTCTCCCTCCTGTTAATTTCTCTTATACATAGGCATGGTGGTAAATTTTGAAATTTCAAGGTCTTTAACTAAAGTTCATTGGCTCTCACGTTAATCTAAAAATGGTAGATAACTACACTGTCCTCATCTTGTAATTGGTAATCAAAACAAGTTTTCAAGATTTGTTCTAAACCAGGAGGTAAAAGATTATTGTCAAATTTTATTCCTGAAGGCTCGACAGAAACGGATGTTTTTATGGCGCTAGTTGTCTGCTGATTTTGAGATTCAGTAATAAATAGAATGTGGGTGTTAAACCCCTTAAGAAGTTTTGTCATTAGATTTGGGATTGGGCAGGAAATCATCGATGAACTAGATGATAAAGTTGTCAAAAGAACCATTGGAATATTAACCTCCACATTAATGGGCGATGTGCCTTCTTGACTGAGGTTTGCTGAAATCGTTGCTTTAGGAAAATAAATCTTAATTGGTGAAACTGTAATTTTGTTATTGGTGAGTAAAAAATTCATCTCTAATTCGTTAGGTAATGTCTCTGTAGGAATTAGAAATAGCTGTTCAATTGTTTGAGGATCAGAAAAAGAGCCACGAACATTGCCTTGTAGCATTTGATGAGTATCATTGAGCACAATGGATGCAACGTTTTGCCCTAAGGAAAAAGTTATATCCAGAAACTTCTCTTTTTGCGGATAAAGACCTGCTGAACCACTAATGATTTTCCCTGCAAGTTGACCATCTAGGTTCATAATGAACGAGCTGTCTGAGGGATTGCGTGTGATGGTAATTTTTTCAAAATACAAGGGGGGGGCAGAGGTCGCATAAATGATACGGATATTGTTCAGTTCAAGATGATCTATATTAAAAGCGTTTTCAGAGACAGTTTTAAGTGTGGCCGGGGGTAATTCTTTATGCTGTTTTGTTGCTTCTTCACTAGAGGAGTGTTCTCTGGGATAGCTTTCCTTTTGCATCGTCATTTTGGGGAAATTTGTAAGATCAATCACTCCTTTATCAATAGTGATATCATAAATATGCAAGCGCTTTTTAAATAATGCAAAAAAGGATAAATGAGCACTTGCCTCTTCTATCATGACAACTGGCTTATTTTTATAAGAATATTCAAGCCCTGTAAAACCTAATTTGAAATAAGGAAAGACACTGATTTTTACATGCAAATTAAGACGATTGGTTTTCGTATTGATGCCGACGATATCAGCGCTTTGTATAATGCGGTTGGCGATGTAAGTTAGTAAAAAGTTTAATCCAAATAAAAGAAGAGTAATAATAAGGGCTATAAGTAATAGTTTCTGTCCCCAGGTCCAATTATTTTTTCGTGTCATCATTTTTAAGTAACCACCATTTTAGTTGTAATCACTAATTATTTTTTTCATGCGTTCGGTTGCTTGAGTCAACTGCGAAATAATACCGGGTTCCTGTGCCGAATGGCCTGCGGCATCTACAAAAATTAACTCGGAACCTGGCCATAGTTTATGAAGCTCATAAGCACTTTTGGCAAGGGTAATTGTGTCGTAACGTCCGTGTACAATGATCAAAGGAAGATGATTAATTTTTTTAATATTATCAAGTAACTGATTTTCTCTTAGAAAGAAATGATTAACCGAGTAATGAATAAAGGTACGTGAGACGCCGAGAGTGAATGAGTCATTCGTTAAAAATTTTTCTAATTGCGCTGTTGAAATTTTTAGGAAAGAGCAAGTTAAATCATATCTTAAGAAGGCTTTTGCTGCGGGCATAGCGATATTGGGATCTGGATTCATTACTAATTGATAATAGGATTGAATTAAATCATGCTGCTGTTCTTTCGGTAAAAAGTCATTAAAGTCTTGCCAGACATCAGGAAATGTATTGTGCATCCCATACCATAAATGCCAATTTTCACTTTTACGGGCAAGAAAAATGCCTCTTAGAATAAAGCCAAGAACATGTTCTGGATGTGCTTCTCCATATGCGATGGCCAGTGTACTTCCCCACGAGCCACCAAAAATTAGCCACTTATCAATACGCAGCTTTTTTCTTAAAGCTTCTAAGTCTGAGATAAGATTATGTGTGGTATTTTCTCTCATTTCACCAAACGGCTTTGAATGTCTGGCGCCTCGTTGATCCAATAAAATAATGTGCCAAAACTGTGGGTCAAAAAATTTCATATCGTCATCGTTGCAACCTGCACCAGGACCACCATGTAACACTATCACGGGGATTCCTTTAGGATTTCCATATTCCGCATACCAAAGTTCATGCAGAGAGGAAACACGTAGATATCCTTCGTGAAAAGGTTTAGTGGATGGAAATGGTCGCTTTAGCGGCACTGCGGTAGTACTTTTACTAACTGTCATCCAGACAAAGGGTAAAATTAGTAAGGCAAAAAACAGCACAAGGTAAGAAGTTTTAAACACGTTGCTTATCCTTAAAATTCATTCGACCATCGAGCATTGAATCATGCTAACAGTCAGGATGATTATGTCAGTTTGACATGGTTAATTAATGAACTTAAAGCAGTCTCAGGATCATTGTTCTACAATGAATAGTATGAAAATGAGTGGTGCGCAAGCAATTCTTGAATCATTAATCTACGAAAAGGTAGACCTCGTATTTGGCTATCCAGGTGGAGCTATTATGCCTTTGTATGATGCATTATATGAGGTTCACTCTAAAATACATCATGTGTTGGTGCGCCATGAGCAAGGTGCTGCTCATGCTGCTGAGGGATATGCTCGGACAATGGGGCGAGCTGGTGTTTGCATTGCAACCTCAGGACCGGGAGCAACTAATTTGATCACGGGCATTGCCGATGCAATGCTAGACTCTGTGCCTTTAATTTGCCTGACTGGACAAGTTGCGAGTCCTTTCTTGGGAAAAGATGCGTTCCAAGAGGCAGATATTGTTGGTATGACGCTCGCAGTGACTAAATGGAGTTTTCAAGTAACTCAGACAGCAGAAATTCCTCTCGCCATGGCAAAAGCATTTTATTTTGCTCAAACAGGAAGACCAGGACCAGTTCTAGTTGATATTACTAAAGATGCTCAGTTGGGCTTTTTAGATTTTGCTTATCAAAAATTCCTGCCCCCAAAAGTATTGCCGTACCAAATTAGTCTGAAAGATGAAGAGATGCAATGTGCAGTAAAATTAATTAATCAGGCTAAAAGACCCTATTTGTTAGTTGGTCATGGAGTCTTACTTTCGCAGGGGGAAAAAGAACTTTTGCATTTCGCCGAAAAAACGGGAATCCCTGTTGCCTGCACTTTGCTTGGTTTATCTGCTTTTCCTCCTGATCATCCTTTGTATGTAGGGATGCTGGGCATGCATGGTAATTATGGTGCCAACTTATTAACCAATGAAGCTGATGTACTCATCGCTGTAGGGATGCGCTTTGATGATCGGGTTACTGGAAATCTTAAACGCTATGCTAAACAAGCTAAAGTGATCCACATAGACATCGATCCCTCTGAGGTAAGCAAAAATGTCCCGGTGCATGTCGCTTTAATCGCCGATGCAAAAAAGGCATTGGAGCAGTTGACGATGCTTGTCGAAACTAATCAGCATGATGATTGGCTTGAGCAATTTAAATCTTGTTATAAAGAAGAATTTGCCCAAGTCATTAGCAATGAAATACAGCCTACCAGTGAGAAAATAAAAATGGGAGAAGTGGTGCATTTACTTTCAAGAAAAACCCACGGGCAGGCGATTTTGGTGACAGATGTGGGGCAGCATCAAATGGTAGTGGCGCGGTACTATCAATTTATGCGCAATAACTCTCACATTACCTCAGGAGGCTTGGGCGCTATGGGTTTTGCATTACCTGCTGCTATTGGTGCCAAATTTGCGGCCAAGGATCGTGAGGTAGTAGCAGTTATTGGTGATGGTGGGTTTCAAATGACTATTCAGGAGCTGGGTGTTATTAATCAAGAACATTTGGCTGTAAAAATAATCATCCTGAATAATAGTTATCTAGGCATGGTTAGACAATGGCAAGAGTTATTCTTCGAAGAACGCTATTCATGTACTTCATTACAAAACCCAGACTTTATTAAAATTGCCGCAGGATATGGTATTCGCGCTCGTCGAGTAGAAAGTAGAGAACAATTAGAGCAAGCTATTGATGAGATGCTTGCAAGCAAGGAAGCATATTTGCTGGATATTGTTGTGGAACAACACAGTGTAGTTTTTCCTATAATTCCTTCTGGTGCCGGGGTTGATGAGGTGCGATTATCCTAAGGAAGTCACTATGAAATATATCTATGCGCTGTCTATCGTGACAGAGAATACCATTCGTGTGTTGCAGCGAATGGCTAGTATTTTTGCACGTAACCGTTTAAATATCGAACAATTGACAGTCTTTGAAACAGGCAATAAGGGCGTGTCACTTTGCAATGTCGTGATACATAGTGATATCGAAACAATGGAGCGTGCTATAAAACAGTTACGGCGAATTGTGGAGTTATTGGAGGTCAATGTTAATAGTCAAATCCCATTGATAGGTAGTGAAGTAATGCACAATCAAAATCCTGGTAAGGAGTCGCCGGGATCCTAAAAAGTAGAAGTCACCTGCTAAATAGATTAAACCATCCTTTATTCGGCGCAGGATTTGCGGTGGCTTGCGTCTCTTGTGGAGCATTGGCGTCAGTCCTCCAAAAAAAGGAGGTAATAGAAGAAAAGGTTCCTGTAATTGTTCCCATTAAAGAGTAAGAAGGTTGTTGTGGCAGTAGAATGGGATCAACTTTTTCTGTCACCAGCTCAGGCTCTTTAGTTTCTAGTAAAAGTGTCGCCAACTCTTTAAAATTACCAGGTCCCTCAATTGCGATACTCAGTAGATTAGCTAATTTCTCTTGTTGATCAGTTTGATTATAGAGGCCAATTAATTGTCGACGATTAGTAATAAACGGCTCAACGTGTTGGGGCAACCATGTTGCAAAGTTGTACTCCCCTTTAGCACGCCGCAATAACCCTTCAAATAAATTATCTACTGTTTCTCTGGTTTGTATTTCTGCTTTAGAGGGCTTTTGCCATTCAAAAATATTTAAGGCGTTGGCTAAGAGAGTAAGAGATGGAAGATCGGTAGTCGCATCAATGTGGGTGAGGAGGTTTTCTAAACTTTCTTGAGATGCTTCTCTGGTCGGTGGTATTTCTTGAGATACATTTACAGTAGTTAGTTCTTGTAAAATTAAAGTAGAGGAGTTCTCTGCCTTTGCTACATCACAGGGTATTACATATTGTGGGTTCCTGGGTTGTAGCCAAGTTTCCCAGCCATAAAAAAGGCTGCGTCTAAACCAAATACGAAACTCTGCTAAAAAACCACTAATGGTCGCCATAGTGGATTCAAATTCCGCTTCTTTTCGGGCTCTTTCTACCATTTTGGCTGTGTCAGAATTTTCATCGAGGAAAGGTAATCCTGAACATAGCGTAATTAAATTTGGATAGTCACCTTGCAAACCAAAATGGGCTACGGCTTGTTCAGCATCAAATAATAGCATTCCCCCACAAATCCGCTCATCGAATAATTCAGGATGAGTGAGTAGACTATCAAAAATAGTTTTCCTGGTGCTTTGAGCGACCTCAGAACGAGTTAGCAGCCATGTCGTGGAATAAGGTTTTTTATTTCGTTCTGTTAAACATCTTGCTGCAAGATAGTCAAAATAATCATTAATGCATCGCTGTAGAGATTCTGTTTTACCATGATAATGAATCAAAAAATAATCAATGGATGGCAGCTTTTCCGTATCTTTCGCTAAAACAGCAATTAAGGGATTGACCGCAAGGTCATTTAATTGAATAGGGGCGCTTTCCTCACCCACAAGCATTTTCTTCAATGTTTTCGTAAAAATTTGTACGAATCCCCGCTGATTTTCAGCACCTGTTTGGTCTGCTTGATTTATTTGAAGTGGGACTAGTTTTTGCATGCGTTTCAGATTTAAATGTCCTTCATCATAAAAAATGGAACAATCAGCAAATAGCGCGCTGCTGCGCAAATGATCACTCGTTGCTCTACCTAATTTTTTGCGTAAAGCAGAAAATGCTGCTCGCTCACTAAGTCTCATAAGTAAATGAATTGTTTGTGAGGTTAATGAAACTTTTTGCTCAAGTATCTTCTCAGTTAATTCGTTAATAAATTGGATGGAAACATCCTCAGATATTCCCTCATACAAATAAAGATGTGCTGCATAAACAAGATGGGATTCATGACATAAACCTAGTAAATTTTTAGCATCGACTAATGTTAATTTATCCAGATTTTTAATCAAAATATTAAGTAGATGGCGTCTTTTATCCTCGGAAAT
The DNA here is from genome assembly GCF_001467025.1 of Legionella brunensis. GTDB lineage: Bacteria > Pseudomonadota > Gammaproteobacteria > Legionellales > Legionellaceae > Tatlockia > Tatlockia brunensis. Next base: position 76,442 of record NZ_LNXV01000034.1, on the reverse strand, counting down.
TTCAGCAAGTGAGGCGAGCACTTTTTGAGGAGCAAGTTTGAGTAATGCAACCAAGGGAGTAGCACTGTTAGGCATCGTTCCATAATAGCTTAGCCAGTATTTAATCAAGCAATCACTCTGTTCTCCCATAAGCAGTAAGAGAGACTCAACATAAGTTTCATCGAAGCGGTGAAAATTTTTAATGGAGCAAAATAAGCTTGCTGCTGCTTCAGGTTGTAGTTGTTTGAAGACCTCCGGTGAGAGAGAATCTAGATGTAATTGAAAAACAAGCGGTTGTAATCTGGGTGATAAACGCTTTTCTGCTGTAATTAAATTAGTAAGAAAAGATTCACCTTGGAGTTTTTCAATATAATCTTTGCGTCCTAGTAAATGCGCAATAATCATCGATTTAATCGCTTGATTAGAAATAATTTTTTGTAAATGGATTAGTTCATTTGCAGAAAGCTGACATTCATTGAGTAAAGTAAAAAAAGCCAATTTGCTGGAGGTATTTACGGTTATGGCCTTGATGTGGTTTTTCTGTTGCAAAGCAAGTTCAAGCAAATTAAGACGATTCATGGTCGAGCTTTTTATTTGTTCTTTTAGCCAATCCCAAGAAAAACCTAGAACAATATTTTCAATAGCCTCCTTAGTGATGGATTTTGCACGAACAATCCGCTCAAAAAGCCAAGTTGATTTTGCCGGAGTAATTGAGCTGGTGTGAGAAATGTTCTGACACAATTCGACAAGCAAGTCTTTATCTAAAATATGAGCTAAGAGCTTGTCAAGGAAGGAACAGTTTGTTAATTCCTTATCGTCAAGTTGTGTTAGCCAATTCAAGAAATGAGTAATTAAAATATTTTTGTCTTCGGCCAAGAACGATAATAAACAAAGCCAATGATAGTAAGTCCCTGGTTTTTGGATATTGATATCCTGGTGGAATTTATCCATTAATGAATTGTATGAAAGCATTTTTGCTTCAACAGACAAAAAATTTAAACAATAATCTAAATTTTGTTGCGCGCTATCGATTATCTCACTTCGCAGATTGGATTTCGTAAGTTGTTGTTGCAGACAAAACAGTGTTTCATAAAGAGATGCATCGGCACAAAAATAGGAATAATTTTCTTGTTGTTCCTCAGCGACATTCCACGTCGTTAACTCTTCAAGCGGCTTAATGTTAAAAGAAAGACGTTGCAAGATTAAGATTTTTTCGCATTCTTCCGGTGTTAATTGAGCGAATTGCTCAAGTGATAATTTTTCTAAAAAGGGTACACTATTATTTGTTTTGTCAGTTATTTTGCCGAGAGTATCAAATTCAGTATTCATCAAAGTTTGGCATTTTTCTCCAAAGCCAGCATAAATTATTTTTTGCAGTAACTCCTCGTATTTCTTGGGTTCCTGTAATGCCAATACGATGATTCGATTTAATAATTCATCTGTAATTTTTCTAAATAGCACATATGTTTTTTTTGTATCGAAATACAATTCATTCAAAAGATGAAATAATTTTATGCAGATTGAATCCGATTTGGTCGTTGATAAAAACCGTAAGTAACTATTCAAAATGACGACAGTACTGTCGATATTTTCTTTTACAATGGAATGAGAAAGATTAGTTAAGCGAGTTAGGTTTTGAGTGTCATTGAATGCACTAAATCCTAATACCATCAGCTCCTGATGTCTCAGAGCAAGCTCACTTTCTACGGCACTTAGCTTGCCTAGTTCCAAGTGAATCCAATCAACCTCCAGATAATTAGTAAGCTCTTTCGGAGGTAAGAGCGCTTGAATTTTTTGCCAAGGTAATTGGGTTCTTTTTGCTTGCAACGCCATAAAAAGCAAATTAGTTAAATGGGGTTGATGGGCAAACATAGCCGCATTTAGTTGCAGTCTCAAGACTTCTATAGATTGCGAATATAAAAATCGCATAACTTCCGGTAAGCTAGATACTGTTGCTAATTGTTTCAGTGTCTCATAGGCAACATGAAACTGCTTTAATTTGCTATGAATTTGAGTAATTTGTTCGGTGAATTCGTTATTAGGAAACTGAGAGAGTAATTGTATGAGTAGCTCAGATTTTAAAGAGCCTGCTAATGGAGAAAATAAGCAATATTCCAAAAACCATTTTCTGAATTCAACTTTTTCGAAAACCTTGGGTGTTTTAAGTAGAGCGGTCAATAAATTGCTTAATTGTAAAGCGGGCGAGAATTGTTTGTAAGCTAACCATTCCTGGTGTTTTTTTGCGGCAGTGCTTAATAGTTCAGTTTCTATCTCTTGTAGTGGCCTGGTTTGGCCATTTTTAATTCTGCCAAAGTAGGAATCGGGTATAAATAACTGGACTAATTTAGGGGGAGCAAAATGCTCCATCGTTTTTAAGCGATGTTGGTAATCCTTAAGGTAAGTAAAAATTCGTTGGGCATGGGTTGGGTAAGTGTCTTGAAAGGCTTGGTGATAATCAATAAGTAAATTATAGAGATGATTAAGTTGTGTTTCGGCCAAAGAGATAGAGTACTTATTGGAGAGTAGCGGTAAAACAAGTAGCTGATAAAGCTTGGTTTGTTCGACAGCTTTTTGAAATTCAGTATTGCTATTTTGATATTCATAAATAATTGCCAGCACTCCACCAAATAGTAATGGTAAGCGTTGTATCCATCTGGCGCTTTGTAGCATTGAACAAGCAACCTCTTGGCTTTGAGATAAAGGCTCTAGAAAATTGTTTAATTGGGAAACTTGTTCCAATAATTCAAACTGGACTGGAATGGCTTTTCTTAAAGTGTAAGGCTCTAAGGTTTGCATTAATTGAAATTGGCACAGCCACCCTTGCCAAGGGTTAAGTGCAGCCTCTCCAAGCAGAGAAAATAATAACCCCTTAGGTTCCAAGAACATCTCCAGAGTGGGGGTTTGTAGGTATTCATTGACACGGCGATTGAGAAAATGGCTTTCTTGAATCACTTTGCGAAGTTGCAGTTGACGTTTTTCTTGCGTGGTGTAATTTGCAAAAGCGGCAAGTGTTTGCGTGTCAACATTCATGGATTCAAGCCAACTTAAGAGAGGGATTTTTTTTTCATCTAGATAGTTAAAAATAGCCTCAACAAAAGTTACCTTTGCATGGGCTGGACTGTAACTATCTAAAATGCGTAATACTTGTTTCCCTGAGGTTATCTCGGCAATTAGCATATTTTGTTCAAAGTTATTGAGCGCTGTCATGCCATTGGGGTGTCGGGCTAACAAATCCACAAAAACAAAGCGGGTTTTACTCTGGCTATAGATGTTATAGAGCGTATTGGTTGGTAGTACTCGAGCAAGCGTCATGAGAGATGACCATTGAACATCTCCTAAGGTTGGCCGTTGTAATAAATCTAATGCCAACCCTTTTTGATTTTCAGGAGTTAAGGTTTCAAAAAAGATAGAAAATTGATCTTCATTCATTGTTTGCGGAGGAGCTGTTAAAAGCTGTTTTACAAAGCCTTGATAGCGCTTGTCGCTTGTTAATGTAGGGGGTAACGGTATAGAGGTATTTTGCAGTAATATTTTTGTCAATGGATGACGATCTAGTGCTTTGTTATCTACTTTTTCAAGCCAAGCTAAAGCAATATTGGCAAACTCCTGGCTAGTTAATATAGTGTTGGACCAGCGATTATCTTGCTCTATCATGTAGGACAAGGTATTTATCATCAATTGTTGCAACTCATGAGAGAAACCGCAATGCTCATTGCTTGACATTTGTTGATGGGTTAAGGCAGCAATGAGTTGTAAATGATCCAAGACAAGATTGCGGTCAACTCGTGTATCAGTGTGCAAATCATCAAGCGTTAGTAAGAGCATATTAAGCACGAACAGAGCTGCAGGAGTTAATGTAGATACTTGCAGATGTTCTTGTATTTGAATAATGAACTGGCGTTTTTGCTGACTTGATTCTTTGACCAGTTGTTGAAAAAGGGCTATGAAATGGACTGGTGCAGTTGCTCTTTTGGCTAGCTGAAGAAAAATGGTTGCTGCATGAGGTTTTAATTCGTCGAATTGATACATAGTATCAAGAAGACATTGATCTGGCGGTAACAAAGCAAACAAAGAACAATAGTTTAAATCCTCAAATTTAATTTGGCTCAGTAGCAGCTTAAACCAGTGAGGGAATTTTTCATGCAATCCTTTATCTCTACTTTCTTTGATAAGCCATTGCAGCTCTTCTTCCTTTAAAAATGGAATAAGTTCGTCAATGTTTTCTAAGTTAACAATGAATTGTAGAGCTTGTTCGAACAGTACAGGATTATTATTGCAATTGCTAATTTGCGCTATCAACTTTCTAACAAGTTGCACACTTCGGGTGATGTTTTGCTCCTTTAAATGGATGGCTACTTTTTGCCAGTTACTTTTAGTTGTTTCCTGGATTGATTTAGTCAAAATCGTGGCTAAGGCAGGAGGAGGTATTTGCTCCAAAGCATTGGTTTCTATTTGAGTTAAATACTGAGCACTAAGATGCGCGTCTTTGCTCTGAGAGATGTTAGAGGCAAGTTTTGCTAAAAAGGAATCAAAGCAATGAGTTGTAGTTAACTGGGTTGTTAACAAAGTAGTACACAGTTTTTCTTCATAATCCTCTGAGGTTGATTTTAATAGTTTACAACAAGCCTGTTTTAAACAGGTGAAATTCTTTTTCCCTTGTTCATCCAGGCTTTGTTGAGCACTTTCCAGGTTGATAAACAACGTTTGTAATTTCTTGGGTGAACTATGAAAGTGGCTCAATACCCCTAGAGCAATATTCTCAATTTTGGTCGTGTCAAAAGGAACAAGATTTAATACGCGATTAGCTCTTAACCTAAGATCAGCCGAGGCATTATTGACGAGATAGCCTTGTAGAAGATTGGGTGTAAAATCTTGAAATAGTGAAGAGCGAGAAGCTAGAGCATAAAAACAAATAGGGCTTTCTAGCAAATGAGAGGCTAGTTTCTTGGCGTCTTCACAATCTATCCACTGGTGCAAAGAAGCTTTCTCATCGGTAGTTGATTGTAATCGCTGGCAAAAATATTGTAAGAGTTCTTCTAGGGTACCGGTGTAATTATTGTCATCATTAACCTTGTCAAGGAGTTGAATAATAAGAGTGATTAAATTTTTATCATCAATGAAGGGTACTAATTGATCAAGAAAAGATTTATTAACAATTGGTGTATTTAAAAGTAAATACAAAAGTAAAGGTTGCCTGTCACTGTCTTTCAGTAACTCCACGAAGCAATGGAAATCCTCCGTCGCAGCATTATGACTTAGCATATGGAGGTATAACGCTAAAATCTCTTCACTTGAAAGAGGTTTAAGTAATGCCACTTGCTCAGGAAGTTTTACTGTTTTAAGTAAGTCTTGGCACGAGCCTAGTAGGCTTGTAATGTTAACTTTTGCGTTAAATAAAGCATTTAACCATTGATAACGAAGATTCACGTTATCATTAAAATTGCGGAAGATATTTTTAATGGTATCGTTAATAATTTCTTCAGACATAAGTTTAATAATTTCTGCTAAATCTGCAAAATGTTGTGTGGGAGTAGAGGATGCTCTTATTTTTTTTGATAAAACCTGGTAATAAGAAGATGGCAAAGATTCAATTTGATATTGAATGAGGGAGCGTAGAGCAATGATATGTCCATAAAGATTAATCAATTGTTTTTCATCTAATCGCTCTAGACAAGCTGTAGTTAAATCATCATCCCTTGCTCTGCTAGTTGTAATAAAATTGATAGTGACGGTTTTATCTCCATCATCAATATCATCAAGACAGCGAAGTATTTTGGTTTTATCACGACTTTTCTCGAATAAAAGATCAAGAAAACGAATTGTTTCAGCCAGGTTTTTATTCGCGTAGTGGGAATAAAATTTCTTAAAATAGAGACTTAGGCTATCTAAGGGCAAGTTGCTAAAAACATTTAAGAAAGATTCAGTAGCGGCAGCTTTGAATAAGGGATCTTGCAAATCATACTGACTATGTTTTTCTAATAACTCGGTTACCAATTCTCTTTGAATATTGGGAGTAATTTGTAATTTAAGACGTTTGATCATCAAAATGTTAGCAAGCTCATTATTCCCATGAACTAAGAGTTCGTATTCAGCATTTGAATTGGTAGCGCGAACGGTTAAAGCTGTCGCCAGGGCATCATATTTATTTAAATAGGTTTGACGTCGCTCTATAAAACGTTGATGTTGTTTCTCTCGAGAGTCAGTTGCATAAGTAGCTGCGATGGCTCGTAACTGAAAGGTAATATTGACTAATTCCTCTGTGGTAAGTGCCAGGCTTAAATAGCCAATCTTTTCATGACAGAGTGTGGGAGATAACAGCAAGCTACTGGCAAGCTTGCCTAAATGACGTTGAACTTCTGTAACTAAACTGCTTGGTGTATGGAAGTTGGAAACCACATAAGTAATTAAAGGAGCCAGCCAAGAAGGATTGCCATCAGCAGTTTCTAGTAATCGGCTATATAATCGCTCTCGTTGTATAGATGGGAGATGTTGTAATAAGAAGAGGATGTCTTCATTCTGATGGTGGGTTTCAATCCATAAGACAAGTTTGGGTAAACTTTCCTGCCAAAAACTCAGGGCATCATTGGTTAAAAGCACCTTTAACTCATTGAGAGTCTGCTCAGCCTTGGTTTTGTTCGAGTGAGATAGGGCATCAAGGGCTAATTGCAAGAGTATTTTGCTTTTTAACCGAATGCAATCGTCGATTGTTGAGTTTTCATTAAGTAGTGTTAATAGGATTGCAAGTTTATCGCAGGCTCGTTGATCGCTGAGTTGGTCAATGATTAAATGAAACGTGGCAGTAGCCGGTTGCTCTTTGATATACAGTTGCCGAGCCGTAACAATGTCGATTTCCGATAAAAATGCCGCCATAAAGTTATTGCTCATAGTCAACTCCTTGTCCTAAGACCTTCTGACCCTGAAATAAGTACTATTTTCTATAAAACGTAAAGACCTCTTGTGAACCTGTGCTGGATCCAATTCCTATGGTTTCTCCAGCATAGCGATTTGAAAAAAAATTTCAATATCTGTGTTATTTTTGCCAAAAATGGGGTGAAAATAGAATAAGCAGAGAAAATATTTCCAATCGACCTGCTAACATAGAAAAAATTAATAACCATTTACTCGGCTGACTGAGGTCTGCAAAGTTATCACTGACAGCGCCAAGGCCTGCACCTGCGTTTGCAAGTGCCGCACTAATGGATGAAAAAGAAGTAATAAAGTCATTGCCAAGAGCCATGAAAGCTATCATTAAGCTCAAAAAAAGAGCGATAAATACGGAAATAAAACCCCACATAGATTCTAAAACAGGCTCTGGCAAACTATGCTTGCCAAATTTAATGGGTATCAACGCATGGGGATGGAGTAAGCGTACGATTTCACGTTTGCTTTGTTTATATATCAATAGGGCACGAATAACTTTTACACCACCGCTTGTGGAAGCGGCACAACCACCCACGATAGCCAATAACATAAGAAGAACGGGAACATAAGTTGGCCAGGTGCTAAAAGGGGCTGCCATAAAACCTGTTGTTGTTGCCAGAGAAATGACATTAAACAAACTTTTTATAAATACATGATGATTAGCTTCAAAAAAACCATAAACTACTAAACTAACCGTGATTAATAAGCTGGCGCCAAAGAGAAAAGCAATATAAAAACGAAACTCTTCATCATGCCAATAGTGACTTAAGCTTCTTTTTTTAAAGGCTAAAAAGTGCAAAGCAAAATTGGTCCCTCCTAATAACATAAAAAAGCAAGCAAGCAACTCAATGGCTTCGCTTTGATAATAAGCAAAGCTGGCATCATGCATTGAGAAGCCTCCTGTTGAAACGGTGGCAAAACTTTCTCCCAATGCATCAAACCAATCCATGCCTGCGACCCAATAACAGAGCCAACAAAGTAAGGTCAGTAATAAATAAATAAACCAAAGTGCTTTTGCTGTATGAGCAATACGAGGGGTTAGTTTGCTATCTTTCATTGGGCCTGGTGTTTCAGCTCTAAAAAGCTGCATGCCTCCGACACCTAGCATAGGTAAAATAGCGACAGCTAGTACTACAATACCCATACCCCCTAAAAACTGCAGTTGCTGGCGATAAAACAATACTGCATGAGGTAAGCCTTCTACGTGCCTTATAATGCTTGCACCAGTAGTTGTGAATCCGGATACCGATTCGAATAAGGCATCCGTCATACTATGATTATGATGCTTAATGGCAAAAATGAAGGGCAACGAAGCATATAAACAAAGAACAAACCAAAAAAGCACGACGATAAGAAAACCGTCACGAATTTTAAGTTCGTGATGCTGCTTTCTAAAGCATAGCCACATTATAGCTCCAGTGGTAAAAGTGCAGGCAAAAGCTGCAACAAAAGGTAACCAAAATTGCTCATGAAAGAGCACATTAATGATCAAGGGAGTGAGCATACTCACACTGAACATCATTAGAAGTAGGCCTAAAAGACGCAGAATAGTCTTGATTTGCATGGTTAGCCCATAAAAGTCAAACTGACTTGGAATAAAGATTCAATTTGGCGCACATATCGTCTTTTTAGTAATAACAAGATGACATGGTCACCAGATTTCAGCATTAGTTCGGGGTAAGGCATCAATAGCTTCTCTTCTCTCATTACTGCAGCAATAAAGCTACTTGGAGGCAGCTCAATTTGAGAAAGCAGGCGTCCTACAACTTGGGAAGTTAACTTGTCCCCATGAGTTATTAATTCAATCGCTTCTGCTTCATCATCGTGTAAACGATGAACTTTGACCATGTTTCCTCGCCGCAGTTTAGTGAGAATACTGCCAATGGTAATTAGTTGAGGGGAAATAGCATGATCAATGTTACTGTCTTCAATTAATTCGACGTACGCGTTTCGGTTAACAAGAGCAATAGCATGACGTGCGCCCAAACGCTTTGCTTGCAAACAAGACATGATATTGGCTTCATCATCATTGGTTACAGCACAAAAAACATCGGTAAACTCAATATTCTCATTCAGCAGTAAGTCCCGATCGGCAATATCCCCTTGTAGAACAGTCCCTTTGTGTAATTGCGAAGCCAGATCGCTTGCACGCGATAAATTTCGATCAATGACTTTAATGCGATATTTGGCTTCTAAGGTTTGGGCAAGTTTGGAGCCGATATGACCACCTCCGGCAATCATAATTCGCCGATTGGGATGGGTATAACGTCCCAACGCGATTAAAACTTGCTGGATGGCATGAGGCGATGCAATAAAAAGAACAGCATCGCCAATCATTATTTCACAATTTTTATCGGGCTCGATGGCCATTTTATCGCGGAAAATTGCAACAACTCTGGCTTCAATAGAGTTTAGGTGCTCATAAAGTTGTTGAATCGTCTTACCCACCATAACGCCACCAGGTTGTGGCTTTATCGTTGCGAGTAATGCTTGCCCTTCTGCGAATTCGAGTAGCTGCGTAACACCAGGATAGTCAATCAAATTTTCAATATGTTCAGTAACTAACTTTTCCGGACTAATGCAAACATCCACCGGAACATGTTCGTTACAAAATAATTGTGGATAATCATAATAATCCCGGGAGCGGATACGAGCTATCTTAGTCGGTGTACGGAATAAGCTATAAGCAATTTGACAGCCCATCATGTTGATTTCATCGCTGTTAGTCACGGCAATGAGCATGTCTGCTTGCTCAATTCCTGCCTCAATTAAGATATTGGGGTGGGCTGCAGAACCATAAACGGTACGGATATCAAGTCGATGTTGTAGTTCACGCAAACGATCTTCGTTTAAATCTACCAGGGTAATGTCATTGTCTTCACGAGCTAAATTTCGTGCCAGCGTTCCACCTACTTGGCCTGCTCCTAAAATGACAATTCTCATGACATTAGTACTCCCTCATAAACAAAGCTGGCAGGACCTTTTAAGTAAATTGAGCTATTTGTATCGGGCCACTCTACAATTAACTTACCACCAGGTAAACTCACATGAATAGTGGGTTCCATCTCATGATAAAGTCTGCCTACAGCGGCTGCTGCAACAGCGCCACTACCACAGGCTCTCGTTTCTCCACAACCACGCTCATAAACTCGCAAACGTATCTGGGTTTTATTAATTAATTGCATAAAGCCAGCATTCGCCTGCTCTGGGAATAATTCATGCTCACTGATTTGTTGACCAAGATTAGCCACATCAATTAGCTCCAAATCGGTGACGATACTGACAGCATGGGGATTGCCAACATTGATAGCATGTACTGGATGCAAAGAGCCATTTTGAAGGGGTAACTCGTAAAATGGTGCATAATTTTTAGCATGCAAAGGGATATCATTTGGAGCAAGCTTGGGCTTGCCCATTTCGACAGTAACAGTATCATCTTCATTAATCTGCAGCTGCATTTGCGTGGTGTAGGTGGCCACTGAAATTATTTTTTTACTGGTTAAACCATAGTAAAATGCAAAGCGCGCAAGACAACGGGCGCCATTACCACATTGCCCAACTTCTTGACCATCAGCATTAAAGATCCGATAAAAAAAATCAATATCTGGGTTTTTACTGGATTCAATGATAAGACATTGATCAAAACCAATACCTGTATTACGTTTGGCGAGTTCTATAATTTGATTTGTTTGCAAATTCACGTATTGATGTACAGCATCAATAACGATGAAATCATTCCCCAATCCATGCATTTTTGTAAATCGGATACTCATTTCCAACTCATTGTGTTGTGTTTGACTGTTGCTGTTTTGGCTCAGGCTTTGGCAAATAAAGAGGTCCCTTTTGCCCGCAAGCTGAGAGAGTTAATACAGTTATACAGATTAAAAAGAAGGCACGCATACTTTAATTATTGTTCTTCACAGATAATTAAGTATAAGGAATTCAATGTGAAACCGCTATTAAAAAAGTTTTCGTGCTATCGTCTCACCAGGTTCTTCTTCCATAGCATCATTAGTTTTTTCTATTTCGTTTCTAACTAATTTAATGCTCATTAGCATGGATTTGGTGATTCTTTGATGAGAGCGAGTATCAATATGAGTTGTTTCTGAGCAATATTTCCCTAACTCTTCCCAGTCTAAAGTAAAGATCAGTTTTCCCGGAATATTCGTTGTATCGACATAGACGGGTTCAACTGTGATATTAATACTTGGTATCTTGTCTTCAATTAATTTTTGCGCAATAAACTGCTCAATTACCTCTAAAACATTATAATTTGAAGCCGCGGTTGCTGGGACTAAATTGTCTATGCTTTGTTCGCCACCGAGAAAATAGGCAATCATATGTGACCAATGGTATTTACTGCCACGACTTTCAATGATGATATTTTCATCACAGACTGCAAATACAGATTGGCAGCTGGCACCGGTCAATTGATTTTGTCCTATCCTTCGCTTGCTATCTTGCCGCTCCTCAAGTTTTTCAAGAGTTGCTTGGAAATGAATTGTTTCATGACGAACAAAGAGTAATTTAGGTATCTTTCGCTTAATTTTATCCTCACTACCTTTGATCTTAACTTTTAACGGCGAGGGAGTTAGCGGTTTAAAAAAAGGTATTGTCGAGTTACCAGTCGTACGACTCCAAAGGCTGCGTACTTTACTGCCCCCCGGAGTACGATAAACCTTGTGATGGTCTTTCGTAGGTGTTGCGGGGTCCAAGGATGTAACTCTTACTCCTTGTTTAGCAAGGGGTGAATGTAAAAATTTAGTTTCTTGGTCTTCGGCTAAAATCAGAAGATTAGGAGAATCATCAAATTCTTCGTAATATTTACGACGTTTTACTGTAGATGATTTATTCTCTAATGGTGCTCTCTTTACTGCACGGGAAGGACGTTCTTCACCGTGAAAAGTTTTAACTAGAGCTTGATAACTTAAGTGTTTTATCTGCTCTAAATGGAAAAATAGAGAAGCACTTGTTACACGGTGAGAATGCTGTTTATTAAAGCGACGTATTAACTCAAGCCATTCTGAGCGCTCTAACTTAAGCTGTTCAATTTGAGGAATGCATTTTTTTGCGCGTTTGGCAAAATTCTCAATGGCTTGATTTTGAGCAGTAAGCTGTTTTTGATTAAAAGAATCAATGGTTATCTGAGTCACGATGCACTCGTGAATTTCTGCCTTATTTACACTGCTATGTTGTTGTAATCCCTGGACAAGGTAGATGCGAGCTTTTTCATCACCAAGGGAGTAAAGCTGAGCTATAGTTGACCATTCAACTTCATTAAGCTGGTAATAGGCAGGCTGTTTACCTAAGGCAGTGAGAAAAGCTTGAATTTGTTTTAGCATGAAACTTTATAGAGTACTAACAACTCATCTTGTTGATTATAACATGAACATCATGTTTGAAAAAGACCTGCTAATTTCGTTTACAAAGCGATGCGCTAGGATTTAAGGCGGTAACCTTGCTATAGTGCAGCGCTTTGGTGATAATTTGACTTTTTCATTGGAGATAAGGTGCTTAACGCTTACATTAAAGAGCCAGAGCAACAGGCACAAGCTTGTGTAATCTGGATGCATGGTTTGGGTGCAGATGCTTCCGATATGTCAGGACTTGCTAGCCAATTAATGCTAGATGGGACATCAATTCGCCATGTTTTTCTTAACGCTCCCATGCGTCCTGTGACCATTAATAATGGCATAGCTATGCGTGCTTGGTATGATATTTATGATCTTAAGTTTACCAATAGAGAGGATCAACAAGGGATTTTGGATTCTGAAGAGCAAATACTTAAAATCGTTCATGCCCAAATTGGGCAGGGGATGCCGTCAAATAAAATTTTTCTTGCCGGTTTTTCACAAGGGGGAGCAATGGCTCTTCATACTGCATTGCAGATGGCAGTCCCTATTGGCGGAGTGATTGCATTATCAGCCTATCTGCCTTTGGCCTTAGCATGCAAACCAGTTCTCAAAACAGATACACCCATATTTTTTGGTTATGGCACCTATGACACGATTGTTCTACCAGTTTGGAGTAAGCTCACAATCGATTGGCTCTTGGAGAAAACATACCATAATTTAACGTGGCATGATTACCCGATGGAGCATGCTATTTGTGCTGAGGAAATTAAAGATCTCTCGGAATGGCTTGCGAATTTGGTAAAAGGGGTATCTAAATGACCATTGTAAAAAAAAATCGTGAAGTGTCTTTTACTTGTGAGCAAATGTTTGGCTTGGTGAATCGTGTCGAGGAATATTCACAATTCTTGCCTTATTGCTCTGAAAGTTTAGTACATCATCGTGATGAGGATGAAGTGCAAGCAACCTTAGTCATAGCTGCTGCTGGCATGAGTAAGTCATTCACGACTCGTAACCGCCTGCAGCTTAACAAAATGATAGAAATTCGTCTCGTTGATGGTCCCTTCAAACATTTGGAGGGCTTTTGGCGTTTCGATGAAACACCAGAGGGTTGTCTAGTCTCTTTTGATTTGGAGTTTGAGTTTGCAGGCTGGATGTTTTCCGCAATTTTGGGGCCTGTATTTGAGCAAGTTACTGAAAAAATGGTTGATGCTTTCTGTGAGCGCGCTGAGGTTCTCTATGGTAAACGTTGAAATCATTTACATTAAATCAGATAAGGCAACTATTCATCTGGAACTTTCTTTAAAATCTGATTCTACAATTGCTGATGCGCTTGCTGAGTCCAACTTACTACATACACATCCAGAAATTAAAAATCTTCCTGTTGGCATTTTTGCCAAACAGAAGCCGCTGGATACTGTCTTAAAGCCCGGGGATCGCATTGAAATATACAGGCCTCTTTCCCTTGATCCGAAGGAAAAGAGAAGGCAGCGAGCGAAGTCGCAAGACTAACTAGCCACTTGACTTGTACTGAGAGTGTGAAAGCTCCTCGTAGCTAATGCTATGAGGAGTGTAAAGACGTCTTGAATTGCTTAACAAGTGCTTAGGGTTTGCGCTCTATACGTACAAGCTTATCATGAGAAAAGTACAGTGTAATATTTCGAACCACAAGAGGGCCTGCGCCTTTGCGTAAAGTATAGGCATAATCCCAGCGGTCATTGTTGAAAGTAGGACTTAACAAACTAGTACCCATTAGAATAGCAACATCATGCTTATTCATGCCAAGTTTCAAGCGTTCAATTTTGGATTGTGGCAATAAATTGCCCTGCTGAACGACACGTCTTGAAAAATCATAAGAAATGCAATGGGTCAAGCTAAGTGGTAAAGCGATACAAAAGAAAGCCACAAGAATAGTTTTACTTCGCATTTTTTTGCCTGTTTTGAAAAATTTGGCCATAATATCATGTCAGCCATAGAAAGACACCTGGATTAACGTGTAGCCCACAGAGGAGTGCTTGGTGGAAGAGAGTCAACAATTAAAAGACGCTGGGTTAAAAATAACCATGCCAAGATTAAAAGTTCTGCAAATCTTGGAGCAATCTCGCGATCATCATCTAAGTGCCGAAGGTGTGTACAAGGCATTGCTGGAAATGGGTGAAGATGTTGGTTTGGCTACAGTTTATCGTGTTTTAACACAGTTTGAAGCGGCGGGTTTGGTTAATCGTCATAATTTTGAAGGTGGACACTCTGTATTTGAGCTTAGTCAGGGAGAACATCATGACCACTTGGTGTGTGTAAAATGTGGCAAGGTAGAAGAGTTTATCGATGACATTATTGAGCAGCGTCAGAAAATGATTGCGCAGAATGCTAACTTCAAAATGACAGATCATGCATTGAATATCTACGGCCTCTGTCCAGGCTGTCAAAGTAAGTCTTAATCTAAACTTAAGTTTCGCGTGCTATTATTTCCCGCAAGTTTATTCTTTAAAGCAGCGCGCTATGATTATAGGACCGTTTTGGTGTCAAAAACTTGATAGTTGGATTCGATTTAATGTAACTGAAGACAATACAACTGTCGAAAAGGCAACACGGGATCAAGCTAACCCGACTCTGACTACCGCTTGGCAATCAATAGCGCTGAAAGCGGATGAAATAGGTCGTTGGACGCTATTTTATGAAAACAAACAAGATAATGAAGCAGTTTACTACCTATTAAAGGATAAAGCCCTGTATCGTACAACAGGAAAGTACAGTTATAATGTTCTCGCAGTTGATAATTATACGCTTGCTAAGGGATGGCAAAGATATAATCCTTTAAAAGAAAAGCTTAATCTTTTTTCTCCTGCTTTTGCTGATGAAGTAAAATCCTCAAAAAAGGAAGAGGAAATTGAGGCTAACTCTACTGTAAAAGAAGAGGGCAAGGCACTTATACCCTTTGAGCAATTGCCGCTAACACCAGAAAAAGTATCAGAAATACAAGCCCAGTTATTGAAAATGCAAGCTGAAAAATGGCAAGCTCTTCAACGTACAATGGATGCCCACCGCACTAAGATAAAAGAAACTGTTAACGAAGCCTATGTTCTCCCCATACCAAAACATGAGGGAATACCCGACGAAGTACTTAAACTCGAGCAAGCAGAACTCTTGAATGAATTACAGCAGGATTTATTGGCAGAACTTCCTCGATGTAACTGGAAAGATTGTGTTGATGGTAAAACTTATCTATTTGCTTTGAAAGAGCTACTTGAAAAACCCAGAGCTCAAAATGAAATTGTTAAGGCTGCGGCTAGGACTCGCTCTGAGGTGCATCAAGCTTTGGCTTTAAAAATCGAAGATAGACAAACTGTATTTCAGCAGAAAGAAATGTATTTTGTGGCTTTACTCAAAGCAGAAGGCGAATATCTTGCGCAAGAATTGGGTATTGACATCGATTTTCCTAACATACAATTTCCTCCGTTCCCACAATCGACAAGCTCACAAACAACGACATACAGAGATAGACAAAGTGAAGAGTGGAATAATGAAGAGCTTTCCATTGAAGAGGCTATGCAGCTATTTGAAGAGTTGGAATCAGCAAACACAGGGCAAAGGTCGGATGCTTTAACCAGCGAAGAGATTGCAGAGATTGAACGGCAATTCAATGCATTGGAAACAACGGGTGTACAAACAGAAGGAACAGACCGCACCTCATCTGTTAACGAAGAGACGCTACGCAGAGAAGAGGTCTCACAACAAAATAATGCTCGATCCACATTAGAGACAGATAGTAATAATGGTTTTGAAAAAACCACTGAACACTCTCCCGAATTGTATGAAAAAATTAGGGCAGCAGTTAACAAAGCTCAAGCGAATTATGAGAACTGGTATCACAAAAGACCTACTGAAAATTCGCGAGGACCTAATGGGTTCTTTACATGGTTTAGGCATACGGCGTTTGGCCAGAAACGGGCGGAACTGTTAAAAGATCAAATAAATAAGATGCAGCAATGGGATCTTGAGTCACATGAGATATTGGATTTTAGTGTGATAAAGATCAATGATTTCTTAACGGATAAGAAAACTGCCTATAATATCCATTCATTTTCTTCCTTCTTACTGGATGAGTTGACAAAGATTGAAGAGTTACCTTGGTATAAGTTGAAACCTGAAAAAAATCATTATAATCAAAAAGATGTTAGTAAACTCGTGGAGGAATCAACGTCTGCAGCAGATGTAAAATTTTCTCTTAATCGAGTATAATCGGTTATCCTCCTAACATGGATGTTATCTTATGTATGAAGATTTAATTAGCCCATACCAAGCTGCCGATCTGCCTGTTTTGCAGTTGGGTGGTATTTTGGTCAATGACCATTTAATCCCTAATGCTCCCATTAACTTAGTACTTAAAGCACTTAATCGTCATGGCTTAATTGCTGGGGCGACAGGCAGTGGTAAAACAAAAACCATGCAAGTATTAAGCGAGCAGCTATCCTTAGCTGGTGTTTCTAGTTTTGTGATGGATATTAAGGGTGATATTTCCGGATTGGCGGTGCCTGGCGAAACAACGGATGCTTTGGTAGCACGTTGTCAATCCTTAAATTTAACGTATACACCTCGTGCCTTTCCTGTAGAAATACTTACTTTAAATGATGCTCGTGAAGGCGTACCGTTACGTTCGACAGTTAGTGATTTTGGCGCACTTCTTTTTTCACGCATGCTGGATGTGAATGAAACCCAAACTGGTATAATCACTGTACTGTTTGAATACGCAAAAAATAAGAATTTACCCTTGATTGATTTGGCAGATATAAAAGCTTTGCTGCAATTTGTGCAAACTGATGCTGGTAAAGTAGAGATAGAAAGCCAATTCGGTGGTGTCGCAACTGCTTCAGTGGGTACTATTGTGCGCAAAATCATCGAACTTGAATCGCAAGGAGGAAACGAATTCTTTGGTGAACCTGCTTTTAATGTGATGGATTTGGTTCGTGCTGACGCTGAAGGAAAGGGCGTGATTTCTATTTTACGCCTCAGTGATATGCAGGATAAGCCCAAACTATTCTCCACTTTTATGCTTAAAATGCTTTCTGATGTTTATCGGGTAATGCCAGAATTAGGAGATCCTCCTAAACCTAAACTGGTCTTTTTTATAGATGAGGCGCACCTTATTTTTAATAATGCCAGTAAAGCATTGCTTAATTTATTAGAAACCATGGTTAAATTGATTCGTTCGAAAGGTATTGGTCTGGTTTTTTGTACGCAAACACCAGATGATGTGCCAGAGGCTGTTTTGAGTCAATTGGGATTAAAAATACAACATGCTCTGCGAGCATTTACTGCCAAAGATCGCAAAGCGTTGAAGTTGGTATCTCAGAATTTTCCTCCTTCTTCATACTATCAAACCGAGCAATTATTAACCGCTTTAGGAATTGGAGAGGCTTTATTAAGTGCATTAGATGCCAAGGGGCAACCAACACCGCTGGTGCAGTGTCTGGTTAGACCTCCCGAATCACGGATGGGAGTATTGAGTCAAGATGAGCTAAATGCAGCGATAGCAGCATCTACATTACTCCCGAAATATGAACAGCGTTTAGAGCGAAATTCTGCAAAAGAAATTTTGGCGGCGGAAATGGCAATTACTAATCAAAATAAGAATACTCCAGGAGTCAAAAAAGAACCTAAAGACCCATCAATGATTGAGCAAATGAGTAAAAACACACTTTTCCGCCAAATAATAAGGCAAATTATTCGCGATATAACCAACTCTATCTTGTCAGCAATTGGTATAAAACGAAAGCGCTAAGAAATAGCCTGTATGATGCATGCGGGAAATACAGGCTTAACATAATAGGATTATAATAAAGCGATATGAGCAAGATTTAATTGCAATTAGCGCACATATACGGATTTAAGAGTGGTCGCTAAAGCTTTGGCAACGTAAGCGACAGATTGGTTGTCGCGCATTAATGCTTGATTGCTCTCAATTTCGAGGCCCAGGTATTTATCTTCATTAAATTGAGTACGTAAAAAACTGGTAAAACCATCAGTAACCCCACGATAAGGATAATTCAGACGAACACGCAAGTCTTTCACTTGCTGTTTAAATGCCAATTGCCATTGTTTAGCCAAATTTTTTTCAGGGCTTCGTCTTGGGTCATAAAGGAAGCTAACATCTGCATTTCGAACAAGGTTATTCATAATAGGCGTAAAACTATGTATCGATAGATGCCAGACTTGATATCCTCGACGGATGTGATGTTTGACAAGGTTGACGACCTGTTCGCGAAAAGGCGTGTAGTATTCTTGAATAATCGCTTGCTTCTCTGCTTTAGGTAAAGAGGCAGTAATTTCTGAGAAACAATTAGGGTTAGACAAACGACGATTACAATCAATAAGTAATCTGGTAGCGCGAGCTTGGATCAGTTCACAGCCAAAAAAATTGCTTAAATAATTGGCAATTGTAAGCGCGCCGAAATCTATGGCTCGATGAGTATCCAATAATGCTTCATTTCCATTAAAATACTTTTGGTAAATAGAAGGAACAGTATTTACTGCATGCTCGCAACTTAAAACAAGGAGCTTAGCTTTCATGTTGGATTAAATAATTGATTAGTCAACAAGCATTGAGTAAGCTGGCGATAAATATGGGTTAGCGTAGTATGTTGAATTACATTGCCACAAGCACTTAAAAGACGTTCACTTAAGTTTCCTTGACTTAAGATAAATTCCAATACTTGCTGTGTACTTTGATCAAGTTCGCCACTGACTTTCTCAATCAAATGTGACCAAACGTTACGAGTGCTCATCGTGCGTGAAGGTAACTGCCATTGTCTAAATAATTCACTGTCCTCCACGAGCACCGCAAAGCCGTCTTTAATAGTTTGATCATAAATGCTCTTTAAACGCTTGGTTTCACAGGGGTTATCTAAATGGTATGAAGAATTATTTTGCCAATATTTTAGGATTGCATGGATGGTTAAGGCAATGGCAATGTCTGCTTGTACGCATTCTTGTGAATCTAGGATTCGAATTTCAATAGCATTGTACTCAAATTTGGGAATAGCAGCCCTTGAATTAAGCCATTCGTACTGCAGAATTCCTTGTGGATCAAAAGGGCTAATGGCTTGGTACATTGGGTCTAAGATCTCTTGTCGGTATTGTGCTTCGCTGCCAATAAACTCAGGAATAATGTCGCCGCTGATTAGGGGGATGCTTTGTTGATTTTTTCCATAAAAATATAAACGAGAATCCTTCATTCCAGTTTTCTTGCCGTCTAAGAAAGGGGTACTTGCAGCTAAGGCAGGTAATAGGGGGAGAAGCAAACGAATAGCATTATGTAGCTGGCAAAATTCTTCATCATTAGCAAAAGGTAAATTGACATGCATACTTTGCAGATTTGCCCATCCATGGCCTTGGCAATTAAAAATGGCATCAAATTGGTGATATATATCACGATTGCCATGGGGCCAGCGTTTAGTTTCTTTGAGCGGATTCATCCATGGATGCGCACCGGTTGGTAGCAGTTGAAGATTATGAGCAGCCAGCAATGGTTGTAATTGTTCTATAGTTTGCTGAAATTGCTTGGCAATAGGCGCATCGGGTGGTTTAGGGCCATTATTTTTTAGCTCCAATACATGCATAACGAGTTCATTACTAACGGCAATATCATCCAATTTCACTTCATTAATGAGTTCACCGGCCAAGGTTTGCAGGACAAGATCACTTTGGGGTTGCACATTAAGATTGTGGCAATCGACAAGCATGTACTCAATTTCAATTCCAAGGACAGAAAAAATAGGGTAATTAGACATAGCCATGTTTCCTACGAATGCGTTGTAAAAATACACTCATGACATGTTGATAGAGAGATTCACCCAAAATCTTGTCCTCAATTCCGAAGTCTATATTTGGATTATCATTGACTTCAATGACATAATGTTTGTCGCCATGACTTTTTATATCGACACCATACAAGCCATCTCCAATTAGACGTGTACATTTTAGTGCTGTTTTAATGATAGCTTCAGGCACTTCATGTAATGGAATAGTTTCTGTGGCTCCCTCACGTTTTTCATTGTTGGCATCCCAGTTGTAAATTTGCCAATGATTTTTTGCCATATAATAATGGCAAGCAAAAATAGGTTTATTATCTAGAATACCGATTCGCCAATCATATTCTGTAGGAATAAAGGGCTGAATCAATACCAAATCAGAAATTTTGAAAAACTGGGTTAATGACTTTTGCAATGCTTTACTATCATCAAGTTTAACTACCCCATGGGAGAAAGCACTATCAGGTCTTTTGAGTACACAAGGAAACTGGATATTGGGAATTTCTTTATCAAATTTACTGATGAAAATGGTTTCCGGGGTTAAGATTTGATGGCTGCGCATTAACTCAGCCAAGTACACTTTGTTACTGCATTTGATAATAGATTGGGGATCATCGATGACTACCAGATTTTCTTGTGCAGCCCGTCTTGCCATTCGATAAGTGTAGTGATTAACAGATGTTGTCGCTCGAATAAATAATGCATCATATTCCGCGAGAGATTTAGTGTCACTTTTTTCAATGAAATCAACATTTAAGCCCATCGCCTCGCCAGTAGTTACAAAGATTTCCAGAGCTTTTTTATTGGAAGGCGCATTGGCTTCACTTGGATCAATCAAAATAGCGAGGTCATGGAAGCGTTGCTTTTTACGCCACTGGTGAAAGCGTTTTTTAGATAAATAACTCTCGGCAGATTGTTGCATGAAATCTCGATGATGTTCCGGAATTTCTGCCAGAGATAAAATTTGTAATGTTTTGATGCGCCATTGTTTCTTTTTCTCTAAAGTAAATCTCATCAATGGCAACGGGAATAAGCTATGGAGTTTTTTGGCAAGATTTGCATGACACTTGGCCATATTTTGACCGAAGTAGACACTTAAAATGAACTCGTCTGCTTTAATTTCATGTAGACTATTTTGAATCTCCTCATCTACATCCTGAGATATGAATTTAGATAATTCTGCATTAAGTGCATCTTGAATGCTGTGCACAGAGGGTATGGCCTTATGATCACGAGCATGCGCAAGTAAGGACACATAGTAACCTATAGTTTGGTGGTTGTAGGAGTGGCAGAGATTTATAACTCGGATTGATTTGCTTTGATAATAATTCTCACTGGATAAATACTCTGAAGCTTGGACTATGGTAGCAAGTGGGCTTAAAAACTCCCACCCCGAGGGGTCGTCCGTTATAATTAGTGTTTCCATTCAGTGCTCTTTGGGTTGAATTATGATTAAGTTAGCATCATAGGTTAATACCCCAACCATGATGGCATTAATTAAACGATTACTACTTACTTTATAATAATTATCCTCAGAAATAGGGTTTTCTCGATGAGGATCAGCGACTACTACTAGCCTTTTCTTATCGTCATAGCCACATAAAACAACAAAATGCCCACAAGGGGTGCCGCGAATATCATCGTAGATAGCTTCGCTATTAATGTAACGCTCACGGGAGCTACGATAAAGGTAAGTGGCGCTCAAACCAGTTAGAATAGGAATATTTTGAGCAAAATAATCTTTAAGTAATTGCACACTTAGGGTGCGAAAACGTACCTCACCCCCTAATTCAAGATAATCAAGATAGGCTCTGCTTGCGTGTACAATTCCTTTTGTTCTTTTGTGTTTCATTTGGGCATTCAATTTAATGCGTAATAAATTCTGGCAAGCTTTCCCCTGTTCGTAGTCAAACCAGGTGGGATCAAAAATGTTAAGGTTATTGATATAAAGGATCACTTTAAAACCATGAAGTAGCGCATGCTTGCCTAACATTGGCGCAAGTGTACCTCCAGAAAGAGAGCGCTCTACGTTTTTAATGACCTCAGCCAAGTCAAGATCTAAACCATAATAACGATAAATTGCGTGCAAACTCGTAGGACCACACGTTTCATCGTCAGGTTGAGTATGTATAGTCAGATCGATCATGGTCAGATTGGTTGAACCAGATATTTATCTATGCATGCGTTTAACGTTAGACCTCAAGAGAGCATTTGTCAATCATCAATTCAATAGGGATTTTTCAAAAAAATATTATTTTCAATAGGTTAATTTGACCAGTTGATATCAAAAAGTCGACCGACAAAACTCAAAGTAGGCACGAAAATGCCAAAGCCAAAAATAATTCCTAGGATAGGTAAATATTTGAAATTGGCTTTTAAAGATTTCTGATCATGATAGAGGGGAATTTTTTGTGCACGGAGAAGATATATCAGTAGTAATAATCCGTAAAAATAAAGTGAGCTTAAGCAAAGTTTGTTCGTGACAGTGAACATTTTTTTGCTTGATAGATAGTCCATGGGAAAGTTGAGCAGAAATAAACTGCAAAACCATAATATTTTATTTTTAGTATTTTCGGCATCAGCAAAGTTAACTTTCCAGGTAAATGCCAGAGGGAAAAGCAGTAAGGAAAAATAATATAACCACCCAAAAGGACTCAACAACAACATCATGCATAAGGTTAGGGCAAATGATTGTTCATTCTTTGAATCGACAGACATCTTAACGATACTTTTTAAGTACCATAGCAAAAAAATTAGAAATAGAATGCCGTAAACAAGATTCACAAATAAAAAAGTTTGTGTCTTATCATGGACATTAATGAGTATACGAAAGAGAAAACCATAAAGTGAAGCATTCCAACTGTCACCATACCATGATACCTGTGACATCATGGAAAAATATTGCTGATAAATATCAATTCCGCAGATAAATATGGGAATAATGGACAGCAGCGCTGAAACAGAAAGCATTACTGTAAATACTTTATAACGCTTTTGCAGCAAAACCCATAAAAACAATAACGCTGGAAAAAATTTTAGGGCAATAATAAATCCCCAAAGAATTCCTGCAAAATAATCGCTGCCTTTCAGATAGAAGTGATAGCCAAACATGATACAAAATAGTAGCAAGGCTCCTAATTGCGTAATGGCTGCGTCCATGAGGGTGGCAAAAAAGGCTAAATAAATGAGGTACAAGGTTGCCCAATTATTTTTAAAAAAATCAGGTGAAAAAACGTGTTTAAAGGTTATTCGGGCTGCAATTAACCCTACAATCAAAGAAGTCAGCCACCAGATGGTTAAAGCTGTATTGTAGTTAAACTGTATTAAAGGATTGAATAGTATTAATACAATGGGGGGGTTAAGATTAGCCGCTAATTTTTTAGCAATAGGCAAATAAGTAGCGAATAAACTTTGGTAAGGGTTATCTCCTATCGTTAGCATTTGTGAGGCTGAATAGAATGAGGCGAAATCGATTCCTTGTTGGAAAGTTAAAATAAAATAAAACAATAGGCCATAGATTGCGAGTAGGAATAGAAATGCGGTACGTTGCCAATAGCCTGGATTCATTATTAATTATTTTAAAAACTAGAATTTTATTTTATTGATAAATTAATAATAATTGCAAACTGTGATTAAAGAATAAAAGGAATTGTCTGGAAACGATTACAGTGAATTGGAAAAAAGCTATTCTTGATCACATATTTTTATTTCCAGTGTTTCTCCAACAGTAACCAGGCATTTTATTCGCACCTGTGGATTAAACACGGTCAATAGCATTTGATCAGACGTTTCTGATTCCGCACGTAAAAGGAGTTGATAACCTTTGGGATTGGGGTACTTATCCATGGTGTTGGAAATACACTCTGCTAAACTGCCATTAATTTTTTTTTCTTTGCTATAGCATTGCTTCATAACAGTTGCCAAGGAATCCATATAAGAATCAGCAAGAGCGCTTTGAAATGGCCAAAATAAAAGGGTGATTATAGAAATATGCTTTAGAGTAAGCATAATTTTTTCCCTAGAGATATTATTTTAGCTTAAGTATAGTTTAAACTAGTCGTTTATGACTTGGTTACACCACTTTTACAGATAACTCCAATATAAAATTAGCCACTTCCTCTGGGTTTGAAGGGTAGTGGGTTACTGCCTTAATTTCTATGGGCTTATTAATGCGCTGTTGTGTTGCTTTCGATTCCTCAACCATTGCTTTTACAGTGTCGCCCTGAGTACAGATAAAATAAACATCAGTTTCAGGTCGATGTAAAAAGTGAGCTTGAAACGATTTAAAAACAACGGATGCTTTTACTTTTGCTTGCTCGGCATGATAAAAACTATGCATTCCCCCAGCAAGATCGGCCCCCACTGCTAATGCGCCAAAATACATGGAGTGTAAATGATTTTTACTACGTCTACTCAAGGGAAGTTTTACGACAATTTCCTGACCATTGAGTTTAATTAATTTAGGTCGTAAATGACCAATCAGTGGTACCTTAAAATGACCAAAAGTCCAAAGAAAAAGTTTAAAGCGAGTGAGGGCATTCATTTAAGCTTCCTTATCGACTTGTAACCTCGAAATGATCTTTTTTACGCCGTGAACGGCAGTGACTCTTTTTATGATGGCGCTAATCGCTTTTTCTTGTTTAAGATTACCCGACAGAGTGACTGTGCCATTGCTGGTTGTTGCATTAATACCTACTAAAGGAATTGATTCATCGTCGAAGACTTTGGCCTTTAAAACAGCTGTCTCGACTTTGGCAGTAATATAAGCATCGGTAAATGCTGTGTTGACTTGTTTGATAATTAACTCTTCGCTATCGACTTCTTTTACGCCTTTAGTCATCTTGGCAAGTTTTAGCGCATCCACAAAAGCTTGGCGGTCTTTTACGTGACCTTTCAAAGTGACTATCCCATCTTTGGTCGATACGTAAATTTTTAGCGGGTTTAGATTGCGGTTTTTAGTAAATTTAGCAGTTATCTTGGTAGTGATTACCGAGTCGCTAAACTCTTGTTCGAAGTCTTTTAGATTATTATCAGCGTGAGCGCAGGCAACTACTACAGTAAGTAAAAGACTAATAAAAAGATTAAATATCGCTCGCATGCTAAGTTTATTTTAGAAAGACAGGTTCAAAGTATATCATTTTAATTCTGTAGACCAATATTTTTCCTTGTAATTTACAAAATCTTGAGCATTAGAGGAGAATGCATTTACATTTTAAGCCACTTTGGCTATTATTTTTTCTCTTTGATGATTTCGTGAGAAAACATGAAATTACATATTAAATATGAAAACTCCACCTGGAAATTTACCCCGAAAAATTACACTCGAGGGCAAGTAAAAGAGAGGATTAAACTTGCTTTGGTAAAATATGTGGATAAGGATAGAGATTTTTATGAGGAGATATATGGTAAGAACAGCACTATTCCGATTACGGTTTCTACAATTGTAGAGGTAGAAGATAGGTGGCATTTCAAATTTGAAGAAAATCAAATTATAAGAGAAGCGATTATCAATCCACGTAACCCCATAGAAAAACCAATTGTAACAGTTATAGAAGAGAACACTGAAATTGCCCTTGTTGGTGATGAGATGGGTTTTACAGGCAAATATGGTGTTTCTTGAAGCTATTGATTAGGTTTATCTCTTTTTAAGCTTAGGCTTTGTATCATGAAAGGCGGGTTGTTTCCTTTAATAACAAGTAAGGAAAAATTAAGTATGGAGTTTAATTCAGGAATACTGAAAGATTGATTTACTCGCCAATATTGAATACCTGAAAATATCCCTTCCCCAACAATGGTTGGTTGAGTTAATGGTTGGGGGTGGAGCGTTAATTGCTGCTCTTTTATAGTTATAATTTGTTCACTAAAAAAATTGCGTAAGGTTATCCAGGCATTCATGGAATATCGATGTTGAATGGGGCCAAAGTCACTAGCTGTTTTGCTGTAATCAACAGATAAAGTAGAGAGTAAAGTTTCTTCTGTCCAGGTGGTTACATCTAAGTGACTACTATCTGCATAAGGAGCAGAGGGAAGTACAATACTAATTAAAAAAATGAAGGGTAGTAATCGCGTATGATTCATGACTGTTCCTTGTAGTTAGCATCTTTCTGCTTTATAGCTATCGCGAAATAATCGTTTGTTTAAAAAGTATAGCAGAGCTATAATTTGGTTTTTTTTGCATCAAAATGGTCCATGAACTATATCAGCATACGCGGCGCAAAAACTCACAATTTAAAAAACATTGACGTTGAAATTCCTCGTAATCAGCTCACAGTAATTACTGGTCTTTCAGGTTCTGGGAAATCTTCCTTAGCGTTTGATACCCTATATGCTGAGGGGCAACGGCGCTACGTGGAGTCGCTTTCCGCTTATGCTCGCCAGTTTTTATCGATGATGGAGAAGCCAGAAGTTGACTCCATCGAAGGGTTGTCACCTGCTATCTCTATTGAGCAAAAAGCGACTTCTCATAATCCTCGCTCAACGGTTGGCACCATCACCGAGATTTATGATTATTTACGCCTTTTGTTCGCTCGGGTTGGAGAGCCGCGTTGTCCTACCCATGCTATAAGCCTGCATGCGCAAACAGTCAGTCAAATGGTTGATCAGGTTTTAACAATGCCAGATGGTGCCAAGGCAATGATTCTTGCTCCAGTTGTTCGGGAACGTAAGGGAGAGCATGTACAGCTTTTGCAGCAATTACAGGCGCAGGGGTATGTGCGAGCACGAATAGATGGAGAAATTTATGAATTGGATGAACCTCCTAAGTTAAGCCTACGGCAAAAACATACTATTGAAGTCGTCGTCGATCGCTTCAAGGTGCGTAAAGATTTAGCACAACGCTTGAGTGAATCATTTGAGAATGCCTTAAATCTGGCTGACGGATTAGCAATTGTTTCGGCTGTGGATAACGATTTTGAAGAACTTGTTTTTTCCTCAAAGTTTGCATGTTCTGAATGCGGCTATAGTTTGAGCGAATTGGAGCCTAGGCTTTTTTCCTTTAATAATCCTATGGGGGCTTGCCCCACATGCGATGGTTTAGGGGTTAACCAATTTTTTGACCCGGATCGTGTTGTTCATGACCCTGCTGCAAGTTTAGCGGATGGGGCGATTCGAGGTTGGGATAAAAAAACGACTTATTATTATCCTATGTTGGAATCATTGGCGCGTCATTTTAATTTCGACATAGAAACCCCATTTTGTGATTTACCAGAGACAATTCAAAATATCATCCTTTATGGCAGTGGGCAGGAAGTAGTTGAATTTCATTATCAGCGCCCTCATGGAGGCTTTATGTCTAAAAGACATACCTTTGAGGGAGTTATTCCTAATATGCAGCGACGCTACCGGGAATCTGATTCGTCAATGGTACGAGAAGAGCTTGCTAAATACCTTTCTTCTCGACCTTGTGAAACTTGCCATGGCACGAGATTACGCGAAGAAGCCAGGCATGTTTTTGTTGCCGATAAAAATTTACCTGAAATTACTGCTTATCCTATCGAACAGGCTTATGAGTTTTTCCAAGCGTTACAATTGACTGGATATCGTGGGGAAATTGCTGCCAAGATTAATAAGGAGATTGTTGAGCGTTTGGGTTTTTTAGTCAATGTAGGTTTAGATTACTTATCTTTAACGCGCAGTGCTGAAACTTTATCAGGAGGAGAAGCACAGCGCATTCGTTTAGCAAGTCAGATTGGCTCAGGCTTGGTTGGGGTGATGTATATTCTTGATGAGCCCTCTATTGGTTTGCATCAACGTGATAATGATCGATTATTAAAAACGTTGTTACACTTACGTAACCTGGGTAACACTGTGATTGTGGTAGAGCATGATGAGGATGCTATTCGTTCCGCTGATTTTGTTTTGGATATAGGGCCTGGGGCTGGCATTCATGGGGGACAGATAGTAGCCAAAGGATCCCCAAATGAAATTATGGCAAATCAGAAGTCACTGACTGGCCAATATTTGGCGGGTACCCAGTCTATTCCGGTGCCTGCAAATCGTTTCCCAGTTGATAAAGAACGCTTAATCCATTTAATTGGAGTGAGATGTAATAATCTGCAAAATGTTACGGTGAGTATTCCTTTGGGTGTTATAACTTGTGTCACCGGGGTTTCTGGCTCTGGTAAATCCAGTTTGATTAATGACACGCTATATCCAATAGCGGCTAATAAATTGAATCGCGCAAGCCTACTTACGCCAGGTTCTCTTCAAGAAATTAAAGGATTGCAGTTTTGTGACAAGGTTATCGATATTGATCAAAGCCCCATAGGGCGAACCCCCCGCTCAAACCCAGCAACATACACTGGGCTTTTTACTCCCATTCGTGAGTTGTTCTCGGGAACACCGGAGGCACGTGCACGCGGTTATCAGCCGGGGCGCTTCAGTTTTAATGTTCGAGGCGGGCGTTGTGAAGCATGTCAAGGTGATGGTTTAATCAAAGTAGAAATGCATTTCCTACCGGATATTTATGTTGCTTGTGATGTTTGCAAAGGAAAACGTTACAATAGGGAAACACTGGAAATTCAATACAAAGGCAAAAATATTCACGAAATCCTCGATATGACCGTTGAGGATGCACGTGTTTTCTTTGATGCTATCCCTGTATTAGCAAGAAAGTGTCAGACGCTCATTGACGTAGGACTTTCCTACATTCGCTTGGGCCAAAGTGCAACCACCTTATCCGGCGGTGAGGCACAACGAATCAAATTAGCTCGTGAGTTATCAAAGCGCGATACAGGAAATACCCTGTATATTCTCGATGAGCCAACCACAGGATTGCATTTTCATGATACTAAGCAACTTCTGAGTGTATTATTCCGCCTGCGTGAGCAAGGTAATACCATTATCATTATTGAACACAACCTTGACGTGATAAAAACAGCTGACTGGATTATTGATCTTGGGCCAGAAGGTGGTAGCAAAGGTGGGCAAGTCATTGCAACAGGTACGCCTGAAGAGGTGGCGCGTTGTAAAAACTCCTACACAGGACAATTTTTAAAATCTCTTCTTAAGTAACGTGAGTTCGATATAAAGGCAAAATGCCTTTATGTCGTAACGAACGTTATCCAGTAAAGCTTGTCCCTGCGAAGGCAGGGATAAGAAGCATTTATACGAGATCTAGTTCAAGTTATTCGGACAAAAGTAAACGTAAATATCTTTTTTGCTACTAAACAAGTGAGGATTTGTTATTTGGGTAATTTGCGAAAACTGACTGCCAAGCGATTCCAACCATTAATAGTGATAATGACTATTGTTAAATCTACCGCTTCTTTTTCAGAAAAATATTGAAGAACTTCCTGATAAAGATTTTCATGTACGTGGGTTTGTGCAAGTAAGGTTACTGTTTCTGTCCAAGCTAAGGCTGCACGTTCGCGCTCATTAAAAAAAGGAGTTTCTTGCCATACGACAACAGCATTCAGTCGTTGCTGTGATTCGCCTGCTTTAAGTGCTTCACTGGCATGCATATCAACACAGTAAGCGCAGCCATTAATCTGGGATGCGCGAAGTTTGACGAGATTTATTAACGATTGTTCGAGGCCTGAATTATTAACAAAACGCTCAAGTCCAAGCATGGCGTTAACTGCTTCGGGCGACGCTTTGTAGAAATCGAGTCGTGAATTGGACATAACACCCTCATAATCATTTTTATGTCATGTTTTTGATAATTGCGGTGCAATCAATTTATAGGTGCACTTGAATGACAAGATGGCCAGTATGTGGCTGTGGCTGGCCATCTTGTTATTTTCTTATAACGCTTTCATGAAAGTTGTTAAGTCTTCTTTCTCTTGTTGTGTTAACTTCAACTGTAAAATTAAATTGAAGAATTCTACTGTATCGGCCAGGGTCAACAAGCGGCCGTCATGAAGATAGGGAGGTGAATCTTTAATTCCGCGCAGGGGGAAGGTCTTAATAGAACCATCACCGATTGCTTTCATATTATTAATCATAACGGGTTTAAAGAAACGCTCTGTTTGTAAATTGTGCATGCTATTATCGGTATAATAAGGCGGCTCGTGGCAAGTCGCGCATTTTGCTTTTCCAAAGAACAAAGCTTCTCCGCGTAGTTCTGCTTCCGTAGCTTTGGTGGGATCTAAATGACCATCGATAGCTAACTTAGGTGCGGGTGGGAAATCTAACAGTGCTTGGAATTCAGCCATGAAATGGACTTGACTGCCTCGCTCAAGAATATTAACCCCTTTCTTAGTGGCAATCACCGGATCCCCATCAAAATAGGCGGCACGTTGTTCAAACTCTGTAAAATCCTCAACATTTTTCAGTGCACGTTGAGAACCAAATAAGCGCTGAATGTTTACACCTCTCAAACTGGGTGTATCAATGCGATGGCGAATTTCTTGGGGGCGAATGTCACCAACAAGATGAGTGGAGGCATTCGTATGGCCATTGGCATGGCAATCAAGGCATGCAACACCGCGGCTTGGTATTTTTGTGCGCCGATCGTCAGTTTGGTTAAACTGTTGCTGCGGAAATGGTGTTACTAATAATCGCAAGCCTTCCAATTGCTTTGGATTAAGTATGCCATTAAACAGTTCAAAATAATTGTTAATAGTGACTAATTTTCCTTGAGAAACATCACCCAAATCCGGTCGTGTCGTTAAGAAGATTGGCGCAGGAAAGGGGGGGAGGAAATGATCAGGTAAGTCATAATCCAAGTCAAAGCGCGTTAGATCGCGGTTTTCTTGTTTATTGATTTCATCAATAGCAAATTTGGGAAAAAGCATCCCACCTTCAGGGTGATTAGGATGGGGTAAAGGTAAAAATCCTTGAGGGTACACGCCCTTCTCTTTAATGTCTTCAGGAGACATGTTGGCTAACATGTCCCAGGTAACTCCTGCGGGCAATTTAACACGCACTCCTTCCTGTATGGCTTTTCCATTTGACATTTTGGTGTCGGTGGAGGGTTTATTGCTTAGGTCGTAACGTTGATTAAGAAGATCTTTTTGGCGATTGTTAATTGCAGATTTCTCATTAATCATACGTTCCATAATGGTTTGAAACGTTTCTTTAATAACAACAGGCATGTAACTGGATGGGGGCGTCTTTGAAGTGGATTGGGTCGCGGGTGATTCGGTAGCGTAGAGTGCGGATACCGTACTACTCGATAATAAAGCCAGGCACAAGGCTTTCTTTAACATGAGAAAGTCCATTTTTAATAATAAGGTTCTTTCGATCATAAAGAACTTATAATGCCATTTCAATATTCAAAACTTCCTGTTTCTAAATCATTTTCTTGAACACCTTTCTATTTTCTAACTCCGTCATCGATAAAAGGAGTAACCTTATATTATTTTGTTTTCTATCGAAACTTCTTCTACGCTTAAATCGTGAGGGCTAGGATAATAAACCAAATGTGTTTCTTATAGTTTTGCTGTGAGGAAAACATGAGAAATAATAAATGCATATCTTTGTCTAAAAAAATTATAATGATAGGGTTTGGTAGTGTTGGCCAAGCAGTCCTCCCATTATTATTTCGTCATCTTAAACTTAAGTCATCCCAGCTTATTATCATGGCAAAAGAGTATGATGGTGAAGAAATCGCCAAAGAATTCGGCCTGACTTTGCAAATCGTGACAATTAATAAAAAAAATTATGCCGAGCTATTGCTAAGTAAACTTAATGAAGGTGATTTCCTATTAAATTTATCCGTTGATATCTCTAGTTTAGAACTGATTAAACTTTGTCAAGAAATAGGAGCTCTTTATTTAGACGCTAGTACAGAACCTTGGGAAGGGCAATATGTCGATAAATCATTACCACCCTCTTTACGTACGAATTATGCATTGCGATCGGAGATTCTGAAGCTTAAGCGAAATAAAAGTCCTACCGCCGTGGTGACACATGGTGCTAATCCTGGATTGGTCTCTCATTTTGTAAAGCAAGCGCTGTGGAACATGGCAAATGACATGCAGTTAAATGTAAATCACCCAGGGGGTTCAAGAGAGTGGGCATTGCTTGCTAAGTCGCTTGGTATAAAAGTAATTCATATCGCTGAGCATGATACGCAAGTAACTCCTCGAGAGAAGTTACCTGGAGAATTTGTAAATACTTGGTCGGTGAGTGGGTTTATTGCTGAGGCAGGGCAGCCAGCAGAGCTGAGTTGGGGAACTCATGAGCGTCATTGGCCAGAGGATGCGTCTCATCATAGCTTTGGTAATCAGAACGCTATCTACCTCAATCGTCCTGGGGCCAGCATTAAAGTACGTTCATGGACCCCTGCCTTAGGTACTTATCACGGGTATTTAATTACTCATGCAGAGTCAATCTCTATTGGTAGTTATTTAGCTTTAAACGAGAATGAACCTTATCGTCCTACCGTTCATTATGCTTATCTGCCATGTCCTGATGCAGAACTTTCTTTGCATGAATTTCAAGGAAATGAATGGTATGAGCAAAAGAATAAACGACTTATTTTTGCTGAAATTACTGAGGGGAGGGATGAGCTTGGAGTATTACTCATGGGAAATGAGAAAGGAGCTTATTGGTATGGGTCCCAACTCTCCATTCACGAGGCTCGTCAATTAGCTTCTCACAACAATGCAACCAGCCTTCAAGTGGCCGCAGGTATTTTGGCCGGACTCTTTTGGGCGATACACAATCCACAGGCAGGAGTTGTGGAGCCAGAGGAACTTGATTATCAATTTATTTTAGAAATTGCTTTACCTTACCTTGGGGATATAGCTGGATATTATACGGATTGGACCCCTCTCAAAAATAGGGAAAAATTATTTCAGGAAAAACTGGATTTTAAGGATCCTTGGCAGTTTCTTAATATTCGTGTTTATTGATGTAATTACCTTTTATCTACTCACTACTTTCCTTGCTTCTAAGTCTCGGTATGCTAGAGGTAAAAGCCTCCTCCCAGCATTTGTCTATCATTGTTGTTAAATTAAGGGCGCCGGCACTATGTTGGAGAAAAGATAGACACTTATTGATGGCTTTACTAGCTTTGAAATTGAGAAGCTTTAGCATATTTATCTTCTGCGTATATTTTATAAGGTTATAGTGCAAAGTGATCATTAATTAAATTTAAAATTTCTTTTATAATTCAATATTGCCAGTTATAGCTATAATTAAGAAGAATAGATTAGGGAGTGAGCTATGAAGAATAAAAATGTAGGTATCGCTACCATAATTATTGTTGTCCTTTTGGCAGTGCTTGGCTTTTTCTATTTCAGCCATGTCACTACACCGGTTACAAGTACGATTGATACAACTCCCGACGTTCCTGTAGAAGCACCAGAGCCAAATACGAGCAGTGCTAGTCCTTAGAAATCCACATTGCCAAGAGTGAGTAAAGCTACTCACTCTTGCTGTTTCGGGTCGTGTTTAATGGCAATGTGGAGGCGTAATATATGAGTAATTTCACCAAGCTCTGCATTCCTCGAGAAGATTGGTGATGACGATAACGGTTTGCTTTTTCATCTATTTTAGAGCTATAAATTAGGGAGGAGATTAACAACAGGGAAAGAAAAAATGGGTACTTTTCTCATTGCCATTATTATCATTGCTGCACTCCTATTTTTCTGGTCAATCGGTATTTTCAATACCTTAATTGGCATGATGGAGGCGATTAACAATAATAAGCGGCAAATAGACATCCAATTAGATCGGCGTTTTAAAGTTTTTGAGTCACTAATCGAAACTGTTAAAAAATATATGGATTATGAGCAGACTACGTTGAAAGATGTGGTAGCTTTACGTAATCAGGCGCAGGCGGCGAAGGCGGCGGGTGATGAGAAAGGACGTATCGCCGCAGAGAATGGCATTTCACAAATTGCCTCTGGTCTAAATATAGTTTTTGAGCAATACCCTGACTTGAAGGCCAATACCAATGCTTTGCAATTACAAGAAGAAATTGTTAACACCGAAAACAAGCTCTCTTATGCAAAACAAGCTTACAATGACAGTATTGAGCGCTACTATGCCAAGAAAAAATCTTTCTTTGAGTCATTTATCGTTGGCTTATTCCCTAGCAAGTTAGATAAAGAATTTGAATATTGGTCTTTACCTGAGGAGCAAATTAAGGCGCATGAAGATTATACGGTTAAATTCTGAGTTTAATCATGAGCTTAAATGATTATCATGCGTCTACCAGCAACTGGCGAGAGCAATTGCGACGCAATGAACGCAAAACCCGCATGGTTATTGCGATATTCTTTGCAGTATATATTGGTATTGGCTTATTTGCTGATACCGTTATTTTAGATTATTTATATCCTCGTGCTTCAATTCAAGATTGCATTGTTGCCTTAATCACGCTTAAAGTGGTGCCTTATGCCACATTGATCATGATAGGTATCGCTATTATTTCGCTGTTAATTACTTATTCACTTTATGATCGCATCATGCTACTCGGTACCGATTTTCGTGAAATAACTCCTGAGACGGCCCAGAGTCTTGAGGAGAAGCAACTGTATAATGTTGTAGAGGAGATGAAAGTGGCTGCTGGGTTGCAGTTCATGCCGAAGGTATACTTAATTGAAGCCAATTATATGAATGCTTTTGCCAGTGGCTACAGTGAAAAATCTGCAATGGTTGCTATTACACGTGGCTTAATGGAAAAGTTAAATCGCGCTGAAATGCAAGCAGTGATGTCGCATGAGCTAAGTCATATTCGTCATCATGATATTAAATTAACTCTGACTGTAGCTGTTTTGAGTAATATTTTATTAATTGTCATTGATGTGATGTTTTATTCCATGCTTTACCGCAGAGACAGGCGTAATGACACGAATCGCTTATTTATGGTAATTATGCTACTACGGTATCTATTACCCTTAATTACGGTGGTTCTTGCGCTTTTCTTGAGTCGGACACGTGAATATATGGCTGATTCAGGAGCAGTTGAATTAATGCGTGACAATGAACCGATGGCACGCGCTTTACTAAAGATCAGCGATGATCATCAGCAACATGCAGAGGAATATACCCAAGCGTATGGTAGTACGCCTCATGAGCAGGTACGGCAAGCGTCCTATCTATTCGATCCCTCCAGTATTGACCCAATTAAGTCATTGAATAATGCATTTTCAACGCACCCAAGTTTAGAAGAACGTTTGCGGGCTTTAGGATTTAAACGAAAAGCTAAACCTTAACGATAAATCTTAGTATTTTTATTGCTACGGCGAAGACCCAAGCCTTATATAGGTAATACAGAGTCTCGTGGGGGTGGCGGAGCCGAATTCATTATTGTTGCAAATAGCCATATGATGAAGAGAGCTAAGGATATATAAAATACAAGTTTTGCTATGTAAGTCGTGGTAAATGCAGGCTTGCGGAAAGCAAATATTGCAGAAATACCTGCAATGGCAAAAAAAACGAAGGTCCATCCTAGCATCATTCTTCCTTAAATTATTCGAGCATTGATATACTTTTTTACTACCTCTTTTGATATAAAATTAAACTTTATGCGATTAATTTAGTTTATACTTACTGCAATGACTATCACTGGGGATAGGATGTCACTCTTTAAACAATTTAAAAAATTTTATAATGCTTCCTCAGAAAATAAAACGCAAGTCCGTGTATTTCTTGGTTTTGTCATTGTCCCTGTCGTAGGCATGACTTTGTTATATATTTATGTGAATGCCTTTTGGTTGTAATCTCTAATTTTGCCGATATTAATCAGTTAATGAATAATGTGAACTTAATGGACTAAATTTTGTCATGATAATACAATCTGCCCTTGCCCGCTCAATCGTTTATACGATCAGGGGTATAAGGATGATTGTCTCTCACAGGACTAAGAAGAAATATTTAATTCATTATGTAAGGCTGATAAATGTTAACAAATTCAACGTTAAAGCTCGAAGTAGACAAGCAAACTACCAATTACACAACGGCTTGGTCCATTGGCCAACCTTCGAAGTCAAGTGCTACGGTAACTGTCATAAAATATGGGGAGAAGGTCTATCTTGTAACCAATGCTCATGCAGTTCTCAATGCAACTTATCTCAAGGTGAAATTTAATCAAGGCTCAACAGAACTACCAGTAAAACAAGTTTGGGTTGATCCCATTATGGATGTAGCTATACTTCAAGCTACCTCGTCTGATGCTCAAGATTTAATCTTAAAGAAAACTAAACCGCTAGAAATCAACGTAGCATTTCAGCCTTCATCAACAGAGGTTAATGCCTATGGCTATCCTGCTGGTGGCAAAGGGCTCTCTTTCACGAAAGGCCATATTTCCAGAACGGAAATATCGCAAATTGCGCTTTCTCGTCTTCCCGGTATTACCATTCAAACAAGTGCGCCTATTAATCCAGGAAATAGTGGTGGACCTATTACGAGAGTAATTGACTCAGGAGCAGAAGAGTGTATTGGTATAGTGAGTCAAGGTGCTTCTTCTTTGAGCAATGTTGGTTATTTTATTCCTGCATGTGTGGTTGTGCAATGCATAGAGAACTATAACCGCTTTGGTAAACTTAGGAATGCAAAATTTATTGATTATGTGACAGTGCCCCACGTTAGTTTCCAATGGCAATCCTTAAAGAATCCCTCTTTCAGAGCGCAATTGGGGATGGAACCTGTACTCTTAGGTAATGAGTTAACAGGGATTTATGTCTCTAAAGTTCCCCAAAATTCTTGTGCACAAAACTGTTTGCAGGAGGGTGATATTATTCTTGAAATAGATGGACATCCCATTCAAGCAGATGGCAATGTGCAAGTTCAGGAGCTGGAACATCCTATATCTCATCTCTACCTATTTCAGAGAAAAAAATATCTTGATAGTTTAGAGTTTGTTATACAGCGAAAAAGTGGCAATGCACTTGAAACTCTTAAAATTCAGATTAAATTGACTGAGCAATTGGGACGAAGCTTATTGGGTCCTAGAGACGATAAATCGCTTAAATATCATATTCAACCCTCTGGGAAAAATGGTGGCTTTGTTTTCGTTCGTTGTACTCAGTCGCTGATGGATACTTTTAAAGGCCATTATTCCACTGGCTCTAAGACAATTGTCGATAACTCCAATGTTCCTGCGATGTTTTATGACTTTACTAACTTATCGAATGATACTGACCTTTGCGAAATTGTCGTCTTACAAAATATCTTGGCTTCCGAAGAAACGGATGGATATGAAAATTTTGCCTTAAGCCGAGGCTCACTGTGTGAGAGTCATCGTGTAGTCGAGGCGAATGGTAAAACCATCACTAACTTATGGGATTTGGTAACAGCGCTCACAGAGAACTCTACGAAGCCCTCTTTAATTAAATTTGCTAATGGAAAACAATTGGTTATTCCTCCTGAAAACAAGACTACACGCGAGGAATTGAGGTCACGATATCAAATTGCGTTTTTTACCAGTCCACGTGTGGCTCCTATACCACGAAAACTTTTCTTGGATGAGCTCAATTCTTTAAGACAAGAGGATGGTAATATTGCCCCCTCTACACTGAGACAGACTTCATAATATTTAATTGCGAATTTAAGATACAGAGACAAACAATTAGCGACATCATGCTCCTAATTGTTTGTATTCTAGATAAGGTTTATAACCACTTCTTATACTTAAAGAATTTGTAAGGGAGCAAGGCGGAAAGTAGCATGACGCTAATTGCAACCCAATATCCCCATTTATAATCCAGTTCCGGCATCCATTTAAAATTCATACCATAAATACTTGCAATCAAGGTGGGGGGTAAAAAAATGACTGCTGCCACGGAAAATATTTTAATGATGGCGTTTTGCTCGATATTAATCATTCCCAGCGTTGCATCAAGAAGGAAATTAACTTTACTGGAGATAAAACTTGAGTGATCACTTAGGGAGTTAATATCTTTACTGAGTGTGGCCAATCGTGTTTGGCCTTCAGCGTCAACTTGTGTTCCAGCTGATTGGCTAAAAAAAGTAATTAGGCGGCTGAACGCAACAAGACCTTCGCGGGTATTAGTATTCAAATCCGCATAGATTCCCACTCGCTGGATCAATTGTTGGTAGTTTAGTTTTTCCTCTTCAGGTGAGTTCTGCGGTGAGCGAAAAATAATTTTAGAGATTTTTTCAAGGTTATGACTAATCGTTTCCAAGATATCGGCTAATCTGTCTACTGTGGCTTCCAATAAGGTAATTAGCAAAACAGCAGCGTTGTCGT
The DNA here is from genome assembly GCF_001467025.1 of Legionella brunensis. GTDB lineage: Bacteria > Pseudomonadota > Gammaproteobacteria > Legionellales > Legionellaceae > Tatlockia > Tatlockia brunensis. The sequence goes on along the minus strand of NZ_LNXV01000034.1, from coordinate 38,277 downwards.
GATCAAAATCGAATTGGGACAATTGCATAATAAAAAGTTTAAAAGCTAACGGTTCAATGTAACGAATGGTAATTAGTTTTTCTTTGGTGAGAACAAAACTGACTGCTTCATGCTTGGGATTAGGAGAGTCTGATTGCGCAATCATATTGGCTGTCATAAAGAGCGCCTCTTTGGTTTTATAAAGACGGCTGGATAATTCAATCTCAAGCATTTCTTCGCGCGTGGGAATACCTATCCCTAAGTTGTGCTCGAGCATTTGTTCTTCTTCGTGAGTCGGGCATAGTAAATCTAGCCAAATTGCTTCCTCTATCAAAGATAGATTATTTTTGGTAATCACATGAGCTTGTAGGGTCACATGATCCACGTAAGCAGTTATCATCACTGTCTCATTTTAAAATAGATTATTTAAATTAACGTACTCGGCAGCGATAATCCAGAGGTGGTTTTGAAGAAAAATAAATAGCGGGGGGGTAGCCGAAAAGAGGCTAACCCTATTTTATTTTTTAATGACCTCTGAAAGAGGGCAGTTTTTCTCAATTGCTTCACTGACCCATTGGCCAACCTGATGATGAGCATCTCTAAACGGTATCCCTTGTAACACTAGCGATTCTAGTATAGCAGTCGCATTCAAGTAGCCACTATCCGCTTTTTTCTGCATCAATTCAGTGTTGAAATGGAGACTCTGCAGAAAAGGAATGATTAGCTTTAAGCAAGTGCTTAAAGTATTAACGGTGTCAAAAAGGCCTTCTTTATCTTCTTGCATGTCCTTATTATAAGCCAGAGGCAAGGCTTTCATGACAGTTAAGATGCCCATAAGATGACCAAATACGCGACCTGTTTTACCGCGAATAAGCTCTAGGACATCAGGATTTTTTTTGTTAGGCATAAGGGAAGAGCCTGTGGCAAAAGCGTCATCGAGAGTGAGGAAATTAAATTCTTGTGTGGCCCATAAAATCAGATCTTCACATAACCGTGATAGATGCATCATGATAATCGAGGCGATACTGCAGAATTCTATCACAAAATCTCTATCACTGACTGCATCAAGCGTATTTTCAATAATACCTTTAAAATTAAGAGATTGTGCAACCCAATTTCTATCTAAAGGTAAACTGCTGCCTGCTAATGCGCCAGCACCCAGAGGCGAAAAATTCATCCGCTCATAACAATCATTGATGCGGCTGATATCGCGTTCAAACATTGAACGGTAGGCATTTAAAAACCAACTTAAACGAATAGGCTGCGCTTGCTGCAAGTGAGTGTAGCCAGGTAACTTATCGTTTTCATGTTTATTAGCGAGTGTGAGCAGCGTATCGATTAATTGTTGTAAGAGCCCTTTAACTGTTGTCGCAGCATCTCGCGTATAAAGTCGCAGATCAAGAGCAACCTGATCATTGCGACTTCTGCCCGTATGCAATTTTTTACCAGTTTCGCCAATTTTGGTGATGAGCAAATGTTCAATAAACATGTGAATATCTTCACAATTAGCATCAAGAGCATGTTGTCCCTGCTCAATTTCTGTGGCAATTGCCGTTAACCCATCATTAATCATTTGCGCTTCTTCTGCACTGATTAATCCTTGGCGCTCAAGCATTTTCGCATGCACCTGACTGCCGGCGATGTCATATTGATAAAGAATATGATCAAAAGATAAAGATGCATTAAATTGAACTACCTCTGGGGCTAGTGGTTTTTTAAATCGGCCTCCCCAGGTTTTATTCGTCATGAGTTTTTCCTCCACTATGAACCATGCCATAGACTTTGGCTGGCAAGGAAAAAAGGTTAATGAAACCTTCTGCATCTTTTTGATTGTAAACGCTATCTTCCTCAAATGTAGCGAGGTCTGGGTCATGTAGGCTAAAAGGGGAATACATGCCACAAGGAATTAAATTACCTTTAAACAGTTTTAATTTTACTGTTCCAGTAATATGTTTTTGTGTAGTCTCGATGAAGGCATCGAGTGCTTCTTTGGTCTGTGAAAACCAACGGCCTTCATAAACAAGATTGGCATAAGTTTGTTGTAAAGATTGCTTAAGATGTAATAACTGACGGTCAAGACACAAACTTTCCAGCATTTGATGGGCTTTATAAAGCACTGCCGCCGCTGGAGCCTCATAAATTCCCCGTATTTTCATACCGACTAAACGATTTTCAATAATATCACAAACACCAACTCCATGAGCCCCTGCTTTTTCATTGAGAGTCTTTAGTAACTTAACAGGAGAGAGCGCTGTTTCATTGACGGCTACAGGAACACCTTTTTCAAATTGAATACTGATTTCTTCTGCTGTGTTTGGTGTTTGTTCAAGTGGCGCTGTCATTAATAATAAATCCTCAGGACGTTCTTGAGCCGGGTCCTCTATCACTCCCCCTTCATGAGAAATGTACCAGAGATTATGGTCGCGTGAATAAGGCGATTTGGGTGTGACTGGAACCTCAATGCCATGCATTTGGGCATAATTAATGGCCTCTTGTCGAGATTTAATTTCCCATATTCGCCAAGGAGCAATAATTTTTAATTGTGGAGCAAGCGCCTTAATTGTATATTCGAAGCGAACTTGATCATTCCCTTTGCCTGTGGCGCCATGAGCCACTGCCTCGGCATTTTCGCTATGAGCAATTTCAACTAATTTTTGCGCGATAAGTGGTCTTGATATCGTTCCTAAGACGTATTGGTTTTCGTATAAAGCGCCAGCTTTGACTAACTGCCATAGGTATTTGGTGGCGAACTCTTCCTGGATATCGATCACATAAGCTTTGGCAGCACCACTGGCAATCGCTTTTTGTTTAATGGCTGCAAGATTTTCTTGTTGTCCTACATCACAAATGACGGCAATAATTTCGGCTTGTTGGTAATTTTCCCGTAGCCAAGGAATCATCACGGAGGTATCAAGCCCGCCAGAGTAGGCCAAGGCAATTTTGGTGATAGGTTTTGGCATTTAAAAGGTCTCCTGATAATAGATTTTTAATTCTTGTACTGGGTTTTTTAAATTTTTTGGCTGGACATCGGCGACGATTTGTCCCCGCTTAAGAATGAGTAAACGATCTGTCATTTTAGTCAGGAAATCCAAGTCATGAGAAGCAATGACCATAATTACTCCTGCTTTCACTGCATTGAGTAGTGAAATTACATCATCAATTGTTGCAAGATCCAAGCCTGAAGTGGGTTCGTCACAAAGCAAAAGAGAAGGACGCATCATTAAACTGCGTGCCAATGCAACTCGTTGCTTTTGGCCACCTGATAATTGCTGCGGATAAGAACAGGCTTTATCACTGATTCCCAACGTGGCTAATAACTGCCGTGCTTCTTCATCGTGATTTTTTGTCTTATTTTGTAAGGAAGGAGCATAGGTCAGGTTTTGTAGTACTGTCAGATGGGGAAAAAGTTGGAAATCCTGAAACATAAAACCACTGGTTCCTGCAAAATCAATACTTCCTGAATTCAAGTTATCCAATTTTTGTATGCATCTTAACAGGGTTGATTTACCACTTCCTGATGGGCCTGCTAGTCCAATGACTTGATGGCTTTCAATAGTAAGATTGATGTTGGCGAGTACTTGCAAAGAACCAAAGGTTTTGCAGGCATTATTAATGTGTAACATGATGCCCCCCCTGTTCAAGTCGTTTACCTAAAAACTCAATGAATAAAACGAGTCCATAGTAATAGCAGCCAGCAATGCAAAGTGGTAAAAAATAAGTAAATTGCTCGGCTGCAATCGATTGTGCTTTACGCATTAAATCCATGCCTCCAATCGTCGATATTAAGGCCGTTTCTTTAAGAAGCGCTATCATTTCATTCGTTATCGCCGGTAAAACATTCTTAATGACTTGCGGTAAGATAATATCTTTCCACAAATAAAAATCGGGAATCTGTAGCGTTTTTGCTGCCTCAAATTGTCCCTTGGGTATACTGTCAATGCCTGCTCTTAAAATCTCTGCGATATAAGCAGAGCTATTAAGACCAAAGGTAAGGATGCCTGCTACTAATATATTCGCTCTGAAGCCAAGTAGGGTTGGAACTGCAAAATAGACAAAACTAAGCTGCAGGATTAACGGAGTACCACGCATTATTGAAATAAAGCGATCAATAATGACTTTGGCAATCTTTTGATGGCGCAAGATTGCGAGTAGTGTGCCAAATAAAAGACCAATGATTAGTCCACCTGCCAAAAGTTCCAAGGTAAGAATAATTCCTTGGGCAATAAATAAAAGCATTGTTGAGAGTTCTGTCATTTTGCACCTGTGAACCATTTGTGTTTTAGTTTCTCAAGTTGACCATTCGCTTTAAGGGTATTAAGAGCACGGTTAATTTGTGCAGTAAGCTGGGAGTGTTTCTTAAAAGCAATACCATAGCCATCTTCTGATTGTGCAATAATGGCATAAGTGAGAATAGGATTTTTCTGGCTAAAAATGGCGCCTTGAGGACCGTCCATTAACACCACATCGACATGTCCTGCTTTCAAAGCTTCTATGGCTTGATTGTTATTATCCATAGCAGTGATAGCTGCGTCAGGGACATTTTTTTTCAGCCATATTTCCATGGTACTTCCCAGTTGACAGGCTATTTTCTTGCCTTTTAATGCATCCGGTGTGGTAACAGGACTACCTTTTTTGAATACGGTCGCCATGGTTTCAAAGTAATAAGGCGATGTGAAGTCAAAATTTTCTTGGCGATCTGGTGTTATGGTGATGGTAGAAATTGCTGCATCGACTTGTTCGGAGGTGAGTGCGGGTAAGATCGTGCTAAATTGCATATTGTCGAATACTGCTTTTTTTCCTAAGTGATTGGCGATTAATGTTGCCAAATCGATGTCAAAACCTTTGACTTTCCCATGCTCTTGATATTCAAAAGGTGGATATTCTGCGGAGATGGCAAAGTATATACTTTTGGCATCTTTTTCACTACTACAAGAGGAAATAATTAAAGTCATTAATAATGTAATACCGTGTATAAGTCTCGGCATGGTTTTGTATCCAAAATTTATGCATTTTCAGAATATATTGAATTTAGGCGGTCATTGTCAATGATTAATGCATATAAACTCTAAAAAATGACTTTATATTCATTTTGGATAAATAAATTTCGGTTATTGGTAAGAAGATTGATAGGAGATATTTCAATCAAGAAAGGTTAATTCCAATAATGGGTATTTTTACCCATGCTTTTCCGAATATTACTTCTCTAAAATGCACATTCTAGAAATGAAAGGACCAAATAGGGAGATAAAAATGTATCAGGTAAAATTTTTTAATGAATCGAATATCGAGCTCTCAATTCCATCACTTAGGTTTGAATATGGAGTTGTTTTTGATTGGGGTAGTATCCCTCCCATAGACAAACGGGAAATAAAAAAATTAGAAGCCGAAATTGAAACATTCTCACAAGTATGGAAGGAAAAAGGAGAGCGTCTTTTAACAAATACTATAAAATTGCTGGGAAAACAGTTTTCCCGAAATGAGCTTGCTGTCTCATTGGTATTAACGCACAAAGATGAGCCGATGAGTAACCCGCTGATGATTTCTGTACTTCCTTATTTGGCATATTTGGGGGTGAAAAATATATCGGAAAGGGCGTTCGATCCTTTTGTCTGCGAAGTTTATCGCTCATTACTCTCTCTCTATGTGGATGAGCATTTTACGGATCTCGATCAAATTTACTCCCTGGAAATATTTAAGGGAAAATCTAAGGAGTTCAAAAGGAATCTTATTCTTATGGCAATTATGCTCTCAGCTTATCAAATAACATTTCCTGGCAGTAAGGTAATGGAACTAATATTTGAGCCAATGCGTGAGTGTGAAATGAAGAGCGCTTGGAAGCTATTAGTAGTAGATACCAATTCTTATCAGTTGATTTTAGAAAGTTTGTTTGCAACTCAAACTAAATCAATCGTTGCAGATAAATCATTTAATGAATACTTAAAAGAAAACAATGTACCGCAGCTTTTTTTTCAGCATGCTGAGGATTTAGATAAAGAAAATAAAGATATTACTGCGCCAATAATAGGTAAGTTAAAGACTCTTATACCTGTACTTACAGAGGTTTGGAACAAGAATGGCACTCCCTTATTAATAGAGACGGTAAAGCTTATTCATAAAAAATTTCCCCAGAATGAATTGACCGCCTCAGTCCTACTTAATCCTGATAGAAGACCAATGAGTTATCCTTTTGTTGCAAATGTTAGAAGACAGCTATATCTTCCAGGTGAAGTACAAAGAAGCCGTGAGTTCTTTATTTTTACTACCTATATGTTGTTATTGTTTCGTTATTTCCATGCAAATTTTCCTAAACTGGATGACTGCAGTCGATTAATTCAAAGATATGCCGACAAGGAGGATGAGATAAAAAATCGTTTGTTCCCGGTGTCCATTATGTATCATACCTATGCAGTTACTAACAGAAGTGCTGAATTGCACGAAGTAGTCAAAGAAATTAATAATCCCACTCTATTTAGTGTTATCAAAATCATAGAGTCCGAAGGTTATGAGTCATTTATAGAAGAATTACATAACTACGAATCTCTTTCGCAACGTTCATCCCCTACGATCTAACGTTAAGCCTAGATACTGTCTTAAAAATATGTTTAAAGTCAGTATCTACTTGCAACTTGCTATGGGCTGTTAGACAACGAATGTGAGTGCTAGATCAACCAACTTTCTAAGCTGTAGATCAAGGTTTTTGTCGATAATAATTCCCATATGCTCAAAAAGCCACGTAAGATAGCGAAGTGCTAATTCTTTATTGCTGTGAAAAGAGTGTAATAGCTTTTTTTGTTTAAAATGAGCATAAAGCATTTGTTGTTGATAGGCTTCCGAATGAATTTCTTGTGTCAACAAATGCTGATAAAAACTCTTAACCCAGGGATTGGTTTGCGATTCTTTTAAATATTGACGGACTTGACGCAATGGGAGTGTCACCTTGGTGTGCCAATCATTAATTGAGTCACAGACAAGAATAAATTCGGAATGAGGAATTGGTGCTAAAGAACCTGATAGCCAACAACAAAAGAGTAATAAATTGACATTCGCGCAAGTGTTATTTTGCAAACTTAAACACTGCTTTTTTACTGGCTCAGATTGATAGACTTTCAATGAAAATTGCCAAAAAGGATTGGTTAGTGGATGTTCCTCTAGTTTGTTATCGTTCATTCTATTCAATCAAATGCTATTAACTAATTGTCCGCCAGACAAGCCGCCATCAATGACAAGTTCACTTGCAGTCATGAAACGGGATTCATCAGAGGCAAGGTAGGCAATTGCATAGGCCACATCGTTGGGCTGTCCCATATAGCCAAGTGGTTGAATTTTTTCATGTTGGGTACGAAAAGCTTCATAACCCAGGGCAGATTTGCGGGCAATTTCTTCCAATAATGGCGTCCAGATATAACCTGGATGAATGGAGTTCACGCGAATGTTGTCTTTGGCGTAGAGCATGGCATCGGTTTTAGTCATTAGGCGAACGGCAGCTTTCGAGGCATGATTCGCTGGATAATCAGGAGTACCAATTAATCCGTGAACAGAAGAAATGTTAATGATACTGCCGCCACCTGCTTTTTGTAGATAGGGGACAACGTATTTGGTACAGAATAAAACGCTTTTAACATTAATATTCATGACCTTATCCCATTCAGCTTCGCTAATTTCATGAGTAGGTTTATTGTCACCAATGATCCCTACATTGTTAACAAGTACATTAATTCTTCCCCACTTTTGAATGACCTCGGCGATAACTGTTTGTACCTCTTTTTCCAAACTAGCATTCATTGACCAAAATGCGGCTTGTCCGCCTTGAGCATGAATGTCATCAATGATGTGCTGCCCTTTCTCTCGATTAATATCTAATAAAGCAATTTGAGCCCCTTCTTTTGCGAGTAAACGGCAAGTAGCTTCACCAATACCTGAAGCGCCACCGGTGATAATAATAACTTTGTTACTGAGTCTGCTCATAAAGCTCCTGCTGAGGTTATATGCAAAAAATAGTTTAATTCTAATTTCTGGGGGTGCCAAAAACGGCAAGTCCTTGAGTCCGGAACCAATTTCTATCCTCGTCGATGGCATAGATTTGTAACTCAGGAATACTTTGAATATGTGGGTAACCCGTGGTTACAAAATAGCGTTTACCGATAACATGAAACTCTTTCGTATCTCTTGAGGGATTGACTAAGATATGTCCGTGAGGAACCAGTTTGAGTAATTGTTTTATAAACGTGATTATGTCTTCTTTTTTTTCAATTCCGTTTCGCACCCCTAGAAGATAGGGGACAAAGGCGGTGTCAAAAGTTTGTTGTGCGGAGTTCATTAGAAGCAGATTAATCTCTCCTGCGTGAAATTGAATATTTTTGTTTAATTCAAAATTTTCTTGGGGGGTATTGCGGATTGCCTGTCGCACCAGTGACAACATGTAGAAAAGATAGGAACGCCTTAAGGATTGGGGGTTAATAGCCCAAAATATAAAGTTACTGTATTTCCCTGAAGGTAAACGAAGAAGTGGAGGGTACCAGCAGGTCAATGCAGCCAATAACTCGCCAATTGAAGGGAAGGGCTTTCCTTGGGCATCATACTCCCTGAAATTGTAATATTTCTTAAATGCTTTCATCCAAGCGATGGTGACAGGATCTTTATCATAGACGGTAATGGATTTTGCATCTGCTTGTGCAAATAAAAAGCTGCTATTGCCATGACCTGGAATTATTAAAACATCTTTATCTTCTATATCGGCGCGAATATTGTATCGTTCTTTCGGTTTAGTAAATAAAACGGATGATAAGTATCTTTCTGCACCCATAGGGTAAATTTGCACTTCCTTATTATCAGTAAGTCTCATTACTCGTTGTTCAGCAAGCCATTTTTTTTCCTGTTTATTGAAAATGGTTTCATAATCTGACATTCAAAAGTCCTTAAGCAACTACAACGGTGTTTTATTAGGTACAGGATAAAAAAACGTAGCTTCGTGCTTGTTATAAAACAAATTCATAATGCGTGAGTTAGGAATAGCTTTAAATTGTTTAATGGTAGCTATATCTGTTTTACCTTGCAATTTTATGGTGAAAATCATTTGTTTTGCTTTGCCAGAAGTTATCCATTTCATAATTAATGCATAGGCTCGTTCGGGATAGCAGGCTACATCAGATAATACCCAATCGTAAGTTTGCTCCAATTTGTCAGGGTCTAATGCAAATGCACTTTGCTGTAAAAAATTCACGCGAGGAAGTCTCGCAATTTTGGGGTCAAGTAACGCTTTATCAACTGCGGTGACTGTAGCACCCAAAGATTGCATGACATAAGTCCAACCACCGGGTGAGGCTCCTAAATCTAATGCGGATTCACCCGGCTGAGGGTATTTTTCCAACAGTGTCAGCGCTTCCCATAGCTTTAAATAGGCACGATTCGGCGGATTAATTTTATCTTCAATAAAAAAACATTTCCCAAGCGGCCATTTTTTAAGGCGTTTCGTGCTGTAAATTAAGGTGTTCTGATCCAAAAGACTAAAACAGCCCACTGGGGGAATTTCAGTAATGGGAAAATGATGAGTTAGCGGTGGACATTTTCGTAATTGTTCGACTATCAAGCGAGAGCGCCTAACTTGACTAATAGGATGTAAATACCAGAATTTTCCAGCCTGACGAAGAATTTTTACTGCCTCTGAAATAGATTGGAATCTAACAAAGTGGGGTTCTAGCCAAATATCTTGAGCAAAGCAAACATCAAGCTTGGTATGAGGAGAGAAAAGCAAATTCTCAATAATCTCTGAAACATCTTCTAACTCTTCGCAAAGCTCAGTAAGAAATTCAGGTTTTGCAATGTAAATGGCAGTGATGTTCTCTCGTGTTTCCATGAAAATGAAGCAAGTTATCAATTCATGCGATTTATAGCAACAATAAACCTCTATTGCAAAGACAAAACTATAAAATTGCGAGAAGATAAATTTTTAAGTAAAGAGTTTATGGTAAGGATAGAGGGATGACCAAAAATCTCGTGGAACTACAGGGAATTGTGGCTCAGGGAGGTGTAACGCCACCAGGCTCTAGGTTTAATTACCCAATGTAGGAAAAACAGTGAGTCGTTATTATGTTTGTGACCTACTTCGCAGTGATGGGAAACTGGTTGCGCAAGTCACGAGCACGGTCATGACACTTCGCGGAAAAGAGGCACAAGGATGGTAGAACCTATAAGTTAAGCTTCTCTAAAATAGACGCGCAAACTTCATGAGTATTGATTGCCTCGGTATTAATAATGAGATCACATTGGTCTTGATAATCAAACTGCTTTAGCCAATGAAGGGCTGAGCCTTTTAAGCGATCTCCTCTGGCTTCTTCTCTTTGAGCAATCACAGCTTCAGAAGCGTAGAGGTAAACAAAGAAGGGATCATATTTTTCTAAAAGCGCTTTGTAATGGCTAAATTCATTTGTCGTGGTAATAAAGGAGTCAACAATAATATTAAAGCCCTGCGTGGCTATTAACCTAAGGATATTGGGTATTGTTTCATAGAGTTTGGAACACCATTTTCCAGGGACAATTTCATAGGTTCCATCACTGTATTTTTTAGCATAACAAATGTCATTGGGTATACAAACCTCTTCATTATTGGGGTGTAAATCGAAGAATTTGTTACCCAACATACCTAAATAACCATCGGTACTAAAATTTATCCAACCATCGCCCAGTTTGTTTTGCAGCTCTTGGCAAATGGTTGATTTTCCAGAAGAAGAAGTACCACTAATGATAATAATCATTATTTATAACCCAAAATGTTGAATAGAGGTTGGCGCTGATTAGCCTTGTTCTCTTAGCTCAATCACTGTCACATGTAAGGCATTGTTGCCTGTATTTAAGTCCTGATGTGATTCTTGTCCTTGGACTTTACTTAAAAAAATAGGTACTTGTTTTTCAAGAGTTATCATCACTTCATGTCCTGATGCATAAGTAACTTTTAAGCTTCCAGTTTCTTCAGGGATAACCACGCGTGCATATTCATGGGTATGGAAAGGGAGTTGTTGTTGTGGGCAAATGGTTGTTTTCCAAACTTTGGTTGCTGCATTTTCAATAAAGAGCTCACGCTTAGTTTCACAAGTCTCAGCAAAAGCAAACTGGCTTAGTAACAGTAGGTAAAAAGTAAGAAATTTACTCATTTTTAATCCTTAAAAAATTCGATGGGGCCAACCATAACAAGTAAAAATTATAATTTCAAATCAAAAACCACTGGAGTTTCGTCTAATTTTTTACCTTACCTGGTGCCTATGACTAATCTCGTAAACCTATGCCTCTCTTTAATAAGATCATATTCAGTACAGTTAGTAGAATGACCATAATGCAAATAACAATCATTGCAGTCAGTATATTTACTTCTTGTTGTCCGATCATCGCATAACGCAGCGCATTAACCATATAAAGGATTGGGTTGAAGTGAGAGACGGTACGCCAGAACGGGGAAAGCATATTCGTGGCATAAAATACGCCCCCTAGGTAAGTCAGAGGAGCAAGAATGAAGGTAGGAATAATCATCACATCATCAAAATTGCGAGCCACCATGGCATTGGTAAATCCGGCCAAAGAAAAAAGAGCTGATACTAAGAGAACAACGAATATACTCAACCCAAGATTGGTAAATTCAACTTTTAAGAAAAAGCAGGATACTAAAAAAACTAATAAGGCTACGATAAATCCCCGTAAGACGCCCCCTAAGACATAGCCCAATAGTAAGAGGCCATCGTGCATTGGGCTCACCAATATTTCTTCGATACTTTTCTGAAAGCGCACGCTGAACAAGGAGGTTGAAACATTGCTGTAAGCATTGGTAATTACCGACATCATAATTAACCCAGGAGCTATAAATTGCGAATAATCAACCCCTTGAATAGGGCCTATCCGCTGACCAATGAGACTGCCAAAAATTAAAAAATAAAGCGCTGTAGTAATGACTGGTGGTAAAAATACCTGACTGGCAATACGAAACATTCTGACTAACTCTCGTCTTACAACAGTATTAAGGGCAATGACTTGTTCTTTAATGGCCATGATTAATAAGATCCAGAAAAAGTTCTTCCAAGCGGTTGGTCTTATTGCGCATGCTATGAATGACAAGACCATGTTTGGTTAGTTCAGCAAACACTTCATTTAAAGACCATTGATTGTCAACACGCAACTCAAAAGTGTTGCTATCAATTAAAGTAACAACAAAAGGAGGCATAGGGGGCAATTCAACGATAGGTTTTATAGTATTAAAGATAAAGGTTTGATGATTTAAGGTTTTTAATAAGCTTTTCATTGATGTATTTTCAATAATTTGTCCTTGATCAATGATCGCAATATGCTTACAAAGTTGTTCTGCTTCTTCAAGATAATGTGTCGTTAAAATAATTGTGGTGCCTTCTTTGTTTGTGCGGGTGAGAAAATCCCACATGCTACGGCGAATTTCGATATCTACCCCGGCTGTTGGTTCATCAAGAATTAAAACCTTGGGTTGATGAATCAATGCGCGAGCTATCATTAGGCGTCGTTTCATTCCTCCAGATAAATGTCGCACAATGGTCTCTCTTTTTTCCCATAAGCCTAATTGTTGCAGTAACAACTCTGCTCTTATTTTTGCCTCTCTACGCCCAATCCCATAAAAGCCTGCCTGGCTAATGAGGATTTGTACGCAATTTTCAAAGATATTCAGATTAAATTCTTGTGGTACTAATCCTAAGCATGATTTTGCTAACTCTGGGTTTTTATCAAGGTTATAGCCGTGAATATAAATGCTGCCCGAAGTTTTGGTTAGTAATGTTGTAATTAAACCAATTGTTGTGGATTTTCCTGCGCCATTAGCCCCTAATAAAGCAAAAAAATCTCCTTGTTTAACGGTTAAGTCAATACCCTTAAGAGCCTCAATACCATTGGCATAGATTTTTTGTAGCTGCTTAATTTCCAGAGCGTACATAAAAGGACAGTTTTAAGGAAAAAAAACATTATACACGAGAAATTAAGAGCATAAATAACGTGAATTCGACCTACATGACAAAAGGATCTGGTAGGGTGAGTAAATATGAGGTTTGTAAAACTCGCTATAACATCTAGAATCTTAAAAAGAGGATATACAAAACTGATCGACTAAATCTACCAATTACAAGGAATAAGTATTATGAATAGTCAAAATGCGCAAAATGTCTCCCAGTTGATTGTTAAATGTTTGGAGGAAGAAGGCGTAGAGTACATTTTTGGCTTACCTGGGGAAGAAAACATTGATTTTATTGAAGCGCTATCAGGTTCTCATAAAATTCGTTTTGTATTGACTAGGCACGAGCAGGGTGCTTCATTTATGGCAGATATTTACGGAAGATTAACTGGTAAGGCTGGAGTCTGCCTTGCTACATTAGGACCTGGCGCGATTAACCTCATATTAGGCACGGCAGATGCAAACTTGGACAGTTCTCCTTTAGTAGCAATTGCTGCGCAGGCCTCGTTAGATCGTTTAAATAAAGAGTCACATCAAATTATTGACTTAAATCGCTTATTCGCTCCAGTGACCAAATGGAATGCAATGATCTCATTGCCTTCTGTTACCTCGGAGTTAGTTCGTAAAGCGTTTAAATTAGCTCAATCTGAACGTACTGGTGCTGTTGCTTTAATTCTTCCAGAAGATGTAGCTGCACAAACAACGACTAGTATTCCTTTAAAGCCCCAATTACCTAAACAAACAATGCCTAATCTTGGGCAAATCAAGAAAGCAGCGACTTGTATTAATGAGGCTAAAAAAGTGATCATTCTTGCTGGGGCAGGTGTTTATCGCCATAAAGCAGAAGAAGCTCTAACACGCTTTGTTAAACAGACTAAAATCCCTGTCGCAACAACATTCATGGCCAAGGGGGTGGTATCAGCAGATGATCCTATGGCAATTGGAACCATTGGTTTTATGCGGCATGATTACAGTAATTTTGGTTTTGATGAAGCCGACGTTGTCATTACTGTAGGTTACGATTTAGTAGAGTATTCGCCTAAATCTTGGAATCCAGTGAATGATAAAAAAATTATTCATATTCATGGTACTGTTGCCGAAGTGGATACTAACTATATTTTAGAAGTCGGTATTGAAGGTAGCATTACCGCATGTTTGGATGCATTAGCAAAAGAGATAAAGCCTCGTGAGCACTTATCCAAAGAGATGCGCTCTTTGCGCGCTATGTTAGAGAAAGAAATTACAGATCATGAAAAAGATGATTCTTTTCCGGTGAAACCACAACGAATCATTGCCGATCTACGCAAAGCGATGGGGAAATCAGACATTGTTCTTTGTGATACAGGTGCGCTAAAAATGTGGATGGCACGTCTATATCCTTGTTATCAATCTAATACTTGTATTATTTCCAATAGCCTGGCAACCATGGGATTTACTTTACCAGGAGCCATTGCTGCCAAATTGGTGCATCCAGAAAGGCATGTGGTAGCTGTTATGGGGGATGGTTCATTTCTCATGAATTCACAAGAAATTGAAACGGCAAAACGAGAAAAAATTCCCTTTGTCATTTTAATTTGGCGTGATGAAGCCTATGGTCTTATTCAATGGAAACAAAATTTGGAATTTGGGCATTCCGCTCATGTGACATTTACTAACCCTGATTTTATCCAATATGCACAGAGTTTCGGTATTCAAGCCCATAGTATTAAGTCTGCCGATGAATTATTGCCAACTTTAAAGTCTGCATTAGCAAGCAATGAGATTGTTTTGATCGATTGTCCTGTTGACTACTCAGAGAATGTAAAATTAACTGATAAGTTGGGTAATTTAACCAGTAGCATTTAGAGGAAAATCAGAGTTTGGCTGCGATCAAAAGGTCATCCTATGTCTTCTAGTAACGAGGATGACTAGTCGATAAAAAAATTACCTAAAGGCTCTTGTTTTCATCCAGCCTGCAATGCTGTAACGTGTCTTTTTGGTTTGGCATACTTCATGAGGCAAATCACTAATGAAACAAATAAAGCGATTGCCAATAGGTATGATGCTTGAAAGATAATCATCATTGCGGTCATAAAGTTTTAATTCGCCCCCAAAAGCTTCTTCCCAGGTATCGTTTAAATAAAAGACACAAGAAATACGCCTATCTTGTGTGGTTTTAAATTGGTCGATGTGTTTTTTATAAAAAGAACCGGGTTTATAAATGGCAAAATGAGTTTCAAAGTCCACAAGACCTAAAAACAAAGATTGGTTAAGTGTGGCTGCAATATCATTAATTTTTGTTAAATAGGTATGGATTGCTGGATTTTCCTGATATTCATCAACCCAACAAATTTGATCCGTTCTAACTGTATAATTGTGAGCAGCTTGCTGCTGACGCCCAATTTTAGCGCTTCTAAATTGGCCTTCGGCAGCAAGAGATTTTGCAGTCGTTTGTAGGGATTGAAAATGCTGGAGGGGCAAAAAATTATCAATGATATGGAATCCCAGTTGATAAATATCCTCTATCAATCTATTGTTATCGCTCATTTATTATACTCTCGAAAATTTGCGGGTAGTATTGGGGATATGGTTAAACTCTATGACTAATGACATCGAACCCTAGCTCTCTAGTAATATTTGTTGATATCGCCAATCAGGCAAAAATTTGTCCATTAACGCGTAAAATCGCTTGCTGTGATTGGTTTCCAGAAGGTGTACCATTTCATGAACCAAGACATATTCTAAACAGGATAATGGCTTTCTTATTAAGCGTAAATTGAGCCAAATACGCCGTGCATGAATATTACACGAACCCCAACGGGTGTTCATGGTTTTTATGCCCCAAGCTTTCACGTCTACACCAAGGATCGGCTGCCATTTATCAATGAGTGCGGGTAATAATTTTTTCATTTCTTGGCGATACCACCTATCCACGAGTTGTTTTTTTTCTGCCAAAGTGGCCTGTGGTTTTATGCGGCATTGAATAAAGCTACCGTCAAAAATGACACCAGAGCGCAGATTTTCTTCGATCAATAAGGGGTAGGACTTGCCTAAAAAATCGCATGAGTCCCCTACTGTAAAGGTAGGTTGTGGTATTTTTAAGCGCTTTCGTTGGTTATGAATCCAATCAAGTCGTGCTTCAACTTGTTTTCGTATTGTTTCTAGGCGAAACTTAAGAGGGGCACTCACTTTAACCTGACCATCGGGTGGGTAAATACGCAAGTGCATATTTTTTATTGGTTTTCTTAAGACTTCTATCAAAATTCCATCAATTTCAAGCTGGTGTTTGACCATAGGGAAAAGCATAAAGTACAAAATAATGCATATAATACCATCTATTGCTAATATAAGAATTCTTATAAATAGAACGGTAAAAATTTATGAAACCTCAAGTCATTTTAATTACCGGCTGTTCAACTGGTATAGGCTATGACGCAGCACTCGCTTTGTCACAACGGGGGCATCAGGTTTTTGCTGCATGTCGCAAGGAAGAGGACGTAAAAAAATTAAAAGCTTTGGGGCTTGAGGCAGTGCAGATGAATATGGATGACACGCATTCGATTACTTTGGCTTTTTACGCTATCATCAAAAAAACAAATGGACGTTTAGATATCCTAATTAATAATGCCGGTTATGGTCAGGCAGGAGCTTTAGAGGATGTCTCTCGTGATGTTATGCGTTCGCAATTTGAAACCAATGTTTTTGGTCTCATGGATCTAACTCGTTTGGCAATACCTGTCATGCGCAAACAAGGCCATGGACGCATCATTAATATCAGCTCAATTTTAGGTGTAATTAGTATGCCTTTTCGCGGAGCCTATAATGCTTCAAAATATGCTGTAGAGGGGTTGAGTGATACACTGCGTCTTGAACTTAAGCCATCAGGGATAAAAGTAATCACTATTGTACCTGGTCCTATTGAAAGCCGTTTTAGGGATAATGTGATCGATCATTCTTTGAAGAAAATTGATAGTGAGAAAAGCCATTTTCAGGTGCAATATCACATGATGCTTGGCGACTATCGTCAAAATAAAAATCAATCCATTTTTACTCGCAAAACAGACGCTGTGATTAAGAAATTAGTGCATGCCATTGAGTCTAAAGCCCCAAAGGCAAGATATCGAGTTACTTTTCCAGCCCATCTGTTTACATTTTTAAAACGCATACTGAGCGTTAGAATGCTCGATTCAATGCTGTCTTTTTTATCCAAAAAAGAGCTTGGTCAAACTGATAGTAAGCAAAGTAACTAGAGTTTTATACTAGAAGTTTAAGAGGGTTTATCTTGGTAAGGTCGCCAAATACCATCCCAGTAAGTCGGTGGGGAATTGATTAAATCTTGGCAGCGATTAATATAAATTAAAGCTAGAGCATCCCCATTGTATGCTGGTGTGAGGTTTTCAAATAATTTTAAACTTTCTATCCAATCACCACTTTGATACTTGGCAAAAGCCAACGCAAATTCTTCCTTATGTTGTGCCAAATTAGGGATATTAGGTTCGGTTATTAATTCATAAATGGTGGTGCTCACTTGCTTTCCTCGCATTGCGACTTCATCAAGTAAACGAAAAACAAACGAGTTTTCAACCTGTTTGAAAGTGGATTGGGTAATTATGATCTGGGTATGGTATATCTTATTAATGCCTTCTAGGCGATTCGCCAAATTAACAGTGTCTCCTAAAGCAGTAAAACTAAGCCTATCTTCTGAGCCGACATTACCAATGACTGCCTCGCCAGAGTTAATTCCTATTCGTATTGAAAAGTTAGGAAAGCCAATCCCTTGATTTTTTTGATTCAATTCCTTCACGCGTTCTATCATGCATACTGCTGTTTGGCAGGCGTGAAGCGCGTGATGGCGATCAAGAGTGGGCGCATTCCAAATGGCCATAACGGCATCACCAATATATTTATCCAGGGTTCCTTGGTGTTGGATTACGGTTTCTGTCATTAATTGAAAATACTCAGACAGATAAGTCATTAATTGTTTAGGCTCTGTTTCTTCTGCCAATTTTGTGAAATCTTTGATATCCGAAAATAAGATGGTGATATCTTGACTCTCTCCTCCTACCTTGGCAATTTTTCCGCTGCGCATTAATTTTTTCACTAATGAACTTGGAACGTAACGTTGAAATGAGGTCAAACTGGAGCGTACTGCCTTCAAGCTTTTATCCATATAACTAATTTCTCTGATAATCGTTTTAAGCAGAGGACGAGGAGTAAGATCCAGTCTAGTAATTTCTTTGGCTTCTTTTGCCAGGTAGATAATAGGGCGTGAGATTTTTTGAGAAATATAGCGAACAATTAAAATTCCTAGAAAAAGAATAAGGAGGGTTAATAGAAAGTTATGGATACTGACTGATTTAAGTGGCGCTAGAATATCATTAGCAGGAACAATAATAATAATCTGCCACAAGGAGTTGGTTTCTTTATTACTAATGGTCTGATAGGCTAAAAAAAAGTCTTGCCCCTTATCTCGATAAGAGGTTACTAAAAATTGCGGGGGGGCTTTATTGGCGGGAAACGAGGGAAAATGTTTACTCATTTCCGGTAACAAAATCTGTCCACGTATGTCTTTTTTATAGTTGTTGTCACGATAAGCGATAACCTGCTTCTTCTCATTGATAATGTAGATAATTGTGTTTTTAGTCACTTCTAAATTTTGAATAAAGTACTGTAAGCTTTCTATTGTCAAATCCAGAGCAATGACTCCTTTTAATTGATTATGATCGTCATAAATGGGAGCAGCAGCAGTGATACCTGGTGTAGAAGGGCTACCCTTACCAAATAAATAAAAAGGATAGATGTCAGTCCAGACAGGTTTCCCGGCTCTAATTGCTTGTTGATACCAGGGGCGTGGGCGTGGATCATATGCTTGCGAAAGTGAATGTTGGCTAAGCAAATGCCCGTCCTTATCATACTCATAGCGAATTTTTGAGGGTGGTTTTTGTGAGTTAACGATATGATTTAAGCCAATAATCCCTTGTTTTTCCCGGTCGACACCATAAAAATCTCCTGCGGCTGTACCATAATAGACCATAAATATTTCATCGCTATGTTGAATAGATTCCATCAAGAAAAGATCAAATTGTTTTGTATTCTCGGGGTCAACAATACCGTAATCCACCATATTTTTGATTTCCATAAGATCATGGGATAAAGGAAGCAGATAATAAAGAAGGCGTTCTTTCACCAGTAATGAAGTTTGTTCAATCAAATGCTTGGCACTTGAGCTAAGAATTTTATTCAAAGCATAGTATTGAAGACCAATGATGGAGAATCCAACCAAGCTTAACAGCAATACAAATAAAGTAATTATGCTTACGTGAATGCTGACTTTAAAGCCTCCCGCTTGGGATTTTTTATATAGCCTTCCCTTCATTTTAGCTGATCTATATTTAGACGATCATTAAATAATATTGGTCTTTTCAACTGTAAAGTGCAAATGACACTCACAATTTATTGTCTAGATATTGAACTAAATGGTTTCATTGTGTATCCAAGAATCTATACTAAAGAAAATTGCAATTGAATATCTCTAGGCAATGGAATAGCTAATATGGCTAAGAAAGTAATCACACTTGCTTTACAAGGAGGAGGGGCACATGGTGCTCTTGCTTGGGGGATTCTTGATAAGCTTCTAGAGGATGGCCGCATTGAAATTGATGCTATTTCAGCAACAAGTGCTGGAGCAATGAATGCTGCAATATTAGCGCATGGCCTATTAACGGGAGGTAATGACGGGGCTCGTGAATCCCTATATAAGTTTTGGCAAACAGTGAGTAAGGTTGGAGAGTATTATAATCCCATTAAACGTACTCCTTTAGAAGCGCTATTAGGCATAAAATCTGAGCAATCTCTATCCTTTTTATGGTTTGATTTTTTAAGCAAAATTTTTGCCCCTTCCCAATTAAACCCTTTTGATTTAAATCCATTAAGAAATATTTTAGAAAGCAATATCGACTTTGAAAGAATCAAAGCGTCCAAGACTTTAAAAGTGTTTATTTCTGCAACGAATGTAAAAACAGGTAAGATTAAAATCTTTGAGAATAAAGAGTTATCGGTTGCTACTATCATGGCTTCTGCCTGTATCCCTACAATGTTTGCCGCAGTGAAGGTTGGTAATGATTATTATTGGGATGGTGGCTATATGGGGAATCCAGCGCTTTATCCTTTGATTTATCATTCACCATGCAATGATATTTTGATTCTGCATATTAATCCTATTTATCGTGAGCAGGTTCCAAATACGGCCACAGATATTTTAAATCGCATGGGAGAAATAAGTTTTAACTCCTCTTTATTGCGCGAAATGAGGGCTGTGGCATTTGTGAGTAAAATGCTTGATGATGGCTGGATAAAAGAGAGGTATAGAAAAAAGATGAAGCGAGTCTACATTCATGCTATTCGTGCGGATGTGACTATGCAGTCTTACTCTGTTGCCAGCAAATTAAATCCCTCCTGGGAGTTTATTAGTCGCTTGTTTGAAGAGGGGCGTCATGAAGGAGAAAAATGGTTGAAAGCCAATTTTCACCATATTGGTAAAAAATCAAGTATTGATATTAATGAGTACCTTTAACCAACGAAAGGATTAACGATGAAACTTTTATTTTTAGGAGTATCATCTGCCCTGACAGTGGGCAAAGACAAATTTCATTCAAACATGTTGCTTGAAAGCAAGTCAAGCCGTAAATTCTTGATTGATTGTGGAAGTGATATTCGACACTCTCTTTACGCACAAGGTTATAGTCATACGGATATAGAGGCTGTTTATGTTAGCCATTTGCATGCCGATCATGCCGGTGGTCTGGAATGGTTGGGGTTCTCGAAATTTTTTATTGAAAAAAAGATACCGGCATTATATACCAGTCCCGATCTGGTTCATAAATTGTGGCAAAATGTGTTATCAGGTGGAATGATGTCCTTGGAAAATGAGCAAGCTGGCTTAGAAACATTCTTTGAGGTAATGCCTATCGATAATAATTGTTTTACTTGGGAAAATCATTTATTCCAACTCATTAAAACGTACCACACCTTTAATAACCATAAGTTGCTACCGAGCTATGGTTTATTAATTGAAGGGGATACGAAGTCAATTTTTATCAGTACAGATACGAGATTACATCGTGAATCTTTACTGCCAATTTATGAGAAAGTGGATCTCATTTTTAACGACTGTGAAATTTCGGAACAAGCAAGTGGGCAGCATGCTCATTATAGCGATCTAAGAACATTGGATAGTAAAATTAAAAAAAAGATGTGGTTATATCATTATAATCAGGGAAAATTACCTGAGGCTGAAAAAGATGGTTTTCTCGGTTTTGTTACTCAGGGGCAACTCTTTAATTTTTAAACCAGAATGGATGGTTTTGGCCGTCTCAGAGGGGGATCAATAGCAGTATTCTCTTCATTGTCTACAGACAAAGGCTTCATCGGCTCAGCAGTAAAAAAACTGAATGGCCAAGAAATCGCAGAGCTATTGGGAATAGCTCTTGGTAAAGACCTCATGCGCATTGTCTGGTTTTCTAAACGAGTTACACTAAGCGCCACTGGCAGATAAATGCCTTGCCCAGGAAAGTTTTACTGGGCCTGTTAGCAGTTTTGATAACAAAGTCTCTCTGTCTTGCGAATCTAAAGTTAGCAACTCATGTACCGTAGTGTGTTCATGCGCATCTTTGGCTAAGTTATTGAGAAAAACTTGTTGTAAATAACTACTGTGGCAATCGACATATGATGGGGCAACAAATTCAACTGTCCCTTGAGGTATGTTGGCGGTTTTCCTAAATGAAATAGCGCTAATTTGTGGTATAGAATAATTAAATCGTAATTCTCTCTTACTTTTTATGCCCGCGATTTCCTCTCTTATTTCGGTAATAGCTGTCCTTTTAATAGAGGTGAGAGTAACAGTCAACAAATTCAAGGGAAGGATAGAAATCGTTCGGCTGGAATGCAGGGAGCATCAACATATTCCCCATTGACCTTGAGCACCATATTGACATTAGCTCGTTGATAGCGTGCTAACACTTCATATTCTGCCTGACTAATATAAACGCGGGTATTGCCGCAGTAAACTAAAGAATAAGCCGATGAAGAAGGTTTAACCCGACCAGGAAGGTCGCATTCCCAACGAAAGCGAGTAAGGTCACAATTTGCAAGGGCATAATTTAGTGGCAATATGAGCAATAGTGTGGCTATACTCAATTTTTTCATGATGACCACTCCACATTAGCTTTAGATATTTATCGTCTTTGGTTTGAAATTCTTTAGATCATAAGGAGATGCCATGCCTGTAACTACAAAAGAATGTCTAGAGGCATTAAGAAAGAATGATTACTTACAAGCACTTAAATGGTTGGAGTATATTGTTGCCCATTATTCTGTTCCGGAAGGGGATGCGGATACTGTCTTGCAACTTGCTATCTATGAACTTATTCACCATGGCTTCATAGTAGACGATTTCCACTATATTGAAATGCTATATACGTTACTCTATGAACAACTGCCGCCCTTTGTTGAAAGAGTTTCTTACAATGCTACGGTATTGTGTAATGCAGCAATGCAATATATGGTTTTTGAGGAACATGATTTACTCAACTTTTATAAAACCGATATCTATATGGATAACGCCGAGGTCATCAAAGAGTGGATGCAGCGTACTGCTCCTCAACTTGAACAGGGAAGAAATAGTGAAGAATTGATGAAAAAATATACGGCTCTAAACAAGGCTAGTGTTGGTTTACAAAAGCAAGCCCGTATCATTAGAGATAAAATTAATTATGTTTTGGATTGTCAACTTCTTCTTCAGGACTATTCGTGTGAGTTAGCAAAATTACAAAATAAAGATGATTTCTCTGCAGTACGACTTGGTGTAATTAATTCTTTACTCAGTTTTTTAAAGGAACAAACAATTGCTACTTCTGAAGTGATGAAGACCATCACTGTATTTATCGGCACTATTCAAAAAATGGAGCCTTATAAATGGGAAGAAGATATCTTAACCAAGCTAGCCGCTAAATCCACCAAACCTTTTATTACTTGGTTTTTTGATAAATCAGCAGAACAGTTTCAGTTTTTTGCAGTTAAAGTGATAGGTACTCTTTTACCCTCAGTAGAGCTGAAAGACTCCCTGCCTAAAGGACCATAAGAATCCTTACTTTCATGGTTAAGCAAGTGGATTTTATAAGGTAATGCCTCGGGGCGTCCCATGTAGCCCCCCTGATCATTTTTACCAACTACGCGATGACAAGGGATAAATAAAACGATGGGATTATTTTTGCAGGCTTGTCCTATTGCGCGAGGACTGGACTGCAGAGTTTTAGCCAATTCACCATAACTAATAGTACGACCAATAGGTATTACTAATAAAGCATGCCAGACAAGTTGTTGAAAACTAGTCCCTTGTGGCTTTAAGGACAACTGGAAACGATGTTGTGGGTTGCTAAAGTAGGCTTGGAGTTCTTGTAAGATTACTTGTGTTAATTGATTTTCTTGCTTGTTTTGCGATGGGGATTCGGTAAAAATTGCACGATAAACGTAATGCTCATCGTACGCAATTTCAAGCCAACCTAAAGGGGTAGTGAATGCAGTAACAATGAGCATAAAGGTAAGTATTAATCTTCTTTTTTGCCAGCCAATTTTTCTTTAATACGAGCTGCACGACCAGCTAAATCACGTAGGTAATAGAGCTTGGCACGACGTACATCACCACGACGCTTAACAATAATGCTATCAACGACTGGACTATAAGTTTGGAAAACACGCTCAACACCGACGCTATGAGAAATTTTGCGTACGGTAAAAGCAGAGTTTAGGCCACGATTTCTTTTAGCAATTACGATGCCTTCGAATGCCTGTAAACGTTCACGAGTACCTTCTTTAACTTTTACTTGCACTAAAACTGTATCGCCTGGACTGAAATCAGGAATGTTTTTGCCTTGCATTTGCTCAGCATTTAATTGATCAATAATTTTGCTCATGGTCACTCCTCAAATTGGTATTCCTTTAGCAGGAATTACCCTGTTCGCTTTTAAACTCGATAAGCAATTGCTTATCAGTATCACTTAACTGTATTTTCTCTAATAAATCTGGGCGTTTAAGCCAGGTCTTACCAAGACTTTGTTTTCGGCGCCAGCGCTCGATGTCCCGATGATTACCCCCCAATAGTACTGGTGGCACATCCAAGCCATTAATAGTTGCTGGTCTGGTGTAATGAGGACAATCTAGCAAACCGTTCATAAATGAATCTTGTTCCGCTGACCTTAAATGCCCTAAGCTTCCAGGTAATAAGCGAATAATCGCATCAATAAATACCAGGGCTGCCAATTCACCGCCGCTTAAAACAAAATCTCCTAACGACCATTCCTCATCAGCATGATGAGTAATGATCCGTTCATCTATTCCTTCATACCGACCCGCAATGAAAAGCAGGGAAGTATGTTCTTTCGCCACCTGATTTAAATCAGATTGGCGAATTACCTTACCTTGCGGACTTAAATAAATAGTCTTGCAAGAGGTTGGCATTTGCGTTTTTGCATGACTAATTGCCCCATACAACGGCTCATACATCATAACCATGCCTGGGCCACCGCCATAAGGCTTATCATCAACTTGCCGATATGGTCTTGGGGCCCAGTCGCGCGGGTTCCAACAGTCAACCCTTGCCAAATTTTGTTCAATTGCCCGTCCAACTACACCGTGTTTTAAAATGTCAAACATCTCGGGCATGAGGGTGATTACACCCAAATGTAACTTCATTAAAAATCCGCGTCCCAATCAACAGTGATGATACGTTGACTAGAGTTAATGTCAGAAACAAACTGACCTGGCAGGTACGGAATCAAGTGCCGCTTTTCGCCTTCGACCACTAAAACATCGTTAGCACCAGTTGGCATAATCTCCGCGACGCTACCAAGCAACATTCCTTGCTGATTCACCACTTGCATGCCAATAAGCTCATGCCAGTAGTATTCACCTTCCTTTAGTGGTGGTAATTGCTTGCGATCGACAGCAATCTCAACATGAGTTAAAGCTGCTACCTGTTCACGTTCACTATAGCCATCGATTTGCGCAAGAATTGACTTTTCATTCATCTCTACACGAAGCAACTTCAGAGGTTGCCACTGCTTGTTGATATAGACATGCCAATCAGTGTAACGCAGGATGTTATCACGAGGCTCTGTGAAAGAATGAACAGTAACAAATCCTTTAATCCCATGTGGGCGACCAAAACGACCGATAACGAGCCAATCAATAACCTTGTCCACTATTATTAAGCGTCTTTGTTCTTCTTGTTGTATTCTTTAACCAAAGCACGAACGCGATCAGAAAGTTGTGCACCGACGCTTTGCCAATGAGTTAACTTATCCATTTCCAAGTGCAAGCGAGGTTCTTGACCGCGCGCAACTGGATTGAAATAGCCAATCCGTTCGATGTAGTTACCATCGCGACGCTTGCGACTGTCAGTAACAACCATATTGTAAAAAGGACGCTTTTTAGCGCCAGCTCTTGATAAACGTATAACGACCATTATTTCCTCTACTTTAAGAGTGTTTACGTAAAAATGCCGTGTATTGTACGAAAATTAACTCGGCATTGGAAGTGATTATTGGAATTATTTACGGTCATCCTCAGGGAACATGCCCTTCAAACCAGTCATTCCACCCATCCCACGCATCATTTGCTTTATACCGCCTGGTTTGGTAAATTTTTTCATCATTTTTTGCATCTGTTCAAATTGCTTTAACAACCGATTCACGTCTTGGATTTGAGTTCCAGACCCTAGGGCAATACGTTTTTTACGCGAGCCCACAATAATTTTGGGAATACGGCGTTCCTTCGGTGTCATGGAGTTAATGATTGCTATGGTGTGAGACATCGCCTTATCATTGATTTGACTCATTGCCTGCTGAGGTAATTGACTCATTCCGGGCAGTTTACTCATCATGCCTGCAACACCACCCATTTTATTCATTTGCAGTAATTGTTGTTTGAAATCCTCTAAATCGAAGCCTTTTCCTTTCTTCAGTTTTTTAGCTAATTTTTCGCTGGCTTGTTTATCGGCTTTACGCTCAACTTCTTCGATTAAAGTAAGAATATCGCCCATACCCAAGATACGTGAGGCAATGCGATCTGGATGGAAGGGTTCAAGTGGATCGATTTTTTCGCCGCTTCCTAAAAATTTAATAGGTTGGCCTGTGATAAATTTTACAGAAAGAGCTGCACCACCACGAGCATCACCATCTGTTTTTGTCAGGATAATCCCAGTTAAGGCAAGGGCTTCATGAAATGCTTTAGCGGTATTGACTGCATCTTGACCTGTCATACTATCTACAACAAACAGCGTTTCTATGGGATTGACGGCTTTATGTATCGCTTTAATTTCCGTCATCATTTCCATATCGACATGCAGGCGTCCTGCTGTATCAAAAATTACGACATCGATAAATTGCTTTTTGGCACTGTCTAAAGCTTTTTGTGCAATGGCTAATGGTTGTTCATGTGTTTGCGCAGGGTAAAAGGTGACATCAAGTTGGTTGGCTAGCAACTGAAGCTGCTCAATAGCTGCAGGTCTATACACGTCCAAACTTACGAGCATGACTTTTTTATTTTCCGTTTCTTTCAAGTAACGAGCTAATTTTGCGGCACTAGTGGTTTTACCAGAGCCTTGCAGACCTGCCATTAAAAAGACTGCAGGGGGCTGTGTTTTAAAATTTAATTCTGCACGGGTATCGCCCAGTACATGGATTAATTCATCGTGGACAATTTTAACTAGGGTTTGCTCAGGCTTTAAGTTATTGGAAACTTCCTGGCCTAACGCTTTCTGTTTAACTTGATCTATAAATTCTTTAACTACAGGAAATGCCACATCTGCTTCAAGTAAGGATAGTCTGACTTCTCGTAATGCTTCGTGGACATTGTCTTCTGTCAAACGTGCCTGGCCACTCAAGGTTTTAAAAGCGCGGGTTAAACGTTCCGTTAAATTTTCAAACATGACGATTACTCAAGTACAAAAACAGTTACTATATCATATTTAAAATAGGTTTTGACTGCTTTTATAAATCATTCCATTCTCATAGAATAATCAATAATGTGCTTAACCACCTTATTAAAAGATGTTGTCTAAGAAAGAATTTTCGTCAAAAGACTTTGAGGCAGTTGAATTTACTAACCAAATCCATCCACGTATCTTGATATGCTCCGCGTATTTTGAACAAGGATTTAGCCCCTATCCATTTATTTTTGGCCGATATGCCGTTCTTGATGGCTTGTTGAAAGCTCTAGCAAATTTGCCTGCGACTTATGGTTTTCTCATTTGGGATGTTTATAGACCTAGAGAGGTGCAGAGAAAACTCTTTGATTGGATGAGCCGAGAAATTCGCCAAAGATATCCAAATTTAAATGAGCAAGAACACCAAGCAGAGGTTTTGAAATATGTTGCTGCGCCAGCAAAAATTGGTGATAACTATTGTTCCCCTCATCTTAGCGGAGGAGCTATCGATTTAACGTTGTATGATCTTGTCCAAGGCCAACCATTGGATATGGGGACATCCTTTGATGATTGCAGTGAGAAAGCTCATAGCAGTTATTTTGATTTAAAAAGCAAGCTATCTTTTGAAGAGAGTGAAATAAAAGATAGGCGGGATTGTTTACGCAAGGTGATGGAGGGGGTGGGCTTTGTTTCCTATCGTTATGAGTGGTGGCATTTTGATATGGGCAATGTGCTTTGGGCAACAGCAGTAGGACAATCTGCCGTATTTGGTCCTCTTTTCGGTGACAAAGAATGGCCTCTTTGATAGGAGAATTAAAGCTGGTTTGCTATGATGAAAGTTCTTAATTACCTGAGGGAGACACGGTGCAGTTCTCTTTAACAACCCTTTC
This sequence comes from Legionella brunensis, assembly GCF_001467025.1. Classification (GTDB taxonomy): domain Bacteria; phylum Pseudomonadota; class Gammaproteobacteria; order Legionellales; family Legionellaceae; genus Tatlockia; species Tatlockia brunensis. The sequence continues at coordinate 10,496 of NZ_LNXV01000034.1, read as the reverse complement.
ACTGGTATTAGTGGTATTAATTCTTATTTCAGCCTTTTTTTCAGGTTCAGAAATTGGAATGATGTCTCTAAACCGCTATCGGTTACGCTATCTGGTAAAAAAAAATAATAAGCAAGCAATTCGAGTCAACCAGATGCTTACGAGACCTGATCGATTACTCAGTGTTATTTTAATTGGTAATACCTTCGCCAATATCGTAGCGTCGATGGTGGCTACATTAATCGGTCAACGCTTATATGGTGATGCGGGTGTGGTAATTGCAACCATTTTGCTGACATTTATTATACTAGTGTTCTCTGAAATGGCACCTAAAACATTGGCAGCTCTTCATCCTCAACAGATTGCTTTTGCTGCCTCATTACCTTTAAAACTATTACAAACGCTTCTTGCCCCCATTGTTCAAATTATCAGTTCGATAACAACATTAATATTGCGCTTATTAGGCGTGTCAATTGAAAAAAATCAGCGGGAAGCATTATCGGGGGAAGAATTACGTTCGGTGGTGCATGAAGCTGGGGGATTATTGCCAGTTGAACATAAAAGTATGCTGTTAAGCTTATTGGATTTAGAGCTGGCAACAGTAGAAGATATCATGATACCCAAGGCAGATGTTGTTGGCCTTGATTTAGATCAACCCTGGCATAAATTATTGGAAGAATTAGAGACAGCACAACATACACGGTTACCTCTTTATAGGGATACGATTGATAATTTAGTCGGTCTAGTGCATGTTAGAAGTGTTTTAAATCTTGTTCTTGAAGAGCGTTTGGACATGGATAATCTATTGAAGATTGCAGATGCGCCATATTTTATTCCTGAAGCTACGCCTCTTAATGTGCAAATATTAAATTTTCAAAAAGTGAAAAAGCGTAGTTGCTTCGTTGTTGATGAATATGGTGATTTGCTTGGCTTGGTAACGATGGAGGATATTCTTGAGGAAGTAGTTGGTGAATTCACCACAGATGTAGCGGATTTAAGTAAAGACATCATTCAGCAAGAAGATGGTTCTGTGATAGTTGATGCTAGTATTACCCTTCGTCACTTAAAACGACTACTCAGTTGGCAACTCCCTACAATAGGGCCAAGGACATTAAGTGGTTTAATTATTGAACATCTGGGTTATATTCCCCCATCGGATTGTTGTTTACAAATAGAAAACTTTCAAATCGAAATTTTAAAAGTTAGTGAAAATATGATTAAAACCGTGCGTATGCTCAAAACTAACAAATGGAGAACTAAATAATTACATGAGGTCGTTGCAACTATTTGACTTCACTATTTTCTTTTATGGTCAAAACTCGCGCAGTGAATAAATAACCGCCGTTTCTAATAGTTTTAATGAGCGCAGGTTTTTTCGCGTCAGTTTCAATTTTCTGTCTTAATCGGCTAATTTGGACATCAATACGCCTATCGAAAGGAGTCAAATCACTGTTTTTAGTCAACTGTAATAAGAACTCGCGTCCTAAAACACGCTGGGGCTGTCGTACAAAAGCCAGCAGTAAGTCATATTCACCAGCACTTAATTGGAGCTCTCCACGACTGGTATCATCAAAAACTTGACGCGAAGCTGGATACAAACGCCAATTGGCAAATAATAAAACTTCTTTCTCCTGTTCAATTTCTTTTGTGGAGCGTTGTACTCTTCTTGATATGGCACTGATTCGAGCATGGAGTTCACGGGGATGAATTGGTTTTACCAAAAAATCATCTGCGCCTGCTTCTAACATTTTTACACAAATATCTTCATCCATTTTCTCACTGATTACCACGAGGGGGATGGCATACCGATGAAATAAATTATCTATCGTAGCAGGGTCTGCATGAATGGACGACCAGTTTACCAATAATGCAGTTGGTGGCATGTCTTCTTTGGCTAATTTTGAGAGATTGGAGTACTGTACGATATCATAGTCAAATTTAGCAAAGTATTCGACTAGTTGCTCGTCCATGGGGGCATCGTCAATAATTAACAGATATTTTCGATGCGATAACATTTAGTTTGTTCTCCAATTTGATCCTCTAAGAGTTTCGAAATTATATACTGTCTGTGAAACAATTTGCATCGTAGTCCCATAGAATTTTAATAATATTCTCAGTTTGCTTGTTATTTGCCTCAATCTCAATGAAATTTTTGTCTGATGGGTTAACCAAAGCGGGGTCACTGGTAATACGAGAGTCTAATTTGTAGAATAGAGCAGAATTGTAAACAGAACCTATTTAAATTTTTAATCAGGAGAAAGTAAGAAATGAATAAATTGTTTTATGCCCTCGGAATAGCGTTATGCCTAGTATTGACAGGATGTAAGGATGTTCCCCCTGGCGACTATGATGTTAATGAAGTTGGCAAATTAAAAAAAGTAGCTTCTGGAGTGATTATCTCCAAGCGCCCTGTAAAATTTCATAGCAAAACTGCTACAGCTGGTAAAAACGATAGGACTCCTGGTAGTGAATATCTAGATGGTGGTCGTGGTTACGTTTATGTTATCAAGTTAAATAGCGGGGCGATCGTTTCTGTAGCACAAGCAGAAGATTTAAACCTGAAAGTGAAACAAAAAGTATTAGTTGTTTACGGCAAGACTACCCGCCTACTGCCAGATAGTGGTGCTGACATGTAGCTTCAATAGGAGATACCAATAATTGGTATCTCCTATTTTTTTAAAAACTAATTATCTTGAAACCTTAGCAAAGTCTAATTAGATAAGTCCATTAACAAGCAGGCTTTCCCTCAACAGGTAATCACAAGAGCTTGCCAAGATAGTATCCTTATTTGAAACGGAAGTTTCTAAAAATAGTAGCTAGAGATTTTAAATTAAAGACAAAGTGGCAGAAATGGGAGCATCGTGCTTAAATAAATATTAACTATCATACTTATCTGCAATTAGAGATATTGGCTTAAGGCTATTAAAAGCAGGGTTCTATAGTAGGGTAGGATTTTATTTATCCTTTGAATCTCCTGGCAAAGGATAGTTTTAGAGCGCAAAACACGGACTAAAAGATAAGCTCTGAATCATGTCAAGCGCTCCAGCTTCAGGATGATAGTTGGGGAAAGTCTATGGTTGATGCTAAGCAATTTGTAATAAATTGGTTGGTCACTGATTCTTGCCGGGAAAAAGCATTAATTAAGTATGAAATCAAACAAATTGAAAGCCGTTTGCAGAAAGCAATGGGAGATGGCAAAAATGTGCGCATGCGCGTTCAGGAAGCAGCTCAATTTTGTTCGGAACTGGCATTAAGATATCAAGACCTTTTACATTTATTGAAGCCTGATTGCTCAAAAGAGTCAGAGATATCAATTTCTATTTCAGAGAATAGTCCTTCACGTTGTTATGTTACGATTCAAACACTGAAGCAACAAATTTGCTTAAGCATGACACCGTTGCAAGAGATCAAAATAATTCGCAAATTAAGATATCATTATAAATACCTCCAGGAGCAGTTAAATGGACTTAAACCACAATCGGTGGAATATTTACAACGCTCACTGACAGGGCAACTTAAAACGTTAGTAGAGGCTAATACTTGTTCTGATTGGCTTCTTGCAATCGTGGCGTTTGCCAATGACGCTGGGGAGAATATTCTTTCTTCATTAGCGCTTCTGACACAGTTAGATGACAAGGAAATATTGCGATTAGCTGCATTGTTTGAGCAACAGGAAGTTACTTTGACTATTAACCACATTTTTTTCTTTAAAGTAAATCCTCATAAACTATTCAAACAAGTTCTTCATCCAGAAAAATTATTATCTGTTAAAGCAAGGCTTGCGATGCTTCATCAGTTTATTGAAAGCATGTATCTAACAGTGATGCAGACTTTAAAGCAGCGGAGACTAGGAGAGTTGCATGATCACTTATTCCATGGGGAAGAATTATCACCTGGAATTACCATTAATGTTGAGAGTGAAACACAGCATTTAATTATTGCCGCTTTGAAGGAGTGGCGTCTGCCTGTTTTGGATGGTTCGGATGAGTTAGTGATAAGAAATAAATTAAATGATTTATTTCTTGCTTATAAATTTTGGTTTAACCCAAATCGTTTGATTGATACAGCAATGACTTTGCAACAACAATTTGCTAATAGTGGCGACAGTAATGAGAATTATAAGAAATTTTCTTTATACATGCTGAGCCTTTTTCAGCATTTCTCAACTACTGAATGCTTGGATCTCTATGGTTATTTCGCTAATAAGGATAGTTGCTACTTGATGAGGACATTGGCGGCGGTATTAGAAGATCAAAAAATTGCCTCCTTGCCGTTAGCAACACTGCAACAAAAAGAAGCTATCGGTCGGGTTTACCATGTTCTTGATTGCATCATGGAAGCCGTACGTGAGGAGTTAATGAATCGCTTAATAACCACAACGCCTTATGAGCGTCATAGTACCCACAAACCATTGAAACCGGGACGTCGTAATTTAAATGCTATCAATCGCATTATGGAACTTTATTCGGGTGCGGTAGTTTTAGAAAATAAAATGCTTGAACAATTATTCAAGGAGGTCGGGGGTGACTTTTGACTTGGGGTAGGAAGCAAGTTCTTGTTGGTAAAATTGCAATAGTTCCATAAGCAGTGGGTGCATGGGCGAATTCTGTGCAAATGAAGAGCTTAAATCATCAGTCCACTTGCCATCACTTAGACGTAAAATCACCGTAATATACTTATAGTCATCAGGATACAAAGCAACAAGCCAATCGCCATCTAAGATGCCATATAATTTCAGGGCATCAAGTACCGGCAATTTATCTTTTCTTAATTGCAGCTGATTGTTTTCTGGATTAACCATGTATAACAATTTACCTAAAATTCTGGCTCGTTCTCGAGAAACAATTTGGTTAGGGAGCTCGCCGCTTTCTAAGATAAATACTCTTTTTTCTGGTAGTGTCTGGTTATTTGTAATGGCATTAAGCAGAGAAATACCGTCAAAATTCCTTTTTAAAGGAATTTTAAGGAAAGAGTAGATCGTGGGGGCAATATCAATTAGAGCAACACGGGTACTGATTTCTTTAGGCGAAATAAGAGACTGATTGTTATGAAAAACATTAAAACCTAATAAACAATGGAATTGCGATGGACTTAATAGATCAGAGCCATGTCCTGCACTCATCTCAAGAGCTGTGGATGTCTTTCGTTTAAAATAATCAATGAGCTGACTTTTCTGCTTGCCTTGATAGTTCTGAAGATTTGTTTTGCGGCTCCCTACCTCATACAGAGATTCACCATGATCACTTAGTACAATCACCATACTATTTTCTAACAGTCCTGCTTGTTGCAGATTTTTTAGGAGCGCTCCCACTTGCTTATCTGCTTCGTGGACAGAGGAAAAATATAATCCCTCCCGTTCTTGCACACTGTATACATCACCAACCTCAGCTGGTGATGAGGCTGCCCAAGCATAGGGCCAATGAGGTAAGGCAAAATGAACAGCAAAAAATAGCGGTTTTTTTGGATTACTTTGCTTTATTGCCCTATTTAAAGCATCATCAAAACTACTTGGATAGTAAGAAAAATGACTAGCGCGATTGAGGTAATTGTAAGGAAATAACCAATGACTAATAGGGAGATTGATGAGGAAGTTACTCAAAGGAAAATCGTAAAAGGTTCCTAATAAAATATCATTGACCCCTAATCTAGGGCCAATAATTTTTTGAAAACCAAAATCACTATCAATAGGGCTAAATCTGCGTTCGTCAGTGGCATATATCGTTTGATAACCCATCTTTTGCAAGGTCCATGCAATACTTTCCGAGCTGTTTACAAGTTCAGGCGGCATTAAATTATAGCGTGCACGGTGGTCTAGAGGGTAAAGTCCAGTAAGAATGCTTGCCCAGGCGGAATAGGTTCGTGCTAACGGGGTAATGGTTTCTCTAAAATGAACCCCATTATTAAAAAATTGATAGAGATTAGGGGTGCTAATTTTATTGATGCGCTCTGGACTTAATGAGTCAACACCGATAATTATAATATTAGGTTGCGCAGTTTGGCGCCGACTTGGTGGTGTAGGCTTTTGCCAGTATGTCACCATCGATGCAAAAAGAATGGCTCCTAATAAAAAAGTCATAAAGATTGAATATTGTTTATAGATTTTAAACAAGGCATGCATTGTTAAAAAACATAAACCCAATAAAACGGACATCATAATTATTTGAATTAATGTTATGGGTATATCCGGTAAAAATAAACGACTAAAGAGACTTAAGGGGAAAAAATAGCAATTTAGAGTAATTACTGCAGTGACTGAGAGAAAATAAATAATAAATTGCCAGCACTCTAGTGATATTTTTTCAAGATAACTATCTTTTAATCCCCAAAGCCAAAAAATTTGCAGTAATGTTAGTAAGAAGTAAAGAACGAGTTGAATCAGTCCTGCTGTTGCAATTTGTAGATAAACAGCCAATGGAAGTGGGATAGTTTTAAGAAAACTACCACCTTGAGCAAGGACATAAATAAATTGCAAAATTAAAAAAAGCAGATTAAACAGACTGAAGTTTAGTAAGTAATGGCGAAAAAAGTTCGTTTTCACGGTTTTGGTACAATTGTACTGTTTAAATGCCAATTATAGACATAACCATCAATAGTATTGATATGTTTCAACTGGCTGCGAAGCGGTTCTTTAGCAAATTGCTTAAGATGCGTAATAATATCTGCTTTAGATCCACCAAAATCCTCGTTATACCATTCATAAATTTTTGACACGATTAATTCACCTTCAATCACTTGAGCCCCGCGAAGAGAATTAATATATTCGGAGGCAGCATCGTTGAGCGCGGTTTCTATGGTTGTACCACGATAGGCTTTTTTACCGAGGTTAGCTGCACCGATTGAACCATTATTAGTAGCATAATGGGTACGAGGATCATTCCAAACAGGCCGGATAATACGATTATTTATTTCATCAAGTGATAAAGGTGTGCCATTGATAGTGACTAACTTGGCTCCCCAAGGACCGATACTAAATAATCCAGGGGAAATGTTAATTTCTTCAATGCTACCAACAGGATAATAATCTGCAATAATTTGCACGGTGAGTGCATTATAAAGATTCAACCAAAAAGCAAGTTGCTCATCACGATTATAGGCATCAATATCAATATGACTCATTTTTGTGATGTAACTTTTAAGCAAATCGTAGTCTGCATCGGTAAGGTTGGCATAATCAACCAGATTGATACCTTCATCATCCGTAATAACGCGTCTATTTAAAAACTCTTGCCATTCGTCGTGGGGGATAATAGCTTGTGATAAAGGATTGTTTGTTTCCCAAATAGGCCAAAGGCTTTTGTTGAAAGAAGCATTCGCAATGTTAGCGATGAAAATTAAGATAAATAGACTACAACCCTGTAGTAATCGATTCATATTATACATTTTATACATTCACAGTGGCTCGATTTCGCAATGCATTGCCTATGGTATTACCATCTAAAAATTCTAACTCGCCTCCAGAAGGAATGCCATGAGCTAGTTGACTAATACGTACTGAATGTTCACTTAATAAATCATGGATAAAATGTACGGTTGTTTGGCCCTCTACCGTAGGGCTTAAAGCTAAAATCACTTCAGTAATATTTTCTTCGATAACAAGATTGCGCAATCGTGGCAAGCCTATATCCTCAGGACCCATGCCATCAAGTGGTGAGATTTTGCCCATTAATACATAGTAAGTACCACTAAAAGCGTTACTTTGTTCAACTGCTGTAACATCTGCAGGTGTTTCCACAATACAAAGCGTTTTTCTATCCCGAGAAGGATTTTGACAGAGTTTACATAATTCTGATTCAGTATAATTATTGCAGCGTTTGCAATGATCAATAACTTGCATCGCTTCTTCTAGACAAGAGGCCAGATGCAAGCCGCGTTGGCGTTGGTGTTGCAACAAGTGGAACACCATACGTTGTGCTGATTTGGGACCAACTCCAGGCAGGCAACGGAGAGCATCTACCAAGCGACTCAGTGCATCCATTACCTATCTTATTCCTTCTCTTCATCCTTCATGAAATCAGTAGGAATATTAAGACCGGCGGTCAACTCACTGATTTTTTGCTTAGAGGCTTGTTCGACTTTACGAGCGGCATCGTTAAAGGCTGCTGTCACTAAATCTTCTACCATTTCAACATCTTCTTCCATTAATGACGGGCTAATCTTAACTTTATTAACTTCGTGTCTGCCATTCATTTCAACTTCCACCATGCCACCGCCAGAAACACCTTTAACAACTAATTGGCTCAATTGCTTTTGCGCTTCTTGCATGCGTTGTTGCATCTTTTGCGCTTCTTTCATAATGTTGCCAAGATTTTGATTAATATCCATGTTGACCTCTCAGTAGGGTTATTTTGTTAATTATAATTCATCTTTAATTGGGACAATAGAATTTTTGACCACTTCGGCTGAAAATTCTTGTTTTAATTGCTGAAAAAATACGTCCTGCTGTATAGAAAACTCAGCTTCCAGCTGACGTTGGTTTTGCATAATTTGTTTTTGTTGAGCTGGCGATGACTGTACCACTTCATCACTAGTTAGAGCAATTTTAACAGCTTCCTTATAATATGTCGCTAAAGCTTGTTCAATGCGATTGATTACCGTCGGAGTAAATAAGGACTGATGGCCTTTTGCAACTCGAAAGACGATTTCACGCCCCGATTTTGCTACTAACTCCGCATTTTCGGCTGCATTTAAAGCTAAACCGGTTAATTGAAGCTTGCTTAATATCTGCATCCAATTTTCTTCGTCCGGAGCCTCCTCCTCTTGTAACGGAGGAAGCGAGTCCACTTCTTCGGGAGCCTCTTCCATAGGCTCGTTTTCATACGATTCTTTAAGGGCAAGTGATGGTGGTGCAATAGCAGGAAAAGACTCGTGTTCCGTCGAATCTATTGCGGGTTTATTACTAATGATAGTTTCATAGACCAATGTAGGGGATGTTTCCTTTGGGGCTGGTCTGAAAGTTAACATCCGTAATAATGTCATTTCAAAACCAATTGCCAACGTTGGCGCCAAGTACATTTCCTCAGTGCCTTTGATCCCAATTTGATAAAATAATTGAATATCTTCTGGGCTGAATTGTTTAGATAACGCAATAAGCTGAGGTTCAATATGAATTAAGGGGTTAGTACCAGAAAGGCTTTGGAAAACGGTAATCTGATGCAGAGACTGTAAGAGCTCATCAAGCACATATCGAAAATGCCCCCCCTCTAATGCAATTTGTCGGCTAAGATGAATAAGTTTTTCTGGATTGGCAGTGGCTAAGGCTTCTAGTAGCTGAGATGCATAATCTTGCTGGGTGTGACCCAAAATTGCCTTAACTTCCAGGGCATTTAGATGGCCATTACAGCTGGCAATGGCTTGATCCAATAGGCTTAAAGCATCGCGCATACTTCCTTTCGCAGCTTTTGCTAAGATATCTAAGGCTTCTGTCTCAAAACTTAAATGCTCTTCATTGAGAATATGTTTTAAATGCTGACTTATTAATTTGGTTGCCAAATGCTTAAGATGAAACTGTAGACAACGGGAAAGCACTGTCACTGGTAATTTTTGGGGATCAGTCGTCGCTAATAAAAACTTCACATGCTCTGGAGGCTCTTCTAAGGTCTTTAATAAAGCATTAAAACTATGCTGTGACAGCATATGTACTTCATCAATTAAATAAATTTTAAAGCGACCATTTGTTGGAGCATACTGCACATTGTCCAAAAGCTCACGTGTATCTTCAACGCGTGTTCTTGATGCTCCGTCAATTTCAATTAAATCCAGAAAACGCCCTTGCTCTATTGCAATACAGGTTTCACACTGTAAACAAGGTTCTGCACTAATGCCCTGCTCGCAATTAAGTGATTTTGCCAAAAGTCGAGCGACACTGGTTTTACCAACACCGCGGGTTCCTGTAAAAAGATAAGCATGATGTAATCGCTGTTGAGTAAGCGAATTAATAAGTACCTTATTAATGTGTTCTTGGCCAACCAGTTGCGAAAAAGTGCGTGGTCGCCATTTACGTGCTAATGCCAGATAGCTCATAGGGCTTTCACAAGTTGGGCGGCAGCTCTAAGAGCCGCACCCCGGCGCCCGAATCAATTGTTACCGCTGCTCCCTTCCGGGCCTGACGGGGTTCACAATCTATCGTCGCGGAGGGACCAATAGAGCCACCATTGTTGAACTGCGAAGAGTAGCAAAAAATAATGAAGATCGCCAGCTTTATGTACGGTGACTTTTTTTGCTTGAGTTATTCATTAGAAATTTTAATGATGTATGCCATCATCATTATCGTATTTTAAGAAATAATAGGTAAGAGAAATTTATAAGAGTAGCATTCATATATAATCGTCTGCTAGGTATCGATATGAATATGAATCTTAAAAAAAAATCTACAGAACGGAAAAAAGTGTTTGACAAGACGGCGCAGATGAGTAGAATACGCATCTACGCTTTCGGGGCGGGTTCATTAAGAAGAGAGAAGACAAACTGTGTGGGCACTTCGTTGATAACGAGTGCGACGAAATAGAAGTAGAAGTACG
>NZ_LNXV01000033.1:280475-525402 GCF_001467025.1 Legionella brunensis | reverse complement strand
TTTTTATTCTTACTCATGGGCACCTCTTTTAAGTGTTGAAATTATAACAAGTTAAAAGAGATGACACAGTTATTTAAACACTACCTTAAAATCTCTAGATCTCATAGTTTTGTTCGATGTCATTTTGTTCTTCATTCTTCATTTCACTAACCTTCTGTTTGTATTTTGAGCTTGGCAACTCGACTAACTGATGTTTATCTAATGGCTCTTTTTCAACAAAATGCTTTGACTCAAGAAATTTACGTAAAGCAGAGGCTAAATTACTTCCTTTTAATTGTATCGAAAGTCCAAAAACCTTATGCGTTTTTCCTAAACTAGTCTTTTCTTGTTGTTCATTAGATACTTTAATAACATTTTTGGTTGCTTCAAATAGTGAGGACTTTGCATCTTCAAGAGTATATTTACCGGAATCTATAAGAGCTCTAATCTGTCCGATATCGTGATTTAATTGCATAACTGCAATCTGTTCGGGATCGGTAGCCTTCACATGAGGATTATAAGTGCTTAAAAAATGTTGCCATTTTTTAGGAAGAGACTGTATTAACTCATTGGAGATTTCATCAAATTTTCGCAGGCTTTCTTTTTTGAATGCCATTTTTTCTTCTAGTTCTATTGCTTCCTGCAGAAGCATTTCTATTTGATCGCCATCAATATCCTTAGCATTAAACTCTGTTAATATTGCCTGCATGGTAGAGTACAATTGTTCCTCATCGTTGCTGCGTGGACCTTTCTTCTGTTCAAGGCTGAAAGCTTTTTCATGAACATCGGCAAATATTTTATAAAATTTTGGAAAAAATTTTTGCTCAGTTAATTTCCTATCAACCTCAGCAAGGGTTTTAAAGGAGGGAACATGATATTTCTCGGGATTAGCATCGTAAAATTTACCTAAGACATCTTGAAATTGTACTAGTGAATCTATTCGATTGCTGTAAGCCACATAAAGTTGTCCTTTATGAAATTGTAGTGCTTCGTTATAACTTACGAATTTAGCATAGCGTTTATCATTTTCCTTAAACGGATTAGGTATGGGTTTAAATGATTCCTCGAGAATATTGAATAATTCTTCTTTTCCTTTGGTTTTTAAGTCCTCAATTCCTTTGATGACATCTTCAATAGTTAAATGACTTCTAAATTCAGAAACAAGTTCACTCTTTTTATTGGCAAGCAAAAGATCTAGATCCTTGAGCACATCATCATCAAAGTTTGTCTTACCTGCAGAAACATAAGTTGTGTGTTGTCCTGTATTACCACTACCTACACCGGTATCAGTGATCATTAATTTATTTTTAATGAAAGCAAAATTGTCATAATTTCCTAAAAAATCATGAAATCCCATCAGACCACATACAACGAAAGCTTTTCTCAGTGGGGCAAAATTTAATTCTTGTAATTTCTCTTTATTATAAGCTTCCGTTTTTTTGCCTTTAGGCGTATCAAATTGACCAGCATATTGAGAGGCGAGCTCCTCCTTCACAAAGCCATTTTCATCAATATAATATTTAAAATCGTAATCATTTTTTTCTTTATGATAGGTAGAGTAGGCTATCGTATTCTGAACAGCAGAACCTTCGCCTAGAAAAAAATTCAATAACCAGGAATTAGCGACCTCAACGCGGTTACGCACATTATTAATTGAAAAATCTTCTTTTGTATTGAATTTAATGGCCCCCGTTTTTAGCAAATAAAGTTGCTTTTGTCTCTCTGAGTCAGTAGCCTTTTGATATTCCAAATGGTCTTGTACTCTTTGTTTTGAAATGTTTTCTTCATTTTCTTCTCGGGGACGATACCACACCCATTTTCCTTTCACACTTCCACTAGTTTTTGGTGCGACTCCAGGAGCTTCAATGCCAGTTTTCTTTCCAAAAAATCTCTTTTTATCTATAAAATCTATCATTTGCAGAGCTCACTTTGAAAATGCTGTCTTACATGATCAATTATAGGTTATAAAGAGTATTTGTTGTTCAGCATAGTGCTTCGGATTGCTAGTTTATAGTCTAAATTAGTACGCAATTGTGATGTTGTGGCTTAATCTCTGTTATTTGATGAGGGCTTACTAACTCTTGTTCCAGATGGACTAAGTCCCGATTCATTCTGACCTCATATAGGGTAGAGAGGGCGGCTAAATCAATTGGCGCCATAGCCGCAGCCTGATCAAGTCCTCCAAGACAACCCCAGGCTACATATCCTGCTTCACCAGGAAGAGCGCCTCCATGAACTACGCCAACATTAACACCAAGTCCAGTTGATTCATTTGCGGGTGAAAACCAAAAATGTGGCTCATTTGTTAGGGCATCATAGTAGGTAAGATTGCGTTCGAAATGATCTTTATCAAACTTTGGAGTTGAACAAAAATTATCTTCTTGATCGCAATAATGTTGTGCTATATGAGCGGGAACAAACCATTGAGCTTTTCCAACCACAGTGCACCAGTAGCTTTGACGTTGTTTCTTTTCCAAATTATAAAAATTTGTGACATAAGTTTGGAGGACTGTAAGAAGAGGTGACAAACTAAAATGTGACTCATTAAAAATTACACCATTTAACGTGTAGCGAATCCCTTTTGTTTTAAGTTCCTCAAATTGGCGTAGTAATTCATTTTTGATTTTTTTTCCGGTCTCATTCTTAGGAAGACATTTTAGCATCATAGGAGCCATGTACTTAACATCGAGTGCCCATAACGCAAGTTGAAATGCGGAAATATTTTCAAATTCTCGTCCGGAGTAATCAGTCACCTTACCTTTTAATAAGAGGAGTTCTGGATGTTTTTTGATAATCCACTCTGCTTTCACTTGGTTCCCTTTAGCAACATGTTCCAATAATTTTTCGAGTAGTCGTGCAGATTGAAACAATTGATAAAATTTTTTATTCACTAAAACAAGATTAGATAACGTTTGATCTTTCTTTTTTAATTGTTGACCAATCTCCTTAAGAGAGTCATCAGGCAAAAAGCTAAAATTGATTGATTTATGCATTGTGTGTTCAATGATTGGTCTTGTGGGGGGATTGTACATTAATTCTGGGATAAACAACAATGTCTTAAGAAATAAGTGGCGGTATTATAAATATAAAGTGAGGTTTTGGTCTAATGAAGAAACTCCCACTGTAATATGCAAATCAATCCAATGGCTTTTAAAATTTAACTGTGGGCCTAAACCATACTTGTTTCTGAGCTCAACTAATGTTGGGGCGCTAACTGCAAGAACGTAATATCGTTTATTAACTAAATCAGCAGCAAATGCTTGCAGAATTTCAAATGAATGCTGCTTTTCTAACTCATCTGAGTTAATGATTTTATTTTCCTCAGGATAAATGACGCTAATATGAGCGCCAGCTGATTTTTGCCCGAAATAATCAGGCTTAACAATATCAGCAAAGTAGTTTTTCAACAAAGGATAGAGCGTATGAATATAATCATCGGATAGGTCTAGATAAAGTAGACCATCAGTGCTCATTGTTAAACGGCCTGAGAGGGGCAGTGAGCGAGCCTTATTAAGAAGCTCGGGAATATTGAAATGGATCAATTTTAAATTGTTAATCATAACTTAACCTGTTAAATGCTAAAAAGAATTGTCTTGTTAACTTTTAGTCAATAAAATGCGCAGGCTAGTAATGAAAGGTCTCATTAATCCTGTCTGTCATTATTATAATTTCATCTTGGCAGATGCAAGCGGAGCAAATGAAACAACCTTAAAGGTTTATCAACTTGTCAGCTATCAAAGCAACAGTCATAGACTTAAATGGTTCTAGCAAAAAGGGATACATTATAATTAAAATAAACCAATTGGCTGGGAATATAATGAAAATATTATGGAGTAGTTTACTATTAGCATTTGCAACGTTAATTCATGCGGCTGACACCATGACTTTGAATATTGACAAAAATCAAACTCAATTTGAGGTAACGCTTCCTGCTAATCCTACGACTGGGTATCAGTGGACAGTTGAAAGTTATGACAAATCTATTATTAAGCTATTGTCTAGTCGCTATGTGGCACCACAAACGAAATTGATAGGGGCAGGTGGACAAATGCAATTCACCTTTCAGTTATTAAAAGGGAAGTCTTATCCTCAAAATACAACCTTACAATTTAAATATGCTCGCCCTTGGGAACCAGAAACAGGGACAATGAAGCAAGTTGTTGTAAATTTTAACAATAGCAAACAAACCAAGCAATAATTTGCAAGGAAGGGGCAATAACGACACTACTACACCAACGCTGTTGGTGTAGTAGTAAAGTGATAAGGAATTAGGCGATTTCTACTTCTTCAGCCTGAGGACCTTTTTGACCGTGGCCTGCTTTGAATAAAACAGCAGCGCCTTCAGGCAGTGTTTTAAAACCACTGCTTTGAATTGCACTGAAATGGACGAAGTAATCTTTACCTTCGCTTTCAATGAAACCAAAGCCTTTCTTATCATTAAACCATTTTACTTTACCGCGAATTTTCTCTGACATAGTTACTCTTTTCCTATAATTAAAAACTGATTGTAGCACCCATTTTCAGATCTTTCTAAAGATTTTACAAGTCTAATAATTTAAAATACTCATAAGTTCCTTAGACAATCTGATTTTAATGCTGCAAATGACTAATAGCATGAATTATATTTTTTAGAAGCATTCCAACAAATAATTTATTCTCCTTAACAATTGGTTAGTTATCCAAGCCTTCTTTTAAATTTAATGGTCGTACGATGACTACTGTTCCTGCCAATTTATTTTTTGGATCATACAATGTCACAAAACTTTCATTCAACCATTTAGCATCTTGTATAAACATACGAATGCAACCATGGCTTGCCCGATATCCAGGAATGTCGTCAGAACCGTGTAAAGCAAAACCTTTATGGAAAAACATACAATAGGGCATTTTAGCTCCTCCTATGCCAGCAGGGAAAGCATTTGAAACACAGTCTTCATTTTCTTTGCCGAATATTTCAAATATACCTGTTAGTGTGAGGCAGGAGTTGGTGCTATCAGAGCATTTATTACTTCCTGAAGAAATCGGCCCCCATTTCAACAAATAGCCTTGTTCACTATAAGCCCCCCAGGCTAGTTTTTTCTGATCCACAATAATCTGTTTGCTATCAGAGGGAGGGATTTTTAAGGGGAAAGGAGAGAGGTCGAATAAAGTTGCTGTAGATAAGTTTTTCGGGACTGCCAATAATTTGCCGCTCCATAAGCGATTATAGGTGCGATTCAAACGCTGTACCAAATCTCGTTGAATAGGATCTGGAAATAATTTTTGCCAGGTTTTTCCTTGGGTAACTTTAATACATGCATATTGAGGGTATTTACAAAGACTTGACCCATAATAATTGGCTTCATCAGTATTTTGTTTGGCCCATAAACCTGTTGATAAAAAGCACGATAAAAAAATAAAACATCGCATACTTAAGTCCTCTTATATATAGAAAGAGAAGCATAAATCGTGCAAAAAATGATCAAAATTTACTCATTAAGATATTTCAAGGTTTGGGTGTCTGGGAATTAACCAGAAGAGGCCTTAAGGTTGGCCATATATTGGCAAGTATTCTGGCTTGGGCTTTTTGATTAGGGTGCAGGCCGTCTTTCTGCATCAGTTGCGAGTCACCTGCCACACCCTCCAAGAACATAGGCACTACAGAAATCTGGTATTGCGTAGCTAATTCTTTGTATACATTTGCAAATTTTTCCAGATAAATTGGACCATAGTTCGGTGGCAATTGTGTAGCGATTAAAAGCACTTTAGTGTCCATTTTTTGACTCTCTGTAATCATCTTTTCAAGGTTTACTTTCATTTCCGCTATTGATAACCCTCGCAAGCCATCATTTGCACCAAGTTCGATAATAATGATGTCCGGGTGATAATTTTTTAGGGCATGAGCTAGCTTTGATAAGCCATTTCTAGTGGTATCCCCGCTAGCACTCAAATTGACAATTTGGTAGTTATAGTTATTTTCTTTTAGTTTTGAATTAAGCAGAGTTACCCAACCTTCTTTAGTATCAATGCCATAAGCTGCACTTAGACTATCTCCCAATACGAGAATAGTTTTTGCATAAAGTGGTGCTATGATGAAAATTAATAAAAATAGCGAAAGGATTTTGTATTTCATGAATCACCTAGATGTTATCAGGTTGGATAAGATTAATTTTATCGTCAAAAGTGGCTCCTATGATTTAGTTATTTTGAAAGAGATTAGTTTTGCAATCAAGAAAGGAGAAACTGTAGCAATTACTGGCGCCTCTGGTTCTGGAAAAACGTCCTTACTTAATATTATGGCAGGTTTAGATATTCCTACATCCGGTAAAATTTTTTATGGTGAACAAGAAATTAGTCGATTAGATGAGGATGAGCGAGCAAAACTTCGTGCTAAGCGCGTTGGTTTTATTTTTCAATCATTTCAATTGCTTCCTAATCTTACTGCTCGCGAGAATGTAATGTTACCTCTTGAAATTAATCATTATGAGGATGCGTATACTGTAGCAAATTATTGGATAGACAAAGTTGGTTTAAAAGAGAGAGCGCAGCATTATCCCTTGCAGTTATCTGGAGGAGAGCAGCAAAGAGTCGCTATAGCCAGAGCATTTGCCATTGAGCCTGATATTTTGTTTGCCGATGAGCCTACGGGAAATCTTGATAAAAAAACCGGGCATATCGTTGCTGAGTTGTTGTTTAATTTAAATGCCCAACACAAGACGACTTTAGTTATTGTAACTCATGATGAAAACTTGGCCAATCGCTGCCAGTTCCACTGGAGATTGGACGATGGAAGATTACTATGCTGAAGATTCCTTTGATTATCAAGTCGCTTACTCGTGATTGGCGAAGTGGTGAGTTAACACTATTATTTTTAGCGCTGGTCATTGCCATGGCTTGTATTAGTGCTTTAAACATTTTTGCAGGACGAGTGAACGAACAACTTGCCAGGCAGGCTTCACAATTGTTAGGGGCTGACCTTGTAGTGAGAAGCAGTATTCCCATTGATAATGTCTGGATTAAGAAAGCACAAAGTCTAGGATTAAAGCAAACCACAACCTTGTCTTTTTTTAGCATGGTTGAGCATGATGGAAAATTACAACTCGCACAAATTAAAGCGGTTAAGGCGCCTTTTCCTTTACTGGGTGAGCTAAGAATTGCAAAACAGCCCCATACTTCTGCTGATAAAATATTTGAGGTACCCAAGGAGGGAACTGTATGGGTTGCTCCAAGAATTTTGCCTCTGTTAACACTCAATGTAGGGGAGTCACTTATGATTGGGGCTGCTCCTCTTGCTGTGACTGGTATATTGGTCGAGGAACCAGGCCAAACAGGGGATTGGTTTAATATTTCGCCTAGAATTATGATGAATTGGCAAGATGTTATTAATACTAAAGTCATTCAAACTGGCAGTAATGTTACTTATCGCTGGTTATTAACTGGTCCTAAAGATAAATTAACGCAGTTAAAAATCTATTTAAATAACAAATTGACAGAGCAGCAGGAATTAACCGACAGTACTTCAACAAATCCGTCGATCACGCAAATTATCCAGAGGACTTTAAATTACTTCAACTTAGGCACGCTGATGTGCCTTGTTTTGGCGGGGGTAGCAATTAGCATGGCTAGCCTGCGCTACAGCATGCGGCATAGACAACAAGTCGCTATCCTTCGGTGTTTTGGAGCTTCTCAATATCAGATTTTGAAAGTTTATTTGGGTAGTATTTTACTTTTAGGTATATTGGCTTGTTTAATTGGAATAAGTATAGGCTACATCGTTCAACCATTACTGATGGAATGGTTGCGAGGCTTATTACCTCAGTTTGAGCCTCAGTTACCTTTAAAACCAGCATTATTCAGCATGGCTATTGGGCTTATTGTATTGTTATGTTTTTCTTCGATTAATATTCTTAAATTACGACATATTTCTGCTGCTAATATTCTCCGGAGGGAGCAATTGTCATGGACCTTTTCGACCTGGGCTGGTTATGGCTTTGCTTTTTTGCTTTTGGGGAGCCTTGCCTATTTTTATACAGGATCTTGGCGTCTTACCTTAAGTGTTTTATTGGGATGTTTGTTTTTTATTGGTTTGGTGGTCAGTAGTATATGGCTAATTTTTAATTATCTTTCAAAAGCTAAGAATTATATGCATATAAGTTGGCGATTTGGTTTTGCAAATATTGCGCGAAATCTAAGTAATAGTTCATTGCAAGTTATTGGAATCGGTTTGGCTCTAACTGCAATTTTAAGTTTGTATATCTTAAGAAATGATTTGTTAGGTAGTTGGCAACAACAAGCCGATAGTCGTACTAACTTTTTCATTATCAATATTGAACCAAACCAGGTCAGTGCGATTGACAAATTTTTGACGGAAAATAATATCCAGGTGTCTACCTTTTATCCTATGGTGAAAGGCCGTTTGATAGCAATTAATAACACCCCGGTACAACAAATCTTTGGAGAAAGAGCAAAGCAAATTACTGTTTTACGACGAGAGCTTAATCTTTCTTGGACCAATGAATTACCGCCAGAGAACAAAATTATGACAGGATTATGGCATCCAGCGACCCAAGATAAATGGGTTTCCGTTGAGAAGGGGGTTGTTGAAAAACTTGGTTTGGCATTGGGGGATAAAATAACTTTTAGAGTAGGTGATAGTATTATCACTGTCACTGTGACGAGTGTTCGTTCAGTGGATTGGGCTACATTTAATCCTAATTTCTTTACACTTTTTAAGCCTGGGGTTCTAAATGATTTACCGCAAACTTATATGGCCAGTATGCTCCTGACAGAGGCTCAGCAAAACAAATTAAATGCGATAGTCAGTCAATTTCCTAATGTAACTATTATCGATATTGCTAATATTTTAAATAAAATTAATGCCATATTTGAAAATACGGCCAAAGCAATTAATTTTATGAGTTTCTTTGGTTTTTTTGCAGGTTTAATTATTGTCATCCTTGCCATGCTCTCTTTAATGGGAATAAAACAACAGGAAACTTATGTGCTTAAAATTTTAGGGATGGGGAAAAGGCAATTACTATGGATTCAGAGTAGCGAGTCATTAATTATTGGTTTTTATGCAGGTTTATTAGCAATCATCACCGCCATTATCATTAATAACTATCTCGCCAAGGTGGTGTTAGGGATTGATTTTAATATTCCGTGGAAATTAATTCTAATAGTACCAATTGCAACTGCAATATTGACAGTGTTAGTCAATACTCTGGTATTAAGAAGCCAATATCAAAAAAAGGGATTAACCCGATTAAGTGATGCGAATTCTTATTAGAAATATGAAGAAATGAAATTTTTTTGTTAAATTTTTTGTCTCTTGCAGTTATAGCTAGTTCTTCAGTTATAATGCTGATTGATTTTATCAAAAAGGATAATACCGTGCGTACATTACTTTTGTCTTTATTAATTGGACTACTCTCTTTTGGGTTAGTTGTGAATGAAGCCGCTGCAAAGCGATTTGGTGGTGGTAGAAGTTTTGGGGTGCAACGTTCACACAGTAGCCTCTTCTCTTCTAAACCAAAACCAAACACCATAGGGCAGCGTGCTAATACGAATCGATGGGGTGGAGTTTTAGGGGGATTGTTAGCTGGGGGCCTTTTAGCTAGCCTTTTTATGGGCAATGGCTTAGGAAGTGGCTTATTGTCTTGGTTTATCGTAGGAGCTGTGTTGCTTTTCGTAATTAATTTTATTCGCCGACGAACGCAGCCGGGGTTTCAATCGTCCTATGCTTCACGACAAACCTCATCTAACTGGCAGCCTAATACTTATGCAAATAATAACAATTACCAAACTATGGGGGGGGCTAGTTATTCTGCTGGTTTTGTTGAAGAAGAGTTTCTGCGCGAGGCTAAGGTTAAATTTATTCGTCTGCAGACCGCTTATGATCAAAAAAATCTACAGGACTTGCAGGAATTTACCACACCTGAAGTGTTTGCAGAAATTAAAATGCAACTGGATGAGCGAAGTGATGAACTTAACAAGACTGAAGTAATCAATCTAAATGCACAGTTATTGGATGTTTCAGAGCAGGGGGATTCAACTATTGCCAGTGTGCGTTTTACAGGCTCTATCAAAGAAAATGATGATCCGGTAAGTTCATTAGATGAAATTTGGCATTTCCGAAAATTTTATAGGACAAATGCGTGGGTTGTTGGTGGACTCCAGCAAGAGGTTCTTCTGCCTTCATAATCAATTGCCTCGCGGTGTAAGCCGCGAGTTCATTGCACATTCAGTTTCAAAAGAAGTTTACTATTTCTTAATGAGGTTGTTTTCATGATGGAAAAATTATTTTCCTATGGCACTTTGCAATTAGAGTCGGTGCAAATGGCGACTTTTTCGCGCTTGTTGGAGGGGCGAAAAGATAAGTTAAGTGGCTACAAGTTAGAAGATCTGCAAATTACTGACCCATACGTTATCAAAATAAGTGGCAAAGCAGTTCACCAGATCTTAGTTCCTACAAATGATGATGAAGATAGTGTGGAAGGCATGGTTTTTGAGCTGGCTCACGCAGAGCTTCTTAATGCAGACGAGTATGAAGTAAAAGATTATAAGCGCATTAAAGTTCGTCTTGCTTCTGGTGTAGATGCTTGGGTTTATGCATATCAAGCAATGCCATAATTATAAACTGCTCATATACTTTGCTAACACTTGCTTTTGAGCATATGAGCGATAACACTCTTAAAGTGCTTCTTTTTTCCTGAATGGTAGATAGCGTGGCTCCCAGAACATTTCTTTTATTATTTTTTCTAAATCGGCATTTTGATTAATTTGCGCGAGGTTTTCATTAATTGCTGTTCGCGCTACAGCAATAGCGATATGTTTTGCTACAGTTTGAGCATCATCAAGAGAAGGGAGCAAGGGTAGAAAGCTATCTTTTTTACTTGGCGAATATTCACTCAATGTTTCAGCAGCAGCCCAAATCATCCCTTTTGATAGTCTTGTGGCTTGTACGGCTAAAATACCTAATCCAATACCTGGAAATACTAAAGCATTATTGCATTGAGCAATTTGTAATAGCCGATTTTGGTATTCAACTGCTGGAAAAGCTGTGCCGGTTGCTATTAAAGCCTTTCCTTCGCTCCAAGTCATGATATCTACAGGCTGCGCCTCGCATTTTTCATCTGGATTTGAAAGTGGGAAAATAATAGGGCGCTCGCAAGAAGAGCACATAGTTTCAATGATATCTTGCGAAAAAGCACCGGGTTGCGCTGAACAACCAATTAAGATGGTTGGCTTAATTTGGCGTACTGTATCTGTTAAAGAGGGGTATTGGCTATGACTTCCCCAGCCCTCAATTTCAGCGGCCTTGCGTGCATAGGGTTTTTGCGCTTCAGTAACTTCCAAGTCTGAATCAATAAGCAAACCTTGGCGATCAATTAACCAAAACCGTTGATAAGCTTCTTTGGCGCTTAAGCCTTGGCGAATCATAGCATCAACAATTTGATCGCTAATGCCGGTACCGGCGGATCCTGCTCCAAAAACCACAATACGATGATCTTCAAGTTTGATTCCAGTCACCTCGCAAGCTGCTAAAAGCGCAGATAAAGTAACGGCGCCAGTTCCCTGTATATCATCATTGAAGGTACATAATTTGTCTTGGAATTTATCTAAAATCCGTCTAGCATTACTGCGTCCAAAATCTTCCCAATGTAAAAAAGCATTCGGGAAATGCTTATGAATAGCATTAACGAAAGTAAGAATAAAATCGTCGTATTCTTCCGTATTAATGCGGGGATGCTGACAGCCTAAATATAAAGGATCATTGAGTAAGTCTTTATTATTGGTACCGACATCGAGAAAAACGGGTAAAGTTCTTGTTGGGTCAATGCCTCCACAAAGAGAATAGACCATGAGTTTCGCCACAGGAATATCCATACCCCCGATGCCTTGATCACCAATACCCAATACGCCCTCACCATCCGTAACCACAATCAAATCAATCTCAGGATTAGAACGATTATTGATAATTTCTTCAATTTGATTTTTATCTGAATGAGCAATATACAATCCTCGCGGCTGACGATATTCATGGCTATAACGTTTTACAGCGGTACCAACGATAGGGGTGTAAATGGTAGGTAGCATTTCGCCTAAATGTTTACTTATTAGTTTATAAAAAAGAACTTGGTTTTTGTCATGCAGATTATTGAGATAAATATTTTGTTGTAGTCGATTGCTATAGCTTGAATATTGAAGGTATGCCCGCTTAACTTGTTCATCTAATGTTTCAACTCGATGAGGTAGTTTTCCGAGTAATCCAAAAGCCCGACGTTCTTCTTGAGTGAAGGCTGTGCTTTTATTGAGTTGAGGAATAGTCAGGAGAGGTTTTCCGCAAAGGGAGGTTTCTATGATTTGCTCCCCAGTGTGTCCGTCGCGAATTACTTTAAAATCTAGCATTATCTTTTCTTACAAAATTGAGTGCGTTAACAATATCGAATCAGCTCTATTTATTCAATCTTAGTAATTAAAATAACTATTTGTTAGAACAATAGCTAGGGGCCAAGTGAGTGATTAATTAAAGAACTAAAGCATTACTAAATGAACATAATAGTTTCTTAATGATTAGAAAGTATAATTCAAGCTCATTTTGTTAACCAAAGATTTATTATTATGATTTCACGCGAAGAATTTGTTAAAGCTTGTACCTATGCCATACAAAAAACCAGAGAGAAAATAGCCATTACTAACCAAGTCAGTGGATATCAAAAATTTCATGGGGAAATTAAAGAAAATCAATATTTTGAGAATTGTCGGACAATGATGAACTCTAATGAGAGAACACAAGGGTATAACCTTTTCTTTCAACATGATTTAATTGAGTATACTGGATTAGGTAATTGTCATGAGTTAGCCGAGTATCTTTGTGTTGAGCTGCTTTCAGTGCTTAAACAGCATAAGGCTAATGCAAGATTAAGAATAGTTTCCTCAAGGGAAAGTGATCACGTTTACCTTCATGTGAGAGTTTTACTGAAAGGAGAATGCGATGCCTCCTTATGGGAAGTAGATGCTTGGGATCCACGAATATTAGATATCACCCAAAGACCAAATGGAACAATAAAAAATAAAGAATTTCTCAATTATGGCGATAAGCCAGAGCTAAAATATGCGATTGGGACAGATGAGGTACCCCACAAAATAAGCAAGTACTCATTCTTCAGTCTTCCTAAGCCTGTTGTAGGAGAACCAAAAGGAGATGCGACACCAGTTTGGCAATTTACTGAAAAACATGATTTTATGTATGATGACTACACGTTAGAGGAAGCATATAAAAGCGGAAAATTAAATCCCCAAGGAGATGTGCTTTATATGCAACAGATTTCTTCCTGGCAGGTTGCCGAGAGCTCGTCTGATAATGACTCAATGTGTGTGCGAGGTGCTTCATCACTGACATCATGATACATAGCCAATGGCTGAATCTTTTGTAATTTTATAAAGAAAGCCTACTATGGTTAGTAGGCTTTGACTTGTTACAACCTCAACATGGCGTTAGTTACGGACAAATGGTAACATCGGAGGCTTTATTAATAACCATGAGGGGTTGCTAGTGAGGAAATGTCTATTCCTGATTTGCCTATCCATATTATCGACAGCCTGTTCAGCTCAAGATGAAGCTTACTATCGACAGAATCCACAAGCATTACAACAAGCTGTTAAAAATTGCCCAAATAAAAAGCCTACCCAAATTAGTTGTGAGCAATTAGCCATTTTAGCCGAAAGTGTTAATGAGCTTGCTTACCAGCTGCAAATAAATCCACAGGCTTTTGGTAAAAAAATATTGGCGCTACAAGAAACTTTGGCAAAACAACAAATCGAATTAAAAAATAATCCCAATCAGCCTGATCTTAAAAATTTGATTGAAGAAAATAAAAAAAATCTTGCTGAGCGTTTAGCAATTGTAAAATGGCTAGAATCGCCTGAGAGCTAAGAAATGAGAATTTTAGTAAGTAATGATGATGGTGTGCATGCTCCAGGAATTCGCGCGTTAGCCAATGAGATGTCGCTTATTACTGAAACGATAGTTGTTGCTCCTGACAGGAATCGTAGTGGGTCAAGTAATTCCTTGACACTGACAAGACCTTTGCGTGTTAGGCAATTGGATAATGGATACTACAGTGTAGAAGGAACACCAACGGATTGTGTTCATTTGGCGCTTACTGGATTTCTGCAACCTACAGTCGATATTGTAGTCTCGGGAATTAATGAAGGTGCAAACCTTGGTGATGATATTCTCTATTCTGGGACTGTGGCTGCAGCAGTAGAGGGACGTTATCTTGGGTTACCAGCAATCGCTTTTTCGATGGTTGGACATAATATTCAATATTATGATACTGCAGCAGCTATTGCTCGACATTTGGTACTTCAATTATCAACTATTAGCTTACCCTCTCAGACTATTTTGAATGTGAACATTCCTGATTTGCCCCTTGATAAAATTAAAGGAATACAGGTCACTCGTCTGGGCACCCGTCATGGTGCGGAGCCGGTGATTAAAGAATATGATCCTCGAGGTCGGCCTATTTTTTGGATAGGCCCTCCTGGCATGGAGGCTGATGCTGGACCAGGAACGGATTTTTATGCAATTAGTCAGCAGTGTGTATCGATAACACCCTTACAATTTGATCTAACTCATTATAAGGTTTTTGAGCGATTATCTGCCTGGGTGGAAAAAATTGACCTGACATTGTGATTCTGCTCAGATTGCAGGCTAATAAATTTGTAGGCATGAAACTTGGAGTGCAGAGGTATGTTGTCATATAACTATTTCAAAAATATAACTATCTACAAGCTCTGCGTATTGATAATTCTTTTTTTGCTTGCAGGATGTGAGTCTAGAACTACATTGGCGCCTGTGGTCGAGTCAAAATGGCGGCAACCATACTATGGTTCCCGAGCGGTTCACGTGGTTCAACGCGGCGATACGCTATACTCTATAGCTTTCCGCTATGATAAAGATTACAGAGATCTTGCCTCATTTAACCATTTACCTAGTCCTTATGCATTAAAGGTAGGGCAAGTATTAAGAATAGGTTCTGCTTCTGTCCCAAAAACTAATCTCTCAAGACATACAGCATCCAGAAGACCAATATACCTTGCAAAAAGAACTATAATAAAGAGACCCGCAAAAGTTACTCCTAAGACCACTTGGACTCCATTCATCTCAAATCAAAGCTGGATTTGGCCTGTAAATGGGCGTGTAGCCACAGGATTTGTTCCTCAGCAAGGTAAAAAAGGCATAGATATTGCTGGTAAAAAGGGAGAAAAGATTCGTGCTGCTTCCAATGGTGTGGTGGCTTATTCAGGAAGTGGTTTATCGGGTTATGGAAATCTGATTATCATTAAACATAACAATCAGTTTCTTACCGCATATGGTAATAATTTACGTAATTTAGTGACGGAGGGGCAAAAAGTTAAAGCAGGACAAATTATTGCCGAAATGGGGGTTGTTGATAGACGATTTTGGGGGGTTCATTTTGAAATAAGACGAGCCGGCAAGCCGGTTAACCCTCTAAGCTATTTAAGGAGAGGTTGATAACCTAACTGATGTAGCAGCTAGGTCATTTGATAAAGGGTGTTTTTTCTTAATGGATATAAACACATAGGTGATATGATGCAATCAGATGATGAATCAGTAAAAGCAGAAGAAATTCCTGAAGAAGAGTGGGAAGAGTCTCCAGATGACCAGACCTTGCTTAATGAAGAAATTGAGCCTCTTGAGGACACAGAACTGCAGCCTGATTTTAGCGATGAAGAGGCTTTCCCAAGCTTCCAGCGGGGTAGGCAAGCTGCGAAACTGATGGATGCAACCCAAATTTATTTAAGTGAAATAGGGTTCTCTCCACTGCTATCAGCGGAAGAAGAGGTCCATTATGCAACGCGGGCTCTTAAGGGTGATGCGGCTGCACGTAAAAAGATGATTGAATCTAATTTGCGCTTAGTCGTTAAAATAGCACGTCGCTATCTTAACCGAGGGTTACCCTTGCTTGATCTTATTGAAGAGGGGAATCTAGGGTTAATGAAATCGGTTGAGAAGTTTGATCCTGATAGAGGTTTCCGTTTTTCAACCTATGCAACCTGGTGGATTAGACAAACCATAGAGCGTGCTATTATGAATCAAACAAGGACGATTCGACTTCCAATTCATGTTGTTAAAGAGCTTAATGTATATTTAAGAGCGGCTCGTCAGTTAACCCAAAAACTTGATCATGAACCTTCAGCAGAGGAAATTGCTGATATGGTTGACAAACCGCTTGAAGACGTCGAAAAATTGCTTGGTTTGAATGATAAAGTGGCTTCAGTAGATACTCCCATTGGCTATGATGAAAATAAATCCTTATTAGACACAATTGCTGATGAGAATAGTATGAACCCTGCTGAGTTGCTAACTGATGAAAATCTGCGGACGCATATTGAGTCCCTGTTAGATAAGCTCACTGAAAATCAACAACAGGTAATTGCCAGACGTTTTGGACTACGTGGGTTTGAAAAAGCTACTCTTGAAGATGTCGGTAAAGAAATTAATTTGACTCGTGAGCGAGTAAGGCAAATCCAGGTCGAGGCATTAAAAACTCTGAGAGGCCTCCTCGAGCGCGTTGGCTTAACTCAAGAAGATTTATTCTAAATTATCCTCTTATCCACGAAACAGGAGTGTAGTTTCTGTTTCGTGGTTCTAATGAAAGGTTATTTCTCTTGAATCGTTTGAAATTCTGGGATACTCATTCTTAAACCAACCATAAATAGATTCGCCTGTGGTTTATAACGCCCACATAGCCAGGAGCCTGATACTGGTTCAATATTTGTCCATGTGACGCTTTCATATTGAGTAAATTGATAAGTAAAGAGAATTTCCATACTTGGAGTCAGTTGATTGGCAACACCCGCTTTGAGCCCCCAACCCGTTAACCATTTATCTAAATTACCAGAAACTCCTGCATTTCCAGCTGTATTATCAGAACTGATCTCAAACTTGCTAGTTGATACGCCTGGTCCTACAAAAAAGCGAGTATTTTCATTGTAATAGTATTCGGGCAATGCAAATAAACTAAAACCATATGTTAACTTTTCTTCAGTTTTGGCCGACTGAGAAAAGAACCAGTTGCTAATAGTATGTTCAGCGTTTCCAGTAAATAAATCAGCATTACCCTCAAGACTTAAGCCTATTTGATTCGTTAACAAAAGAGCATAACCTGCTGTCAATTGTCCATGAAAATCGGTATATCCACTATGAAAATTTTCATAGGTAACAAAAGGATCGCCAAGAGGGTAGGCCAGAGTTTTTTCTATATTAACAGCGTTAACTCCAAGATTAAGACCACCATACCAACTTGCATTGACATTAAAAGGCAATAAACCTAGGCCAACAAGCAGCGCTGAATATTTATTCATGTTTAACCTCATCTATAAAATACTTGGAATAGTAACGACATTGGATGTTTCATTGATTCCACCCCCTTGTCTTACCACTGTAATCGAAATGTCGACGCGGCGTGGTGTAGTGATATTTTTTACAATAAAGCGGCGATGATCCTCATCAAGCGTTATTGATGCACCCGATAAGCCATTGAGGACATAGTTTGTGACAAATCGTTTGTCCAAGCCTATATAGCTAATAAAGGCTTCCCTATGATTCATTGGATTACGATCAGCCTGGTTTAGATATAATTGAGCAGTAATTGTGAAGTTTTTGGCAGAGATCGAGAAAAAAGCACCATTTGAAGAGCGCACCATAATACGAGCTCTTGAGGTAGGTAAGCTTGGAACAGTCACGTGAGCAGCACCAACATTAGGCACCCCTCGTAAAAGGATATGAGGATAAGTAATACCGCCATCAGTAGACAAAAGAATATCAACTGAGTGAGCATTTACGGGGCCTAGATTGGTATTGGCTACATTCCAGAGCACAGTTCTTGATGTTTCTGCTGCCCAACTTATTCCTCTGGCAGAGGGATAAGTCAATAAGAAGGGACCTGAACGGTTATCTATTGTTACGGCGACATCTTTGAAGACATTACAGGACCCCCCAGGATTATTTGCACGTACCGAAACTCTAAATTTTAAGATGCGTGATACAGAGGGTAATACCTCCCAAGTAAATGGACCATTATTGGCTAGAGACATTAAATTGGGTAAAAAACGTGTGGGAAGCGCTGTCGGACTAAAGCTTCTAAAATTAGGGCCACCGGTTGCAGTGCTTACCGGTGGTTGGATAGACACCTCATTGTTCATTTGCTCCCAGGTATAAGTTAATACTCGTCCCGTTGGATTGATAGCTGAAGCAGTTAAACTAAAAGGTGTTCTTGCGGGAATATAGGTAAATCCATTTGTTGCGGTAATCCTGGGTGCGGGTGGAATAGGTGTTTTGACTGCACAGGTATGTGTAGGGCTGGTAATAAATGTCCCCATTTCTTGCAGGCTTATTCCATTAAAATAGGCGTCGGAATGTCTTTGAACATTAGGGGCGCAAATGCCGGCATAACCCATAATAGTACTACCGCTCCCAGGTTCTACTGCTGTTGCGTCATTGCGGTTGCAATTATTATTTTGGACATGGTTCGCTCCAAATTGGTGCCCCATTTCATGAGCGACATAATCTACATCAAATGGATCGCCCACGGGTCTTGGTTGTCCGGTGGCACCTTTTGCTTTTTCCGCAGCATCACATACACTACCAAGACTAGCTAGCCCACTGCCAGCGGAGTCCACGACATGTCCAATATCGTAATTAGCTGAACCTATAACTTGGTCAATATTTGTTTGATTTTCCTCGATTAAGGCCTCGGGGTTTCCATGAGTGTAAGGTTGTGTAGCAGGGTTTGTATAAATAATCATTGCGTTATTGGGAATAAATTGCATGGTTACTGCTATGTCACGTTCATAGATACCATTAACACGATTCATCGTAGTAACTTGGGCTGCGAGAGCCATAGGCACAGTGCCTCCATGGAAGGCAGTGTATTCACCAGTAGCTGCCATGGCGAGACGGTATTTTCTAAACTCACAAGAAGCAAAGTTAGTAAAATGTCTAAATTGACTAAAGTCCTTCAATGGTTGACTCTGACCTGAGACACCGCATTTCATGGTTTTTGAAGTCACAAAATCCTTGTGGTAATACACCATGTAATATTGCGTATTATCTTTTTCCAAGGGGTCAATAAAAATAGTGTTCTTACCTGGAACCATGATCATTGCATGGAATCCATGGGGTGTAATGTCCAGTTTTACAAATTCCTCTGAATGATCGACTCCATAGGCATCATAGGTTTTAATTTCTGGAAATTTAGCGGCTAATTCAGGATCCATAGTGCTATTTTCTAGTACTTTGTATTGATGCATTGTGCCGTCAGGGTGGGGTAATTCAAGCAACAGAGGTGTAGCGGCATTGAGGTTGTCGCGATGAGGAGAATTTTCTAATTCAGCGGAGAGTTGATTGATATCTATTTCAACAACACGATAATGCTTGGCATGAATAAGACGCTTGCTTCCTAATGATATGGATGAGGCATCTATCTCTTTAATGGCCTGTATAATGGGTTGCGCAAATAAAAATGAAGAAAAAAGTAGCAGAAAAGCAGCAATAAACGTCCGTATCATCGTTCTCACATCCAATGTAATTTTTTGCGAAATTACTATATCAAGCCAAGTATCTGGTTTCAAATGAAAGACAGTTTAAATTTCAAAAAGTAAAGAATACTACAGTGAACTCAGGACATTTCTTTTTGGCAAATATAACTAGGGAAGGTAATTAAATTGGGATAAACTCATTTGCTAATACAATAATGTGGTCTTGCAGACATTGCGAATGTTGTCTCCTCATTAAAATTAAAATTGCACTTAACAAAATGTTAAGGTCATATGTTCTATATTTAGTAATAGGTCATATTTTTTGAGGAATGCTGTAATGTCTAATACTCCTGCAGAATCCAAATGGCATGTTTTTAAAAAGCAATCAGAGGTTGGAGGCGACGATTATACCGCTGTGGATAATGCAGCAAGAATCAAACGACTTTTTCTTGATACACAAAAAGGTGGTCCAGTTGATACAGAGGGGGAGCTCAAGATTCAAAAGGATAACCCAGGACCTAAGGATACTTGGTTGGAAGCCTCAGAGGATAATGATGAGCCAAAACATCTTAGCAAACCATAATAGAGGAGGGATGACATACGACGCGATTAGTGTATTTCTTATCTAAAAGCAGGTATTTGATGTCTTGATATCCGCATATTTTTCTCTTACTTAATAATTCCTTAATCATAGCGTGTTACTCTTGCGCTAATTTTTAAGTAACCGGAGATATCATATGGCGGAGCTCATTAAACCTTTGTTAACTGGAAAACCATTTGAATCAACAACGCATCGTATAAACACTTTTTTTCAGCCTATTCAAAAAACTAGAACCAAAGAATCAGATTTTATTGCCTTTGTCGCTACTCCTGTTCTTGATTATTTTGTATTAGATGCAGTTTTTGCGCTTGATGCGTCAATTCGCATCCTTAATGCGACTGCCTCTTTATTAAAAGCAGCATACTTATGGTCTTTGAACCAGCAAAGAACAGAGAACTTCATCGATCCAGAGACTGAAAAAGAATTGGATGATGTTATCACCAATTTAGTCTATATATGGAGTGCACTCTCTGCGCAGGTTCTCAATATTCTTTTCTCTACTGTTAGTCTTATTTCAAGACCAATTGCTAGTATTGTTGAAGCAGCGGGTTGTTTTGCAGAAGAACAATCAGAATTTCGCCCCAACTTTAGCAACTAAGACTCCTTTATATTACTCCGTACAAGGTTAGGCCTGGTACGGAGCACGATGTCAACAACTCCCTCATTGCAGATGCCTTGTTGACGAAATATCAAAAGGTATTGTTAAGTCCACAAAATGACTATAAAATAGTCATTGTATACTTTTTAAATACTATACTTTTTGTAGTATAGGAGCATTAGTAATGCCTGCCAATGACAATTCAGATATAACCTTATCTAGGCAATTTGCCGATACCCGTGTTTATTTGCTTGATGTATTAAATTTACAGCTTGATGAATTGTTAGTGGATAAATTGAAACCTCAGTCGGTGGGCGTTCCTTTTATTAATTTTCAAAATGATCCTCCTCAAGTTGTTGCCATTAAAAAAGTCATCAACAGCCTCTATCATACTGAAAAAGCGTTGGAACACTGGGAAAGTGTTGATACTACTACAGTGGTAGGGTGGGCCACAGCTGCTCCTTCATTATATAAGGCGCTTCGTCAAGTCTATAAATCCATATCCATGCTTGATGATGCAACCCCAGAAATCAGGAGATTTATCACTCAAAATTACTATGTTATAGAGCCTTTATACTCTAAGACGTATGAATTAATTAAAAAATCAGGCTGGGCGTCAGAGTTTGTGGAGTTAGATACCACTGAGAAAGCATCTAAGGTTATAGGTGAGGGTATTTCTCTCTTGGGCCAAGATTTGGGTACGTGGAATCAAGCCAACCCACTTATTGCAACGTTTGATAAAATATCAAACCTAATCAAAGACATAACTGCTGTTCAAGATAAGGATATAACCGAACAAAATAAAAAAGAAAGAATGGATGCTATCTATTCCTTATTAAATGATTTGGATAATAATGCGTTTATTGGTCAATTATCCATTGCCGATTTTGAAGATGCTAAAGCAATACAGAACTTATTAAATTGGTTTAAAACGATTCAAGAAGATGGATTTGATTTTACCAAAAACTCAATAGAACAATATGTCTCTTGGGCTAATTATTATTTGCCTAAACTAATATTGCTGGCAGATCAGTTAGAGCGACAGAATTATTTAAAACCAGGTTTGCTATCCCAACATCTCAGCTCTAATGCAGATAGCTTGGCGCAACAAATAAATGGGCTGCTTGATTCTAATGATACTTATGATATTACCCAAAGGGTAGTTGAGACTAGTTTATTGCGCCAAATTAGAGAGCAGCACATTGAAGATAGCCAGATTAAAAGTGTGCAAATAATTATGACAGCTGAGAGGCAGCAAATTGCTGCTGCTCATTTTTTTAAAATTTTACGTGGATATAAAGGAAAATCTTTATCCGAAATTATTGAATCAGATAGGGTTTTACTAAGACAAGCTTATCCTCAATTACAGATAGCAGTAGCTCATGCAAATTTAGATCTTGAAAATGCATTAACCGAAGTTTTAAACACATTAGGCCCAGAAAAAATTTCAACAGAGCCAAAATCATGGTGGCAAAAAACAATAGAGGGTTTCGGCTATGTTGCTAGTTTTGTATACGATTATGAAGTGAATAGGCTGCTAGTCACAGAGAGTTTTGTTGATAAATCGATTAATGATCAAATTAGTTCTGAACAATTTAAGATAACGATAGCAGAGAAAGCTCGTGATAATTTAGGCGATGAGAGTCCTAAAGAAGCACAAATCTCTACAGAGGAATTGTCTCTCGAACAGAGAGTCTCAAAACGGATTGGTGGAATTAAGAAAAACTTAATGGAGAAAATTCCTGAGAGAGAAGTGGTTCCTAAGCGATTTGTGCCAGTTAAAGTTACTGATTTGACTAATTTACACGGAACTCTTACCTATATACAGAGCCTGAAATTATCGACAGAGGTTCGTGAGTCAAGAGAGGCTATGATAACTCTGGTTAAACGTCATATAGCAAAAGGGCAAGTCTCTGAAGAAGGCGTTAATGCTTTAAGTACGCAAGTTATCATTGATGAAAACTCTGAAATACACGAGCAAATAAAACAGGTTGAAGAAAATTTATTGCGCTTAGAAAAGGAACTGGCTTATTTTGAGGGGATTGATTTAAGCTGGGGGATTACTGTTCGTTTAAGAACCTATATTGCAGTAGCCGCAGCTGCGAATCAATTGAAAAAAAGTGTGTTATTACTTACACCAGATGCGCAAAAAGCTTTAGCCCCTGCATTACCACAACTTTTGGCTATCGGTTCTACTTTATCTAACAAAGATCACTCAGCGATTGACTTGTCAGCCGTTGAAAAACTAAAGCAGTCAAAAATAGGCACTTTGCCGGGAAGTCCAAAAGAACAATATGCGGAAAAAAGCACTCCCATAGTTGAAACGACAAAGGATGAAAAAGCAACAAGAGTAACAGTCGATAAAACAACTGAAACTGGTGCTACTACAGAAAAAGCTCACCAGGTTGATGCTGTAGACTATACCGACTATATTGAAAAAATTTCTATAGCCAGAACCTCATTACTTTCGAGATGTCAATCAAGATTATCTGGGCCAATAGCTTCAAGGTTAACACCCCAGAGAGAGGGGCTCCCTTTTATTGATATAGATAAAGAGCCACCACAAGTTGCTGCAATACAAAAAATGGTTAACAGCTTGTATTATGCAGAAGCTGCCATAAAAATATGGAAAGGTATCGATACTCGAACAACATTAGGCAAGGTGGCTGCAGCTCACCAAGGTGTTGCGGCATTATCGCAACTATATAAATCTTTTCAGTTATTTACTGAGGCAGCTCCTGAGATTCAAAATCTGCTTCGCGAGAATTACGATTTAATCAAACCTGCTATTGATAGCGCAAAAAAATTGCTTAGTGAAGAGGGTTGGAACAGTCAATTTGCTGGAATGGAACTGACTCAAAAAGTTGGGAGTATTATTGGGCAGGTACTTGTATCTGTACAATCTTCTCCTAGTGAAACAACACAAACTGCTTCATTAGTTAGATTATTATCTGAATTACCCGCCTTGATGAATAACATGTCTAATTTAGTGGGGGCTGAGGAGGTCTCTGTAAATAGGCTTAGAATAAGTGAAGAAAGAATAGATGCAATTAGTGACATATTGGAGTTGGTTTTCGAAGAGAACTCTTCTTTTTTCAAGGTATTCAAAGGTCCGCAAGCAATTATAGGTCTTATCGACTTAAACAAAAAATTTCAAAGAGAAGGAACTAATCTGCAAGAGGCAACAATAAAGTCTTATCAGCAATGGATACAAGAGCGTTATCCTGATCTACTGGTCATGCTGGATGAAATAGAAACGCGCTATTACCTGAAACCTGGGACTTTATCGGAGCCTATAATTCTCGAGGTAGATAAACTCAACGATAAGTTGAACGAAGTTATTGAGTCTAAGCCTCCAGAAGATAAATTTAAAAAAATAGTTCTCTCTTCTGATTTGGCTCCCATTAGAAAAATGACACTTGATATTAAAAAAGTGGAACATTGGAATGAAGTATTTGAACATGAACATCATTTGAGAGCTGCTCACCTCTTTTTTGATACTCTTCGAAAGTATGAGGGCAAATCGTTTTTAGATATAAATAAGGAAGATCGCAGCATTCTACGGGAAAATTTTGCCATCATACAATCTGCTATGGCTAATAGTAATCTGGATTTATCAAATGAATGTGTTGTTGCTTTAAATCAACTTGAAACGATATCTCCTAAAGAGTGGATAGGTGTTAAAGTTTCGATTGCACAAATAATAAAACAGCAGAATTTGGTGCAGGATTATATTGTGCAAAGGCACGAGTCAGTTTTATTCAAAATTAAAATTCTTGATCATGCGATTAATCATATAAAACTCACTGCCCAAGCTTCCGTTCGTTTTGACGCAGAAGAGCCCTCTGTGGATGCTTTGCAGAAAAATTATTTAGAGGCACTATCTCACAGACCCATAGTAGGTCCAGGTAAGTTAGAGCCTATTAACTCATCGTCATTGTATAATGTAAGGGGCAATTTAGCTTACGTTCAGGAATTACAAATCTCCTCTATTGTTGCTGAAATACGGAGCCAATGTACTCAGATAACAAAAGACAAATTTTCCAGTTTGATTCAGAAATATTTGAAAAAACAAGAAGGACAGCCGTTACATGCTATTAATCCCGATGATCCTTTAATGGTACGTCAAATTAAGGAAGTAGAGAACGGACTATATCATTTGGAAACAGCTTTTAAGCATTTTGAGCAGTTCAACAAAAGTGACAAACTTGTAGTCCAGGCAAGGGCTGTAATTGAGATTAAGCATAAAGCCGATCAATTAAAAGATATACTCGAAAAATTGACGCCAGAATTAACAACACATTATGGTCCAATGGCAATAAAAATGTTGGAGTTCAGTACAAAGATTCGAAATATTGAATATAACAAAGAGGACCTACAAGATTTTATTACTGTAATTCAAAGTACTAAAAAAGAATTGCTAAAAAGAAAACCCCCTAAACAAGCTACTTCTGAAAAAGCGTTTTTTGATTCTAATAGCCCTCAATTGCAGACTCATCCTGGCTTTTATGAAACAACAGGTAGAAAAGCAACAAGGCTTGGTATTAAATATCTGTATCGCGCATCACCAAGTCTGGAAGAGGCAAGAAGATATTTACAATCGCGTTATTCCGATGTATTTGGTAAACAACCTCCTATTATCCGTGGCTATACAAGGCAGCATCTAGCCGATGAAAAATTAATGCATAGTGAAATTAGTAGATTGAAATTAGCACTGCAGGAGCATTATGGTTTTAATTTAACAACGGTCGGAGTTTTTGTTGATTTAATCCAACAAATACAACGTGTAGGTGCTCAAACTTCTGAGGTAGTGGGGATGGTCAATCAATTGGTCACCAATGACTATCTTAAAATAAAAGAGGATGCTTATAAGAATATAATTACTCAGTTATCGCGAGAAGAGGATTATTTATGTTTAAAACCAGGAACATTAATTAATCCCGCAATGTTCATAGTTAATCAATTATTTTTATCTGCTGCTCTTGAATTAGACATGCCGTTTAATAAAAAGATGTCTATTTTAGATGATAAAATATTCCTGAATCAAATCGTTATCGACACGGAACGAGAGATAAAAGATTTAAGAATAGCTTTACAACAAGAACCCTCCAATAAAGAAATAGAATTCAAAATCAAGATTAAAGAAGATAAGTTATTGTTTTTAAACGATAAGATTAAATTATTTGCGAGTCAAGAGGATACCCGTAAAACTAAAAGTGCTTTATTGGACATGCAATTTGAAACTTATTTACGGGATAAACTTAAGGGTACACCCATTATAAAACCTCTCCTTGATCAATATGAAAAAGCTGTAAGAGCACACTATAAGCGTGATAAAGATAGTTTCCTTGCTGCCGCTGATTGTGCTCAAGAGTTGTATGATTCGATACAGAATTTTGAAAGAGGAAATGTAGGCAATTATTTAATAGTTAATGAAGCATATTCTATGTTGCATAAATTTAGTTTGAAACTTCCCCCACAAAATCAGGAGTTAAAAAACTATATTGATGCAATTAATGCAGAACTGATTCATGAAAATAGTTCTATTGAAATGCGAGCACAAAAAGTACAGTCATTGCCTAATGATAGCCAGTTTATTGCAAAGTTGAGTATGGCTGATGAAGGTACAAGCTTCTTAATGAAATTCACACAATTCTTGGAAAGAGTGACTTTAAGTATTATTGACGCTATAGCAACTGGTAAAAATGTTATTTCTCTCTATAACCAGGCAAAAATGAAACATTTAATGCAAAATATAGAAAAAACGCTAACGGCGCCAGAAGTCAATGCAAAAAATGATGTTGAGTGTAAGAAAGTAGCTACAGAGGGCTTGAATGCTGAACGAGAAGAGATTGAGTTGGTTGAACTAGATGAAG
Source organism: Legionella brunensis (assembly GCF_001467025.1). Taxonomy (GTDB): domain Bacteria; phylum Pseudomonadota; class Gammaproteobacteria; order Legionellales; family Legionellaceae; genus Tatlockia; species Tatlockia brunensis. Next base: position 498,797 of record NZ_LNXV01000033.1, on the reverse strand, counting down.
ACAATATAGAACTTGATAATGAGGAAGGGTTGGAAAAACATACACCCATGAGATTTAATTAAATAATAAATATAACATTACTCTGTTAATGCTGAGTGGCTCGTATAATTCACATCTAGTGAATTGGATTGTAAGAGCCTAAGTGGCGTTTCTCTTGTATCAATTCATCAACTGCATTTGCTTTAACACTTATATTAGCTAGATCAGTAGCATTGAAAGAAACGGTTTCTGATGGTGGTTCAAGCTTATATTTTTGCAATAAGTCTTTGAATTCATTTAAACTGTGAGGTTCAAAAAAACCAAAAATATTACGCTTTATTGCACAAGTATCCCGTATTAAAGCTACGATTATTGTTTCATCGGTCTTATTCAGCGGATGGTGGGAAAGCCACTGTGAAATAACATGCAATTTCTTTATTTTATTTTCTGAATTCAAAGTAAACCAACTAGCACGAGTATCTGCTTTTTGTTGAATATTACTCATTAATTTTTCCACAATAGTTTTAAGAATAAGAGCGTTATCTGTTGATAATGGTCGAATGCCCTCTTGATTTTTTTTAATCGACTCTTCACTCACTGGAGATGCAGTTCCCACTGGCATTGATGAGTGTTGGGTAACTTCTGGTGATGCTTCAGTTACTTTTTCGGTTTTGGGAGATGACGCTTCCATTGGCGGCAACGCAAAAGATGAGTTCGACGAGGACTTAAATAAGTTTTTCAATGATTGTTCAATCTCCATTTTTGTGGGAGCACAAGCTCCATAATTTTGATGTGCAATGGTACTTAATACTTTCGTACAATAGTTATTAAGATCAGAAAAATTTGGTGAGATGGATTTTTTTTCCGACTCTGCTAATTTTTGAGCAGCTAATTGAAAGAGAGTTAGGCTTGAGGCAAGTTTTTTGGCGTCAGTATCTGAACCCATCAGTGTCAAAACGTCTATTCCTTCTGCTAATTTATCGGCAACAAGTTTAACCATGTCATAGTAGCGTGTAAAAAGAATAGGATCCCTTAAATAATCGCAGGCCTCATTAAAATCACTGATACCATATTCTTTTGCAGTGCTAGAGTAACCAAGCGATTTAAGTTGAGGAAATATATACCAAATCCAATGGCTAGTTTTCATGCCAGCGGCAATTTCTCTATAAGCTTTCTGATAAACAGTTTCTTTAAAAGGATATTCGTCGATGTGATCTTGCTGATCATGAAAACGTTTTAAGCGCTCGTTCATGTGTTATAACTTCTTTTCAAATAAAGATTTCTAAGCTGAGCTTAGCACAACATTGTTAAAGCAATATTATGTAAGCAAGCTTATGAAGTGATTATTTGCTAATGATTAACCGCTGTTTCAAAAATGTTTCTTCATGATTTTTATAGAAAATTCCTCAGGCATGGGTAATTTTACCTATATGCTCCAATGCGCCAAAATGTTAAATTAATGCCCAATAAATTCATTAGTGAACCATTTCGATAGAGCCACGCAATGACGATATATTATTGGGAAAAACTTATAGGGGATCCGGTTCAACTGGCATCATACCAGGAAACTATAAATAAACTGGTCAGGGGCGATTATAATGCAGCTGATCTTGAACAACTAAAAGGCCATCGTGTTTATAGCGTTCGTATTAATCAAAGCGATAGGCTTCTTTTTACAACGATCCATATCCAAGGCAAACCCTGTCTTTTGCTGTTGGAAGTTGTTTTAAACCATAAATACCACCGCTCTCGTTTTCTTAATCCTACAGTTTTAAAAAATCATATTAATGCGAATATTGATGGTTTGACGGAAAATGTAATTAGTGAAAAGAGTTTTGTGAGCTGCAGTAAGGACGAGCTAGTTATTGAAAAAGATTTGTCAGAAAAAGTCCAGTACTCCCGAGTGGAATTTTACAATAAAACTTTCGTTGAATTTAATAACCAACAGCAACAAGCGCAGCATGCTTCATTGCCAATGCTAGTTAGTGGTCCTCCTGGTTCTGGTAAGTCATGTGTGGCTTTTTCTCTTCTAGCACAGGCAGTGACTCAGTTAAGTGAAACAGATGAGTCCATTCTTTATATCACCGAATCTAAAAAATTAGTGGATGAACTAGAGAAAATGTGGGGTGAATCAGCGATTTCTCAAGGGCTTTCAGAAGATAGGGTGCAATTTAAAACCTATGCACAACTCCTTGCAGAGGTTGCTCCAGAAACTAAAGATAAAATAATCGTGGGCGAACTTCATTTCAGAGAATGGTTAGTTAAGTATCTCAATAAACAAAAGCAGATTCTAAAAGCGGCAAAGAAAGAGACAGGGCTATTGGATATTTTTGCAACAAAAGTTAATGAGGTTTACCAAGAGCTTAGAATTTTGGGGGCTTATACACCCAAAGAGTATATGGAGTTGGGGAAAAAACAATCACTATTTAAGGAATCCTCACAAAAACAATGGCTGGTTGAGGTATATCAAGCCTATGCTAAGGAACTAACTCTCAGTAATTGTTTAAATCCTACTTTTTATTCCTTTGAGAGCAACGTTCGCTACTCTCGTATTATGGTAGATGAGGCACAGGATTTTTCTCATTTCCAACTGCAAAAATTAGCTGAACTCGCGATTAGTGAAAATATTTGTTTTTTTATGGATAGCCATCAAAGTCTTAATGATAAGCTATCAAAGCGTCCTTTCCTTCTGGATTTGTTTAAAAATCATGAGTCATTTAAGCAGCAGCAACGAAGAATGACTCATATTGAATTGCCCGCTACCTATCGATGTCCACCTAATATTATCAATTTGTCAAATGGTATTATTGCCATAAAAAATAGCTTAACCGGTGGGATTGCAGATAAGAAGGAGTTTATAGAAATTGCTTCTTACAAAGAGGCTAAAATAGCCGGTAATGTGCAATGGCGAGATGGGTTTACGAGCGATGATCTTGCTCAACTTATACAAGTTGCGCAAACACCGTCTTTAGCTGTAGTTACCCATAAAGAATATAAAAAAGAAGCAGCCGATAAGTTTAAAACTGTTTTAGTTTTTTCAACTGACGAGATTAAAGGACTTGAATATCCTATTGTTGTGGGTTGGCGACTTTTGGATGACGAACTTTTTATCGAAGCTAATGATATTTTGACGCATCAAGATAGCGATACTTTAGGTAAAGCAACCTTTCGCGCTAAGGACGGAGTGGGAGATGACAAATTTGGTCCTTTGTTTAATAAACTCTTTGTTGCTGTAACACGATGCCAAAGTGATTTTGTATTTTATCAGCCAAAAAATCGCAAACTGGCAACATTGACACGTCTTTTACAAAATGAAATAGCACAGACCAACAGCCAGAAGAGACTCTCTTATAAAGAGACCCCTTCATCCTCCAATTGGTATGAGGAAGCAAAAAGACAATATGAGAATGGAAATATCGAATTGGCCAGGCAAATTTTTTATAAACTGGGGCTACAAGAGGCCGATTTTATAAACTATTTCAAACCTAAGGAGCAAGAATCAAGTGCAGTGTTGGTAGAAGCGCCTGTGGCTAATAACACGCAAGAGGTTGTGCGAGCAAAAAATAAAAAGGGGGTAGCTTCAAAAAAAGTTGCTAATGCTCGAGCGCCAAAGCAAAATGTATCCGCTTTGGATGATAAGCAGCTATATGTACAGGGATTACTAAAAAATTGTACAGAAAACAATTTAATCTCTCTTTTTAAAAGTAATAGAACTAGCAAATATCTTTTTGAGGTAATAGTACCAGGTAAAGATTGTCTTTTTGTCGAGCTCATCCGCAGTGAAGCAACATGCAAGCTGTTAACAAAAGTACTGAGAGCAAACCCACGTTTTGCTGAAAAGATAACGGCTGCGCATTTAGAAAGCTCTCAGCGTGGCACAGAGAAAAACGCTCTATTGTTTACTTTGATGCAACGGGTTGATGGTCAACTTTTATTTGATGCTTTAGTTGAAGTCAACCGCGAATTAATTGAAAAATTATCAAGCAATATTTTCTTTCAAACAGAGGGGACACCCAACGGAATATCCATTTTTTCTGCAATGATCTTAGGCCAGGTTAGTCAGGCAACGTTGCTTAAATTTGTAAAGCATTGGAGGTCACCGTTAACAAATATATCTTTTGATATTTTATCTAGCCCATTTTCCCCTAATGATAAAGTATGGAGAAATGTTTCTCCTTTGCATGGTTTTGCTTCTACTGAAAGTGGTAAAGAGCTTATTTTAAATCTTCTAGAGCAAAATCCCGAATTCAGCTCTTTGTTTACTACGGAGTTTTTATGCAGTTCCGTGTCGCGAATCGAGAAGGGAGACTCATTATTAGCATTACTTGCAGTTCCTTCCAGAATAGGCCAGGAAATAATCAAGCTTTTATTACATAAGAACCCGAAGCTAACAATTCCTGCAGAAAAATTATTTAAATTGTACTCGACAAAGTTAGTAAAAGATGGCTCATTGATATTTTGGCTTGCACAGTTCCCGACTGGTATTGAGATTTTGCACCTATTGGTAGAAAGGGAGCCGTCCTTTATAGAAAAGATAAGCGCAACGATTTTGTTACATGAAACTATCACAAATGGATCATCTTCCCCTCTGTTTTGGTTGGTAACAGAGGACTTGGGACATCATTTAGTAATCGAACTTATAAACTCCAAACCCAGTTTACTGGATGAATTGGCCAGAGGTGTATATCAGTTTCTAGTAAAGAATAAGGAAAAAAAAGTCTTATTGGGTGGTAAGAGCATTGAGACAGGAAAAAGTATTCAGGCAGAATTCTTATATGCGTTGTTTGCAAATGATAATGAAGGAGAACTATTTAAATTACTGACTCAAAAAGAGCCAGCAATATTTAAGGCAATTACTTCTTCGATGTTATGTCAGGTTGAGGAGGGTATCGATAGTTCAATTTTATATCTTCTAGCGAGAGATGAGGATGGTCAAAAAACTCTTCTGCAGATGGTGCAACAAAATCCGCGAATAGCGGATCGATTATTAGTTAAAACACTCACGCAAGATCTCACGCCGTATCCGTCAGCCATTGGATATTTGACAGAAACAGCGAGAGGTTTTGAATTACTTGCAGAAATATTCAAAAACGTTGAGCTCATTGGGTACTTGCCTGCAACCATTCTTAATGAAATGCATTCGGCCAAAGACAAGTCGCGACGACGTTTTATTCTAGAATATTTAACAAGCTCCGTTGCAGGTTTGAAATTCCTTTCTCATTTAATCAAGCATAGTGATATTTTAAGAAAAAACATAGAGATTGAAATTCTTACAGCCAGTGTTCAGCATGCAGTAAACACAACAATTGTAAACTCTAATTCGGCGATTTTGGATGAAGAGATCATGAGTTTATTTTGGTTATTGCTAAAAGACCGTCGAGATTTAGGTCATACAAGTTTTCTCAAGGCTTTCTTCTTTCCCTTGGAAGCCTCAATTTTCTACCAATTAGCTAAATCAACTAATGGTCCTGGGTTACTTCTCCACATACTGCAACAAAACCCTAAGCTCGTTGGGATATTTCTCATTGATGCCGCGCGTCATTGTATCGACGATTTGATTGTAGCTCCAGAAGGAGAGGAAATTGTCAAATTGTTGGTTAAAACATCTTTAGATTCAGGAGTAGATCCGGAAAGTTTGATTCGTAATGACAGTAATATGCCGCCTAAGTCTGACAATTCGAGTAGCTCTGCTGAGAATGAAGATTTAAATGAACAGAAGGGTAGCAATAGTAATCATTTTCAATTCTTTCCAGCCCAGGTGAGTTTGTCACCTAAAAAGCCGGCTGCATCGGGGACATCACTGACATTAGGTTAATTACGATAATATCAACGAGGAATAATTTGCCGATAGAAATTATTCCTCGTTGATATACTAAATTCTATTCCTCTTCACTCTCGTCGTCCTCTTCATCCTCTTCTTTGCTGTCATTATTACTATCATCTTTCTTGGTAGTGTCTGTTGCTTGTGTAGAATCAGCTGTTTCACTGGAAGGGCTAGTTTGAGTAGTGGCTTGATTAGGATTTTGAACCCCTGAAGAACATGCTGCAGCGATTTCATTGATTTGATCGGTATATTGTTTGTCAGTCATATTGTCTGCAGTTTTAAGAAGTGCCACCAGTTTTGGTTTGGCGCAAGAGCAATACTCTGAAGACGCTTGCTTGTCATTGTCATTCATCTTTGGAAAGACAAGGGTAAATCTGTCTGTACAGTATTCATTGACATCGTCCGCATTGGCTTTGTCTAAACCGACTTCATTTTCCAGCGAATCCATGGTGTCTTGCAAAAGCGTTTGAGACATACAAAGTTGCATGGTTTTGTTGATTGCTTCTTGAGTGTCTAATGGTTGCTTAGCGGCGCATTCACAATATTTTTCACCAAAATTTTTATAATCAACCTTATCTTTTATGTCATCCATTCTTTTCATCCATGAATTGACACAAGTGGTTTGAAAAGATTGCTCAGTCCCATTACTAGTATCTGCAGCATTTATGCTAAAAGGCAGAAGGCTCAAGAAAGTGGCAATTAGAATAGATTTAACATAATTTGAACTCATCTGTTCGCTCCTTGAATTTATAGTATTTTTTATCATTAGCTAATTAGAGGATTTAATCGAGGATCTGCTAAAATTGCAAGGCAAATGTTGCCAACATGCTGAATAATTTGATTCTTTTGCTGGATGTACCAGAGCTTGCTCGCTAACTAGCCATGGTTTTTTAGTTTCAAACATAAATGCTAGTGTGCTCTCATAACGAGTAGGCTTTAACTCTTCGTGAATAACGGCGCGGTAGGTATCATTATCAGGTCCATGAGCTGACATGCAATTGTGAATACTAACGCCACCCGGCAAAAAGCCTTCTTTTTTTGCGTCGTATTCACCTTGGATCAGTCCCATTAATTCACTCATAATATTGCGGTGAAAATAGGGCGGTCTGAAAGTATGCTCGGCAACCATCCATCGTGGCGGGAAAATGACAAAATCAATATTGGCAACACCTGGCGTATTACTTTCCGAGGTTAGAACTGTAAATATCGAAGGGTCAGGATGATCAAAACTTACCGTATTGATAGTATTGAATAATGTTAAATCATAGGTGTAAGGGGCGTAGTTTCCATGCCACGCTACCACATTTAAAGGGGAGTGATTTGATTTTGCAGCCCAGAACCGTTGCTGATATTTGCACAGCAGCAAGACTTCTTCTTGAGTGTTTTCAAAGGTGGCATGTGGGTAAATAAAATGCCTGGGGTTGGCTAAGCCATTAGAGCCGATAGGGCCTAGTTGGGGTAAACTAAAGGGAGCTCCCATATTCTCACAAACATAGCCTGCAGCAAAAGATGAGTCTAGATTAACCTTAAACTTAACTCCTCTCGGGATTACAGCAATTTTGCCGGGAGTAATCATAAGTTGGCCAAATTCAGTATGTATAGTCAATTCTCCCAAGTAGGGAACAAGTAACATTTCGCCATCGGTGTTGCTAAAGTAACGCTTGTGCATAGATTGATTACAACGATAAATAAAGGCATTAGCTGATTTATTTCCCGCCAAATAAAATAGCCCATCTACAAAATCTTTAGGATCGGAAAGCTCAGGGAGAGGAGCCCAGCGCATAGGGTTGGGGGTTTGCATGTCGGCATACGAAAGTGAAGTTGCATTTTCATAGGGCTTATAGTCTTCATGAACTACTGAGGGAAGTGTGCGATAAAGCCAGCTGCGTAGGTTGACATGTCTTGGTCGTGTGAAAGCAGTACCGCTAAGCTGTTCTGCATACAGACCGAACTCACATTGTTGTGGGGAGTTTTGCTCTTTTGGCAACGCACCCGGTATTGCTTCAGTTTGATGATAATTACCGAATCCTGCTAACACCTTTATCTCCCTTAAGAATTTTAACGCAATAGCATAGCTTGAAAAAGTGAAAAATGTCGAGGGTGCTAACCTCATGCCTATTTTCTTCTGTAATGTTCATATCCTGCACTACATCAGTTCTTTTTAGATGGCTGACGATGTATAATTTACTATTAATTACCGCTTTTTCTTTTTTGAGGTGTAGTCATGGCCGGACATAGTAAATGGGCAAATATTCGTTTCCGCAAAGGTGCGCAAGATGCCAAGCGTGGCAAGGTTTTTACGAAGCTTATCCGTGAAATTACAGTTGCTGCAAGAATGGGGGGAGCAGATGAGACTGCTAATCCAAGATTGCGTGATGTTATCAGTAAAGCACTTAAAGCCAATATGAAACGAGATACTATTGATAATGCTATTAAGCGTGGAGCAGGTGGTTTAGATGGCGCTAACATGATAGAAATGCGATACGAAGGCTATGGTCCTGGTGGTGTTGCTATCTTAGTTGATTGTTTATCGGATAATAAAAACCGTACCGTTTCTGAGGTAAGGCATGCATTTACCAAGCATGGTGGAAATTTAGGTACAGATGGTTCCGTTTCCTATTTATTCACTAAACAAGGTGAAATTCTTTTGGTAGAAGGGCAACCTGAAGATCAAGCAATGGAAGTTGCTATAGAGGCTGGTGCTGAAGATGTCATTACTGAAGATAATCAAGTTGAAATTATCACAGCAGCTGATAACTATCATGCTGTTTTGACTGCCTTGCAAGAAGCGGGCTACCAAGTAGAACAATCGCATTTAACCATGCGTGCCCAAACTATGGTTCCCTTAGATAAAGACTCAGCCGAAACGTTAATAAAATTAATTGATATGCTCGAAGATTTGGATGATGTACAGGAAGTTCATAGTAATGCAGAGCTTCCAGAAGCTTTATTCGAAACTGCCTGATGATTATTTTAGGAATTGATCCTGGATCCCGAATTACTGGTTATGGGATCATCAAGGAAGAAAGACGTAAAATTCAATACATTGATAGTGGGTGTATCAGGACTTCCGAAGGTGAATTAAGTCAGCGCTTGTTACAAATTTTTGACGGCATTTGTCAGCTCATGGATGACTATAATCCTAATGAAGTTGCTATAGAACAGGTATTTGTGCACCAAAATCCTAGTTCTGCACTCAAGTTAGGGCACGCAAGAGGGGTGGCAATGGTGGCCGCTGCTTCTCATCGGATAAAAATTAGTGAGTATTCTGCACGCGAGGTTAAACAATCACTAGTAGGATACGGCGCTGCCCAAAAAGAGCAGGTCAAGCATATGGTGGTTAAATTATTGATGCTTAATAATGTTCCTCAAAGTGACGCGGCAGATGCTTTGGCCATTGCAATTTGTCATAGTCATATGCGCAATAGCTTATCCCTTATTCAGCGAACACAAAACTCTACTAGGAGGCGGGCACGATGATTGGTTGGTTAAATGGAAAAATTTTAGATAAAAATCAACTTGGGAAATTAGTGCTCGACGTTAATGGTGTTGGTTATGATGTAGAAACCTCTTTAAGTACTTTTTTTCAGCTGGAGGGGCAATCTGGATCGATAGGATTGCATATTCACACTATTGTTCGGGAAGATGCATTACTACTCTTTGGCTTTCTCGATAAGCAGGAGCGCGCATTATTTAGAGCATTAATAAAAGTGAATGGTATAGGACCCAAGGTAGCCATGGCTGTGTTATCAAGCATCACCCCAGTTGAGTTCATTCGCTGCATTGAAGAGCAGAATGCAATGCTTCTAACGAAAATCCCTGGAATAGGTAAAAAGACAGCGGAACGTCTTCTAATTGAAATGAGAGATAGTATAAAAAATTTCTCCACATCCATAGACATCAGTTATCAGCCACAGAAATTGCCACATGTTAGACTTGAGCCAGAGGAAGCAATAAGTGCTTTGGAGGCATTAGGCTACAAACAACAAGAGGCAGTAAAAATTATTAAAAAAATTGATGATGGCAACAAAAGTTGTGAACAACTCATACGTCAAGCCTTGCAATTATTAGCAAAGTAACTTCTTGCGACTAATTGAATGGCTCATTTGGTTAGAGATTACTAGCGATAAATAAATGATCTAGGCAGAAGGTTGTTCTGCTTTTGTAGGAAAATAAACGCGTACTATGAGTCCAGTTCCTTCGGGAGGAGAAGAAAGTTCTACTCGGCCTCCATGAAGATCAGTAATTTGTCGAACTATGGCCAACCCTAGGCCGCTGCCGGGGCTTTTATTACCAAGCACACGGAAAAATCGCTCAAATACTCGGCCTTGTAGTTCATCTGGAATTCCTGGTCCGTTGTCTCGTACTTCTAAAATTAATTCTTGTTTTTGTGGATAAATGCGAACAGAAACTTTGCCATTTTCTTTGCTATAGCGAATTGCATTATCCACCAAGTTACGAATCAAAATACTTAAAGCGGTTGGGTTACCTGCAAAGCGTGGTAAGGATTCATCATGCTCAAACTCAAGTTCGATCTGTTTTTCTACTGCAGAAGGTGCCAACATAGCGAGTACCTCACGAGTTATTTTAACGAGATTAACTTCATCAATGTCGTTAATGCTAGCTGCCTCGGGAACTAGTTTGCTCATGGTGAGCAATTGCTGAACAATATGGGTGCTACGGTTAACGCTTGCAATTAATTTCTGAAGAGCCTGGTTTTTTTCATCAATATTATTAGTATTTAAAGCAACTTGCGCCTGAGCTTTTAAGGCTGCAAGAGGTGTGCGTAACTCGTGAGCAGCATCGGCTGCAAAACGTTTCTCACGTTCGAAACCTTCCTTAAGTCGGTAAAATAATTTATTTAATTCATCAATTACGGGTTTAATTTCCTCGGGTACTTCCTGTAAATCCACAGGTTCAAGATGAGTAGGAGCACGGTTTGCTACCTCTTGAGCGACGCGATCAAGGCTATCTAAGCCTCTCCCAATAATTATCCAAATTAACAAACCTGACAGTGGGAAGGTGAGTAGCATAATATAAAGATCATCTTGAGCAATGCGATGACCTAATTCGTTACGGGTGTCATAGCGTTCAGCCAATACAGTTCGCACTCCGGCTTGCTCATTGTAGGTGGTAAAGACACGCCATTTTTGATTAGAGACTAATTTATCACTAAAGCCATCAACCTCGGCAGTAAGTGGAATTTTAGGTGCGGTAGGTGAATGCAGCAAAAGTTTGCCGCCATTTGTCCAAACTTGGAAATTAAATTTATCCAGATAACTTTTTGGGGGCAGATCATTTAAAAATCTGCGCTGATAATAATTATCAATTTTTTGCGGAATAATTTCCAGAGCGTCCTGAATCTTTCCTAGAGGGCGCTGATGAAGATCGTCTCCTAATAACGCCTGATAGGATAGGGCAGAAATAGCCATCAGAGTATCAAGATGCTCTTGAATATCTTTTTGGTCTAAGTAGTAATTACCTATCGCTGTTAGAGTTGTTGTAATAGTTATTGCTAATAATAAATTAATTAGCAGAAACTTGCGTATAGAAGATTTCACAATGCTTAACTACTCTCATTTTTCTCTGCCATATAACCCACACCTCGAATGGTGCGAATAAAATTGGCATTGAGTTTTTTGCGAAGGTTGTGAATATGAACCTCCAAGGCATTAGAGTCCACATCCTCATCCCAGCCATAGATACTTTGCATTAATTGCTCACGCGATAATACTTGACCACTGTTTTCGAGTAATTTTTGTAGCAATGCAAACTCTCGACGTGGAACATTGACCATAATATCATCAACATACACAGAGTGTGCTGCTGGGTCGAGAGTAATATTGCGGTATTGTAAGACTGCATCTGCACGACCTTGTGAGCGTCTAACAAGAGCTCGGACTCTGGCACTCAATTCGTTCAAATCAAAAGGTTTTGTGAGATAATCATCAGCACCGCTGTCTAACCCTTTCACTCGATCTTCTACGGTTTCACGAGCAGTAAGAATTATAACTGGAGTGGCGTTGCCATCATGACGAATGGCTTGTAAAAAGCCTAACCCTGAAAGTTTGGGTAAACCTAAGTCTAGAATAATTAATTCAAAAGATTCTGATTTAACTGCGGCTCTGGCTGCTTCACCATCTTTTAACCAATCTACAACATAGCCAAATTGGGTGAGACCTGCTTTAACCGCGTCACCTAATAACTCATCATCTTCAACCAGTAGCAATCGCATTCTTGCTCCTAATGTATTAATCCCTAACGGGAGTCACCTGAGGGTTGTTGTTCTATCTCTTTTTCAATTAAATGTCTTGTCAAGTAAATTGCTTGTATAAAAACAAACAATAATGTAAAGCCAGCACCACCAAACAACTTAAAGTTAACCCAAACGTCAGTACTATAAAAGTACGCTACATACAGATTAACACTCCCCATTAAAATAAAAAACAGCGCCCAAGCATAGTTTAAACGATACCAGATTTTTGAGGGTAAATTTATGTTTCCATCCATCATTTTTTGGATTAGTGGTTTTTTACTAACCAAAGGTGAAAGAAGGAATACTAATGACGTAAGCCAATAAATCCCCGTTGGTTTCCATTTAATAAACCAAGGGTTATGGAAGAATAAAGTTGCTCCACCTAAAACAAAAATTATAGCGAGACTTATTAAATGAATTTTTTCATAGCGCTGGTGCTTAAGGCGGTAAATGAGTACTTGCAATAAAGAAGCAGCCATTGCTACTGCGGTGGCATTGTAGATACCGAATAGTTTATAACTGATAAAAAAAATTAAAATCGGAAAAAAATCAAAGAGTAGTTTCATAGTTATGGTTAAAATTTAATACTTACTTAAGTATATCACACGATTTAAACTCTCATACAAGCAAGTAAAAATTTGCAAGCTTTTGTTTTAACTCGTTAAAGGTAAAAAATACACTAACAAGTGTAGAAACTTGTTAGTAGGTTCAAAATGTTGCCGAGTATCACGGATTTAGAGTTGATTGCCCCTGTAGTTGTGTATTATTTACTACAACAGTTAACCAATCACTAATTTTTGCCCCGGATGAAGTAGCTTTTTGTTAATACTCGGATTTAGTTTGGCAAGTGTTGATACTTTGGTCTTATTCCGCTTTGCAATACTACTTAAGTTGTCACCCGCTTTCACAATATAAACCCCATATTTGACTGTACGCTTCCATATGGTTAATTGTTGGCCTTGTTTTAAGGGCTGGGTGTTATTAATTTGATTCCATTTTCTAATTTCTGAAGTGGAAACATTATATTTTTTTTCTAACACTGAAAAGGTTTCACCTCGTTGAACAATATGAAGAACTTTATAGCTTTGGGTTGTGGCGGGCTGATCCGTTATTGCAAGTATCGTTGACTTAGGTGCTGCAACGGGTGTGTTCTTTGTGCTTGGAATAAGAACATACTGTCCCTTCCTAAGTTTGTCAGACTTTAATTGATTCAATTCTTTCAATAATTTCACTGTTGTAAAATTCTTGCGAGCTATAGAGTTTAAATCATCACCTGGACGAACTTGATAGCGACTCCAGCTGACTCGTTTATCCTCAGGAACGTTCGCAAGATTGCGGTTAAAACTTGCAACTTTATCTGCTGGAATAAGTAATTTGAATGGTTTGTATGGCGCAGTCGTCCAGCGGTTGAAGCCAGGATTTAATTTAATAAGATCTCTATATGAGATACCGGCAAGTTTTGCGGCATGATTCAAATCAATCTGACTACCAATATTGACTTCCTCGAAATAAGGAACATGAGGGATATCAGGCAAGCTAATCCCATAGCGTTGTGGGTATTTAATAATCTCGGCCAGTGCTAAAAGCCGCGGTACATAAGCTCTGGTTTCATCAGGTAAGGGCAGAGTCCAGAAACGGATATACCTTGATTGACGGCTGTTCTTTATTGCTCGGGAAACGGTTCCTTCTCCCGAGTCATAGGCGGCAATTGCTAATATCCAGTTACCATTAAAATACTTATTTAAATAAGTTAAATAATTCAAAGCCGCATCGGTTGATGGACGAATGCTGCGACGAGCATCAAACCACCAGTCTTGTTTCAGCCCCAAATTGTTACCAGTTCCAGGCATGAGTTGCCACAAACCAGCAGCACCGGCACCTGAGTAAGCAAAGGGATCATAGGCACTTTCTATCATGGGAACTAGTGCTAGCTCGCCAGGTAGCCCTCTTTTTTTGATCTCCGTGACTATATGATAAATATAGGGTTCGGAGCGGGCTAATTTATTTAAATAACTTGGATGAGAAACAAGCCATCGAAGTTGTGTTTGTACTTCAGGTTGCGTAGTTTCATGATTTAAACTGAATTGATTGCGCATCACATCCCAGACATTCTGGGTAGCCTGTGCAACAGTTGAAAACACGTAAGAGCATGACAATAAAAGGATTAAACTAAAAATTCTTGGTCTAAACTTCAATGTGACAGCCTATTACGAATTGAAAGGCTAGTCAGTGTACTAAATAAAGTCCAAGCAATAAACCCTTTTTGTTTTTTTTGTGACCCAAAAGAGTTAAATTAGTTCTATATGTTAAGAGAAATTATCTTTATCAGCTCGTAACTGCTTAAAAACAAAGAAAGAATTAGTATTTTTATTATTCCTTAATTTTGCATAATTTTTAACTTCTTCTTGGTCTGAACGCAAGAAGGGATTAATTTCTTTTTCCAAAGCAATGGTAGAAGGTAAAGAGCAATGGTTATTTTCGCTTAATTGAGCAGCGTAATTATGTATGGTTAAATTATTAGGTTCTATATGTGCTGCGAAACGAAGGTTTTGACGAGTATATTCATGGGCACAAAACACTTTTGTTTGATCTGGTAATCCTTTTAATTGATTGAGTGAGCCGTATAATTCTTCAATCGTACCATCAAACACTCGCCCACAACCTGCTGAAAACAGAGTATCACCGCAAAATAACCAACCGTGATTAGGTTCATAAAGACTGATATGGGTGGCGGTATGCCCTGGTGTTTCAATGATCTGAAAATTACAAGAAAGAAGAGATAGCTTGGTACTACCGGTTAGTGTGTGGGTAATATAGTGAATCCGTGCGTCTTCAGGGCCATAAACTTCTATATTGGGAAAGGCATTGACTAGCTCTGAAACCCCGCCGATATGATCGTAATGATGGTGGGTAAGTACTATTGCTTTAAGTTGTAAAGCGTGTTCATTGACATAATCAAGGACAGGCTTTGCATCCCCTGGGTCAACACAGAAAGCAGTATTTCCTTTTCCTTCGATAAGTAACCAAATATAATTGTCATGAAACGCAGAAAGCGGTAATACCTTCATACTTACGTCCCTGTATTAATAGAAAAACTATAAGTTTAATAATCTCAATAAAATTAGCAACAAGCTAATTCATTTCTTTCTTCTGTCTTGCTCTTATAAAGTGGGTTATAACTTACCATAGCTTCCCCTTGCGGTTTAAAGAAAGAATGGAGTTTATAAGTTTCGACCCTACTCGTTGAAGAAAGGGGTTTATAAAGTGGATTATAAGTAACTTTGCCAGTGTTCTCTGAAGTAGCGCTGTCTATAATATTATCTTCTTCATGACTTGTAAGTTTCATTGGTGTTGTGGTAGTTGTCATTGTAGTTGAAGATTGATTCCTGGTGTTGTCAGCAAGAATTTCTGTCATGCGATGGCCTTTATAGGCTAAGTATAAGTTGTTTGCTTTACCTTGCATTTCTTGACGTTTTTGAGCCATTTCCTGATAAGCTTCTAGCCATTTTTCTCTAAAATCGGGTAAATGCACCCATAAATTTTCGATTTGAGCTACTTCAGGGGCTCCTTTTTGATTAGCTATAGCGATAGACTCTTTTAAAATCCCCTGTAATGTTTTTACAGTATAAGAAATATTCTTGTACTGAATAACTTCTTCATCATTTGTGCTTTGCACCATCGCCAAGATAATACTGTTATAGAGCCTTGATTGTGAATAGCGTAGTACATGAGGTGAAGGGAAGAATAATAAGCTTTCGAAGACCTGGCCTTTCTCATTTGCATCAGAATAGAGAGGCACTGCGAACGAAAATTCCTGGAGTTGTTCGCTGTTATTTTTAAGTAATTCCTTCAGATATAAAAGTCCTAATACGCCGCAAGAATCAGAATCTACCTGGGGTTGTAGTCTTTTCATGGGGTCTTCGTCGAGTGTTGTAGCTGTTTTTTTATTGACCGTAAAAGTTACAAAAGGGGATAAATCAGTAACAAACATTTTGCTAAAGTCTGTTGATTCAAACATATTACTTTCATGTAAGAACCAATTAACAGGCTTAATAATTCGATCGCGTTTTACTAATAAAACTTCAAAGTGGGCTGAACCTTTAGAACGGTTATTTGTAAAAAAATAAATTACGGTTTCATCACCAGCCAGAGTATTTTGAATAGATTTTACTTCAGCTATCGCTTGAGTTTTATCAAGGCATATTTTGTTTTTACGCTCGTGCAATGCTTCAAGTTTCTCTTGTCGATATTCATCTAATTTCTTACGACACTTTAATCTTTTAACAATAGTGTTTAACTGCAATTGTTCCTCTTCAGACAATTCCTTGAATTGATTCTCTTTGTTTAAAAATTTATCTTTTATTGCTGCGTATAATTCAGGGTAGTACTTTTGAAAGTCAGAGTGTTTAGTATTTTTTTGATTGAGTCTATATTTGCCAGGTAAAGAAACCCCTGGAGGTGACCAGTTATCCATAACTTGTTTGGCATAAACTAACTCTTCATTTTGATACTCATTAATTTCAGCCTGTAATTGTAAATAATTTTCGGCCATCATACGACGACCTGTTGCTGTTGAGCCGTTAATAACGTAGGGTAGATTGATTTGATATTTGCCAAAAAAGTAAGGAACAAGCGTATTGTAATCGCTGACGTTTAAGCGATATGGCTCATGTTTCTTTTGCTTAAGATACTTTCTTTTTGACGACATCTCGAAGTCCTAATCCTATTAAAATATCCCTATTTTAAAATAATAGGATTAAGGCAGTATTAATAAAGTATAAATTCGATTGGATTTATGCAATTGCACACTTTCAGCTTGTGGACTAAAGCTGTTGGGATGTTTTCAAGTTATCCTGTTTAGGCTGTGTTTTGCTTTTATGTGTCTTTTGAAGCAATAGTTGCATTGGGGCAAAAAATTTAGAGTTCTTGGCAAAACTGAAACCCCTATTTTTAGTCGATTCTTTAGGGGTAGGTGTTGAATTTTCTTGCTCCAAATCATTGGCAATAACTGGTACAACTTTCTCGTCTTTAGGTGCTTCTCTGGAGTGGGTTATTTCTTATAGTTTTGTCTGTGTATCTTCAAGGGATTCTCTCAATAAATTTTCTCTTTTTAGTTGCAATCCATTCCCAATAAAAAGTGTTTTCCCATAGCCATAAGAGACATTCAATTTGATTGATAGCAGTTTTGCCGTGCTTAAAAAAACAGGTTGTGGTTCATCATCGTGAATGAAAGATTTTGCCAGTTATATGTTCTTGCATCAGATAGCACAAGCTGTTCTTCTTTCGTCACTGCGGCGCGAGCCATTGCTAAACCATCTGGGAGTTCTAATAAAGTGTCAGGTATTGCTTTAAGTAATAAGGCGTCAGGATTTTGAGAAATGAGAAAAGTTCTTACGGGAGTATTTTCAAAAGGGTGAGCATATTTAAAACTAACCTCGTATTTTGCATACACAAATGTGCGTTCGATATCATTTAATACAAATTTAATTTGATAGGCAATATCATCTTTTTTTTCACCCAATTGTAGGTCTGTTACGGAGAGTACCTTGCCGCCTAAAATCTGGGTAATTCTCAATAAAATATCCGGGCAGACTTGCCATCTGGGTATTTTTGACCCTGCATTTCATGGTATTGGTCAATGTTAAGACAATATTAACGAGGTATTTAGTGTGTCTATTGTGACGAATTATGGAGATTTCAATCAGCTTTTAATAAAAAAGAAGAAACTCCCGGATTAAATACTGTTCGTAATTGCTCAAGAATACTTTTCATCTCTTTGGCTAATGTGTAGGGGGGATTAATTATCGATAAGCCACAGCCTGTCATTCCTTGTTGGTTTGCTCCTGTTAAATAAAATTCCAGGCGTAATTTGTTTTGAGTATCTATACTCTCCATCCCTCTCAGCAGTTGCTGGTGCAATCTATTATCCACCAATGGGTACCAAAGACAAAAAATGCCGGTAGAAAATCGCTGGTAGGCGGATTTAATTGCTTTAGGGATTTCTTTGTATTCCTCTTTAATTTCATAAGAGGGATCAAGAAAAATCACGCCTCGCCGCTCAGGAGGAGGTAATAAGGAGTTTAAGTTAGCCAAGCCATTGCTATGGCTGAAAAAAACGCGTTTATTTGCGTGAGGCAGCGTGGCTAGCTGTTCGAATTCGCGAGGATGTAATTCACAACAGTATAGGCGATCTTGGGGTCTTAACATTTCGATTGCAAGCGATGGCGAGCCAGGATAAAAACGCAGGCCAGTTGGCTTATTAATGTGGCTAATACATTGAAAATAAGGAGAAAATAGGGGTGAAAATTGATTTTTATGCTCCCATACCAAATTAATGCCCTGAAGATACTCGCCGGTTTTTGTAGCCTGAGAATCCTTTAAATCATAGATTCCCTTTCCTGAATGCGTCTCAAGATAAAAGACAGGTTTTTCTTTGGTGATCATGTAGTTAAGGATACGAGAAAGGGTTAAGTGCTTCACAACATCGGCAAAATTACCGGCGTGATATCCGTGTTGATAACTGAGCATAGAATGACTTACATGAAAATTAAACAAGTATAAACGTTATAAGGCTTTTAGCAAAACTCTTGATGTTCCCAAGGTGTTATTAGCTGATAAAGTATTCTGAACCAATCCCGCGGAAAGAAAAGGATATTGTTTCATGCAATTTTTTTGTGTTGTAGTATTTAATTCAACTTTAGTATCGGGTAAGAGAATGTTAACAGATCGTCATGTAATTACTCATCCTTATAGGAATTGCATACTCATCGTTTTAGCATTGATTGTACTGAGTGCAGGATTAGGATTGCGTGATCCATGGCCAGCCGATGAGCCACGTTTTACATTAATTGCCAAACAAATGATTGAAAGTGGAGAGTGGCTTTTCCCTATGCGAGGGGGAGAACTATATTCTGACAAACCTCCTCTTTTTATGTGGGGAATCGCTGTTGGTTATTTAGCAACAGGGGCAATGAAAGTCGCCTTTCTATTACCGTCCTTGCTAGCTAGTTTACTAACGCTCATTCTAACATGGGATCTGGGGCGGCGTTTATGGAATGCTGAGATTGGCTTTCTTGCTGCACTGACGTTGCTTTTTACTGTTCAATTTACGCTGCAAGCTAAAACAGCACAAATAGATGCTCTCCTTACTCTATTTACTACCCTTGGTATGTATGGTTTTTTGCGTTTTTTACTCCTAGATGGGGGCTGGCATTGGTACTATGTTGGTTGGTTTTCTGGAGGGCTTGGCATTATTACAAAAGGGGTAGGTTTTCTCGTTATTCTCTTATTGATACCTGCCATATGGACACATTTATCTTTAATTCGACACGCAAGATGGAGCTCTATTGTCAAAATATTAATAGGTCCTTTAGTTATGCTAGCAGCAGTTAGCCTTTGGCTATTACCAATGCTATGGGTTACTCAGCACAGCACATCGCATATATTAGAAGCCTACCGCAATGATATTTTATTTCATCAAACAGTGACGCGCTATACACATCCGTGGGGACATATAAAACCAGTATGGTATTACGTCATTCAGGTAATTCCGATCTTTTGGTTACCTTTATCTTTACTCTTCCCATGGTTGATTCGATGTTGGCGAGACGCCATTAGGCAGGATGATAAGCGAGTTATTCTACTGCTTGGTTATATGGTATTGGTGATTTTGTTTTTTTCCGCCTCCCCTGGTAAACGAGGTGTTTATTTAACGCCAGTTACACCAGTGCTAGCACTATTAGCATCGCCTTGGGTGATGATGTTATTGCTAAATTATAAATGGCCTCCAAAGCTATTACGAAGTTTAAGCTGGTTTTTAGTGTTCATTTGGTTTGTGGTTACTTGCATTTTGTTTATCAATAACAAATTAGCTTTTTTGGGTGAAAATCTAGATGCTCTTTGCGGCCCTTTATTTCTTGTCAGTCTGGGGCTATTAACTATTACCCTATTATCGCGCTATGCACCATTGTTGGGGATTATTCTTGGATTGGCTTGTAGTTGGCTGTGTTACTCCATCCTCCTTTATCCCTCCTTAAATGATTTACGATCCCAAAAGACTATCATGTCCAAAATCGCTGAACGTGTTCCACAAGCTGAGTCTCTATTGATAGTAGGTTTTAAAGAGCAATTTCTGTTGTTTTCTCATCAACCCATTTGGCATTATGCTTATCGTATGAATCAATCAGAACAGGCACGAGAGTCTGCATCTTGGATTCAAGCAGGCCCTCACCGCTGGATTCTAGGCCCTCCCCAAATATTGGCGTCATGTTTCAATCTTACAAAACAGCACAATTTGGGTCATCGTCATGGCACCGACTGGTTGTTAGTCAATGTCACTGACCTAAAATCAGACTGTTATGCTCGGAATCCCTCGGTGGCTCCTTACCTATATGTCCCCAAGGATTTACAAATGATGAGGCGTTCCTAATTGAAAAATTACAGATTACTGAAACGCTTTGGAAGCGAAAACTTCAATAAAAATATTTGCACTATACTTAAATTGTATTAAGACCCAGCGGAGGCAACTATGAGCTTTCCTAGAGAAAATGAAGACTATAGTTCTTTCTCAGATTATTCCTATGAAGAAGAAAACGTTGAGGACTTGGATCATAAGAAGCGCGTGCGCAAGATGCTCGAAGATAGGCTTGAGCGTAAACGCCTAAGAGAAGAATTAGAAGATGAGTTAGATGGTGAGTTTGATTGGGATGAATTGGATCGCTAGCTATTAGAGCGTAATTGTCTTGCTGCAAATAATGTATTTTGCAGCAAGACAGCAATTGTCATAGGTCCTACGCCACCAGGTACCGGTGTTATCCATGCTACTTGTTCTTTGGCCTTTTCAAAGTCAATGTCACCTCTTAGTTTCCCGTTAGGTAAGCGATGAATTCCTACATCAATAATAATTTGCTTTGAGTTTAACCAATCGACATTAACAACATCAGGTATTCCTGTGGCAACAACCAAAATATCGGCAATGCGCACATATTGCTCAAGATTTTCTGTAAAACGATGGCAAATAGTCACTGTAGCGGCTGCTAGTAGAAATTCCATTGCCATAGGACGGCCAACGATATTTGAAGCACCAATAACCACGGTATGTTTTCCCTCGAGAGGAATTTGATAAAACTCCAGGAGATTAATAATGCCGTAAGGTGTGCAAGGTCTTAATAAGGGATTTCTTAGTGTTAAGCGACCCATATTGTAAGGATGAAAGCCATCAATATCTTTATGAGGATTGATGCATTCGATAATTTTATTCGGATCAATTGATTCAGGCAAAGGCAATTGTACTAGAATGCCATCAATGTCGGGAGATTTGTTTAACTGCTCGATTAAATTTAATAAATCTTCTTCAGTGGTTGAGGTGGGCAGATCGTAGGCATAGGAATTAAAGCCTACTTCTGAGCATGCCTTGCGTTTATTGTTCACATAAATAGTTGAAGCAGGATTATCACCGACAAGAATAACGGCCAGTCCAGGCGCGTGTTTGCCCTCACTAATCATTTCCACGACAGCCAGTTTGATTTCTTGTTTTAATCGAGAGGAAACTAAGCTACCGTCTAATAAATTTGCAGTCATATTTTAAGAGGCGATAAGTTTGTACTGGATTATGAAATAGCACGCTAATTAATGCAATCAGTCACAGTAACGAAATGTGCTTTTTATGATTTGTTTTTTTAAGGATTGAAATTGTGCGTATAGACTTATTAGTAAAAATAGGAAAACGTTATACCTAGACAAACTTATTCTGGTGTTATACATTGGCCGTTTTTAGCAGGAAATGCTCATGCGTATTGCCTTAGGGGTAGAATACGATGGTAGCCAGTATCATGGCTGGCAAGCGCAAACTGGCCTGCATACGGTTCAGCAAGTCTTGGAACATGCGTTGACGAAGGTCGCTGATAGTGAAATCAGTGTGACCTGCGCTGGCAGAACCGATACAGGTGTGCATGCTACAAACCAGATTATTCACTTTGACTGTGAAAAACAACGAACAATTCGTTCTTGGATTCATGGGGCTAATTCTTTTTTGCCTAAAGATGTTTGCGTGAAATGGGGACGAGAGATGCCGGATAACTTTCATGCCCGTTATTCAGCTTTATCGCGTCGTTATCGTTATGTAATTTATAACTCACCCATACGTCCAGCACTGTTACGCAGCAGTGTAACTTGGCAATATCGCCAGTTGGACCACCATGCTATGCAAGAGGCTAGTAAATGCCTTTTGGGTGAAAATGACTATACTTCCTTTCGTTCAGTTGAGTGTCAATCTAACACTCCAATGAGGAATGTTTATGATTTACAGGTAACTCGGACGGGTGACTTAGTTATGATTGATATTACCGCAAATGCATTTCTCCATCATATGGTAAGAAATATTGCTGGAGTATTAATTGCAGTAGGTTCTGGAAAAAAACCAACAGCTTGGGTGAAGGAAGTTTTACAAGCAAAAGATAGGCGCCTTGGTGCCGAAACAGCTCCTCCTTATGGATTGTACTTGGTGGCTGTTGCTTACCCTAAAGAATTTGGTGTGATACAAACAAACCCAGGACCTTTGTTTTTATGGGAGCGTTAATTGATTCAGAATCGAGTACGGATAAAAATGTGTGGGATGACACGCGAGCGAGATATCGCTCATGCGACCTCATTAGGGGTAGATGCGATAGGACTTATTTTTTATCCGAAAAGCTCTCGCTATGTTTCTGTTGAACAAGCAAAAATATTAGTACAAAATGCCCCGGTATTCCTAAATATAGTAGCCGTACTGGTTAATCCTGCTGCATCTTTAGTCGAGCAGATTATTAGGGAATTACCAGTCCAATGTTTGCAGTTTCACGGTGAAGAATCGCCGGAATTTTGCACTCAATTTAAAAAGCCCTATATTAAAGCTATACAAGCAAATTCGAGGGATTTTATTACTAAACTAAGTTCTCAACATCGACATGCATCAGCTATTTTGTTAGATACACCCTCTGCGGCTTATCATGGTGGAACTGGTAAAGTTTTTGATTGGGAAGTTATTCCTGAAAATAGTAAAAAGCCACTTATTTTGGCGGGCGGTTTAGACGCAAATAATGTTAGAAAAGCGGTCACAGGACGTTCAGTTTACGCAGTTGATGTCTGCAGTGGTATTGAAGTATCTCCAGGTATCAAGGATCACGATAAGATGAGTCAGTTTGTTAACGCATTATGGGGTAAAGCATGAGTGAAAAAGAACTCCCAGACAATTCCGGTCATTTTGGCCAGTACGGTGGCATTTTTGTAGCCGATACTTTAATGAATGCTTTGCAGCAGCTTCAAAAGGCTTATCAACAATATCGTCAAGACCCAGAATTTTTGACAGAGTTAACTTCTGAATTGCGCGAGTATGTTGGGCGACCAACACCTCTTTATCACGCGCAACGTTTAAGTGCGAAACTTGGAGGCGCTCAAATTTATTTAAAACGGGAAGATCTCAATCACACGGGTGCCCATAAAATTAATAATACCGTTGGACAAGCATTACTTGCTAAAAGAATGGGAAAAACAAGAATTATTGCGGAAACAGGCGCTGGTCAGCATGGTGTTGCCTCTGCGACTGTTGCTGCCAAGCTGGGTTTAAAATGCGTTGTTTATATGGGTTCTGAAGATATTAAAAGACAGTCGATCAATGTCTACAGAATGAAGTTATTAGGGGCAGAAGTGATCCCGGTAACAGCCGGCTCCAAAACATTAAAAGATGCTTTGAATGAAGCGATGCGTGATTGGGTGAGTAATATAGACAACACATTTTATATTATTGGTACTGTTGCAGGACCTCATCCTTATCCACAAATGGTAAGGGATTTCCAGACAATTATTGGTCAGGAAGCGCGTGAGCAGATGCTTGAAAAAACGGGTCAGCTACCTGATGCTTTAGTGGCTTGTGTAGGAGGAGGATCGAATGCAATTGGACTATTTCATCCATTTTTAAACGATAAGTCAGTTGCTATTTACGGAGTGGAGGCGGGTGGAAAAGGCCTTGAAACGGGAGAGCATGCTGCGTCTTTAATTGCTGGGAAGCCAGGGGTTTTACATGGTAACCGCACGTATTTGTTGTGTGATGAGTATGGTCAGATAAAAGATACACATTCCATTTCAGCAGGCCTTGATTATCCTGGCGTGGGTCCTGAGCATGCTTATCTTAAAGATATTGGTAGAGTAGAGTATGTGGCTATAAATGATGATGAAGCACTTGAGGCTTTTCGTACCTTGACTCGTATAGAAGGAATTATTCCTGCTCTAGAGTCAAGCCATGCAGTCGCGTACGCCATGAAGCTTGCTAAGAAAATGTCATCTTCGCAAAGAATTATTGTAAATTTATCTGGGCGGGGAGATAAAGATATCCATACGGTAGCAAATATTGAGGGTCTGTCTTTGTAAGTTTGGCGGTGTACTTACCCTTGTTAATACTTAGCTGTTCCTGTCAAGTGAAAGGAATAGTCGGAAAAAATTAATACAATACTTATGTTATAGGGTAGTTTATGAATCGGATTGATAAAACTTTAGGGGAATTGCAAGCAAGCGGTAAAAAAATGCTAAGTCCCTATATCACTGCGGGTGATCCTACACCAGACATGACAGTTTCTTTAATGCATGAATTAGTTGCGGCAGGTGCTAATATATTAGAAGTTGGCATCCCTTTTTCTGACCCTATGGCAGAGGGGCCCATAATTCAAGCAGCCATGGAGAGAGCTTTGGCTCACCATGTGAGTTGCGATAATGTTTTTTTTACCATAGAAAAATTTCGCAAGGACGACCAGAGTACACCCATCATATTAATGGGTTATGTTAATCCCATTGAACAATATGGGTATGAGCGTTTTGCCAAAAAAGCGCAAGAAGTAGGCGTGGATGGCACTATCCTGGTGGATTTGCCTCCCGAGGAAAGTGAGTTGATTGCTCCAATATGGCAGGCAAATAATTTATATAGCATTTATTTATGTTCACCAACTACTTCTGATGAGCGTATGGCGTTGATAAATAACTATGGTCGAGGTTACCTTTACTATGTTTCACTAAAAGGGGTGACCGGGTCGGATGATTTTGATTTACAACAGGTAAAAGAGAGATACCAACAAAGAAAAAACCAAACAGATATGCCCCTTATGGTAGGATTTGGCATTAAAACCCCAGTTATGGCAGCCAAGGTTGCAGAGTTCGCTGATGGGGTTATTGTAGGAGCAGCTCTTATCAATAAAATTTATGAAGCTTATGTAGCTAAAGAGGATTGTCTTGCTGCCGGAGCTTTTTTAATTCATGAAATGCGACAAATGATAGATGAAAATGAGTGAAAATTATGACCGAAGGTAGTGAAAAAAGAACACATTTTATCAGACAGTTAATTACTGAGGAATTAACCAGCGGCAAGCACAAGGAAGTTATCACCCGATTTCCGCCAGAGCCTAATGGTTATTTACACATTGGTCATGCCAAATCCATTTGCCTCAATTTTGGTTTGGCACAAGAGTTTAATGGCCGTTGTTATTTACGTTTTGATGACACAAATCCGATTAAAGAAGAGCAAGAATTTGTTGATGCTATTATGGATGACGTTAGTTGGCTAGGCTTCACTTGGCAGGGACTTACTCATTCCTCTGATTATTATCATGAGCTTTATGATTTTGCTGTTTATCTAATTAAACACGGCAAAGCTTATGTGGATAGTTTAAGTATCGAAGAAATTCGCGCACATCGGGGTACACTGCTTGAACCTGGTCGTGAGAGTCCTTATCGGAATCGTTCTATAGAGGAAAATCTCGCACTATTTGAGCGGATGAAAGCAGGTGATTTTGCTGATGGAGAGCATGTTTTGCGTGCAAAAATAGATATGCAATCCGGCAATGTTAACATGCGCGACCCTGTGCTTTACAGGATACGCCATGCTAAACATCAACGCACAGGAGATGAGTGGTGCATTTATCCTATGTATGATTATGCTCACCCAATTTCGGATGCTTTGGAAAAAATCACACATTCTTTATGTACGCTTGAATTCCAGGATCATAGACCGCTTTATGATTGGTTTATCGATAATTTGCCTGTACCTGCGAAACCTGTACAAACAGAGTTCGCGCGTCTTAATTTATCCCATACAGTTACTTCCAAACGTAAACTGCGGGATTTGGTTGAGAAGAATATTGTTTCTGGATGGGATGATCCTAGGCTTCCGACTTTACGAGGGATGCGTAAGCGAGGCTATCCACCTGAGGCGATTAGACAATTTTGTGAAATTATAGGGATTTCGCGGAGTGATTCTGTCATTGATATGTCAATTCTTGAAGAATGCGTACGCGCTGAATTGAATAAAACAGTAAAACGCGTTCTTTGTGTTCTCGATCCTTTAAAGATTGTTATAGAAAACTATCCAATTGATAAGGTAGAACGCTTAGAGGGTAAATTTAATCCTCAAGATCCAGAATCACCTAAACGTGTTTTACCTTTTAGTCGAGAAATTTATGTTGAGCGAAGTGATTTTATGGAGAATCCGCCTAAAGATTATTTTCGACTTTCTCCAGGAGCAGAAGTGCGTTTAAGGCATTCCTATGTGATTCGTTGTACGGATGTGATTCGCGATGAGAGAGGAAATGTTACTGAGTTGCGCTGTACTTATGATGAGAATACTTTAGGAAAAAACCCTACCGATAGAAAGGTTAAGGGGGTAATTCACTGGGTATCCTGTAAAGAAGCTCATCCTGTAACTATTCTGCAATACGATCGCTTATTTACAGATTCTAATCCTGCTCGTGAGGAAGATTTTCTCCAATTTCTCAATAAAGAATCGTTAGAGGTAAAACAAGCTTTTTGTGAGCCTGCGTTAGCAATACAACCCCTCAATGAGGTCTTTCAATTTGAGCGTTTAGGTTATTATTGTGTAAATCAAATTGAGGAAAACCAAGTGACTACATTTCATCGTGTAGTTGGCCTTAAAGATACTTGGGGAAAAATAAGCTAAGGGGTAGCGGATGTTAAATCTTTATAATTCTTTAACACGAAGCAAAGAATCGTTTAAACCAATACAGCCTGGGAAAATTGGCATGTATGTATGTGGGATTACTGTCTATGATCGTTGTCACCTGGGGCATGCTCGTTCGATGGTTTGTTTTGATGTAATCGTGCGCTACTTACGTTCTCAAGGTTATGTTGTTACTTATGTTCGCAACATTACGGATATTGATGACAAAATTATTGCACGAGCAAATGAGCGAGGGGTTTCAATAGAGGAACTGACAGCGCAGTATATTAAAGCAATGCATGATGATGCAAAAGCGTTGAACATTTTACCTCCAGACATAGAACCCAGAGCAACCGCTCATATCGGATCCATTACCCAGTTAATTAAACGATTAATCGATTCGGGTTATGCTTACGTCAGTGAAAACGGAGACGTTTGTTACCAGGTCGAGAGCTTTAAAGAATATGGGAAATTATCTCATAAAGATCTAGAAGGTTTAATGGCAGGAGCACGTGTTGAGATTGTAAAAGAGAAGCGTTCTCCCCTTGATTTTGTATTATGGAAAAAGGCAAAACCTGGTGAACCCAGTTGGCCCTCAATATGGGGAGAAGGGAGACCTGGTTGGCATATTGAATGTTCTGCAATGGCTATGCATGAGTTGGGGGAACATTTTGATATTCATGGTGGTGGTTTAGATTTGCAATTCCCTCATCATGAAAATGAAATTGCCCAAAGTGAAGCTGCAAGCGGTAGGACTTTTGCCAATTATTGGCTGCATGTAGGCATGCTGCAAGTCAATAATGAAAAAATGGCAAAATCAGTTGGGAATTTTTTTACCATCGAGGATGTTTTAAAACAACATCATCCTGAGGTAGTGCGTTATTTCTTGTTAAGTAGTCACTATCGAAGTGCTTTAAATTACTCTGAAGAAAATTTACAAAATGCTAATAAAGGACTTATGCGCCTCTATCAATCTTTAAAGGAGATAACTTACTTTAATGATGAACTTGATGAGTATTGGCTTAAACAATTTAATCAGGCCATGGATGATGATTTTAACACTCCTGTGGCTTTATCTGTGTTGTTTCAGTTAAGTCATGAAATTAATAAGACAAATTCGGTAAAACTTGCATCAACATTAAAACACTTGGCTTCCTTGTTAGGTTTGTTACAAAGCTCACCGGATTCTTTTTTACAAGCAGGCCTTGAGGGGCACGAAAAAGATGCAATTGAAAAGTTAATTCAAGAAAGATTAGAAGCAAGAGCTGCAAAAAATTGGGCTAGAGCAGATGAAATTCGTACCATCCTTGCTAATCAAGGTATTGATTTAGAAGATGGTTCTGGTGGCACAACCTGGCGCAAACGAGCAGAATAATTACATGGAATTTGGTTGTAACTTTGCTCCTTTCTAAGGTAAGTTACCTCTGAATAGAGTTGTTCAATTTTTGCGTTATTTTAAAATATAGTCTATTTTTAATATAGGGCCTTATTTTTTAAAGGATTTATGCAGCTAAAGGGATTTTGGGGTAAGGCCTGCAATTCCAGCCAATCAACGCAGTCTTACCAGAAAATTAAAGTCTTTAGCAAAGATAAATCTTCTTTCAGTTTTTCATATGACTAACACGCAAGAACACCAAGCAGAAGCTATTGTTTGTTTCTTAACTTTTAGTGAGAAATTCATTGGTCTTGACCTATAAAATTTGATAACTCATCTATAATGTGATCATGGATAAAAAATATCAGGCATTTAGCAGTCATAAATGCGAAGGAGAGCCTCATGAAAAAGATACTTTCAATCTTAGTAGCAACATTTGGATTATCAATGTTTGCCAGTACTAACGCCAATGCACTCACCGACTCACAAGACCCAAATGATACAAGCACTACTGTCAACACGGGTACTGCAACGGGTTCTACGTCTGTTGATGATAGTACTAGTACATTAGACCCTGTGACGGAAACACCTAGTATTACAAGCGAAGCTACACCTGATGAGGATAATATTGGTACAGCGACGGGTTCAACTTCCGTTGATGAAGATTCCAGCACAATGAACAAGGGCACCACCACTGGAATGCCTGCGGAAACTCCAACTCCTAGCGATAACGCCACCTCTCCTAGTAGTGATGGAACAGTTCCTAGTGATAGCACCACACCTCCCAGTGGTGATACAACAGTTCCCAGTGATGACACCACTCCTCCCAGTAGCGATACAACAGTTCCCAGTGACAATAGTACACCAACAGAACCAAGTGCTACTGATACTAATCCTGGGGCAGACAATACAAACAATTCAGGTAGTACAGACTCAGGTATTGGCACAAGTAACACGACTACTTCACCTGATGATACAAGTACTAGCACAGGTACAACAACCAATACGACCACAGATACCGGTAATAGCAATACTTCAAATTAATGCTCCTGATCCTCTATATGACCTTGATGGCACTATTAAGGTCATATCGTTGGTCATATTCCAAAAGTCTTATTTTTCTACAGTATAACGTCAACTCTTAATGCTCAGTTAATGGTCATATGCTAATTTTAAAGTAAACCGATTAAAGAGTATGATATGTTTTACGAAAACTACTTGCGATATAAGTTTTTGAGACATTCTAGAGGTAAAAAATTAGAACAAGAGAAAAAAACGCAAAATGCTCCAGTGACAATACGTGATTTGGTGATTTACCCAGAAAAGGCAAAGTATTCCTATGGTGAATCAAAGTCACATGAGAATAAATATCCTGAGTTTGATACCTTGCCTCGTTTAATCGATCATATTAAATCACTCGCCAGAATAACAAATTCATATCATCAGCAACTTTATTGTGAGTCTACAAACGAGGGAAGCTATCAACTCAAGAAAGAGCATTTGAATACAATTACCAGAGTCTCATTAAATGAGTTTTCACTGTATGGAGATAAGCCTTTGACAATGACTGAATTTGGCCTCCTTGTGGAAGCTATAGAGCAAATCGCTAATAGTTTGCATGAGAATGTTCATCTTCTACTTAGCTCATTTTCGGTAGTGAATAACAAAGGTGAATTGCTAAATGTAGCTCTCTATGTACAGGGTGGTAAACAAGCCAAAATTGATACAATAAGTAAGGGGATCGCTTCTACGATTGATATCACTTATAAAGATGCCTCTAATTTCTCGCAGCAACGAACGGGAAGATTGACATCTCACGTCAGTTCTTTTGTGGCCGGTGGAGTTGATGATGATATTTCTGTTTCTAATAATAGTGTTCTTGAAATTGAAACGAAAGGAGGGGCGAGATATATTCAAGCGGTGGATATTTGCCTTGATAATTTTAATAGGCATTCAAAAAGATTACTCGTAGGGCGTTTAGAAAGTGCTGATGAGACTTCCTCATCTTTTCTACCGGAACAAACTGATCAAATATTAACGTCTAACTCTATTGATCCTTATGAAGAAGCAAAGATTTCTAATTCAGTTTTACATGTTGATCCTTGGCTTGGTACGGTTTTCTACAATTGGAATACATCAAGACCTCTTGATAAGACATTAAAATTGGAAGAAAAACATGTGGCCTCCATTAATAAATATCCCGATATGAATATTAGGAGTGTAAAAGGTGGTCTGGCTGTTGATAATCCTCCTTTTGGTTCTAATTATCGTTTAAAAATTTTTAAAGAGAGGCAATTGGGTGGTTATGAACCGGCACTTGCTTCAAAGGTTAAAGTAATTAATGAGAAAATTATGAGTAAACGTCTGGATGAAATGATGACATCCAGGAGAAATCCTGACGATATAGATAAATATCACTACATTGCAAATATCAATAGTAGAGCTGTAGACTCAGCTAAGGAATTGTTAAAACAATTATCACAGCATTGCAAATGCAACCTATTTGAATTTATATTTGGCACAAAAAGCTATTATTTAAAAAAAGAGGCTCAGTCCATATTAGAGAGTGCAAATACTTTATTAGGACAATTGAATTCAGATACTAACGATTTCCTAATCTCATCCTCTCCTTGGGCTCACGATATGAAATTAAAACTTGAAATGGTTGATGATGGTTTCCCTCATCATTTTATTCATCAAATGACGTCATGTATTGATACTTTCACGAATACCATTAAGGTTGAATATTCTTTGGATATCCCCCCGATAATTAATTGAATTTACTATTATAATTTTTTCACATACTGATTTTTTAATTAACACTTAGAATTTTTAATTTGGTAAATAAGAGTTTTTTGACTAAGGTTAAAAATAGGAGGCTGATAAGGAAGTGTAATGAAAGATCCGTTAGAGGCATTAGAGGACTCTTTAGCTTACATGTTTGAGCTACAAACGAATAAAACGGGGAATTATATTCATCCTTCAGTACAGAAACTTAAAAAAGCCCTCGAAGATTATAAGAATGGACCCTCGCTCTCTCTACGGGAATTAATTGCGGCTATTAAAGTTGCTTTACCTGTAATTGAGAATTATGTGGATGGATATATTGTTAAATTACGGATGGAAACATTGGCTCAGACAAATGGTGTATTTATTACTTGGGATAGGCCTAAAACAAGAGGGGTCTATTCTAACTTTCAATTTTTTGCGCCCGCTATCGAAATACGTAGAGATTTTATTTCTTGGCTATCTTCCCATGCAGGATTAGAGTTTTCTCGTCTTAAATCAACCGAGAAATTAGAAATTATGCTTACACTAATAGGGGAGCCGGAGTTTATGACTAAGTTGGCAGAGCATTTGTTAAAAAATCCAAATTTCCTATGCAATTTGATCCTGGATTCCCCAGAGATTTTTATTAAAGTAATAAATACCAGTCTCGGATTTCAATTAGAAAATCACCACATCGCTAAAGCAATAGCTCATCATTGTGATGCTTTAGTAGATACTACTCTTGAACCTCAAGAGCAAATAGAAAGTTATATTGAATTTTTGGATGATAATTTAACAGGAATAGGACGTTCGATAGAAAAACTACTAGAAGATCCCTTAGCAAAAGCCGAGCTAGATAGAGCGGATATCTTTCAATATTACTTCAACGAAGAGAGGTTCAACCTATAATCTAATACGTGGCAGGATAATTTTAATGCTGACTCGTTACACGCAAAATTTCTGCAAGGGAAGTATCTCCGACGAGTACTCGTTTAAACCCATCTTCACGGATAGTTGGGGTAGACGGGCGTAAATAATTATCAATTATTTGTAAGCTTTCATTACGATGTATCATACCTCTTAAGGCCTCATCAATCATAATTAATTCATAAATACCTGTACGGCCACGATAACCAGAATGATTACATTGTTCGCATCCTTTGGGTTCACAGACCTTGGAGATATCAGTGTTTGGCTGAAGCCTCATTAATTCTTGTTCATCTTCACGTAATTGGTGAGGTATCTTGCAATGATCACACAGTTTTCGCACTAAGCGTTGAGCAATTAGGCCAACAATACTAGAAGCTAATAAGAAGGATTCAACTCCCATGTCATGTAAACGAGTAATAGCTCCTAAGGCACTATTAGTGTGAAGGGTAGAAAGAACCAAGTGTCCAGTTAAGCTTGCTTGGACAGCAATTTCAGCGGTTTCTAAGTCGCGTATTTCTCCGATCATAACGACATCTGGATCCTGTCGTAAAATAGCTCTTAAGCCTTTGGCGAATGTCATTTGTACTTTTGTGTTGACCTGAGTTTGTCCCACACCAGGCAAATCATATTCAATAGGATCTTCAATTGTTAAAATATTGCGACTGACTTGGTTAAGCTCGGTTAACATTGCATAAAGTGAAGTTGTTTTACCAGAGCCGGTAGGACCTGTTACCAATATGATGCCATGAGGTTCAGCAATCATTGTTCTCATGGCCTTTAATGTTGATTGTGGCATTCCTAACAAGCTCAAATCCAATTGCGCTGCTTGCTTATCTAAAATACGAAGTACAATTCGCTCGCCATGATTGGATGGCAAAGTAGATACACGAACATCAATATTATGGCCACCTATTCGCAAGGCAATGCGTCCGTCTTGGGGGATACGTTTTTCAGCGATGTCCAGTTTTGCCATCACTTTTACTCGAGAAATGACTAGAGGTGCAATAGCGCGTTGAATTTCCAAAACCTCGTTTAAGACTCCATCAATTCGATTACGAACTAGGACGCGGCTTTCGTAAGTTTCAATATGAATATCTGACGCTTTTTGTTTAATTGCTTGGGTAAATAAAGCATTAAGCAAGCGTATGATGGGTGCATCATCTTGGTTATCCAACAAATCTTCACTTACAGGCAATTGGTCTGCAAGTAATGACAAGTCCATATCTTCTTCCATAACTTCAGCAGCATCAAGAACAGAGGACTGAGATTGGTAGATTTGTGCCAAATGTTGCTGAAACTCAGACTCATTAACTTCTTGTAGCTTAAGATCGCACTGCAGTAAGCGTTTAACTTCGGCAAGAACAGGCAAGGAAGGGGAGCCAACATGATAGACAATGGAAGAGCCATTATCTTGCATACTGGCAATAACCCCTTGCGTTTTTGCAAAGGAATAAGGGAGACGTTTTGACCTTTCTTGATTTTCCATGCTCATGTCATTTAGTCATTAAGATTTGTTTGGGTTGCTGTTTAATTATAACAGCTTGTTGCGTGGATTGACTAAAAGGCCTGGGTAAGGCAGCTTCATTCTGCGATGGTAGTAACATGTCATTATTTTCAGGGTTATAAGGCTGTTGACGTAAAAAGTCTAATTGTTCCTGGCGGACGTCGTTATACTTCCCACCAGTGACATAAAGAGAATCACTACGGCTTCTTAGGATACAAGGACGTATAAATACCATTAAAACACGCTTTTCTCGATTTTGAATATTATGTTGGAAAAGACGTCCAACACCAGGGAGATCACCCACAATAGGTAATCGATTGTTATCACTTCCCAAGCTGTCTTGAGTTAATCCGCCTAATACGACGATATCACCACTTTCTATATGCACAGAGGTTACAATGCTTGAAATTTTAAAAATGGGATTATCGGTGTTAAGAGTACTTGAGGGATCAATGGTGTCATTGCCTTGATCAATCTGTAATTGGATGCCATTTCCACGAGTAATTTGTGGTCTGACATACAAATGCAGTGCGACATTGACGCGATCGAAAGTCACAAAGGGGCTCGCTGTTGTGGTTCCACCGGCATTATTGGGGTAACTTGTAGAGGCTACAGACACTTGTTTACCGACAAGAATCTTAGCCTGTCTATTATCTAATACGACAACAGAGGGAGTGGATAAAATATTTGCTTTACGATCACGTGCTAACGCATAAATTTGCGCTTGAAAGTCATCAATTCTGGTTTGGGAATTAATGATTGCAAAGCCAGGTCTAAAATCGCTGGGTTTTCCCGTTTGTTGATCACTACCCCACTCAATCCCCAAACTAGTAAGATCGCTTTCATCAATTTCAGCAACCAATGCTTCAATAAGTAATTGTGCAGGTTTAATATCTAATTGCCGAATGACTGATTTCAAGGTGCGGATCAAACTCACTGGAGCATTGAGAATAATAGAATTAGTGTTTGGCTCTGCAATAATTTGCACTGTGGGTTTTGTTGTACCTTCAGTCTGAGTCGCCGTTCCTGTTGTATTGGGTGTTGCTGCGGGATTACCGGAAGTGGATGGGGGCATAGGACTAGGAGTTTGATTGCCACTCGAAGAGTTGCTGACAAGGTTTGAGGCTGGATTAGTACTGTCTAGCTCAGGTCGTGTGATTGTTCCTATCGTAGTTCCTACATTACCGCTAAAGTTTGCTTGAGCAATGCCGGCTAAGATAGGGACTAAATCTTCGGCACGTAAATAATTAAGATAAACTACCTGCGTATTGCTATCACTGCCGTAAGAGCTTTGGCGATCTAATTTTGCAATTAATAATCGCAGCCTGATACGGTCAGTTTTACTGCCACTCAATAAAATAGCATTACTACGGTCATCGGCTGCAAGCATAGTCTGCACATGACTACCAAGACCTGGCTGAGTTTTTACCAAATCTTTAAGAGTGCTGGCTACATCCATTGCCAAGGCATGTCTTAAAGGAATCATATCAATGCCATTGGCTGATGAGCTGTCAACTTGGCGAATAATCCTAACCATTTGCTTAATATTGCTTGCTCGCCCTGATAAAATCAGCATATTGGAAGGGGCATATGCTGAAACGCTGCTCCATTGTGGCATTAGTGGTCGCAAAACAGGTACGAGCTGTTCGGATGGAACATAATGAACAGGGATTACTGCT
The DNA here is from genome assembly GCF_001467025.1 of Legionella brunensis. GTDB lineage: Bacteria > Pseudomonadota > Gammaproteobacteria > Legionellales > Legionellaceae > Tatlockia > Tatlockia brunensis. The sequence goes on along the minus strand of NZ_LNXV01000033.1, from coordinate 463,507 downwards.
ACCATCATTTCATCCCCTTGAGGGGGATTTCTTAGTTGGTTTAAGAGATCGGGAGATTGAGTTTTAGCATCAATGTTAGGAATTATTTTAATAACATTACCACTGGGAATTGCTGCATAGCCTGAAATTTGCAATACCGACAAAAAGACTTGATACAACCCTTTATCAGATATAGGGGTGCTGGAGATAATTGATATTTTTCCCTGGACACGAGGATCAATAATAAAGTTTTTGCCGGTTATTCTTGAAACTTCACCGATAACTGCACGAATATCTGCGTTTCTTAAATTCCACAATTTTTTAGAGGGGAGATTGGGTTCTTCCGACTTATCCTCAACTGCACTAGCATCGGTGTTGTTAGCTTCAACCTCATTCTTAGTCGAAATGACAACAGTATTGTCGACTTGTGGTTTATTCTCAATAGTGCTAACAGCAGTATTGTCAGCTTTGATTTTATTCTCAGCGAGCATGAGATTGGTTGGTATTTTTGCAGCTTTGGTTTCTTCGCCTATTTTTCTTTGTAAATTTTGAGCCAGAATATAATCACTCATAGGCCCAATTTTAACAACATAGCTATTGTTATTAGGAGCTTGTGCAATCGCTATTGGCTGATTAATAGTAGAAGATAATTTAAATTTAAGTTGTAAGGCATTGTTTTGATGAGCAAAGTCGCCCACCTGTAAGATGTATGCAGGTTTACCTTCGACAGTAACTGTTTTAATACTGACTTCTGTAGCACGAGAAACTGTGAAGCAAAATAAAACCAATATGCCAACCGCAATCTTTCGCATCAAACAACCAAAAAATAATTGATAGCAATCATCATAACTAAATTTACAAGGATACAATAGAGTTTTTAAAAATTATGAGGAATTAATGTGATGAGCTAAATTTAGTAATCTGATTCCTGTATTCCTGTGATGAGGATTGTTCTAAAATTATACTATTCCCATTGGATGGAGAGGTCTATGGAAAATTCATTGGATGTTATGCGAGAGCACGCCAAAATTCCGGGCATCTCGATAGCAACAGTCACTGCAAATGGCAAAATAACAACTAGCACATCAGGTGTTATCAATAATGACACTCAGCAAGCTGTGAACGATGAAACAATTTTTGAAGCAGCATCTTTAAGCAAGCCTGTTTTTGCTTATATTGTGCTAAAAATGGTAGAGCGTGGGCAGTTAAACTTGGATACCCCTCTTTGTGACCTGGGATTAGGTGATTTCGGTCCACCCTTTGAAACAATTCGTCATCCTGAAAAGTTTAATGAAACATTTGCTCAGAATTATAAGAAATTAACACCGCGCCTAATTTTATCTCATCAGGCAGGATTACCTAATGAATTTGATCCTAATAAATTGGAGACATTTGCCTATGTTTCTCCCGTTGGCGAACAATTTAACTATTCAGGAGAAGCTTATCGTTTTTTAAGAGAGATAATTGAGAGAATCGCAACACCTGATAGTCTCGAAGAGTTGGCAAAAAGGGAGTTTACTGCTTTAGGGATGAATCATACTAGTTTTATAATGCCAAAAGATTGCACAAACCAATCTGTGGGGCATTTTTCAGATGGTTCAGTTGATACAAGACCTCATTTTTTTGGTATTCATCCTGCTGCTTCCCTATATACTACTGCAGCAGATTATGGCAAGTTTTTACAAGCATTTGCTGATACGGCTAATAAAGAAGTTAGAAAATTAATGTTTGAGCCCGCTCTTCTAGATCTTTCAGGAAAGGATAGCAAAGCAATAGAAGCAAACGTGTCGGATGATGTTTTAAAGCAAATCGGTTGGGGTGTCGGTATTGGGTTACAGAAAAATAAAGATGGGAGTATGGTTGCATTTCACTGGGGGGATGGTAATAACACTTGTCGGAATTTTGCAGCACTCAACCTCACTACCAACCAAGCGGTAGTCTGTTTAACCAATAGTGAAAATGGACCAACAGTCTTTAAGAAAATTGCAGAGCCTATAGTTGGGGATCTTTCTCCCGTTTGTCAGTGGCTTTTTCCAAGAGAGAAATTTACGCTTGATACAACATTGGCAAGTAATGCTACTCAAGGGTACAAAAAAAATTTAACTGATCTAAAACAGGCAACATCGAGCGAACTTAATGAGAAACAAGCGATTGAAACATCTGATAACAAATTACTAAACCCTTTCAAAATTGTTCCTGATCCCCATGATCAGCAATGATTCTTTATGAAGAGTAAATCGTAGGATAGAAAACTAGGAGAGATAGTGGAAATAAAAGATCTAATATTAGCTATTGATAACTTCAATCGCTCCGTGTGGTTTTGGGAAAGAGACATTAAGCGTGATCCGCATTTCCTGATGTTAAAAGAATTTTCTATGAAATTTTATCATCTGGAAAATAGAGACTTAGCGCCGCAAGAGATGCTTTTACTTTTTCAAATAATCGCAGACTGTCCAATCAATGAAAAGGAACAGCGAATAGGTGAGCTGTTTAAAGAGTTAAATAATAAATTTCCTCAAGAAAATTTTACTTTAATGACTTATTTGCATAGTCGAAAAATCTTAAATGCATCAGTATTTAATGCCCTATACAAAAAGAAAATCGTAGATGTAGATGTATCTATGAGGAAAATAATTCCTATAATGGAAAAAAATAAACTGCTTAATGCAGAGACAATAGATTCACTTTGTGCGGTATTGCCATGGATAAGTTCTTTATACACGCTGTTATTATTTTTTGATAATAAAAGAAAATTAAATGCAGAAATCTTTAAGGCTTCATGTACTTATTCCTATCAGTCATCATCTATTTTGAACAGCATAAGGGATATTGTTGATTGGAAGCAATTTCTCCATTATTTCATTGCTGTTATCCATCAGCCAAACAGTATTGCTATTTTTCAGTTGCTTTCACGCTGGTACAAGCTAAAAAAATTTATTCCAAATCAGAAGCAATTAAGTATTTTATTAAATAGTGAATCATTTCAAAAAATGAATGACTTAGATATTAACGATCTAAGTTTAGGTGATATCAATTTAATATTTGATAACCCTATTTATAGTCGGCAAATTTTTGAAATTTTACAAGATTCCTCTCATTTTTTTAAAGATGAAAAGACAAAAGCTTATATGATAAAAAATGTTATATATTGGGATAGTGCTATGGATGCGCTTGCTCTAGTTAGTCAATATATAACACCAGACACCCAACTGACCTCTTTCTTTTTGCATTGTCATCACGCTCCAGATTTATTAATCCAACTGAAAAAATTGCGAGAGTTTGGCTTATTAAAAAGAAAAAATAGTTGTTACCAACCATTAGTTACTACTTTGCTTAATTTTCCAAAATATGCTCAGGATACAACTGATATTTTCATTACTTTATCCAATTATCTTGCCATTAGAAATCAACCGGATCGAGGTCCTTCCGAGGCTAAGAATGGGTTTGAAAGTTATTTAAACAAAGTTTATAAGGAGCCGCATAATATCCCAAATGTAGCCTTAGCACTGCGAAAGTTAGAAAAGGAAGGTATAACTAATAAGAAAGGTATCTTATTGATATTTTCACATGACTTTAGTTCAACCCACGAAATAGTTGATTTACTTATTTTATTAAACAAAAGCGGCATTTCTTCTCTTGAAGATGCTCGAGAGGTTTTAGAAAAACCTAAATTGTTAGATATTGTTAAAGTTCTTTTTAATGCAGGCCTATTAAATCAAACTGTATTTTCCGCTCTTCTACGGTCGAATCCTTCAGCTCCCATATTAGAGTTATCTAAGCCTCAAAAAACAGGTGTTTTTCTGCAAGAAATGGAAAGGATAAATCATCCTTTCTGCCATTATTTATTGGGTAAAATTTATTGTGGTGAACTTTGGGGGATTGACAGATATTTTAATCTAAAAAAAGCATGGAGGTTTTTAAATAAAGTTCCCAGTAGTTTTCCATGGAAAGAGGAGGTAAGTTATAGTCTTTTTAATATCACGTTTCAAAAACCGCAGGCAGATGAAAATAGACATCTTGTCGCTTCCCCTCGCTTAGCTTTTTTTGAAAACCCTGGCGCTGAAGTCCTAATTCGAACAAAGCAAGTTTTGGAACTGATGGAATCACAACATCCTTTAGCACCCAGGATCAAACATAGTTACCTTTTTAGTAGCTATAAGGATAACGATGAGAAAGCTCAAGCGCTCTTACTTCGTATGTCCAAGACACCGAGGGGTTATTATCCAAAATTGTTTGATTTGTTCGCTGAAGCTGATTTAGTGACTAAAGTAATTCGCACCGAGTGTCAAAGATGGTTTGCTTTACAAAAATACTCTTCCTCAAAAGAAAGAGTCAATGCAGAAAAGGAGAGTAGTGGTTTGCTTTGCTTGCCATGAGTTGTGCATCGGTATAAAGGATTTAATGAGTTACACCAATGAATTATAAAAAGCAGAGACAGAGTCATTATTGTTTCAGTTTAAATAATAATTTTATCTATACCATTTATTAAATACTTAACAGAAGTGAAACCCGCCTTAAGAAGTATATTCAAGGCCGATATACTTCTGTTTCCAGAGTGACAGTATAAAATGATGTTTTGATTTGGATCTAATTCGCTTAGTCGATGAGGCAGTTCTGTTAATGGAAGTATTTTCCCCCCTATATTATGAGCCTCATGTTCTTTAGTTGAGCGCACATCAATTAGAGTGATACTACTATTTTGTTGTAAAAGCTCGAGTAGATGCTCTGGTGTTATGGAGTAGTTTTTTAAATTCACAGGGGACTGGCAATTCAAAGGACGTACAAGCTTGCTTAAAGGTTGACGATGTACACATAATTTACAATCAGGGTTCTGGTACAGATGAATTTCTTTAAATGTCATTTTTAATAGATCGATAATAAGCAAACGTTTTTCTAATGAATTACCTATCTTTAATATCCATTTAATAATCTCTGATGCTTGAATAGTACCAAGTATGCCTGGTAAAACCCCGATTACCCCACCTGCAGCACAGTTGGGAATAATGTTATTATCTGGTGGTTCTGGGAATAAACAACGAAGACAAGGTCCTTTGCTGCTGTAAAATATTGAACAACTTCCTTGGAATTGGGATGCACTGGCATATACATAGGGTTTTTCTAATTCAAAGCAAGTATCATGAATTAAGTAGCGTGTGTAAAAATTATCAGACCCATCAGCAACAATGTCATATTGACTAATTAATTTACTGGCATTTTCTTCTGTGAGTCTTTCTGAATAAGAGTCCACGTGAATTGATGGATTAAGAGCTAAAAGTTGTGCTGTGGCAGCAGCTGATTTTTGAAGTCCTACTTGTGGCTGACGATAAAGTATTTGTCTTTGTAAATTACTTAACTCAACAAGATCATCATCTACTATGCCTAGCCTACCCACACCGGCTGCGGCTAAATAAAGTAATAAGGGTGAACCTAGCCCACCAAGTCCTATACATAATACACGAGCATTTCTAAGTTTTTCTTGACCTGATAAGCCAATGTCAGGCAATTTGATTTGCTGAGAATAGCGAACTAATTCATCTGCAGAAAGAGAGTGGTCAATCATCGCATAGCTCTTTTATTTGGGTTAAAAATTGTTGGGCTGTAGTGTCAGAATTGGTTGCTTTTGTAATGGCTGATATGAGTGAAACGCCGTCAACACCGGATTTACAAACTTCGGGTAGCCGTTCTAAATTTATCCCACCGATGGCAACTAATGGATAATGAAGCGTTCTCCGCCAACGTTGAAGTTGCTCAATTCCTTGTGGCGAAAAAGACATAATTTTGCTGGTTGTAGGATAAATTGGGCCGCAAGCAATATAGGAGGGATTGATAGCATGTGCAGTAGCTACTTCATAATAGCAATGCGTACTTACGCCTAAACATAATCCTGACTGATGAATTTTATCGATATCCGCTTCATACAAATCTTCCTGACCAAGATGCACTCCTTTAGCCCCAAAACGAATAGCAAGATCCCAATAATCATTAATAAACAATGTGGCATTGTATTTTTTTGCCCAAAGAATGCTCTGCTTGATCTCTTCTTCCAAGTGATTTTTAGGCATATTTTTTATCCTTAATTGAATACACTTTACTCCATGCGGTAATAGTTTTTCTAACCAACGACTGCTATCAACCACGGGATATAAACCTATCTGGCAATGCTTGAATGGCTCTGGTAATTTCAATAAAGGTTTTGGTGAAAGATAGGGAAGGTCAATTTCATCTTCTGGCCAAGCTCCGTGAAACAGTTTCGCTGTATGTCGGTCGATATCCAATGCTTTACGGATCCCTCGGTTTACATACATTTTTGCAATAACAATTGCGTCTTTTATTGAGTAACCTAATGCAAGGCAAGCGGCAATGGCTGAAGATAGAGTACATCCCGTTCCACGGTAATTTTTATTAGGTAATCGTTGATTCGCAAGCCAAAACGACTCTTGACCGTTCGTCCAATAATCCTGACTAAACAAGGAGTCTTTTGCATGGCCTCCTTTAAGTAAAACACTTTTGGCACCCAAAGATAATAGAGTGTGAGCGCCTTCTTGAATATCTTGATAAGAAGTGAGTGAACGATTTAATATTTTTTCTGCTTCAATCAGATTAGGTGTCACAATGTCTACATACGGAAATAACTTCACTAGACTTTCTAGGTGTTGCTTTACATTCGAAAAAATTAATGCAGTTCCTGAGGATGATGCGAGTACTGGATCTAGGACAACAAACCCGGAATAATTTGCCAAAAAATGTGCTATTTTCTCATGAGTAGATAGCGTTCCAAGCATACCAATTTTGATGGCCTTGGGTTTAAAAGCTTGTTGTAAAGCCTCACATTGTGCTGCAACATGATCACTAGATATTGATTCAATCGCGGTGACCGCACACGCATTTTGTGCAGTAACCGCAGTAATGATAGAGCATGAATCTACATTAAAATTTTTAAACGTTTCTAGATCAACTTGCGTTCCAGCAAGTCCTGAAGGATCAACACCTGCAATTGACCAAATAATGGGTTTTTTCATACATCATTATCCTGATGCCAAAATGGGGTATCAATTAATGGAGTGCTTGGGTGTGCCATGCGTCGTTCAGACATCATTCCTGCCTGAAATGCGTCATAACCTGCGATAACCGCATGACGAAATGCAGTTGCCATGGCGATAGGAAAATTTGCAAGGGCAACTGCTGTATTCAATAATAGCCCGTCAAATCCCAACTCCATCACTTGGACTGCATGAGAAGGCTTACCGATGCCTGCATCAACAATTAATGTCGTTTCAGGTAATCGCTGGCGCAATGTTTCTAAAGCATAAGGATTGACTAAGCCCTTGCCTGAACCAATAGGTGCTGCCCAAGGCATTAAAATATTGCAACCGATATCGACCAATTTTTGGCATACAACCAGATCGTCCGTGCAATAAGGGAAAACGTCAAATCCTTCATCAACTAAAATTTTGGCAGCTTTGATTAACTCAAATGGGTCGGGCTGAAGATTGTAATCATCGCCTATCACTTCTAATTTTACCCATGAAGTATCAAATAATTCCCTGGAGATCATTGCAGTGCTGATGGCATTTTTTGCATCACGACAACCCGCAGTATTTGGCAAAAGATGGCAGTTTAAATTTTTTACTGCGTTCCAAAAGGTCTCGCCCCCCACACCTAGCGGCGCTTGACGTTTTATGGATAAAGTAATTACTTCTACCCCAGAAGCACGAATAGCATTCTCCATAACTTCTAATGTGGGGAAACATGCTGTGCCTAGCAATAAGCGGCTTTTTAACATTTTTCCGGCTAAATTCCACATGCTTAGCCTCCTTGCATTGGCACAATGATATCTATGCGATCGCCTGGATATAATGTGGTTGTACTATAGGCCGTGCGCGGGATAAATTGATTGTTTATTGCGACAGCAAAATGTTGCCCGATGTGATTGTTTTGCATTAAAAGATCATGCAAAGATTGTGCGGGTTCAATTTGATAAATTTCATCATTAAGATAGATGCTAGCCATAATAATTCTCCCAAATTTCAGGATAACAAAGGTTTTGATGATCAGTTTTAAGACTACGCAAAATTTCTTCAGCTAAAGCTGGAGCAATTAAATAGCCATGACGATAAAGCCCATTTACAGCTATGAGCCCATCTGCGAATTTAATACGTGGCAAATGATTTAAGAGTGTGGGGCGGCAATGTACAACTGTCTTTATGATACGTGCCTCAGAAAAACCAGCATGGACATAGTAAGCTGCTGTTAATAATTCTAAGGTAGTACGAACCGAGATAGGGCTATAATCTTCTGCCTCAATTTCGCTAGCACCAATGAGATAAATATTGTCTGGTCTTGGTACTATGTACAAACTATAACGTGGGTGCAAGAGGCGAATAGGGCGATGTAAGTGAACATCAGGGGCATACAGCCAAATTAATTCACCACGTAGAGCACGCAAATCATTAAAAATAGAGTTGGCTCCTAATCCCCGGCAATCAAAAACCATATCAAATTCATGTGATTCTGATTCAGTGACAATAAGCCCTGGTTCAATCGATAACACGGCTGTATTTGCGAAGAACTTTACACATTTATTTTCCAGATATGTTTTGAGAGAAAACATGAATGATTGACAATCAATATGTGCTTCATCCGGGAAATAGTAAGCGGTTTCGAATCTTGAAAGATCAGGTTCAAGTTGGGTTAATGCATCATTCGTTAGCTGTCGAAAATAGGAGTCATTCTGAGCTAATTGGGTTGATATGCGTTGATTAAAATGATTCCACTCAGCTTTATCACTAGGATGATTAAGTACTATGCTCCCGGATTTTTGAAAATAAATTGGCGAGGATAATTGTTCAAGAATGCGTGGCCAGCTTGTACAAATAGATTCTTGGCCTAAATGAAAAACCAGCAAGCTTGCTCTGTCTAATTCAGAGAATGGGGTTAATAATCCTGCAGCGGCCAGACTACAGCCGGCATCCCCATTATTATGATCAAAAAGAGTCACCTGCCAGTTGGCATTGTGCAATGCTAGTGCCAGCAGGCGTCCCATAACACCCATTCCTACAATACCTGCATGCATGATTAGCTTTCAAGGCAGCAAGCGATTGGTTTTAAATCAGAGTAAGGCGTTTCCGGTAAAAAAGTGTTGGTAAAACACTGAGATATGTCAAAGGTTTCATCAATAATATTTAAGTGTTTAGTATAGCGGCCCACTTTATCCCAATCTCTTTCTACGTTAAGTAATGTACGTGAGAAAAATGGTAAAGTGCGCATAAAAATCTTCTGATACATAGGAGTACGCAGCTGTGGCTTAGCTTGACACAATAACTCATAGGCTTCCTCTGGATTTTCTGTTGTGAATGCAGCCCCTCGTTGAGTTGCTTTGAGGAAGCCTTGAACCAATTCGGGCTGTTGTAATGTTTGTTCGGGCACAATAAATTGAACCGAGCAAAAACAACAACACCCAAGGCCTGCTAATTGATCGATGCGCAAAAATACTGTTTCACCTCGTAAATACTCTAGTTCAACTTGTTGAAAATTAATGAAGCCAATACCAGTATCAATAACATCCCGGCAAATCGCATCCGTGACATTCATTCCGATACGGATCGTTTGGTAGCTGCTTGGATCAATACCTGCAAGTTTTGCCAAATCATCGATAATTTTTTTACCAAATTCGCCAATATAACCTACTCGTTTGCCAACAATATCATGAAACGAATTTATTCCACTGGATTTTAATGCAATCAATCCTGTTGGGGGCTCATCAAGTAGCGTACCAATTGATGTGACAGGATAGCCTTTAGCTTTCGCTGCAACGGTATGAATCATGGCTTTTACACCAAAGTCTACTGTACCCAATCCAACCAATTCAGTGACATCGCTCGGATCGTTTGGTTCTAAAATGGCGAGCTTAATGTTTTCTTGCAAATAGAATCCTAATTGCTGTGCTACGAGAATAGGAGTGTGATAAGGATTCGTGTACCAATTGAGTAATAGAGTAACTCTTGATTTCAGCAATGACATAACCATAACTCCTTATATTAATATGTGGATAATATTGGAGATGGCAAAAGTGAACCTTACCATATGTAAAAATGGTATGGATTTTTTGAAGGCGTCCTTACGCTGATATGATTCAGTTCAAGTTCAACGGGTAACTCTCAGCCGGTATTTCCGACACCCCGCGCCATCTAACAAACAGCAGTATCCTAGATTTTAATTTTTTATTTGTCAAATCTGTTAGCTCGAACCACCTGTTAAAAATGACAGTGGGTAACCCGAATTAGAAACCAATATAATTATCAGTTCAAACCTTTTATTTGAGGATTAGTACGATGATCCGATTAAAGAGCACCATCAAATTTTTAGTGCCTCTCTTGGGGTATTTACTTCTGACAGGAATCAGCTTACCTGTTTACGCTCAAAAAATAGTCACTGTTTATTTGTTAATTGATACCCCAAAGCAGTTACAACGCTATGTCAATGACTTAAACCGAGTGAAAAAAGCGAATTTTAATCGGGTTGTTTTCTCCTTTGTTAGGCCCACATTACCCTATTATGAACAAGGAAATTTAGCCAATACAGGAATTTTGGGTTATTTTGATCAGGGAGATGGCAAAGGCGCTGAAGCTTTTAATCAGTTAAAAACAGCAGTTCAGTTGTCAAAAAACAAAGCCATTGAGCCCTTTTTATCCGTTGGCGGTTGGAATTACAGCTGTAATTATTCGGTATATGAACATAATTGCGGTGCCCCAGGAATGAATTATGATTACTTCCCTGATCCTACGGATCCGATTGAAGCTGATTTAGCTCAAGCATCTTATAAAAATTTAATCACTCTGGCTCACGATTTGGGCATGGAGGGCATTGATTTTGATTATGAAGAATTTTGGCATGCAGATGCTTATGCAACAAGCTGGGCCGGACAACCTTGGGCCACAGAATTGGCGAATCAAATCATTAAAGCGGGAGGCCCAAGCTATGATAATCTCATGAAACTAGCAACAGGGACCGGATCAACTTATGTGATGCCCAAGACAGTGGATAAAGTTGCTGCTATTTTGCATTTAATGACAGATAATCCTGCAGCTGCTAATTTACACTTTGCAAGCGCTGCGCCACCGGTAGGTGCTCGTCCAATTAACAGTTTTGTTTATGGTGATAATAAAGAAGATATTTATACCAAAGGAGGTCTTTGGTGGAAGGGAAATCTAAAAGGTCTATGGTATAGTTTAACCGCTAAAGACAAAGAGTTGGTTCACCGTTTTGATAGTTTGGGCTTAATGACCTATGATCTTTGTGGTGATGATGCGGCAATTTGTGCTCCCTACGGTGGTGGCCCTTTAGATTTACCAGGGCAAGTTCGTGCTTACATGAGTGATTACTTAACTTGGTTAAAAGCCAGTGATGAGTCTGAGGCGAAATTATCTATATCGACCGTTGGAAAAGTGGATTTTTATCCGGCTAAATATCATATTCCTACTAAAATTCAATTCGGATTTGAGGTCAATCAACCTGCGTATCCTAAAAATCTTGGTGGACAACTGCAGTTGACTGACAATCTGGTGAATCAAATCCTACAACAGCAAAAGGACAGTGATGGAGTGATTATTTGGCAAATGTATTCCCAAACCAATCCTTCAGTTCCTGGAGCAACAACAACTCGGTACACCATCAATCAAAGTTGCAAGACCTTTTTGGCTCATGATGCTCGATATGATTGTGATGCTCCATTTCCTAATCTTGAATAGACTTCTGGATCCCTGCTTACGTATATAGAGTTATCTATTCACCAGCTAGTTACTTGCAAAAACGGATGAGTCCATATACGTAGCCTGGTTGGCGCAGGGCGACAATCGGTTTTTATTGATTGTGACATAACAAAAAGAAGATATCAGCTTCCTCGTTGCCGCCAGGCGCCAACCAGCTACAAGTCTAAAATTAACTTGGTAACAAAAAAGAACTTTTTGATTTTATAGCTGATAAAATGAACCGATGATCGGCTATAAAACACCCAAGGAACTGTTTATACAGCAGTTTAAAAATGATTGTCGCACTTGGAGCTAGAATGGGTATTATCGTGACTTATTGATTTAATGGTGGCTATGGGTGGACTCGAACCACCGACCTCAGCATTATGAGTGCCGCGCTCTAACCGGCTGAGCTACATAGCCACAAGAGGTCGTGATTTTGTCTCTTTAAGCGTTTGATGTCAATACTGAAATTTAATATTTTAAGATTTTCTTCTTGGAATTAGTAAAAAATGCTCTATGAAATATTGTCACCACCATGGAAACAAGATTTCAAGTAGATATTTTTATTACTAGATGGATCAGGTAAATGTAATTACTGGAGTTTTACTGCCAATTTGCGGGTAGTATCTCGGAGCAAGACGATAAAATATTTTAAACTGAAGAGCTAAGGAAACGTTCTTGGATGATAATTGCTCCTTCCTAAGTTTATTAAGAAAGAGCAATCAATAGGAGGTATTAGACTACCAATAAATACAGAGCGCCTGGTCCGCGTAAAACTTGAAGCAGCAATTGTTTATTTTGCTGTTGAGCAATAGTTTGTAATGCTCTTACGTTAGGTGTTGGTTGCTTGTTTGCTGAGATAATAATATCACCTGGTCTTAATCCTGCGCGCCAACCAGCACTGTTTTCAGAAGCACCAGCAACTTGAACGCCAACAACATGGCCATGCATGGGGGAGTCTTGCTCAAAGTTTTTAATCGCAAGACCATATAAGAACGGATTGTTAGCTTGCAGTTTCTGTTCATGCTTTTTAATGTCTGTAACAACGGCACTGAGGGACATTTCCTTGCCATCCCGTAAGATTGTTAATTTTGCTTCACTGCCAACTCGCAATAAACCAATTGTTGATTTGACCTGTGTTGCCTGAGTAATTTTAGTATCATTAATTTTAGTAATGATATCACCAGGCTTTAAACCTGCTTTTTCTGCTGGAGAGTCTTGATTCACCTGGGCAATAATTGCTCCTTGAAAATCTTCTGGATAGCCCATTGCTTGTGCTAATTCAGGAGTAAGGTGTTGTACGAAAATTCCCATCAGTCCACGGTGAATAGAACCAAACTTAATCAGTTGTTGAGCAACGTCCTTTGCCATGTTAATTGGGATAGCAAAGCCAATACCGACGTTACCACCGTAAGGGGAAATAATGGCTGTGTTAATTCCTATTAATTCTCCTTTTGCATTTACTAAAGCGCCACCTGAATTTCCTGGGTTAATGGCTGCATCAGTTTGGATAAAATTTTCTACCCCTTCAATATTTAAGTCGCTACGTTTTGTGGCACTAATAATGCCAAACGTAGCAGTTTGACTATTGCCAAAACTATTTAAACCAAAAGGGTTACCAATTGCCACAACAAAATCACCAACTTCAACATTGTCGGAATTACCAATAGGTAAGCTTTTAAGATTTTTTGCATCAACTTTTAATACGGCAATATCAGTCTCACTGTCGCCACCTATAAGCTTGGCCTTTAAGCGACGCCCATCATTTAAGGTCACAGTAATTAATGAAGCGTTACGGATCACATGATCATTGGTAATTATGACACCATTTTGTGGGTCAACAATAACACCTGAACCAATACTTTGAAACTTTTTGGGCTTTTCGGGAAGTTGTTGCGAAGGAGCTGGTGCTTCTTGATTGGCTTCTTCATCTTCTTCATTGCCACTATTACTAGGTAGGTAACCTTGTACTGCAACGTTAACAATGGCTGGCATTGTACTTTTAAGAATAGGGGCCCATGTGGCTAAAGGTTTTGCCTCCTCTGCTGTTGCTACAAAAGAGCAGAACGCAAAAAGCATGGTTATTATCACTAAACGAATTTTACTAGTCATGTCATTGATTCCGATTTTTTTCATTAAACCAAATAAGTGTTGCCATTCTACCTGTTTGTGACGTTCTTCGATAGGAATAGAAGTCATTATTTTGTTCAAATGTGCAGACATTTGATTGAAAAACGGCCGATATGCCCGAATTATTGAGGATGTGCTCAGCAAGTTTGGGTAAATTACCATGCCATTTCTCACCTTTACGGTAAAAATCTTTCGATGACAAAGGATAACGATTTTCATAGGCTTGCAAGACTTCTTCGCCCACCTCAAAGCAAGATTGGCAGATAGCAGGACCAATCCAAGCCATCAGTTGTGTAGGAGGACTTTGCATTTTATTTAGAGTATTCTCCACAATGCCATTTACTAAGCCTCGCCAGCCGGCATGAATAGCAGCAATTTCATTGCCCTCTTGATTACAAAGTAAGATAGGCAAGCAATCTGCTGTTAAAATGGCCAAAGGCTGTCTTGGGGTCCTTGTAATAGCGGCATCAGCAGTTCGATTAGCCTCCTCTTCTACTAGAACACAGAGGGTACTATGGATTTGTTCTAGCCAGGCTGGCTCTTTAGTCAGTTCCAATTCAGTTTTTAGCTGTTGGCGATTTAGAAGTACATCACCACTGTCATCACCAACGTGTAAGGCTAGATTATTCTTATCAAACGGCGGCTTACTAAATCCAGAATGTCGTAAAGTTGTCAATCCGGAAACATTTGAAGGGGCTGGCCAGTTAGCGTAGAGTTTAGTCAAAATGATTATCCAATGATTGAAGAAGATGCTGAAAATCATCCGGCAAAGGGGCTTCGAATGTCAATTCTTCGTCGGTTTCAGGGTGTATAAATGACAAGCTGGATGCATGTAGTGCTTGTCGGTGAAATTGTCTCAAAATTTCTCTTAACTCCTCTGTGGCTTGAGCCGGGAGGCGCATTCTCCCTCCATATAACTGATCACCGACAACGGGGTGATTAATATAAGCCATGTGGACACGGATTTGATGAGTACGTCCTGTTAAGAGTTGCACATCTAATAAGGTATAATCTTGATAATGCTTACGAATAGAATAAAGGGTAATTGCTTCCCGCCCTTGAGCGCAGACGGCCATCTTTAAACGATTCCTAGGGTGTCTGCTATAGAAGGTGTCTATTTCACCTCCTGAAATCAAGTGACCTTGTACTAGAGTGATGTAGCAGCGATGTATTTCACGAGCTTGCATTTGTCTTATGAGATTAGTATGACTGGCTAGGGTTTTGGCTATGACAAGTAACCCTGTTGTATCTTTATCTAATCGATGTACGATCCCTGCTCGAGGTAAACTTGCCAACTGCGGTGAATGGTGCAGCAGCGCATTCACAAGAGTGTGCTCACGATTGCCTGCTCCTGGGTGCACTACTAGCCCTGCTGGCTTATCTATAACCAGTAGATGTTCATCTTCATAGATAATATTCAGAGGGATAGCTTCGGGAAGAGAAACCATACTGTCAGTGGGCGCAGCGAAATCAATTTCGATATTGATTTCATCGCCATCAAGTACTTTGTCTTTAGGTTTACAGACTCGATGATTAAGCGTGATTGCTCCTTGCTTTAGCCAATGACTGAACTGCGAACGCGAATAATCAGGGAACAATTGAGCAAGCACTGTATCAATTCGTTGTCCATGATATTCTCGAGGAATAATAATATGCTTGGCAATGGGCTCACTCATGCAGTTATAAACTCATCAGTTAATCTGCCACGCAAAGAGTTTGGCAGGGCTTCGCCAATAAGAACGTCAACAAATTGGCCTATCAGAGATGCAGGACCATCAAAATTCACGACTCGATTGCACTCAGTTCGTCCGGCCAGTTGTTGCGAATTTTTTTTAGATTTACCCGTAACAAGAATACGCTGTATACTCCCAACCATCGATTGACTGTAACGAGATGCTTGTAAGAGCAGGCGGTTTTGCAATATTTGTAGTCTTTGCTTTTTTACGTCCATAGGAGTTTCGTCAGCTAGATTGGCGGCCGGTGTACCAGGACGCGGGCTGTAGATAAAACTAAAGGAAGTATCAAAACCAATGTCATGGACTAAATCCATTGTTGCTTGAAAGTCTTCATCTGTTTCGCCTGGAAATCCTACGATAATGTCGGTAGACAGACGAATGTCGGGGCGTATTTTACGCAATTTACGGATTTTCGATTTAAACTCCATTGCGGTGTAACCACGCTTCATCATGCTAAGAATTTTATCGGAACCACTTTGTACAGGAAGATGTAAATGGTTGGCTAATTCCGGCACTTCTGCATAGGCATTGATTAAATTATCAGAGAAGGCCAAGGGATGTGAGGTTGTAAAACGAATGCGACCAATTCCATCAATAGCTGCAAGGTAATGAATTAGCAACGCTAAATCAGCCACATCACCATTATTCATTGCACCGCGATAATCATTGACGTTTTGTCCTAAGAGATTGATTTCTCGCACACCTTGGGCAGCAAGCTGGTAGCACTCTGCTAAAACATCATCAAAAGGTCGGCTAATTTCCTCACCGCGAGTATAAGGAACAACACAATAACTACAATATTTGCTGCAACCTTCCATAATAGAAACAAAAGCAACAGGTCCCTCAGCACGAGGCGCAGGAAGATGATCAAATTTTTCAATCTCTGGAAAGCTAATGTCAACAACTGCTTTTTTAGTGCTTAAACGCTCGTTAAGTAGGGTGGGTAAGCGATGGAGCGTTTGAGGGCCGAAAACTAAATCAACAAAAGGCGCTCTTTTGATGATATCAGCACCTTCCTGACTGGCAACACATCCGCCAACCCCAATGACGACATGAGGGTTCTTTTGTTTATATTCGCGCCATTGCCCTAGTTGTGAGAAAACTTTCTCCTGGGCTTTTTCGCGAATGGAGCATGTATTCAACAGAATAACATCTGCTTCCTCAACATTGTCTGTTTTTTCCAAACCATGAGATTGGAGAAGAACTTCCGCCATTTTAGATGAATCATATTCATTCATCTGACAGCCATTGGTTTTGATATAAAGTTTTTTTGCCATAATTTTAATCTTATTTATTTTAAAGCTATTTACTATCTTGTACTGATTGACAATGAGTCTCTTTAACGCGAGGCAAAATTAACAAAGAAATAAACATGCCTGCTGGTAATAAAGCCAGTGCCACATGATAGGCCTCTAAGGGATAAACGCGCACTTTATCAACAATTTCACCTTGCCACATTCTATCGAGAATAAAACCAATAATAGGTTGAGCCAAGGCTATACCCACCATATTCATCATGTTCATGAAGCTCAGTCCCGTCGCGACATAACGTTTACTACACAACTCTTTTGCAACAGCAAAGGCGGGCAGGAACCCTGCAGAAAAAATACCGAATGCAAATAATAACAATTGCATAATCCAGCCAGATTCGATGTTAGCATAAATAAAGAGCAAGCTTGTTATTAGAGCGCCAATACAGCCAATATACATAGGAGGCTTTCTTAACCCAATGCGGTTTGAAAAAATTCCCCACAAGGGGCTAGCTATTGCCCAACCCACAAAAACGAGGGAGATATAATTTGCTGCAGTAGCTTTTGCAAGATTCATTTTAAACATTAAAAAAGGAACACCCCATAAGCCACAAAAGACTGGGGTAGCCATATACATCAAGCCACCATAGGTAGCCACTAGCCATAGTTGACGATTTTTTACGATAGTCAGGAAGCTGGCTAAAAGTGGTTCTTCATCCGCATGATGATTCAGATGTCCTTTTTTATTAGGAGAGTCTTTGGCAATAGTCAAGATTAAAATAGCCAGGATAATGCCTACCGAGCCCATAATAATCATACTTTTTCGCCAACCATAGGCATCTATCAATAAAGCTAAAGGAGCTTCACCGCCAATAGCTCCTAACATACCGATAGTAACCATCATACCAGTCAATAATGCAAAACGTTGGGCAGGAAACCAGTTCGCAGCTAGTTTCATTGATCCTACCGCGGCAAAAGCTGAACCAAAGCCAATCATTAGGCGTGCAAGACAAGCCATGAAAAAGTTATTGGTAAGACCAAAAGCAATCGTACTAATTGCGCAAATGGTAGTTGCGATGGTTAACAAACGTTGCGGACCAAAATAATCCATCAACACGCCGCCAGGAAGCTGCATTGCTGCATAAGAATAGAAATAAATACCCGATAAAATGCCTAGAGTTTGGCTGGTTACTGCAAAGTCACGCATTAATTCAGTACTCATAACACTAGGAGATACTTGAAGCAGACACTCATAGAAATAAAACAGGCAACCTAATCCCCACACAATCCATGGCAGAAAGGTTTTAAAAGAGGAATCATTGGGTGCCATCGGTTGCGTGCTGCTAGAGTCCATCGACTTTTCTACTCCTGTCTGTTTGGTTGAACTATAATTATTACAACTCAATGAGTTATACAATAGGCAAAATTGAAAATATTATCACCCTGACTACTAATTGTCTATTCTGTATTCAATAACTGGCCAATTACTATTGGCAAAGGAATATGAAATGGATTTCACAACGAATTATTTTCCAATTGGTTACATATCATCTGAAACAGGTGTCAATCCAGTTACTTTACGTGCTTGGGAGCGTCGTTACGGTTTAATTCAGCCCAAAAGAACAGTGAAAGGGCATCGTCTTTACACGTCTGATGATGTAATTTTGATCAAGCAAATTTTATTTTTAATGGGTAAAGGACATGCCATATCAAAAGTTAAGCCATTGCTTTATGAAGGTGGAGGTAAGATTTGGCATGCAGTTCCTGTTGAGAGTTTACAATCTTCGTTTCAAGGGATTGTAAATGCTTTGGAAAATCTTGATCAAAAACAGCTTCATCAAGAGTTAAGTGCTTTGCATTCAGTGTATTCAGCTGAACAGTTTGCAGATATTGTCTATCCACAGCTCTTTAATTATTTGGAAAATGAAGTTTGGTTGGGGAGGGCATGTATCAGCGCTAAGCGATCACTTTTGTTAGATTTCCTTGAGATGAAGCTTTATCAAAATCTTTATCAGGGCAAGAAAAAAGCACATAAGAAACCCTATTTAGTAGTAGGCTTTTTACCTAGTGGAGGAGGGCAAAAAATAGCTTCTATTCATGGTTTGATGATTGCAAATATTTTAAGATCCTACGATCATGTTGTGGACTTTGTATCATCACTCGAGACTGTCGCAGAATTATTTAATCTTGGTAGGCAAAATCCTGCAAGAATTATATTGGTATTTACAACCGCAGATAATTTTACTGTAAAAAATATGTTACATGATATTAAAACTAGAAGTATCAATAATATAGCTATTAGCTTGGTTTCACCAAACTCCTTACTCTATTCCTTGGAGTTAACGGCATTGTTACCGTCAAAATTTTCTGAGATTTATGGTGCTCTTAACAGATTATTCTGAGAATTACCACTCGATGTTCATATTTATAATGAATCTTCTTTCCAATTTATTGGGGATAACCTAATCTGTGGTATTCTAGGAACTTTTATATTTCTATTTAAGATTTGGATAGATATATAATTTTGCTTATTTTAAGGTGGGGCACTAGCTTATGCATACTGAGGGAGTTTTTTATACCATATTTTTAATTTTTGCCGGTGCGGCCATATTTTCAACATTAGTTCTTTATACAAAACAATCTTTGCTAGTTGCCTATATTTTACTTGGTGCAGCCTTAGGTCCGTGGGGCTTAAAGCTTGTGCCAGATGTCAGTGTTGTACAGCAAGTGGGAGATATTGGTATTGTCTTCCTGCTCTTCTTGTTAGGTTTACACCTTCAACCTCAAAACTTAGTCCACATGCTACGAAAAATAACCTGGATAGCAATTATAAGCTCTGGATTACTGGCGATTATTGCTTATTTGATTGGTCGATGGTTTGGCTTGGGCGTGACTGAGTCCTGGATTTTAGGTGCGGCCATGATGTTTTCAAGTACTATCATTGGCTTAAAATTATTGCCAACAACGATTTTACATCATCAACATACTGGTGAAGTAATGATTAGTATTCTTTTATTGCAAGACGTTATCGCTATAGTCGTATTAATATTGATTAATGGTGCTCAGGGAGGCGGGTTTTCCTGGAATGATCTGATTTTAGTGGGTCTTGCGTTGCCTGCTTTAACCCTTTTGGGATTTGTTGTAGAACGCTATATTCTTGTTAAGCTATTAGCACGTTTCGACAGAACTCAAGAATATGTTTTTCTTTTGTCCATTGGCTGGTGTTTAGGGATGTCATTTCTTGCACAAAAGCTAGGTTTATCAGAGGATATTGGAGCATTCGTGGCCGGTGTAGCATTAGCTTCAAGCCCTATTTCGCTCTATATTGCGGAAAGTTTAAAGCCCTTGCGGGATTTTTTCTTAGTGATGTTTTTCTTTTCCATTGGTGCTACTTTTAATTTTGCCTTTGCAGCTCAAGTGGTCATTCCTGCTTGTATCCTGGCAATCTTAATGCTCGTTATTAAGCCTTTTCTCTTTAATATTCTTTTAAGTCGGGCTGGGGAAAAGAAACTGGTAGCACGCGAAGTAGGGTTACGTTTAGGGCAAGCAAGTGAATTCTCTCTTTTAGTGGCAAGTATTGCTCTGAGCACCAAGCTTATTTCTGAAGTGGCGGCAAATTTAATACAAGCGACTACGATCTTAACATTTATCGTTTCTTCTTATTTGGTGGTGTTAAAGTATCCGACACCAATAGCCTTGTCTGATAAAATGCGTAAGGATTAAAAATGAAATTATTGGTTATTGTCCTTTGTCTATTGAGTGAGCGTTACCTCGTTCATGCAATATCACATCGTCGGTTTTATTGGTTTCCAGCTTATTTTGCTGCTATTAGCCAAAAATTATCTATGAGTGAGACCTCATTGTTGAGTCAGATTTTAATTTTATGCGCAGTAGTTCTGCCACCAGTACTGATTTGCTGGCTAATTCTCTACATTTTTAGCCACCTTGTATTTGGCTTTATTGGATTATTACTGCATTTAATTATTTTCTATTATTGTTTGGGGCCGCAAAATTCGTTTTATCCCATTCGAGAAGAAGGGGAGGACCAAGAAAGTGAGGCGGTCGTTGGCAATTATTTTGCAAAAGTTAACGGCGAATTGTTTGCGGTGATTTTCTGGTACATAGTCATAGGCCCAATCGGGGTTCTTCTTTACCGATTGATTTCCTTATGTCAGAAGCAATTAGCAACTGCGAATCTTGCTCAAATTATTACCAATGTTCTGGATTGGATTCCTGCAAGATTAACCGTGCTTTTGTATTTATTGGTGGGAAATTTTCAAAGAGGAATTCATTTTTTTGTGCAAATGCTTTTTTCGCCTCCGGATAAAAATGATACCGTATTAAGCCAAGGTGGATTACTTGCTGCACGCACTAATGAAAGTGAACCTGTACCTATGCCCTATGCCGAAAGTTTGGTAGTACATGCTTTAATAGTATATTTAGTTTTTCTGGCACTGTTTACATTGGTGTCCTGGTTATAATTAAAGATAACGCCCAAATGTCATTCTTAGTACGAACTGCATTGGGAATAACAGTGTGGCATTGCGGTGGATAAAAGGGCTAAAATTACCCACCACCATCAACAAGTGATTATGAATTGACGAGTTAACTATGATAAAACTTATTGTCGGTACTCTGTTATTATGTTGTGCTTTCCTTGTTTCTTGCACCCACATAATGTCTACTCAGGAAAAGAGTAAGATAGCAGCTTGTCAATTATCATGTGAAAATAGAGCTACGGCTTGTAAGCAAACCTGTCGTAATAACTGTCCTCGCTGCTGTCAATTTTCGACAAAAACGACAGTAACAAACTATAAACACTATAAACATGAAGTGTGTGTAAAAGGTGATTTTCTTACGCTTCAGTTGAATTCCTTCCGTGATCCACTACAATGCCGCAAAACTACTTGTGATTGTCGCGCTGATTATCAGGTTTGCATGCAAGCCTGTAGTGGAATGGTTTATAAAGATTTGCGACCAGTTTGTCCCTAAAGCTTGAGATTAATGAGGATCATCCATGTTATACGAAAATAGTAACGATTTAGACCCAATTGAAACACGTGAATGGCTGGATGCCTTGCAAGCAGTACTTTCCACTGATGGAAGCGAACGTGCCGCATTTCTTTTACAAGAGCTCATTAATAAAGCTAATACCGAGGGGGTGAAGCTTAAAACGTCAATTAAAACTCCTTACCGAAATACCATCAAAACTCACGAAGAGAAATTGATGCCCCCAGATGAAGGTATGGGAAAACGAATTGGCGCATTGATTCGTTGGAACGCTGTGGCGATGGTCTTACGTGCTGGAAAATATGCTCCAGAATTGGGAGGGCATATTGCTTCTTACGCGTCATCGTCCACCTTGTACGAAGTGGGTTTCAACTATTTTTTTAAAGGTTCGAAAGGAGAAAATGGCGGGGACTTGATTTATATTCAGGGGCATTCATCCCCTGGAATTTATGCACGAGCTTTTCTTGAAGGGCGACTATCTGAGCAACAATTAAATAAATTCAGACAAGAAGTAGAAGTCAATGGCCTCTCCTCTTATCCTCATCCTTGGTTGATGGGCGATTTCTGGCAGTTTCCAACAGTATCGATGGGATTAGGGCCGTTACAAGCCATTTATCAAGCACGATTCCTTAAATACCTTGAGAATCGCGGCTTAATTAAGGCTGAAGGTCGTAAAGTATGGGCATTCCTTGGTGATGGCGAAATGGATGAGCCAGAATCTGTAGGCGCTTTATCAATTGCTGCTCGTGAGAAATTAGATAATCTTATTTTTGTTGTGAATTGTAATTTACAACGACTTGATGGGCCTGTGCGTGGTAATGGCAAAATTATACAAGAGCTTGAAGGTCTGTTCCGTGGTGCTGGATGGAATGTAATTAAGGTGATTTGGGGGGGGCGTTGGGATCCTTTATTTGCTCGGGACGATAAAGGAATTATGCAAAAGCGGATGGAAGAATGTGTTGATGGTGATTATCAAGCTTATAAAGCTAATGATGGTGCCTACGTTCGCGAGCATTTTTTTGGTCAGTACCCTGAATTGAAGAAAATGGTAGAGAATATGTCAGATGATGAAATCTGGCGTTTAAATCGCGGTGGCCATGATTCACAAAAAGTCTATGCTGCTTATGCACAAGCCATAGAGCATCGTGGTAGTCCCACAGTTATCTTGGCTAAAACCATTAAAGGTTATGGAATGGGGGCTGCGGGTGAGGGGCAAAATATAACTCATCAGCAAAAGAAAATGACTATTGAGCAGCTACGTGCTTTTAGAGATCGCTTTAGCATTCCTGTTAGCGATGATAAAATTACAGAAATTCCTTTCTATCGTCCGGATGATAATAGTCCTGAAATTCAGTATTTGCGCAAGCAACGAGAAGCCCTAGGTGGATATCTACCTGCTCGCAGTAGTACTTTTGAACCTTTAAAAACCCCTGAATTATCAGCTTTTTCAGCAGTTACACAAAGTTCCGGTGATCGTGAAATCTCCACTACAATGGCGTTTGTGCGTATTTTGTCTGTTCTACTTAAGGATAAGGAATTAGGTAAGAGAATTGTACCTATTGTTCCTGACGAGTGCCGCACTTTTGGGATGGAAGGCTTATTCCGACAAATTGGTATTTATTCTCCTGTGGGGCAACTCTACACTCCCGTAGATCATGAGCAGGTAATGTATTACCGTGAAGCCAAGGATGGACAAATCCTTGAAGAAGGGATTAATGAAGCAGGCGCGTTTTGTTCCTGGATAGCAGCAGCTACTTCCTATAGTTCTAATAAATTAGCAATGATTCCATTCTATATTTATTACTCTATGTTTGGTTTCCAACGCATTGGTGATTTAGCGTGGGCTGCAGGAGATATGCAAGCTCGAGGATTCTTATTGGGGGGGACTGCAGGCAGAACTACCTTGGCAGGGGAAGGCTTGCAACATCAGGATGGCCATA
This sequence comes from Legionella brunensis, assembly GCF_001467025.1. Taxonomy (GTDB): domain Bacteria; phylum Pseudomonadota; class Gammaproteobacteria; order Legionellales; family Legionellaceae; genus Tatlockia; species Tatlockia brunensis. The sequence continues at coordinate 439,712 of NZ_LNXV01000033.1, read as the reverse complement.
GCCATCTCATGGCATCAACAATCCCAAATTGTGTCGCTTATGATCCTACCTATGCTTATGAGCTGGCCGTTATTATCCAGAATGGTTTGTACCGTATGTATGAGAAACAGGAGAATGTTTTTTACTACATTACTGTTATGAACGAAAACTATACTCATCCTGATATGCCTCCTGGAGTTGAAGAAGGAATTATAAAGGGAATGTATTTGCTGCAAGAAACCAAAAAGCAGGGCAAAAAACATGTTCAGTTGATGGGAAGCGGTACTATTCTGCGTGAAGTTATTACTGCCGCAAAAATGCTTCAAGATGACTTTGGAGTAACCGCTGACATATGGAGCGTAACAAGCTTTAACGAATTAAGGCGAGAGGGACTTGCTGTTGAGCGTTATAACCGCATGCATCCGGAAGGCAAACTCAAACAGAGTTATGTCAGTGAGCAATTAGCAGGCCGCCAAGGACCTGTGATTGCTGCAACAGATTATATGCGTTTATATGCAGAGCAAATTAGACCTTTTGTTTCTGCACCATTTATTACCTTAGGTACTGATGGTTATGGACGCAGTGATACCCGTCAACGTCTACGTCATTTCTTTGAGGTAGACGCTAAATTCATTGCTGTCGCAGCATTAGATGCATTAGCACAACAAGGTATATTACCTAAGTCAACAGTGGTTGATGCGATGAAACGTTATGGCATTGATAGTGAGAAACCTGATCCAGTAACTCACTAGGGTCTATGTACATGTCGCTAGCTTGAGTCAAAATGGCTTGATTTTCGAGTACCGAAGCGCAGCATATATGGAATATGAGCATCGGAACACAGAAATCAAACCATTTTGACCAAGATAGTAGAAATGTAAACAGACCCTAATTACCGTTTAATAGGTAACTCTGCAATCCTTAATTGCAGGGAAGCCAGTGTTTGCTGAGGATAAATATGGCAGATGAGATTCAAATAAAAGTCCCTGATATTGGTGGTGCAACAGATGTTGATGTTATTGAAATACTAGTTAATGCTGGGGACGAAATAAATAAAGATACACCACTGATTACTCTGGAATCTGATAAAGCAAGTATGGAAATTCCTTCACCACAATCAGGTAAAGTAAAGGCTTTGCAAATTAAAGTTGGTGATAAGGTGTCAGAAGGGGATGTAATATTAACTTTGGTTACTGAAGAATCCCAAGCTACAAAACCATCTACAGAAAGTGCGCCTTCAGTTGAAAAAAAGGAAGCTTTGCAACCAGGAACTGAAACTGCAGCACCTAAAAGTGTTTCTACACCGACCACTACTGCGCGTATAGAAGTTCGTGTCCCTGATATTGGTGGTGCAACAGATGTGGATGTTATTGAAATTATGGTAAGTAGCGGACAATCCATTGCAAAGGATCAATCCCTCATCACTTTAGAGGGTGATAAAGCTACTATGGATATTCCATCACCAGCTGCTGGGGTAGTTGAGGAAGTTTCTGTAAAAATTGGGGATAAAGTATCACAAGGTTCTCTTATCCTTGTTCTTAATGCAGAACAACCATCCAGCGAGAGTGTAATGGAGCAACGCGCTACAGCACCTGTCGAAGCTGAAGTGCCAGTGGCAGTCAAGGAACAGGAAAGTCCAAAAGTCGTATCTACTCATTCTCTCCCTGAGAGTACGGTGGGTACTAATATTCCGGCAGGCCCTGCCGTACGCCGTATGGCACGAGAATTTGGTATTAATTTGGCTGAAGTAAAGGGCAGCGGACGAAAATTAAGAATTACCAAAGAAGATCTCCAACTTTACGTAAAAACAAGACTAAGTGAAAAACCGACAGCTGGTGGTTTTGCACTTCCAACCCTACCTGAGATTGATTTTAGTAAATTTGGTGAAATTGAAGTTAAACCTCTCAATAAAATTAAGCGTTTAACAGGTATCAATGTTCATCGCTCCTGGATTACTATTCCTCATGTGACACAGTTTGATGAAGCAGACATTACCCAATTAGAAGCATTTAGAAAGTCAGAGACTGAAAATGCTAAACAAGCTGGCTATAAATTAACGATGCTTGCCTTTGTCACTAAAGTGGTTAGCAAAGCGTTGGCAGTTTACCCGCAATTTAACGCATCTCTTGATGCTAAGGGTGAAAATTTAATTTATAAACAATATTGCCATATTGGCATTGCTGTTGAGACACCGAACGGTTTAGTAGTACCGGTAATACGAAATGTTGATCAGCTATCAGTCGGTGAGATTGCTCTTGAAATGGCGAAATTAAGCACAAAAGCGCGTGATAAAGGCTTGATGCCTGCGGATATGAGTGGTGGTTGCTTTACTATCTCCAGCTTAGGTGGCATCGGTGGAACAGCATTTACCCCTATCGTGAATAGTCCCGAAGTGGCTATTCTAGGGCTTTCGCGCTCTAGTATAAAGCCGGTCTATGAGAATGGTGAGTTCAAACCAAGATTAATGTTGCCTTTGTCATTGTCTTACGATCATCGTGTTATTGATGGGGCTGAGGCTGCACGTTTTTCCCGATTCATTGCTGATTCTCTTGGGGATATTCGTCGGATTTTATTGTAGTTTGGTTGCTCACAAAGGGTATGCTAAGCCCGACAAAAGCATCTCATTAAAGGTTATTTTTTATAACTTGAAAATGATGCTGTGGGGATAAGAGTGTTGAGTTAATAAAATTTGTCATCACATAGAGGCATGGAACATTCCTAGTAATAACAGGAGGTTTATTTTTATTAAGGCGTGTGGGATGATGATTTTGTTAAATAATTGGTCATAATAGTTAATGGTAATTAATGAGGCGTGAGATGGCTGGAATTAAAGCAGAAGTAGTGGTACTAGGTAGTGGTCCTGGAGGTTATACTGCAGCATTTCGAGCAGCAGATTTAGGTAAAAAAGTAGTTCTTATTGAGCGCTTTGATACTTTAGGTGGCGTATGTTTAAACGTAGGCTGTATTCCTTCTAAAGCATTGCTTCATATTGCAAAAGTTGTGGATGAAGCACATGAAATGGCCGAGCAAGGTGTTTCTTTTGGCAAGCCTAAACTTGATAGTAAAAAGTTAGTAGCCTGGAAAAACTCCGTTGTCAGCAAATTAACAGGTGGATTAAAGGCTCTCTCTAAACAACGAAAAGTGGAAGTGATTACTGGAGTCGCTAAATTCTCAGGTACTCATCAAGTCACAGTCCAAGGAAAAGAAGGTACAACAACAGTAGATTTCGAAAATGCGATTATTGCGGTCGGCAGTGAATCCATTAAGTTACCTTTTATTCCTGAAGATCCTCGTATTTTCAGTTCAACAGGGGCTTTAGAGCTAGCAGACATTAAAGGCAGTTTATTAGTGTTGGGTGGTGGGATTATTGGTTTAGAAATGGCTACTGTTTATGCCGCAATGGGAGTTGAGGTGACAGTAGTTGAATTCATGGATCAATTAATTCCTGGAGCTGATGCCGATTTAGTCAATGTTCTACAAAAGAGAATGACGAAGAAGGGAGTCAAGTTCCTCCTGAAAACAAAAGTTACCGCAGTAGAGGCCAAAAAAGACGGTATTTATGTTTCTATGGAAGGTCAACATGCTACGGATAAACCTCTATGCTTTCAGCAAGTCTTGGTATCCGTGGGGAGAAAGCCCAATGGCGGTAGCATTGATGCGGATAAAGCAGGTGTTAATGTTGATGAACGAGGCTTCATCAAGGTTGACAAGCAAATGCGCACGAATGTTCCACACATTTTTGCTATTGGAGATGTCGTAGGGCAGCCAATGCTTGCCCATAAAGCGATACCTGAGGGGCGTGTTGCTGCTGAGGTGATAGCGGGGATGAAACACTATTTTGATCCTAAGTGTATTGCTAGTGTTGCGTATACTGATCCTGAGATTGCCTGGACTGGGCTGACTGAAAAAGATGCTAAAGAAAAAGGCATCGCATATGAAAAAGGAGCTTTCCCTTGGGTTGCCAGTGGCCGTGCTCTAAGTATGGGACGTGAAGAAGGAATGACAAAACTTTTATTTTGCCCAGAAACTGATCGTATCCTTGGGGCTGGAATCGTTGGTGTTAATGCGGGTGATTTAATTGCTGAAACTTCTCTAGCCATTGAAATGGGTTGCGATGTAGAGGATATTGCTTTAACTATCCATCCTCATCCAACACTATCTGAGTCTATTGCATTAGCATCTGAAGCTTTTGAAGGAACTATTACTGACTTATATTTACCCAAAAAGAAGAAAGATAAATAAAGGTAAATTTTTTTAAGTAACCTCCTCTTTTTTCAAATAAACGGCCATACTATTCTAGAATGGCCGTTTGTTTTTAAAGTACTGTCAGGAGCGCGAACATGGCATTTGAAATACGTCCCATGAAGCAAGGCGACATAGATCAAGTCTATGCAATAGAACAATCTGCACATCGCGCGCCTTGGAGTCGAGAAATTCTAAGTGATTGTGTATCGGTTGGTTACGACTGTCAGGTATTAGAGATCATAAGGACATCTGTCAAACAAATAGCTGGCTACATCATTTGTCGTAAGAATTTTAATGTTTGCCATATCCTTAATCTATGCATTGCTATTCCTGAACAGCGGAAAGGATATGGGCAAAAATTACTAGAGGCAGTATTAAATTCGCTAGCAAATTCGAATTCTAATACCGTGATTCTAGAAGTTCGTCCAAGCAATAGTGCCGCTCTTAAACTGTATGAAAAGTTTGGCTTTCGAGAAGATATTGTTAAAAAAGGGTATTATAAAGATGAGAGTGGTGAAGAAGATGCCATTTTACTTAAAAAAATAATTCCTCATAATCAGGCGTTTCCATTAAAAGATAACCTCTAATTAACAGGGTTTAAGATTAAATCGGAAACAGAGGAAAAAAGTGTCGGCAATTATTTAAATGTCTAGAATTCGTTGATAGTTACTTTAGACTCTATCTTGGGAGTGAAGGGATGCGGTTGACATTAAACATTATAATAATTTTCTTCCTAAGTTACATTCTAACCTCTTGCGAACGCCCATCTTCAGCCCCTCAATTTCCTACAGCTGAAGTTGATGTGGCTTATCCTTTAAAAAAGAAAGTTATTGAATGGGATGAATATACTGGTCGTTTCCAAGCGATTGAGGAAGTTGATATTCGTGCGCGTGTTACGGGCTATTTGGATGCTATTAAATTTAAAGATGGCCAAATAGTAAAAGCGGGAGACATTTTATTTATTATTGATCCACGACCTTTTGAATATGCATTAACAAGAGCAAAAGCTCAATTTGAGCTTGCAAAAAAGCAATATGAAAGAGCTCTTCAACTCAAAAAAGAAAGTTTTATTTCGGCTGAGACAATTGATCAGCGTTTTCAGGAAATGCAGGTTGCAGACACAAGACTTGATGAAGCGAAATTGAACCTTGAGTTCACACAAGTCAGATCACCTATTAGCGGTAAAATCAGTCGCTATTATGTAAGTGTGGGTAATCTAATCAGCAAAAATGAGACAATCTTAACTAAGGTGGTTTCCTTAGATCCAATTTATTTTTATTTTGAAGCGAGCCAAAGTGATTTATTAAAATATATTCGTTTAGATAAATCAGGAAAACGCCCTGAGCCAGAGAGCAGTACTAACTCTATTATCATTAAATTACAAGATGAAAAAGAATACACCCATCGTGGGAGTATGAATTTTTTTGATAATGTCGTCGATGCAGGCACAGGAACGATTTTGGGTAGGGCAACAATCCCTAATCCAGATGGGTTGATTTATCCTGGCTTATTTGGGAGAGCAAGGCTTGTAGGAAGTGGTGAATATGAAGCATTCCTATTACCCGATACAGCTATTAATACAGAGCAAACACGCAAATTTGTTTATGCTGTTGACAGTAAAAATAAAGTATACCGTATCTATGTGGAACTAGGACCTATACGAGATAGCGGTTATTACATTATCCGTAGTGGCCTTAAAGGAGATGAGCAGATTGTTGTTAGCGGAATTCAGCGTATTCATGTTCCTGGACAAGAAGTTAAGCCGGTCAAGGTGCAATTACACGAATAACTTACAGGAAGTAAGTCATGAAGATAGCTCATTTTTTTATTGAAAGACCCATATTTGCTTCGGTAATTGCCATTATTATCGTTCTCATTGGAGGGCTTTCCTATTTCAATCTACCCATCGAGCAATACCCTCAAGTAGTCCCTCCCACCATTCAAGTTACAGCCTCCTATCCTGGCGCTAATGCCAAAACTGTAGCAGAAACTGTTGCAACACCAATTGAGCAAGAGGTTAATGGGGTAGAGGGCATGTTGTATATGGATTCACAGTCCACTGATGATGGTCAGATGCGTTTAACTATTACGTTTAAATTGGGAACTGATTTAGATTTGGCTCAAGTGCTAGTTCAAAATCGCGTGGCCATTGCTGAGCCTAGATTGCCCGAGGAAGTGCGCCGTATAGGATTAACCACTGTTAAAAACTCTCCTGATTTGATGTTAGTTATCAACTTATTCTCACCAGATGGTCGCTATGATCAGACCTATTTGGGAAATTATGCGGTATTAAATATTAGAGATAAAATTAGACGAATAGAGGGGGTTGGTAATGTTCGATTGGTTGGTGCAAGTGAGTATGCAATGCGCATATGGCTTGATCCGGATCTAATTAATTCCTACGATTTAGCAGCAGAGGATATTGTTGAGGCATTGCGTACGCAAAACGTTCAGATTGCCAGCGGTACCTTAAACAGCCAACCCCAGAAACAACAGTATGGAATTGAATACCACATTGAAACTCAAGGTCGTCTCGTAAATCCTCAAGAGTTTGAAAATATTATTGTCAAATCCGGAGCGAATGGTCGTATAGTTCGTCTAAAAGATGTGGGAAGAGTCGAGTTAGGGGCGCAAGATTATTTTACCCAAGGTTATCTCGGTAGTTTTCCGGCAATTGCTCTGCCAGTGTTTCAAAGGCCTGGTACTAATGCTTTGGCAACTGCCAAGGAAATTCTTGCCACCATGAAAGAAATTTCCAAAGAATTCCCTCCAGGGATTCAATATAAAATTGCCTACAATCCAACGGAGTTTATTGCAGAATCTATTGGTGCAGTATTCACTACAATCTATGAAGCAATTTTATTGGTTGTTTTAGTTATTCTCATTTTTTTGCAATCTTGGCGAGCCGCCATTATTCCTATAATTGCTATCCCTGTTTCTTTGATTGGAACGTTTGCAGTGATGCAAGCAATAGGTTTCTCGCTCAATTATCTAACGCTTTTTGGATTAGTATTAGCCATTGGTATAGTAGTTGATGATGCGATTGTTGTCGTTGAAAACATGGAGCGTAATATTCGAGCCGGCATGAACTCTCGTGATGCTGCTAAAAAGACAATGACTGAGGTAGGGTCGGCACTTGTTGCAATCGGTTTGGTACTGGTAGCTGTTTTCCTTCCCACGATATTTCTGGAAGGTATATCAGGCCGGTTCTATCAACAATTTGGTAGCACTATCGCTGTGGCCACGGTTATCTCGGTCTTTATTTCTTTAACATTGAGTCCTTCGCTTGCTGCCATATTATTAAAGGCTCATAAAAAAGAGAAAGAGACAATGTTTTCTATACGACATCCGCTTAAATCTTTCTTAAATGGGTTTAATCGAGGCTTTGATTATGTATCGACTCAATATGGAAAACTTGTTGCTAAATTAACGCGCTTAACGGGATTAATGTTAGTGATTTATTTGCTTCTAATTGCAAGCACTTTTTTCTTATTCAAGTTCGTACCTACAGGATTTATCCCTAAGCAAGATCAGGGCTATTTTATTATTTCAGTACAGTTGCCCCCCGGAGCTTCCCTAGACAGAACAAACAAGGTTGTTAAAAAAGCCTTGCGTAAGATATTGGCTATTCCAGGAATCAGCAATGCGGTAGGTTTCACAGGTTTTGCGGGAGCCACTTTTACCAATTCCTCGAATGCGGCTGCTATTTTTCCTGTACTTGATTCATTTAAAAAACGAAAAGAGCAAGGGATTTCTTATAATGATCTACTGGCAAAATTAAGACAGGAGATGTGGAGTATTAAAGAAGCGATGATTGTGGTCATTCCTCCTCCTCCAGTTCGAGGAATCGGAAATGCAGGAGGCTTTAAAATGATGGTTCAGGACAGGGATGGGCGAGGGATAGAGGTACTCTCAGAAGCTGTTGCAAATTTGGCAGAAAAAGCCAATCAAGCCGATGCAACTACCTCTGTGTTTACCTTTTTTGAAAACAGCACCCCAAGAATTCATCTGGCTCTCGAAAGAGATAAGGCAGAGCGGTTAGGCGTCCCTATTTCAAGAGTAATTGAGACCTTGGAGGTTTATTTAGGCTCTGTTTTTCTTAATGAATTTAATTATCTAGGTAGAACATTTCGTGTGATGGCTCAGGCTGATGCTTTGCATCGTCTAACTGCTGATGATATTTTACGTTTAAAAGTTCGTAACTCTTCAGGGGATATGGTTCCTATCGGCTCAGTTGCTACTCTTAAAGATACGATAGGGCCGTCGCGAATGCCACGGTATAATCTTTATCCAGCGATTGACCTCTTAGGTGATGTAAAGCCAGGCTACAGTAGTGGTGAAGCATTGGCAACCATGGAGAAGTTGGCCGCACAGATTTTACCCGATGGTATTAGCTATGAATGGACAGAATTGGCTTACCAGCAAAAAATGGTAGGGAATACTGCCACTATCGCCTTTATACTAGGTGTTGTCTTTGTATTCCTCCTATTATCAGCTCAATATGAAAGTTGGGTTTTACCTATTGCCATTATTTTAATTGTGCCGATGTGTCTATTTTCTTCATTGATTGGCATCAAAATTTTGGGCATGGAGAATAATGTGATGACCCAACTTGGTTTTATTGTGCTCATTGGTTTGGCTTCAAAAAATGCTATTTTGATCGTTGAATTCGCAAGACAATTAGAAAATGCTGGTGCAAATCGTTGGAAAGCCGCTATTCAGGCTGCCAAATTGCGACTTCGCCCCATTTTAATGACATCGTTTGCTTTTATTTTGGGTGTTTACCCCCTCGTAATAGCTTCAGGAGCAGGGGCTGAAATGCGTCGCGCCCTTGGCGTGGCTGTGTTTAGTGGTATGATTGGGGTGACTTTTTTTGGCTTGGTATTTACACCAATTTTCTATGTACTCATTAGTCGTTTAGCGAATTATCGGCCAAAAATAAAATTATCTCATCATCGAGAAGAGCAAGGCTAAGAAAAGAAATTTAATTCATGCGTTGCAAAAATTCTTGCAAATGATTTTTTTCGGGTTGGGTTTGCAAGTAGGTGCGTAAATTTTCAATGTAATTGGTATATTCGTCTTGAGTTAATGCTCCGCGCATTAATTCAAATCGTAAATACACGCAATAAGTATTAAGCACGTCTGTTTCACAATAATCGCGAATTTTTTTTAGATTGCCTTGGCTATATTCTTCCCATACTTTGGCACCGCTCATACCCATTTTCCCTGGGAAACCAAGCATAGAGGCAATTTCATCTAAAGGAGCAAATGCTTTATTTTGATAGGCAGCAAGAACATCCATCAAATCAAGATGGCGGTAGTGAAAGCGATTTAAATAATTATTCCAGCGAAAGTGCTGCTGATTCTCTCCGTTCTCCCAATAAGTAGGCGCAGAAACACCATGAAAAAGAGCTCGGTAATGAAGTACTGGTAAATCAAAACCGCAACCATTCCAGCTAACGAGGGTTGGTGTATATTTTTCAATACCTGAGAAAAAGCGTTGGATTAAGTCTTTCTCATCGGATTGCTCATCCCCTAAGGACCAAACCTTAAGTTGGGAGCCCTGGCTAAGCACTAACGAAATAGCGACAATTTTTTGTAGATAATGGGGCAGGAAATCATTACCAACCTTTGCACGTCGCAACGCACAAAGGGCTGAAACTGTATCAGCATCGGAGAGATTATGTAAGTCATGTATTTTTCGTCCAGTTTCAATATCTGGAATAGTTTCTATATCAAATACTAAAGTGCTCATGCGATTTGTATGGGAGTTTATTCATTTCAGTACAAAACTAGCATAGCCTGATTAATTTGTGAATGAATTAACCTTAAGCATTCGAAATATAGAGCATTTCCTATAAAAAATGTTTAAATTTAGCAGCATTTTTGTTACTAATATGCTCATAAAAAATCGATAGAATAATAAAAATGAAGTTAAAATTATTTGCTGTGGTTTTGTGTTCCTTATTTCTTATTTCTTGTGCCACTCGCCCCCCACGTGATGTTAATAACCTTTGTAATATTTTCCATCAATATCCTAAATGGTATCGCGATGCCCGTGATGTTGAACGTCGATGGAAGGTGCCTGTAGCGGTACAAATGGCAATTATTCATCAAGAATCAAAATTTAATGGGTCGGCAAAACCTCCACGAACCAAGTTGTTGTGGATTATTCCCTGGAAAAGACCCTCTACAGCTTATGGCTACACTCAAGCTCTTCGTTCTACTTGGGCACTTTATAAACGTTCTTCTGGTGGCGGGGGTATGTGGGCTTCTCGAGATGATTTTTCGGATGCCGTTGATTTTGTTGGCTGGTATGCTAATCAAGCAAATCGTATAGCCGGGATCCCTCGTACTGATGCTTATCGTCTGTATCTTGCTTACCACGAGGGTATAGGTGGGTATCAGCGGAGAACTTATTCAAGAAAGCCATGGTTAATACAGGTTTCTCGGAAAGTTAAAGCAAGATCACAAATCTTCCAGGCTCAATTAAATCAATGTCGTGGATTACCGAGTCGCTCGTGGTTCAGATTCTAATAAATGGAATTATTGAGACTCGATATAGGGAGATTTGAAAGAATTAATGACATAGCGGTCATGAAAAGGTAGGATAATAGGTTATTTTAAGTAGGAGCTTATTGATGCGTTTAATGCTATTGGGTGGTCCAGGTGCAGGTAAAGGAACTCAGGCGCTAAAGTTAATTAATTATTTTAAAATCCCCCAAATCTCTACAGGTGATATGCTTCGCTCAGCAATTGCTGCCGGAACTGAATTAGGAAAAAGTGCAAAGAAGGTCATGGATGCTGGTGAATTGGTTTCTGATGAAATCATTATTGGTCTTGTAAAAGAACGATTACAGCAAGCTGATTGTGATAATGGATTTTTATTCGATGGTTTCCCGAGAACACTCCCACAAGCTGACGCTTTAAAAAATGCACATATTAAGCTTGATCATGTTATTGAAATTGCTGTTCCTGACGATGAAATTATCAGTCGTATAAGTGGACGTCTTGTTCATCTACCTTCAGGTCGCGTCTATCATAAAAAAGCACACCCCCCAAAAAAAGATAATCTTGATGACATTACAGGTGAACCTTTAGTGCAGCGAGATGATGATAAGGAAGAAACAATCAAGCAACGTTTGGCAGTGTATCACCAGCAAACTGAACCTTTAATTAAGTATTACCAAGAATGGGCTAAAACTAAAAATTCTGAAGCACCAAAATTTCATCGCATCCAGGGTGTCGATTCAGTGGATAATATTTTTACCAAGATTTTAGCTTGCATAAATCAGGAGAAAACTCATGTCACTCCATGAACTTGAAGCAAAGCATTTTGAGGAGTTTATTGAAAATAATAAGCTTGTCTTCATTGATTTCTGGGCCGAGTGGTGCGCGCCTTGCAAACAATTCTCCAGAGTTTATGAGCAAGTGGCTGAGCAAAACCCAACAATTAAGTTCGCCAAGGTAAACATTGAAAAAGAAGCAGAACTTGCCGATATTTTTCAAATACGCTCTATCCCTCATCTTATGGTTTTTAAAGAAGGAATAGCAATTTATTCCGAAGCAGGCAGCATGCCTGAATCGGTACTTAAGGATTTAGTACAGCAAGCAATTAACGCAGATGTTAGCGAAATTCGAGAAAAAATTGATAAAGGTGAAATTTAGGTTTCAATAAAAGCTGCATTATCCAAGAAGAGTTTCATATTTGAAATTTATCGCAACCGTAAATGGCGTAATTAATTATGGCAAAGCCACAGTTCTGAGGAAAACTGCAAGAATTTCTTGTGGCTTGGAACTGGGGCTTTATCAGTGACTATCCCAAGCCAAGACTGAACTCATTGAGCGTGACAGTGATTCCCTAATGCAGTGTGCCTTATCGTGTTTGCTTTCTCCATTCAAATTAAACGGAATAAATAAAAACATAGTGCCTGAAAGGTTAATTTTTCCTTAATGCAGATGTGCTATAAATTTACTCATAGTGAATTTATATTTGGTAGGCTGTCATGGGGCGCAAAAAACTGGAAGAAACAAAGTCATCAAGTCTAATTTACGCACTTAAAGAGGCTACACTAGATACTTCTGATTTTATCTTACTCGCAACACATCTTCTTGAAATTAAATTACCAAAAACAGAAAGTTCATCTAAATCGATTAAAGAAATACAGCGGCAATATCTTGAGCAGGATTATGATGGTGCTATCAAAAATATTATCGCTTTATATAAGGCAGCCGAGATAGACGAAGATTTAGCAGATATTGTAACTCTGGCCCAATCAAAACTTAAAGATAACCCCGATGATAATGAGAGTAGGCGCTTTTATGAATCACTGTATTTTAAGGCACTTGATGAACAAAATAGTAAACAAACAGATTACACCATGTTCCAAGAATTGGCAGAGGCGTTTAATTCCTTTAATAAATATAAAACTAAGACAAATATAAAAAACTTTAAAGATGCTCAAACGTTGATATTGGATGTTTGCGAGCTTAAAGATGATATTGAAATGGATTTAAAAAATAAATCAACTAAATATGGTCGAAAAGATAGAGATCGGAGCTTCTCCGAAAGAGTGTCTACGCAAAATCCAGGTATTATGAAGCCCAGTTCTCCAAATTTTGCTGATAATTTGACACCTTTGAAACAAATAGATAAGACACGAATTGATGAAAGTGTTAGCGAAGGGTATTCAAACACAAACCCTAAAGTTCCTTTTGTGGCTTCCATGTCAGGCACTGCTTTTACCTTAGCTGCTTTGCTAAGACAATATATTGAGCAACACAAGAATGATAAAAATTTAGAATATAAAGTCAATAGAATAGTCAATTTATTTATTTCTGAATATATTAAGGAAGGGTACCACAGTTACACGGAAATGATAGACGTATTGAAAGAACCACATGTTCAATCTATTTTTTCAAGTAAAAATATTCGACTTAATTATGGAGTTATTGATACAGAAGAGGTGTTTCATAAAGCGCAAGATTATGCTCTGGGTACAGCCCAACGATCCCTACTACATCAGGAGTTAACGAGTAGAGTTAAAAAGCAAGAGGCTCATGGAGAAAAAAACCGATTGGTTGAGTATGAAAATAATTTCTCGCAATCACCCTTTTATGCGGACCAGAAGCAATATGGCGAAAAAGAAAATGCACCTGAAACATTTCTTAAGGAAAAAGGTGGGCATTTTATTGTTAGACCCACATCCTTAAAAATAGAAGGTTTTTTTATCTTTGCTGTAACTTATAAAGATAAGACTGGTAACTATTGTCATGTTAGACAAGCTGTTGATGAAGAGGGAAAGCTTTATTTTGTTGATACGGACGGTAAAACATTAACTCCAGCAAAAATTGATGAAGGGGAAAATTGGCTATCCAATGTAGAAAAACTTTATAAAATCGAGTCCGATTATCCTCTAAGGGATGGAGAAATAAGTAATAGGCTTGGAAAAACTTTGCAGGGTGATAAGGCTTCTTTAGCTCTTTTTTTGCAACAAAACTCACAAAAAAAGCTTCCGGGTTTAGCTAATGCCTTACGAGATTCACCTAGGGTTGAAGTGTTTGCTATGGACAAGGAGAATTTTGAAGTTAGATTAAGTAATTTGCAAGGAATGTCTCCTGTTAATTTTAAAATTAAGCAAAGCGACTTGAAAGAATTTTTTCAGACTAATGAAAAGAAACAGCAAGAGGCTGAAAAAAGCCGATTGGCTGAATATGAAAAGAATCTTTCGCAATCGCCTTTTTATGCGGATAAAACGCAATATGGAGAAAATGGCGCAACCCCCGAAATATCATTTCTTAAGGAAAACAAAGGACATTTTATTGTTAGACCTACATCACTAAAACAAGAAGGTTATTTTATCTTTGCTGTCACTTATAAAGAGGGAGACAATTATTTGCATAGTAGGCATGCTGTTGATGCAAAGGGGCGTCTTTGTGATGTTGACCCGAGTGGCTTCCCAATAACAGTGAGAGCAAATCAGAGTGGGGATTGGTTATCTGATGTAACATCGCTTTATAAGGGGTTGTCTAAGGTTAACAAGGATGAAAAATTAAGTGCTACTCTGCAAGTGTTGCTCGATACCAATAGGAGCGGGGCATTTGAATTTTTTCAAAAAAACACAAAAGAAGAAGAAAAACTCCTTCGTTTTAAAAAAGACTTACAGTATACGTTTAAGGTCGAAGTGTTTGCTATGGATAGGGACAATGTTGAAGTCAGATTCAGTGAATTACGCGGGATGTCTCCTATCAGTTTTAAAGTAAACCAAAATGAGCTAAATGGATTTATTAACCAATTGAATAATATAAATAAAATGGGTAAAGATTCTGAAAAAAAGGCGACAGAAACGCAGACTAATGAAACAACATCGGCTGAAGAAAAAACATCGACTGGAAGTAAACAAAAGTTACCCTCAGACATACAATGGCTCGAAGATAATTTAAATAATCCAATTCCAAGTGTGTTAAAGGAAATTGCTAAACTTAGTAATAATTATTCTGATGAATTGTGGAATAATTTGCAGAGTGCATTGCGCTGGAGGCCAATAGACATAAAATATGAATATGTGGAAGGCAACGATTATGTTGGTATATCAGTCAAAGGACGTGGCCTCACTATTGCGTTCGAAATATCACGAGAGGCGCTATCAAAATTAGCAGGGCAAGGAGCCGTAGCCAACGAAGAGCTAAACTCTAGTCCAAAAGAAAACTTACAGATACAACAATTAACTGCTGCAATACAACAAGAAATTGGTAGAGTGGAAGGAAAATTTGGCGGAGGCAAGAAAGCCAAAAATATTCGAGATGCTTTAGAGCAGGCACTTGAGCATTTTAAGGAAAAGCCTGATATTTCTCCCTCTGAGTTTTTGAATTATAAGAAGGGGGATTACTCTATTGCTAGTGCTTTGCGAATTGAACGACATCCGTGGCGTTCTGCCTCTCATAAAGCAGAGTCTTTTACAAATGTGACAAAATTTTTCAAGGACAAAATTAGAGAAGAATTCAAAGAGGAAGAATACTCCGAACGAAAAGACACTAGTCTTAAATAGGATAAATCTTAATCTTCATCGAAGTCATTGACTTCGATGAAGAAGATATTCATTCAGCGTCTCAATGTTTTCAGGAGAAAAATTTAAGCCAAGTTTTGTGCGACGCCACAATATGTCTTCACAGCTACACGCCCATTCTTCGCGACATAAATAGTCTACTTCAGCTTGATAAAGGCCGTTACCAAAATCATACCCTAGATCAGTCATATTTTTGCAGCTGTCTAGTAGGAGTTCTGTGCGTGTGCCATAGCTAGCGAGATAACGCTCTTTGATTTCATTGGCTAGCCAGAAATATTTTTCTCTTGCGTAGGATAGATATTCTTTATAAGACATGTTGTGAAGGCTTGCACCAGGAAGAGGGATGTTTTCTGTGTCTGATTCTTTAAGATAGGGGAAAATAGCTTTTAATTCATCCACAGTTTCTAGGGCAAGTTGCCGATAGGTTGTTATTTTTCCGCCATAGATAGTTACGGCTGGTGCCGGCGTTGTGCTGTAAAAATGTTCGTAATCACGACTCAGGGTTTTAAGCTCACCTGAGGCTGCTAGTAGAGGTCTTACGCCACTCCAAGTATCAATAATATCTTCTCGCTGTATTTTGCATTGAAGATAATTATTGACTAAAGCACATAAATAATTGACTTCTTCATTGGAGATATTAACGTCATCTAGTGAGCCTTTGAATGCGACATCAGTCGTACCAATCATGGTATGGCCTTGATAAGGTACAATGAAGACAATTCGTTTATCTTCATGCTGCAGAAGGTAAGCATGTTTTCCCTCGTAAAGTTTATGCACAACCAAGTGACTTCCCTTCACCAAAGACATTTTGAATTGAGTGGGGATCTGCAGTAGCTCATTACTCGATTCAACCCATGGGCCTGTTGCATTAATCACGGTTTTGGCTTTAAAGAGAGTTTCTTTGCCTGAAATTGCTTTAACCGTTAAATGCCATATTCCTTCGATAACGTTTACATGAATAAGCTTGGTGTAATTGTAGATAGAGGCACCATGCTCCTTGGCCTGTAGGGCATTGGTTATCGTGAGTCGTGAATCATCTGTTGTACAGTCGTAGAATAAAAAACCTTTATCATATTGTTCTTTAAGAGGAGAAAAATAAGGTGACTGCTGTTTGCGTTGAACAAATTTACTGTGTGGTAATTGATTTTTCCGACTCAAATTATCATAAATAAATAACCCAGTGCGCAATAACCAGGTGGGGCGCATATTTTGTTCATAAGGGAGCACGAAAGGCATGGGTCGTATGAGATGCGGAGCTAATGTGAGCAAACGTTGACGTTCATTCAGGGCTTTTTTGACCAATCCAAAATCATAATATTCAAGATAGCGTAAACCTCCATGAATCAATTTACTGCTGCTGGAAGAAGTTTTAGATGCAAGGTCTTCTTGTTCAAAAAGAATAACTGATAAACCACGTAGCGCTGCATCCGCAGCGGCACCGCAGCCATTAATTCCGCCGCCTATTACTGCAACATCAAAAACCTGTTCCATGTTTTCGTCTCCGCAAAAAGCGTATAAGATTAGAAAAAATTGTAATTTCCAGATTGTTATTTTTGAGCATAGGTGAAGGATTTATAATTAACAATCTGGAATTAATTATAAAGTAACTAGTAATTTAAATGTTTTCAAATGAGGTTGATTGGAGCATATACTCATAGCTAAATCTAGATTTGATAATTTAAATTATAATCAAGGAATTACGCATGAATTATCTTCTTGCTATTGATCAGGGGACGAGTAGTACCAGGGCAATGTTGTATGATTCCTTCGGTAAGTTAATAGAAACTAGCCAATACTCACTCACACAATTCTATCCTAAGCCTGGTTGGGTAGAGCATGATTGTGAGGAAATCTGGCAAAAAACGTTAAAGGCAATGCAGGATGTAGTCAATCATGTAGGAGCAGAAAAAATTCTTGCCTGTGGCCTTACCAATCAACGAGAAACAACAGTCATTTGGGATAAGCAAACAGGAAAATGCTTGGCTAGAGCCATTGTATGGCAGGACAGGCGTACAGAAGATTTTTGTAAATCGCTGTCTCAATACAGTGACTTATTACAGAAAAAAACAGGCCTGTTGCCTGATCCCTATTTTTCTGCAAGTAAATTACGTTGGCTTTTGGAAACAATACCAGATGCACGCACACTGGCTGCCAAAGATCAGCTTGCCTTTGGTACTATCGATAGTTTTCTAATTTGGCGATTCACCAATGGTGAAGCTCATCTGACCGACATAACCAATGCTTCGCGGACTTTATTGTTTAACATCGGTGAACAACAATGGGACGATGAGCTGTTATCGTTGTTTAATATTCCAATTTCAATACTACCTGAAGTATGTGCTAGTGATGCTCATTTTGGGATTATCAGCAAAAGCTATCTAGGTGCTGGTATTCCCATTACTGGAGTAGCTGGTGATCAGCAAGCAGCTTTAATTGGCCAACGCTGTTTTAATGATGGTTCGGTTAAAGCTACTTTTGGTACAGGAGGCTTTTTATTGATGAATACTGGTAAAAGGTCAGTAATGTCCTCGCATAAGCTATTGACCACCATTGCTTACCGTATGAAGGAAGAAACAGTTTATGGTTTAGAAGGAAGTCTTTATCACGCAGGAACTACGGTCAAGTGGTTAAGAGATGAAATGAAACTCATAGAAACAGCAGAGGAAACAGAAACCCTTGCTAAGAGCTTAAATTGCAATGAAGGGGTATATTTAGTTCCCTCTTTTACTGGTCTTGGTGCTCCCCACTGGATTTCAACGCCGGGAGCTGCAATCGTAGGTTTAAGCAGGACAAGCAATAAAGCTCATTTTGCTCGTGCGGCTCTTGAAAGTGTGTGCTACCAAACCCGCGACATACTCAATTGTATGCGTGAGGATAGTCAGTTGGATGTTTCTTTGTTACGTGTGGATGGGGGTATG
The DNA here is from genome assembly GCF_001467025.1 of Legionella brunensis. Classification (GTDB taxonomy): domain Bacteria; phylum Pseudomonadota; class Gammaproteobacteria; order Legionellales; family Legionellaceae; genus Tatlockia; species Tatlockia brunensis. Next base: position 421,504 of record NZ_LNXV01000033.1, on the reverse strand, counting down.
GCTGCAAATCATTGGTTTTTACAGTACTTGGCTTCCCAATGTGATTTAACAGTGCAGAAACCAGCTGATATAGAAACAACCGCTCAAGGAGCAGCAATGCTTGCAGCAATAGGTTGTGGACTGGTTAATTCTTTAGATGAATTACAAAGAAGTTGGGAATGTGAGAAGGAATTTGCTCCTGAGGGTAATTTAGACAGTATTGAAAAGGATTACAGTGGATGGATGAGGGCACTTGCGATGATAAAGGCGGGCTAAAAATGAAAAATTTCCTTAAAATCAATCGTGTGCTATAGATTTAGGAAGTGTTGGGATACGGTAAAATTGTAAGGCATTAAGATAAAGTACTTTTTCAGCAAGTGAAGTATCTAAGGTATCTAGAATAAGAGAGATATCTTCATCGTAAAAAGGCCGCAAAGCACGGGTGGAAGGTAAGTCTGTGCCGAACATCAAAGCATCAGGATTGGCTTGACTAATGTCCTTTAATGCTTGTGGTACGTCAAAATCAACTCTACCAAATCCAGAGGCTTTCACTTTAATACCATGTTCAATTAAAAAAAGAAGAGTAGGGAAGCCTTCTTTGGTAAGTCCGAGATGATCAATACTAACGGCGGGAAGTTTAAGTAAAATGTCAGCAAGTTGTGGTAGCTCACCAGATTCAACATACAATTCAATATGCCAACCAGCAAGATCATAAACGCGTTGAGCAAAGGATTGTAGATTCGCAAGACCTTCTGACCCACCACGCTTTAGGTTAAAACGAATGGCTCGAACTCCTGCTGTTTGTAGCGCTAAGATTTCCTTATCTAGAATAGAAAAAGGCAATTGTGTTACGCCGACAAAACCCAGACCTAATTCCTTTAAACTGCTTAAGAGATAACTTTGATCAAAGCCTTGGAAAGAACCCGAAACGACTACTCCTCCCAATAAATTAAATTTGTTCAGCCGCTCGTAATATTCGATTACTGTAAAGGAGGGGGGTAAATAGCCATTATTGGGGATTAAAGGAAAGTGGGGATCAATAATATGAAAATGGCTATCAAAAAAACAAATCCGCTGCATCTCTTTCTCCCTACAGCTATCTGGTGATGGTAGGCTACTTAAGTATTTATTGGACTGCTATTAATTAGATATTGGGAATAAATAAGCAGCCAATCATTGACTGCTTAAAGAATTACGTCACATCGCGCTCACTTTCACCAGTGTAAAGTTGACGGGGACGACCGATTTTAGATTTGCTGGCGACCATCTCCATCCAGTGTGACATCCATCCCACTGTTCTTGCCAAAGCAAAAATTACAGTGTACATGTTGGTTGGAATTCCAATGGCACTTAATGTAATACCCGAGTAGAAATCGACGTTGGGGTAAAGCTTCTTCTCGACGAAATATTCATCTTCAAGTGCAATTCGCTCAAGTTCTAGTGCTAATTTAAATAAAGGAGCATCGTGAGCACCAACAGCATTAAGAACTTCATAGCAAGTTTTACGCATTACTTTTGCACGAGGATCATAGCTTTTATAGACACGATGTCCAAAGCCCATCAGACGGAAAGGATCATCTTTGTCTTTAGCTCGTTTGATATAATGGTTAATGTGTTTGATATCACCAATTTCTTTTAGCATATTGAGACAGGCTTCGTTGGCACCACCATGTGCAGGCCCCCATAGAGCACCTATTCCAGCCGAAATACAAGCATAAGGATTGGCCCCTGTTGAACCAGCAAGTCTTACTGTGGATGTTGAGGCGTTTTGCTCATGATCGGCATGAAGCGTAAAAATGGTATCCATTGCATTCACAATAACAGGATCAGGTGTAACATCTTCTGAGGGTACCCCGAACATCATATGTAAAAAGTTTTCTGCATAAGACATTTTATTTTGAGGATACATATAAGGTTGCCCTACGGAGTATTTATAACTCATTGCAGCTAAAGTAGGCATCTTAGCAATCAAGCGAATTGCTGAAATGTAACGGTCTTGTTGATTATTCAAGTCAATTGAATCGTGATAAAATGCGGATAATGCACCGACTATACCAACCATAATGGCCATAGGATGTGCATCGCGACGGAATCCATTTAAAAAATTGTACATCTGCTGATGTACCATGGTGTGGTTATTAATCAGACTGACGAAATCCTTTTTCTCGTTTTCATTAGGGAGCTCTCCATTGAGTAGTAAGTAGCTCACATCAAGAAAGTCCTTCTTCTCAGCTAATTGTTCAATTGGATAGCCGCGATAAAGCAATATGCCTTTTTCACCATCAATATAGGTGATTTTTGACTCACAGGAGGCGGTAGCAACAAAGCCTGGATCGAAAGTAAAGTAACCTTGCGCGGCTAATTTATTAATATCAATCACATCATTACCAAGTGTTGGGCTATATATTGGAAGCTCAATCGGATCATGGCCGTTTATGGTAAGTTGGGCAACTTTTTGGGTCATCGCGTCTCCTAAATTTGTGGCTTCATAGCCTTCTCTTGCGTCAGTGTGCGGAACTATATAAAAATGCCCCTTTACAGTCAATTTATCTGCGAGCAAATTCATTTTTAACAGTATGAATAAGTATGAGACAATTTTAGATTTTTTAGTAGGAAATAATTAGGGAATAATAATGATAAAACCAGCGGAGTTACCCTTTAACAAGCGCGGAGCCGTTTACCACCTGGATTTGCGCGAAGATGAGATAGCTGACCTTATTATAACGGTAGGAGATCCTGGGCGTGTGCAGCAGGTTAGCCAATATTTTGACAAAATTGAATTTCAAAGTGCACATCGCGAGTTTGTTACCCATACTGGTTATATTGGATCACATCGTCTGAGTGTTTTATCAACCGGGATTGGTATGCCCAATATCGATATAGTAATGACAGAAATTGACGCCTTAGCGAATATTGATTTGGAGACAAGAGAAATACGTGAGAAATCAAGACAGTTCACCATTATTCGACTGGGTACAACAGGAGGAATCAAAGCTGATTGCCAACCTGGAGATGTCATGATTAGTCGTTATGCCATTGGATTTGATACTTTTCTTAATTACTATGATTATGAATTGTCTGCTGATTTAGCAGATTTACAGGAGGCCTTACGCGAACACCTAGGTACAGAGTCAGGACCTTTTTTTGTATCAGGAGCTGATTCGCAACTTGTTGATAATTATAAAAATTTAGGTGTTTTGGGGATTACGGCAACTTGTGGAGGATTTTATGGTGCACAAGGTCGGCGATTGCGTTTACCACTCCGATATCCGAACTTTTTAACGAAGTTGAGTAAGTTTAGTTTTGGTGGATTTGGAGTTACCAACCTTGAAATGGAGACGGCCGCTATCCTGGGTTTAGGCCATTTATTAGGACATCGATGTTTATCGATTAGTGTGGTTTTGGCAAATCGTATGACAGGGGAATTCTTGAGCAACATTAAACTGAACGTTGATAAGTTTATAATTAGTTTCCTGGAGCGCATACCTTATATCTCTAAGTAACTATGATATTGATTCAATTAAAGCGGCCTGTGTGGTATCATTCTAAACCTAATTTATCTGCAGAAAATGCATAAGGATACGACCTAGTCATGGTTTATCTAGCCAAAGAAGTCATACCAGTCAATATTGAAGACGAATTGAAACAGTCTTACCTGGACTATGCAATGAGTGTTATCGTCGGTCGGGCATTACCTGATGTTCGAGACGGTTTAAAGCCCGTTCATAGACGCGTACTTTTTGCTATGAGTGAATTGGGCAATGATTGGAATAAGCCCTACAAAAAATCCGCTCGTGTTGTCGGGGATGTGATAGGTAAATATCACCCACATGGAGATACTGCTGTTTACGACACTATTGTTCGTATGGCTCAGCCTTTCTCCATGCGTTACATGCTCATTGATGGACAGGGGAACTTCGGTTCTGTTGACGGTGATTTTGCAGCGGCTATGCGTTATACCGAAGTCAGAATGTCGAAGATTGCGCATGCGTTACTGGCTGATTTGGAAAAAGAAACCGTTGATTTCAGTCCTAACTATGATGAGACTGAATTTGCACCAGTTGTTTTACCCGCAAGAATTCCTAATCTTTTAGTCAATGGCTCCTCAGGTATTGCAGTAGGTATGGCGACGAATATTCCGCCACATAACCTTACTGAAATTATCAATGCTTGTGTGGCTTTGGTAGATGAGCCCGATTTATCGCTAGATGATTTGATGAATTATATCCCTGGTCCTGATTTTCCAACTGCTGCCATCATTAATGGCAAGGCAGGGATTATACAAGCCTATCGTACAGGCCGGGGCCGTATTTATGTTCGTGCTCGCACCGAGATTGAAACAGAAAGTCAAACAGGTCGACAGTCAATTATCATTACTGAATTGCCTTATCAAGTTAATAAAGCACGCTTGGTTGAAAAGATTGCTGAACTTGTTCGTGAAAAACGTATAGAAGGGATTTCTGGTTTACGTGATGAATCTGATAAGCAAGGGATGCGGGTTGTTATAGAACTAAAGCGTGGAGAGGTTCCTGAAGTAATCCTTAATAATCTCTATGCTCACACCCAAATGCAGAATGTGTTCGGCATTAATATGGTTGCTCTAGTAGATGGCCAACCGCGTACTCTGAATCTGAAAGAAGTTCTGGATCATTTTATTAAGCATCGCCGTGAAGTTGTAACCAGACGTACTATTTTCGAACTCAAAAAAGCAAGAAACCGAGCCCATCTCTTAGAGGGTTTAGGAATTGCGCTGGCAAATATTGATGTAATGATTGAGTTGATTAAAAAGTCTGCTACTCCGCAAGATGCAAAAGAGGCCTTGCTGGCAAGACTTTGGGAGCCTGGACTGGTCAAGGCTATGCTGAAAAATGCGGGGAGTGATGCTTCTCGCCCAGATGATTTAACAAGTGATTTTGGCTTAACTGATGCTGGTTATCGTTTATCAGAAAACCAGGCTCAAGCTATTCTTGAATTAAGACTGCATCGCTTAACAGCTCTTGAACAAGATAAAATTATTAATGAATTCGAAGAATTACTTGGTGTTATCAAAGAGCTGCTAGACATCTTGGCTTCTCCTGAGCGATTAATGCAAGTTATTCGAACTGAATTATTAGAAATTAAAACGCAATTTGGTGATGCGCGTCGCACTGAAATCACAGCTTCTCAAGAAGATCTGACAATTGAAGACTTAATTACCGAAGAAGACGTGGTAGTAACCTTATCTCATCAAGGCTATGTGAAATATCAACCGATTTCTGCCTATCAGGCGCAACGTCGTGGAGGCAAAGGTAAATCAGCAACAAATGTGAAAGATGAAGATTTTGTAGAGCGTTTGGTGATCGCAAGTACGCATGACACTTTATTATGCTTCTCAAATCACGGTAAATTGTATTGGTTAAAAGCTTATCAGTTACCTCTTGCCAGTAGGATTTCCCGAGGTAGGCCCATAGTTAATATTCTTCCCCTTGCTGAGGGCGAATCAATCAATGCCATGTTGCCGGTTCGAGAATACACTGAAGGCTATTTTGTCTTTATGGCTACTAAACATGGAACTGTAAAAAAAGTTCCCCTCGAGGCATTTAGCCGCCCACGTTCAAATGGAATCATTGCTGTTGATTTAGATGAAGATGACCGCCTGGTAGGTGTTGATATTACTGATGGTAGTAAAGATATTATGCTATTTACCGATGCAGGTAAGGTTGTTCGTTTTGATGAGAGCCTTGTTCGACCAATGGGAAGAACCGCGCGAGGCGTTCGTGGTATTCGCTTACATGAAAATCAATCTGTGATTTCACTCGTTGTTGCCAAATCTCAGGGTACTATATTAACCGCAACCGAAAACGGATATGGAAAACGTACGAACATCGAGGAATACCGTATATCAGGAAGGGGTGGTCAGGGTGTTATCTCTATTCAAGTCAATGAGCGAAATGGAAAAGTGGTTCGCGCGTTGCAGGTTGAGGATACTGATGAAGCAATGCTCATTACTGATAAAGGAACATTAGTTCGTTTCCGGGTCGCTGAATTATCCATCATTGGCCGTAACACACAGGGTGTTCGACTTATTAACGTAAGTACTGGTGAACACGTTGTAGGTATGCAACGTATTGAGGACATTGGCGAAGACAGTTCGGATGAGTCTGACATTACAGAAGAGAGTATGGAGGATAATCTTTCTGTAGACGAGGCAAACGAAGGCGATAATGAATAGGGGATACAATTTTGGTGCGGGTCCTGCCATGTTACCTGAGCCAATTCTAAGAGAAGTCCAAAGTGAGCTCTTAAATTGGCAAAATTCAGGCATGTCGATTATGGAAATTGGTCATCGAACACCAGAATTTGTTGCTTTAATGGAGCAAGCCAAACAAGATTTGCGTGAACTTTTAACTATTCCCTTAAATTATCATATCTTGTTTCTAGGAGGGGCTGCTCGCACGCAGTTTGGTATGATTCCGCTTAATTTCTTAGATAGTGGACAGCATGCCGGTTATTTTATTACGGGTCTTTGGTCGTCCATTGCCTATCAAGAGGCATGTAAGTTAAAAAAAGCCTACTGTATAGCGACTAGTGAAGAAAGTAATTTTAGCAACATTCCTGATATAACCGACTGGCAGATTGCTGAAAAGACCACTTATGTATATCTCACCTCAAATGAAACTATTAATGGAGTACGTTTTTCTCAAGAGCCCAAAATCTCAAATATACCTCTCATCGCAGATATGACTTCCAGCTTATTGAGTGAGCCTGTGAAAGTTCAAAAATATGATTTGATTTTTGCTGGAGCACAAAAAAATATAGCGAATGCAGGTTTGACGGTCGTGATAATAAAGGATGAATTTTTAAGGACAATTGACAATAAAACGATACCTACCATGCTTGATTATCGGGTCCATGTTGCAGAAAATTCAATCTATGCCACACCACCAACATTTAACTGCTATTTGGCAGCTAAAATGTTTCAATGGATTAAAAATCAAGGCGGAGTAGAGGCTCTTTATGCGGTCAATTGTAAAAAAGCAGCTAAGCTTTACGATTATATCGATGGTTCTTCCTTCTATCACTGTAAAGTAGTTAAGGAATCCAGATCGCTAATGAATGTTTGTTTTAATCTAAGAAAGCCTGAACTTGAGGAGTTATTTATCGCTCAAGCATGTGAGCGTAACTTGTTGGCTTTAAAGGGGCATCGTGCTGTTGCTGGGTTACGCGCCAGTCTCTACAATGCCATGCCTTTGGATGGGGTAAATGCGTTAATTGAATTTATGTGTGATTTTGCTAAGGAATACGACCAATGAATCTGCTACATTTCGTGAGCAGCCCAGTAAAAGCCTTACAGGGCGATATAACTGTTCCCGGTGATAAATCTATCTCACATCGAGCTATTATTTTAGGCGCTATTGCAAAAGGCACTACCACTGTAAGTGGTTTTTTAGAGGGAGAGGATTGTCTTGCTACCCTTAAGGCGTTTCAGTCGATGGGAGTGTCTATAGAGGGACCTGTTGCACAGCGTGTGGTTATTCATGGAGTAGGTAAGCACGGCTTAAAAAAGCCTGAAAAGGTTATAGATTGTGGTAATTCAGGAACCACCATGCGTCTTCTTGCAGGACTTCTGGCTGCTCAATCTTTTGATAGTGAGCTTAATGGTGATCATAGTTTGCAAAAAAGGCCGATGGAAAGGGTAAGCAGACCATTAGTACAAATGGGTGCTGAAATAAGAACTACTGAGGGCAAGCCTCCATTGTTCATTCGAGGTGGTCATTCTTTACATGGTATTACTTATGAAATGCCTGTGGCTAGTGCCCAAGTTAAATCCTGTTTATTATTAGCAGGCCTATATGCTCAAGGGGAAACCAGGGTGGTTGAGCCTGGTTTTACTCGTGATCACACAGAAAGAATGCTAACGACATTTTCTTACCCTATTCAAAAAGCTGAAAATACTATAGTTATTAATTCGGAAAGTGAATGTTTAGGTACAGATATTATTGTACCAGGTGATATCTCCTCTGCTGCCTTTTTTATTGTGGCAGCGACACTTATTCCAGGCTCTGAGTTATTAATTAGAAATGTGGGGATTAATCCTACAAGAACAGGCATTATTCAGATTTTGATTCTCATGGGGGCTGATATAAGCTTAAATAATAAGCGACTATGTGGCGAAGAGTTAGTTGCCGATCTTTGTGTCAGGCATGCACCCCTCGAAGGTATTGATATTCCCTCAGAATTAGTTCCCATAGCGATTGATGAATTTCCAGCAATTTTCATTGCAGCAGCTTGTGCGAAAGGACAAACCTTACTGCATGGGGCGCGAGAATTACGTTGCAAGGAAAGTGATAGAATTGGGGCAATGGTTGAAGGATTGCAAGAATTAGGTATAGAGGCTCAAGCGTTTGAAGATGGTTTATACATTAACGGTGGAGAGCTGCAGGGCGGTGAGGTAAATAGCTTTCATGATCACCGCATTGCTATGTCTTTTGCAATTGCGGGCGCTATGGCAAAAAATCCAGTTACAATTAAAAATTGCGCAAATGTTGCAACATCATTTCCTACTTTTGTGAAAACGGCAAACAAAATTAATTTGGCTATCAAGGAAATTAAAGATGAAGTCAGATAAAAACGTACCGGTCATTACATTAGATGGACCAAGTGGTACAGGCAAGGGAACTATTTGTCACATGCTCGCAAATCATTTGCAATGGCATGTACTAGATAGTGGCTCCATTTATAGGGTCCTTGCTCTGGCGGCAAGGAAAAAAAGGATAGATTTTAGTAATGAAGCTGCCTTGGCAGAACTGGCTCATTCTTTAAATTTGCGATTTGAAACTGATCCGGAGCAAAAAGCACAAGTACTTTTAGAGGGTAAGAATGTTGTTGATGAGATAAGAAGCGAGCAGTGTGGTCAGGATGCTTCCAAAATTGCCGTTTTACCTGAAGTCAGAAAGGCATTATTGGCCCGTCAGAGGGCTTTTGCAATGTCCCCAGGTTTAGTTACGGATGGTCGAGATATGGGCACAGTGGTGTTTCCAGACGCCATTTTAAAGATTTATTTGTATGCTTCACCCGAAGAAAGAGCATTTAGACGTTATTTACAGTTGAAAGAAAAAGGAATTGATGCTAGCCTCGCCGAAGTTGTTGATGAATTGGCTAAACGTGATGCAAGAGACACGTCACGGTTGCATGCGCCATTAAAACCTGCAGAGGATGCGGCTTTTATTGATACGACTGGTTTAACGATTGTACAAGTGTTCGATAATGTATTAAAATTGGTCGATGAGCACTTGTTTTTTCGTTAAAGCAAATGGGGGAAAGGCGAGAGGATCTCGTGCTTTCATTTTTTTACTAAAGAGTTTATTAATATGTCTGAAAGTTTCAAAGAATTATTTGAGCAAAGTATCGTTGGCGCACAGTTTTATCCTGGTGCAATTATTACAGCAAAGGTTATCGGTATTGACGATGACTATGTCACCTTAAACGCAGGTTTGAAATCAGAAGGTATCGTTGCTGTTGAAGAATTCCAAGATAAAAATGGTGAGCTAGAAATCCATTTAGGTGACACTGTTGAAGTAGCCTTGGATTCTGTAGAAGATGGCTATGGCGAGACGTTACTATCTAGAGAAAAAGCAAAACGTCAGGAAGCATGGCGTAAGTTGTCAAAATGTCACGAAAACAACGATACGGTTACTGGTTTGATTTCTGGTAAAGTCAAAGGTGGCTTCACTGTTGAAATTGGCTCAATTCGCGCATTTTTGCCTGGTTCTTTGGTTGATGTCAGACCTGTCCGTGACCCCTCTTACCTCGAAGGTAAAGAATTAGAATTTAAAGTTATTAAAATGGATCTAAAGCGCAACAACATTGTCGTTTCTCGTCGTGCTGTTGTGGAAGAAGAAAGCAGTGCTGATAGACAAGCACTTCTTGAGTCATTGCATGAAGGCCAAGTTCTCAATGGTATCGTCAAAAACCTCACTGACTACGGTGCGTTTATTGACTTAGGTGGTATTGATGGCTTGCTGCATATTACTGATATTTCTTGGAAACGCGTCAAACATCCAAGTGAGGTCCTCACTGTTGGCCAAGATGTTCGTGTAAAAGTACTAAGTTTTGACAGCGAACGTAATCGTGTTTCATTAGGCATGAAGCAATTAGGCAATGACCCTTGGGTTGATTTGGTTGAGCGTTATCCTGTTGGTAAAAAATTACAAGGTAAAGTGACTAATATCACTGATTATGGTTGCTTTGTTGAAATTGAAGAGGGTGTAGAAGGGTTAGTACATATGTCTGAGATGGATTGGACTAACAAGAACGTACATCCTAGCAAAGTAGTTTCAATGGGTGATGTTGTTGATGTCATGGTGCTCGAAATTGATGAGGAGCGTCGCCGCATTTCTCTCGGTATGAAGCAATGTGTTGGCAATCCTTGGCATCAGTTCTCACAAACCCATAGCAAAGGTCAAAAAGTTAAAGGGAAAATCCGTTCAATTACTGACTTCGGAATTTTCATTGGCCTAGATGGTGATATTGATGGTTTAGTCCATTTATCTGATATTTCTTGGAATACTCCAGGCGAAGAAGCTGTTAAGCAATTCAAGAAAGGTCAAGAATTAGAAGCTGTTATCCTTGCAATTGATGCTGAGCGTGAGCGTATTTCTTTGGGCTTGAAACAACTCGAAGGAGATGCTTTTACAACTTACGTTGAAGAGCATGCTAAAGGTGCTATCGTCAAGGGTACTGTCTCTGCAGTAGACTCTAAGACAGTCACAATTGATCTAGCTCCTGAGGTTGTAGGTACTATTCGTTCAAATGAAATTTCTGAAGAAAGAGTTGATGACGCAACTGCTCATTTCAAAGAAGGTGATGAGGTCGAAGCAAAAATTATCAATGTTGATAAGAAAAACCGTACAATCGCTCTTTCTGTCAAAGCAAAAGATGCTCAAGATCAAGCAGAAGCAATTAAAAAATACTCACGCAGTGGAGAAGTTGCTTCAACAACATTGGGCGATCTATTGAAAGAGAAGATGGCAAGCAAAGAAGGTGAGTAATCCCCTTTAACTAAAAAAGCGTAGGAAACTACGCTTTTTTTTTGTCTTAAATGACTATCTTCTCATTTCCGATAATTGATAGAAATTAAGGACGATTCAGCACTGTTTAGGATGACTAAAGAAAGTGCAAAGAGTATCTGAGTTACTAAACAATACTATTTTCCATTGCCAAATTTTATAAGAATGCTAGAGTATTCTGAAGTTAGCCCTAACAACCCTCTCATATTTCGCTTGTAGCGGAATTCATTATAGGAATAATGCGATGCGTTTGTTTATGATGGTATTTTATTTATTGTTAATTTTGTTAGGGGTTACTTTTGCTGCTTTAAATGCATCCTCAGTCCAGGTTAATTTTTATTTTACAAAATTGACAATGCCTATTTCAGTCCTCATGACGATTATGCTTGGTATAGGTTTGCTTTTAGGCTTTCTTCTATTCCTATATCGCTATTGGCGGCTTAAAGTAGAGTACCTAAAACTCAAAAACCAATTTAAATTAACTGAAAAAGAAATTAAAAATCTAAGATCAATTCCTCTGCAGGATCAACATTGAGTTGCAGTGAATTGACGGTAAGAATCAGATGATTCAGAATTTAGCAGATTTACCATCTGCTTTGGACAAACGAAATAATGGAGATCTTTAATGATTAATTTATGGCCATTATTGTTACCTGCTGCAGCTTGGTCTGGTTGGTGGGTTGCTAGCCGTAATTATTCTGGCAAAGAAACAGCGTTTAATAATCGTTTATCCCGCGAATACGTTGTCGGTTTAAATTACTTATTGAATGAACAACCCGATAAAGCAGTGGATGTATTTATCAAACTTCTAGAGGTTGACAGTGAAACAGTTGAAACCCACCTTGCATTGGGAAGCTTGTTTCGTCGACGAGGAGAGGTTGATAGAGCAATCAGAATTCATCAAAATTTGATTGCAAGACCACAGTTAAGCCTTAGAGAGCGTAAAGAGGCATTAATGGCTCTTGGCCAAGATTATATGAGTGCGGGGGTCTTTGATAGGGCAGAGCGTATTTTTTTAGAAGTTGTTGAGATGGGGGGAAGTAAGGAAACCTGCAGTTTACAGGGATTGCTTGCCATTTATCAGCAAGAAAAAGCCTGGGAGAAGGCTTTGGATATTACTAAAAAAATAGAGCTTTCATTAGGCCAAAGTATGCACATACAAGCGGCTCATTATTATTGTGAAATTGCAAACCAGGCTTTAAAAACTAATTCCATGGAAAAAGCACAAAATGCCATCAAGCAGGCTTTAACTGTAGATAAGATGTGTGTCCGTGCCAGTTTGATGCAAGCGTCCCTTGATATGCAAAATAATCGCTATAAACAAGCTATTCGGTCTTTACGCCGTGTTCCTCAACAAGATCCTGAATTTCTTAGTGAGATAATAGAACCTTTGGTAGTCTGTTATCGCGAACTGGATGCAATGTATGAATGTGTAGAATATTTACAAGATACTCTAAAAGAACATCCCCGTGCCTCCACAATCTTTGTTATTGCTGAATTTTTATGCCATCAGAAGGATATGGACACAGCAATTGATTTCGTCTCAGAAAAACTAAGTACTCATCCTTCGATTAGAGGGTTAAATCGTCTTATTTTCTGGCATTTAGAAACTGCCCACGGAAAAGTCAGGGATAAATTGCAAATGCTCTATGATATGACAAGTAAATTTTTAGATAATAAACCAATTTATCGTTGCGGCCATTGTGGATTTGGAGGGAAACATTTGCATTGGCATTGCCCAAGTTGTAAACAATGGGGTAGAATGAAGCCCGTTCATGGTTTGGAAGGAGATTAGTGAACTAAGATAAATTAGGAGGGGAACTCCCAAATAGGCCATAATTGCGACAGTGCTTAATTGTCAAGTTAACAAGCAATGAGCCTTAGGATGACTGAAATAAGGAAAAAGTAGAATTAAAACAGAAGAGTTACTATCAACGGTTCATTCTAATTTACAGTGTACTAATCATTTCTTTTGCTAAATTTTGAGAAAATTATGCAATTTATCGATCTTAAAAAACAATATAAATTAATCGAAACAGATATTTTAAAGGGTATCCAAACTGTCCTTGAACATGGACAATATATTATGGGACCCGAAATTGCCAAGTTAGAAGAGCAATTAGCAAAATTTTTAGGTGTCAGGCACGCAATTGTTAATTCGAGTGGTACGGATGCTTTGCTAATGGCTCTTTTAGCTTTAGAACTAGAGCCTGGTGATGAAGTGATTACTAGCCCATTTAGTTTCTTTGCGACGGCGGAGGTAATTGCCCTTTGCCAAGCGAAACCAGTGTTTGTTGATATTGATCCATCGACCTACAATATTGACCCAGCTCAAATTGAAGCGAAAATAACGGCTAAAACCAAAGCCATTATGCCTGTTAGCTTATATGGACAGTGTGCCGATATGGATGCAATAAATCTTATTGCTAAACAACATGGTTTACCGGTAATTGAGGATGCGGCTCAAAGCTTTGGAGCTACTTACAAAGGGACATACTCAGGAGCGTTATCCACTATTGGTTGTACTAGCTTCTTTCCCTCCAAGCCTTTAGGTGGTTATGGGGATTCGGGTGCTTGCTTTACTGATGATGACATATTGGCAGAAAGAATGCTGGAGATTCGCATTCATGGACAAAATGCAAGATACTGCCATCGTCGAATTGGTATCAATGGCCGTATGGATACCATACAAGCAGCCATTTTAATTGAAAAAATGAAGTTATTTCCGGATGAAATTGCTATGCGCCAACGTGTTGCGCAACGATATGAGCAATTACTTTCTGACATCGTAAAAACTCCAGTTGTGAAACCGGGTAATACCAGCGTTTTTGCTCAGTATACGATTGAAGTTCCTAATCGAGATGATTTCCAAAAACAGATGCAAGCATTAGGCATACCTACTGCAGTTCATTACCCAGTGGCTATGCATCAGCAAGAAGCATTGGCCTATTTGGGACATAAATTAGGTGACTTCCCTAATGCTGAGCGTGCTAGTCAACACGTCGTTAGCCTGCCAATGCACCCTTATATGGATTTAGAGGAGCAGCAAAAAGTTGCTAATGCTGTTAAAACTTGTTTCTCTAGTGTATTGGCTGGCGCATAGTGGAAAATCCAAAACTAATTATCGCTCTTGATTTTTGTAAGCAGAATGAAGCTTTAGACTTGATAGACAAAGTCGATCCAAGTCAATGTGCTTTAAAAATTGGTAGCGAAATGTTTACCTTGTTTGGCATGGATTTCGTTCGTGGATTAATTCAAAGACGATTTAAAATTTTTTTAGATTTAAAATTTCACGATATCCCTAATACAGTTGCTCAGGCTTGCCGAGCTTGTGCTGAGCTTGGGGTGTGGATGATCAATGTTCATGCTATGGGTGGTCTCCAAATGATGCAGTCTGCAAAAGAGGCTGTGAGTCATTATACTTCTAACCGCCCTTTGCTAATCGCTGTGACTGTCTTAACTAGCATGAGTTCTAGCGAGTTGCCAACTATCGGATTAGAACCTTCCGTTGATAAGCAAGTAGAGAGATTGGCAAAACTAGCTTATCAGGCCGAACTTGACGGTGTAGTATGTTCTGCTTTTGAAGTGCCGACTGTCAAAGAAGTGTGTGGTTCTTCTTTTCTCACAGTTACTCCAGGTATTCGTTTATCTGAAAATGAAAAAGATGATCAAGTGCGAATAATGACTCCTGAGCAAGCTACTGAGCTGGGAAGCGATTTTTTAGTGATTGGCCGACCTATCACTCGTGCATCAAATCCATCACAAGTTATTGATAAGATACTGTCATCAATTAACAACTAAGATTCATTTTTTATTAGCCTTTCCAAGCACATTTGCTAAAGGTTTGGGAACGACACGCAAAATCACGATATACCCGGTGTTTTATACGAATTCAAGTCTAATGTCATTGATGTAACTCTCCACTGCAGCCGAGTTTGGAAAGAAGTCTGTAAGTGGGCGAGGAGAAATGGTATTTATTTATCCATTGATTTATGTTAGTAATAAAATAGTTAAATAATTTTGCAATAAATTATTTTTCAAAACACAAGCATGGGATTGTTTGTGTCCCAAGAACTCGCAACGAAAGGACTAATTATGCCACGAGAAAACGTGTTAAGTGCATTGTTGCGCAAAGATACAGTAATTTATCCTAATATCCTTTTATTAAAAAAGTTTTTGCTTTGTGTTCACCAAGGATGGTTTCGGATCAACGGAGCCTCTCCAGATGAAAAATACACCTTAGGTGATTATTTATTAGATGATGAGCGAGTCATCATTGATTTCACTCGCATGAGTGAGCAATATCAGAAGAAATTTTTAAATTGGTTTTTAGTGCCTCACAGTGAGGATGCGCATCAAGCATTGCTGACAGGGGCTGCTACCAGTAACTATAGGGGGTACACTGCTGAAGTTGGTTTGAGCTGGTGGGGAAGAGTCGTTAATCTCTTGTTTTCACGTAAAAAATCCTACCATTGGCATTTGACTCCATTTGAGATCTCACTTAATTATCAATTAACTGGCCTAGAAATATGCCAAGATGTTCATGGATTGTTAATTGGATTAAACCAGTTTGCGATTGAAAATAATGATGAAAAATACCATGCAGCCCATGATAATCAGCCGGAGCCACTTCGTAATACTAAGCGTGTACTATTAACCGATGATATGGTCGAAAAATTGATTTCTACCGACATTCAGTCCCATGATTTCGACTCTACAATATATAACCCTCATCCTTTCTCTATTAAGGTTGTTTCTAGTTCACAACGTATGCAAGCAATGAGGGAGTATCGACAAACGCAACGCTTCTTTATTGAGAAACCCTGGTATTCAAGGATTTGGGAATGGGTTAAAACATGGTTTGAAACTGTACCACAAGAAGTCGAAATGGAAGAAATTCTCCATGGGAGCAAAAAATATCGCTTATTTTTTGAGACAGGGGATGTGCGGGTTTTCAAACGTGAAAGCAATGGCCAGATTTTGGTTGTAGAGAAACGACCTGATTTAGATAGTATGGTTTTCTGTGGCGGCGGGGCCAAAATTTTTGCCCATGTTGGTGCTTTAAAGGCATTTGATGAAGCAGGAATTAAACCAACTAAATATGCCGGTAGCTCTGCGGGAGCAATCATGGCGATCTTAGGTTATTTAGGTTATAACTGGAAAGATATTCTTGTTTTTTTTCAATGGTTTAAGCAAGAAAATATCATTCATTATGACATTGATAGTTCTGGTTTATCGGATGCTAGAGCAATGAAAGCTGCTCTTGATTATATGATTACTAAAAAAGTTAATGAGATTATTCAAAAGTATGAAGTCGATAAAACAGCTGAAGGTCGAAGATTTTTAGCTGAGGGTGTTTTTAAGCATGGAAAAATTACGTTTGAATCGCTACATCTATTAAAAAAACGTTATCCAGATTGTGGCTTAGGGGAAAAGTTAACTGTAACGGCTACTAATGTAGAAAGTAGGAAAACAAGATATTTTTCATATGCAACTACACCCTGGATGGAGGTTAGTGAGGCAGGAAAAACTTCAGCTAGTTTTCCAGTAGTATTTAAACCTACTGTTGTTGAAGGTGCTACGCATAAAGATGGTGGAATATTAAATAACTTTCCTACAGAAGTATTTAAAGACGATTTGTCGACATTACTTGAGTCTGAACATGGTAATTGTTTAAGTATGGTAGCTTTTCAATTTGATAATGGCTATGAGAGAAATTTATTAGATAAGTTCGTTGATCGAGTTTACCGTGAGAATTTTGTCTGGAATTGGATTTATGGACTATTAACTGGGGTTACAGATCCTGTGAGTGGTTGGGAAAAAGATCGTTTAAAATTGCTACAACATAGTAATCAAGTAGTGCTAATTCCTACCGGCAATGTTTCATCTACACAGTTTGATTTAGATTTGGAGGCGCAAAACACTTTAGTAAGAAATGGTTATGAGGCAGCAAAAAACTATATTAATGCGCGATATGGGGTGAAAAATGACACTGCTAAAAACAAGGAATTAATGTACTCCTCATTTGCGTCCATGGAAGAATTATTATACTTCAGTTGTTACCGTGGTCATGAGGACTGGTTCGAGAAAATAGCATCAGAAGCAAAAAAAGAAGGGATATCAGAACAGAAAATCCATGAGTTACGCGAACATTACTTTACTGACAAAAAAAGGGAAGTAAAAGGAAGGCATGAAAGTCCAACTCATAGTGACAATTTTCCTCTCAAGTTATCAGGCAGTATATCCGAAAAACAATGGCTTGTTAAAAATATGCAATTGTTTGAGGCAATTTATCCGGTATTTCATAAAATACCTTATTCCTTTCTGACTACGCCTCATGATTTAAAATTATTTAAGTTGGCGAGACATTCCTTGAGCCTAAATCGTCCTTTAACCGGGTTAAGATATCTTAGAGATATCAAGGGGGATGTGCATATCTTGCTATCTATTTTTATTCAGATTTTAAATAATTCTCATTTAGAAAAAGTAGAGGAAGTTGCTAGTAAATTGCAGCTGTTTAGTACAATAATGCAATCTGCTGACAAATTAAAAAACGCTACATTTTATGGCAAGTGGGATTTATTAGTTCGACAAAGTAATAGGGTTTTAAAAGTACTCAGTAAAGAATTCTGGAATGATGCCTTTGAACTATGTTCATCTTTAAAACAAGGTGAGGAACCATTAGAAACTATAATAGTAAAAGATGCTCCTATAGAGGAAGGAATGGATCATGTTCACACTGATAACTGGTTCATCGAAAGGAATAGGACATGCTTTAGCATGTGAATTTGCAAAACAGGGACATGATTTAATTCTCTGTGCTCGTGATAGAGAGCTTTTAGAGCAACTAAAGCAGAAAATCACTACCGTTTACTCAGTAGAGGTGAATATTATCCCTATGGATTTAGGGCAGAATAATAGTGCGTTTAACTTAATTAAAGCTATTGAGGAAAAAGGATATGAAATTAATTGTCTGGTAAATAATGCTGGCATAGGGTATTTAGGGGATTTCGCCTCGATGGATTCACTGTATTTAAATCAAATGTTGCAGCTTAATATGATTACAGTGTCCGAGTTAACACGATATTTTGCAAAAAAATTTACCCAGGTAGGCAAGGGTAAAATCCTACAAGTTTCATCGACGGCTGCTTTTCAACCAGGACCGTTCATGGCAGCCTATTATGCATCAAAGGCTTACGTTGCGTCTCTATCACAAGCATTGGCTTATGAGTTAAAAGGATCCGGAGTGCATGTTTCCATTCTTTGCCCAGGACCTACACAAACGAATTTCTTTGATTCAGCAGGTATGGATGAGAGTTTTCTAGCCAGGGGTTTTTTAGGAATAATGACACCTGAGAAAGTGGCTAAAATAGCGTATCGTGGTCTTGAAAAAAATAAACTATTCATTATTCCCGGGATTCTTAATAAGCTGCTTGCCTATGGTGCTGCAATTTCACCAGCAAGAGTAACTCGAAGTATTACGGCCTTACTTCATGGTAAAAGACAGACACCATAAGGTCTGTTTACAATTCTACTATCTTGGCCGAAAAGCCATGATTTTTCGACTCAAGCTAGCAATAGCAAACAGACTCTTCAAAATTTTTTGGGAACTAATTCTTTTGAAGGTAGACTTCGCAAGCTTAACTTAATTTGTAATAATTAGTTCTGTTAAAATTCATGACTATTTTTCATGTCAAATGCATTTAATTATTATCTACAAACGATGGGAATTGATGTTTGGGTTAAGCGCGAAGCAAATGTTTCCTGCGAAAAACAATTAGCAAAACTTACGCAAGAAGTCGCTTCTTGCTCAGGTTGTCTCTTGCATAAAACACGCACTCAAACGGTATTTTCCCGTGGTAATCCACTTGCAAAGTTAATGATCATTGGCGAAGCACCGGGCTTTTATGAGGATAAGCAGGGACTCCCCTTTGTTGGTAAAGCTGGGATGTTGTTAAATCAAATGTTACAAAGTATTGGATTTACGGAGCAGGATGTTTATATTGCCAATGTTTTGAAATGCCGTCCGCCTGATAATCGTGATCCAAAACCTGAAGAAATTTCACAGTGTAGTTCTTATCTCGCCAGGCAAATTGAGTTAATTAATCCACATTTAATTCTTGCTTTGGGGCGTTTTGCAGGGCAATTTTTAGTCAATAAGCCTTTACCATTAAATCAGCTTCGACAACGAATTCACACCTACAAGAACACTCCGTTTATAGTTAGTTACCATCCGGCCTATTTATTGCGAAATCCCTTAGATAAGAAAAAAGCTTATGACGATCTTCTAGCCGTGAGAAATTTTTTAGTAGATAAGTCATAAAATGAGAGGAATGCAAGGGTTAACTTTACTTGAGTTGATTTGCACTTTAATTTTGCTAGCTTTACTGTTTTTGCTATCCGTACCGTCCGGACTTTCACTGTTTAATAAAAATCAGTTGCAAGTGGCGGAAGACGAAATAAGTACTGCAATCTGTTATGCAAGGAAAATGGCTTTGCTGCTTGATGCTCGTCTAGCATTGACTCCTATAGATGACTCAGGCGACTGGTCTAAAGGAATGCTTCTTTTTGTTGATAATAAAAAGCATAAATATCATCAAGGTGATAAATTATTGCATCAATGGAAATGGCATTTTCGAGGGTTGCAAATCAGTTGGAAAGGTTTTCAATCTAATTCTTACCTTTTATTTGCCAATAATTTAAACCATGCCGCAACCAGTGGACATTTTGATTTGCTTACGGTGGAGTCAAACCATGCGAAATTAGTTGTGAATCGCTTTGGCCGTGTAGTAAGCCAGCCTTAAATGCAGATGGAAAACTCGTTATTAGTGCTTTTGAAGCTCGGATGATATAATCCTGAGTTACTGCGTCTGCTTACGTTTATCATCACATTAAGCAGCTTCGCAACAATAGCAACTACTTTTTCTAGGATAATTGTTGAGCTTTGATGTGGCTATTTATTAAATGTTTAATCAAATTGAAAGTCTAGCGACTAAAACTGATTCGCCCCCAGCGGTTTTGCTGCCTTGGCTGACGCATGAACTCTCTTTGACGGATAAGTTAAAGGATGAGTGCGGTGAGGCATCGTTGAGTGTTCTCAATCAACGATGGGAGCAGCCAAACTGGTGGGATAAATTCGTACTTGGCTTGTCAGGAAAAAAAGTAATTCATCGAGAAATTATAATGTCGGCCTGTGATACGCCATGCTGGTATGCAAGAACAATAATTCCAGATCATTGCTATCAAGCCAATCCTCCATTTTATGATAGACTACAAAAAGAATCCTTAGGGGTCATTGTTTTTAATACACCTGCAGTAAAACGTAATCAGATGATTCATTATCCTATCAATGTTTCCTGCTTGGAATACCATTGGTTTCCTTCTGTGTTAACTGAAGAAAATAGCAGATTGTGGGTACGACTCTCTATTTTTTCATTGGCGCATAATGCAACTTTTCACCTTGTTGAAATCCTTCTTCCTGGTCTTTTAAGGATAATAAAGTGAATTGGCGTGGCTATTTAAGATTAATGAGGTTTCATAAACCAATCGGTATTTTGCTTTTGTGGTGGCCAACGGCTTGGGCACTTTGGTTAGCTAGTCAAGGAAATCCTCCATTTTCTTTGATTTTATTGTTTTTTTCTGGCACCGTCTTAATGCGCGCTGCAGGTTGTGTTGTTAATGATATTGCAGATAGACATATTGATTTACATGTAGAAAGGACAAAAACAAGGCCGATAACTACTGGGGAAGTGGGGTTGCTTGAGGCTATTTTTTTACTGGGCGCATTGTTATTAATGGCGTTAGGAATTTTGCTTCAACTGCCTAAAGCCTGTTTTTATTATGCTCTAATTGCAGTTTTTATCACGGTGCTTTACCCCTTTTGCAAACGATTTACTCGAAGCCCACAGTTAGTGTTGGGTATTGCTTTTTCCATGGGGATACCGATGGCATTTGCTGCTTTAGATCATGCTCTTGATAAGACTATGTTTATTCTGTTGCTAATTAATTTTCTATGGGTAGTTGCTTACGATACAGAGTATGCCATGGTTGATCGTGAGGATGACTTACGTATTGGCGTCAAATCCACAGCAATTCTTTTTGCAGAATGGGACAAGTTTGCCATTGGCTTTATGCAGTCAGTATTTCATCTATTTTGGTTTGCTTTAGCCCTTAATCTTCACTCAGTGTTTTTTTGGCTTTGTTGGGGAGGTGCTACCTTAAATCTGATTTATCAGCAAAAATTAATTTATAAACGTGAGCCAGCTCTCTGTTTACAAGCATTTACTTCTAATAATTGGTATGGGTTGTTCATGTGGCTTATGATTGCTATCTCTAAAAGCACTGAAGTTTTGCCTTGATGGTTTGCAAACCGTGCAGAAAAGACACTCCTGGATTTTGTAGAAGATCAAAATCCAGGATTCAATTTTAGTTTCCTCGATGTTTATATAACAACTACTACCCCTGTGCGTATTATTTTTTACAGGTAAAATCCATGGTTTCCATTTTTGAAAAAATTGTTTTTAAATCATTTTCTTCCTGAGTATATACTTCATAAAGCTTACAATGTTTGTTTGCCTTTTCCATATAATGCAGAATACATTTCTTGGAGTAAGTAAGAGCAGATAAGAATGCTTGTGCATCATCCTCCTCATTGAGGGTTATCTTGGGATATTCGGTTTCATATTTTTGAATGCTAACAGCCATTTTTTTCAATAAATTATTTAGGCGTTCTTTTGTTCCAGTTGCATTCCATCTAGATTCAGTTTCAAGAGTAAAAGCTAGTACTGATGCTAATAAGTTTTTAATCAATACGCTACCTTGATGTGAATTCTCATCAAATTGATTGATTAAAAATTTAAGGTTCGGAATAGCGATTGCATCTTGTTCGCTACGAATATAATCCGTTAAAATTTCGTGATAATTTGTTCTAGTCATCTTCTGATTTCCTTTAATGAAGTTTTTCATAAAAGACTCCGTATTATTATTCAAATTAAGTTATTGAAACCTATTATATCATGCCACTACCTGAGTTTAAGTTGAGACGTTCATCATCATCTTCCAAATTATCTATCTCTTCCGATTCGTTGTTTTTCTTCTCCGATACAGGTGCGCTGGTATCGGGAGGAGGTTTTGCCTGACTAGTTATTGTTCTATCAACATCTTTTTCTAAGGAGCTTGATTTTGGAATATTACTCAGTCTTTGCAACATTAATTCTGTGCTGCTTTTACCTTCATTACTTTCAGGGCTCGGTTTTTTTCGTCCCAAATTAGGGGAAACTTCTACATAATTATTTTGGGGCTTGGCTAAACTGCTTGTATTTTCTTCGGAGCTCGGTTTTTTTCGTCCCAAATTAGGGGAGACTTCTGCATAATTATTTTGGGGTTTGGGTAAACCACTTGCATTTTCTTCGGAGCTCGGTTTTTTTCGTCCCAGATTAGGGGAGACTTCAGCATAATTATTTTGAGGTTTGGCTAAACTGCTTGTATTTTCTGCTGCACTTGGCAATTCATTGTCTTTAACCAATTCGTAATGATCTTCATTAAAGCTTGCGACCTCAATTGTTGCAGGCATTGTAGGGTTTTTTTCATAAAAATTATCTAAATTTTCCTTACCTCGTTTTTTTCCCTCTTCTAAGCTAGCTGACGCGAATAAATTTTTATCATCCTCTTTTTGTTTCGAAGGGGATTCAGTGACATGATCATCAGGGAATTCCATAAGGTATTCTTTGTAAGTTTCAATTAAATAGATACAACCTTCCGCCGTTCTTAATTGAAGTTTCTTTTCTTCTATATCAGATAATACCTCTGTTAAATATTGAATTTTTTTCTCTAATTTTGGGATTGAGTCTTTTAATTTGTCAATTTCAGCAGCATCAAGCTTATCTACACTGCCTAATTGATTATTAATCTCAGTTAAATTTTTTTTCGCCTTATGCAGAGCCTCCTCTAGTTGCTTAATTTTACTCTCTTCGGGTAGCTCACTTTTTAAAGAAACTATTTTTGTCTTAATTTTTGTTTCAGCATAGTCTAAATGAAGTAACATTGCCTCTTTATTGGAAATCATCCTTTTAAGTTCACCAACCTCTCTTGTAGTAGACGCTTTAACTCCTCGCTTCTCATCTTCAAATGAAAGATAAGCGCTTTCTGATTCATTATTCAATAAACTCATAAGACTAATAAAGGAGGCTCTAAATGAGAACCAATCAGACATGACTGAATACCTGGGTTCTTCATCTAGCAAAGATTTTTCTTGCCATTTTATTGGAATTCTAAAGGTTTTTTTTGCTATGACTTGTTCGTTTTTATCCTCATTTAGCACTTTGTCTTTGATACTTACATGGCCTTTTTGCGCAGCAATATCTAAAATTTGTTGTTTTACATCTTGGAATTTTTCTATAGTTAGTGGAGGAGAGGGGTCAAAATCTTTTAATTCATCAAATTTTATTTTTCCTTTTTTTAATTTACCATCTGAATCTTTGACAATGTATTTGAATGAATCAGGGTTTTTCTTCTTACTTAATTGAATATAGACGGTGTTATCCTCAAGTTTTTGTATGCCTCCTTTAGTCTTTTTGTTATCTGGTAGCAATGCTAAGTTATATTCAATACTTTCTTGGTCAGGTAATATTGCTATCGTTTCATCTTGTTTGTTTTGTTTGCTAAGAAGTTCCATCGACATGCCAAAATCTGAAATCTTCATTGGAAAATCACGAAGACCTACAATTTCGCCATCTTTGTCAAATATAAAATGGTCATCTGTAAAGTCGTATACCAGAAAATTTCGTGGTGCTACATCGGCGTGGATGTAGTCTAATGATTGGAAAAGCTCAATGCAGTGATGCATTCTCTTTATGACCACATCTATAAATTGCTCTGGATTAGCTTTATAAGCTTGTAAAGCTCTTTCATCTAAGTTGATATTATTAGTTACCAGTTTTTGTAAAAAATCATCCAAGCTGCCATATGTGGCAATTTCAGATATTAATCCTTTTCGCTTCTCACCTGTGTTCTCTTCTCCCATATCGCTAAATGCTATCGCCTTACGGTAATCTTGTTCTGTGTAATTAGATGGCCGACTCTCTGTTTCATGCTTTTTTCTACCTGAAAAAAAGTCTATTACGGAGCGTCTTTGTTTTTTAAAATGGCCGTTAACACTATTTGTGAGAGATTTATTTATTTCAAAGTCGTTTACATCACTGGTAAACTTGACAACACTACGATTACCATATTGATAGACACTACCAAAATTTCCTTTCCCCAATAGTTTCCCAATCCTTTTACTATCAATAATATTTTCGGTATCCTCCTGCTTTCCTTTTTTACCCATTTGAATCACCATATCATTTGCCGCATTATTTGTAATTTTGGCATATATATAATCAAATAATGTGTAATTTAAACAATGTTTACAAAAAATTAACACATGGAGGGGTTGTTAAATGAATTGGGTGGTGGAGTGGGAAAAAATACGAAAGTCTTGTTTTGCTAATTGACAATATAATCATCAACTTATTAAAATCTTGAGACTTTATAAGTCTTAGAATGTTAAGGGCAGTAGGACAGTCAGCAGCGAATGCTTGTATGGTTCGACGTACATAATTTATTTTCTAAAACTTTTAAAACGAGTAAGTTAAGAATTTCTTGAGTAAGTTTGTATCTTCAATCGCTATTAGTAAAGACTACAAAAGACAAGTAGGGAGTGGAAGTATATTTCTTTTTTTAAGTTCTCATCAGTTCGTCCAATAAACTACTAGCGCCAATCCGAAACCAGGAGTTATCTAAATCGCGGTTTCGGATTTGTTTCGCAAGACACATATACGTAAAGGCTTGTTCAGGCGTTTTTATTCCCCCTGAGACTTTCAAGCCACAACTTGTGTTGCTATTTTCTATCGCTTTTAACATGGCAAAAGCAGCAGAGGGGGTTGTGCCTTGATTAATTCTTCCAGTTGAAGTTTTTAAGAAATCGCAACCTTGACTGATGATTTCACAACTCAATGCAAAAATGGATTCCAAAGTAGGGAGAGCACCGGTTTCCAAAATAACCTTAAAAATAACTCCATGCTGCTTGCAGCGAGTATAGGCATGGTGACAATGCTCTAGAGCCTCCCGCTTTTCTCCTTTAAGATAATTTTGATAAGGGAAAACATAATCAATTTCATTCACCTGATTATGGATCATTATTTGATCAATCTCAGTTAAGACTTCCGACAGAGCCTGAGTTCCCGTTGGAAAGTTAATTACAGTTGTGAGTTGAGTTGCCGCAACAGGGGCAATTGTTGACAGATGTTGGGGTAAAACGCAAATAGCTGCAACTTGGTGTACATTACCTTTTTCACTAAGAGTTTTTAAATCTTGAGAAGTGGCTTTTTCATCGAGCAATGTTAAATCAATTAACGAAATAGCTTGGGCACTCAGTTTTTTCATATCCCAAGATATTTCATTAAGTTCGCCAAGGGTTGTCAAAAATTGTGCTTCTAAATTCACGCGAGACTCGCAATAAACTGTTTAACTAAAAGATTTAGTTTTTCAGCTGCTTTGGAAGCCATTAATACAACAGCTTCATGACTGTGGCTAGTGCAGGCAAGGCCTGTAGCGTAATTAGTAATTGTGGCGATAACGGCAACCTTCATATTGCAATGATTAGCCACTAAAACCTCTGGTACCGTTGACATACCGACAGCATCAGCGCCCATAATCCTAAATGCCCTGATCTCCGCGGCAGTCTCATAATTTGGGCCTAATACTGAAAGATAAACTCCTTGATTCAAGGATATACTTTCTTTATGGGCAATTTGTAGCAATTTGTCACGCATTCCCTTGTCGTAAGCGTTATCCAAAGGGACAAAACGAGGACCAAATTCATCATCATTAGGCCCTACCAAAGGGTTACCTGGTTGCATGTTAATATGATCGGTAATGAGCATTAATTCGCCTGGCCCTACATCTTCTCGAAGCGATCCTGAGGCATTCGTGGCAAAGAAGTAATCGCAACCTAATAGTTTTAAGGTTCGAACATAGGTTTTTATAACCTCATAGCTGGTACCTTCATAAGTATGAGCTCGACCCTGTAAACAGACTACTCCCACCCCTGACAAATACCCCAAAACTAAATTCCCCCCATGGCCATGCACAGTAAGCTTAGGAAAGCCTGGCAGTTGCTCATAGCTAATGGACACAGCATCTTCTAACTCATCTGCAAAACTTCCTAATCCTGAACCAAGTACGATGCCTAAAGTGGGTTTAAAATTTGGAACTTTTTCTTTTATCTGTTGTGCTGCCTGATGTGCGGCAGTTAGGTTTGTTTTCGTCATGTTTAATCCTGGTTAAGGCTTAAGTCTAAATGCTTCGGGTAATAACTCATCAATTCGCATGGTTTTTATTACTGCTTGCTCATCACATAGATGCACCAGTGTATCAGGGGTTGAAAACTCCATAATTCGCTGACGACAAGCACCACAAGGTGAGCAAAGAGTATTTTCACCATTAAGGACAACAAGGCTCTTAATTTTTCTTTTTCCTGCTGCAATCATATGACAAATTGCTGATGCTTCTGCGCAGATGGATAAACCATAAGAGGTATTCTCTACATTAACTCCCGTATACAAATTACCATCTTCACTGCATAAGCAGGAGGCTACCTGAAAATTGGAGTAGGGAGCATAAGCATGCACCAAGGCTTGTTTGGCTTGATGTATCATCGATTTTTCTAGGTTAACCATGAAATAATACTCCTAATCTGGCTGGAGACTATACTCATTATCAACTAGGCTGACAAGTCATGACCCGCATAAATAGCCTATACGTCTAATCGCCATATTCTTACTACTTATCAATCATAAGCCGTCGTTTTCCTTGTTTCTAAACATCAGCCGTTGCAGAAGAGGCATATTGGATTTGCAGTTCGGTGAATTTTCATTGTACGATGTGTTTTTTTAATGGTGATTGTGTTTGTTAGGGAGGTATTAATGGCTCATCTTTATATAGCTCTTCCTCAAGGTTGGTGTTTTGCGGGCAAAAGAGACGTTAGCGGTGTATTAAAGGATGTTTTAATTAATCACGCTAATACACAAATAATACTTCTACAAGATATTATAAAGGATTGCTTACGGACAAAAAAAAGGAGTAGCTCTTTTGTCACGGTGCCACTGAGAGGTACAGAAAGAATCACTATTTCGACGACAACAGGCGCTGGTATAGGGCAGGATCTGGAGCCTCATGCAATCACTATTTATTTCAAAAAACCACCCTATACTAAAGATTTTTTTCTACAATATACACCTAAGAATAATGGTAAATACCCCTCTGATGTTGAAACTCATGTAGTCAAAGGATCCGATGTTGTTGTATGTTCAGCGATGTTCCACACTATGTATGGACAAAAATGGCATAATTTACATTTTTTTAGTAAAGAGAAAATGGCAGAAATACTGGCAGCAGAAAAAGAGCAACGTGATAATCGCCGTCATGTCGGGGATAATCCGTTGCCAACCTAATTCAGTACAATGACCGTTAGAATTGCTAATCCTTAATTCATACAATTATTACAGAACTAATAGGACTGATTTAAGGATTAGGAAGATACTTTGGCTGCGGTGATGGATGTTGATGCCCTGGAACAATCCAATTGGGTTGTAGTTTGTGATAAATGTCTTTTTCTGTACCTGTATCATCAACTGGTGTGGTATCCAAATAGCCACTTTGATCAAAGCGAGTGGTTGATTTGTCATTGCCAGTAGTCACATTGTTTTGAGGTGGGCGATTAAAAGGATTTAATTCATGGCCTTTTTGTAAACCAGGGTAATAGAGATAACTTGGATTTTGCGGGCTTGTGCTGTTAGGCTGAAATGCAAAACTCGCGAATGATAAACAGGCAAACAATAAAATATTGGGTAAGAGAGTCCATCTCATAACCTTTTCTCCAAATTAATCCTCTATTATAACTATAGTTTAATTTTAATAGAGGATTTCTAACCGGACTTATCCGGTGACTAAGCCTGTTTGTGACTCCAGCGTAGTTTCTTGTGTATTCCTGGTTTTTGAGAACAATCCGATGTTTTTTGGTGCTTTTATCGGCGATAGTGTTTCTGTTCTATAAGAAACGGTTTCTTTAGGCTGTTGTTTCTCAAGAAAGTGTAAACTGATTTGCGTTTCAATCCAGGGGTGTTTCTCGGTCTCACTATTTGCATAGAGTTGCTCTAAAGTATGTTCCGTAAAAATATCAGTCATTAATAATTCAAGAGCAGCCGGAGATTGAGTGAGTTGCTCAGTTAGCACTTTGGCAATTAATAGGGCGCTGGTACTTTTCTGAAATAAATTCTCACGTTTGACTTCCCCTGATGGCATTAATGTCCCCATCACACATCGATTACTATCATACAAAGAGATTCCAGGACACATTCCTTGGGTCTCTAGTAGAGAGCAAGGTTCATCATCAATGAAGGTCATTGCCTGATTGGCCTCGTTAATAAAACCAATTTTCTCCCCCTCAGCATTATACAGCGATACTTGGGATTTTCGCGCTAACTCGTTTTGTTCAAAATTTTTATACGGCAAATAGCGTCTTAACCATCCTAAGAGTGTGTCTTGAGCGATATCAATATCTCCACGATTCCGTGAAGCTCGATTAACAATAAAATCAGCAACTTTAAATAAAAAATCAGAGCGTAAACTGGTTAAGCTGCTATTATAATGGCTATAAAGTACATCTAATGCTGAATCTGCAGTCTCAGGAGCGTCTTTTCTCAATTCAATACAGTTGTCTTCAAGCTGGTTAAATAAAGCTCTAATACTGTCGTCTGCACGGAAACTTAATAATCGCTCACGTTTCTTAAGAAGATATTCCCGACGTTTTGGGGAGTCGAGTATTGATTTCTCAACGCGAGTTAAACTTTGCTGGTGATGGTCATAAAAAGCCAGTTTGGTCTTTAACCACTGATTTAACCGCTCAAATTCATCTTGTTTTAATGTTAATGAAATAAAGCGATAACGATCTACAAGAGATTGAATTACTTTGGGATTGCTTGCTGCTATAAAACGTGGGGATGTTAACAGACGTTGTATCCATACCCCATTTAGAGTCGAGGTGGTTAAGTCTTTTTCCGTACCACTAAGAATATCGCTTGCGATTAAAATTAGTTGTTTCTCACCCAGGAGATTTAAATCTTGTTGACCTAAATAAGCTTTTATCCGCTCTAACGTTTGATGATTAGAAGCAGACTGGAGTTGGCAAAGGCTTGTTAAAAGATGTCGGCATGCGTAATCATATGACTTATCATCACTATTTAAGCCTGCTAAGCAATGAGATATTATCGTATCGACGAATTCTTTTGACATCTGACTGACGATGGCATCGGTGGTTTGTCTGGACATAGTCTTGAGTAATTTATCTAATGAGGAAATAAAAGCGCGACTTTCTGGGGTGTGAGTTTTATGCAAAACTTGATGGTAAGAGTTAATCAGCAAATGAATTGCTTTGGCATTTGGGGTGGCTTGATGTTCATCGATGCTTTTGTTCAAAGTCTCCAAGCGAGAAAGTATATTGTCATTCTCACGAAGAAAGCCTTCTTTAAGAATTCTAAAGGACATAATTTCGGAAGAATAAGTTTCTAAATCTGTTATTCGGTATTGTAACCAAGTACTAAGGTCTTGCTTAATGGCAATAATTAAGGACACGTCCTGGTGTTTGATGACAGTAAGGAAGAAGAGTGATTCAAAGGATCATTTCCTACAGAAGACCGTTGTTGTTTCCACAACGGTCGATAGCAGGCCTGTTCTGAGGGTGAGGGCGAAGCATAGGTTACATTTGAAGAGAGTTCTTCTGTCATTTCTAAATCTCGGCTAAGTATCTCATAGCTTTGTGCTTGGGGAGCTCCTATATCAATCATGTAATCTAACCAGCAATAAAAAGCTATTGAGCCCAATGTGATGCCTAAGGTCGTAGATACTACAAAGGCAAGGAAAGCGGCAGGAGGAAAAAACATCGAAACGGTGGCTGCTACTGCAGGAATCAAAGCCATCAAAGTGGTGATAATCGCGTATTGCACATAAGCTGTCTGTTGGGCAGGTGAACAGGCTTCGTCCTCCTTAAAAGGATTTTGTTGTTTATGGTACTCGCCAATGCACCAGATAAAATTACTTACAAAAAATAACCAGCTGGCTGGTAAAAGCAAGGGAGAAATGAAAATCCCCACCACACAACAAAGAATAGCCATAGATCCAAGAACAGCTGCTATTTTTTGTTGATTTTTAACTTCAGTAAAACCATACCAATGGTTCTCATCTCGAGGGTAATCAGGATACAATTGGCAAGCAAGTAACCATAATCCGTAGCCAAGTGAATTAAAAAAGAGAGTAATAAGGTTAGAAAGGGCAGCTAAGACGGCAACAGGCGAATGCTGCAGTTGTGAAACTACAAAACCTGCGAAGAAACAAACACTACTTGCCCTATCAAGTCTTTCCGCATTGCTCACTAAAATTATACCTCAGCCTGAATTTAGGTATCTTAATGAATTTAAGAAAAGAATAACAATAGCTTTGAAAAATTTTTGATATTTATATCGCAACAGCCTAATTAGTTAGGGGGGGATTGAGCAACAAAGGCAGGCTTATTCGCACTAGAAGTCCACCTTCCTTACGATTCATCGCGGAAATCTGGCCTTGATGCAGTTTTATAGCCTGTTGGGCTATTGATAAGCCAAGGCCATAACCTCCTGTTTTCTTCTCTCTTGAAGAGTCAACTCGATAAAAAGGGTTGAAAATTTTTTCTAATTGTTCTTCTGGGACTCCAGGGCCATTATCTGCAATGTCAATATTGATTTGAGAGTGTTTAACATCAAAATGTAAAGACACATCGACATGAGGATTTGGTGCTGAGTATCTTAAGGCATTGCGAATGATATTTTCGATTGCACGGTGTACTAAGCGCTCATCGAGAAATAATTGGCAATTTCCTATTTCCTCTTGTAAGAATACGCCGGATTGCTTAGTACCTAGTTCAAAATTGGCATCATCAATGATTTGTTTGAGTAAAGTAGGTAAATTGATAAGTGTTCTATTAAGCTGGGTGAAAGACTTATCAAGTCTTGCGAACTCCAAAATTTCCCCTATCAGAGTATTTAAGCGTAGACATTCAACTTCCATACGTGAAAACTCTATCTCGGCTAAGTTTTTAGCTTTTTTACGACCTAATTCAATTGCTATTTGCAACCTGGCAAGAGGGGAACGTAACTCATGCGAGATGTCTTGCAATAAACGTTCTTTTGAGTTCATGATTGTTTCGAGTTGTTCAGCCATCCGGTCAAACTCATCACTTAGCTCAGCAATTTCGTCTCGTTGATGTCCCTTAATGCGACCCACGCGAGTACTTAATTGACCTGTGGCGATTGATTTTGCCGCCATTCTCAAGGAGCGCAGAGGTTGGGTTAGATAGACGGATAATAAATAACAAATGAGACCGCTAATGATAATGGCAATAGCCAAACGTATTGTTAAGCCGGCCCAGGGAATTTCTACAAAATGAGCCAATGGTTTTTCACTGACAGCGACCAAACGATATGCGCTACCGGAGGTAGAAAGAATTTCATGACTAACGATAATATCGCCAAATTTTATAACACCATCATCTAACTCTTCGTCGACTAAGTTGTTAGAGATTTGTTTGACCACGTCAGGCGGCGTTTGATTGCCTATAATTTCACCGGTACTGCTCAGTAAATATAAGGTCATTTTTCTGGACATGCCTATCTGGTTTAACCATTTTTTTAAGGCTATATGCTGACCTGATTCAAAAGTTGCTACTGCCGCATTGGCATAACTGTCCATAAACACGCGCTCACGGGCAGGAATTGAGGACTTTTGCGCAATCTCACTTGTAACCCAGGCCGTAGTGATAATAATAAGAATGGTGGCCAGCCAAAAAGATAAAAAGATTTGCCAATACAGACTACGCATTAAACATATATCCAAAACCACGAACAGTTTTTACCAATGGTTCGCCTTCTTGGTTATCACCTAATTTGTTGCGTAGATTACTAATATGAACATCAATACTGCGGTCATAGGCTGTGTATTTTCTTCCTAAAGCGTATTCGGTTAACTCTTCTTTGGAAAATGCCTGGCCTGGTGATTTAATTAGCATCTCAAGAATATTAAACTCGGCATTGGTTAATTCCATTGTTTCCCCATGATGCGTGGCAAGACGTTTGGAGCAATCAACGACGATGTCTTGATGTTCAATAATAGGACGCTGAGTGGGAATTTTTTGAGTGCGTCTAAGGATAGCACGTAATCTGGCGACTAATTCACGAGGGTTGCAAGGTTTGGGCAAGTAATCATCAGCACCAATTTCAAGCCCTACAATACGATCAATATCATCACCACGGGCTGTCAGCATTAAGACGGGTGTATCCAAGTGTTCACGAATAGCCTTTAATACTTCAAAGCCATTCAATTTAGGAAGCATCACGTCTAAAATAATAGCGTCAAAAACTTGATTAAGTGCTTTTTTGACAGCATTTTCACCATCATGGGCACAGACGACATTAAAGCCCTCAGGTTCCAGATATTGCACTAAAAGATCAGTTAGTTCAGTGTCGTCATCTACAATCAAGATACTATTGTTCATTTCTTAATTGTCCTCGATATTGAATCACTTTGTTTTTCATTCCGTCTTCAACGACGAAAATGCGATAGTTTGTTCTACTTAAATGCACCTTTCACCTATAACTACATTGACTTATTGAATACAGCTCTCCGGAAGAACCAGTCAATCCGAAGCGTGTTCCCACATTTAATTTTACTGCATTTTTAGACGAGCTGTTTTATTTGCTAGGGAACAGTTAATTTATCCTTACTTGGGCGTTTATCCAAGCAGCCTAACAATTTAATCCGTCTTGCATCTGCATTTATGACTTTAAATTCAAATTGTTCGATTGTAATTGTTTCCCCTCGTTGAGGTAA
This sequence comes from Legionella brunensis, assembly GCF_001467025.1. GTDB lineage: Bacteria > Pseudomonadota > Gammaproteobacteria > Legionellales > Legionellaceae > Tatlockia > Tatlockia brunensis. Next base: position 388,520 of record NZ_LNXV01000033.1, on the reverse strand, counting down.
GTGTCCAAAGTTTGTCATAACAATCCCACCAATAGTGTCATAAGATTCATCACTGAAATTGGCGTTTAATTGTTCATTAAACTCCTCTATTGGAGTATGTGCCTTAACGATATAGTAAGAGTCACCATGTGCTTTGATATAAGCTTCCTCATCAATATCAAACTCATCTTCAATATCGCCAATAATTTGCTCAATAATGTCCTCTATTGTCACAAAACCACTTACGGCCCCGTATTCATCTACAACAATTGCCATGTGATTGCGATTATTACGAAATTCACTTAGCAATAAATCAAGGCGCTTACTTTCAGGTACAAAAGTGGCTTGACGAATAATGTCATGTAAATCAAATTCTGTAGGTTGATTTACTTGAAAGCGTAATAAATCTTTTGCATGTAAGATGCCAATAATTTCATCTTTGTGATCACCTGTGACAGGGAAACGAGAGTGGCCGGAACTTGTGACAATATCGATAATCTCTTTCAACTCAAAATCTTGAGGAATATAAGTCATTTGCTTTTTAGGAAGCATAATATCCCTTACTCGCATTTGGGCGAATTGAATGACTCCTTCAATCATATTTAATGTCTCAGAATCAATCAATGAGCGAATATGAGCATCACGCAATAAATTAATCAATTCCTCTTTGTTTTGTGGTTCGACTTGTAAGAACTGTCTTAAACGCATAAATAAGGAACTATTATCATCCTCTCTGCTCAAGATGGTTATCCTCTGGTTGATATGGATTAGCAAAACCTAGCTTAGCAAGTAATTTTATTTCCAGTGCTTGCATGATTTCTTTGTCGTTATTTTCAATATGATCATAGCCTAATAAGTGTAAGACCCCATGAATTACAATATGTGCCCAGTGCGCTGTCAATGGTTTATCGAGATCAATGCTCTCTGCTTGTAAAACAGCAGGGCAAATTATTACATCGCCCAGTAAGGGGTACTCAAGTTCTATATTATCAGGAATAGTACTAGGAAAAGCGAGCACATTGGTTGCTTTGTCCTGATTTCTGTACGTATGATTTAATTGTCTAATTTCCTCTTTGTCAACTAAACGCAATGTTAACTCAGCTGAATCCAAGTGTTCAATAAGGGGTAATTGTGCCCAGGAAATAAGGGAATTTTTATCCACGGGGATAGCTTCTTCACAGGCTAGTTGTAAGTCAATATGATAACTCATTCTCTAAGATCCTTTTTTAATGTGTCATAGGAGTCAATAATACGCGAAACCAGTGGGTGTCTAACAACTTCGCGGCTGGTAAAATAATGAATGCTAATTTCAGGAATATAAGCAAGTAATTTAACTGCATGGGATAAACCGGATTCAGTTCCTTTCGGCAAGTCGATTTGAGTTATGTCTCCGGTGATGACCGTTTTAGAGCCAAAGCCCATTCGTGTCAGAAACATTTTCATCTGAGATACCGTTGTATTTTGTGCTTCATCAAGAATAATAAAGGCTTCGTTTAAGGTTCTACCTCGCATGAAGGCTAGAGGTAACACTTCGATTACGTCGGTTTGGATTAGTTTTTGGGTTTCTTTAAAGCCTATCATTTCATATAAAGCGTCATAAATTGGCCGCAAATAGGGAAGAACCTTCTCTACCAAATCCCCTGGCAGAAACCCTAGTTTTTCACCTGCTTCAACAGCAGGCCTGACAAATACCAAACGCTGAACTTCGCCTTTTTCAAATGCTTCAATTGCTTTTGATACTGCAAGGTAGGTTTTTCCAGTACCGGCAGGACCAACAGCAAAGGTAATATCATGTTTACTAATGCTATGGAGATAATCTGCCTGCTTGGTATTACGAGGTAATATCGTCTTACGAGTTAATTTAATGGATTGTGACATAACAGTTTTGGGATCCTTATTTTCTAAAAAAGAATTAACGGTTTCAACTTGAATAGGATTATTTGCCAGCTTATGAAGTTGCTTGATAACTTGCTTTGCTTTAAGTAAGCCTGGATGGGAATAGCCAAATAAACTGACCTCATCGTGACCAATTTTAATCGTTACGTTAAAAAATAATTCAATTAATTTGATATTTTCGTGAAAAACACCGCATAGATTTGCTAACTGCTGAGAGCTTAGATGGGAATAGTTTAGCTTTTCGTTCTGTAATTTACTGCTCAATGTTAATACAAAATAATTAATAAGTTATAAGATAAGAATAGTCCATAAATCAGGACTTTCGCAAGACTGGCGGTGAAGTAAAGGCACGTCCCCTTGACTGTGAGCTTCCCTCATTCTCTAGGTTTGCATTATTATTGATAAAAGATGTAATTACCTCTCTTAAATTTGAAGGGACAATGGGCTTTTTTAACTGAGGTATAGGGCCTTTCTCATACAAGTCAAATAGCTTTTGAAATCGAATTAACATCTGAGCATCGTCTGTCCACGGAATAATGGGAGTTTTTTTATTGAGCCTTAGTATTACAGCGGCGACTTCAGGCCCATTACAAATCTTGCTATTTCCAGATAAATAAGTTGGAGCCAAATTACCATCCAAAATGACTAGATCATAAGATGAATCCGGGTCACTAAAGTATTCAATGGCCTTTTCTCCAGTGGAGAAGTGCTTTACCTCACAATCTAATTTTGCGAGTAAGTTACTCATTGTATACGAAAGACTAAAGTTATCTTCAACCAAAATAATCTTCATAATCTTACTCATCAGAAAAAAGAGGGGCTAAGATAAGCAAATAAGAATAAAAAATCAATAAATTAGGGGAGAATACAAGAGGACGGAAATATTAAATACAATTATCATCGGTAATCGAGTATACTATAGACAACGAGTAGTATTGATATTTTTTGATTGTTTAATTATTCCTGCCCATGATTGATCTGCATTGTCATAGTAGTTTTTCCGATGGAGTTTTAAGTCCTGCTGAGTTATTAAATAAGGCTATTGGGGCAAATGTTAAAGTTTTGGCATTGACTGATCATGACACCGTAGCTGGTCTTGAGGCGCTTCATGAAGCAGCACAAGGACATGCAATTCAAATCATTAATGGTATAGAATTTAGTGCTTGTTGGAAAAAATATGATGTTCATATCATTGGGCTAAACATTAATTTATCAGATAAGGCAATTCAATCGTTAATAGAACGGCAAAATCAAAGCAGGATTCATCGTGCATTACAAATTGCAAAGCAAATGGAAGCCTGTGGTGTTGCAGATGCTTATAAGAAAGCTTGTGATATTGCTGGTCATAAACGTGTCGGTAGGCCTCATTTTGCCCAAGTATTTGTTAATGAGAAGATTGTTGCTGACCTGCAAGCTGCATTTAAACGTTTTTTAGGAAGAGGAAGGCCTGCCTATGTCAGGACTCCTTGGCTTACGCTGACTGAAGCAGTGGAAGGGATTGTACAGGCAAATGGTCAAGCAGTATTGGCTCATCCATTGAAATACTCTTTGACTAACACACGATTGCAGCAATTGATCACTGCATTCAAAGAGGCAGGGGGTAATGGTCTTGAAGTGGTTTCTGGTGAAATGAATAAGGTTCAAATTCAAGAAATGGCGGGGCTTTGCCAACGTTTTCAACTTCTTGGGTCAACCGGCTCTGATTATCACGGCGATACATTATCGCGTATTTCTCTTGGAAGACAACCGCAACTCCCGGTAAACTGTATGCCAATATGGCATCAATGGAACATTTAACAGGGGACCTTATGAGTCAGTTTTTCGCAATTCATCCCGATAACCCACAGGCTCGCTTGCTAAGGCAGGCTGCAACTATCATTCAAGATGGTGGATTGATAGTCTATCCTACTGACTCAGGTTATGCGTTGGGATGTAATTTGGGTAATAAATCTGCATTAGAACGAATCAGGCGCCTGCGTCAGTTGGATAAAAATCATAATATGACTTTAGTCTGCCGTGATTTATCGCAATTAGGGACTTATGCGCGAGTTTCAAATGCAATTTTTCGCTTGTTAAAGGCGTTTACTCCAGGCTCTTATACTTTCATATTGAATGCTACCCATGAAGTGCCAAGATTAATGCTCCACCCAAAACGAAAAACTTTGGGCTTAAGGGTTCCTGAAAACAACATTACTTTAGCATTACTAGAGTGTCTGGAAGCTCCATTGATGAGTACTACATTAATCTTGCCTGGAGCAACAGCACCATTAAGCGAGCCTGAAGCCATTAAAGATTTATTAGGAAATCAAATTGATTTAATTATTGATGGTGGCAATTGTGGCCATGAACCAACCACCGTCATTGATTTAACTGGTGATTATCCTGTTATTCTTCGTGAAGGCAAAGGAGACCCTGAGCCTTTTAAATAGTAAATCACTTCCAATATTGTTCTGAACGAGAGCGCGAAGGCATTGTGCTATTCAAAATGAAGGAAGTGTAATTTTTAAATAATAGAGTTAAGGATTTTGATGTCAGCCATATTTAATGCGAGTAAGCGTGTAGTATCGGGAATGCGTGCCAGCGGCCGTTTACATTTAGGTCATTATCATGGGGTACTTAAAAACTGGCTTAAATTGCAACATCAATATGATTGTTATTTCTTTGTGGCTGATTGGCATGGACTTACAACGCGTTATGATGAACCTGGATTTATTCAAACAATTCTATGGGATATGGTGATTGATTGGCTGGCTTGTGGGATTAACCCTAGCTTGTCTAAGGTTTTTATTCAATCTTGGGTGCCTGAACATGCTGAATTGCATCTTTTATTGTCGATGATTACCCCTTTGGGATGGTTGGAGCGAGTTCCTACGTATAAAGATCAGCAGGATAAATTACATGATAAAGATTTGGCTACCTATGGGTTTTTAGGATACCCTCTTCTGCAGAGTGCTGATGTTTTGCTTTATAAAGCAGACTATGTGCCTGTGGGTGAAGATCAGGTTCCTCATATTGAGTTGACTCGAGAAATTGCTCGTCGTTTTAATTATATTTATGGTCGTGAGCCTAATTTTGAAGTGTTAGCCCTAGATGCCATTAAAAAAATGGGTAAGAAAAATGGCAAATTATACAGTGAGTTACGTCGACAATTTCAGCAAGATGGTTGCCATGAATCATTAAATACCGCCAAGGCATTGCTTGTTAATCAGCATAATCTTTCTATTGGGGATAAGGAGAGATTATTAGGTTATCTGGATGGCTCAGGAAAAATAATATTACCTGAACCACAACCGATGTTAACTGAAACATCAAAGATGCCAGGTATTGACGGTCAGAAGATGTCAAAATCTTACAATAACACTATTAGTTTGCGAGAAGAGCCTGAGCAAGTTGAAAAGAAAATTCTAACGATGCCCACGGATCCTGCAAGAGTAAAACGTACTGATCCAGGCGAGCCGGAAAAATGTCCGGTATGGCAGCTTCATAAAATTTATTCTTCAGAGTCAGCTAAAGATTGGGTACAGACTGGTTGTCGAACAGCAGGAATAGGTTGTATTGACTGTAAACGCCCGGTGGTTGATGCAATTTTGCATGAGTTGCAACCAATTCAAACAGCTATTAAAGAATATGAGGCCGATCTTGGTTCTGTGAAGCGTATTGTTGCCGAAGGAAGTGAGTCTGCTAGGGAAGAAGCGAATAAAACATTGGGGGATGTACGTGAAGTGATGGGCTTGGATTATTAATGAGCACCTCTCTTGCAGAATCTTCTGGGGCTATACTGGCTATTGTTGCAGGAAGGCCATTGACTGAAGTTCCTGGTGATTTGTTTATTCCGCCAGATGCACTTGAAGTTTTGTTGGATTCTTTTTCAGGCCCGCTGGATTTATTGCTTTATCTTATTCGGCGGCAAAATATTGATATCCTCGACATCCCTATAGCGCTTATCACACAACAATATATGCAATATATTCAACTCATGGAAGAACATCGACTTGAATTGGCGGCTGAGTATTTATTAATGGCTGCAATGCTTGCAGAAATAAAATCACGGCTGTTATTACCGCCAACACCGCAATCAGAAGATGATGCTGAAGAGGACCCTAGAGCAGTATTGGTAAGAAAATTACAAGCCTATGAGCAAATGAAAAATGCAGCTGTGGCGCTTGATAATCTGCCACGTTGTGAGCGTGATGTTTTTTGGTTTTCAATTAATGCAGAAAAAATTGACAATCCAATTGTGCATCCTGAGGTAGCATTATTTGCATTAACAGAGGCTATGCGTGCTTTGCTTAAGAATCAAGGTCATAGAAGCCATCATCAAATTACTCGTGAACCATTATCTGTTAGAGAGCGTATGACAACTGTGTTGGAGCGCTTGCAGCAAGAGAAAACGGTTTCATTTGACAAATTATTTAAGTATGAGGAAGGGCGCATGGGATTGGCTGTCACCTTATTAGCCATTTTAGAATTAGCCAGGCAATCACTAATCATTATCACGCAAGCGAGTGCTTTTACAATAATTCATTTGCAGGTTATACACCATGAATGAAAATGAACTTAAAAGAATTGTTGAAGCTTTGCTAATGCATACAAGTGAACCACTAACACTTGAAAAGTTGCAGACAGTTTTTGACGAATGGGAAAAACCAAGCTATGAGCAGTTACGAAATGCTTTAGCTGAACTTGCAAATGAATATGAAAATAGCGCAATAGAATTAAAATCACTAGCCAGTGGCTATTGCTTACAGACAAAGGCAAAATACAGCACCTGGGTAAGTCGTTTGTATATTGAAAAACCTGCTAAGTATTCTCGAGCGTTATTGGAAACGTTAGCGATTGTTGCTTATAGGCAGCCAGTGACTCGCGCAGATATTGAGGATATTCGTGGGGTGGCCGTTAGTAGTTCCATTTTAAAGACATTACTTGAGCGTGAGTGGGTACGTATCGCAGGACATCGAGATATACCGGGAAAACCTGCTGTTTATGTAACTACTAAAGCATTTCTTGATTATTTTAATCTATCAAGTCTCAATGAATTACCTGCCCTGCAAGAAATGAGTGATTCCTTGCTTGTTCCTCAAGAGCAAACTTTAGAAGAAGAGTGTGTAGAAGAATGAAAGAACGATTACAAAAATTATTAAGTCAGGCTGGTTTTGGTTCAAGACGAGAAATGGAGCGTTGGATCGAGCAAGGGTTAATACAAGTCAATGGCTCTGTTGCTAAATTAGGGGATGTGGCTGGCGCACAAGACAAAATTAGCGTCAAGGGACGGTTAATTGCCAACCCATTAAAAGTACAAGAAAAAACAAGAATCTTAATGTATCACAAACCTGTGGGGGAAATTTCAAGTCGACATGATCCTAAACACAGCAAAACAGTGTTTGATCATTTACCGTATCTAAAACATGGCCGATGGGTTCAGGTTGGTCGTCTGGATATTAACACTTCTGGTTTATTAATTTTTACTAATAATGGTGAGTTAGCAAATCGTTTGATGCATCCAAAATTTGGCTTAGAGAGAGAATATGCCGTGCGTGTTCATGGACAGGTATCTCAAGACGCTATAAAGGTTATGTTAAAGGGAGTGGAGTTGGAGGATGGTCTTGCCCAGTTTAAACGAATTGAATTTAGAGGTGGTGAAGGGGCTAACTCTTGGTACCATGTAACTCTGACAGAGGGACGCAATCGAGAGGTAAGACGGTTATGGCAATCTCAAGGGGTTGAAGTAAGTCGTCTAATTCGGATTCGATATGGAAATTTTACTATGCCTCGATTTTTGGCTCGCGGAAATTTTATGGAGTTATCAATCAAAGAGGTTGATGCTTTTCTTGCCTCACTTAAGAATTAAAATATGCAACATAGCTGCTGCAAATAGAAATTATCGGCATAAATTCAGTCATCATCGTATTATAAAATAATAATCACATAGTGTTGTTTTTGAATATTTTGGCTTGTTTAGTCTATATCTTAAAAAAGATGTGATGAAGCAAGAGAGATGAAGCATTATCAATTAATTAATTTTGCCCATGCCCTAGGTTATCAAAAATACATTACAGAAGGGGGTTTGTGCTACGGCTTCTCAGCGATGTGGGCGCAAGCTGTTTGTAGTGGGCAGTTAGAGGCGTTTAATGAACGGTTAAAATTTCTTGAAGGATTTGCAAATAATCCAAAAGAACTCAAAAAACAAATTGATGAAGTTAAAGATTACGTCAAAACGCATGGGTCAAAAAATTTAAGTAAGCAACAAAAAATGCTCCTTGATGTTCCTGCATTCTTCGAAGGCGTGGCAGGTTATCTACGACCTGATGTAGCCGCAGAAACATTTGGAAAAAGCCTACAGCAGCAACATATGCTTGAAGTTTCGGGTTTTCTTCAGTCTAAGAGCTTAGCGGAAAGAGGGGGATTTTCCAGGGCATTTCAGGCAACGGATCAATATAGTCAGGACAAATTAACCGCACATTTGAGCGCTATTAGCCAACAATTAAAAAGGAAAGCGGATACAGCAATTCATTTTTCTGCGAATGGTCATGCTGTAGGTGTTCGAGTAGTTGGGGATGATAAGTTTCAAATTATAGATACAAACCAACTGGAAGATTATGGCAAAACGTTTACCAGTAAAGAGTTGGCAAAAAAATTAAATGATGAGAGTTTTTTTAATAAATCACCATGGCATGGCTGGTTAACAGGAAAACAACCTCTAGTCTTAACAACGAGTATTTATACTAATCAATCCATGTCATTTAGGCTTGATAGCCTTAAAGAGAAAGCTCCCATTACGAGTTTGGCTCAAGATAAGAATGGCCAAACAGTCATACATCGTGTAGCAATTGAAAATGATTTGGATACCTTAAAGCGTTTAGATTTCTCAAAAATTGATGTTAATCAACGGGGGGATAAGGGAAATACTGCCTTGGACTTCGCTTGCTTAAATGCATCAGAAGAAGTTATTGATTATTTATTAGACGATCCACTAGCCTCTGCAACATTGGATGTGACTAAATCTATTGGTCATCCAATAACGATGGCAGCAGCAAAGAGCTATTTTCATATTGTTGATAAATTATTAGACCACCCGCGTTTGGGCGCTACAATGAGAGCTGCTTATGATGGTTCTCTCTTTAAATTAGTGGTGGCTAGTGAAGGAGAAAGTGAAGCTGCTATTTCGTATTTTCATAAGTTAGCGGAGCAAGGTGAAGATATTAACAGAGTTGACCAATTTAATTTCAGCCCACTTTACCACGCATGCATTAGTGGCAAGGAAAAAATGGTTGCACTCTTGCTTGAACATGACGCTGATGTCAATACTGGAGTTTCTCCTTTAATAGGCGCTGCGTGTAGTGACAAAGATAATTTGGTAAATACCTTGCTTGAGAAGGGTATTGACTGTAACAAAGTTGACAATTTCAATCGCACGGCTTTGCATTTGGCATGCTTTATGGGCAAAGGCGAGATGGTGGATTCATTGCTTAAACATGGTGCAGATTGTAACTTAAAGTCTGATCATGGGATGACTCCATTAATGAGTGCTTGCATGAATGGTCATGCTCATCTAATCCCTAAATTATTACCTCATACAAAATTATCAATGGAAGACATTAAAGAGAATTCCTCTTTGTTCAACTTGATAAATAAATGTGACATCGATGTTCAAACAGAGTTTCTTAAAAAAGCCTTACAAACCTATATTAATAATCGTTCAGATGAAGGAAAACACCATAACCGTTTTAGTCTTGGTTTTTCTCAAGATGAAAAAATAGATGCAGCTAAAGCGCTGCTTAAGAAACTCAATGGAGAAGAGGTTTATTTGCGAGACCATCATGGCGCTTTAAATAATGGACGCTTATTCGATTTATATGATTTATATACTCGTTTGGAGGATAAGAAGCAGGTCTTTTCTCCAACCTCTATGCTAAGCAAATTAGGTGGTCCCTCACCTTCGTCTACCAAAACCCCAGAAGAAGTAAAGTCAAAGGCCACTGAAAAAACTACTGAGATAGTAAAAAATGATGTAGGTAATGATGATGTTCTACAATCGGATAGGGGGACTTATCAATCGCCAACACCTTTCAACACTACTTTTGATGGTTAAAATTAAGGTCGTTTTATTCCTTGGAGTCAATTTTAATAATTGGCATTTTTTTAGCGTAGGCAACAGCATAGTCAAGCTCACTTTTGGATTCAGCATGTATGCGATAAAGAAGTTGATTATTCTCAACGTAATTCTCTTTTAGCACGAAAAACTCTATTCCTGCTGCTGGATGATAAGGCGCACCTGCTAATTTAGCGACCAGGGATAGATCACGATTATCAACTTCTTCTATTATTCCTGTCTTAGACGCTACTATTTCATAAGTGTAAGGGGCAGACGGGGGTTCTCGAAATCCACCTTGTGCTTCACAAATTGCAATAAATTTTTTCAATGCTTTGCCACTGTGCAGAATTTCCCGAGCAAATTTAACTCCTTCACCTTCTTTTACTATTTTGCCTGCCTCGATAAGAATGGCTGCAAACTCCAATGCTTTATTTTTGAGATTAATATTAATATCACTATTTTTTTCATTATTCAGAATAGCTAAAATATCTTTCATTTCTAAAGCAGGTCCAATTCCTTTACCAATCGGTTGTGTGCCATCTGATTTTATAATGTAGAGATTTATCCCCAGCGCATTGGCAACAAAAGAAAAGTACTCTTCAACCTGATTAAAGGTATCTTCGCAACGAATCTTTGCTGTAGGGCCTACAGGTATATCAATAACCACATGTGTGGCGCCAATACCAATTTTTTTGGACAAAACGGAAGCCACCATGGGACCGACGGGATCGATCCTTAACATTCTTTCGATATGAATAATTCTATCATCCGCAGCACTAAACCCAAGAGAGTTTCCCCAAACTATACATCCGCCTTCTTTATTGACAACGCGTTTGATTTTTGCTGCAGAAAGTGTAATCGATGTCACAGTTTCTACTACATCAGCGGTTCCTGCTGGAGAAGTTATCGCTCGTGATGACGTTTTAGGAATTATTAGTCCAGCGGCTGCTACAATGGAAACAATAATCGGTGTTATACGGTTGCCTGGTATCCCACCAACACTATGTTTATCCATAACGAAAGGATAATCCCATTTTAGTCGCTTCCCAGTTTTCACTAAGGCCTGTGTTAAGTATAAAATTTCATTGGGATTAAAATTATTTTGCGCGCAAGCTGTGATAAAACTAGCTAGATGGACTTTTGAGTATTTACCAGCAGCGATATCAAATATGATTTCATCAATTTGGGGAGATTTGAGTTCTTTTCCGAAAATTTTCCCTCTGACATACTTTAAAGAATTTACTGGTTCAGAGCGGGAAAGTTCGAGAAAATCACCTTCTGCACTACCTAGTTGCTTCCAGGCTTTTTCAGACAAACTGACTTCCTCAGTTTTTAATAAATTAGAATGAATGATATTTAAAGTTGCAACGATGGAGCGGTTTTTATGGGATACTAATATTTGACAGTCTGGTTCAAATCCTTCCATTTGAATAATAAAACAATCTGGATGAAGATAGACTACATATTCACGGCTAGGATCAATTCCTAAATAGGTGAGTCGCAATTTCGAGGTTTGCTGATTCAAGTATTGTTCCTTACTTCTCGAGTTAATTCTGAGAGTTAGTATTGGTGTTTAACTGATCATGTACTGAGCCAATAATAACTCGCGTGCCTTTGATGCCACCGCCTGGGATATCCACAAATTCCTCATTCAGCCAGCGTGCATCCTCAGTAAAAAGTCTTACGCATCCATGACTGGCACGATAACCTGGTACCTCTTCACTGCCATGTAAGGCATAACCACGAAAAAAATGCATACAAAAGGGCATCTCGGCTCCGCCATTGTTGCCACCAGCCCTTCTTGGGAATGCTGTAGAGATGCAATCAATGTCTTGTTTACGAATAATGCGATAAGAGCCTGTCGGAGTAGAGCAACCACCTATTACTCCCGGACATTTGTCTATCCCAGAGGAAATTGGACCCCACCATAAAAGCTCCCCATCTTCATCATACGCCCCCCATGCTAATTTTTCCTGGCTCACGTAGATAGTTTTCTCTCCATCCGATTCGATATATCGTGGGAAGGGAGACACATCATAGATAGTAATGCGATCAAGGTTTTTGGGAATGGCGATAATCATGCCTACACGAAGGCGAACGTTCATACGATTAATGCGTCTTACAATATCTCTGGATTCACTGTTAGGGAATAAATTACTCCAAGTTTGTCCTGATTTAATTTGAATGCAAAAATAATCTGGGTCATTACACAATATTTCCCCATACCTAGTATGGGACCAAGCTGTAGGAAGTGACGTAATCATCACTATTATTATCATTAAGCTTAGTTTCATGATGATCCCAATCTTTATTTCACTGGTAATCTTTTTAACGGCATATGGTAAAAAAACTTTACATTTTTGTTTGTCTATTAAACCTAAATTGGAAGTTTAAAAAGCTACTCTATTTATTCCTTGCAAGGCTCTCTACGCAGAGAACCTTGTAGTAGCGTTGCCCTCACAGTTAAATAGAGGGAGGCGGGCCTCGGCCGACTAACCCCATTATTAGAAAGACAACAAATATTACTAAGAATATGAAGAATAACACTTTTGCTATGCCAGCTGCTGCGGACGCAATTCCACCAAACCCAAAAGCTGCTGCAATAAGTGCAATGATTAAGAAAGTTAGTGCCCATCCGAACATGGCGACCTCCTTACGATATCCATAACGTTTCGAAATTTCCATAACTAACTTATATAAGTACTTGGTTCTTATTGATCTAGAGTTTGTTTAACCTCCTTTTCCTCTAGAAAATGATGACAAATTATGCTTATTTTTATCCAAGGGAATAAAATATTGAGACTTAAAATTTACCCTTCATTTGTTAATTTTAGACCCCATACTCTCCTTTAGCCAATTGAGTAACTGGGGTAAAGACTTGGTATGGATAATAATATTCTATTGTTTACAAAGAGTTGTATCTTTAATATAGGATACTTATGAAACCTTTTAATGAAAGAGGGGTTTTTATATCGCTGCAATGAAAAGTTCTTCGAATTACAACAGATCTCTAAGCTTTATTCTGAGCCATTTCTTTAATGTCTTGCCACGCTTGGTGAATTTCACCTAACAAAGCATTGGCTTGAACAAGTAAATTAATATCGTTATCAAGGTTGGCTTTTAACAAGATCCGTTGAATGTACTCGTAAAGCCTATCTAAGTTTGCAGCAATATCACCGCCGTTTTCATGATCAAGACTAGTCCTTAACCCTTCTATAATGCTAATGGTTTTACCGATATGTTCTCCTTTTTCGCTAATTTGATTGCGCTGAATATTTCCTTGTGCTGTTGCAATATGTGAACGTGCTCCTTGCAGTAATAGATGAATTAGTTCATGAGGACTTGCTGTTTCAATGCGAGTTTGCAGCTCTATTGATTTGTATTGCTCAAGTGCTTGTTGATAAGGAGTTTTCATGGTGCTATTTCCTGTTCAATTGCGGTAAGTTAGCAAGTTGTTGACTTAAAAAGTCACTGGCTCCTTGCATTTTTACTAGCAGAGTATCTAGTGCGGTGAATTGTTTCGTATAGCGTCTGGAAATCATAGTAGCCCTAAACTCTAATTCTTCTCTCTCACCATCTAGTTGTTCTAGACGTTTGTTTAATTGATTGGTTCTAGTAGAGAGATCACCATTTTTTTCATCGAGATAGGTGGTTAGCAAGTCATCAAATTTTACTGCTAATCCATCGGTGATTGTAATTTTACCTCTAGATCCTGTAGTGCCTGCCAAAATTTCTAAAGAGAAGCCTTTAAAATCGCCTGTCCCAACGAGTGTAAGCCCATCGCTGGAAGTTGCGTTAACGCCCCCTATGGTGCCCGATAAGTCAACGCCAGGGTTAAATGTATTTAAGACTAAATCATAACTACCCGCTTTAACATCTGTACCGACTGATTTGACACGTACGCTGCTATCAGTTGCGGTGGCTGTTTTTGCAAAGAGAGCACCTATAGCGTCATACTGTTCATCAAGAGCAGTTTGAAACTTGTCTGCATCCATGACAAGCAATCCCTTTTCATTGGTTTTAATCCCAATGTCAGCAAGTGTACGTACTGCATTATTGATGTCTCCTATAGGCTCGCTAATTAATTTACTTAAATTTAATTTTAAAGCCCGTATGCCGGCATCACTTTGCATAGGACCACCTTTCTTGGTGGTTGCGTTGTAGGTGGTTAACGAGTTAATAGTTGTCATTGTATCGTTATATTGTTTAATAAAATCATTAACCATTGTGGTGAGATTGGTTTTATTAGTTTCAATTTTTAAATCGACCAGTGTCCCTGGTTGAGCTTTCTTAAGGTTAAGGGTTACTCCAGGGATAGCCTCTTTGAGTTGGTTACTACTTTGTATTAGTAAAAGACCATTAATTCTAACCTCGCTGTCTTTGGCGGTCACGGTCTGGGTTAATGAGTTATTACCCACTGTAGGGTCATACGCCAAACGAGATAAACCATTAGCGTCGTTATTATTACCATCATTATCGACCACTGAAATTTTCATGGCCATTGCTTTACCAGTTTCAGGGCTCAGAAGCGTTAATCGTGAACCTTGGCTATCTTGTACAATACTTGCTTGTACGCCTGAACTGCTATTATTTATTGCGTCTCTGATTGCCGCTAAACTATCTGTACCCGGTGCAATGTTGATTGTAACTGGAGCTTTGTCAGGATTTACGGTAAAGCTGGTGTTATCTGCACTATAAGTTCCGAAATCGATAGTAATACTACCACTGCCCACAGTAGTATTTGCGTTGGCAAAAGCTACGGAGGCAAGGCTTTGTTTTGCTGCAAGTTGCTGTACTTCAACCTGATAAGTTCCTGGAGTAGCACTTTCAGTAGTAGAGGCTGAAAGTATACTCTCATCACTAACAGTGCTTTGAAGAGTGTAGAGCTGCGAAATGTCAGAGAGTTTCCCCATGGATGTCTGTAATTTGGCAAGACTGCTTTTTATTAGTCCAAGCGCTGAAAGCTGCGTTGCAAAACTACTTTCCTGAGCATCCAGTCTTTTTTGCGTAGGGGCAATATCTGCTTTTACAAGGGCTTCAACAATTGCCTTGATATCAAGTCCAGATCCAACGGATGTTACGGCCACAATGACTTCCTTATCTCTGTGTTTTTATCCAGTATAGAATGTATCGTCCAACATCTCAAAAAAATTAGCATTCATAAAAAACTATACGTGCTCATCAATAGAACCGCTAATCATCTCGTCAATTAAAGATAATAATTGTAGGTATTCATCAGCCGGTATTTTACGAATAACTTCATCTGAAAGTTTATCCGTAACAATGGCTTGCAAAATTCCAGTTGCTTCATCAACACTATATGTTGTTGAGTCTCCTGGAGCAGAACTCGGAGTTGTGGTTTCTTTTTGAAATTCAATCGATTCATTATTTATTTTATTTGAGGACTCAAAAGAAACTGCATTGGTCTTAGGTATTTCAATATTCATGACAACAACCTCCATATGCCCATTTAATTTGGACATAAACAAATACACCATGCAGGTTTAACCTGCATGGTGTTAGCTATTTTCTATCTGCCAAGTAGAGACAATACTGACTGAGGTAGACTGTTAGCTTGAGCAAGCATTGCAGTACCTGCTTGTTGCAAGATTTGTCCCTTAGTCAGATTGGCTGTTTCTGCGGCAAAATCAGCATCTTGAATTCGACTTCTTGCAGCAGAAAGGTTTTCAGATACGTTTTGCAAGTTTGAAATTGTTGATTCAAAGCGGTTTTGCAAGGCCCCCATTGCAGCCCGGTTAGAACTTACTGCACTTAGTGCTGAGTCTAGTCGTAAAATAGCTGACTGTGCCCCACTAGCAGTACTGACATCAATCGTGTCAATACCATTAGAGTCTTTAGCAATTAAAGCAGATAAGCCTATTGTGGCAACTGTTCCACCAAGGGCTAGTGTGTCTGTAGCACTGATTGCAAGGGTACCACGCAACACGCCATCAAAATCCCCGCCAGTAACTGTTAAACCATCAGTACCAGCAGTGAAACCTGTACCACTCTCAGTAACGTCAATATTACGGCCATCACTGGCTGACAGAGTGAGATCACCACCGTTTAGGCTGGCAATGACTCCCGTTTGATTACTTACGGAGTTAATCGCATCGCGAAGCTGTGTATTGGTTAATGCGACGGCTACGTCCTCGTTGGTAAATACTGCGACACCATTAATTGACAGGTTATAGGTATCAGCAGCAGTACCACCAATAGCACCTACTGTTTGAGTTCCTGTGGTAGTTGCTGTCACTGAGACCCCTGCAATGCCCGCACCATTGATAGCAGCAGCCTTTGCATAAGCAGAAGTGGCATCCTGATAAGCATTACCCGTAAAGTTAGCACTGGAATTAATAGTCGTAGCAGGGCCACCACCAACTGAAATAGTAATATCTGTTGCAGCAGCAGCAGATACTTCTGTTCCAGTTTCCTGTGCAATACCACCTATGGAAGAGGATTTAATACTGCTAATTGCGAAATTGATAGTTTGGTTAGCGTTCGCACCCACTTGGAAGCTGGCACTTGAGAAAGAGCCGTCCAGAATGCGTTGGCCGTTAAATTCAGTATTTAAAGCAATTCTATCAAGCTCGCTTTTCAACTGATTGACCTCTTCCTGTATAGCTTGGCGGTCGCCTGAGTTGTTAGTTGAGTTTGCTGATTGCAAGGATAGCTCACGCATACGCTGTAGAATATTCGTCGTTTCTTGCATCGCACCTTCAGCAGTTTGTGACAGAGAAATACCATCATTAGCGTTACGAATGGCTTGGTTCATTCCCCGTACTTGTGCAGTCATACGCTCGGAAATAGAAAGTCCGGCGGCGTCATCTTTTGCACTGTTAATACGCAACCCAGAAGAAAGACGTTGGATTGCTAATTGCATGGTTTTTTGTGAGCCGTTTAAGTTACGTTGTGCGTTAAGCGACATCACGTTTGTATTGATCACTTGAGCCATGGTTAAAATCTCCTCGACCTTGAATCCCTGGATAGGGGATTTTCCTTCATACTCGATAAATTCTGTTTTTTGTTAAATTTACCGAACCCATGGCAATTATCGGAAAATGAGAAAAAAACTTTAGTGATTCAATCAATTTTTTAAGAAAAAAGGGATAAAAAATTATATTGATTGGTGTGATAATTATATAAACATTTAGTGGGAATTTGGTGATTTTTTTTCAAGAACAAGAGATAATAATTTGATAGAGTGTGCCTAATTTGATCATTCTTGAGTCCGCAACAAAATTCAAATGATTTCTTACAAATGAATTATGTCGTGGAGCTATAAAACATTAAAATAAGTGATACTCTATTTAATAGCGTAGTTTGCTAGCTTTCATTTTGACTTAAGGTGTAAAAATGGCGTGGGTGGATTATTTTTGGTCAGCATATGATACAGCAGTTGATCTGACTGCAAATATGCTAAATGCTGCTGGTACTCTAGCTTGTGTTTCGGGAGGAGTGGGGTTTAGTATTAGTTATCTATCTGCTAATACCCTTAATGTAGATTATTTTGGTGAAACCGACGCTACTGGTGAAGTAATTCTCAGTATGGAATTACTTCAGTTGCTTCTCAAAATGAATGAAACAATCCCTTTTCAAGAGCATGTAGAGCGTAATGGCGAAGCTACTTTTCATTTGAGTGATTATCTTCATCCAGCTACTATTAGGTTGATATGCGGTGGCTTAATAGCCTCAGGTACTGTCCTTAGATTGCTTGGGGAAAATATAAAGCTGTGGAATCAGGGAAGAATAGACAAGTCAAGGTTTACTGACATTGACTCCCCTTCAATTCGTGAATATAGCCTTGTAAGTGCTAAATCAATTTTTGGTTCCATATCTTATACATCTTTAAGCAGTCTCATCACTGGAGCTGTTATTAACTCCAACACAATTGACCTAAAAAGTATCACTTATCCTGCGCGGGGGAATTTGCACGCTTTGAGTGAATATTATACAGGTCCGGTGAATAATTTTTCTATCCCTATAGATTATGATTTCTCAAGAAACGTAACTTTTAAGTGGTCAGATATTGATGTGTTAACTACTATAAGTGCAGAAATTGTTGCAAGATTTAATGGTACTTATGGTGGAGGATTGAATTTAAAACCTCCAAAAGATGGAGTAAATGCTCCTACAGTAATCCCCGGTATTATAGGGGTTGGTGCTCTTGTTGCGTGCAGTATATTTAATCAGAAGGCAATAAAATTTCGTGATGAAAGAATTCATGGGCTGGTAGCCGATGATGAGTCGCATGTGTATGGGCAAATTCAAAATAATACATAGGATAAGGAGGTGTTTTGTTGCTTCAACAATAAATATTTGCCGAACCCGTTGCATCTTGAGATAGATATTTTGTAATAATAAAACAAGCCCTTAATTTAAATTCAGGTTATACTATTGCGCTTAAAAACTAGTGGATTCTTATTATGAGTTGGCTGAAGAAATTATTACCTTCAAAAATTAGAACCGAAACTTCCCAAAAAAAAGGGGTACCCGAAGGTTTATGGGTTAAATGTTCAGGCTGTAGCTCCGTGCTTTATCGCAGTGAGCTTGTTAAAAACCTTTCTGTTTGCCCTAATTGCAATCATCACCATCGTTTATCAGCGCGAGAAAGATTAGCACAATTCCTTGATGAGGCAGACCAAGAGGAAATCGCTAGCAATCTAGAACCTATAGATCGTTTAAAATTCAAGGATTCAAAAAAATATAAAGACAGAATTAGCCAGGCTCAAAAAGCAACAGGTGAAAAAGAGGCCTTGATAGTCGTAAAAGGAACATTAAGACGTCAGCCTGTGGTTGTGAGTGCTTTTGAGTTTAACTTCATGGGAGGCTCAATGGGGGCTACCGTGGGAGAGAAATTTGTTCGTGCGGTCAATGCTGCTACTGCAGAGAAAAGGCCTTATATTTGTTTTACTGCAAGCGGTGGTGCGAGAATGCAAGAGGGGCTTTTTTCGCTAATGCAAATGGCTAAAACTTCTGCTGCTCTTGCTCGTTTTGAAGAGACGGGTTTGCCATTCATCGTGGTTTTAACTGATCCTACGATGGGGGGTGTTTCAGCAAGTTTTGCTAGTCTTGGTGATATTATTATTGCTGAACCGAATGCTTTAATTGGCTTTGCTGGCCCCAGAGTAATTGAGCAAACTGTAAGGCAAACGTTGCCTGAAGGGTTCCAACGTAGTGAGTTTTTACTCGAACATGGGCATATTGATATGATTGTCGAGCGTAAAAATCTACGAAATACTGTTGCAGAATTAGTAGCTAAACTTTCTCACCGCGATTTAGCAAATATTTTTGATGAAGCAATGTAAGTATTTTACTATTGATGAGTGGTTACATTTTCTTGAAAATCGCCATCAACAAGAGATTCAGCTGGGATTGACTCGTATAAAGCAAGTCGCTGAGTCTCTACATTTACTCCATACTACAGCGAAAGTAATTTCTGTCGCTGGTACAAATGGCAAGGGATCGACAGTTGCTGCCCTTGAGGCAATTTATCTTGAAGCAGGATACAAGGTAGGAAGCTATACCTCCCCTCATTTAGTTTCATTTAATGAGCGAATAAGGGTCAATCAAGAAAAAATTGTTGATGAAGATCTAGTTGAAGCTTTTTGTGCCATCGAAATAGGGCGCGGTGCAATAGATTTGACCTATTTTGAAACTGCTACATTAGCAGCTCTTTGGTATTTTAAAAAATATCCTCTTGATGTCCTAATTCTTGAGGTGGGGTTAGGGGGGCGTTTAGATGCTACAAACATTATCGATTCTGACCTTGCCATCATCACAACTATTGATTTCGATCATCAAGAGTTTCTTGGGGAGAGCAAGGAAGCCATTGGCTATGAAAAGGCAGGAATTTTGCGTACTGAAAAGCCCTTTATCTATGCAGATGAGAATCCCCCCAAAAGTATTATTGCAGAAGCTTCCTTGTTAAAATGCATGTCTTATGTGTGTGGAGCTGATTATAGTTATTATCTGACGAATCAATCCCTAATATTTGCTCATCAAGATGAGTTAATTGAGTTACCACGATTGCCTCTTCATGCTAACTCCATTGCTGCCGCGGCAATGGCTACTTTAAGTTTGAAATCAATATTACCTATCAATCAACGATCTATTATACAGGGGGTGAAAAATTTATTTTTGCCTGGGAGATTGCATCGCATTGAGGGAAGGGTAACTACTGTATTGGATGTTTCCCATAATCCGCAAGCAGTAGCCTATCTGGCAAATTACATCAAAGATTTTCATTGCCAAGGTTCCATTCATGCGGTATTTTCAGCGTTAAAGGATAAGGATATTCCTGCATTAATAGCACCTCTGTCTGGTATTGTGGACTATTGGTACCCAGCACTTTTAAGTGGTAAACGCGCTGCTTCAAGAGAACAATTTGGCGCAGCCTTTCAAATTTATGATATAGTGTCATTTTGTTACGATGATCCTTTGTTAGCTTATCAAGCTGCTTGCAATGTGGCTAACCCAGGTGATTTAATCATAGTTTATGGTTCATTTGTTACCGTGGGGCAGGTATTGCCCGCCGTATCTAATACTACCAGAGCTGAGGAGACATGATGAAATTAGTGATGGATGAGCGTGTAAAGCATCGTCTTATAGGTCTTGCTGTTATTTTATCTATAGCTGCTATTTTTGCTCCCGCAGTAATTAAAAAATCGAATCAACGCATCGATGATAATGTGAGTGTTTCTGTTCAACTGCCGCCAAAACCAACGCCACCTAAGGTTGCTATGCCAGAAGAAAAGGAAATGTTTGAAACAGTTAAGGTTGCTCATGTTGAGATACCAGACGTGCCAGAAGACATTGCTAATTCAACACTTGCAAAGGCAGAGTCTTTAAGTCAGCTAAATGATGTTAAGCAAGCAATCGAACCTATGGTAGCTAAAGCAAAAATTGAACCAAGTCGAGTTGTGAAGCAAAAGCCTGCAATGATAACTGCAGCCACTACAAAAGCAACAACTACAAAAGTAGCAACCAAAAAAGCGCCATCAGTTAAGCCAAAGATTGTTGCTAGTATTAAAAAACCAACAACTATAGCTAAAAAGCCGACCGCAAATATGGCGACAGGCAAAGGTCGTTACGCAGTGCAATTGGCTACTTTTTCAAAACGGCAAAATGCGGATTCCTTGGTTTCCAGACTGCGTGCCAAAGGTTACAAGGCAAGTTATAACAAAGTGAACACCGCTCAAGGAACTGTATATAAAGTGATTGTTGGGCAAGGACATCCTAAAGAACAGGCTCAACGTTTGCAACAGCAATTGGCCAGTGTCATGCAAATTAAAGGCTTTATTGTCACTACAGGAGTCAGTTAAGAATGCAATGGTATTGGGTTGATTTGCTAATCATTGCAGTTATTGCCTTATCTGTTATAACTGGTCTCATTCGCGGCTTTGTGAAAGAGCTGATTGCACTTTCTGTTTGGGTTTTGGCGATTTGGTTAGCTTTTAGCTACTCACAAACCTTGGATCCATGGTTACAAAAGTATATTCAAGATAAAACTGCAAGAACTGTGACAGCTTTTATCCTAATATTGGTAGCGACTTTAATTGCTGGCGGCATAGTCAATGCACTGCTTAGTTTTATTTTAAAACGCTCAGGTTTAAGTGGTACTGATCGAATTCTTGGTATGGGTTTTGGGTTTGTACGAGGTGTTTTTATCGTTGCTTTAATCATGGTAGTGATCAAAATGACTTCCTTGCCTTACCAAGAGTATTCAAGTAATTCAAAGCTATATGCTAAATTTGACCCGGCTGTTGATTGGCTTTATAACATGATGCCAGAGTTTATAAAACAGGTTAAGATTTTTGATAAGCCCGGATTGGCTCTGCCTAAAAATCACTCTCAATCTCTGCAAAATGCAACTAAAACAAATACAAAACCTGAGGAGGAAACTCCCGCACAGCAAATAATGCCGGCAGCTAATAAAGAAAGTTTATTGGATGAGCCTGGTGATTTTGAGTTTTCAGATGCTTGAATATAGCTGATTGCTTACAAAGGGTGACACTAGCTCAAGATCTATCGTAACTGCTTAATGCTCTGTTTTATATAAATTATTTTGTTTAATATATTGCAAGACCTCCTGTGGTAGATAGTTTGTTATCTCCTTATTTTCGGCCAAGCGTTGACGAATCCATGTTGATGAGACATCAAAATTGCCAGCATCAAAACGATAAATAAAGCCACTAGGATTATTGAGAATTGTGTTGCTGTTATCAGTTTCATGGCTGATTAATAATTTTTTTAAAGCAGCGGGAACTCTAGTGTCGTCTGTGCTTGCACGCTTCATTACAAGTAAATTACCTAAGGTTAGTAAGCGCTCCCATTGATGCCACTCGGGGAGTTGTAAAAATGAATCTGCGCCAAGTAATAATGTTATCGCAGCATTTGCTCCTAATTGATGACGAAAATACTCTAAAGTATCTACCATATAGGAGGGGGACTCACGGTTAATTTCATATAAATCAATAGTGAAGTTTTTATTTAGATTTTTCAATGCAAGCTTAAGCATTTCGATTCGCTGTTTGGTGGTAGCAATTGCGTCATTTTTATGTACTGGTATTTTGCAAGGCAAAAAAATAAACTGATCAAAATTAAAATGGTTTTGAACATTTATAGCCGTATTTAAATGGCCTTTGTGAATTGGATCAAAAGTACCGCCATAAATGATTAAATTATGCAATTGAGCCTACCTGTTTACCTAAACATAATGAAAGTGCGACTTTTTCTAATGAAGGCCAAACTTGGCTATTTTGACTTGATTTTATCTGTTCATCAATTTTTTTACAAAACTGCAGTAATTGTATCAGGAGACTCTTGGGAACACGTCGCAAAGCGACCTGATATAATTTACTGCGCTGAGACCAAATTTTTAATTGATTACAAGCTGTAGCAAAGGGTATAGCTTGTTGAGTGAAATCGTGTAATCGTATTAAATGCCGTATATCCTGTGACAGTAGCCATAAAATGAGAGTGGCTTCTACATCACTATTGTATGCATGACGAAGATGCTGAATTACTTTATCTGTATCTTGCAATAAACAAGCATCACTTAAATCAAACAATTGATAGTTACACTGATCGATAAGTTGCTCTTTGGTAGTAGCTATTGTTAACACCGAGTCGTCAGCAATAAGTTGAATTTTTTCTAAAGCTTGAGCACAGGCAAGCATATTGCCTTGTGTATACTGGTGAATCAAAGCTGGAATTTCGGGCTCGAATTTAATGCATTTCTGCTGCAGTTGCTCTTTAATCCAGCGTTGTATAGCAGGTGCATCGAGTGGAAAAATTTGTACAGTATGCAACTGAGAAGAGTTGGAAAAACTTTGTAATTGCTTAACTGGCAAATTAGGTGCACGAATCAGAAGCAAGCAAAATGGATTGGTATTCTTCAGATAAGTATTGATGAAGTTCTTTCCCGCTGTATCTAATGTTTGCTTTTCATAGCGAATATCAATAAGTGTATGAGTAGAAAATAATGTATAACTGTTTGCTTTCTCATTTACAAGAGACCAATCCGCAGGATTGCTAATATGCAGAACTGTCTCTTCCATGTCATTATCTTTTTTTCGCCAAGCTTGCTTAATTGTTGTGACAGCCTCGGTCAAGAGAAAATGATCCTGACCAATGAGAAGGTAGATAGCAGGCATAGCATGTTGAGCTAAATAGGCATTTAATGCCTGTTGTTTAATAAGCATAGAATTATCTTGACTTAGAAGATGCGTAACGGTTCTTGGCTTGGCTCAAACGGTTAATTATCTGCATGGCCGCGTCGGCACGCATCTCATTCTTTAAAAGTGTTTCTTCCGCATCAGAACCTAAGATTCTGTCATTATTTATTGTGATTTGTCGAGTCACAATAACATGGCTTGATGAGATGATTGGTCTGCCTTTTGCCTGCGTTAATGAAAACTGGACATTATAAATAAGAAGGTACTGTCTTGGAGCCGTACTGGCACTGATATTTGTAATTTCTTGTCGATAACTATCTTTTTCAATAATGAGCAAATAATCAGCTTGTGCAGAATCTTCGGTAACCACAAGCTTATAAGCTTCTAATTGCTCTTTTAGCAAGTTTTGCAAATCACGATGAGCATCTTGAATGACTATAGCAATATTATTAAGCCAGCTAGGTATATCGGCCATTCCACGCAAGTGAAAGCCGCAGCTAGCCAATAGAGTAATAATTAGGCAGAGGAAAAGTCGCCTCATCAATTAACAACCAAATTGATTAATTGTCGATGGGAGACCACAACTGCTTTCTTGATGAATTTGCCTTCAAGAAAACTACTAGCATGCTGTTTAGCTAATTCAACCAATTGCTGCTCATCCGTGTCGCTACTCGCAGTAAATTGTGCTCGCAATTTACCATTAATTTGCACTACAAAATCTAGTTCATCCGTTTTGAGCGCACTTTTATCTACTTTAGGCCAAGGAGCATCAATAATAGCTTTTTCAAATCCCAATTGTTGCCATAAATGATGACAGATATGTGGCGTAATGGGAGCTAATAGACGAAGGAGAATGCTTATTCCGGAATGTAAGAAATATTTATCTTCTTCAGTTTCAGGCTCATAAGAGGAGAGTTCATTAAAGAGTTTCATACAGCCAGAAACAACAGTATTGAATTGATGACGCTCATAATCATGGCTTGCTTGAGCTAAAATTTGGTGGACAACCAAGCGAGACTTTTTAAGGCGAGAGTTTGCACGTTGCCAATCAACGTTGCCATTACCACATAAAATGGCATCGTTTACTTCAATAAATTGCTGTTGATATTGGAAAGCAAAAGACCAAAGTCGTTTCAGAAATCGGTGTGCACCCTCTACTGCAGCGTCAGACCACTCCAGGGATTGCTCAGGAGGCGCTGCGAACATTACAAATAATCTAGCTGTATCAGCACCATAAGTGTCAATTAAATGGTTAGGGTCAACAACGTTGCCCAACGACTTGGACATCTTATGTCCATCTTTGAGGACCATCCCTTGAGTCAATAAAGCTTTAAAAGGCTCATCAGAATTGACTAAACCCTCATCACGCATGAGTTTATGAAAAAATCGGGCATAAAGCAGATGCATGACAGCATGTTCAATTCCGCCAATATATTGATCGACAGGTGTCCAATACTTTGCTCGATCATCTAACATCGCATTATCTTGGCCTTTGCAGGCAAAGCGAGCGTAATACCAAGAAGATTCTACAAAGGTATCAAAGGTATCTGTTTCACGCGTGGCATCTTGTCCACACTTAGGGCATTGCGTTTGTAAAAATTCACTGCATTGTGCTAAAGGCGAACCGCTTCCCGTGAGTTGAATATCATAGGGAAGGGTGACTGGTAAGTTTTCTTCCGGAACTGGCACAATTCCACATTCTTCACATAAAATCATGGGGATAGGTGTTCCCCAATAACGTTGACGCGAAACACCCCAATCACGTAGGCGATAATTGATGGTCATTTTGCCAAGATCATGATTTTCAAGGTAATTAGCAATGTCTTTAACTGCCCCAGCAGAAGTCAAGCCATCAAATTGACCTGAGTTAATTAATTTGCCTTCGCTAGTAAAAGCAGACTTTTTATAATTATGAGCAGAACCATCTACGGGGGCAATGACTTCTTTAAGGGGGAGGTGGTATTTCTGAGCAAATTCCCAATCGCGTTGATCATGAGCTGGTACTGCCATAACGGCACCAGAGCCATATTGCATCAAGACAAAATTTGCTATCCATATTGGAACTTCTTGTCCTGTGATGGGATGAATAGCGGTCATACCAGTTGCAATGCCGCGTTTCTCCATTGTTGCAATATCTGCTTCTGCCATGCGAACCCCCTGGCAACTATCGATAAAAGCTTGAACCTCGGGATTATGGTGGGCTACTTCTTTGGCAATTGGATGATCAGGGGCTACAGCAAGATAAGTCACACCCATTAATGTATCTGGGCGTGTTGTGTAAATTTTGATACGCTTAGGAAAGTTTAATACCTTAAAACTGATTTCGCAGCCTTCGGAACGACCTATCCAATTTCGCTGCATCTGTTTAACTTGTGCTGGCCACTCATCAAGAAAATCAAGGTCATTTAACAATTCATCGGCATAAGCTGTAATTTTAATGAACCATTGAGAAATTTCACGACGCTCAACCAATGCGCCTGAGCGCCAACCACGACCATCAACAACTTGTTCGTTGGCAAGAACTGTCTTATCAACGGGATCCCAGTTAACAACCGCATTTTTTTTGTAAACAAGGCCTTTTTCATAGAGTTGAATAAAAAACCATTGTTCCCAACGGTAGTAATCAGGATCGCAAGTCGCAATTTCTCGTTTCCAATCATAGGCATTCCCTAATCGTAGGAATTGCTCTTTCATCGAAGCGATATTTTTCTTTGTCCATTCTGCTGGATGGATTCCATGTTTAATAGCTGCATTTTCAGCAGGCAAGCCAAAAGCATCCCAGCCTATAGGCTGTAGAACATTTTTCCCTAAAGCACGTTGATAACGGGCTATAACATCACCCAATGTATAGTTACGAACATGCCCCATGTGCAACGTACCGCTTGGGTAAGGGAACATGGATAAGCAATAAAATTTTTCCTTATTTAAGTCTTCAGAAACGTTAAATGATTGTTTTTTATGCCAATATTGCTGGGCTTGTTCTTCAACTTCTCGCGGTTTATAGCTGTTATCCATAGTTCGTTAGTTATATTTCAGTAAGGCTGGTAAGGATAGCGCCTCTTGTGCTCTGCAGCAATAGTTTAACCTAGAAAAAGCACTTTAAGCTTGTTCGTTACGGACTTAGCTGCTTTTTCTAGTTTAACGCTTTAGTTTGGTTGTAATTATACGATAAGCAGCATAAATCAGTACGATTAACGTACAAAAGACAAGGATCGGCATATCGCCTAAAGCCACCCACGGAGTAATTCCTGATGTAGGAACCAAGGTGGTTTTAAGGACGCCTGTACTAAAAGCTGGCAAGGAAGCGACAAGCTCTCCTTGCGGGTTGATGACAGAAGATAAGCCATCATTGTTGGCAACAACTTGGTATCTGCTTGTTTCGAGGGAGCGCACTTGAGCCATTTGTAATTGTTGATACATTGCCAAGGAGTGCCCAAACCAGCCATCGTCGCTAATAGAAACTATCAATTCTGCTTTGGGCAATTGACGACGGAGTAAATCGCCATAAGCTAGTTCATAACAAATTAAAGTAGCGATAGGGTGTTTTTGTACTTTTACCAACGTCTGATTTTTTTTGCCCGGCATGAGATTGGCATCTGGAATGGCTAGCCAAGCGCTTACCGTTTGTAAGGCTTCAGGAATATATTCACCAAAGGGAACCAGATGCTGCTTCAAATAGGAGCCTGATGCAGAACCTAAACTAATTAGGGCATTAAAATAAGAATTTTCATCAATCATGGTGGGTTTGGGAATGCCTAAAAGAATTGCACTGCCTGACTGTTGGGCTTTCTCGTGCATTTCCAATAGAAAATCTTCAACATAACTGGGGGGCAGTGGAATAGCTGATTCTGGCATTACAATAAGCTGTGTTCCCAACAATTTTTCTGTCTCATCTTTGTAGCGCTGTAATAATTGCCAAAATAAGCTTTCATCCCATTTGTCTCGCATAGACAAATTGGCTTGAATAACACCGACTGAAAGAGACTCTGCTTTAGGCTTAGACCAGTTGATGTGTTTAAGTAGCATAGGGCTGAGAAGTAGGAAAACAAAAATAGTTAATGCTAGAAAACGTCGTTTTCCTTTAAATTGAGTAAAAGTGGTCAGTAAAGAAGCAGCAAAGCAGGTTAAAAAACCTACTCCAAAAACCCCTATAATTGGCAGAAGATGTTTACTTGGTGCATCAAATTGGCCAAAGCCCAGCAACAACCAAGGGAAACCGCTAAAGAGAGTTGAACGACTATATTCACACAAAACCCAAAGTGCACTAAATAACAAACAGGAATAAATTGGTAGGCGAGGATGAAGTAATCTTTTACAAATTCCTGCCATTAATGCCGGGAAAAGAGAGAGATAAAGTAGAAAAAATAAAGTAATTAATGCTGAAACCAAGCTGTTAAGATGGCCATATTCGTGGATGCTGACATAAACCCAGGAAATCCCTAAACCAAAATAACCCAGGCCAAAAAAGAGTCCGTTTAAAATAGGATGAGGGTTTTTTTCATCAATAAGTTGCGCATAGAAAAAAGCAATACTAAGAATAGCCGCCCCAGGAATATGAAAGGGAGCGAAGCTCAGAGGTAAAATTAAGCCAAACAAGAATGCGCGCAACAGATGGCCATAGCTTATTGTTTTTATTGAAATTAACGTCAGTTTGGAAACTGCGACTGTTTGAGTCATACCATTTACGCGCTTAAATGAAAGCGACGATAGAATACTAATTGTTAAAGGTCAAGATTTTTACAATAAATCATTGTCAAAGAGCTATATCCAAGCACCATTTGTTTAGTGTACGATGACGACTCGTTTTACAAAGGAGAAGGATGTATGTACAACGTTGTAATCACAGGGGCTGGAAAAATTGGGAGTTTAATTGCTTGCTTATTAGCAGAGAGCGGTGATTACCAAGTTCATTTAGCGGATTTGGAGTTTTCTGGCACGGATGTTACTCGCTTATTGCAGGCTATGCCTGAAATAAAGACAGTAGCTTTAGATGTTAAAGATCAAGAAGCAACACAAAGTTATTTTGTAAAAAATAATATAGTTGCAGTTATTTCAAGTCTTCCTTATTTCCTAAATACTTATGTTGCAACAGCCGCAAAAGCTGCAAAAGCACATTATTTTGATCTTACCGAAGACACTTCAGTAACTGAAGCGGTGAAGGTCATTGCAGAAGGTGCGCAAACAGCATTTGTTCCCCAATGTGGTCTTGCTCCCGGTTTTATTAGCATTGCAGCAAACAGTTTAATGAAAGAATTCGAACAGTGTTTACACGCTAAGTTACGCGTAGGGGCATTACCTCAACGAGCAAGTAATGCACTTCATTACTCATTAACCTGGTCTACTGATGGTGTAATTAATGAGTATGGTAATCCTTGTTATGGAATTGAAACAGGTAAACCTATTGTTTTGAAACCTTTAGAGGGCTTAGAGTCTATTCAAATTGATGGTTGTGAATATGAAGCATTCAATACTTCTGGAGGTTTGGGAAGTTTGGCTGAGCTTTATGAAGGGAAAATCCAGAGTTTAAATTATAAAACAATGCGTTATCCAGGGCATTGCGAAAAAATGCGTTTGCTAATGAATGACCTAAAATTAAATGAAGACCGCAATACTTTGAAGCGTATTTTAGAAAGAGCCATTCCAAAAACATATCAGGATATCGTCATTGTTTATGTGACTGTAGAAGGCATGAAACAAGGTGAACTCACTGAAAAAAGTTACGTCAAAAAAGTGTATCCCCAGGAAATACGTGGTTTAGAGTGGTCTGCTATTCAAGTCAGTACAGCCTCTGGAGTATGTGCGGTAGTAGACTTAGTATTGGGACAAGCTAACGAATATCGTGGCCTGGTTTTACAAGAAAACTTCCATTTATCTGCGGTGCTCGCTAATCGTTTTGGCCAGTATTACGCTTAGGAGAAGCCAATGGATTTATTAAAATATCTTAATATTAATGAAGTTAACCCTGGTGCTTTTAGTGGCCAGGGGTGGCAAAGTGAAATGGGCTCAAGTCGTTTGCCCTCTTTTAACCCCGCAACAGGCAATAAATTAGCAGAAGTGGCAACTTGTTCAATGAAAGACTATGAGCAAGTTATAGCCAGAGCTCAAAAAGCAACACTAGCTTGGCGTGAGGTCCCTGCACCACAACGTGGGGAAATTATTCGTCAAATCGGACAAGCATTGCGTGAGCATAAAGATGCCCTAGGTAGTTTGGTTTCCCTTGAAATGGGTAAATCTAAACAAGAGGGGGATGGTGAAGTCCAGGAAATGATTGACATAGCCGACTTTGCAGTAGGACAATCAAGGATGCTATATGGTAATACAATGCACTCTGAGCGTCCCAGACATCGCATGTATGAGCAATGGCATCCTTATGGTATTGTTGGTGTAATATCTGCTTTTAATTTCCCTGTGGCGGTTTGGTCCTGGAATGCATTTATTGCGGCGATTTGTGGTAACGTTACCCTATGGAAGCCTTCTGCCAAAACTCCTCTTTGTGCTATAGCTGTTCATCATATCTGCAGCCAAGTTTTACAGAAAAATAATTGCCCTGAAATTTTTGGTTTGATCATTCCTGAGTCACATGCTGTGGCAGATGCTATGGTTAATGATGTCAGAATCCCTCTAATTTCTTTTACAGGTTCTACTGCAGTTGGCAAGCTAGTTGCTGCCAATGTTGCTAAGCGCCTAGGTAAAACTATTCTTGAGTTAGGTGGGAATAATGCGATTATTCTTGATGAGTCCGCTGACTTAAATCTAGCAATTCCAGCAATAGTTTTTGGCGCTGTAGGAACTGCAGGTCAACGATGTACTTCGACTAGACGTTTGTTTGTGCATAAGTCTATGTTCAAAGAAGTGATTAGGCATCTGCAACATGCCTATGAGCAAATTACGATTGGTGATCCTCTAGACAGTAAGAATTTGATGGGGCCCTTAATTGATGAACAGGCTGTTAAGCAGTTTAAAGAGGCTATCTCTCGTATTACAACTGCAGGTGGGCAAATTGTTTTTGGTGGTGAGACTCTCAATGGAAAAGGTTCTTTTGTTCAGCCTACACTAGTCACTGATGTTGAAAATCATTGGGATATTGTTCAAGAAGAGACCTTTGCTCCTATTCTTTACGTAATGCCCTACAATACCATTGAAGAAGCAATTGCCTTGCAAAATGGAGTGCCTCAGGGACTATCATCTGCCATGTTTACACAAAATTTGAAAAATGCAGAACTTTATTTGAGTGCTGTAGGTAGCGATTGTGGCATTGCAAATATTAACATTGGTACATCCGGTGCCGAAATTGGTGGTGCGTTTGGTGGTGAAAAAGAAACTGGTGGTGGTCGTGAATCAGGATCGGATGCTTGGAAAGCGTACATGCGTCGCCAAACGAATACAATTAATTGGGGTAACGCTCTGCCTTTGGCCCAAGGAATTCGGTTTAATATTTCAATGGAATCTTAAGATTAGTCAGTAGTTGCGCTGAGTCTCATTTCAACAAATGAGGCTCAGCTAGGCTTTTCAAGAGACTTGGTTGTAAAAAGCCTTGATACTGTAAATTTCATCAAGGCTATCATTAGCGCATCTAAATGATGCTTTACATTAGAGGGATAGAAAATCATGCAGGAACCATTTTTCATTAAGAAAGTCGCGGTTCTCGGTGCCGGCGTTATGGGCGCGCAAATTGCAGCGCACTGTGTGAATGCAGGGATTGAAACCTTACTATTTGATTTGGCAGCAAAAGAGGGAAATAGTAATACTTTAGTAGAAAAAGCCATTGCTAACCTGGGAAAATTAAAACCAGCCCCTTTGGCAACAGCTCAAACTGCTGAGTTATTGCAAGCGCGAAATTATCAGCAAAATTTAGAAGATTTAGGCGACTGTGATTTGATAATTGAAGCAATAGCTGAGCGCTTAGATTGGAAAGAAGATTTATATCGCAAAATTGCTCCACACGTAAGTCAACATGCAATTTTAGTGAGCAATACCTCAGGATTAAGCATTAATAAACTTTGTGGTGTTTTACCAGTAGCGCTTCGCGAGCGTTTTTGTGGCGTTCATTTCTTTAACCCTCCTCGCTATATGCATTTGGCTGAATTGATTCCTGCTGATACGACAACACCTCAGCTCCTAGATCAACTGGAAACCTGGTTAACCAGCCGTCTTGGTAAAGGGGTAGTGCGTGCGAAAGATACCCCTAATTTTATTGCCAATCGCATCGGTGTTTTCTCTTTGTTAGCGACCTTGCACCATGCTCAGTCAATGAACTTGGGGTTAGACGAGGTTGATGCATTGACTGGACCTTTATTAGGACGACCCAAGTCAGCTACTTTCCGAACGATGGATGTGGTGGGTCTGGATACCATGGAGCATGTGGTTAATACCATGGAGCAACAGCTAAATGATGACCCTTGGCATCAATACTTTAAATTACCAGCCTGGTTACTTGGATTGATTAAAGAAGGGCATTTAGGCCAAAAAGCCGGACAAGGGATTTATCGTAAAAGTGGCAAAGTGATAGAAGTTTATGATCTTAATTCAGGCACTTACCGCCCAGCAAAAGGTGAGATCAGTGAAGAGTTAAAGACCATTATGAAAACACCTGATGCCTCACAAAGAATGCAACAACTAATTTGCTCGAAGGATAAACAAGCCCGTTTCTTAACTGCTTGTTATCGCGATTTATTCCATTATTGTGCTTATCATCTGCAAGAGATTGCTGAGTGTGTTCGTGATGTCGATTTGGCCATACGCTGGGGATTTGGATGGCAGCAAGGACCTTTTGAAACATGGCAAGTTGCAGGTTTAGCAGCTATGCGGGAGATTATTGAAAAAGCTAAGGCAGCGAATGAAACCTTGAGCCAGGCTAACCTGCCTGAGTGGATTAAAAAAGTTAATGATTTTTATACAGATACAGGTGCCTATTCCCCGCTTACAGGGAGTTATGTTTCACGTAGCCAGTTACCTGTCTATCAACGTCAATTTTTCCCTGATCGTGTTTTAAAAGAAAAAAGTCTATATGCTCCAACAATATTTGAGAATGATGGTGTGCATTTATGGTTACTGAAAGATGATGTTGCGGTCCTTAATTTTAAAAGCAAGGCTAATACGATAGGTCAAGCTGTTCTTGATGGTATGCAGCAAGCAATCGATAAAGCTGAAAAAGAGTGTCAAGGCTTAATTATTTACCAGGCAGATGCTAGTAATTTTAGCTCAGGTGCTGATTTAAGAGGCGTGGCTTCTCTGATTCAGGCGAATAAGATGGATGCCCTAGAGGCAATGATAAGTCAGTTTCAGCATGTTGCTATGCGTTTAAAATATTCTTCAATTCCCACTATTGCAGCGCTGCGTGGTCGTGCTTTGGGTGGCGGATGTGAATTAATGATGCATTGTGATGCTGTTGTGGCTGCTTTTGAATCCTATCCTGGTTTAGTGGAAGTGGGTGTAGGTCTTATTCCAGCGGGAGGCGGGTGTAAGGAAATGGCAATGCGTGCTGCATGCAAGGCACAAGATGCTGACTTACTGGTTTTCTTGCAACCTTATTTTCAACAAATTGCAACTGCTTTTGTGGCAGGTAGCGCGGCTGAAGCTCGTCAGAAAGGTTATCTCCGTCGGAAAGACCGTTGGGTAATGCATCCTAATGAAGTTCTTTATGCGGCATTAGCCCAAGTTAAAGCGATGCAAGCAATGAATTATCAACCACCGCTTAAAACTCGCTTTAAAGTAGCAGGCCGGGAGGGACATGCACGTTTACAAGCTGGCTTGGTAAACTGGCTTGCTGGCGGATTTATTTCTCAGCATGATTATTTTATAGCCAACCAATTGGCACAAATTCTCTGTGGTGGCGAGGTCAACCAGGGTGAAATGGTTGATGAGGCATGGATACTTAATTTAGAAAAGAAAGCGTTTATGACATTGGCGGCAACTTCTTTGTCACAAGCCCGTATCGCCCACTTATTAGAAACCGGCAAGCCATTGCGCAATTAAGGAGACCTAACGATGACAAATGTATATGTAGTTGATGTATTGCGTACTCCTGTTGGTAAGGCACCAAGAGGTGTTTTTAGACACACCCTACCGGATGATTTACTCGCCCACACAATAAGAACATTGAAAAAACGAAATCAGTCAGTCGATTGGCAAGCAATTGGGGATGTTGTTATTGGTTGTGCTATGCCCGAGGCGGAACAGGGAATGAATGTGGCTCGTATTGCCTCTTTGCTTGCTGATATGCCTCAAAGTGTTCCTGCTATGACAATCAATCGTTTTTGCTCATCTGGAGTCCAAAGTATCGTTACAGCTGCGGCTTCTATTGCTTATGGTGATATGTCCCTTGCACTAGCAGGAGGGGTAGAGAGCATGTCTATGGTGCCTTTAGGAGGCAACAAGTACACTGCTAATCCAGCAATATTTAACGATGAACATGTAGCTATTGCTTACGGTATGGGTATTACGGCAGAAAATGTCGCT
This sequence comes from Legionella brunensis, assembly GCF_001467025.1. Taxonomy (GTDB): domain Bacteria; phylum Pseudomonadota; class Gammaproteobacteria; order Legionellales; family Legionellaceae; genus Tatlockia; species Tatlockia brunensis. Next base: position 354,416 of record NZ_LNXV01000033.1, on the reverse strand, counting down.
AAGCGTTGGGAAGTGACCAGGGAACAACAAGATGAGTTTGCTGCAGAAAGTCATCGCCGCGCAGTAGCAGCACAACAGCGTGGTGACTTTAAGGCCGAAATAGCGCCCATGGAAATTACTGTACGTCATGCTGATCTGACTACTTCTGAAGTTATTAGCAAGAAAAGGATAATTAGCGATGACGAGGGACCAAGAGCGGATACCTCGTACGAGGTAATTTCTCGTTTAAGACCTGTATTTGCAGCAAAAGGCACCGTAACTGCTGGTAATAGTTCGCAAACAAGCGATGGCGCAGGAATTGCGCTGTTGGCCAACGAGGAAGCGTTAAAACGCTATGACTTACAACCTATTGGGCGTTTGCGAGGTTATGCCGTTGCAGGCGTTGCTCCCGAAGTAATGGGTATAGGTCCAATTAATGCTATTCCTTTAGCACTTAAAAGAGCAGGGTTAACGCTTGATCAAATAGATTGGATTGAGCTTAATGAAGCATTTGCAGCTCAAGCACTGGCTGTTATTAAAACGTTGGATTTACCGCGTGATAAAGTAAATCCTTTAGGAGGTGCTATTGCCTTGGGGCACCCCTTAGGAGCCACGGGAGCAATTCGTACTGCCACTTTGCTACATGGCTTGCGTCGTACTAAAGGAAAATACGGCATGGTGACAATGTGTATAGGAACAGGGATGGGTGCTGCTGCCATTTTTGAAGCGATATAGTTAATAAAAATTAAAAAAGCCGCTGAGTTATGTATCTTCAGGGCATTTGAATAGCTCTCTTTTGAAACTCTTACAAAAGAGAGCTATTGGAGACTGTTATTATTTTTTTCCCACCATTAAAAGTGATCTGTAAGGTTGCAGGGTAGTGAAGTGGGCATGCACGCTATACTTAGAAAAATGACTCCATTTGGAAGTATATAATCATGGATACGATGCTTCTTAAACAGCCAAGTACTCCTTTAATACCGGTAACTGTAAGTATTCCTGAACCCAAGTCAAATGAGGTACTGATAAAAGTTAAAGCTTGTGGCATTTGCCGTACTGATCTTCATGTGGTTGATGGTGAATTAAAGCATCCGAAACTTCCAATCATCCCTGGCCATCAAATAGTTGGTTCTATAGAAAAAATAGGCGCTGAGGTAAAAACATTTAAAATAGGACAGAAGATAGGGGTGCCATGGCTTGGAAGCAGTTGTGGTGTGTGTGAGTTTTGTAGTACTGGACGTGAAAATCTATGCGATGAAGCTAAATTTACAGGTTATCAAATTAATGGGGGATTTGCTGAGTATTGCGTGGCAGATGCACAGTTTTGCTTCCCCATTCCTGAAGGATATCCAGATTATCAAGCTGCTCCATTATTTTGTGCTGGTTTAATTGGCTACCGGGCTTTGCTAAAAGCAGGGGATGCTAAACATTTAGGCATTTATGGCTTTGGAGCAGCTGCCCATATTCTTATTCAGGTTGCTAATTATCAACAGCGAAAAACTTATGCGTTTACTAGCCCCGGTGATCTTGTGGCACAAGACTTTGCTTATCAATTAGGAGCTACTTGGGCTGGAGGCTCTGATCAAATTGCCCCTCGCTTGCTTGATGCGGCAATTATTTTTGCTCCTGTCGGTGAGTTGGTACCAGTTGCATTACGCGCTATAACAAAAGGAGGCATTGTTGTTTGTGCCGGGATCCACATGAGTGATATCCCGAGTTTCCCCTATGAAATTCTTTGGGGGGAAAGAATTCTATGCTCCGTTGCAAATTTAACACGAAAAGACGGTGAGGAATTTTTAGCATTAGCTCCTAAAATTCCTATTAAAACGGAAGTGCATATCTATCGTTTGGCACAGGTTAATCAAGCATTAGATGATCTGCGTCATGGGAGATTTACCGGCGCTGCGGTGATTACTGTAGATAACTAGGTTTCCCTCTTAATCTAATAACCCTTGAAGATGGGCTACAGAGCATATCCATGGTGCTTTTAGGGGGCAACAAGTACACTACTAATCCAGCAATATTTAACGATTAACATGTCGCTATTGCTTATGGTATGGGTATTACGGCAGAAAATGTAGCTAAACGTTGGGAAGTGACTACTTTTGCTTTGATAATTTTATTCTCTATATAAAATTTTCTGTTGAAGTCCGCTCATTAATACAAAATAGTGGTTTAAATCATTTTCCTCGGTACTTTGATACTCTAACAATACGAGGTTAATTTTTTTACTTACTGCTGCACCTGTTTTAAAAGTTAAGGGCCAACTTACAGTAGTTGATTATCTAAAGAGCGCTATTTTAAATGCCCCATAGTTAAGATAATTGAAGGAATTATGATAAGTTAAAGAGTAGACATAGTTATTTAAACATTCGGTTTAGGTGAATTCTTTCTTATTTCCTCCTCAGCTTCATTGAAGATTTTTTCTACTGCCCGATGGGAGTCAGTTTTTAGGCCAAATGCGCCTAATAAATGGGTTGTCCTACCTTGTGCTTTATCGATAATTTTCATTTCAGGAGAATCAAGAAATTGTGATTTTACTTTTTTGAAATCCTCTATCGAGTTTACTTCTGCTAAAGAACTTTTAAGTGCATTAATAATCGCTCTCTTTAGAGCGTCGCCCTTTATTCCCTGATAATCTTCCTTATATTGAGCACTTACCTCATGAAAAGAATGCACTCTATTAGTTGTACTTCCAGATAAATACTGCTTAACACTTTGTTGAGAATTATACTCATTTACAATGCGTTTAGGTAATGAAAGCATTTTTTATTGTAAAAATTGAGTAGAGTTGATGGATCGTCTGATAAGGATTTACCTGGATTATTTTTATACCACTCCTGTATATCAGATCTCCACTTATCTGGAGTAAGGTTATTAGGAGGATAATTGTTATTATACGCGTATAACCATTGATCTTTAATAACTACATCATTAGTCCCATCTTTAGATTTAAAGCCATCATCAATATCGATGAATCTCATACCTTCTGCAGTTTCAATAATATTTTGAGAGCTGTCATGCTCACAGTCATTAGCCAAATCAGGATGTGCATAACCTAATTCATTAAGTTTTTTAAGCGCCCAAATACTTTTATCAAACATCAATCTATGTGTCTTTTCAGTCAAACTGTTTGTAGGAGACTTTTTTATCTGGGGCATGTAAAAAAATACATCGTCTTTATTATCACTGTCTTTGTTCCTTTTTTTAATATTCCATAAACCTAGAACAAAAAATTCTTCAATTTTATTCTCTTTAAGCAAAAATTTTGTATTTAAAATATCGAGGTTCTTTTTTACTTCCTCATGGTCTCGATAGTTCTTGTCTATGTTAGAAAATTTCACAGCTTTATCTTCTGTTTTTTTATATACCTTACCAAATACGCCGGCACCAAGGTATGCTTCCTGCTCAGTAATCCTGTTCTTCTCGCCTTTATGGCTATTCCACATTTTTACAAAATCAATCGGCTGAGATGTTTGCTCATCACAACGAACGGCATAGATCGTATTATTGTAGCGATAAATTTTAAATTTTTTGTTCGTTTCATCTAAATAATGTTGCGTTATATCTTGTCCCTTAATGATTTCCTTTAAATTAGGTGGACGATTTTTTGCATTAAATTTTTCTTGCATTTTTTATTCCTTGAAAATAAAAAATATGCATATGTGAAGTATAGGTGAATTAGTACCTATTGCATTGCGTGCTCTAAAAGGGAGGCATAGTAGTATGTGCCAGATTCACATGAGTGATATCCCAAGCTTCCCCTATAAAATTCTTTGGTTAGAAAGAGTTTTAAGAAAACGAATAGTTCGAGGCCATACTAAGCTCCTAGTGTGAGAGAGGAGGCAAATCGAGGTGAAATTAAAAATCTAGACTCAACGCAAGATTAAATGGTGTTCAAAAAAAATCAGGGACGTTATCTAGGTACTAGGTTATTTTTAATTTAATAACCCTTGAAGATGTGCTACAACACAAGCTCCTAAGCCATCCAGATTATATCCACCCTCTAGAACAGACAATATGCGTCCCTCACAGCATTTATCGGCAATTTTTTTAATTTTTTGGGTAATCCACAAATAATCATCAACAGTTAGCAATAAATTAGCCATGTCATCCAGATAATAAGCATCAAAGCCTGCTGAAAAGAATATCATTTGTGGATCGAATTTCTCAATTTTCTGAAGCCATAACTTTTCAACTTTTTCGCGAAATAAATTTCCGTTTGTCCCCGCAGAAAGTGGAATGTTAATAATGTGTTCATTATGGGTATTAACCCCGCTAAAAGGGTAAAACGGGTATTGAAAAGTTGAGCAATATAGAATGCGCTCATCTTGCTGAAAAATGTCTTCAGTGCCATTACCATGATGAACATCGAAATCAACAATGGCGATGCGTTGGAGATTAAATTGCTCTAGAGCATGGGCTACGCCAACAGCTACATTGTTAAAAATACAAAATCCCATGGCTTTGCCTCTCTCAGCATGATGGCCGGGAGGACGAACGTTGCAAAAAGCTGCATCTACTTCCTTTGCCATGATTAATTCAACACCATAGATGACTGAGCCTGCGGCGTGTAATGCGGCTGTTAGCGAATAAGGATTCATTAAGACGTCGGGATCTAGCATGATCACTCCAGTAGCAGGAGCATTCTTAAAAATAAAATCCACATATTCTTGTTCATGCACTCGCAGTAATTGTTTTTTTGTGACTAAAGGAGCTTGATAATAGAGTAAACTGCTCTTTAAGCTAGAGGAAGATACTGCATTTTCAATGACTTGAATCCTGGCTGGCTGTTCAGGGTGAAAATCTCCCATCTTATGGAGTAAGCAATCATGGTGCGAAATAAATCCTATCGCCATTTTTCACTCCCTTAATTCTTCTACGTATACTAATTGTAGTTCCAGTATCCATTGAATTGATACCCGTAAATCGCTTTATTTATTGACAAATTACAGACTTTCTTATTTGGCTTTGTTGTACAAATATTCTACTCTTTTAGATAAGAGAATATTTTAGGAGTCAGAATGCGAATTAAGCTTTTTATCGCTGCCTGTCTTTTTGTTAATTCAGTCTTTGCTGATGTGATTGTTGGTTTTTCTGCTTATGAGAATGGTGATTACACTACCGCTTATCCCCATTTAACACAAGCCGCCAATGAAGGGAATGAAGAGGCTATGTATTTATTAGGACGCATGTATCAATATGGTTATGGAGTGATTAAGGATGATACCAAAGCAAAAGATTGGTATCAAAAATCAGCGGAAAGAAATAATGTACTCGCCCAGTTAAGTTTGGGTTTTCTTTATGATAATGGCAAAGGAGTGAAGCAAGATTTTCAACAAGCTTTTCTTTGGTACATGAAAGCGGCAGAACAAGGAAATCCAATTGCGCAACGTAATATTGGTTTAATGTATGCCGTGGGAGACGGTGTTGAGGCAAATGAATCAAAGGCTTTTGATTGGTTTAAAAAATCTGCCGAGCAAGGTTATGCTCGAGCACAAGTTAATCTGGGTTATCAATACATGACGGGGCATGGTACTCCTAAGAATGTGGAAAAAGCTTTATATTGGTATGAAAAAGCGGCTGAACAAGGTGATGCAAAGGGGCAGTATAGTTTAGGGCTACTATACACAGGTAAGTATGGGATAGCGCAAGATCAGCGTGCTGCTGCTTACTGGTTTTCCAGTGCTGCTAATCAAGGGCATAAAAATGCACAGGCTTATCTGGCTTACCAATATTTAAACGGCTTAGGGGTTGACCAGGATGCTGAAAAGGCGGCTTATTGGTATCATGCCTCTGCCGAGCAAGGCAATGCTCAAGCTCAAGCTGAATTAGGACAGCTTTTACTTAGTGGCACAGGTATTGATAAAGATTATCAACAAGCAGCTTACTGGTTTGGAAAATCTGCTGATCAGGGTAATGCGATGGCGCAAGGCAAATTAGGTTATTTATATATGGCTGGATTGGGCGTTAATAAGGATCTTAGTAAAGCCTATGCTTGGTTAAAACTGGCAGCTTCAAATAAAAATGAGCAAGCTGCGAAGGAACTTGCACGTTTAGAGCCCGCGCTTTCTCCTCAAGAAAAAGAAATGGGTAATCAATTATTTCAGCAAATCAAAGGCAGCAATAGGTAGTCACTGTGTAGGTAATGCGCTCAGAGATACCTGCTTTCTGACATGACTTGGATTACAAGGTGTCAAAACCCGTGTATTTTTTCCATGCCAAATCTTCGCGAACATAATCAGTTACCTGGGCGAGAGAAGGGCCTTCCCTTAGCCATCTATCGTATTCTTCGATCTGTTCTTGATCGCCACAGGCAAAAACTTCAACACGGCCATCAGCTAAATTGCGTACCCAGCCTGTAATACCTAGCTTTTCTGCTTCTTCTTGCGCTGAGGCTCGAAACCATACTCCTTGAACTTTGCCAGAAATATAACAGTGCATGCATAGCTGTTTAGTCATAGAGTTCCTGTCTGTTTCCAAATGTAAAATGTAATCTTATTTGAATATTCAAGTTTGGAAAACAAATTTAATCAATGGTGGATTCTAATGTAATTAAATCGTTTTAATCTATAATTAACCATTATGTTTTTATTTGAAACTCAATGACGAATTTATCTGCCAACTATTATTACCCGGATAGACGTATAAAATCTCAATATAGTTATACCCCCGTAGGTTATCCTGATATTAATTACTTAATTAAGAGCCAACCTTATTGGCGATTAAACAAAACTGTTACAGAACTTAAAAAGAAAACACTGATTTTAGCAGACTGGACTAACCATTGTTGGTCAAGCTCAAAAACACAAGCTGTTAAATTAAAATTAAATGAATTATTGGATACTGGGTTCGAAATTTATATCTGGGAAGACAACAAATTTGAGCTTCTAACGAAAGGGAAGCTTAAAGATATTAATAAGTTAGTCATAAAACCCACTCTTCAGAATGACATTCAAACTAAAGCTACTGAGCAAAAAAAATGGCTTAAAGAGTCAACTTATATTCTGGATGATTATCAGCTTGATTGCTTAATAGACGAAAAAGTTTCTGAAGAGCCTAGGCGATTCTACACTACAGCTCTTGTTGGTCCGAGTGTAAAAGATACAAGACGAATTACTTCTATAATTACCTATGCTCAGCCACAAATAGAGCAGTTTGTGCAAGATGAGTTTTCATATGCGGCGATTCGACTTTTCCAAAAAGTACAACAGGAATTTCCTGAGATTCAATCAATTTGCAACTTTAATTCGCTACAGTTAATGCAAGATCAAGCTGCAGAGTTAATAGAAAATGGCAGCTTAACTATGGATAATGTCGTTTTTGATAAAACTCAGCTTTTTAATATAGAGGCATTAAAATTTAACAACAGCCTGGTTACACCAGATGAATTAAATCAAATTCTTAACCAGCCAGAAAGGCTTAAAAAATTGACTTTTTTAGCTTGTCGCTACTTGGTTAATGGTGATCTTTCATCTCAGAACCTTTCTGAGTTGGAAGAGTTAGGATTTTATTCCTGCGTTATCAAAAATGCTAATCTTCAGGCGCTCTTAGCAAACACTCCTAAGCTTAAGAGGCTCACATTAGGATGCAGAGCACTCTCAAAAACACCCCCAATAGAAGTTAATTTACCTGAGCTTGAGAAAATAGAGTGTACTAATGGAGATCTAAGCAGTTTTAAGCTGAGACAACTACTTTTATCCAATAAACTAAGTTCTATTAAATTTAGTGGCTGTACAACACCTCAAGATCAACTTGACAATGATAATGATTTTGGTGCTCTTAGAGAGTTTGACTGCTTAAGAAGCGATTTTCCTGTAGAGAACTTATTAAAAATACTTGCCCAAGCACCTAATTTGCAGATTCTGAAGTTCGGTAAATGCACCTCAGACTTGGGTGCATATACATTATCATCGCTACCAGGATATCTTTACCTGGAGGAGCTTCATATAGCTGATAGTGATATTTCCTCAGTTGAATTGCAATTATTACTTACTAAAGCGCCTAATCTTAAAAAATTAACTTTAAATTTCTGTGACCATTTAACGGAAGATTTTCAGAAGTTATATTGTAATAATCTTGAATCTCTGGAAATTTCAGAGTATTTATCCTTTCATAACTTGCAAGTCATTCTCTCAGCAACCCCGAAACTTAAGAATTTATCTTGCTATCTCTGTAATACAGAGTGGGAAAAATTAATCGATACAGTCAGCTTTGCTACTTTAGAGACAATCAGTTTGCAAGAGTGCAATATTACTTGCGAAGATTTAAAGCGTCTAATTCATGCTGCACCACGATTAAAAAAGCTGGACTTGGTTGATTGCCAGGATTTAGAACTTGATGAAGAACTTGACCAACTATTGAGGATGCGACAGTTATCTCTATATGCTCCAAAAGTAAGTGAACCAGAATTTTCTGCACTATTAAGCGATACTGGTGAAGACAATGTTAGCTCAACAACTGTAAAAAGCGGGATTGATTCTGTTGCAAAGGTCGATGCGGATACGCGTTTAGATCCTGATACCAACTATAATATCGACCGTATTTTTTATCCTATTGATTCAGATGTTCCATTACCTCCAGCTAATTATGATCGAAGTGATGTTTTTAATACGATCAATGTAGAGTCTACACCATGTGCATTACATAATGCCTTTACCATGATTAAGTCGGGGGCTCCAGAGTTTACTCCGGTTGCACTCAAAGCATGTTCAGAGGATGTATTCACTCTAGCAAAGACTTTGGAAAGACCTAAAGATGCCACTTTGTATTATGGGAAGCAGGAGTTAGTCCTTGGTCAGGAGTGGCAAGCATTAGCCTCGTTATCTCCCCATGAAAAAATGACCCATTACCACATTGAACCTCATACTCCTGGTGTTGAGATCCAATATTCTTTACGGGACAATCAATACTATATTCGCTCTAAAGGGACTAAGAAAGTCGCTATAGATTTTTTGCTAAAAGTACCTAACCAAATACCCTCATTGCCATTAGAAATCAGCAAAATGGTTGAGCAATATAACCATTTTGGGGATGGCGAGTTGAAGAAAGATAAAGAGAAGCCTAATGGTCATGATTATCTGCGTTATATCCAGGAACAAGAAAAAGGGGCTTGCCGTCATCGGGTTATTGCTTTTAAGGATTGGGCTGAAAAAGCGTTCCCCCAAATCCCTGTGCGTATTGTTGATAACTCCTGTCATGCCTTTGTTGAGGCGTGGTACCAAAACCAGTGGATCCGTTGTGATTTAGGAGGCTATCCTGCGCAATTAACTCTCAATGAGAAGCACAAACCGCAAGAGATTAAGGAAAAACCATTTGTAAAATTGCTTGAAACATGGAACAAACAAACCTTATCGTTTTCTTCCGTAGACCATTATTGCCAGCATTTATTACAAAAAGGTGGCATAAAGAAACATTTAATTGAATTGTCTGATGATAGAGATGTGACTGCTTTACAGTTGTCATTGCAAAATTACTGTCAACATACATCACGCCCAGTTTATTATGTTAATTCCCCTAATGATTTAATTTGTTCCGCAGCGTTTATTGAGCGTCAAGGTATTCAAGGAGTATTGCGACAAGGGCCAGGTGGGCCTCTTTATGATTTCTTACAAGCTAATCGAAATAATTCGCCAGTATTGATAGTGAACTATGCCCATTTTAGTGCGGATGAAATTGTGCGCTTTAATGGACTGCTTGATGATATTCGTCATGCAGATGGTACTCTTTTACCGGAATCAACACAGATACTTGGTCTTATCAACTCCAAAAAGCCGGGGTGTTATCAAGGAGAAGACTTTTATTCACGCTTTGATAAGGTAGAACTTTGTCCACTGCATCCTGTTTTACTCCAAGAGTCAGCACCTTCATTAGATGTAAAAGAAAAATCTCAAATTCCAGGGGCTTCTATTTCGATCAATCTTTACTATGCAGCGGACTGGGAAGAGCGTCTTTTGGGACGATGGGTCTTACATAAAGATAACCTTTATTTTGAAGAGGGTGAGTTAATTAAGGCTTTGGCATCTGGTTTACCGATCGAATTACAAAATGCGCCTTGGGACGATGAGCGTTTTGCCAATTTTTGGCTTGCTGCCAAAATCCATAAAAAAATTGATCATGCTGGACGGACAATAAAAATCCCTGAAAATTTACAGTTATTAAGAAGTGAGGGTTATGACTGGCAAAATTTAGCTCAACAAGTGGAGTTCACCTCTGGTTGTCAATCTAATTCCTCTACCCTCAATTCAACTTGTCTTAGCGAATTTTTTAATCAATACCAATGCGATAATCAGTCTAAAACCTTGGATCAAATCCCTGGAATCTTAGAGAGCTATTCAAAAAAAACACTGGAGGTCAATTTAACATCACCTCTGTTAGAGGATGAATGGGCAATGCTTTTAACGGCTTGTCAAAAGCATCAAGTAAAATTGGTTTGTCATGTGGTACCTGGACTTGATTTGATTCCTCCGCTAGCCCATAAATTACCTGCCAATGAGGCATTACCTAATCTGGTTTGGCAAGGGGATGTCAGCTCTACCATGGCAATTGCCAGCGGTGATATAGACACGACAGTTGCTCAGCTAACGAAAGACAGCCTCGACTGGCAGATAATTGATGTTTCTGAATGCCAAAGCTCTGATTTACTTGTTTCTCTTGAAGGTAATTTAAATACCGAACGATTGAATTTTGATTTTCATCGAAGAGAAAAAGCTCTTTTAGATGCTCTTGCAGCCAACCAGAAAGTTATTTTAAAGGGAACTTTTTCTAAAGAGCTTAGTGACTCGTTAAGTTCGCTCTTACTTAGGCGTCAGATGAGTCCACAAAAAGATGAGGGGCAATTAGTCCTTGTTGGGAACGACATGAGTACTTTCAATTATCTTAATCCTCTAATGCATGAAGTAACCACCAAGGAAATAGAGGCGTGTTTGCATCAACATTTCTTAGAGGAAGAGCTTGATTGCCTAACAAGAGAGCAATTAGAGACTGAGCCATTAAGTCAATTAAAAGCTAGAATGTATTTTCATCGAGATAATCCCTCACAGGCAACTGATGGTGCTTGGCAAGGCGTTTATAGTTTACCTATTGCTATTGAGTTGACTGATTTTGATGCGACTCATAGCAAAGAAAAGTCAGATGCTTTTATCGCGAAACGTTTGCATGCGGTCAATCAGGTATTCTCGCATAGTCCCTTTGTATTTTTAACAGGGTTAACTGCTGTAGGTAAATCAACTTTTGTTGAGAAATACTTAGACGATAAAGACAATACCCTTTATCAGGGAGAGTCAAAAATGCTTGAGTGGGCAAAAGACATCTCTGATACAAGAAAAATTTTATTTATTGATGAAGCTAATATTGAGAATAGGCAGTGGAGTGAGTTTGAAGGACTTTTTAATAAACCTCCTGGAATATTAATTAATGGTGTCTATTATCCATTAACAGACAAGCACAAGGTGGTTTTTGCTGGTAATCCGTTAAATTATGGTGGTGAGCGCCAGCTTGCTCCTTTCTTTGCTCGACATGGTAATGCTGTTTTGTTTGAACCCATGCCACAAGAGTTTATTTATGAAGAAATAATCAAACCCATTTTTAAAGGAACTAAGCTTGAAGCTAACACTTTGGCTATCGCTGAACCATTGCTTGAAGTCTATCGTTTTCTTTGTGAACAGTCCCATGATGAAGTCCTGATTTCTCCACGCGAAGTACAGATGATGGCCTTGTTAGTGCTATCGGCCTATGAAAAAGGGGTAAGTACGGATTTGGAATTACTGGCTGAACATTATGCTTATCAATTGGGTAAAACGCTTGTGCCTGAAATTCTCGAAAAAACATATAAGAAAAAATTTGAGCCTAAAGTCTCTCTGTTAAAATCCTTTTCATTGGAGAGTAGGTTTTCTAAGGGGGCATCAGATTTTTTAGTTACTCCTTCTCGTAACATCATTCATCAACAGTTGGAAGAGTTGTTAGACTTACGTGAACTTCGTCAAACAACAACGAATACTGCGCAAAAATATGGAGGTATTAATGGCATTGTGTTAGAGGGGGAGCCTGGTATTGGTAAAAGTGAGTTAGTCATTGCCACGTTGGTTGCTCATGGGTATAAAGAGGCCGTTCTCAACCCCAAAGATGCTGATAAGCAATCTGAAAAGCCAGCTGGCAAAATTTTTTATCGTATGCCTGTCAGTATGCAGTATGAAGACAAGAAAAGGTTAATTCTGAAAGCTGCTGATGAAGGGGCTGTTCTTGTTGTTGATGAAATCAATAGCTCACCGATGATGGAGCGTCTACTTAATGATATATTAATGAATAAAATGCCGGGAGGAAGACGCCCCGTGGTTCCAGGATTTTTACTGATTGCCACACAAAACCCCATCACAATGGCTGGAAGAACTCCTATGGGAAACGCTCTTGCAAGACGTCTTATTAAGCTGGTCTTATCACCTTATACTTCTCATGAAATACAGGAAATTCTTCATAAAAAAGGAGTTAAACCTGTTGCAGCCTCAGAAATGGTTGATGCTTACGCGAGTTGTCGCCTTAAGGCCGAAAAAAATCATTTAACGCCTGCTCCTACTTTTAGGGATTTACTAAGAGTGGCTAAAAACCATCTAAAAGCATTATTCAAAAAGGATAAAACCATAGTTAATCAAGCTGAAGGAGTTGATATCAATAAAGAAAACTTGACTGAGCCAAGATTGTCAAAACGATTCCTTCGTTATAAGAAATTATGTGAACGCTATTCTACCGATTTAGAAAAAGCCTGTGCTTTGCTTAATGCTTACACAAAATCAACTCGCTTTATCCATTGGGGACAACCTCATAGGAAAGAAATTGATTCAATAATTCAACAAATGGATACAGAAATTAAAACCACATCAGATTTATTAAGTTATCTTGAGAGAATTAATTTAATTGAGAATGAACCGTTAGCATACTGCATTCAATTCATTCGTGAAAATCTTCTTGCGCCAGCAAGTGAGAACGTTGTACCCATTGATAGAAGTCAATCTGTGTTTTGATGTAACTGGCTCATATTTGATAAGTTAGTAGTCAATCAAGTATAATGCCTGTCTCATCTAAATCATAAAAATTTGTCATGAAATATTTTGTCTACCTTCTTTTGATGATAAGTAGCCTGATTCATGCTGAGACTGTTACGGTAAAGCTCGGTGATACAAAAGTAAATGTTATAAAACACGCAGGGCGTGGAAAAACATTTGTGCACCTTCATGAAAATGAAGTGACTGCTTTGCAAGCCGCGAAAATTTATGTGAAACGCGAAGGCGGAACTTTAATTACGTTAAAACACTCAGGGAAGCGAAATATTGTGTTTTATTTAAAGAAAACGCGCTATGAATTCGATCCTAATCGCATTTTTACCAATAAAGGTATTACAAAAACACTGAAGCAGTTTGGTTCGTATTCCCCTGAGGCTCATCAAGAGGTTAGAAAGCTAGCGCGAAAAATTATCTGTATGATACCGTCAGGAAAAGTGATTGCAGTTCATAATAATAACCGTAGTTACTCGCTTAAAGAATATTTACCCAGGCATTCATTAGCAGCTGATGCCAAGGCTCTAAATTATGTTCCTCAATCAAATTACCGTAATTTCTATTTTGTAACGCAACGTCAAGATTTTAATCGACTGAAGAATTTACATTTTAATGTAGCTTTACAAGCGAATAAAGCTACTGATGATGGTTCGTTATCCTATTATCTGGGAAATAAAGTATATATTAATATTGAAGCTGCTTATGATGCATTAAAGCAACAATTGAAGATGCTTTATGACGCTTAACTACTTGTATATCCTATCTTTATATAAAGTGAAGGCAATTTAGGATGATAGGAAGGTTTGTAAAATCCTATTTGCTTAACTGCAATAATAAGATTAGGATTAAACGAAAGCCACGGAAAGCTATAACCTTATCATGATTAAAGCTAATAATTTATGCCTGCGAGTAGTCAAGGAAAAAGATTTAGCACTACTTTATATGCAATTTACAAATCCCAATGTGCGTGGGGATTTTTACTCTCCTGTTTTTATTCCTGAAAAGAAATTTTATGATGAGTTTGCCCAGCATGGCTTTTGGACTGATGATTCAAAGCGTATGGCTATTGTCGATCATGATGATTTTTTAATTGGTATGATCCATGTATTTAAAGCCAATATTTACAGCGACTGTATAGAGCTTAGCTACATCATGCTTGATCCCCATTCAAGAAACAAAGGTTTTATGACTCAGGCGCTTAAAGCGTGCGTCTGTTATCTTTTCGAATCAACACGCTCCGTTCGTATCCAGTTAACAATGCCAAATTTGCATAAAGCCTCAATTCGAGTTGCTGAAAAATCTGGTTTTAAAAAAGAAGGACTCATGCGCAGGGCACTACTTCTCAATGGACAAGATCATGACCTTTTGATGTATGCAATCATCAAAGAGGATTGGTCTAAGGATGAGGCTTAATCCATACGGACTTTTAAAGAGAATTTAAACTTTCCCTGAGAATACTCACTGAAATTTTGCCATTCTTGTCTTTACTGCGCTTTACAATCGTATACGTTGTTAAATTTAATTCTTCGCTAGAAACAAAAGCCACGGCTAAAAAATACTGACTTTCAACAGTAATTTGCTCGTTGCGAATATTTAATTTTTGTAACAGTGGCCCTATGTCTTTTAGATCTTGAATTCCTTTATCACCTCGAGCAGTGATTAATTCATTAACTTGCTCCTTATTTAAACCGCTACCTAAGCTGGCCAAAATTTCTTTTGGAGCTGTATTAATATTGATAGGAGTAGTTTCAGGCAGGGCGATGAGATAGCTAGATAAAATCATGTAGAGTTTTGCGCTCACATCTTTTAGTAAACGAAATTCAGAGATATGGTGTAGTAATTGTTGGCCTGGATAATAAGGTGGTTTTTGTTGCAAGTAATAATTAATAAACTCATCATGACCGCGCTCAGGCTGGTAAGGACTAATCCAGTTACGAACGGTTAGAATAAGTTCCCCTCGTTGTGTAGGATTCAATTTTGTGGGTACAACGTCTAAAAGTTTCAAAAATGTGGATGCATAGGTTTTATCAACTAAATTGTTTACATTAAACCGTGCTTGTAAATCATATAAACTGCCCTTAATTTTTAATTCTGGATACATCGTTTGTAATTTTTTGGGAAAATCAATTATTTTGCCGTAGCGATCACTGATAGTGTAGCGATTCCTTTTCTCTGATAATTCGCTTAGACCCCAGAAAGAAACAACTTGTGAGGCTAAATAAAGTTTATCGCTTAGGAGGCTTAGACGAGTGCGATAAATATCAAGTTGTAGACGTGTACTCATTGCGGTTGCTGCAATAGCTACCATGGTCATAATGAATAAAGCCGAAATTAGTGCACTTCCTTTTTGATTGAGTTTATTCGGCATACAAAGCCTCAGGAATTATAAAAAGTAAACTCATCTTTCCCCAATCTTTTAGCGTGAGATTAAATTGCAGAGCTTTAGGAAGGGGTTGTGACTTCTGATTTTGTTGCAAGGCATTTTCTCGCCATTCTGATAATACCTGTAAGTTGTGGTCTAAATAAGCAAATTTACAATCCAAAAGATTATCCAAAAGAATTCTATCTTCATAATTGTCACGATTTGTGGGATCTAACACAGGCCAACTTCGACGCAACAGTTGATTATCATGACAGACATAAGCGACCCGCTGTAGGTTGCTACGTTTTTCTTGGCTATTAGGATTTTCAATACCAAGTCGTGTTAACTCCAAATATTGAGGTTGACCTATAAAAGCAGAGAATAAATGCATCTCATTTCCACGTATGGTACGTGCGATAGTTTGAGTGGTATCTCTTTCTATAAGAATGATAGCTAGTTGAATTACATTCAGACGATCGGCTTGCTGATTCACTCGCTCCTTGGTATTAAATGCATAATACATTGCTGAGGAAGTGACCGTTGCAAGAATAGCAAAAACGGCCAATGCTATTAGAATTTCAATTAATGTAAAACCTTTCTCTTTATTCATTTCGGTACCGATAGGCGATCAGGGGATTGGCAAAAGGGCCTGCTTGGTTCTTGCTAACGGTTATTGTAATTTGTTGTACGGATTTTATTGGAGTAGGACTAGCCTTAGCACGCCAATACCAGCGTTGGCCTAACATAGTTGTTATTTGCGTTGTCTCTTGGCTTGTTGATACAGCCAAGAGCCCTAATTGCACCATAGAAACTCCTTGCATGGCAACCCAATGACTAATCATCTTTTCTTGAATGCGTTGGGTATTTGCTACATTTTGAGCTGTGGCTTTAATAAGCGCTGTGAGTGCTATTGCAATAATAGCCAAGGCGAGAAGCACCTCGATTAAAGTAAAGCCAGCATTGTCTAGTGTTTTTTTCATGATGCTTGTGGGAAGAGTAAAGTAACTTCGCCATTATGCTTACCAATTAAAGTGGTGAGCTTAGGTTTCTGAGTTGTACCAAAATACAAAGTAAAAGGTGTCATGTCACCTGAAGCATTAATGATAATATCTGGGTTTTTAATGGCACTATTTACTCTTTGAAAACTTGCAATGATATTATTGGGAAAATATTGTGTATGGAAGACACTTTTTTCGGGCATAGGTTTCCATATTGCATTTTGTTCAAAACGGAATGTTTGATAGTGATCGGGATTAATAGTGACACCCAGTGGCATCATTTCAAGTATTGCCCGTTGTTGTAATAATTTAAGATAAGTAGCAAATTGTTCTGCCGTTACTACGGCTCTGCGAGAGGTACCAAAGTCGCCGAAAGCAAGCAAGGCAAAACCAATGGTGATACCAATAATAATCAGTACCACCAGAATTTCAATGAGGGTAAAACCCTTAGCGCGCATTCCAATTACCTATTTCGGCATTGATCCCAGTCCCGCCAGGTTGCCCATCAGCACCTAAGGTAAAAACATCGACTTCACTATGTTCACCTGGATTTAAATATAAATAATCACGCCCCCAGGGATCTTTAGGTAAAGATTGTAAATATTGTTTCCAATCCCTTGGAGTTGGGTTGCTGGTTGGCTTTTCAACAAGAGCAATTAGACCTTGATCTGTGCTTGGATAAATGCCGTTATCAAGTTTATAAAGATCAAGTGCATTTTGAATCGCTAAAACATCCTGCTTGGCTTTGACAACCCTTGCCTCATCGGGGCGGCTAATGATTTTTGGTACAACAATAGAGGCGAGAATGCCAAGAATGACGACTACAACCATAATTTCAATTAATGAAAAGCCACTTTGTTTACTCATTAAAAACTCCTAATAACTAGATTGTTTGACCAATATTTCTTAACTGACTAATTGCTCCATAGAGAAGATAGGCAATAAAGTTGCTAGAACTATAAACAACACCACAGCACCCATCAACAAAATCACTAAAGGCTCAAGTAAGGTTAATGCGGTATCAATTAACCGCTTGACCTCACTATCTAAATGAGAGGCTGCTCGTTCCATCATTATTGCTATTTGTCCACTTTTTTCTCCGCTGGCAATTAAATGTGTTGCCATTGGACTTAAAAAACCTGTCTCTTTAAGTGCTTGATGAATAGCTGTTCCCTCACGTACACGAATTGCTGCTTGATCAAAAGCATTACGCATAACCAGATTAGTAACAAGGCTGGCTGATACGCGCATTGTTTCAAGAACACTAACTCCTGCAGCAAATAAAATACCGAAGGTATGAATGTAACGTGCTACGTTTACAGATCTTACCAGATAAGAGGTAATTGGTAACTTTAATAGAGTTCTATGCCAAGCAGTACGAATGTTAACGTTTGCAAGACTCCTCTTGAAAGCAGCTAAAAGTAGGAGGAACACTAAAAGAACAATTAATCCGTAGGATTTAATGAAATCACTGATGACAATAAGGACATGCGTCATGCCGGGTAAAGATTGGCCACTGCTGGTAAAAACTTCAATAATTTTGGGAACAACAAAAGCTAATAAAAAACTGATAATTGCCGTGGAAACAAAGATCATTAATGAAGGATAAATTAACGCTTGTTGAATTTTTTGTCTTGTCGCTTGCTGATTTTCAGTATAGTCAGCAAGTTTTTCGAGTACTAAATCTAGACGGCCAGTTTGTTCTCCAGCGCCAACTGTTGCTCGATATAACTCAGGAAAAGCATTCGGAAATTCTCCCATAGCTTGAGCCAAAGCATATCCCTCTACTACTTTGGCACGAACGCCTATAATTAATTCACGTACCTTGTCTTTTTCAGTTTGCTCACTCACGCCACGTAAGGATTCTTCAACAGGAATACCCGCAGCGAGTAAAGTAGCCAATTGTCGGGTCAAAAGAGCTAACTCTTGTGCAGACAATTTATCTTTGCGTCGAGCTTGCTGCTGTTTCGCCAAGGTACGAATTTGGGTAGGAATCATTCCACGTTCGCGTAATAACTGACGTGCATGGCGCTCCGAGTCGGCCTCAATAACGCCTTTAGTGGTATTTCCTGTTTTATTTAGCGCTTGATAGTGATAGGCGCCCATAGTAATTAAGAATAGTTTAATGAGAATCCAGTTTAATCTATTGGGTTTAGTAAGTCACTTAAGGTAGACTAGCTGTGGCCAATCTTGGAGATAAAAATGAGTAAAGATAGAGTATTTGCGGCAATAAAAGAACATGATGCTAAATTTATTGATTTGCGATTTACTGATACTCGCGGAAAAGAACAGCATATAACAATTCCAGTATCAGCAGTTGATGACGATTTAATTGAAAATGGAAAAATGATAGATGGTTCATCAATCAAAGGCTGGCAAAAAATTCATCAATCAGATCTTGCCCTTATTCCTGATTTAGACACAATATTGCCAGACCCATTCTATCAAGATAATACATTAATTATTCGATGCAATGTTGTTGATCCACAAACGATGCTGGGTTATGACAGAGACCCTCGTTCTATTGCACAGCGTGCAGAGGCTTATCTCCAATCAACAGGAATTGCTGATAAGGCTTTTTTTGGTCCAGAGCCTGAATTTTTCTTATTTGACAGTGTTCGTTGGAGTACTAGTATTCGTAGAGCTTTTTTTGATGTTGACTCTGAAGAAGGACAGTGGAATTCAGACAAAGATATTGAAGGTGGGAATATTGGTCATCGACCCAGCATTAAAGGGGGATATTTTCCAGTACCACCAGTTGACTCCTCTCAAGATATCCGTTCAGCTATTTGTCTAACACTGGAAGCATTAGGTATGCCCGTGGAGGCGCATCATCATGAAGTAGCTACCGCTAATCAATGTGAAGTCGCAACTCGTTTCAACAGCCTAACTAAAAAAGCTGATGAGCTTCAGGTTTTAAAATATGTAATTCACAATGTGGCTCACAACTATGGCAAAACAGCCACGTTTATGCCTAAACCTTTGGTGGGAGATAATGGTAACGGAATGCATTGCCATCAGTCATTAATGAAAGATGGTGTTAACTTGTTTGCTGGTGATCAATACGCTGGTTTGTCTGAAACTGCACTTTATTATATTGGTGGTATTATCAAGCATGCGCGTGCTTTAAATGCGTTAACTAATCCTGCGACAAATAGCTATAAACGCTTGGTTCCAGGTTTTGAAGCTCCTGTGCTATTGGCCTATTCCGCGCGTAACCGTTCAGCCGCAATTCGTATTCCTCATGTAAGTAGCCCGAAGGCTCGCCGAATCGAAGTGCGTTTTCCTGATCCGATGGCGAATCCATATCTTGCTTTTTCGGCAATGATGATGGCAGGACTTGATGGCATTCAGAAGAAGATTCATCCAGGTCAGCCTATGGATAAAGATTTATATGATCTTCCTCCTGAAGAGTTGATTGATGTGCCTACCGTATGTAGTTCGCTGGAACAAGCTGTATATCACTTACAACAAGACCAGGAGTTTTTGTTACAAGGTGATGTATTCAGTAAAGATTTCCTCAAGAGTTATATTGAACTTCGTGAAGCAGAAATTTCGCTAATCAGAAGTATGGTGCATCCTCTTGAGTTTGAGTTGTATTACAGTCTCTAATAGTGAATAAATGTTGTCTGGCTTTTTTGCTTTTTCTGGTGGTTAATTCTTTATTTGCGCAAGTTTATAAATGGATTGACGACCAGGGAATTGCTCATTTTAGTGATTACCCCTATCAAGCAGCGGAAAGTATTAAATTGTCAGCAGTACAATACTGTTCATTGCCTCTGTTGTATGAAATAAAAAAGATAGACCCCAGACAAGAGTTTTCTTCTTATCAAATTGTCATCATTCAGCCTACTGATGAAGCAACGATTCGTAACAATCAAGGTAGGCTTACGATTATTGTTCGCATTACTCCAAAATTACGTACCAAAGATAAGTTGCAATTAATTTTGGATAATAGTGAAAATCAAAAACAAAAAGAAAGCACATTTCTTCTAAAGGGGATTGAGCGTGGAAAGCATCAGTTTATTGTGAAGATAGTAGATGAGCAGGGCGGGGCGTTAAGCACAAGTAAACCAATTACTTTTTTCATGCATAGACCCTATGTTAATCGATATCGTCACAATGTTAAGTTTCATTGATAGGTAGTTTTCTAGCGGGTTAATTATAGCATTGTTTTTGAATAGAAATTTTTACAGAAATATTGAAAAAGACTCTGCTCCTCTTGAAATTTATAGAGCTCACCCGCATATAGCTTTGTCTAAGTGTTTTTTATAGTCCTCCGATGTTATTGCATGTAATGCTAGTAACAAGCATGACGGGGTTAAATTCTTGATGGTAAAAATTTGGAGATTCATAAATGGTGAGTAAGCAGCAAACCATGGGCTTTCAAACTGAAGTAAAGCAGATGTTGCACTTAGTGGTGCATTCTCTTTATTCAAATAAAGAAATATTTTTACGTGAATTAGTTTCTAATGCTTCTGATGCATTAGATAAACTTCGTTTTTTAGCGCTTTCTGATTCCTCCCTATATGAAGGGGATTCTGATTTGCGTATCGTAATTGATTTTAATGAAAAAAATAAAACTCTTTCTATTAAAGATAACGGCATTGGCCTAAGTTGGGATGAGGCGGTAGAAAATTTAGGTACTATTGCAAAGTCTGGAACGAAGGAGTTCGTTAGTCACTTAACAGGCGAAGGGGCTAAGGATGCTCATTTAATTGGTCAATTCGGAGTAGGCTTTTATTCAGCCTTCATTGTCGCAGATAAAGTCACTGTGAAGAGTCGCCGGGCGGGGCTTAATCCTGAAGAAGGTATCGTGTGGCAATCCAATGGCGAAGGAGAGTTTACCATTGGCCAAGAGAAACGAGCTGAACGTGGGACAGAAGTAATTCTTCACTTGAAAAAAGATCAAGATGAGTTTTTGAGTGATTGGCGTTTGCGTAATGTGATTACAAAATACTCTGATCATATTTGCTGGCCAATTGCCATGAAAAAAAGGGATGAGGACGACAAGGAAAATAAGGATTTTGAGACAGTAAACAAAGCTACAGCTCTTTGGACTTTACAAAAATCTGAAATCAGCGATGAAGACTATAATACTCTGTATAAGCATATTTCCCATGATTTCCAAGATCCGTTAATTTGGTCACATAATCACGTGGAAGGAAAACAAGACTATATTAGTTTATTGTACATTCCTTCGCATGCGCCATTTGATTTATGGCAACAAGAGATGAAGCATGGCTTAAAACTTTATGTAAAACGTGTTTTCATTATGGATGATGCTTCTCAATTTTTGCCAAGATACCTGCGCTTTGTAAAGGGCATAGTTGATGCTAGCGACTTACCACTCAATGTTTCTCGTGAAATTTTACAAGAAAATAAACAAGTTGAGGCGATTAAATCTGCTTGTACTAAGCGGGTTCTTTCTATGTTGGAAAAACTTAGCACTCAAGATCCTGAGGTGTATCAAAAATTTTGGAATGAGTTTGGTTTAGTACTCAAAGAGGGACCTATTGAGGATTATAGTAATAGGGAAGCTATCGCTAAGTTGTTGCGTTTTGCCTCTACCCACAGCGACTCAGAAAAGCAAAATGTGACATTACCAGATTATGTCTCTCGTATGAAAGAAGGTCAGGAAAAAATTTATTATTTGACAGCATCAAGTTATAACGCTGCTAAGCATAGTCCCCATCTTGAAATTTTTAAGAAAAAAGGTATTGAGGTGTTGCTGCTCAGTGATCGGATTGACGAATGGTTAGTTAGCTACTTAAGTGAGTTTGATGGTAAAAAATTACAATCTATTAGCAAGGGTAAAATCGATTTGGATGTAGCTGATGCTCCAGAAATCAAAAAGCAAGAAGAAACTTTGGCTCCGATGCTAAAACAAATTAAGGATGTTTTGGCGGACAGGATTAAAGATGTGCAGTTAACTAATCGTTTAACTGATTCTCCTGCATGCATTATCGCAGATGAAAATGATATGGGCTTAGAAATGCAGCGGATACTACAATCGGCTGGACAGCAAGTTCCTACTAGTAAACCTATTTTCGAAATTAATCCTGAACATACACTCATTAAGCGTTTGCATGGTATTGAAGACGATAGTCGTTTTGCTGAATGGGTAATTATGCTGTTTGAACAGGCCGTTTTAGCAGAAGGTGGACAACTCGAAAATCCTGCTGACTTTGTAAGTCGGGTTAATAAACTCTTACTTGAAGCATAATTCAATTAGCTGAGGGTTGTACGTCATATTACAACCCTCTACAAATTAGTGCGCACTAAGGTTGGAGTCGCATAAAATTCATTTTACTTATTCACTGAAAAATAATTAAAAAAATAACAAATCAGATATATTTCACGACACGATCGGATTACAGTTTAATAGAATAGGCATTCACATTATTACTGATTATTTCACTATTAAAGTGATAGTAAAAATGCGAATTTCTATTTAAAAACTAATGGCAAAAAGAAGTTAAAGTAGCCTGCGTAAAATATAGTTTATTACAGGCCACAGCTATATATTTCCCATATTCACATGATATCTACACCTGAAGCTCTTAGAGAAAAATAGATTTTTTTGTTGGGCTTCGCATGCTCCACCCAACCTTATCACTGCTTCATTATTATATTTAATGGAGGTCGTCGAAAGCGACGGAATTGATATTAATTACTCGTCTGTTAAACGAAAATACTTAGTACCAAAATAACGCTGTAATTTTTTTCTGATAGTGCCACGGCTGATTCCAAGCATCTTGGCTGCTTGTAGTTGGTTTCCACGACGTTTTTCCATAACAGCTTGTAAAAGAGGTGGTTCAACTTCTGAGAGAATCATGTCATAGAGATCATCAATGGGTTTATTTTTATTCTCAGCAAGAAAACGGGTTACTAGACCATAAACTAAGTCTTGAAGACCTTGATCTTGTTTTACACTTTGAGAAGAGGCTTGTGTTTCAATGACATTCATCATAACTTCCTTATTCTAGTTAAATCATTCTATCCAAATACTTTCATCATCTTATGAAAGCTAAATTTATTGTACATGAAGGTTAATTGATAATCTAGAAGTTACTAAAAAATTGAAGGTTTTTTATGAAAAAATTTGTTAGTAATTTTGCTCTAAACTAGGTTTAGTTCTTGCTGAACCAACTCGCTCAAATTACAATCGGCTTCATGGGTAGAAAGAGACAATTTGAGTTGTTTAAGACGGGTTGTCATTCGCTGAGTAAATTCATTGTCAGTAAGCAATTCAATAAGCATTCGACTGAGCTCTTTAGCATTGCAATCATATTGCAAGAGTTCTGGCACAACCATTTCGTTTTTTAACAGATTGCACAGACCTAAATATTTTACTTTAATAACTTTGGTGGCCGCGATATAACTTAGCAAAGATCCTTTATAAATAATACACATCGGTTTCTCTAAAAGGGCACATTCTAAAGAAGCTGTCCCGGATGCAACAACGACACAATCACTGCAGGCAATGACTTCCGTTGCTCTGCCTAGGATAAAAGAAACTTTAAGCGTATTTTTCTTAAAATAAGTTTTTATGATCTCGGGATTTAAACTACTCGCAATAGGAATCACAAAATGTAAGTCGTCGTATTTTTGACTAAGCATTTGTGCAGTTTTAGCTAACACAGGCATGTGCTTTTCTATTTCATTATTCCTACTACCAGGTAACATAGCGATGATACGTTTGTCTGTGGGTATACTTAAGGTGAAACGAGCTTCTTCCATATTGTTACAGGGTTGAACTTTCTCAACTAATGGATGCCCTACAAACGATACAGGTACGCCTGCATTTTGGTAGAGTTCTTTTTCAAATGGAAGGATTACCGCCATTCTGTCAATATTTGCCCGAATAGTTTCAATTCTGTTGGCTTTCCAAGCCCAAATTTGTGGGCTTATGTAATATAAAATGCGAATACCTAATTCTTGTTTGGCAAACTTGGCCAGTCGCAGATTAAAACCAGGGTAATCCACCAGAATTAACAAATCAGGCTTCGTGTTTTTAAGATGCTGCTTGATGGTATGAAATGCTTTCTTAATGACTTTAAGATGGCGAATTACTTCAGTTAAACCAGTAACCCCAAAACGAGCTAGATCACTGACAAGATGAACGCCGGCGGCTTCCATGTGGCGTCCACCAATGCCACTGAGCTGTAGGTTGCAGTTCCAGGCCATTAGCTGACGAGCAAGATTTGCAGCATGCAAATCGCCTGATTCTTCTCCTGCAATAATAACAATCCGTTTAGTTGGCAGCATTTCTTAAAATTAAATTATTATCGATTAATGAAGTAATTTTTGCAGCCACCTCCAGCGCATCACGTCCCTCTTCGCCGCTTACTAATGGTACTGTATTGTTTTGAATACACGACAGAAATGCCTTAATTTCTTCTAATAAGGCATCTCCTTTCTCAAATACTGATTGGTGTCGGGCAATTTCTGGAATACCTGGGAACATTTCTCCTTCGCCTTTGTGAAAAACAGCGAATTGCTTATTATGGTAGTCAATCGAAATATAAGAGTTAGGTTGAAAAATTCTTGTCTTTCTCTCAGTTTTGAAGCTAATTCTGCTAGCTGTTACATTGGCGACACAGTGATTTTTAAAGGTCAATCTAGCATTGGCAATGTCAATTGATTTCGACAAGATGGGTGCACCTTGAGCATCAATGTTGACAATAGGACTTTTAACGATTGCTTGAATCAAGTCGATATCATGAATCATTAAATCAAGAATGACATTGACGTCAGTGCCTCGAGGATTAAAAGGGGCTAAACGCTGAGACTCAATAAACAAGGGTTGATCGAGATGATCATCGAGTGCTAAGCGAGCGGCATTAAAACGCTCCAGATGGCCTACCTGCAACTTAACATGGTTTTGTTTGGCCAGAGCGATTAATTCATTTGCTTGTGCAACGGTTTCGGTAATGGGTTTCTCAATTAATACATGAATGCCATTAGCTAAGCATTCCTTGGCAATTTCATAGTGCTTGTTTGTGGTTGCTGCAATGCTTACCGCATCAACTTTGCCAAACAATTCGTGATAATCAAAATAAGCAGGAACATTAAGCTCTCTGGATACAGTTTCGCATAGCTCTTTGTTTACATCACAAATCGCAACCAAATTAGCATTGGAGAGCATTTGATATTTTTGAGCATGGAAACGGCCTAAATATCCTACTCCAATAACAGCGCATTGTAGCATATTCATAAACACAACATTGACAATAATTTGCACGAATGATCGCATTTTCAAGGTGATAAATCAATTTAAATTCAATGTTGAATTATTAATTTGCAATATATATGGTCACCTTTGTCATAAAAAGGACTAATAAAATGGTTGTTAATTTTTAGCCAATTGCCGTTCTAGACTTTGAAAAGAATAACAATAGGTCAATAATTATTCTGTAAGTTTAATTTAACTCCCGCCATCATTTTTTAGGTGATAAATCAATTTTAAATGGGTATTATCGCTTTTTTTAAAGTAGGGAGCTTAGCAGTGGATAGGTATATAGCCGGAGTGGATGAGGTAGGACGAGGGCCTTTGGCAGGTCCTGTTGTCACTGCTGCTGTCATTTTGCTAAAACCCATTGAAGGTGTAACGGACTCTAAAAAACTTACGCCTATAAAACGTAAGGTATTGGCTAACCGGATTATAGAAGAAGCCCATTGTTATGCTTACGGGCGAGCAGAAGTTGAAGAAATCGAAAGGTTAAATATTCACCATGCAACATTGCTTGCTATGAAGCGTGCAATAGAAGCATTACCAATACAACCTGATGAGATTTTGGTTGATGGGTTGTTTGTTCCTGAAGTGACTACCCCCTGCAGGGCTATTATTGATGGAGATGGTTTAATTCCGTCTATCGGCGCTGCTTCCATCTTGGCTAAAGTGTTGCGCGATCAGGAAATGGAGGAAATGGATTTACACTATCCTGGCTACGGTTTTGCAGCACACAAAGGATATGCCACTGAGATGCATCGGAAAGCCTTAATTGAGCTAGGTCCTTGCGCGCTTCATCGTAAAAATTTCGCGCCGGTGACTAAACTTCTTGCTTTAACGGAATAATGATGAGCTATTATGTTTCCATGTGTTTTTTTGTAGCACATCTGTTCAGCCAAGACGAAATACTTCTAATCGTTGCGGATAAAAATATTTGAGAAAACCTTAACGACGTTACCAAGACATTTTATTAAACAAAATACGATGTGAGCTAATTGACATTAGTATCCCGAAGCTGGTTAAAAAAGTAACCATCGCTGTCCCACCATAACTTACTAGGGGTAAAGGGATGCCAACTACAGGTAAAATGCCCATAACCATACCTATATTTACAAAAGCAGAAAGGAAAAAAGTCATGGATAAACTTGCAGCTAATAATCGAGTAAAACTGGTTTGTGCATTTCTTGCTATATAAAGACCGCGCAAAGAAATTAAAACAACTAAAATAATCAGAATGCTACTGCCTACAAAACCGAACTCCTCTCCACTAACAGCAAAGATAAAATCTGTGGCATGTTCAGGTAAGAAGTTTAGATGGGATTGACTGCCTTCAAGCCATCCCTTTCCAAAAGCTCCGCCTGAACCAATGGCTATTTTGGATTGAATAATGTGGTATCCAGATCCTAAAGGATCATGTTCAGGGTTTAATAAAGTAAAAACTCGCTGTTTCTGATAGTCATGCATGAAATGCCACAGTAAAGGTGCTGTAGCGCCAATCATTATAGTAAGTGTTAATAAAATTTGCATGCTGATGCCTGCAAGAAAGACAACACTTAAGCCTGCCGCAACAACCATGATCGCAGTACCTAAGTCAGGTTGCTTCGCAATTAGGACTGCAGGGAAAAAAATAATAATTCCTGCAATCATTAAGGTTTTTAGATTGATAGGAAGTGATTTTCGATCAAAATACCAAGCTGTCATCATGGGAATTGCTAATTTCATGATTTCAGAGGGTTGAAAGCGAAATAAACCTAAATCCAGCCATCGCTGAGCCCCTTTACCAATTTTGCCCATTAGCATTACTGCGATCAGTAAAACTAATCCTATACCATAAATCCATGGGGTCCAGGCTTTATATTTATGGGGTGGAATCACTGCAAAGATCATCATGATACCCAAGGCAAAAACAAGTCGCATGGATTGGCGAATGACCATACTCATATTTTGGTTGGAAGCACTGTAAAGGATGAGCATACCCAATACAATTAATGATAAGAGCAACCCTAGTAACGGTAGATCGATGTGAATTGATTTTGTGGTAAAGCGATAAACGGGGCGTACATGATGTGCTTTCATGATTTCTCTTCATTTTTTTTCAATTCAAAATAAGCATCTAATACTTTTCGGGCAACATTAGAAGCAGCAACATCGTTTTCAACAACAACTGCCAATGCTATTTCAGGATTTTCAACGGGGGCAAAGGCAATGAATAAAGAGTTGTCTCTTAAGTATTCAGGGATATCTTCATAGCGTGCTTTTTCATATTGTCGACCGCCAAAAACTTGCGCTGTGCCTGTTTTGGCTGCAACAGAGTAAGGGGCATTTCGGCCAAAACGGTAACCGGTTCCCTCATTGCTGGTGATTACAGCTTGCATACCTTCGGCAACAATATCCCAGTAACTCTCATCTTTAAGTCGCATTGGGTATTCTTCTAAGATATTGTAAGCATGCGTTTCACCTTTATCACTCTGAATAGAGCGCTGCAGTAAATGTGGACGAAAACGTCTTCCTTTTTGACTTAAAGAAGCGGTTGCATTGGCTAGTTGCAATGGTGAAACCAACATAAAACCCTGACCTATAGAAGTAATGACGGTATCGCCTGGGTACCAGGAAACACCTTTGTTTTGTACTTTCCAATGTTTATTAGGCACAAGACCTGGAGCCTCTTCATTCAAGTCTATGTGGGTTAATTGGCCAAAACCAAATTGTACCAACATATCTTCAATGGCAGAAATACCCATCTTGTGCCCTAGCTGGTAAAAGTAAGTATCACAAGATACTGTAATTGCTCGTTTCAAATTAATGACTCCATGACCAGTTTTTTTCCAGTCACGATAGGCATGACTTACTCCAGGTAGGCGAAACCAACCTGGATCATAAATACTGTATCCTGCGTCAACAACGCCTTTTTCTAATCCTGCTAGACCCATAAATGGTTTTATTGTAGAGGCAGGGGGATAAAGTCCTCTGACTGCACGATTGTAGAGAGGTCTGTCTTGCGCAGTTGCCAATTTTTGATACTCATTGGCAGTAATTCCATTGACAAAAATATTAGGATCAAAGCTGGGTGAACTCACCAGTGCTAAAATTTCACCGTTGCGTGTATTCATAGCAACGACGGCGCCTCGCTTGTCTTTAAGAGCCAGGTATGCTGCTTGTTGTAAGCGAGAATCAATGGTTAAATAAAGCTTTTCACCAGAGACTGGATTTTGTTTGTTTAAAACTCGTACAGCCCTGCCACTAACATCAATCTCCACTTGTTGGTAGCCGACCTCACCATGCAAAATATCTTCATAAAATTTTTCAATGCCGGATTTACCGATGAAATTTGTTGCTCGATAATTAGTGGGGTCAACTTGGCGTAACTCTTGAACATTGATACGTCCTACATAACCTAGAATATGCGCTGTTACATCACCTAAGGGATAAAAACGCATGAGCCTCGCTTTAATACTCACGCCCGGAAATTGATATTGATTACTGGCAAAGATAGCAACTTCCTCTTGATCCAATTTAAGTTTCAAAGGGATTGGGACAAAAGAGCGATTTTGCTTGCGAGCCTTATTAAAATTATCGATATCATCATCAGTAATTGAAGGAAGTAATTTTCTAAGCTTCTCTAATGTTTGGGGAATGTTTTTTATGTGTTCCGGGACAATCTCCAACACATAGACAGGGATATTTTCGGCAAGAACAACACCATGTTTATCAAGTATTATGCCTCTTGGTGGAGCTATAGGAATAATACTCATCTGATTTTTAAACGACAAAGTTTGATAGCGTTTAAATTGGGATATTTGCAAATAGGCTAGGCGAATGAGCAGCATGAACGTCAATAAAACAATAATAGTAATCAGCACATTTAATCGAAAGCGTTGCAGGTTTGAATCGACGCGGTCATTTCTTACAGATCTGTTTAAACGCATACTCAATTTGCTTATGAAAATAAAGGAATAAAACAATAGGGCCAAGTCCCCATATCTTAGCGTAAAATTTTAGCGATGGTAAGGGTGATTATGAAGAATAGACCAAGCCCTATAAAGCGTTTCCAATAAAATAATACGTACTAAAGGATGAGGAAGCGTTAGTTTTGATAAAGACCAACGCTCATGACTTTTGTTTATAATTTCAGGCACTAACCCCTCAGGCCCCCCAATAATAAAGCACAAATGACTAGCGATAGTTTGTAAGTGTTCAATCTTTTGAGCTAGATTTTCACTATCAAAAGATTCACCTTTCATATCCAGGGCAATAATTCGCGAACCCTGTGGGATTGCTGCAGTAATTAAAGAGGCTTCCTTGTCCAAAATGCGTGCTAAATCACTGGATTTGCCTCGTTTGGCTAAAGGAATTTCAACTAAATTAAAGTTTGCATACTCTTGTAAGCGTTTGGAAAAGTCTGAGACTGCTTCTGTAACCCAGTGCGGCATTTTGTTACCACACGCAATTAGAGTAATTTTTAACATAACTTTATTTTGGAGGATTTTGCCAGAGTCCTTCTAGATTATAGAAAGAGCGAGTATCCGATTGCATTACATGTAACACGAAATCACCGAAATCAACTAAAACCCACTCTCCTGTTTCTAAACCATTTTGACTAAGTGGGGGTAAGCCTTCCCCCTTCATTTTTTCAATAACAAGCTCTGCAATCGCTTTAACATGACGCGAGGAGCGACCGCTACAAATAATCATATAATCCGTTACGGAAGTTTGTTGCTTGACATCAATAGTAACAACGTCGATTGCTTGATTATCATCTAGTGCTTTAAGAAGCTGCTTTAAAAGTAATGGCTGCTCAGACATAACGGGTAGGAATCTTCTTCAAAAGGGAGGGATAATAACAGTAATTTATAAAAGTCTCAAAGGATATGAGACTAAGGTTAAACTTTCGAGCATTCATCATCTCTCATTTAACCTTGTCTATGCTGTTTACCCCTTTAAAAATCTTTTTATTTCTGCACATAAATGATCAATTTCGCTTTCTGTATTGTAATAATGTACGGAGGCTCGGACTAAAGCTGGCAAATTTCTTTTTGCCATATCCAAACGAGCATACTCTTGAAGAGAAACTGAAACGTTAATCATTTTAGTTGCCAAATAATGCTGAATTTCCTCAGGTAATTTGTTCTTTGATGAAAAGGTAATTATTCCACATTTGTGCAGGCCTAAGTCGTGCAATTCTACGCAACCCATTTCTAATAGTTGTTGGCGTAGTTGTGCAGCAAGTTGTTGAATTCTTTCCCATATTGTTGGAATGCTAATTTTAAGGGCATATTGAATTGCTTTGCTGAGGCCGATTTTAGCAGCGATATTTTGTTCCCAAGTCTCAAAACGCAGCGCATCATCCCTTAGTATGTATTCATTGTCTTTAGTCCATGTTGCAGCATGAAGGTCGACAAAGGGGGGATCACAGTCTTTAATCATTTCCTGACTAATATATAAAAAGCCTGTGCCTCGAGGGCCACGCAAGTATTTACGACCTGTTGCGCAAAGAAAATCGCAACTGAGTTCTCGGACGTCAATAGGCATTTGGCCAATGGATTGTGTAGCATCAAGTAAATAGGGAATATTAAATTGTTTAGCAATTTTACCGATATCACGAGCGGGATTTATTAGTCCTCCTTGTGTTGGCACGTGAGTAATGGCAATTAATTTGACTCTCTCATCAATTTTACTTTTAAGATCGTGAACATCTAGCTGCCCAGTTTCATCATTTTTAATGACATCAATGACCACTCCTGTTTTCTTAGCTCGATGTAAAAATGCTAGATAATTACTGGCATACTCACAAACTGTCGTTAATATTTTATCGCCAGATTTAAATTGCAAACTGTAAAAAGCCATGTCCCAGGCTCGTGTTGCATTATCAAGAAAGGCTATTTCGTCTCGGTTGCAATTAATCAAAGAGGATGCATGCTTGTAAAATTCTTGAATAGTCTTAGAGGCTAGTTTAGCGGCCTCATATCCTCCTCGTGTGGCCTCTAAATCCAGATGATGTTTAACGGCATCAATAACAGGCTTTGGTGGAAGAGATGAACCAGCATTGTTAAAATGCAAAACGTGCTCACACCCCGGTGTATCCTTTCTTAACAGAGTAATGTCAAATGGATTCATTAAAACTCTAGGCGGAGGAAGGGCTTAGAATTTATGTTATCTTGGCTATTCTTGATTGTCACGGAGTTTTTTACGCGCCACTTTTGTTCGGTATCACCAAAAGACAAATCATAAATATGCTTGTCAACGTGATTGTAGACAACATGTGGGTTACTTCTTGCGAGAGCGTGTATGTGATTCAAATAGAATATGACTTTCCTATAAATGGTCAAAGTCGTCTGAGGAATCGAGTGGAGATTTCTGTGCGGTATTCAAAATTGTCCATCAAGCCGCGTTTTATACCATTTATCCAGCACTTTCCCAGTCGCTAAAATAGTAGTTGCTAGAGGTTGAGGAGAGCATCCCACCCAAGGGTGATAATAACAAGTATAGACCAGCATATTTTTCGGTTGTTTCCTTGGGGATTTGGGAGTAGGGCTGATAATAACCTCCTTTTCCATAAATAAATAACATATAAGCATTGAGTCTATTAGTAATTTATATAGTTTAATAGATAAATATTAAGGATTTATAAGCAATATTAATTACAAAAATGGTGACTGGGTTATAACAAGAATAACGTTTGTAGTATTTTAAATATGAGTCAGATTGAAAAGTGGTTAATATCGATTTTTCGTATACACCCTTTTAAGGTTTGCAATAAGTCTCTTTTTACTTGTGGTGTGTATGTGGGATAAACATATTCAGTTTGAAGAGTATAAAAAAATTGGAGCTTAATGTTGGAAGCATTGGTACTATGCTTGCCAACATATGGTTTTGAAATCATCTTATTGCAGCATCAGAGGAGCAGTTATCAATGTTTGTATCAAGGCTTGAAATTGTTCAATGATCTCCTTTTTATTCTCCTGTAAAGCCTGAGCGTCGAATTTATATGTTTCTGCAAATAGTGAGCCTGTCGTTGGTGTATGACTCGATTGAATTTTGCTAAAAATTTTATATTTAAGAGAGGTAAAAATTCCATACAATTCATCAACAACATGATTCCCTGAAAGAGAGAGTATATAATCTTTAAAGTATGCATACTCATAAAAGTTGCTGATTAATTCAAATTTTGTTTTGCTATTCTCAACAGCTTGGAAAGCATGCTCAGCCACCTCAAAGAAAAGTCTATAAAATGCTCTTGAAAAAGAAGGGTCTGTCGAACTAAGGTTATATTTTTTAGTAAGTTTCTCACGTAATGATAAATAAATAGCGTTGAGCCAGGAGTCCATTTTTTGCTCAGAGGAACTCCCAATGGCTAATGTTAATTGGTTTTGATTAACAGCAAGCATATCGTTGTACCATTCTTGAGCTAAATTTCCTCGACTAAGAGTTTTTCCCATAGAATAATAACGCGCCTTCACGTAGGTTAGCCATACGCAAATAATTTCTCCTGGCTTTTGAAGATTAGTGACATCTTCTTGAATCTCATATCCAGGATAGGCCTCAGCTAAACTCTGGGCTAACTCTTTGGGGAAGTCAATTTTTTCACCTGATTTTGAAACTTCGCCATACAGAGAATCATTGGTAATAATTTTTTTATTGTGGATATCAACAAATGCAGTTATAGCATGTCCTATGGCAGCTGTATGTTCTCCTGGAAAACGTGAAGGAATACCAAACTCTAGTATATAAAATTTGGGGGGGGCTTGCTTTTCAATTATTGCATTTATCTGTACTAATACTGAACTTTTGTTTTCTATATAATCATTAGCTTGTATTTCATAGACTGAAGTTGCAGCATGTGATTTAATAAATGAAAATACGTCATCAGAAATTCTAAGAGTTGGACTGAATTTTAGTGGCATCTTAGTAAACATTTGAGTATCTCCCGGTCAACTTGAGTGTTAATTTAAAATAATGTTAAATAAATAATCAGCTGGGGTATTTTTTCATAGGGAGTTCACTCTCGTCAAACGAATTATGAGAAAATAGTTATTACCATTTGGAATGGGGTCAATCTTCAGGAAGTAGTTCAGGGGGATAAGAAAAGTGCATTCCATGCCATTATCACCAATCGGGTAAAGTGTAACACCCTATAAGCAAAGATGTTCATTACAAAGTTAGTAAACTAAGTTCTTGGTGGGTTAGAGGGGTAATTGAAAGTTGACATAGGCCTAGAGGTATATGTGTCTCGTTGGTTTAAGGGAACATGCTGGACGCAGACTATTGTGATATCTAACCATCGGATTTTCTAATTGATTTGACTAGAGTCTTCCGACTCCCATAAAGTTGCCGCGATTATTTTTGCAGTATCCTGACAAGCAAAACTTATCAGGATAACAAATATCTATTTATTAGCTTTCAAATTATTACTTTCAGTGACTAAAGATACCAATAGGTCCGCGGTACGTGTACTATACTTTCCTGCAGTAACATCTGGGTATTTTTCTTTAATCTCCTCTACAGCCTCTTCGATTGATCGTGTTTTAGTAAGAGTAATTAACTCTTCTAATGCATCCACTTTATGCTGTTTCCTATCCTTGTTGGGATAAGGGATCCAACTATTAATCTCGCCTTTCAAAATATCAATTTGTTTTCTAATATCTTGAAACTGTTGCTGGGTAAGGTTATCAGTTTTCTCCTGGGTTGATGTCTTTGGAGGAGGAGCTTTAAAGAACGCATTAGGGTTTTTAGCCTTTGTATTATGGATCTTAGGATGAATATGTTCTGTATGCTCTTTAGGAGTCTCTTCCTGAACTTTGCTCTTAGGAGGAGCCTCTATATGTTCTTTAGGGGCCTCTTCTTGTTTGTCAGAGTGTTCGACAAGCGTATACAATGGGTTTTTGAGAAATGAGTGCTCAACAACATTTTGGTAAGCATTGGGATTAAGTAGTCGGCTATTAAGAGGTGCTGTCGACATTGCACCAATATGTTCTTCACCAACATATCCAGAACCTTTCCCGTTTTTCCAATACTCGCCTACATCATTAATGCCAAGCACGACATCTGCATCACTTGGATTATGGAAAGCACAAGGTTTTCCTTGTTGTGTCAATTCATGGGCAACTAGCAAAACATCTCTATCAGTGCGAACTAGATTTTCTAGGCCATGTTGTTTTAAAAGTTTATCAAATATAGGAGCGTTTCCTGGTTTTCCTGAATGGTAAATGATGTTTAATTTTGGGAAGTCTTTGGCTACATTCATTAGAGCGTTAAAATACATCTCGGGATCGCCACCAAAAACACCCAGGCCAGCAGCTGGCATCGCAATATATTCACGTCCTTCATTGGAAGCAGCGTGAAATAGGAGGCGATACATGCTTTCGATATATTCCACTTGCTGTTCTTTCGTAAGGTTTTTACCTGTACCATAGGCAACATTTAGTGCTGGGGTAGAAAGTAAAAGCATTGCGGGAGCATCGACATCGATTGTACCTTTTCTTGGTCCTAAAACTGCTTTACCGTCATAAACGATAATGGGTGTAGCAAGTAAATCAATTTCTTGCACATGACAGAGGCCAACAGCCATATTTTGTAGATGTACCCCTGTTTTGGATGATTTTTCTTGTGTTTGTGCTGTTAATGTTTCAGGGGATAGGATTTCTTGAAAGTGACCCTTTGGGAAGATGTCAGTATTGACGTAGGTTTTGGCGCTTTTTACTAAGCGATCGATACGAGCACCAGTAATAACTAATTTATCGCTTGATTTTGGGTCAAAACTGCTGATAGTAACATCGCCATTGCCAGTTTGAGGAAGAGTTTGCCCATGCGGTTTTTTAGATAAGGGTACGCTAACATTTGGCACGCCTAAGCCATGTAGGAATTGCTGTGCAGGTTTTTGGGGAAAGGGAATATCTTGTCCATGCCCTGTTGTGGTTTGATAGTCGGAAAACTTACCAACAGCAGATTCAATTGATTGTAGTGTGTCGTTCAAAGTCATTCTTTTCGCTACTTTGATATTAAAATGTTGAAATATAGCCTCTCTTTGCGTATACATTTGCCGGCCTACTACACCAAGCTCCTGAGAGCCGTTAAATCCTGTAGCATTTCCATTTTTATCAATGGTAATTGAGCGAGGTGCACCAGAAGCATTTCTTCCTTTTATGATGTAAGTGCCATTTTTTTCTTCAACACTGTCAACATAATTATCCCCTTGTGGATCGACAAGTACATAGGCTGTCAAACCCTTACTTTCTTTAGAGGTTTCCATGCCTTCTTCTTCAGAATCTTTCGTACTTTCTTTAGTCGAAGATGAAATGTTAACAAAAGCAGTGTCAGTTAAATTTGTAGGCGACTGATAGGTCTGTACTATAATATTTTCCTGTTTTTCTGTGCTTGGACTGCACGTTGCTACAATAACCTCCGTTCCCGAGGTTTGAAACTCTTTAATGAGGGCAATGCCTGCATAAATTTCAGAAAGAGATGTGTCACCCAAAGGTTTTACTTTACCAATATTTTTGTCACAGAAAAATATTGGTACTCCCTGATTGGTTCCTTGTGCTCCTTGTGTCAGATACGCTGATAGGGCTTCGTTTTCTAAAATATCAATTTGCCCATTGCTTCTTCTTACGGCCAAGGCGCCACAAGCTAATACATCATGTGCAGGATTACTTAGATTTTCCCATTTAGTCTTTTTCTTCAATACAGAATCTGCAAAGAATTTAAATTTAAAACCTGATTGTAACGGTGAGATAGTAATATCATGGATATCAGTATCTTGATATCGATGCCATTGAATAGGTTTCCCTTTGCCGTTAACAATAGGCCAGATTTGCCCTTGCGATGTCATTTCCTCTAAATGGCGTTCCTTGTCATCAAAAGATACAACATAACTACTTCCTGCATTACCAGGTGTTATAATTCCGTGTTGTGCATTTATGTGTATTTTTTTTGCTAATTTAGAACCGTGTCCATTAATAACTAATACTTTTTTAGGCATGACAATTTCCACAGTGTTATATCATTGTTCATTATATCAAAGAAAGAGGGGGTAAAAATTAAGGTAATATTAAGTGGATTTTTTTTATTTTTCGTGGCTAATCAAACATAATTCAATTGCTAGACTTAACAAAGAACCTTATTCAGGAAGAACATCATGCATAAATTTGCCAGGTTCATTTTTGTTCTCTCTTTTCTTTTTTTTCTAGAGGTAGTTGAAGCAGAAACTCTAGACTTAAAGAAATTAGTCAAAGTTACTAGAGACAATAATCCGAAGTGTGTGCTCTATTTTTATTACAAAAATGACTTGTATTGCATTACCACTACTTCAAATGCTGAAAAACCTGATCCACAAATCATTGGCTATGAAAAGCAAAAAATAATTTTTGATGATCGTGCCTGGCGAGCAGCATGGGGGCAGAAGACGGACAATATTGTTACTGTAGAATATGTACCTGGTAATGATGATATTGATAATTGGCGTGAACTGATAACAAGTCAATTTGCCCCTGGTATTCAGGATAAACTTACGCCATTACAGTTTAGTGAAGGAATTATTGATTCATTAAAAAAATCTGGGTTTAAACCAGAAGTAAGCTATTTTGAGAAATCTCCAAGCCGAGTCATTTTTGAATTTCGTATTACTGAGCCTAAGAATATGGTTCAAGATGAACTACAAATGATAACGAAAGGGAAAGACGGGTTATATATACTTCATTATGTTATTAAAGAAGCAGATATGGGGAATGCATGCAGAAATAAATGGTTGCAAAATTTGAGAAATAGTCATCCTGTCGACAATTAATTTCGAGGTGGCATCTTGTTGCGATAAAATCGCCATTAGATGCTACCAACAAACGCAATTTATTTTTGCATTTCTTGCATGCGTTTTTTTAATTCATTTTCAGAAACATCTTCAATGTGAGTTGCTATATGCCAAATATGACCAAAAGGATCTTCTAAAGAACCACTACGATCACCATAAAACTGATCTTCTACTTTCCTAATTAATTTGGCACCATGCTTGACTGCTAGTTCAGCAGTAGCGTCAACATCTTTTACGTAAACATGGATTCCTACTGGAGAGCCGCCAAAAGCTTCTGGTCCTTTTGCATTCATTTCTGGACAGGTATCGGCAAGCATGAATTTAGATTCACCAATGGTGAGCTCTGCATGGCCTACTCGCTTATCGAGGCCTTCCATACGCATAACTTCTTTAGCACCAAATACATTTTTGTAGAATTCAATAGCTTTAGTACCATTAGCTACGATTAAATAAGGGGTAATGGTGGAGTAACCTTCTGGTAAATAAGATATTTTATTCATGTTCCTTCCTTTGTATTAATTCCAAGTTGATATTATTAATAATTAAATTCTGGTAGCTCACCAACAATTAAGCCATTTCGGGGGCACTTAAACGCTTAACAATTGCCAGAATGCCAGCACTACCTACTAACCCAAGAGTGGCTAGCAACATAGGTAATACTGCACCCACATGAGCAATCACACCAGTAAAAATTGATGTTAACCCAAAGCAAAGCGCCATGATAGAACCTGTTACGCCCATCACCCAACCTTGTTCATTTTCGCTAACCTGGTTAGAAAAAATAGTTAACAATACAGAATAAGCGACAGACAAGCTCATACCAATCAATAAAGTGGCAACCCAGGCTACCCATTGTACGGGAATAACCAGTGTCAAAAAGACATTTGCTGCTGTCAATAATAGGCCCACTATAACAATAGAATCGTAAGGATATCGTTTTGTGCAATAATTTACGATATAGCCACAGCCAATACTAAAACCTAAGCCCATTACAGCAAGGAAAAAAGAGTTCTCTAGTGCTGAGTAGTGGTATGTTTGAAATAAATAAAGTGAGATGAAAGAAAAATAATTGGACCAGCCAAAAATCATAACGAGTAGTACTAGTGAATATTTTTCGATAGAAGGGTGTTTAAAGGCTGAGATAAAAATGTTTATAGCATGATGCCATTTAATGTTTATTTTATCATGAGCTTTAGTAAAAGTTTCTGCGAAAGACCACTGTAATAACAGCGCATTAATTAATGATAAAAAGGCAGCAAAGTAAAGAGGCGTTTGGAAACCAAACCAACTTACTAAATGACTATCGGATAAGAGGCCACCAAAGATAGGGCCAAAAACAAATCCCAATGAGACTGCTAATAAAATAAGCCCGATATTTCTTGCTTTATATTCTTCAGTGCTGACATCAACAATTGCAGCTTGAGCAATGGGCTGACTGCCGGAGGTGAATCCTGCAATAATTCGTCCTAAGATGAGTAGCCAAAAACTGTGAAGAAGAATAGCAATAGCAGATAGGGAATAGCCTAAAAAAGAGCCAATTAAGCAGATCATTAATGATTTTTTGCGGCCGACGTTATCAGACAAATCACCTAAAATGGCAGCTCCAAAAAACCAACAAATCATAAATATACCGATGGTTAAACCATAATAAAAATCGCGAAGACCTAGGCTGGTACTGGCGGACAAAAAGCCAGAGTCTGGTTCAACCAAAATTGTATTTAATATTGGAAACAATAAGCCTAATCCCATCCCATCTATAAACAGCACTAAAAATAAAGGAAGGATTGATTTTAAAGATTTGGCGTAAGTCATGATAATAACCTGAAATAAAGTAAAAAGATCATGTCACATCTGCATTTAAGCGTCAATTTTATGGTCAAAATGAGCACAGTGTTACATATTTTGATGTGTAAGCCCAACATACCCTGGTCAGGGTGGTGCTGGGCCGTGAATATTGTAGCATTTCTATTGAGAAGACGATCCTAAGAGAGACTTAATAATTCGATTTAAGACAAAGCAAATAAAAGTCGCTGCCAGGAGAATATATAAGAGCTGAGTAAAGGTATGGGTATAGTGCGCTTTTAATTGCAATATAGACATTTCATTAGGCTTAACAGCAGTTAAAGTAGCTAATTTGCCGGATAAGAATGCCCCAATTCCTAATGATACGAAGAAAATTCCCATCATAGTACTAACCTTTTTTCGACTAGCAAGGACGGTAATTGCTGATAATCCTACAGGAGACAAAAGTAACTCAGCGATAGAAATCAACAAATACGCAGGGATAAAGTAAAGCGGTGACAACAAGGCTGTACCATGACTACTTTTAGAAACCAAAGTAATGAGTACATAGGCCAATGTAATAAAAATCATGGCAAGGATAAATTTATTACCTGTTGTAATACCGCTATGGATTGAATTTAGCTGTGGGCGACTGCGTGAAATAAAATATCCAAAAATAATCATACCAATACTTTGGATACTCACATAATAAGGCGGTGGGAATAGTATTCCAAACAGCTTGGGTTCAACAACTCTTGAAATAAATAAAGTTAGTGATAAGAACATTTGAAAATAAAATGCCCAAAACATCACTGAAATAATACATAGGAGACCAATAACTATGGTTTGTCTGGCTTGCTTGGAGGTTTCTCGTCTTATCACGTCAATTAGATAAAGAAAAGATAAAATAATGACCGCTACAAATGCGATATCAGCTAAGGCTGGGTAATGAAGAATAGTGTATGCAGCAGCCCATAACAAAAGCATCATAAAGAAAGCTTGAATAGCTTTTGGGACAGTTAATTCTGAAGGATGGTAATCCGCTATTTTATAGTGATGAATACCGAATGCAAAAACAGAGAAAGCGATGATCATCCCGAATGCTGCACTTGCAAAAGCGACTGACCAACCAAAGTGATAATGAAGTTGACTTGGAAGTGTCGTTCCTAGAATAATCCCTGTGGTTATTCCCATATAGAAAATAGTGAAGCCGCTTTCACGTCTAGGAGAGTTTTCAGGATACTCATTCCCTAATAGTGAAGAAATGTTGGGTTTTAACAAACCTGTGCCTACAGCAATTCCTGCTAAAGCGGCTGTAAGCGTATTATCTGAAGCTAATAAAAAAAGAGATAAGTAACTAAAAAATAAAAAAACAGCTCCGGTTAGCACCGCTTTTTTTTGACCTAGTAAATGATCAGCTACCCAACCTCCAATAACAGGTGAAAGGTAAGTTAGGGCAGTAAAAGTACCCACTAAGGCATAAATGCGCTCATCTTCCCACTTAAACTGAAATGCCAGGTAGAGTGCTAATAAAGTTTGCACTACATAAAAGCCGTATCTTTCCCACATTTCAGTAGCGAAGAAGATACCTAAAGAGGGTGGATGTTTTGCTTGTATATGGTCCACGATAAAATTCTAAAAAGGTCAAAATATCATTTCAGTCTAACATGTTGCTAGTTCTTTTGACAGTATGACTTGTCATTTAGTCATTGACGCCAGTATGATAGCAACTTAATGGAATCCTGGGATGGAGTAAGATCATGAATATGAACGATAAAAAGCGCCATATTTCAGCTCAAAGAGGGGCACAATTGGAGGCTAAAAATTGGCTCACTGAAGCAGCGCTGCGTATGTTACGCAACAATTTGGATCCGGAGGTAGCTGAGGATCCAGAGTCATTGATTGTCTACGGTGGGATTGGTCGTGCTGCACGTAACTGGCCTTCATTCGATAAGATAGTAGATGTCTTAAAAAATCTTGAAGAAAATCAAACTCTACTTATTCAGTCAGGAAAGCCTGTTGGTGTATTTACCACGCATGAAAATGCGCCGCGTGTATTAATCGCCAATTCTAACTTAGTACCCCATTGGGCCAATTGGGAACATTTTAATGAGCTCGACAAAAAGGGACTTATGATGTATGGGCAAATGACTGCTGGCAGCTGGATTTATATTG
This sequence comes from Legionella brunensis, assembly GCF_001467025.1. Lineage (GTDB taxonomy): Bacteria > Pseudomonadota > Gammaproteobacteria > Legionellales > Legionellaceae > Tatlockia > Tatlockia brunensis. Next base: position 313,036 of record NZ_LNXV01000033.1, on the reverse strand, counting down.
GCTCCCAGGGGATAGTGCAAGGTACCTATGAAACCTTCGTTGCTGCTGCAAAAAAACACTATCAAGGTGATATGTCGGGACGATGGGTCTTGACCGCTGGCTTAGGAGGGATGGGAGGAGCTCAGCCTTTAGCGGCCATTATGGCAGGTGCCAGTATTCTCGCTGTAGAGTGTGACAAAACTCGCCTTGAGAAACGTTTAAAGACACGTTATCTAGATAAATATACAGACAATCTGGATGAGGCATTGAGTTGGATTAACGAATCATGCCAGCAGAGAAAACCCATCTCTGTGGGACTGCTTGGGAATGCTGCTGAAATATATCCCGAGTTAATTAAGCGAGGTGTCAAGCCTTCTTTAGTGACTGATCAAACGAGCGCACACGATCCTCTTAATGGTTACTTGCCTCTAGGTTGGTCTTTAGAAGAAGCTGAAAGTATGAGGGAAACAGCTCCCCAAAAAGTGATTGCTGCTGCAAAAAAATCGATGGCTGTGCAAGTTGAATCAATGTTAGCTTTTCAGCAGCAAGGAATTCCTGTCTTTGATTATGGCAATAATATTCGTCAGATGGCATATGAAGAGGGGGTTAGCGGGGCATTTACTATTCCGGGTTTCGTCCCTATGTATATTCGTCCTTTGTTTTGTGAGGGTATTGGGCCGTTTCGTTGGGTGGCTTTGTCAGGTGATCCTGAGGATATCTACAAGACAGATAGAAAAGTTAAAGAGCTGCTACCTGATGATAAGCATTTGCACCGTTGGCTAGATATGGCACGAGATAAGATCGCTTTTCAGGGATTGCCTGCGCGAATTTGTTGGGTAGGCCTTAAAGATAGAGCACGCTTGGCTTTGGCTTTTAATGACATGGTAAGGAACAAGGAAGTAAAGGCGCCTATAGTTATTGGTCGTGACCATTTAGATTCTGGCTCTGTCGCTAGTCCTAATCGTGAAACTGAAGCTATGTTGGATGGAAGTGATGCTGTATCAGATTGGCCTTTGTTAAATGCATTATTAAATTGTGCTAGTGGGGCAACGTGGGTCAGCATTCATCATGGTGGTGGGGTAGGTTTAGGATTTTCGCAACATGCTGGAGTGGTTATTGTAGCTGATGGAACTGATAAAGCGGCAGCTAGACTGAAACGGGTTCTTCATAACGACCCGGCAACGGGTGTAATGCGGCATGCGGATGCTGGTTATGAGCTTGCAAAGCAATGCGCTAAAGCTAATCACTTGTGGTTGCCTATGGAGTCTATTGGAGGACTTAACAATGACTGAAGTATTTGTGCTGACTCCAGGCCAACTAACTCTAAAAGAAATTAGAACTCAGCTCAAAGAGTCAAAAGAACTTGCAATAGATGAGGTTTTTCTTCCCCTTATTCAGTCATCTTGTGAGGTAATTCAGCAAGTTCTTGATGATGAACGAACAGTTTATGGTGTAAATACGGGTTTTGGTTCTTTGGCTAAGCAGTCAATCAGTGCTGAGCACTTAAAACAATTACAGCGTAATATTGTTCTATCACACGCTTGTGGTACAGGAGAGTTACTTTCTGATCAACAAGTTGCTCTAATTTTATTATTGAAAATTAACAATTTATCTCAAGGCTATTCCGGAGTCAGGAGGGTGCTTATTGATGCTTTAACTGCCCTTTATAATCAGAAAATTTATCCTTGTATTCCTGCAAAAGGTTCGGTAGGAGCTTCTGGTGACCTGGCACCACTTGCTCATTTAGCATTACCTTTGTTAGGCGAAGGAGAGGTGCGTGTTCAAGGAGAAATTATTAGTGCTAAAGAAGGTTTAAAACTCGCAGGATTAATGCCCTTAGAATTAGCACCGAAAGAAGGATTAGCCCTATTGAATGGATTGCAGACGTCCACTGCTTTGTGTATAGACGCGTTTTTTGCAAGCGAGCTTCTGTTTGAGGCTGCTATTATCGCTGGTGGCCTGTCAGTTGATGCGGCTTGCGGTAGTGACATTCCGTTTGATGATAGGATTCATAAAGCACGAGGGCACCAAACGCAACGCGATGTAGCTGCGATGTATAGAGAATTATTGATAGGAAGTGCGATTCGCGAGTCACACAGGGATTGTTCGCGGGTGCAAGATCCTTATTCATTAAGATGCCAACCTCAAATTATGGGAGCAATCTTACATCAAATGCAGTTCGTGGGGCAGACACTACAAGTTGAAGCAAATGCCGTTTCTGATAATCCTCTGGTTTTTGTTGAAGAAGGGGATATTTTGTCAGGCGGAAATTTCCATGGGGAGATTGTGGCGATGGCAGCTGACAATCTGGCTATTGCCATTGCTGAGATTGGAGCCAATGCAGAGCGTCGAATTGCTTTATTAATTGATAAAAATTTCAGTGGCTTGCCTGCATATTTGGTTAAGGATGGAGGTTTAAATTCAGGATTCATGATTGCCCACGTTACTGCAGCGGCTTGTGCTAGTGACAATAAAGCACTTGCTCATCCGCATTCAGTGGACAGTATTCCTACTTCAGCTAATCAAGAAGATCATGTCTCTATGGCAACCAATGCGGCAAGAAGGTTACAAACAATGATTGATAATACCGCAACAATACTTGCTATAGAGTTCTTAGCTGCTTGCCAAGGATTGGAGTTTCATAAACCACTGACAACTTCGCCGCGCCTCCAAAAAATGTATGCAAAGGTGAGAAGTCAAGTTGAGCCCTATGATAGAGATCGTTACTTTGCCCCAGATATTGCTGTAATTAAACAAATGATTCTTCGTGGGGAGTTTGTATTAATGTGAGTTTGCTATGAAGACATAAGAATGCTTTATGTCTTCATATAAATGCAAAATGTTATTTAAATTTGCTGGCATTGCAGCCGTGCAATACGAGAAATTCTGAATAATTGACGTCGTGAAGTTCATGCTTCAATATCTAGCAAGTATTAATTCATAGGATGAAAGGTACAAAAGATGGAACTGAGCCTTGTATTTAGTCAATTGAAAGAGCAATTCTCAAAACACCCGTATCCATCAGTAAAAGAGCGACGCACAAGCCTCCTCACTCTTAAAAAATTATTACAAAATCATGCAGAGGATATTGCTAAAGCTGTCAACGAGGATTTTTCCCATCGCGCGCGTTATGAAACGCTGTTATTGGAAGTCTTTCCTCTGATTAATGCTATCAATTATTGTTTAAAAAATCTCAAAAAATGGACAAAACCGCGAGAGCGCCATGTTTCTTGGCTTTTTAAACCTGCTTTTGCCTATTTATTGCCGCAGCCTTTAGGAGTTGTTGGAGTGGTTGTTCCTTGGAATTATCCTGTGTTGCTCGCACTTGGGCCATCAATCTATGCGTTGGCGGCTGGTGATCGTGTCATGATTAAAAATTCGGAATTGACACCCAAAACGGGTGAAATTTTAGGTAAGTTAATAAAGAACTCAACTCTGAATAATCAAATTGTTGTCGTGAATGGTGGAGTTGAGGTGGCGGAAAAATTTATATCTTTGCCGTTTGGTCATCTGCTTTTTACTGGCTCAACGAAAGTAGGCAAACTCGTGATGAAGGGGGCTGCTGAAAATTTAACACCAGTTACCTTGGAGTTAGGAGGTAAATCACCTGCTTTTATATCTACAACAATTAATGAGAATCATTTCTCGCGTCTTTTTATGGGTAAAATTGTTAATGCTGGACAAACTTGTATTGCGCCAGATTACTTATTGATACCTAAAGGGTGGGAAAAGCGAATTGAAAATTTCGTGAAAGATTTTATCAATTGTCACTACCCACAATTGTCAGTAAACCAGGATTATTCGAGCATTATTTCAACGGCTCATCAGGAAAGGCTGAATGCAATACTTCATGATGCTTGCCAGAAAGGAGCCAGCCTTGTGCAAATTGGCCAAGATGAGAAAGAAAATAGAAAAATGCCTTTTTACTTGCTCTTTAATGTAAATAACACCATGAAAGTTATGCAGGAAGAGATATTTGGCCCCCTGTTGCCTGTTATAAGCTACAGTTCTTTAACACATGCTATTGAAAAAATTAATTCTTTACCAAATCCTTTAGTTATTTATTATTTTGGGAATGATAGGAGCGAGAAAGAGGTACTGGAAAAGAGGACGCTTTCAGGAGCATTGACAATCAATGACACTCTAACCCATATTGCAATAGATTCCTTACCCTTTGGTGGTGTCGGTCAAAGTGGAATGGGGCATTATCATGGACAAGAAGGATTTGACATTTTTTCTAAATTGAAGCCGGTGTTTGTGCAAAGGCGTTTTACGACAGTTCAATGGTTTTACCCGCCCCATGGCAAGCTAATTAAATTTCTGTTGGGTTGGGTAGCTGGCATTAAGCTTAAGGAGAAGAGATGACAAGCGTAATATTTATTACTGGCGGAAGCAGAGGGATAGGCAGGGCAATCGCGCATCGATTAGCTCATGAAAAAGCATGTATTGCAATTGCTGCTAAAACAAATGAACCACATCCTTCACTAGAAGGTACGATACACAGTGTGGCTAAAGAAATTGAGCAACTTGGTGGCAAAGCTTTGCCCTTAATGGTTGATGTAAGGGATAATGAGCAAATTTATCAGGCTATAGAAAAAACGGTAGCCACTTTTGGACAACTCGATGTTTTAATTAATAATGCCAGCGCCATTAGTTTAAGTGATACGGTCTCAACCCCAATGAAACGTTATGATTTAATGCAGGCTGTGAATGCCAGAGCAACTTTTGCTTGTTCACAAGCGGCTATTCCTCACTTAAAAAAGTCGAAGAATCCTCATATCTTAACATTATCTCCTCCTTTAACGATGAATAGTAAATGGTTTGCACCTCATCTAGCTTATACAATTAGCAAATATGGGATGAGTATGTGTACTTTAGGTCTTTCCGAAGAGTTAAAACCATACGGCATTGCTGCAAATTCATTGTGGCCTCGCACAACGATTGGTACTGCTGCTATTCGTGTGAATTTCCCTGAGGCGATTTACAAAGCAAGCAGAAAGCCTGAGATTGTTGCTGATGCTGCGCATTGGATCTTGACGCAGCCGGCAAAAATGGTGACAGGCCAATTTTTTATTGATGAAGAAATTCTCTTAAAAGCTGGTATTACAGATTTTTCAAGGTATGCTATTGACCCCAAAGTTGAGCCTTATCAAGATTTATTTGTATGACCATTGAAATTTATACGGATGGTGCCTGTAAGGGAAACCCGGGCGTGGGTGGTTGGGGAGCCTTACTTCGCTATAATGGCCATGAAAAGACACTTTATGGTGCAGAGCCTCAGACCACGAATAACCGTATGGAGTTAACTGCTGCTATTAAAGCCCTCGAGGCTTTAAAACGCCCATGTGAAGTAAATTTATATACAGATTCGCAATATTTGCGGCTTGGTATGACAACTTGGCTTGCCCAGTGGAAAAAAAATGGCTGGCGCAATTCAAAAAAGGAGTCTGTAAAAAATGCTGACTTATGGCAACAATTAGATATTTTAACAACAAGGCATACCATCCATTGGCATTGGGTAAAAGGACATGCAGGGCATCCTGAGAATGAACGGGCAGATGCCTTGGCGAATCAAGCAATTGTTGAGCTGTTGACTTCATAATTGCTTGAGTTATCGAAAAATCTTAACTTGAAATCCTTAAGAGTTACAGTTCACAACTATTTACGATAGAATCTTGCCTGTTTCTACTTTTTCGGACTCGCTATGCGTCAAGTTGTTTTAGATACTGAAACTACTGGTATTGGTCATGAGTTAGGCCATCGAATTATCGAGATAGGTTGTGTGGAATTACTTGATCGTAAACTGACGGGAAATCATTTTCATGTTTACATTAATCCGCAACGTGCTGTTGATGAAGGAGCGTTTCGGGTACACGGGATAAGTAATGAGTTTTTGCAAGACAAACCCTTGTTTAAAGACATTGCTGATGAGTTTGTTGAGTTTGTCAAAGGGGCTGAGTTAATTATCCATAATGCCGTTTTCGACGTTGGCTTTCTCGATGCTGAATTAAAATTGCTTAATTGGCCTGCTCTTATCAATGATTTTTGTTCTGTTTGTGACACTTTAATTCTTGCTAGAGAAAAGCATCCAGGCCAGCGAAATAGCCTTGATGCTCTTTGTAAACGCTATGAAATTGACAACTCCAACCGCACACTCCATGGTGCTTTACTAGACGCCGAGATTTTAGCTTCTGTTTATCTAGCAATGACGGGTGGTCAAGGTACGCTATTTGGTGATGAGGAAGAGCTGGTCAGAACCACAAGCCAAAGTGCTGTTACTAATTTAGAGACTTTAGTAAGCCGTTCGCCTGTGATTTTTGCTACAGACGAAGAGCGCCAGAGGCACGAAGATTTTATTGTTTTTTTAACAAAAAAGGCAGGGATTAATTTGTGGAGCCTTGATGAGGAAATTGTTTAAAATTTGAACTATATTAGAAACAGGCGTACTCAAAGTTTTAAGGACAATCATGGAAGAAGTAAAAGCTCGCAAGTATTGGCCTGTTACTTTTTTAGGTTTGATTCTTTTTTATTTTGGAGCGGAAAAAGATCTTTATGCAACTAACTTAATCTCTCAAGGTCCATACTTAACTCTCGCATCAAATACTTTTATTTTTAACCCGCGTTCATTAACTTGGAAAGCTGTACAAAACGGTAAAGTTATCAGGACAGGAAAAGCTTCTGGCGGTAGTAAATATTGCCATGATATTAAGCGTTCTTGTCGCACTCCTTCGGGTACTTATAGCATTATTAGTAAGGGAAGTGCTAGTTGTCGCTCAAGCCGCTATCCTTTGCCAAATGGCGGGGCGAAAATGCCCTATTGCATGTTTTTCAGCAAATATTACGCAATACATGGTTCTTATGATGTGCCTAACTACAATGCAAGTCATGGTTGCATTCGCGTAAGACCCGGTGACGCCCTTTGGCTACATCGTAATTTTATAAAAATTGGGACTAAAGTAGTGGTACAACCTTATTGATAGCAAGGCTAGCTGCTAATCGAAGAATTAACGACTAGTCTTGTATTTAATTCTTAGGCTTCTTCATCATCTTCAACGCTAAACGACGAGCCACAACCACAAGTTGTTTTAGCATTGGGATTGCGAATCACGAACTGCTCTCCCTGAATGTTTTGTACATAATCAATTTCAGCTGAGTGAAGATATTGATAACTCATAGAGTCAACGAGCAATTGCACCGAAGACTCTCCATTTGAACAGGTTTGTTCAATAACTGTATCATCTTCCTGAATTTTCTCATCAAAGGTAAAACCATACTGAAATCCAGAACAGCCACCACCAGTCACAAAAACCCGCAATTTTAAATTAGGATTTTCTTCTTCGGCTATTAGTGAAGCGACCTTATCAGCTGCACTCACGGAAAAATGAATACCAGTCGATGCGGCAGGGGAAGCGTTAATCGCAGCCATTATTTACTCCAAAATGATCTTGGGCATCGCCCTAAAATTTATATTAAGATGAATTATCTCTTAATTGTACAATATTATCGAATAATTTGTTCTATGGTGGCTCCGCCTAAACATTGATTTTTTTCGTAAAAGACAATGTATTGTCCGGGAGTTATCGCGCGTTGGGGATTTGAGAACATCACATAATGTTGTTTATTGCTAGGAGGTGATACCACACATGCCTGTTCGAACTGGCGATAGCGAGTTTTTGCATAGCAGGTGAGAGGTAATTCCTCATTACAATCCTTGAGCCAGTGAATAGGGCCACAGATCAAACCTTGCGAGTACAGCATAGGGTGATCATTACCCTGGGCAACCACCAAAGTATTGGTTGTTACATCCTTATCAACAACATACCAAGGCTCATCAGCCGCAGACTGGCGGCCACCAATTCCTAATCCTTGTCGTTGACCTAACGTGTAGAACATAAGACCATCATGTTTACCTAATAGTTCACCAATGCTACTTTTAATGTCACCAGGTTTGGCCAAAATAAATTCTTTAAGAAATGTTTTAAAACGCTTTTCGCCAATAAAGCAGATCCCTGTCGAGTCTTTTTTATTATGCGTAACTAAACCCAATTGTTTGGCAAATTCCCTAATTTCAGTTTTAAAGTAATCACCTATAGGAAAGAGTGTTTTAGCAAGGGCTTTGGGATCGACCGCGTGCAAAAAATAAGTTTGGTCTTTTTCTCGATCTTTGGCTTTTAACAGTTCACCGATGTTGTTATTGGAGCGAACTCTTGCGTAGTGTCCAGTAGCAATATAATCAGCACCTAAAGTGAGAGCATGATTTAAAAAGGCATTAAATTTAATTTCTTTATTGCATAACACATCTGGATTGGGGGTCCGTCCTTGTTGATACTCGCTAAGGAAGTGGGCAAAAACACGATCCCAATACTCTTTTGAAAAGTTAATGCTGTGGAGTGGTATTCGCAACTGATTGCAAACTGCTTGTGCGTCTGCCAAATCTTCAGCCGCTGCACAATAACCGTCAGTATCATCTTGCTCCCAATTTTTCATGAAGAGACCTTCAACTTGGTAACCTTGCTCACGCAACAACCAGGCTGCAACAGAAGAGTCAACTCCACCAGACATACCAACAATGACTTTGGCTTTCATATATTATCAATGTGTATAAAAAAAAATCTAATTTTACGCTATAATAGAATATTTTTAAAATCCTTTATATAGCGAATAAGGTTACACCTTCTATAATTTCATGATTATTTTGGTTATTATTCGCGTTTTTATGGTGCGAGCTAAGTACACAAAGAAATCGAATTATTGTGATAAGTAAAATTATGTTAATCAATTTAAAAAATAGTGCAGCGAAGACAGGGGTAGAACAAGCAACATTAGAATTGCATGAAAGACTGCCTGCTCATATAAATCCGCCTTGTGTGACTCATTGTCAGTTTTCTATTGAAAGCCAGAACAATTATTATCTGTTAAATTTAACTGTCAATTCAATGTTAACCATCACGTGTCAACGTTGTTTAAAAGAGTTTAACTATCAGTACGTTAATAATACTACTTTAGCGATTTGTCATTCCGATGAAATTGCTGAAAAATTAATGGAACAATATGAATGTGTTATCTCTGAAGATGGTCATGTTAACTTAAATGAATTAATCACAGATGAATTACATCTATATGTTCCCGAATTACACCCTGAAATTAGCGATTGTGATAGTGAGATAAATCGTTTTTTTGGGGCTGATAGCACAATGAAATTGTAAATTTTCGCTGTAACACTTGGATTACCTTTAAAAAATCGGTAATATTCCGCCCCAACGAATGCAAATTGTTTAGGAGTAATACAATGGCTGTACAACAAAATAAAAAATCACGTTCTCGACGTGATATGCGTCGTTCGCACGATGCATTAACTAAACCCACATTATCTGTGGACTCTACTACGGGTGAAACTCATCGCCGTCACCACATGACCGAAGATGGTTATTATCGTGGCAGAAAAGTCTTAGATACTGATAACGTTTACGAAGATAAAGAGTAATCTCTTGAAAAATATCACCATTGCTGTTGATGCGATGGGTGGGGATCATGGTTTAAAAATTGTGATTCCTGCTTGTGTTCGTGCTGCTCGACACAACCCTGATTTGAAGTTGTTGTTGGTTGGTGATCAAAGTCAGGTAAATGCGCATCTTAAAAAATTTGGCGTTGTTGAGAGTAACCAATTTTCTGTGGTTCATGCTTCAGAAATTGTTGCTATGGATGAGTTGCCATCGCAGGCAATGCGTAATAAAAAAGACTCATCAATGCGAGTCGCGATTAACCTGGTCAAGGACGGGCGTGCTCAAGCATGTGTAAGTGCTGGGAATACCGGAGCCCTCATGGCTACTGCGCGTTTTGTTTTAAAAACGCTGCCCGGTATTGATAGACCGGCGATCATTGCTGAATTGCCAACACTGCAAGGTAAGACACGTGTTATTGATCTTGGTGCAAATGTTGATTCGTGTGCAGAACACCTATTCCAATTTGCGGTTATGGGGTCAGCCCTTATTCAGGCAATTGACAAGAAACTTAAGCCAAAAATTGCTTTACTAAATATAGGTGTTGAAGAAATTAAAGGAAATGATCAGGTCAAGCGTACTGCACATATGCTGGCTGAATGTAATTTAATGAATTATGTTGGTTATGTAGAAGGCGATCAATTCTATTCTGGACAAGTAGATTTGGTAGTTTGTGATGGTTTTGTAGGAAATGTTGCTTTAAAAGCAAGTGAAGGCTTAGCAAAGCTTATGATTTCTGTTCTAAAAGAGTCGTTTGCTCAAAATTTTCTCACTAAATTAGTTGGATTACTTGCCAAGCCAGCTTTGGGGCATTTAAAAAATCGCATGGATCCTGCACGTTATAATGGTGCAAGTATGCTTGGTTTAAATGGTATTGTGGTTAAAAGCCACGGCGGAGCCAGTGAATTGGCTTTTCAATGTGCTATTGAAGAGGCCATGCTTCAAGTAAAAAATAATGTGGTTGATTTGGTACGTCACCAAATTACTGAATTCATCAATCAAGGTTTGTTGCTATGAAAAATGCCGTTATTAATGGAACAGGCAGTTACTTACCCGAGCGCTTTGTTACCAATAAAGACTTGGAAGTTAGCTTAGATACAAGTGACGAATGGATTCACTCAAGAACCGGTATTAGTAGTAGACATGTGGCTTCTCCGCATGAAACAACTTCATTTATGGCTTCTCAAGCTGCTATTAGAGCAATTGAAGCTTCTGATATTGAAGCCAATGATATAGATTTGATTTTAGTAGCAACTTGTACACCTAATCATTTTTTCCCTAGCATGGCTTGCCATGTGCAACATGCATTAAAAATAACCCGGCCTATCCCTGCATTTGATGTAAGTGCTGCCTGTAGTGGATTCGTTTATGCAATGGATGTTGCCAAGCAATATATTAACGCTGGTAATGCAAAGCATGTTCTGGTTGTAGGTAGTGAAAGCATGTCTCGCGCACTGGATTGGACTGATCGAACTACTTGTGTGCTATTCGGGGACGGTGCTGGAGCTGTTGTTTTAAGTGCTAGTGATAAGCCAGGTATATTGGCAAGTACGCTTCATGCATCCCACGATGTTGATGCTTTATTAACTTTCCCGAATTACGCATCTTTGGAAGATAAAGCGTATATAGGTATGCGTGGTAATGAAGTTTTTAAAATCGCAGTAAACATAATGGGTGATATCGTTGATGAGATTCTTCAAACTTGCCATTTGCAGAAGTCCGACATTAATTGGTTGATTCCTCATCAAGCAAATATTCGTATCATTCAAGCCATTGCTAAAAAATTAAACCTCCCTATGTCACAGGTCATCGTAACCATTGAAAAACAAGGTAATACTTCAGCAGCATCGATCCCCCTTGCTTTAGACTACTCCATACGAGAGAAACGTATCAAACGAGACGATTTACTCCTGTTGGAGTCTTTTGGCGGCGGGATGACTTGGGGTGCTATGGTAATACGTTACTAAGTATTATTGTTTGTTGGAGCTTATTTCGAATGATTAATTCTGCATATGTATTTCCTGGTCAAGGCTCTCAATTTGTCGGCATGTTGTCGGATTTGGCTGAGCGCTACTCTTTAGTTCAGGATTTATTTTCTCTCGTTTCTGACAAGGTTGGATACGATTTATGGCAATTAACTCAAGAAGGACCAGAATCACAATTAAATCAGACAGAAAACACTCAAGTTGCTATGCTAACGGGAGATGTTGCTGTATTTAAACTTTTAGAAAAGTTAGGTAACGCACAAGCAGCGGTGATGGCAGGGCATAGTTTAGGTGAATATGCAGCGTTGGTATGCTCTGGCGCACTGGAGCTGGCTGATGCGGCAGAACTAGTTGCTAAACGAGGCCAATTAATGCAAAAGCATGTTCCATTGGGACAAGGTGCTATGGCTGCAATAGTCGGCTTAACAGACGACCAAGTTGAATTTGTTTGTAAGCAAGCTAGTGATGCAGAGTACCAAGTAACACCTGCTAACTACAATGCGATAGGGCAAATTGTTATCGCTGGTCATTCTATCGCCGTTGAAAAAGCTGTAAAACTCGCTGAAGAACTTGAGGCGCGCATGGCAAAAATTATACCAGTGAGTGTTCCTTGTCATTGCCCTTTATTAGTTGATGCAGCCAATGCTTTTGAGGAATATCTTGCAAATGCGAACTTCAAGACCCCTAAAGTAGCAGTTATTTCGAATGTGGATTTGAGTATTTATAAGTCACCTGTGCAAATTCGTACTATGCTTAAGGAGCAACTTTATCGTCCAGTGCGATGGGTTGAAACTATCCAACTAATAAAAAATCGTGGTATTGAACGTATTATTGAATGCGGGCCAGGCAAAGTGCTAAGTGGGTTAGTCAAACGAATTGATAAGACCTTAACTGTAACGAGTGTTAATGATAGTGCCAGCATGGATCAGGCTTTATCACAATTGGTTGAAAAATCTTACTGAGGATCTTGCATGGCAAATTTACAGGGTAAAATTGCGCTGGTTACAGGCGCTAGTCGTGGAATTGGCAAAGCAATTGCTTTAACCTTGGCAAAAAAAGGAGCTTATGTAATTGGAACAGCGACCACAATGTCGGGCGCTGAAAATATTACAAGTTTGTTTGCTCAAGAGAATTTGACTGGGGAAGGGGTAGTTCTTGATGTAACAAGCAAAGAGGGTGTTGATAATTTAATGACCCAACTTGCAGATATGGAAAAAACTCCTTCTATTTTGGTCAATAATGCCGGTATTACCTGCGATAATTTACTTTTAAGAATGGATGATGAAGAGTGGTATAAAGTTATAGAAACGAATTTAAGTGCTATATTTCGATTAAGCAAGGCTTGTCTTAAGCCCATGTTTCGTGCACGATGGGGACGTATTATTAGTATCGGCTCTGTTGTTGGAGCTAGTGGTAACTCAGGTCAAGCTAATTACACTGCAGCAAAAGCAGGTGTTGTAGGATTTACAAAATCCTTGGCACAAGAAATCGGTAGTCGAAATATTACTGTCAATGTTGTTGCTCCTGGTTTTATTGATACGGATATGACAAGCGCTTTACCCGAAATGGTAAAGGAGGAGATGCTTAAACGAATCCCAATGAAGCGTTTGGGTAAGGCAGAGGATATTGCTGAGACAGTGGCTTTTTTGGCTTCTGACAGTGCAAATTATATTACAGGTGAAACCATTCACGTGAATGGTGGTATGTATATGGATTAAATGGCTTGCGTTCTTTGTATAATTGAATAAACTAGCCTACAGGAATTTTTTTAATCGAAGAGGAAATACAAGTTATGAGTACAGTTGAAGAACGAGTTCGCAAGATTGTTATTGAGCAATTGGGCGTTAAAGAGGAAGAGTTGAAAAATGACGCATCGTTTGTAGATGACTTAGGTGCTGACTCACTTGATACTGTTGAATTAGTGATGGCTCTGGAAGAAGAGTTTGAGACAGAAATTCCAGATGAGAAAGCTGAAAAAATCACTACAATTCAAGAAGCAATCGACTATATCGAATCAAATCTTAACAAAGAAGAAGCTTGATAACTTCAAGGAGTTTTCATTGACTAAGCGGCGTGTTGTTGTTACTGGCATGGGGATGCTTACTCCTGTCGGTCTAAATGTAGAGCAAACTTGGCATAATATTTTAGAGGGTAAAAGTGGTGTCGGAATGGTTGAAGAATTCGACACAACTGATTATTCGACAAAAATTTGGGCTAAGGTTAAGAACTTTAATATAGAAAACCACGTGCCGCTTAAAGAAGCTCGAAAGATGGATGTATTTACCCAATACGGTATTGCGGCTGCAGATGAGGCGCTTGCTGATTCGGGGTTGGTTATTGATGACGTTCTTTCATTGCGAACGGGCGTTGCTGTTGGTGCTGGGATCGGTGGTATCGAGACTATCACCAACAACCAAGAAAGACTGATGGCGGGTGGTCCGCGTAAGGTATCGCCATTTTTTATCCCTGCTGGAATTATCAATATGGTCGCAGGGCAGATTTCTATTAAACACAATTTGAAAGGACCTAATATTTCAATTGTGACTGCTTGTACAACAGGAACACATAATATCGGTCTAGCCGGTCGTATGATTGCCTATGGCGATGCTGATGTTATGGTGTGTGGCGGTGCAGAAATGACAACAACTCCGTTGTGTCTAGCAGGATTTTCGGCGGTTCGCTCATTATCAAAGCGAAATGATGAGCCTGAAAAAGCTTCACGTCCCTGGGATAGGGACAGAGATGGATTTGTGATGGGGGAAGGCGCTGGAATATTGGTACTTGAAGAGTATGAGCATGCGAAAGCTCGAGGCGCTAAAATTTATGCTGAGTTAATTGGGTTTGGTATGTCTGGTGATGCCTATCACATCACTGCTCCTGATGAGGATGCCGATGGAGCTACTCGTGCGATGGCCGCAGCAGTTAATGATGCTGGTCTTAATATTAGTGAAGTGGACTATATTAATGCTCACGGAACATCAACTTATTTAAACGATCTTAATGAGACTAAAGCAGTAAAACGTCTTTTCAAAGATCATGCTTATGATTTAGCTATCAGCTCAACAAAGTCTATGACTGGTCACTTATTGGGAGCAGCTGGTTCTGTAGAAGCTATTTTCAGTATTCTTGCAATTAAAGATCAAATAGCACCTCCAACAATTAATTTAGATAATCCTGATGAAGGTTGCGATTTAAATTATGTTCCTCATACCCCACAAGAAAGACGCATTAATATTGCGTTAAGTAATTCTCTTGGGTTTGGCGGCACAAATGGAAGTTTAATATTTAAGCGAGTGTAGATGAGGCGCTCGCTTAAATTAATTTTACTCGGGTGTGTTCTTCTCAGTTTAGTGAGCTTCTCAATAATTGGCTATAGTACTTATTGTTTACTCAATAAACCATTAGTAGCCAAGGGGAGTCACCCCATCATTGTTTCAATCAATAAAAATACCTCTGCTTACACGTTTGTTCGTCTCTTAAAGTCAAAGCACCTTATAGAATCTGAACGTTTATTTCTGGCATATATAAGGGTGAAAGGTTTATCTTCTCGTTTGAAAGCAGGAATATATGCGATTCTTCCTGGAGAATCGGCTTTGCAATTTCTCGATAAGGTAGTTAGCGGTGAGGTAGTTGTTGAATCGTTCAGCATTATTGAAGGGACGACCCTCAGTCAGGTAGAAGCAAATTTAATCAATGCTCAGTACCTAAAACATGACGCTTATGATTGGCAAATTATTCGAGCTAATTACGCGAATGCAGAAGGACTCTTACTGGCTGATACTTACAAGTATGATGCTGGTAGTGATGCAAAACAGTTACTGCAACTGGCTAACTATAATTTACGGCAATATCTAGACTTATGTTGGAAGAATCGTACGCCTGGCCTACCCTATAAGTCACCTTATGAGTTACTCATTGCAGCATCCATTTTGGAGAAGGAAAGCTCAATTCCTGAGGAAAGAAAGTTAATCTCAGGTGTAATCATTAATCGTTTGAAGAAAAACATGCCTTTACAAATGGATCCTACGGTTATTTATGCATTAGGACCAAATTACCAGGGCAAATTAACGCATGATGATATGGCAGTAGCCTCTCCTTATAATACCTACCGTTATCGCGGATTGCCGCCCACCCCGATTGCAATGGTTGGTAAAGATGCCATTGAAGCCGCAGCTCACCCACAAATGACTGACTTTCTTTATTTTGTTGCTAAAGGTGATGGTACCCACCATTTCTCGGTCAGTTATGAAGAGCAAAAAAAGGCAATATCTCTCTATAAAGTCAAAGGATCATCATGACAAAACGTGGACGTTTTATTGTTGTAGAGGGCCTCGAAGGCGCAGGAAAATCAACAGCCATTCAAACTATTAAAGAGTATTTGGAAGGCGTCTTGCCTGAAATTCTTCTAACGAGAGAGCCTGGCGGGACTCGTGTGGGAGAAAAGATTAGAAGTATTATTAAAGAAAAAGTTGAGGGTGAAAATCTGGATGCTCGTGCTGAATTATTGCTTCTCTACGCAGCAAGAGTCCAGTTGTTAGAGGAAGTGATTTATCCGGCCTTAGATAAGGGCTGTTGGGTGCTTGCAGATCGTTTCGAGTTATCAACATATGCTTATCAAGGCGGAGGAAGGCATCTTGATAAAGGTATGATCTCAGCTTTGTCTACTTTTTGTTTACGGGGCTTTAAACCAGATTTGATTATTTTCTTGGATATTGAACCTGAAAAAGGCCTTAGTCGAGCCAGACAAAGAGGGGCTGCAGATCGTATGGAGCAAGAATCCCTAACCTTTTTTACCGATGTCTATAATAGTTATCAACAAATAATTAAAACTCTAGACAATGTGGTATGCATTGAGGCTAGTCAGCCGATAGAAATGGTGCAAAAATCAATAATTACTCAACTTAAAACTTTCATAGCGCATAATGCAATCACTTAAATCTTTTGATGAATCAAAGTCTGCCCATGCGGTATGGTGGGAGCAGTTTCGTACCATCAGTGACAAACAACGATTACCTCAAGCCCTTTTATTGATTGGACCTGAACACGCTGATATCCTTGATTTTACTTATGAAATGGCTGCGACATTACTTTGCTCTCACGAAATAAAGCCTTGTGGCGAGTGTAAGTCTTGTCGATTACTAAACTCCAAAGAGCATCCTGATTTATATCTTTTGCAGCCTGAAAAATCAGGCAGCACTATTAAAATTGATCAAATTCGAGAGTTACAAACTGTCGCCTTTACTTCGCCACAGTTGGGTGATCTGCGACTGATTATTATTCGCCCTGCAGAAAAAATGAATGTGGCTGCAGCAAATGCCTTGTTAAAACTTCTAGAAGAGCCTCCTGCATGCATTAATTTTATTTTGATTGCAGAGCAAATTAGTACAATGCTACCGACAATTTTAAGTCGATGTCAGCAATGGCGATTAGCGAACGCGGACATTGTCAATGTTGATTATCTAACAATTGGGGAAGGGTACGCAGCAGAAAGTGAAAGAGGAAAAATTTTTGCTCAACACAATACCATTCTGCAGGAATTACTAGATTTGCGAAATCAAAAGATTTCTATATGTGAGCTGGCTGCAAAATGGAATACTTATGAATTAAGTAATTTGATTTGGCTAATATATTTAATCAATTCTCAAATGCTTCATTACCAACTAATTAGTTGCTCCAATGATAAAAAGAATTGGACACAGCAATTACATCAATTATCCCAGTGTTTTCAACCGCCTCAATTATTCCATCAATTGGATGAATTGAATAATATAATGAGAAAATTAAATCAAAATAGTAATGTTAACTCTTTGTTGATCTTGGAAAATTTATTATTAGGATATTGCATTACGGCATAACGCTAAAGAGCTCCCTAACCTCCTAACGGGCAAGAAAGGCTTGCAAAGACTCTCTAACAAGATAGAATGTACGCCGGATTTTCTAATGGATAAACTCATGATAGCAGAGCTGCAAACAATAAATTGTTCTTTCAATGATCAGAATTCTCTTTATCTCGCCTATATGCCTTTCGTAAAAAATGGTGGTTTATTTATTCGTAATTATCAAAACATCAAAGTCGGTACTCATGTTCTTCTAACAATTCATTTATACAATGAAAATGGAAGTGACAAAGTAGAGGCAAAAGTAATTTGGTTAACACCTATAGGAGCCCAAGGGAATAAACCTGCCGGCGTAGGCGTACAATTTCTTGGAGAAAATCATCAAGATTTTCGTTATAAGATAGAGACGAAATTAGCTGACATGCTAAAATCAATACATGTTACCGATACGATGTAAAAATTATGCTTGTTGATTCACATTGCCACCTCAATTTTATTGACTTAACCGAATTTAATAATGAATTAGTGAATGTAATGGCTGCCGCGAAAGAAAATTCGGTGGAGCATTTTCTTTGTGTTTGTGTAGAGCTTGATGATTATCCTGCTTTATGCAAAATTGCGGAAAATTATCCAGATATCAGCATTTCAGTTGGTCTTCATCCGAATAATGAAGTACTCAATGAGCCAGATGTAAGTACACTATGTAAATTAGCTAAACACTCAGCCTGCATAGCTATTGGAGAAACGGGACTTGACTATTATCGGGTCGAAGGTCTTGTTGCTCAGGAGCAACAAAGGGAACGCTTTCGCACTCATATTCGTGCCGCATTGCAATCCTCTAAGCCATTAATTATCCACACTCGCCAAGCTGCAGAGGACACCCTATCGGTCATGAAAGAAGAAAAAGCTCATGAAATAGGTGGTGTCATGCATTGTTTTGCGGAAGATTGGGATATTGCACAACGTGCCTTGGATTTAAACTTTTATATATCTTTATCAGGTATTGTCACGTTTAAAAATGCAACTAATTTGAACGAGGTGGCCAAAAAAGTACCTATTGATCGTCTACTGATTGAAACAGACTCTCCTTATCTTGCTCCTGTTCCTTATCGTGGAAAACAAAATCATCCTGCTTTGGTTAAATATGTCGCAAAGGCATTGAGTGAATTGCGACAGGTTAGTTATGAAGAAATAGCTCAACAAACTACCGACAATTTTTATCGTTGCTTTAATCTGTCAAGATAAAATGAAACTGCAATTAAATAAACAAAAAGGTTAATATTTAACCCGTCTGGCTTTTGCTTAATATTTTGGTAATCTTCTGTTGATATACTGCCTTCAGTCTAACTTAGGAAGCTAAAATTATGGCAATTCGTGTACTTTCATTTGATTTTGATGGTTGTCTATATCACCGCGGTTATATTTATAATTTTAACGATAAAGAGAAATATGTCCTTGAAGCAAACCGTAAATTTTTAGATGCAATAAAAAAGGATAATGGCCATTATACTAGGAATATTGGTTTTGTAGGTTCAAACAGACAGTCAAAGAGCATCGATTTGGTTAATGGAAAAGAATCTTGTTTTGTAACCATTCAGCAAATAGTCGAAGATTTAGGAATTGAGTTAGATAAATTCCTAATGGCTGATTTATATGGAAATCTAGCTGCGGGTGAGTCCTTTAATCGTGCAATCGACGCGGATACCCCTTGGGATCAGCATGTTGAATGGAAATTTGATGATACTAAAGCTAGCCTTATTTATGCACAGGTGCAGAAAATTGCACAAGAAAATCCTGATGAAGAAATTGTATTTGAATTCTTCGATGACAGGGGCAAGGGGGCTCGTCGCACAGAAGACATTCTTGAATGGTTGAATAAATTTTATTCTGAAAATCCTGAGATGCTTCCTAAAAATGTAACTTTAAAATTAAATCATTACAGTGGGGAAGAAGTAACTCCGCTTTTTGAAATTAAAGGGACAGGGATTATCGATGCCGATTATCGCCAAACAGTTAAGGATATGGCTGAGGCAGCAACACCTGATTATGAGGGTAAACTTTTAATTGGAGTAGATCCTGGTATTAAAGTAAAAGAGCTTAAGAGGACTGCATTTGTAGTAGGCGAGAAAAAGTCAAAAGAAACCAATGTAGCAGAAGTATCTACAACGTCCACCAACGATGATGGTTCTGAGCACAGCTCTGTTAAGCAAGAAGAGAAAAAAACTGCTCAGACTACTAAAAAGCCGGCAGAGCGTAAGTCTCAAGCAGAGATGCTTTTTGATGAGCAATTAGAGATCATCAAAACGAAAGCTGCAGAATTATGCACAAGGGAAGGTATAACCGAAGATGAAAGCGAACAACAGGATGAGCTGTCAGCTGCGGGTGAAGCGGTGAAGCTATATAAAGCTCTCAAAGCAGCTGGAGAAGGATATTTTCATGGTATCGACTCCCGTTCTAAGTTTAAAAAACAGTGTGGCGATGCTATTGAAGCTGCTCGTCCTAAATTGGAAGAGCATCGCGGTTGGAAAGAGTTTTTTGCTAATTTAGCAAGCGTTATCGTTTCCGTACTAAGTGTAGGCATTGTAAATTATGCGACTGGGAAAGGTGCATTAGGATTATTCCCCGTGAAAACGGATAGTGCGCAAAAACTTGATAATTTGGAAGAGTCTGTCGTTACAATCGCCTCCCTAGCTTAATCCTTTTAAAAAGGCTCGCTTAAGCGGGCCTTTAATCGTCACTCTTACAAATAAAAAAGCTGAATACCAAACAAATGAATGAGCAAAAAAATAAGCCCCATACTAAAAAGCTACTATGCCTCATTACTAAAATACCTATACCACCACCAATAATAGCAGAGCATGTCATTCTTACTGTATTAAGAATCGCAGTAGCAGTGCCTGCCTGATGTTGATAATCTGATAAAGCCAAGGCAAAAACTGGTGGATTTAATAAACTAACACCTAAGTTAATAATTAGTGTAGGGATTAGACCAATTAGGGATAGACCTTGAATATAAAAAAATAAAGCCATTAAAATAGAGCCTGTGATCATCACAAGACTGCCTATGCGGATGTTCCAAAGAAGAGATTTTTTTTCTCGTAACTTAATACCAATATAATTCCCAAGGATGAGCATAATGCCATTGCTGCCAAAAAGAATTGAAAAATAGATGGGGGAAAAATTTAGCTTATCAATAATTAAATAAGCTGCATTGACAATCACTATCATGACACAGGAGTAGGAGGCAGTAACTAGTACAATGCTCAACCACAAACGTCTATGTGTGAATATTTTTTTGTAGTTATTTAATGAGGTTTGCCATAAAAACCCAATATCGCTTTTTAACCAATGGGGTGACTCTCGGAGTAATTTTTCAGCAAGAATAAATAAGATGATGCTATTAAGACCCATTAGAATAAAGGTTGCTTGCCAGCCATAATGAATGAAGATAATCGAGCCTATGAGAGGCGCAAAGATAGGTGATACCGAAACAATCATGGCGATATAGGACAAGATACGAGCACGCGCTGTACTGTCCTCCTCATCTCTTGATGAGGAAAAAGCAACAACATGAGAACAACATACTGCAAAACCCTGAAAAATCCGCGCTATAATCAACATTTCGATGTTTGTTGAAAAAATACAACCTAACGTTGCCAATAAAAAAAGAACTAGACTAATGCGTAAAGTATTTCTACGGCCAAAATGATCAATTAAAGGCCCCCAGACTAACTGTGAGAACCCAAAAACGAAAAAAAATAAACTTAAAGTTAACTGACCCAGTGCATAACTTGTATTAAAATAAGTTGTTATTGCGGGAAGTGCTGGTTGATATAAATCAAAAGTAAGCAAAGAGAACGCTGAAAGAGAGCCTAAAAATAAGAAGGGTGTTGTTTTCGTAGTTTTACTTTGCATAATGGTTTTGTTTCAATTGATATCCAAGGCTACTTAAAGCAGATTAGGGCTTGCAAATAAAAAATGAATTAAAAGAAAGTATGACAGAAATAAGTACAAAATCCACAGCAAATTTATACATAGGCTTGATGTCCGGGACGAGTATGGATGGTATTGATGCAGCGCTCATTGATCTGGAGTCAAACCAATTTATTGCAGGCATTACGCGGCCTTATAGTGAAAATGCAAGATGTTTTCTTGAAAGGGTACTGAGGGACGAGTTACACACCTTAAAGACCTTTAGTCAGTTAAATACCATTTTAGGACGCGAATTTGCTCAAGCAGTATTTGAGCTAATGGACAAAGTACATATCCCTAAAACTCATATTAAATCTATTGGGAGTCATGGCCAAACGCTTTGCCATGATGCAGCTGCGGATATTCCTTATACAATACAGTTAGGGTGTCCTCATACAATTGCTGAATTGACTGGCATGACTGTGGTTGCTGATTTCAGGACGCGTGATTTAGTTGTTGGTGGGCAGGGGGCTCCTTTTGCGCCAATTTATCATCAAGCTTTATTCAAGGACTATAACTTGCCTTTAGCGGTTGTTAATATTGGTGGCATTGCAAATCTAACCTATTTAGCCGAAGAGTCACGGGTTCATGGCTATGATATAGGGCCAGGGAACTGCCTGATGGATTTTTGGATAAAACAACATTTGGGCTATGACTATGATAGCAATGGTGACTGGGCGGTGTCTGGTCATGTGATAGAACCTTTGTTAGAATCTCTTTTGCAAGATCCTTTTTTTAAGAAATCAAAGCCTAAAAGTATAGGCAAAGAATATTTTTCAAACACTTGGCTTGAAAATTACTTACAACCTGAATACTCCTCAGCAGATATTCAGGCTACCTTATTAATGTTAACAGCCAAATCGATTGCTGAAGCCATTAGGAGTGAAGAGCATCTACCTAAGCATCTCATGATTTGTGGCGGTGGTGCGCATAATCAGGCTTTATTACGCGCTTTAGGGGAGGAGTTGCCTAATGTGATAGTAAAAAGCACAGGTGACTTTGACATTAGCCCTGATTTTATAGAAGCATCCATGTTTGCCTGGCTCGCTGAAAAAACCTTGACAAATACCCCTTTGGATATGAGTCAAATTACCGGCGCAAAGCGTTTAACAATATTAGGAACAATCTACCCTGCAGGCATTGACAAAGGAAATTAGCTTAGGGTGTAATGTGCGTTTCAATTTAACAAGAAATTATTTTGAACGCACATCAATCAAGTTATCAACACCCTGGAAAATTTACTGCGTACATGATTTTTTTATTGTCCGCGTCTTTTTATTTATATGAGTTTGTTTTACAGGTAGCGCCTAGCGTCATGGCTGAGTCTATGATGAAAACTTTTAAGGTTAGTGCTGCGGGTTTTGGTATTGTATCTGCGTTTTATTTTTATGCTTATGCACCAATGCAATTACCCGCCGGATTGTTATTTGATCGGTATGGTCCACGCAAGTTAATGACTTTTGCGTTGGTACTATGTGCAGTTGGTTCTTTCTTTTTTGCTTCAACGGATAGCTTACTCACTGCTGCATTGGGGCGTTTTCTGATTGGTATTGCCTCTGCATTCTCATTCATTGGTGTATTGGTTTTAGTCTCACGTTGGTTTCCTCCGCAACAATTTGCTTTTCTGGCAGGTATTGCACAATTGATGAGTTCTGTGGGTGCTATGTTTGGTGAGGTTCCTTTAGCTGCTCTTATTGAACAGGTGGGGTGGCGAAATGCAAGTTTCATTTTAGCTTTGATTGGTCTAGCTCTGGCAGCATTAATTTGGTTTGTCATACGTGATTATCCAAATCAACCCACACAAAGTCCGCCAAAACGTCAATTCATTGATGAATGGCATCGTCTTATTAGTGTCTGTCGTCGTTCTTATACCTGGTTGACTGGGGCTTATGCTTTTGCAATTTGGACGCCAATAGCTGTTTTTGCTGCATTATGGGGAGTCCCTTATTTACAGCAAAAATATCAAGTTAGCGTCATTGTGGCTTCTGGTTTATGTAGCATGATATGGCTAGGAATTGGTATCGGTAGTCCTTTACTTGGTTGGGTGAGTGATCGTTTTTACAGCCGTCGCTTAGCATTAGCTTTAAGTTCTATATTTGGGTTAGGCTCAACACTTATATTATTGTACTTACCTGGTGTATCAATTGCTTGGATGTATGTCGTCTTGTTCATGCTTGGTTTTGGGGCTGGTGGACAAACTGTGAGTTTTGCCGTGGTAAAAGACAATAATCCACTGGAATTAGTGGGTACGGCCTCAGGTTTTAACAATCTTTCCGTGCTTGTTGGCGGAGCAATTTTCCAACCCTTGGTCGGAGTAATTTTACACCATAGCAACAGCTGGTCGATGGTTAATGGGGTTCCAGTTTACTCAGTTGAGAGTTACAACAAAGCATTGCTAGTTATGCCTCTTTGTTTTTTGGCAAGTTTAATCATAGCGACGTTTATATTAAAAGAGTCTCATCCCGGTATCAAAAATAGCTAACCATTAGCAGCTGGCTACAACTGAAGCTCTGGAAAAACGGGCACAAGAGGAGCTAAATAGTGTGCTAAGATTTGATCTATAAATTGTTTTTTTGGGTGATAGAGTATGGAGACGCTAAGAGGATTAGAGGTTACAACTAACTCAATACAAGTTATTGATAAAATTAATTATTTTCACCAGCAAATATTAGGTTCTGGTAATAATGCAAGCATCATACTTGATGCTGTAAATGAGAATCCTCACAATTTGCTTCTGCAGACCTATGCGGCTGCATTTTATCTCTATGCACAGGAAGATGCAGCCACTGAGATTGCTGCCAATTATCTATTACAGGCCGAAAAACAATTACAAAAGGCAAATTTACGTGAAAAGTTAACCTTTCAAGCGGTTCGGGCTTGGCAGCGTTTGGATTACGAAGCAGCATTGACTTTGTTGACGAGTCTTGTTGAGCTATTTCCTCGCGATACCTTGGCGTTAAAATTTGCAGAATGGCTCTTTTACTGCAGCGGACAAGCTTTTCATGCCCAAACGTTCCTTGCTCTTTGTGAAAGCTGCGCACGACATAATCAAGATGAATCTCATTTTTTAGCAATTCATTCTTTTGCTCTTGAACTATGTGGCCAGTATGAGAAAGCAAAAGCAATGGCTGAGCAAGCAATTTCCATGGAGCGCGTCACCCCTTGGGCTCATCACACTTTAGCTCATACCTATCTTTTAGAAAATGATATAGAAGGGGGCATCAATCGTTTACAAAACTTACAAGATAGCTGGGCCAATATTTTGTCTTTATTGAGAGGACACAATAGCTGGCACCTAGCCTTATTTCATTTGGCGAATCGTGATGAAGCCACAACAATGAAACTTTTCCCGGATATTTTTGGTACCTTACCTGATACAGCTCTTGAGCAACTCGATGCCATTTCATTGTTATGGCGAATGGATATGGCTGGATTGCCGCAAAATAAAATATTTAAATTGGTTTTATCGCATATTGGTACGCATCCTTTTGAGCATTATATTGGTTTTAACAACGCCCACTTTATCTATTGTCTAGCAAAGGCCGATGAGTTAGAACTTGCTGATAAATCATTAAAAGCCATGGAATCTTATATCAATGTGCTTCCGGTAGGCTCAAGCCGTGATTTATGGGGTAAAATAGCTTTGCCGATGTGTCAGGGAATTAAAGCATTTGCTCAACAGGATTATAAGTCAGCTTGCAATTTAATGTCGCCGATTATAGATAACTGCATTCAGCTGGGGGGTAGTGATGCACAAAATGAACTTTATACTCAAACTTACTTACTGAGCCTATTAAAGTGCAATCAACAAGAGAAAGCAGGGCAGTTTTTTGCAAAACATTTATCCCATTATCAAAATACTGCTCTAGCTGATTATTGGTTTCATGACGCATAATAAAGCAATTATAAAAATGCTAAATTTTATCGCTTAGCTGTTTCAACAAATAATTCAGAGCGTACAAGAAAAGCTTTAGCAAGCGGGGTGAAATTATCGAGTAACCAAGCTGCCATCTCTTTTTCTTGATGGAGGATTTGTTGACAAATTTGCTTGATTTCGATTTCGTCAGCATTTTCAGCAGCTGTAATCAAAATGGTATACGAGGCAATCTCAAGATTTTCAAAAACATAGCTATCTATGGCTCCTTGAATGACTTCATCACAAGATAGCATATTACCAGCAACCTGACTTAAACCAATAAGTTTTGCGGAGAAATCTTTAAGCATAGAGTAGTGACTACCTAAGCGCTTAATGCATTTTTCGAGTTGCTCTTTTTGAAAAATGGTTTCTTCCAAATGCATTTTCATGTGTTTTTTTAAACGAGGGTAGTTTTCCAGTCGAAAAATCTGAGTTCTTAACATTTGCTCAGATTGTTTCTCCATGGCATGAGCGTCTCGTAACCAATGTAATAAAAGCTCTTTTCTTACTGTCATGCAAATTCTCCTTTATTGTATCCCTAAGCTAAAGAGAGGATTTATCGAGATAGATAGGACAATTTAAAAATACTTAACTCATAGATAATTATAGAATATTTTGGTGATTTAGCATTTTGCTATACTTAGAAGAATAGAGGCTCCATTTATTGCGGTAATGTATTGTTGTATTTTTAAAGAATTTTTCATGGAGTAAGGGAGGCTATGATGGACGCAAAAAAATCAGAAACAATTGCTAAAAATAAGGGTGCCCCCAGTTTCAGTTCAAGACCTAAAAGTTTAAGAGAGTCCCACCTTGGTGAGGCTACGAATGATTTAATCATCGATAGCAAAAAAATGGCGAATGAATTGTATGTGGAAGGGAAAAATAGGATTTACGAAGCTCAAAATAATATTAAAGAATATTCAAATGCAATTGCTACTAAAGTTCATGAAAAACCATTGATTTCATTATTAGTTGCTGGCGGTATAGGATTTATTTTGTCTTCTCTATTTCGTCGCTAACAAACTTGCCATAAAGAGCTGACAAAATAGTTTTTAGAGTCTGTATAATTTTTGATAATTTCAAAATTACTGTCTTGAGCTAACATTTTTATTTGAGATTCTACATATTTGTAGGATGACTCGACATGAATAGGCTCGAATTTTTGGAAAAAGAAAGATTGTTCTAGAGCACCTATATAAACGCTTTGATCGTCAAGACTTATTAAATAACTTTCCATTGCTCCAAGATGAACGTTGTATGTTTCGTAATGACAAAATAAATTAAAATTAAAGTCAGCATCTAACTCTTTATTAATGCGGTGTAGAAGATTTAAATTAAACGCACGCGTAAGTCCGTCACTATCATTATAAGCTCGTAATAGCACATCAATATTTTTACGTAAATCAAAGCCAATTAAAAAATAATCTCCTTGATGTAATGAGGCTCTAATAGTTTGCAAAAATTTTCTAGCCGTAGGGATGTCGCAATTACCGATACTTGATCCCAGAAATAATAAAAATTTTTGCTTTCTTGAATTTAATCCTAACCACTTTATACCACTAAGATAATCTGAATTTAAGGCTACGACATTTAAATTAGGCTTTTGTTCATTAAATTTTTCAACGAGATGGACTAAATAATTTTTTGAAATATCGACTGTAAAGTAGGTAAAGGACAAATTATCTTTCATAAATTGATCAATTAGAATATTCGTTTTTATACCTTCACCTGGCCCAAATTCAATAAGGTTAAACTCTTCATTTTTGAATAACTGAGAGAATTCTTCTTTATAATGAGAAAGGATCTCCAACTCACAGCCGGTTAAATAATAATCTGGATGATGAGTGATTTGATTAAATAGATCGGATCCAGTTTCATCATAAAAATATTTTGAAGACAAGTATTTCTTGGGATGAGAAAGGCCAGCTAAAACGTCCTGTATAAATTGTTGCTGATCTTCTGTTGGGGCTGTATGGTTTTGCAAATTCTTTATTTTCGCAATCATTTAGCTTCTCCTTCTATGTTTGCTGCTAAACGAATTCCACTAAATTGCCAGCGTTTATCCGGTTGAAAGAAATTACGATAACTGGCGCGAATATGAGCTTTGGGTGTAACGCAACAACCACCTCTTAAGACCATTTGATTATTCATGAATTTACCGTTGTACTCTCCTAAGGTCCCCTCCATAGTTTTATAGCCAGGATAGGGGGAATATGGGCTTGCAGTCCACTCCCAAAGATCACCAAAAAATTGTGAAGGTGCTTTGTCCAAGTAAAGGCTCACTTGAGGATGATATAACTGGCTCTCAAGAAAATTTCCTTCTTGTGGGGAAATCCTATTATTCCTAACAAAGTACTCCCATTCTTCCTCCGTAGGTAAGCGACAACCTCGCCATTTGGCATAGGCATCTGCTTCATAATAGCTGACATGAGAAACTGCTTCGGAGAAATTTAATGGTTTTAGTCCATTTAAAGTAAAAATATGCCATTGGTTATCTTTTTTTTGCCAATACAAGGGAGCATTCCATTGATGTTGATGAATCCAGTCCCATCCATCAGCTAACCACCATCTAGGATCTTCATAGCCATTATCGCTAATAAACTCTAAATATTCGCCATTGGTTACTAGTCGAGGGGATATTAAATAAGGCATGAGAATTTTTTTATGTCGAGGTCTTTCATTATCAAAGCAAAACTCTGCTCCATTATGACCTATTTCTACTATCCCACCTGCTACTTCAAGCATCGAATGATTAGCATTGACGTGGGCCATTTCCTCTAGGATTTGGGATGAGTTTTGGTAGCATGGGAAGTCAGGGTCTTGTGAAAAATTGAATTTGATATCCATTAAGAGCAATTCTTGATGCTGCTGTTCGTGCTGCAATCCCCAAATAATTAAGTTTTCAATAGTTATCAATTTATCTGCAGATAATTGATCAACTAAAGACAAAACATGTCTATTAACATAATCACGATAGGCATAAATAGTCTTTGTAGTAGGGCGGGATAATAGGCCACGCGCGGCCCGCAAATAAGGTTTTCCAATAGTTTGATAATAGGAGTTAAAACGATAGTTAAACGAAAGATCAAATACTTTGTAGTCAATCAAGTGAGGTTGTAGCACAAAAGTTTCAAAAAACCAGGTGGTATGAGCCAAATGCCATTTAGGCGGACTTACATCAGCCATTCCTTGAATGACATAATCTTCTACAAAAAGAGGGCGACATAACTCTTCTGTTTTTTGTCGTACGACCTGAAAGGTCTTAATAAGATCTGCTTTTACTATCAAAATAATCCTTTATTTTGTGAAAGAGCTCTCTAAAGCACAATTATAGACGAGGATAGATTAAATTTTACAAAAGATCTTCGAAGAGCATCATTTCAATAATATTTTTGAGTAAAAATGGCGCAACATAATTCTAAAGAAAATAAAGTGTTTAATTTATAGACAATTATGTGATATATTACCCCGCTCAATTACCTATAATTCACAGCTAATTTATAGGAGGTTAGATGGGAAAGTTTGTTGAAGATCTAGATCGCAAGATTCAGTTAGTTGATAAGGCAGGTTATAAGCGCGAGCAATATCAATCGTTTATGACTGGTCCAGAGTGGCGAAATGTGGAAATGGCCGAAGAATATGCAGAGTTTTTGCGAGAGGGAAAATCGATGTTTCGATTCCCTTATTTCCGCCAAGTCTTTGATCTCTGGAAAGTGATTTATCGTTCTTATTCTGCTGCCAGAACATACAATAGTCCATTTCAAATCCTTTTTTCTGAATACATGATGATGGATCTCTTTATAGGATTTTTCACTACGGTCGAATTAATCCCTAAAGGAATTATCTCCTTGTTCCTGTACCCATTTTTAAATAAACAGAATAACTCAACTATGCAACGGCATTTGGCAGATTATTATGCTGAATACTCCGCAGATCTCCAGACTATTCCTTTTTATGATCATAAATATAAAGAGAATCGCGAAAAACTTGCTCAAGCATACCAGGATTGTCCAGATAAAACTTGGGGTGACTGGTTTAGTTGGAAATGTATTTCCGCAGAACTCTGGGCGAGACGTTGGATCTCCAAACCCCTGAGCTATTGGTTTCATCAAGAGGGCAATCTGGTTGAGGCAACTACAGAAGTGCTAGTGAAGCTTAATGTTGAAGGTATTGATGATCCTGAATTGGCTAAAGAGAAATTTAGAGAGAAATTACGTAATTTAGGTGAAAATCTTCATGCTTCGATTGTTCAGCAAGATGCTGTTGAACATCTTTACGTGAAGGAAAAGAATCCTGAAAAAAACAAAAGCTATATCTCAGTTTATGCCGTATTAAAAACATCTCGTTATGCTGATTTTCAACCTACTATTCGCCAGTTGTCAGAAAATGGAATCAAACTCAGAAAAATAGCAGGTCAAGATCATGTTCAGGTTAAATGCTTTATTAACACGACTGATGAAAATGCCTTACAGGATCGTGAGGAAAGACTAAAGGGGGTTTCAAAGGCTAAGCCCTTATACGCCTACGGCGATCGCATTCATAGCTACCGTAAAGTCTGTTTATTTGACGTACCCGTCAGGGAACTACCCGAAGTATTAACTGATTTTGATAGCTGTGGTGAGACTGTAAATGAGACAGAGTCTGACGTAAAAGTTAAATTTATTCACAATTTTTAGAGGATAGAATTAAATGTCGAGATTTAGAAAATTTGTTGATAGTCTTCCAGAACTTGGTCGTTTTACTTCTATTCCTGCCGCTATGATAGATAGAGCGTATCTTAAAAAATCAGGCGGTGTTTTTAGCAGGGCTTGGAGATTTTTTCAAATAAGGCTGACTTATTTAGGATTGTTCTTGCCTTTAGCAATTGTTGATTTATTTGTGGCAGGTGCTTTAGGTGTTCGCTATGCATTTGGTGCATTCTTCACAACAGACTCTCTACAAGATAAACGTCTGGAGCAACAGAAAAAATACGCCACTATTTTTAGTAAAAACCTCTATGCTTTGATGGCTTTTGTGTTTGGCTTGTTTAGTCCTAAGTTGATTGCGTTTTATTTTACACCAGAAAAAATTTCAGAAAATGGGGTGACTGCAGGCGGCAGTTATCATCGTGATGAAAACGCAGAGCTCAAGACTCCTGATACAGAAGAAGATTTGAAAGGTATTCTTTTTGAAGCTGCTAGTAAAGGCCAAAAAGTAATGCCGGTTGGCGCTGGCCGTAGTCAAGGAAAACAGTTTTTGCCTGAAGGGGGAAATGGTAGCATTGTTATTGATATGAGTAATTTCAATACAATTCAAATCGACGCTAAAGAAAAAACTGCTAACGTTGGTGCAGGAGTTCGTTGGATAGATCTACAAAAACAGGCGGATGAACATAAATTAGCCTTGCGCGTTATGCAGGCATCTAATGTATTTTCAGTCGGCGGTTCTATTGGTACCAACATTCATGGTTGGGATCATATTGATGGTGTTTTATCAAATACGATACTTTCAATAGATATTATGACGCCAAAAGGAGAACTAAAAACTTTAACTCCTGAAGATCCTTTGTTTCACCAGGTTACTGGAGGCTTAGGACTTTTTGGTGTGATAGTTAGTGCCAAAATCAGATTAACTGATAATGAATTATTAAAGGAAAAAGGCTCCGATATTCCTGTTGCTGACTACGCAAAACATTTTCGTGACAACGTACAATCGAATGCTAACATTCGCATGCATTTGTATCGCTTATCGCTAGATCCTAATAATTTGTTAGGTTCGGGCGTAGCTGTTGATTACGTGAAAGAAGGTGATAGCGAGCCCTGCAAGACAGAAAATTTGGATGCGGAAGGACCTGGTGGGACTCGTTTTAATCGGGTTATGGTTAATGTAGCACGCAGGTTCAGTTGGGTCAGAAAAAAATATTGGGAAGGAGAGCGAGATCGGTTGCTTGCTAATGATAGTCTCCCAATGACGACCAATGAAATTATGCAGCCGCCAATTAATGCGCTATTTAATCCCTCTGTTAGTGAAGCAGAATGGTTGCAAGAATTTTTTCTCCCTGAAGAAAAATTGCCTGCTTTCCTAGATAACTTAGGGAAGCTTTTAATGAAAAATGATGTTGTACTTCTCAATGCATCAGTACGCTTTGTCAAAAAGCATGATAAATCACCTTTGTCTTATGCTCACGATGGCGATCGTTTTGCAGTGGTCTTATGCTTCAATCAATCTCTAGAACCTACAGAAATTATTAAAGCTAGAAAATGGCTTAGAGAAGCCCAGCATATGTCAATTGAACATGGAGGTACTTATTATCTACCTTACCAACATGTTTCTTCACCTGAAGATTTTGAAGCGGCTTATCCTTTGGCAAAAGAAGCTCAACTTGCAAAGGATGAAGTTGATCCTGACGGATTGTTTACCAGTGGTTTTCATCAAAAGTACTTGTCCCAAAAACCAAAAAAGATTAATCACTTTAAAGAAATAATGAAAAGTAAGGAAACTAAGAAGAAATTTGCTGGCTTTTTGGAAAATGTCTTACAACGGGTAGATACAAACAAATTCTATCAATTGCTTGAAGATGTGATGAAATACAATGACTCGCATGAAGAGATTTACACAGAATTATGTAATAGGTTACCTGAAGTTATGCCCTCAGCGTTAGGAGGGTTTCGTCGTATTCTAAATTCTCTTGCCAGTATTAAAGAAGATCTTGGTGCCCAAGCTAAAGCATTAATGCCTGATACTACAGAAATTAATGGCTTGGTTGAGATAGGATACCCTGGGCGTTTTGTTGATGGTTTCAAAAAGAATTTTAAAGTAACTGGAAAGATTGCGGCTGTTTACGAAGCACCATCAATTACAGATTATGTCCAAACGGGTTTCCCAAGACCTTATGATCAGTTTGCGAAACTGGATTATAGCAAACCTAACCTGAAAGAGTTGGCAGATAACAGTGCTGATGTGATCACTTGTTATGTTGGTCTGCATCATTTTCCTGAGGAGGAGCTTGATAACTTTTTAGAAGAAGTAAGACGTGTTCTTCGTGATGGTGGACGTTTCTTATTAGTTGATCATGATGTAGTTGATAATGAGTCTATGAGCATGGCTCATATGGCCCACATGATTTTTAATGCAGTAAATGGTGTCAGTGTTAAAGAAGAGATGGAGGAAACTAGAAACTTCCGCTCGATGGATTATTGGATATCTAAATTAGAAGAACACGGTTTAGGCTATGGTGTTAAAGGAGCTGATGTTCCAATGATCAGAGCAGGCGATCCTAGTCGTAATCGTATGGTTAGCTTTGTAAAAGCTGCTCCCCAGCAGAAGCTTGAGGTCAAGGAAAGCGTAAATAATGAGAAATTTGAGCCAGAAAAAGGTTTGAGTCACTCAAGTT
>NZ_LNXV01000033.1:160972-277965 GCF_001467025.1 Legionella brunensis | reverse complement strand
AGCCGTAGGGGAACCTGCGGCTGGATCACCTCCTTAAAATTAAGCACGACTTGCACCGAAGTGCCCACACAGTTTGTTTTCAGAAGAACAATAATAAGGTTATTAACCATTCAGCTGTATCTTCTTATTTAGGTTTTAGCAGAGCAAAATAGTTTTTTATAAGACTATTTTGCTCTGGTTAATCCGGACGTTCATTAACAATTTGGTAAAGTAAAAAGGGTAAACACAAGCGAATTAGTATTGTCTTTTGTTGGTAATATGATTTGAGGTGACTCAGGTTATATGGTCAAGAAGAGAAGCGCAAACGGTGGATGCCTTGGCAGTAAGAGGCGAAGAAGGACGTGGAATCCTGCGAAAAGCTTTGGGGAGCTGGAAACGAGCGTTAATCCAAAGATGTCCGAATGGGGGAACCCAACTTACGTGAGTAGGTTATCTGTGGCTGAATACATAGGTTACAGAGGCGAACTCGGGGAACTGAAACATCTAAGTACCCGAAGGAAAAGAAATCAATTGAGATTCTCCTAGTAGCGGCGAGCGAACGGGGAAGAGCCTGGCATGATTTATCATGAATAGAAGTAGAACAGTCTGGGAAGGCTGACCGTAGGGGGTGATAGTCCCGTATACGACATATTGATGAAGAACTAAGCATGCGAACAAGTAGGCCGGGACACGTGAAATCCTGGTTGAAGATGGGTGGACCATCATCCAAGGCTAAATACTACTTACTGACCGATAGTGAACCAGTACCGTGAGGGAAAGGCGAAAAGAACCCCGGAGAGGGGAGTGAAATAGAACCTGAAACCGTTTGCGTACAAGCAGTGGGAGCACGATTTAGTCGTGTGACTGCGTACCTTTTGTATAATGGGTCAGCGAGTTACTTTCAGTGGCGAGGTTAACTGAATAAGGAAGCCGTAGAGAAATCGAGTCTTAATAGGGCGAGAGTCGCTGTGAGTAGACCCGAAACCGGGCGATCTAGCCATGTGCAGGATGAAGGTTGGGTAACACCAACTGGAGGTCCGAACCGGGTAATGTTGAAAAATTATCGGATGACGTGTGGCTAGGAGTGAAAGGCTAATCAAGCCCGGAGATAGCTGGTTCTCCCCGAAAGCTATTTAGGTAGCGCCTCGTGAATGATTACTGGGGGTAGAGCACTGTTTCGGCTAGGGGGCTGTCATGGCTTACCAAACCGATGCAAACTCCGAATACTGGCTAATTGAATCACGGGAGACACACGGCGGGTGCTAACGTCCGTCGTGAAGAGGGAAACAACCCAGACCGCCAGCTAAGGTCCCAAAGTTATAGTTAAGTGGGAAACGATGTGGGAAGGCACAGACAGCCAGGAGGTTGGCTTAGAAGCAGCCATCCTTTAAAGAAAGCGTAATAGCTCACTGGTCGAGTCGGCCTGCGCGGAAGATGTAACGGGGCTAAAACTATACACCGAAGCTGCGGATGTGCACTAAGTGCACGTGGTAGGGGAGCGTTCTGTAGGCTGATGAAGGTGCATCGAGAGGTGTGCTGGAGGTATCAGAAGTGCGAATGCTGACATGAGTAACGATAAAGAGGGTGAAAAACCCTCTCGCCGGAAGTCCCAGGTTTCCTGCACGACGTTAATCGGAGCAGGGTGAGTCGGCCCCTAAGGCGAGGCTGAAGAGCGTAGTCGATGGGAACCAGGTTAATATTCCTGGACTTTCTATAAGTGGTGATGTGGGGACGAAGAAGGCTAGGTGAGCCGGGCGTTGGTTGTCCCGGTACTGGCGTGTAGGCGGAGAGACCTGGCAAATCCGGTTTCTCGAAACGCTGAGGTGCTAAGTGGTTCTGACCATTCGTGGTGCAGAGAAGTCATTGATGCCCCGCTTCCAGGAAAAGCTGCTAGCCATAACTTATAGAGAACCGTACCGCAAACCGACACAGGTGGACAAGTAGAGAATACTAAGGCGCTTGAGAGAACTCGGGTGAAGGAACTAGGCAAAATGGTACCGTAACTTCGGGAGAAGGTACACCTTTGCTGGTGAGTTACCATGCGTAACGAAGCTGGTGAGGGTCGCAGAGACCAGGTGGCTGCGACTGTTTATTAAAAACACAGCACTCTGCAAATTCGAAAGAAGACGTATAGGGTGTGACGCCTGCCCGGTGCCGGAAGGTTAATTGATGGGGTCATCTTCGGAGAAGCTCTTGATCGAAGCCCCGGTAAACGGCGGCCGTAACTATAACGGTCCTAAGGTAGCGAAATTCCTTGTCGGGTAAGTTCCGACCTGCACGAATGGCGTAACGATGGCCACGCTGTCTCCACCCGAGACTCAGTGAAATTGAAATCGCTGTGAAGATGCAGTGTACCCGCGGCTAGACGGAAAGACCCCGTGAACCTTTACTACAGCTTTGCACTGGACTTTGATGATGACTGTGTAGGATAGGTGGGAGGCTAAGAAGTGCGGACGCCAGTTCGCATGGAGCCGACCTTGAAATACCACCCTGTTATTATTGAGGTTCTAACTTGGGCCAGTAATCCTGGTTGAGGACAGTGTATGGTGGGTAGTTTGACTGGGGCGGTCTCCTCCCAAAGAGTAACGGAGGAGCACAAAGGTACCCTCGGTACGGTCGGACATCGTACCAAGAGTGTAAAGGCAAAAGGGTGCTTGACTGCGAGAGTGACGGCTCGAGCAGGTACGAAAGTAGGTCTTAGTGATCCGGTGGTTCTGAATGGAAGGGCCATCGCTCAACGGATAAAAGGTACTCCGGGGATAACAGGCTGATACCGCCCAAGAGTTCATATCGACGGCGGTGTTTGGCACCTCGATGTCGGCTCATCACATCCTGGGGCTGAAGCAGGTCCCAAGGGTATGGCTGTTCGCCATTTAAAGTGGTACGCGAGCTGGGTTTAGAACGTCGTGAGACAGTTCGGTCCCTATCTGCCGTGGGCGTAGGAAAATTGAGAGGAGCTGCTCCTAGTACGAGAGGACCGGAGTGGACGAACCTCTGGTGTACCGGTTGTCACGCCAGTGGCATTGCCGGGTAGCTAAGTTCGGACGGGATAACCGCTGAAAGCATCTAAGCGGGAAGCCTCCCTCAAGATGAGTTTTCCCATGAAGCCCGTTGAAGACTACGACGTTGATAGGCGAGGTGTGGAAGCGCAGTAATGTGTGAAGCTAACTCGTACTAATTGGCTGATTGTCTTGACCATATAACCTGAATGACTTCGGGTTATGATAGAAGATGATAGATTATGCCGTAAGGCACTTGTGTTAACCCTTTTTTACTTTACCAGCCTGTTTTTACAGAGCACTTAACAATGCTCTTTATCAACAGGACAACAGTTTTCCTGGCGACCATAGCGGTTTGGAACCACCTGACTCCATCTCGAACTCAGTAGTGAAACAGACCAGCGCCGATGATAGTGTGAGGCTTCCTCATGCGAAAGTAGGTCATTGCCAGGGCTTTCTTCCTAA
This sequence comes from Legionella brunensis, assembly GCF_001467025.1. Lineage (GTDB taxonomy): Bacteria > Pseudomonadota > Gammaproteobacteria > Legionellales > Legionellaceae > Tatlockia > Tatlockia brunensis. The sequence continues at coordinate 274,522 of NZ_LNXV01000033.1, read as the reverse complement.
GCGGCTTTTAAGCCGCTTTTTTTTACTTTAAATTACTAAATATTTAATTCTACGGTCCTCAAGTACTTATAGCTCAGAGCACTCTTTTACTAGCTTGTTTTTCTTAAGATACAGCGTATAAGCAGTCTGCATGAAATTAGTTAGAATAACCATACAGAAAAAAAGAAAATGTGGAATGCTGGGTTTTATTGCAGTGAACTCATAAATAAGTCCGCATATACCTGCAAAAAAATGGCAAGTAAAAAAACTAAGAGAGATATTATCTATTTCTTTTGTCCGTAATGTTTTATAAGTTTGTGGCAAAACCCGCAGTGCGCCACAGATAAGGCCAAAATAGCAAATACTATTAAAAATAAAATCCATATTTTATCGATATTTTATAGTTAAAATACTTAGGGTTATAAAAAAAATAGTAATGACTGCAAAAGGGATGACCATCATATAACGGGCAAAATAAAGGTCATGCAGAATAAATGAAATGGATTGTAAAATTCCAAGCATCATCATGGTTAATGAAATGCCTTTTGAGCTTTTGGTATTAAGGATTTTTTTTATGAATGGAATAAATGAAATGATTAAAAGTATGGTTGCGATTATAAGCATTAGATTTGCGATCATATTTGAAACTCTCCCATTTATGGCAATTAATCCGTTATTAGCCAATGAGTTATAAAGTAAATTTGAGGTTCCAATTAAATAGCATCAATACCCGTGGTTAATTAAAGATATTGATGATTGCGGTATAAAAATCAGATTTTTTTATTATAGAACATCAAAAGATTAGATGTATGAAGTTCAGTTAAACTAGTGAGCTTAGTCAATATTTCTGTAGTAATTTAAATTGTAAATAATTGATAACCTTTATAGGTTCATATATTTATTTTTTAATCGCACATAGTGAGCAGCCGAATATTCCAAGTTGGTTAACTCTTCTGTTGTTAGAATTCTTACTGCCCGCGCAGGATTACCGAGGTATAAGTAGCCACTTTGTAAATGCTTGCCAGGGGGAACTAAACTACCCGCGGCAACCATGACATGATGTTCGATGCGTACACCATCTAAAATTAAGGTATTCATACCAATTAGACAGTAATCCTCTACCGTGCAGGCATGTAAAACTGCTTTATGACCAATGGTGACGCAGTTGCCTATAATTAGCTCTCTCCCGCCTGGAGTATAAGGCCCATCATGAGTGACATGCAAAACAGCACCATCTTGAATACTACAAGAATTACCTACGGTAATAGAGTTTACATCGCCTCGAACTACAGCCATGGGCCAGACTGAGACGTCATCACCTAGACGAACGTCCCCAATGACCGCGGCTTGGGGATCAATATAGACCCCTTTTCCAATAAGAGGATGTTTATTTTCAAATGATCGAATGTTATGCATGCTTATACCATAGTTACTAATTCTTCGGCACTTGTAGGATGTATTGCGACGGTATTGTCGAAGTCTTGTTTTCTGGCCCCCATTTTAACAGCAACCCCAAAGCCTTGCAGCATTTCATCCGCTCCGTAGCCTATAATATGAAGTCCGATAATTCTTTCTTCGTTACCCACCGTTACTAACTTCATTGCTGTTGGGGTCTTTTCTTCGCTAAGAGCATCAAACATTGGATTAAATCGTGTTTTATAAATTTTGAGTTTTTCTTTGCCAAATTTAGCGATTGCCTCTTCTTCACTTAAACCAACAGAACCTATCGGTGGATGGCTAAAAATTACTGAACAGATATTTTCATAATTTAAATGAGCATCTTTTTGGCCACCGAAAAGGCGATCAGAAAGTTTGCGGCCTGCAGCAATTGCCACTGGTGTCAAAGCAGGAGCGTTAGTGACATCCCCAATAGCATAAACACCAGGAACTGATGTATTTTGATACTGATCTACGGCAATAAGACCGCGGGTATCTTTTGCAATTCCTACTATATCTAAGTTGAGATCAAATGTACGTGGAGCCCTACCAACTGCTGCAATTATTGTATCAAGATCAGAAATTATAGAGCCGTTATGGCATTTAATTGTTTTGCGATTGTCTTCTTGCAGTAGAATGCTATCAGCATGATGGTTGAGATGGACTGTGATCCTTTGTTGACGCATGATCTCTAGTAATGTTTCTCCTAGCATGGAGTCGAATCGGGTTAAAGGCCTTTCACCACGAATAAGTAAATGAGTTTCTGCACCTAATGCATGTAACAGACCGGCTAATTCTACACCAATATAGCCGCTGCCGATTACAGCTACTTTATCGGGTCTTGCTGCTAACGAAAAAAATCCATCGGAATCAATGGCATGCTCAATGCCAAGAAGGTTATTAGGTAAAATAGGCTCTCCACCTGTAGCAATGATAATGTGATCTGCTTGAAATCTTTTACCATTGACATCGATCGTTTTGTTGTCCACAAAAACACCCTTGCCATGGAGATAAGTCATTTTATATTCAGTAAAGCGCTTGGCATAGATTTCCCGTAATTTCTCGATATAGGCATTACGTTTACAAACCAATGTTTGCCAATCCAGTTTTACTTCCACAGAATGAAAACCATAATCAGAGGATTTTCTAAGCATCTCGGCTACAGTGGATGCATTGAACATGACTTTTTTAGGAACACAACCTAGATTAACGCAAGTGCCTCCCAAATGTTTTTCTTCAACCACGGCCACATTAGCTCCATGACGGGCAGCTCTTACGGCACTGGCAATCCCACCACTACCTCCTCCCAAAACAAGTAAATCAAATTTCATAGCTCACCTTATCCCTGTTTTTTAAAATATTATGGCTATAGTATCTAAGTAAGCAAATTTTATAAATTTGTTTGTATTACAGATATGAGATGTAAGGAGCTACTTATGATCAGTGAGTCGATGCTCATAAATTTCAAGTAAATTTCGAAAGATTAGCTGAAATACAATAGCGCTTTCATTATACTTAAATTTCAAAGTCCGTAATTAGTAATTGGTATGAAACAAAGACTTCTATTTCTTATTCTGATTGCTTTAGTAATAGTGGGTTGTGGACGGACACAAAAGTACAGCTATCAAGGCTATGTTGAAGGAGAAAATGTATATCTAGCTTCTCCTAATTCGGGTGTTTTGAAGCAGTTGTTTGTGCAGCGAGGTGAGCAGGTTAAGAAAGGACAGGTACTATTTCAACTTGATGAAGATCCACAAGCTCTCGTGATTCAGCAAAATAAAGCAGATTTATTACAAGCTCAAAAAACTTTACATGACCTGGAGAAACCACGTCGTAATCCCGAAATTGAAGCTATTAAGGCTCAAATCGCGCAAACTGATGCCAGGTTAAAACTTGCTGAGATTAGAGTACACCGTATGGAGGAGCTTTATAAAAAAAATGCCATCGATAAAGATTCAGTGGATGCGGCTGTGGCTAGATATAAAGAACTACAGCAACTTAAGACGCAATATGAGTCAAATTTGGCATTAGCCAGACTTGGTAGTCGTGATGAGCAAATTAAAGCACAACAAGCGGAGATTATTTCTTTAACTGCTAAAGTCAAAGAAGCGCAATGGCAACTTGATCAGAAAAGAGTTTATGCGCCTAAATCGGGTTATATTTATGACACTTATTATCGAGTTGGGGAGTTTGTGGGAAGTCAGCAAGCGGTACTTTCTTTATTACCTCCAGAAAATGTAAGAGTTCAATTTTTTGTGCCTGTCGAAGCTTTAGCGCAGCTAGAGTTAGGACAAAGAATACAATTCCTTTGTTATGGATGTCATGACTCAAGCACTGCAATAATCAATTATATTTCTCCAGAAGCGGAATTTGTCCCTCCCCTGGTATACAGTCGTGAGAATAGAGATAAGTTGGTTTTTCGAATAAAAGCCCGTATTGAGCATCCTCAAAAGTTTAAGCCGGGACAACCTGTAACGGTAACTTTTCCATGAGTAACGCCGTTATTGATGTAACTAATTTACGTAAATCTTTCGATGGAAAAGTTGTTGTTAATGATATTGCGCTATGTGTAAATAAAGGCGATGTTTTTGGTTTTCTGGGACCAAATGGTAGTGGGAAAACAACAACCATTCGTATGCTGTGCGGACTTCTAACACCAGATGCTGGGCAGGGAACTTGTTTAAATTATGACATTCTCGCCGAATCAGAAAAAATAAAACAGCATGTTGGCTATATGACGCAGAAGTTTAGCTTTTATACTGATTTAAGTATTGAAGAAAATTTAAATTTTGTTGCCCGTGTTTATAATCTTAACAATAAGAAAGCACGTGTGGAAAAAGCCTTGGAAGATCTGGGGCTTAGCCATCGACGCCGACAGTTAACAGGGCAGTTATCGGGGGGGTGGAAACAGCGTGTTGCACTCGCTGCATGTTTATTGCACGAACCTGATTTATTACTTCTTGATGAGCCAACAGCGGGTGTTGACCCTATTGCTCGTCGTGAATTTTGGGACAAAATTCATGCTTTGAGTGAACAGGGAATTACAACGTTGGTTTCTACTCACTATATGGATGAGGCAGAGCGCTGCACGTCACTTGCCTACCTTGCCTATGGTGACTTACTGGTAACAGGAACAGTTAATGATGTGATTGCTAAAACAGGATTGTACACTTGGGAAATTTCTGGGAATGTCACAACTTCTTTGCTGCAGCAAACTAAAACGCTGCGTGATGTTACACAGGCGGCTTTATTTGGTAATAAAATTCATATTTGTGGTTACGATAGCTTAACAATAGAAGCCGAATTGAAGGAGCTGGCAAAAAAATATCCTATCAGTTGGCAGCCAATCGAATCTACCCTGGAGGATGCATTCATCAGTTTGGTGAAAAAAACTCATGGAGAGATGGATTGATGATTTTCTCGTTTGCTCGTCTCGGCGCTGTCATTGTGAAAGAGTTTATTCAGATGCGCCGTGATAAGGCGACTTTTGCCATGATTATTGGTATTCCCCTTCTCCAGTTATTTTTATTTGGCTTTGCTATTAATACCAACCCACGCAATTTACCGACAGCAATAGTCAATCCTGATAATAGTGATTTAAGTCGCCGTATTTTAGTTGCTATGGAAAACTCAACTTATTTTCAATTTGTAGCGCCAGCCTCCACAGAAGCCGAAGCAAAAGATTTATTAAAAAGAGGTAAGGTTCAATTTGTAGTTAATTTTCCTATTAATTTTTCTCACGATCTTGTGAAAGGGTTAAGACCGTCGCTATTGTTACAGGCCGATGCGACTGATCCTGCCGCTACCAGCCGTGCTTTGAGTGTTTTCAATGATTTAGCTTCTTCAGCTCTAAACGAAGAATTGGAAGGGCCCTTAAAAAAATTGACTGTAACGGCACCTCCGTATAGGCCGGAGGTGCATGCAATCTATAACCCGTTAGCAATCACTCCTTATAATATTGTTCCTGGTTTGCTTGGTGTGGTTTTAACCATGACAATGGTAATCATCACAGCACTGGTGCTTACTCGAGAGTTTGAACGTGGCACGATGGAAAATTTGCTGGCAACCCCGTTGAAACCCTTAGAAGTGATGATGGGTAAAATTATTCCCTATATCATTGTAGGCTACGCCCAAGTAATTATGATTTTATTCATGGCTAAATTTATATTTGGCGTGCCTATGGAGGGAAGTATTCTACTTTTATTAATTCTTTGCTTACCATTCATTGCCGCCAATCTGTCCGTCGGCTTAACTTTTTCCACATTGGCCTCTAATCAGTTACAAGCTGTACAAGGTGCTATGTTTTTCTTTTTACCTTCTCTTTTATTATCAGGATTTATGTTTCCTTTCAGAGGTATGCCAGTCTGGGCTCAATGGTTGGGTAATGTCCTTCCGTTGACGCATTTTCTTGTTGTAGTCCGTGGTATTTTATTAAAGGGAAACGGTTTTATTGAGGTTTGGCGTGAGGTGATTCCTATTTTGACATTTATGGTAATCGTGATGCTGATTGGTTTTACCCGTTATCGTCAAACCCTGGATTAATACAACAACTTTCAAAATAAAAACTGATGTACGGTTTTCTCAACCCGCTCATCCATCAAGACACTAATGTGATCCGCTTCTGGCAACAATGCGAGGGAAGCATGTGGATATTGTTCGCAGAATATAATCGACTCATGAGGCATGATAGATTCATCTTTTTGACCATGAATACATAAAACTGGGATATTAGAACGGTTAATAAAATGATGGAAATCAAGATTTTTTAAGTCAATAGCAGCATGTTGACGAAAAACCTCACGTAAGAATAAAAAACCACGGCGACTGAGTTTTAGTTGCCGTGCTAATCTGCCAACGGGAACACGCATACGTGTCGGAGACGCAATTAACACCACACGCTCAGGCATTGGGTCAATTCGCCATTCTAAAAACTGGCTGCTTAGATTTAAAGTATTTAATAGCATAGAGCCACCAAAAGAATGGCCAATGACAGAATAAAAAGGACCTAATTGATTTAGTATTTGCTTAAGCACTAAAACTGCATCCATCCAGGTTAACTGCATTCCTTTCGCTTCCCCGTGTGCAGGAAAATCTAAAGCATACACATCAAAACCTTGATGCCTTAACGCCTTTATTAATTGCATCATATAAGCAGCACGTGACATCCACCCGTGAGTGATGAGGATTTTTTTTGCTTGCCTATTTTTCAGAGGGGCAAAATGATGAATAACATGATGCCGTGGTGTATGGCAGTGGATTGCGTCAGTTCGCTCTTCTAGAAAAAATTCACAGGCTAGGCGAGCGAAATCGCGATACTCTTTCTCAATGGGAAGATGTAGTGGGGTAATAAATACTTGATAACAGAGTTGTGCGTGAATTAAATCTCTAAATTCCGCCAACCTATTCGCAAGCATATGTTCACCTTTATTCTTTTAATTTATATATTTATATTAGTTTAAGAAAAAACAACTTGAATGGTTTTTAATAAATTTCCTGCTATTATTTTGGGATAATCGTATTAAGGAAATACTAGTTCAAATTTTAACAAATTTATGAGAAATAACTAGGTAAGTAACAAAAGTTTGCTAAAATTTCTTCTTGTGCGGCTAATTATTGATACGAGCTAAATTAAGAACACTGGACATTTATAAATATCAATTTAGACTAGGACAGTACTAGAGCACTTATTGCCAAAAGGATTTTATCTATGGATACGTCGAATTACTTATATCATCATGGTGAGCAAGAGTTACATGGCTTTTTGGCCTATGATGAACGCAGCGATCAGCCTAGACCAGCTGTATTAGTTGCTCATGATTGGTCTGGACGTAATGACTTTGCCTGCGAAAAGGCACTAATGCTTGCTAAAATGGGCTATGTGGGCTTCGCGTTGGATATGTATGGCCAAGGACGCTTAGGAGAGAGCACCCATGAGAAAAGAGCGCTTATGGAGCCTCTAGCAAATGATCGGCTTTTATTGCGTGCCCGAATGCGTGCTGCCTACGATGCTTTAGTAGGTATGTCTGAAGTGGATATCAATCGTATCGCTGTAATCGGTTTTTGTTTTGGTGGACTTTGTGCTTTGGATCTAGCACGTAGTGGTGCGGATCTAAAAGGGGTAGTGAGTTTCCATGGTTTGTTGGATAAACCTAAAGATACTCCCAATCAACCTATTCATGCAAAAATGTTAATATTGCACGGCTATGATGATCCTATGGTGAGACCTGAGCAAGTGAATGAGTTTTGTCGTGAAATGACCGAAGCAAAGGTAGATTGGCAAGTCCATATGTATGGGCATACACAACATGCTTTTGCCAACCCTCATGCTCACGATACACAATTAGGGACTGTCTACAACGCTAAGGCGGAGCGTCGTGCGTTGCAGGCAATGACTAATTTTTTGCAGGAAATTTTCGCTAAAGCCTAAACTAATTAAAGGTTAGGCGAGTAGCTCCTTTCGACATTAACCAGCGCTGTGGCTGTTTTAGTACCAAAAAAGCTAAAAATACGATGCTTTGCTAAAGCAGTCCTTACAGCGTCATCTTGGCGAACATCGTTACAACCTGTCTTCAGAGCAGAGTTTAGTGCTATTGCAATTGCATCTGCTTTTGCTGTATTCCCAATACTAAAACGAGAAAGTGCATTGTTTCTTAAACGAGTAATTTCTTGCTGTACCGCATCAATGTCTTTGCGGACTGTTTTTGATGCATTTTCAATATTAGTATAAGTGGGAACAAACTTAGGTGTTTGTTCGGTAGCGGTACTTTGGGGTAATTTATTTTCAGAGCTAAAGAACATTGGGGCAGTCTGCCTGAGAATAATACCCTGTTGTAATGGTGCTGTATGAGTAGATACAAATTTCGTAGTTTGCTTGAGCGCTAAGCTTAAAGGACGGCGCATTGCTTGAAATCCTTCACTAGCTGGGTCGGAAGTTACATCAAAATCATATTTTTTATAGAAGTTAATAGCTTTGTCATTAGTCTTCCTAACCTGTAGGGTGACGAACTGTGCGCTTTGGTGTAAATCTTGTGCTGTTTTTATCACTTGGTCCATTAGTTGCGAGCCAAGACCTTTACTCTGTTGGAGAACACCAATATTGCTAATATGTATTTTCTCACCCTGGCGCTTAGCAAACACATAACCATTAATTTCGTTGGTTTTTTCATCATAGGAAACAAGGCAAAGGTCAGACGAAAAGTAATAGTCGAAATCAGCTATACCCCAAGGTTCCTCTTCAGGGAAAATTTTCGGATCAATTGCTAAGATAGAATCACGATCATTTGGGGTCATGGGACGAATTGGCATGATAAAAATACACCTCATGAAATAAATGACCAAATTATACTTTTTTTTCCCTTAACAGAAAATTAAATAGAGCAGTCAGCAGAGAAGAAGAGTTTAACCTCACGCAAATACCAGCATTGCTATGAGCTGATACTGGCATTATAAAGTGTGTTGAGTAAAGCAATTAGTTAACGTGACGAGAAAGAACATGAGTTTTATCATGCTCATCATCTTGAATAGTAATTTTGGCGTTATTTTGTTCGCCTTGCATGAGCGTTTTGACAAGCTGGTGTACAGAGAAGGTCTGATTTGAGTATGTATTAGAACGGAAAAAATGCCTTTCTTTTTTTAGGAAATGGTCTTTTTCATTTAAGACATAAAGGGCTAATTCTTTCTTTTGCTCTGGAACTAAATTTTTAACCTGCTGTGTTAATTCCTCAATATAAGCTTTTTTTCGTTCTTTAATATTAAGATTTTTAGGTAAGCGGTTCTGTAGCCATTGATCGATCTCACGACCATTTTTTCCTGTAAAAGCATTTTCTACAATGTTAAATCGAGTAGTACTTTTAGTTGCTGTTGCCGTTACCGTTAAATTGCTGATGGCATTTTGCAATGTAGACTCTATATCATTAACCATGGCTTTTAAAGGTAGGCGCCCCTTATCAATGAGAGTATTCAAAATGGTTTCTTGTACGTTTGTGTCTTGAAAAATTTCTGGTGTTTTATTGCTAATTTCCAAATATTCTCTCAAAACATCACCAACTTCTTCCTCACTGATACTTAAATTGAGCAGTGCGATAGCACCAAGTTTCACCGAAACCTCAAAAAGAGAGGCGGGCTTATCTTCAAGATGTCTACCGAAGTGTTCAATGTCCTTGACTGGTTCCGGTACTTGATGACCTACGGATTCGGTTCTTACAGGCGCTGACTGTCTTCCAGGTTGTGCAGGGTTTTCGATATAAAGACTGTAATAGTGTTCTTGGAAATTCTGCACGTCATTGGCAGTAATGTCCTCATCCAAAAATAATTTTGTAAGTACGGTCTTTAATTCATAAGCGTGGCTTTTGCATTCCGGAGCACCTGGATCGTATGGTTGAAAAATTGTGCGGCTTCCATAGTAGGCATCCAGGGAAAAAGGGAGTAGATCTTCAAATTCCAGACTTGCATATCGAGGATTTTCTAGACTTAAAAAAGATCGTAGGGTTCGATGTTGTTTATCAATGAATTTAATATTCAATGTAAAGCTTTCTTTTCCGCCAGGAGTATATTCAATGTATAATTTTCCGATTTTGGCTTTTACTAAAGAGCGGCCATTATCTTTAGGGGGTACAACAAAGTCCTCATCTTCGAACACTCTTAACTGTAATTCGCTCTCATCTCTTTGTGCCAACTCTCTTAGATTATAGATAGATTGGCTTACTGGTTGATATTCATTACCCGCTTTTTTATAACTACGCCCATACCCTTCACTAGGGGTTAAATCTCTAAGTTTTGTCATTTTTGTATCTCTGATAAACGCTTCAAATATTATAGCGGGCATTTATTAAAACAAAATTATCAGATAAAACCTATTGTTTTAGACTATTGCGAGCAGGGTTTATTAAACTGAATTGCTCAAAACCCGAAAATGAAAGGCTGTGATGTTTCCTAATGGCTGGAGTATTTTTATTGAAATTAAGATTAGGGAACTGCCTCAGCATTGCGTTAAACACTTCATGCATTTCGACACGCACTAATTTGGCACCTAAGCAAAAATGACTTCCATAGCCATAACTAAAATGGTGATGTTTAGTCCTGCCAATATTAATTATATCAGGATTAGGGAAATAGACTGGGTCGCGGTTAATGGCATGCGTTGAGATGAAAATCACAGAGCCTTTAGCGATATTTTGTGAGCCTAAGAGGGTATCATTTTTAGTCACACGAAAAATGAAAGTGACAGCAGGATCAAGGCGGTTGCATTCTTCAAGATAATCATCAAGTTTTGCAAGATTTAGCCTAATTTCTTGCCATAAACCAGGCAAACTAAGAAGAGTATACAGATTATTACACATTTGATCGGTTGTTGTTACTTGGCCTGCTACCAACATCATGATGGCTTGGGAAATAATTTCCTCATCGCTTAAAGCAAAATGAGATTGATGCATTAATAGCTTGCTTAAAAAATCTTGGCCAGGATTTTTACGGCGGTCAGAAATTAGATTGGCAAAATATTGATACAGCCGTTTGGCACTGTTGTTGACTTTGATGCCGTCCTCATCAAAATAACTCGTGGAACCCCCAAAGAATTGGGTCATGTTATTCGACCAATCGTAAAAATCCAGTCGTTCATTTTCCGGGATGGCGAAAAGTTCGGCTAGGGTTGTTGAAGGAATTGTTTGCGCTAATTCTGTAACAAAGTCATAGGATTGATTTGCAGTTAGCGGCTTAAGACAGGTGGATATTGTTTGAGTGATTAAGGGCTTTAATTGCTCAATACATTGGGAGGTAAATCCATGGTAGCAAACTCTCCTTCTGCTACCATGTTCTGGCATATCGCTCATCACCATCATTTTACTCACTACTTTTAAAAAATCCTCAATGAGTGCTAAATTCATTTCGGGCATGCGGGAAATAAAAAAAGGTGAGCGATCACAGCTATAGTCTTCGCTGGTTAATACCGATTTTGCTAAATCATAGGAGGTAATTACCCAAAATTTTCCAGGCTCCCACCAAAAAAGCTCTCCCATTTCACGTAAATGATGACTAAATTCTTCGGGAGTCGAAGTCTTTTTTAATTCCATTAAGGTATAGGGTTTCATAAAATTTGAATCCTTCTTAAATGTCTTGGTGTATGCCGCCTAAAGGCATTACGTCCGTGCAGCAAAGAAAAATTATCGGCAATGAGGTAATCACCTTGTTGCCACTGATGAAAATAGCTGGTGATGTTAGTTCGCATGCACTCACTAATCTCTGTCAAAATTTGCTTCGACTCCACTTCATTTGTATCTAACACGGTTACATGAACGGGATTTAAGTAGTCCTCACCAACAGGTTCTGCAAAACGAAGGATGGTTCGCTCTGTCTGTGGATGTGTATTAACAAGGTTGCGAACAATTTTACCGCCATAATGAGCTAGTTTCTCAGTGGCAAATTGCAGTTGATAATTAAGCCATCTTTCTTGTTGGCAAGGAGTGGCTTGCGACCAAACCATTTCGGTATTGACGAATAAAGTCTCTCCGCCCATGTTGATGGTTGGGGCTTTGAGGCAATGAAAAAATAAAAAACGTGGTTCTTGGTAAAAGGCCCCATCCCAATGTAGAGGAACATCACCTTCTGTAAATAAATAGTTTCGCGCGTTTTTATCGACTTTCATTTCCATCACGGAGCCAAAATCCCAAGAAACTAAGGAGGCTTGTGATTGGCAATAGTCTAATAATTCTTGACATTCCATCGCTGAAAAACCTCTGAGTATGACTAATTTATGGCGAGTTACCAATTCTAGAATATGGCCTAATTTCCATGTGGCTAATGTCAAATTTTGCGTCGTTTGGATTAAATGTGGTTTGAATGTCTGCATCATTAAATAGCCTCCAAAACATAATGGTCGTGATTGAGTTTGGCACCTAAACGTTCTGCATCAATCCGTTTAACCAGCTGCCAAGAGTCGCCATGTTTTAGCAACACATTGTGCCAAGGGGTTGCCCAACGATTGGTAGCGGGTAAAAATTGAATGCCGAGTTTGTCTGAAGCACAGGGTTGAGGATGAATTGATAAACGAACTGCTCCCGAGAAATATTGTGCAAGTAGATTAGACCAGGCGTTGGAGCGTCTAATCACTTCATAAGCAATTTCCTTTGCCATGGTGCGAATGCGATTTTTTGAGAATTGCTTATTTAAGGCCAATTGATCTTCAAGAATAAACCGATGGATACCATTAAATTGATAGAGGGCTTTTTCATCTGCTAGAAGCCGCTGCTTTAGGGAAATCAAAGATTCACCATAGCTCTGCATTAATTGGTCCCGCATATTCTGGTAATTTTGTTGTGGATAGACATCATCTAATGAAAAAATTTTAAGGTTTCTGAGGTTTTTTTGAGTAATGATGGTTTTAATACCTTGTTGATAGAGATTAACTTCTTCGTCGCTGACTAAAACTAAATCATTAAAGACACGTCCGTCAGAACAAATAATAAGCTCAACTCCAGCAGAATAGATTTGCTGGATAGATTCACATAAATAGTTGAGATTTTCTAACCCCATGACTTCGCCAAGATCAGGTTTACAAGAAATGGTTTTTTGACGATTAGCAGATTTTGCTGGAAAGGCAGGTAAAACAAGCGTGATGACTTGTTGATTGCTGACTGCTTTTAGTAATTTGTTAAAGTGGGGTTCCTGGCAATGGAGACAAGAGGCTCCCTGACACTGAATATAATCTTGTGCTTGATGTTTCTTGGCAAAGAGTAAAGAAATTATTTGTTGCACACTATTAAGAGAGTTAGCAGACATAATGATGTCTCCAGGACAGTTGTTCTGTTATCAGAGTAGGTATTTTTTTAATAAATTGATAATATAAAGTTTTTATGGTTTTAATAAATTTATTTGATAATGATTAATTTTGATTCCATGCGAATCTTTGTCGTTGTTGTTGAGTGTGGTGGTTTTAACGCGGCGGCTCAATCCCTGTTTAAAACACAACCGGCAATTACAAGTGCAGTAAAAAAACTAGAAGGACAATTGGGTTTTTCTCTTTTTGATCGCAGTTCTTACCGACCGCAATTAACCACTCTTGGTGAGAAGTTTTATCAACGAGCTAAGGTATTGATAGGGCATTGGCAACATGTTAATGAGTTTGCTGATAATTTACAGGCAGAAATGGAAAGTGACATTACTATTGCCATCGATGTCTTTTATCCATTGACCGCCTTAAAACCTTTATTCTGTAGTTGGATACTTCACTATCCCCAAACCCATATTCATTTCCTTACTGAGTCTTTAGGTGGTGCCTGTGAGCGACTCATTGAACATCAGGCAGATATTATTATTAGTGAGAATTTAATTAGTCAGCATGCTATAGAAGTGATTCCTTTGTTAAGTGAACGTATGCCTGCCGTGGCAGCGCCTGAATTTATTAGGCAATATGAACAACAATTAGCAAGTCTGGATACTTTAAATGACTGTATGCAAGTTATTTTACGTGATTCGTCGAAAGAAAATTTTACCTTTGGTGTCATTGAACATTGCCGACATTGGACTGTCAGTGATGTGATCGCCAAGAAACAAATTATTATGGCAGGCTTGGGTTGGGGACGGTTACCCGAACATTTAATTACGGAAGAGTTGATAGATGGGCGTTTAGAACTATTGACAGGAAATCATTTTGACGAGCGTCTTATCACCTTGTCTGCCATTCGGTTACAAAAGCCAATTCATGGGCCAATTGTCGAAAAACTTTGGGCTGATCTTTTACAATTAAAAAACTGTAGGGCATAGCAATTGTTCCGAAGTTCCAGGCGTGATATAAAATCACCCAGTACCAACGCAATTAATCAAGGAGTCATGTCATGTCACACAAGTTCAATGAAGTAACTGCAGGAATCAGTGCCCAATTAGCAAAAATGCGCAAGGAAATGCCAGAAGTAATGGCAGGCTTCTCCTCGCTGGCTCAGGCAGCAACTAAAGATGGTGCTTTAGACAAAAAAACAAAAGAATTAATTGCTATGGCCCTTGCTGTTGCTAATCATTGCCCAGGATGCATAGGCTTTCATTCACAAGCATTAGCCAAACTCCAGGCTAGCCGGGAAGAACTCATGGAAACTTTAGCGATGGCTATCTATATGGGAGGTGGTCCTTCATTAATGTATGCCGCTGAAGCTCTGGAAGCCTTTGAAGAATTTAGTGCCTAACTTTCGGAAATTAAAGGTGTAATTGGCTACAAAGATATTGCCATTACACCTTTATCTAAAATATAAGAGCTGACTCGGTAGCCTTGTCCAATTTCATGTGTGATTGACAAATTTTATCAGCAATTAGCATTACTACGCCCGCGAGTGCCAAAACAATACCTGCGCTAATTAATGCCATGCTTAAGGGAAAACTGATGGGAAGAAGGGGGGTTAATGCTAAACCTGCGACAACTAAAGCCCCGGCGCCTAAAAGTAAAGCACCACCGCCTAACCATTTCAGGCTAGAAGTTGATTGGCTAGCGGTTGGTTTTTCAGAATTATAAAAATTAGGAGTACTAATAACTCTTTCTTTAATTTCAGGTGTTTCCTTTTCTCTATCCTCTGTAATCAAAGGGGTACGGGGTGTAAAAAGGGTAAAAGGTTGAACTTGAGAGGGTGATGCCTCGCTCTGCTCAGTTTTCGGAGGAGTGGGAGAGTGTGCTTCCTGTTTAACTTCTTTTGTTATCAATGCCAATTCGAGCTTCGGTGGGGGTGGAGCCTTAGGTTTAGTTGCTTCAGTGATAATCGTTGCTAACTCTTCCCCAAGAGACTGTGTTTTAGGTTCATAGACTTTGCCTGTAGCTGCAAGCGATGCCAAATTGGCCAAACAATAAATCCAGCATATGTGGATGCCAATAGGTTGTGAGGCACCGGGGATAAATTCAATTTTATCGAGACATTCTTGTAAGAAGGGATTATTTTCAATATCTCTGTGGGCTGTAATGCCTACTTGATCTCTCACGCGCGAATCCGTGATGATTATTTTCTTTAAATACCCTTGCTCATCCATTTCGGCAAACAAGCTGTGCCAGTGAGCTCCTTCCTCTGTTGCATAAAGTCTCATGTGACAAATTTTTGCGTAAGGAGTCCCAATTTTACCCATAACTTGCGCCGCAAATTGATCTTCATGAAAAATAAGCCCGTGGGATGATTCTATTTCATCAGCGTCGCAACTAAAAAATACAGGCGTGCTGCTGTTTAAAGTCAGGCCAAAAGCCCCGGTTAGGACAGTGAAGGCACTCTGTAAGGCATCGTTGACATTCCCTTCATGTAGCGGTTGATCTATGCCAAGAGCTTTGCTCTCTCTCATGAGGGGTAGTAAAGAATTCATGATTTGCAGAAAGTTTAAAAATAATTATCAATGTACCTTGAATTGTTCTTATTTGTCAAAAAATTTACAACTTGTTTTCAATAAATCAGTTTGGTTAGTGTGTCATTAACGCGGCTACATGTTCCATTTGTTTCCCATGAGTATCAGGTTGGCAAGGATATTTCTTTGTGACACCAAGCCAAGCAACTTGTGAAACAGTCATTTTATCCTTATCACTTTGTTGGCTGGAAATATTGCGATAGGTTTCCAGAATAATGCCGTTTAAAGTGATTGCATTTAGAGTGGCACCTTGGGGTAGGCAAAATAATGGTTGGCCTTGAC
This sequence comes from Legionella brunensis, assembly GCF_001467025.1. Taxonomy (GTDB): domain Bacteria; phylum Pseudomonadota; class Gammaproteobacteria; order Legionellales; family Legionellaceae; genus Tatlockia; species Tatlockia brunensis. The sequence continues at coordinate 258,466 of NZ_LNXV01000033.1, read as the reverse complement.
CTTTGGCTAGCTCATTAGCTTGCATCAGGGTTTCAGCGATACTTTCATCCGTTATGACCAGGACATTTCGCGCTGATCTTGCCCAGGCTTGTGCTTGAGGATCTGCTTTCATTTCCATTTGCGGAATACTATTCGATATATTCATGTAATGATCCATCGTATCCGCATGCGCGCTTAATGCACCTAGTAAAAAAGATAAGATAAAAATACGCATTGTCATTCCTCTATTTAATGCAGCCTACTCCGATCAGCCTATGCTGTCCCAAAAATAATAATGAGCAGGATTGTCTTTACATTCAAAAAAACCACATTCTAGGAATGTACTGATTCCATTTGCAAGAATCAAGAGAAGAAACAAACTCGACAAAAGATAATGCCAATGTCGGGGCGCTGAACTGGACTCATAAAACCCACGCTCAAATAGAAGAGCTATCGCTACCAGCCCCATAATAATTACAAAGGCAATCGCTGACCAAGTGTACATGTATAAACCAAGCAAAGGAGAGCCATAGCCTACATCGCTAGGTGCTACATGTAAAAAAATCTGCCGCAGAGAAATACCAAGGCCAAGTAAGGCAGATAAAAACATCAATCCGTAATAACTAGTGCGAATACTGTTCATTAAGTTCATGCAAAGACATAACCCTACCCCAATAAAACATAGCCGCTGCAATAAGCATAAGGGGCAAGGGAGAGTATGTTCTATTAATTGTTGATAGAAAGAAAAGCCTAAGACAAGACAAACGAGAATTAGGCCCGAAAGGTTACCAAGTTGATGAAGTTTATTTTGTGTCATTATATTCTCACCAAGTGGCTATGATAGTTAAACAGCATCATTGTTAAAAACAAGCAAAATAAAAATTGCAGTTTTACAAAACGATTAGGCTTAAATACGATTTGCAGGCCAACAATAAAATAAAGGATGTATAAAAGAGTCATCATTATTTAAACTCCAGATTTAGAATTCACTGAATCCATACCCATAAGAGAAATGTTATCCATATAATGTATCAACTCGTCTTGATTTACCGGGCATTGGGTTAAACCAATGTATTTATCCGGTCGAATTAATAAAGCAGTGGTTTCATGAATTGAAAAACGTTGATGAACGGTTTGTCCTTGGTCAAAAAAAACTGAATTTGCGCTGGGGATTTCATTTTCGTGTGTCAAGACAAGATGAGTTTTCAAGATAGGAGTAAAATGTTGATTCATTAAAGAAGCGGTTTTTAATAAAGTAGATAAATGCAAACCGTCTTTACCGGCAAATAAAAATAGATGATGCATTGTTCCGCGAATGATTTCGTATAATGATTTTATCTCTTTAGTTTGTTGATCAATTAAGTGGAAGTCAGTGGGAAATTCACCGATTTTAAATGCGGTCTTCTCACCAAATTTTTTTACAATAGGACTTTGAGCATAGGAAATTGCTAATTCAGCTAAATCAGTAGCTACGTATTTTTTGACAAAGTTAAAGGACGTTACAAATTTAAGAAAATGGTTACGCATAAAAACTAAAAAGGGGTTTCTTAACATGATCATTTGCGTCATGAACCCTGTTTTCTTTAAAACCGCTTCACCAATGGGGTGACGCTCAAGATGATAACTCTCTAGCAAATCTTCCCGTGCAAGTCCTTTTTGGACTAGTGCTAACTTCCAAACAAGGTTGTATATGTCTTGTATCCCGGTATTAAGACCTTGCCCTCCCATAGGACTATGAACGTGTGCGGCATCTCCTGCAAAAAATATGCGGCCATGACGATAGTGATCAATTTGACGATGGGCAATACCAAATTGACTAAGCCATAAAGGATTTGAGAGAACAGCGGGTACATGACAGCGACGTTTGAATACGCGCTCTATATCTGCCATGGTAGGGTCTACATGGGAGATTTTTTCTTCTGCAGTCATAACAATGCGGTAACGTTTTTCACCTATTGGAAAGCAGGCTAATGGACCTTCACGGCTAATGAACATAGCCATTTTGTTATTTGGTAAATTCCAATCGATAAAGATATCAGCAAGCCACCAGGTTTGCTTATAGGCATCGCCAATAAATTGGGCTTTAACAAGCTCTCTCATTGTACTGTGAGAGCCATCACAGGCAATAATCCATGAAGATTGTAATGTTGCGCTGCTACCATCCTGACGCTTTAATACCGCAATGACCCCTTCAGGGGTTTGCTCAATTCCTGTAAGTTCGGTTTCCCATTCAACGTGGAGGTCTTTATTAACTAGTCCCCCATACAAAATATGTTCAGTCTGATTTTGTGGTAAATCAATAAAAAAATGACGATTTGCTTCAAGCTGGACAAAGTCGATATCGAATAACTGTTGATCGGCTGATTGACAGATAGCACCATCAATTTGATGACCCTGAGTTACAATCTCATTGATAAATCCGCAATCCTCCATCACATCTAACGAACGGATGTGAATGGCTAAAGCTTTGGATTTATCACTAAGTGCGTTTTTTTTATCAATGATGCGACAATGTAAACCATGCCGTCTTAACTCATTTGCACAAAATAAACCAACGGGTCCTGCGCCAACAACTAATACTTCCAATTTCTCAGCCATGATGACCTACTCCATAGTCTTGTTAGCTCCGAGCAATAACAATGCCAAGATCAATTCATTAAACCCTCTTTTTTATTAAGTACTAAGGCAAGCTTTTTTTTGACTTTAGTCAATCTTGCTAATAAAAAATCAATGGATTCAGCCGTTTCTTTGGCACCTTTCTCACCAACAAAGAAGAAATGATTGCCATGAACTGTTAGTGTTAATTCTTGAGCAAGACTATTAAGTAAAAAGGTTAACCGTTTCCACGCTATAGGTGTCATCATGCTCAGATGGCTATTCGTCAAATAATGATGATTAATCATCTCCAGGCGTAAAAAATTCCATGTGGCGGGGTCAACCAAGGAAATTTTAGCATCAATGGGTGAGTCGTCGACAATTAAAGCAATCCAGGGCGTATCCGCAAAATTAAAGACGTTCCCCTCCTTAACCGTTCTGGGAATATCGCGCACAAAGCGCTTTTCCTTATAATGATAACCAGAGGCCGTGAGAGCTGTAGGGATAGAGCCAATAAATTCGGAGAGATAAATTTTTTCCGGAATGATTTCATGTTCATTATAACGATTTTGCTCAAGCAGTTGATCAATAAACCATGGATAAAGAGCGTTACGCTCTGCCAAGTGATCACTGCGGATAGCATCGGCATTAAAAGGACCTGACTGCATAATGTATGGAAGTGGCGGAACGGCTGCCAAACCAATAAATGCCTCAATTTCAAGATCATGTTGCTTTGCTGCCTGGGCTACTGTCCCTTCAATGCTGCCACCCATACTCCATCCAAGAACAATAATTCGCCGCGGTAACTTCTTATTTTGTTTGATAAGCTTGAGAGCAACTTGGACAATTTGCTGACCCCAATCCTGGAGGTTAAACTGTGGATAAACTTTGTTATAGACCGGATTGGCAAGCGGATAGGAGACTCCTGCAAATGAGTATCCTCGTTTATTAAGCCAATAGCTTAAGAAGTCTTGAGGTTTTCCTCCAGGATAACCGTAAGCAATTCTCGCAAGGTGCGAATCACCAGGTACAAAAATAACTAACGGTTTATCAGGCTCACCTTGAATAAACTGCACTAAAACTTCCTTGTCTTGGATGTTATCGAGATATTCTCCAGGATAAAGTGCTGCAGCAGCAAAACTATTGCTAAAGAGGAAAGCTAATAAAAAAAACAATTTAATGAATTGAGTACGAATCATACCTATTGTTTACCAATCTCAGGTGCACTGAAGTTAAAGAATACGCGGGGATTAATTTTATCCCAAGCCACTGATTTAACAGCTTCAGTATATTGATTTTTCGTAAAATCTTGAATTGTTTTTCGCCAAAAATTTAGTCCCCTTTCATTTTGAGGAATAACCAAAAGCTCCCATGTTCCTGGAAATTTGCTCCAGAGGTGCCTGGCAACTTTTTGTCCAACTCCATGACGCTGGAATTTCGCCATAATGAAAAATTCATCCATGTGCCAATCCATATTGGGAGTAATACTAATTTTATTGACAAGGACAAAGCCTGCTAATTCTCCATTGACTCGAATTAGAAAAGGATAATGGCTTTCATTGATAAAATATTTTTTTAAATCATAGCATTCATAAAGACCCGTTTCCGGGCATTTCCAGCCTGGTAAAAAACCGCAGTAACGCGACATGTCATAGACATAGAATCGCGCTAAATTTTGCATAACAGCTAAGTCATTAGGCTGTGCTTTAAAAAGTTTAATCTTTAAAGATTCCATACTATCTACATTTCATATGAACGATATTGTTTAGACTTCGATGGTTTTTAACTGCCTATTCTAGTGATATTCAGCAGTTATATCCTCTGTTTCCTCTTTTAAGTCCATTTTCATATCAGAGTCATAATTTTTTTCCTTTGTTTTGCTTATAGGAGCAAGTTGAGGGGTTTTAAATAGACAAAACATGCGTTGGAAATCTTTAGTTAAGGAGGTGTCATAGACTTTATCTGGCTGGCATGCAAATTTTTTAGCAATTAACTGGGCTCCATAATTAGCAACGCATCCGACGTCTTCGAAAGACAAACACGAATTAACATAACCTGTATGAGTGTTATCTGCAAACTGCTCAGACTCTAATTGACATCGTATGCTCCAAGGGAGCATTGACATGTAATCGTCCCAGGTTTTTGTCTTAACTATCATAACTTCTTCGATGCCTGGAAGCTGCTCTAATTCAGACTGTAATTTTTTCCTTTCAGCGGTGTTTGGGGAAAGATCATAGTTATTAGCACCTTGTGGAAGATTGACATAGGCGGTACATAAGCGCCCATCTTCAGGGTTAGGACGAGCATCACGAGTGGTGATTAATGCCAACTCTCCAAATCCTTCAGGTTGTAATCCATGTTCAAAAAATTCTTGGTGAGATTCATAACCTTTTAATCGACATATTGCAACAGGGTAACGATAGTAAGTTAAATTCTGAAGTGCTAATTTTTCGGTGGGACTAAGCTCTAAACCCAATTTAGGCCATTGTACAGGCGATAAAGCTAAAATTAAGTAATTGGCTTTAAGTGTTTTAGGGGTGTTTTGATGTAGAAACTCAACCTTAATCCCATCGCTGCGATCGATGCTCTTAATATCCACGTTGGTTATGACTTGATAATCTGCTGCTAATGCCCTCATGAGACGTTGGAAACCACCTTGGATGGCGTAAAAGGGACCTTGCTTTACCAAACTAGGGATTAAGCGCATCGCTGGAATGGTGGTATGCCCTATATACTCAAAAACTGCAAAGGTTGGACAAACTTGCATGGCTCCATAGCCAAATCCAGTTACTATGGGTCTTAGTAAGTCATTGATCTTAGTTAAACCTTTAAGTTTGGCAAACTCAGAAAAGGGTAATTCAAACGCAGGAGGAAGTGGATGCTTATGATCACGAGCATATTCATATTCGCGTAAAAGTTTTTCATAAGTCAGCAATTCTTTAACGAACTCTGCTGAAAATACCAATTTGCCACAAGTGTTTTCTTGCAGATATTGCTTCATAAAATCCATAGAAGCAAGCTTAGTTGGGAGAACGCTCTCTAAGGGGATATTTTTTTCAAAAATTGCATCCAAAACAACTCTGTAGTTATGCGCGACCAAAGCTGCACCAAATTCTGTTGTTAAATCCGGATCGAGAGGATCAATATAAGTACTACATTTGCCACCTACTTCATTATCGCTCTCTAAAATGGTAATGTTTTTGCTCGGAATCCCGGCTTTTTCAAGGGCACGAGCTGTGAAAAGACCAGAAGCACCTGCTCCGATAATAATGAAAGTCTTTTCTTCAGTAAGTAATTGCTCATCATTGTTGGCCATAACATCCTCTGTCTTTTAGCTTAAAAGCTAGCATAAAAGGAAACATCAAAGAGTGCAATTTAATTAAGAATCATTAGCTTAGTTATTAATTGCATGGCCATTTTGTTTTACTCATAATCGAATACACTTCATTATCACCTATGACCAAATGATCCAACAAACGAACGTCAATTAATTCTAAAGCATGACTTAAGCGATTAGTGACTGCTATGTCGTTAGGGCTTGCATCAGATATACCTGAGGGATGGTTGTGAGCGAGAATAACTGCCGCAGCATTCAGTTTAAACACACGGTCAATTATGGGACGAGGATGAACACTTGCTGAATTGATAGTACCAGTAAATAGCTCCTCATAAGCCAAAACGCGATGTTGGCTATCTAAAAATAGAGCTGCAAATGTTTCATTTTTGCGATCTCTTAATTGGCGTTTAAGATAGATGTGCGTTTGCTTGGAATTGACTAATTGAACATCTTTTTGCAGGCTAATAAATTCACTGCGACGACTTATTTCTTTTGCTGCTTGTAGTTGTACATAACGAACAAGCCCAAGTCCAGACACCTGACTAAACGTCTGGAGATCTGCATTTAAAATTGCTCGTAAGTCACCTAAGTGCTTGAGTAAATCAAATGCGAGCTGCATACAGGATTTTTTCTGGCTACCTGAACTAATAAATACAGCCAATAGTTCCGCGTCTGACAGACTGACTACGCCCTGGGACAAGAGTTTTTCGCGCACACGTAATGAGGGTGGTAAGACTTGTGATTTAGTCATTGTTATTTCCTTGTTATTCCTTTATTGCGAGGTTTATGCTTTGATCGCAGGTATTCTTATTAAAAACGATAAACCATGCAAGATTTTGCTAACAAAAAAATTGTATTAGGTGTTTGCGGGGGTATTGCTGCTTATAAAGCAGCTTATCTTATTCGCGAATTGACAAGCTTAGGCGCCGATGTACGTGTGGTGATGACAGCCTCTGCGCAACAATTTATCTCCCCCTTAACACTGCAAGCGTTAAGTGGCCATGACGTTCGTATGGAATTATTTGATCAACAAGCTGAACGTGCAATGGGACATATTGAATTAGCCCGCTGGGCAGATTATCTCCTTATTGCTCCTGCTTCTGCGAATTGCCTAGCTAAAATGGCCAATGGAATAGCAGATGATTTACTAAGTACACTTTGTTTAGTCGTTGAAACACCAGTGATTGTCTGCCCTGCGATGAATCGGTCTATGTGGCTACACCAGGCTACCCAAGCTAACTATGAGGTATTAAAACAGCGGGGAGTGATTTTTGTAGGGCCGGAGGAGGGTTCTCAAGCTTGTGGCGAACAAGGATTTGGTCGTTTGAGCGAGGCAACGAGTATTATCAATGCTCTTCGTTTTCATGAAGTTAATCAATTATTATGCGGACATCAGCTTCTTATTACGGCAGGACCTACGCGCGAAGCCATCGACCCCGTGCGTTATATTAGTAACTACAGCTCTGGGAAAATGGGTTATGCTTTGGCAGAGGCTGCTAGTCTTGCTGGTGCTAAAGTTATTTTAATTAGTGGGCCTACTTCGTTGATACCTCCGGCTGGTGTTGAGCTTTACTGCGTGGATTCTGCACAGGAGATGTATGAGACCGTCATGGAGAAGTTAACAGAAGGCATGATTTTTATTGGTACAGCGGCGGTAGCAGATTATTCTGTGCAATCGCCAGAACCTGAAAAAATTAAAAAGACCGCAAATCAGGAGTTAACACTTAAGCTGAGTAAAAACCCAGATATACTCGCTAGTGTTGCTGCGGGTGGTAAAGCATCCTTTGTTGTTGGTTTTGCCGCGGAAACAACAAATGTTATCAAGCATGCACAAGAGAAATTAAAGACGAAAAAATTAGATATGATTATCGCCAACCAGGTTGGTGATGGCTTGGCTTTTGACAAAGATTGTAATCAGGTCACAGTGCTGACAAAAGATAAGCAATTGGAATTACCTTTGATGCATAAGGCACGACTTGCAGGAAGAATTATTGCAATCCTTGCAGCAAGTATTCACAATGGCACACAGTTTTAAAGTAGAGGGATAATATGAAACAGGCTATTCAACTAAAAATATTGGACCCGAGAGTTGGTGAAAGTATTGACTTGCCTCATTACGCCACTCCTGGTTCTGCCGGACTTGATCTTCGTGTTTGTATTGATAAACCAATACAAATAGCGCCACAAGAAACAGTATTATTACCTACTGGATTAGCTATTTATATTGAAGATCCTCATATAGCGGCGGTCATTTTACCGCGTTCAGGTCTTGGACATAAGCATGGTATTGTTTTAGGCAATTTAGTGGGTCTTATTGATTCCGATTACCAAGGTGAATTAAAAATTTCTTGCTGGAATCGTAATCAAGAACACTTCACAGTGAATCCCGGCGATCGCATTGCACAATTAGTTTTTCTCCCTGTTATTCGTGCTAATTTTGAAGTAGTTGATGCCTTTGTGGAAAGCAGTCGTGGTGAAGATGGATTTGGTAGTTCAGGGAGAGCATAGTGGGGTATCGGCAAAAGCAGGTTGAACGTTCCGTTTTTAGAGCATATGACATTCGTGGCATCATTGGTAAACAACTCGATGAAGATGCATTTTATAGCATAGGATTAGCGATTAGTTGTCGACTATTGGAATTGAAGCGAAATAAAATTTTCGTCGCACGGGATGGTCGTTTGACGAGCGAAAGTTTAGTAAAAGCGTTACAACAAGGTTTGATCGACAGTGGCATTACTGTACTGGATTTGGGGGCCGTCGCTACTCCCATTATGTACTATGCAACTCATACTCACGATATTGACAGTGGAGTCATGGTAACCGGTAGTCACAATCCAGGTGACTATAATGGCATCAAGATTGTATTGGCAGGGAAGACACTGGTGCAATCGGATATTGATGGCCTTTATAATTTGGTAAAAGCGGGGACTCGACAATATGGGAAAGGCGATTATTCGAAGTTTAATATTTTTCCTGACTACATGGCGCGTATTATTAATGACATCAAACTGCAACGCCCTTTAAAAGTAATTATCGATTGTGGTAATGGCATTGGTGGTCCCTTGATACCCAAAGTAGTTGCTGCTTTAGGTTGTGAAGTTATTACCCTTTACTGTGATGTTGATGGTCATTTTCCCAATCACCATCCTGACCCCAGTGTAGAAAGTAATCTCAGTGATTTGAAGGCTGCAGTCATTACCCATAAAGCTGATATCGGGATTGCTTTTGATGGCGATGCGGATCGCCTTGGTGTTGTCACAGATCAAGGTGAAGTGATTTGGCCCGATCGGTTACTTATGCTTTACGCCCGCCACTTGTTAGAAAAAAATAAGGGCGCGACTATTGTTTATGATGTGAAATGTTCGAGCCATTTAGGAGAACTCATAAAGCAAGCGGGTGGAGTAGCAAAAATGTGCCCAACCGGTCACTCTATTGTTAAAGCGGTAATGAAAGAAGAAGAGGCAGCATTGGCAGGAGAGATGAGCGGGCATCTTTTTTTTAAGGAGCGCTGGTATGGTTTTGATGATGCACTCTACAGTGCCTGCCGTTTATTAGAGATAGTAAGTTCGAGCTCTCTTGCTGTTAGTGAGCAATTCGCAGCGATTCCAAATAGTATTAATACCCCTGAAATTAAGATTCCTATTGCTGAAGAGTTAAAGTTTGCTTTTATGCAACGCTTTTGCGAACAGGCTCAGTTTCCCGATGCCCAAATAATTACTATTGATGGTTTGCGGGTTGAGTTTGCTGATGGTTGGGGGCTTTTGCGTGCATCAAATACAACGCCTTGTTTAGTTGCTCGATTTGAAGCTAAAGATAAAGATAGCCTTGAATATATTAAGGCTTTATTCAAAGCACAGCTGCACCAGATCGATAAAAACTTAGTGCTAGCCTTTTAGGGCTAGCCAATCCGCATAAGAGGGCATTAATAGCGAATATTTTCTCAACAACATCAATCGACGCCCTTTATGTCGTCAAAACTTTGTCTTAACTCCATTCCGTTTGGAGTTCTCTGCTATTTTTGGCAGAAGGATTTTTTTTATCCAAAAAGGATAAAAAAAATCAATTTGTTAATATTTTGTTAATGTTTTGACTTTAAAATTTTTGTCAGGTTAACTTCAGCAGAGTTGTTTCACATGACAAAAGTTATTCTTATTTACGCAAATTGCAATAATCCCAAAGCTAAAGGTGATTTTTCACTTGCTGGTAATATAGCAAGAGATCTTGTTACTGAACTTAGCGCTCAATCCGAAAAAATTGATGTAATCTTAGTTAGTACCTTAGATGGCATATCTCGATTTGAAAGCCTTTATGGTAAACCTGTTAAAGGCCGGGTTAACATAGAGGGCACTGACGTTGGTCTTTGCAGCTTGGAACAACTGGATGCAGTTGAGAATAACGTTGTCGGGTTTATCGAAGCGAATCGCTGCAAGCATGCTCCTGCTGACCTAGTAAAACGTGTTCTTTCGCCTGAAAGTAAATTTCTATTTGTGGGTAATATTAATCAGCAATCTTTTTCTGGGTTGCTTATGCAGACTTTATACCGTCTTCAGCTAGAACAAGATCAAACAGGACTTTACAATATTTTCAGTAGCAACGATATCTTCATTGGCAGTGCTGGTGTAGACAAGGAGCGTTTAGGGTTACCTACTATTAGCAAAGCTAAAGATTTGCCTGCCTTGTCTTTATCTCAAACGAGCATGCTTCCTAAAGGAGCTTATGGTGCTATGTATGTTAATGCAGTAGATGGTGCAAGAAGTTATGTATTAATCGCTCAATATATGAAATTAACAGGTCACGATAATTATGTCCTCATCGGTGATTTCAGTGGGAAAAACTTTGAGATTCAAACGATTTATAATCTAGATAAAAGTTTTGGCACCCCTAAAAAAACTTTCCCTCAAATTGAATACCATCAGTCATTGCCAAACAGTGTATTACGTAAGGTGGTAGCAGATACAACTGGTTCATTGGTTTTATCTACTGGCAGCATGAGCGTGCTAGAAGCGCTGCAAGATGGCAAACTGCCTTATTATCAAGACCTGTCTATGAATATTGAAGTAGTTACATCCTATCTGATTGCGGTGAAATCAGTCGTAGCGAATGACAGTTCTTTGTTTGGCTGTATGCCTCAGTTGATTATTGAACTATCAGAATTATTGTTTGCCGATAAACCACTTAGTAGGTTAGACATGGAACGTACTCATGATCTCTTAGAAATGTCTTCTGTCAGTTCAAAATTAATTGCTACTAATCAAAAAATTATAGAGAAAGCCAACGGCAAACTGGCACCACGCCTTTTAGGTTTTCTCAATGGCTCAAGAAGCACTAATGATTCCGTCCAACTCGCCACAGTTTGTGCTTCATTGCGTAAATCAGGTGAAATAGGAAGCCCTCTTCATGATCAAGCATTAAGACGAGCGGCAGCTTGGGGAAAATTGTTTGAACTTAAGGTGGTCATTAAGTCAATGATAGGAGTCAACCAGGGTACTACAACTGCTAATTTAGATAAAAGGGATGCAAATGCTGAACGTTCAGCGTTGCATTGGGCAGTTAAAGGTGGCCACTATGATTGTGCCCGCGAACTAATTAAAGCGGGAGCCTCCGTGGATATCCAGGATAAAGACGGTAAAACACCACTTCATGAAGCAGTAACTAGTGGTAATAGAGAAATGATTCAGATGCTTATCGAAGCTGGAGCTTCTGTGGATATTGACGATAAGAGTAAGAAAAAGCCTGTAGATTGTGCGCCTGATAATGGAGTAGTGTTGTTTATTAAGCATTGTGAAGAGCAAAAGAAAGGTATTTCTGTATAGTACTCATTATCTAATAATGAATTTGCCTAAATTTTCAGGGCAAATTCAAGTTAGCTCAAAATTAGCAGGATTTAAGCGATTGGCTTTTTGTAAAACAAAAAGAATTTCCGCTAAAGCTTGCTGATTTTGATGCCTGGCGATTACTCTTTCTTGTTGGACTAACTCTAAAAAATATTTGCTTGCCAATGCGTTAATGTAGTCAAGTTGATGGCAAAAACGGGCAGTTGGTTGCAATTGCCAGGGTTTCTCCTCACTAATTTCCACGGTACCAATAAAATATCCTTCTGGAGCCAGGCAATTTGAAATTGCTGCAAAAAGGCTATCTAATTCACCGAAATAGGGAAGCACATCTGCGGCAACAATTAGTTGATAATGTTGATTGGTTTGCTTAAGGAAATGGAGCACTTCTGCTTCAACAAGTTGATCATAAATTTCTTTGCTTTTAGCTTGTGCGAGCATTTTAGCGGCAAGGTCAACGCCAGTTAAATGTTTGCTAATTTCTCGTAACACGATGCCGCTTAAACCTGTACCACAACCTAAATCAAGAGCATAGTCGACCTTTTCAATAGCTAGCTGATGGAGTATGCGGCCAATGTGTTGGGGCAAGGTATAGGCTAATTGTGTCTTCATGTGTTGATCATAATATAAGGCATAGTTATTAAATAAATTTGCCGCATATTCTGGTGAAGCTTTGGGGTTTAACTCATCATTGCTGAGTGCATGTAACATATGTTGGCTTGCCGGATCGTTGGGATTTGCGGCAACTGCAAGTTTAAGCAAAGTCCGGGCTTCTTCCTTGTCTTCGAGACGAATGTAAATTGCTGCTAAATTATTCAAGGCGGCAAAATGTTTAGGGTTCAGTTTTAAGATATCTTCGAAATGGACAATCGCTTCGCTTAAATGCCCCAGTGCCATTTGTGCCACGCCTGAATTATAAAGATATTCAATGTTTTGTGGATCATGCTGCAATAAGACATCGTAATGCATTAGGGCATTTTCAAAACGATCGTGGTGCATAAAAGTTGCTGCCAGATTATTGCGTGCATCGATATGATTATTATCAATTGCTAGCGCCTTGGTAAAATAGTCGACGGCAAGTTGTCCTTGCTCCCGCTTTAAAGCAATGACCCCTAAGTTGGTGAGGGCTTCTACATGCTGGTTATTGTGGTGGAGAACGTTTTGGAATGCTTTTTCCGCTTCGGCTAATGAATTATTTTCTAACTCTAAAACGCCCAGGTAAAAATTGGCTTCCATATGGTCGTGACATAATGCCAATACATTTTTAAATTGTATTTTGGCTGCAGGCAATTCATTATTTTTAAGTAACAATAGCCCTAAATTGAAATGAGCCGCTGCAAAATCAGGTTCGGCATGGACTGCTAAACGATAGTGATGTAGTGCGTTACGGTATTCATTTTGAGTGGCATAAACCGTTGCTAAATTGTGATGTGCTTGTGCGTAGTCAGGAACCAAGACAATTGCTTTTTGATAATGGATAACGGCTTTATCTAATTGGTGCTTGTTTTTATAAGCATTCGCTAAATTATTATGTAAGCTGGCATTCTTGGGATCTAAATCCAGGGCTTTATGGAACAAGCCTAATGCCGTATCGATATCATTAAGTTGCGCGTAGGCGAGGCCAAGAAAATGTAAAGCTTGACTGTTATTCGGTTCAATCTGCAATAACTTTTCGTAGAGTTTCATGGCTTCGGGTAACTGATTTTGCCGTTGTAATAAGTAAGCTTCCGCAAATAAGGCTTCATGCTCAGAACTCATGGGTTTTTTACCATTCGGACATGAGGAATTCCATCCATGTCAAAAGGTTCTCCTTCGGCGACAAAACCGTAGGTTCCATAAAAATTTCGTAAATAATTCTGCGCTGTGATAATAATGGGCTCAGTAGGGTGATGGTTTTTTAAATAACTTAAGATGGAGTCCATTAGCTGTTTTCCAAGCCCAAGCCCGCGATGGGAGGTGGCGGTAACCAAACGACCAAAACTCATCCCTTCATTCTCGTAGGACAGGATTCTTGCATAGGCAATTAGTTTATTATCTTGATATGCCAGTAGATGCTTTGCATCCTGGTCCTTGTAATCCAAATCCTGATAAAAACATTGTTGTTCTACAATAAAGATTTCGCTTCTTAATGCTAAAATTTCATAGAGTGTGTCTTTACTTAATTCATCAAAGGATTTTATAAGAATATTAATCATGAGGTTATCTGTTAAAAAGTTGATTGCGCAATTGATTTAATGCTTGCGCGCGATGGCTAATCGTATTTTTAATCTTAGCAGGTAATTGCGCTGCTGTGCACTGTAATGAATCAACAAAAAACACTGGATCGTAACCAAATCCGCCATCACCTGCACTTATAGTTGCAATTCTTCCTGGGAATTTACCAGTAGCGATAAGCGGTGTTGGGTCATTTGGATATGCAACAACTGCAATTGCACAGTAAAAATAAGCTTGGCGCTCTTCTTCAGGAACATGGGCAAGTTTTTCCAGAAGCAGGGTAATATTCTCCTCGTCTGTCGCCCTAAGCCCAGCATAGCGGGCCGAATATATACCAGGCTCCCCATTTAATGCGTCAACAACTAAACCAGAATCATCCGCTAAAGCGGCTTTATTGCTTAGACGACTAGCATGACGTGCTTTAATGAGCGCATTTTCGATAAAACTTAAACCGGTTTCTTTAGGGGAGTCTATGCCTAATGTGTCTTGAGAAACGCAATGAATAGGGGAAAGAATGGCACTCATTTCCGCAATTTTTCCTTTATTTGCTGTCGCTAAAATAATTTCCTTCATATCCATCAACAATCAGAAAAAGAGCTTTGTTATATCAGATAGTGGAGACAGTGTCATTGTTTCATACATAAGGAGCATATCCTAAAGTATTTTAATTCAAGGATTAGATTTCATGCGGTATTCATGGAGTCTAATCCTTTTCATTTATTTATTGACTTAATTAAATAAGGACACAACTAGGCCAGCAACTGTTTAATTCTTCGGCCTTCTGTTTAAAGTGGAAAGAAGACGTTGCTAGGTTTTCACTCTTTGCCAATACCTCTTCTATTCTTTCTCCGCGCTCTATCACTTTATCGAGGTTGCTTAACATAATTTTTTGTGTTTCGGCAAGCTCCTGCTTGATGCTTTCGACTTTAAAGTCTTTGGTGTGTTTTTCTAGATCAGCTGCAACGGTACTCATTGACACGGATTGGCGCAACAAATACCAACCTAAATAGTTCATTTGCTTTTCATTTAACATGGTATCTGTGACCACAACACAATAGTCAGATCCTACTCGTTTAATAAAAAAATAATAGCCATCTTTCTGCATCCCCTGAGTTTCATTAGTCCCTAAGGTTTCACAAAAAGCGACAATTTCTTGCTTATGTTTGGTCAGTGCCTTTTGCGCAAAAAAACTGGTCATATTGCTTCCAGGAGTCAACCACTGAAAAGGAGCATCACCAAAACGCGTTCCCAGGGCAAAACATTTCATCGCTACTTCTCCTTGTTTAAAAACATAGCCGTTCTTAAGTTAGCATGAAATGAAGTAAGATCAATGACCCGGGCTTAATTGATTTGCACAGAAGTACTTTAGGGCATATGCGAGTGAATGAATACTGGGGCCAGGTCTTGTCTTTTCCCAACAGAACTGTCCCCATTGCTTTATGCTTATTTACTGATAAGTCGTGGTTATGACTTGCTGATCTTCTAGGGCGTCTGGTTTTATGGATTGCTCAAGGCTTCCTCCAAATATGGTGATATTACTGCTGCCAGGTCTTGCTGTTTTTTCTAGGGCAATTTCTTTGCGCAGTTGCTCATTGAGTGACGCCTCTGAATTTAGTAACTCTAATTCCTGTTCGTTAGGTAAAGAGAGTGGATCCACCGCGCGAATCTCAAGTTTATTGCGCAGTTCACCAAAATAATCCAATCCCATACCAACAATAAATGCAGTAGAGGGCACTTCAAATACCACGTATTCAGGCATGTAGTTATCGACTCTTTTTTGTACCTTATCTACTAGAACCACCAAAGAAATTTTCTTAGGGCCGAAGCTTTCAAGTAACTCTCTGATTTTTAAGTAAGTGTTGCCTGTGTCACAGACATCATCAATTACAAAAACTGTTCTTCCACCTAGGGGAATCTTGGGCATTGAAGCGATTTTTAACTCGCCGGAAGTCGTTGTTTTATTACCATAGCTGCTTGCTTGCATGGTTGTATAGGAATATTGATAACCCTTTTCATTTAACTTTGTTTGTAAGAGGCTTGCAAAAGGAAGTGCTCCATCCATTAAACCAATAAGAACTGGATTCGCGTCAGGGTATTCTTTAATAAGTCGGTTAGCCAGTAGTTCTGTCCGTTTTTGAATATTATCCTCAGTAAGTTCATCCCCTTTTTGATCAAATTTATCCAGATCAATCTCTCTGACAGGGTGGGCATGATCCCATACTCTTTTGGTTACTGTGCTTTTTAACCCATGGATAGTACTTAATTGCTTGAGAATCACTTCTTTCATAACTCACCTCATGTGTTGATATTAGAATTTCGCGAGCGGATTGTCTTTGAGGCGAAGAAAAAAAGCAATGGATTTTATTGAGGTATAATATGAATGCATATAATACCTTTTTGAACAAATCATTACCCATTAGAAGTATCTTACTTCTTTATCTTTGATTTGCAAATTTAACCTTCTAGTGGTTTCTGTTTGGTTATATAGGGTGTTTTTTGTAAAGGAAGTGAGTGTGATAGGGGTTGATTGTCCTCATTTTTTAGATAGTTCTCATCGTAAACAAAGGACATATTACCAGAGGTATCAATAACTAATTGGCCTATCCGGGTTTGATGAAGATAGACATCTAGCTTATAGCTTTTCAATTTCTATCTCCCTATGGGATAGATGGAGTTGAATACAGGGGAGTAGACATGTTTGCAGGCATGACTATCAATCCTGATGCAGATAGCACTTATGAGCCTCCTAGTTTGACTTAAATCTAAAGCAAGAGTAAGAGGTTGTGGGTAATGCCATGAGCTACTCTTGCTTTGAAATCTTAAGTTAACGAGCTAAGTTTTCTATTCCCGTTCCCACTGTTTTAACAGCTTTTCCCCCTGTTCTAACAACATAACCTGTACCAGTTGCTACTCCAGTTCCCACTGTCTTGACAACCTTTGTTCCAGTTGTAGCAACGTAGCCTACGCTCGTGCCGACTGCTTCAGTTCCTGTTCTAAGTGCTCCACAATTAGTTAAACCGAAGGTCAGTATGCTAAGAGTAAATACTGTTAAGAGTTGCTTTCTCATTTTAGTTCCCTCCGTATTAAATCCCTTTTAACTCCTTACTGTACAAATATAGTACAAAATGTAGTCTTAAAGAATTCTACAAAAGACTTATGTAAGGTATTATTGAGATATTTTGTGGGAATAAGGCTCAAAATAGGGAGCTTAAAATGAATCAATTTACGGGTGAATGTTTATGTGGAGCTTGCCGCTATGTCATAACAGGAGAAAAGCCAACGGCAATGTATCTGTGTCACTGTAGTCGCTGCAGAAAAGAAACTGGTACGATTCATGGCGCTACTGTTTTCTTTAATGGGTCTCGGTTATCGTGGGAGAGGGGCAATAACAATATCAGTTATTTTCAGTTAGAAGGGACACGAAAAGAACGGGCATTCTGCAAGACTTGTGGCAGCCCACTGCCTAGAAATGAGAATAGTTATGTGGTTTTACCAGCAGGTACACTGGATGAGGATTCTTCTCTCGTGCCAACGGCTCATATCTTCTGTGCTAGTCGCTCATCTTGGGAAGATAAGATAAAGGATTTGCGACGATTTGATGAATTACCAAGCTAGATTGAGCATGTCCAAATTAAAAATGCAGTAAGATAAATAGAGAAATGTCAGGCCAAGGCCTGACTTACTATTAAATTATAAATTCGGAGAGGTAGAATAGAATTTTTGCACTTCTTCAATATCACAATCTGATATTGCATTTACTGCCATATCAATGTCGTAGTTCCTATCATGCACGAGCAATTGTAATACAGCCGTATGATGAGCGCTAAACTCACTTTCGGCAATAGATAGATTTCTTAAATGATCTCCTCGTAATCCGTACTCATATAAAACATTTAAAGCTTCCGCTTGCTCGTAATTTAATTTTTGAAGTTCTGTAATCGCATCTATATGGCTAAAATGATATTTGGTTGTAAGCATCTGCAATGCATTAATATGATTTTTATGCAGTTCTGGCACCACTAAATCCTTCATTTCTTCGACAGAAAAGCCAGCCTCAAGAATTGCTGCTTGCAACGTTGAGGAATAGCTTTTTGTAGGTTCTAATGATACTCCCTGAAGAGTACATAATTGCTTTAATTTAGCGATATCTTGCAAAAACATGTCGTCGTTATTATCTGGATAAATAAATGCTTTACGAAATTTAATCCAGGAAACTAATGATTCAAGACGGTATTTTCGTCCCTGTAGACTTAGAAAATAGATGTCATCATCATCAATCGGATTGAGGTCAATGGGGTCAACGTCCTTAATTGGATAGTTTTCTGCCAAGCCTTCTAAAGCGATAATAATTGCATTTTCGACGGCTTGAATCGTTGTTGTTGGTAAGCTTTCAAAGCTGGAAATAGGCTGAGGCGAGGTGAAAAAGCTCAAGGCATATTGCCTCAGCCTGTAGTAAAGACCATTATTAATAGCTTTATATTGTAATGACTCTTTCAGTGTGCGCAATAATTGTCCGCGCAATTTGTCAATTAAATTAATATCCTCAGCCTCGTTAGCAAATACTTGTCTGGCCAAGTTTGCACATGCTTGCATCTGTGCAATGGTTTTGTGAGTAGTAAGAGGTTGCAAATAAGGGGGTAAAAACATGTTAAAAACCTTAAAAAACTATATTGGAGCTATTTCATAAGTTAAATTGAAAACCTTGAAAAATATAAAATACATCCAAAGTGGGAAAATTAGCGTGGAATTGTAGCAAAATAATTCAGAAACTCTAACCAGGAAAATAAATCACTTTATTGAAAAGGAAACAATTCCCATGAACCGGTGGATGGTCCAATTACCAACCAATTTCCTCTTTCAGATTGAAAATAAACATCATTCGTGCGATTGTCTTTATACATGTTGGACTTCATCAGAACATTTTCTGCAACGAATCTTGATCTGCCAATACCAACTATTTGTCCAGCTTCAAGCTCATCAGTCGCTTCGAGCACCACGGCTGCAATATTTCCGGTTTCAGTATCAATTAAGAGATTGGTAGAGTGTAGTTCGGTGCCTTCTTCCCATGAAATTTTTTGCAAAGTGCTTCTTTTATTGCTTAACAAAGCGCTGACCTTGCTTTGTTTTAAAGCGACATCAACAATAATAGGGTCTATTTGAGTTTCTTTTATGGCATCTATCTGCTCGGGTATTTCTAGTAATTGTATAGCTCCGAGTACGCCGCTTATAATCATTAAACTTCCTGATACTCCTAAAGTCGAAAATCCTCTTGCAACACCCTTATAATTGAATCGGCTGTTACTGATTTTAATTTTAAAATCTTTAAGTAAGGATTGTTTTACTCTTTCAACCTCTCCTGCTGATACGTCAGCGCCCTCAGATAAAGCTAATATTTTTTCGCCCCCCCTATCGAGTACTTCAAAGTAGGTTACTCCTTTAACTGGGGGTCTTTGTGTTACTAGTTTTAAAGTACCATTTTGCCATCTGTAAAATTTCCTATTTAACTCCTCAGATGATGCACCACCCAAAGCATCATGTCCTGAGGGTATGGGTTTACCTTTTACTACAGTGACCTTTTCACCCTTTGCAGTTCCTGCCTCTGTTGGAGAAACGCCTGTTTCGGTGTTTGGTTTTTTGATATCTGCCATTTGACCTATTCCTATGGGTTATCATCGTGATGTGTAACATTAATATCGATCTTGGCATTGTTATGCTCGATGGGATCGGTCAAATCAGGAGGGGTGGCGTTTAGTCGAGCTTCAACTCGTAAGGCTTCCTGTTCGGTTATTTTTGTTTTAGCTTTCTTGTATTCGACTTCTGCTTCGTCCAATGCTGCTTTAGCATTTTGTTGCCTGATATCGGCATCCCTGCTTCTATCAATATAGTCTTCGCACAAATCGCACTCGCCCAATTGACCGGTAATAATGGTTGAAGAAGTCGGTATCATAATAACGGCGGATTGTTCTTTTGATTCTTCTTTAATTTTTTTGAGATTTAATTTCAAAATCTTAACATCGATAAGCTTTTCAATAAAATCTATACTTCGCAGAGGGTATGCGACATATCCGCTTGCAAAGCCGAGCACTTCATTGATAACGTAGTCAAAAAAACCACTTTTAATTAATTCATAGGTTCTGTAATCGGCGTCTTTGCTTAACCAGAGTGCTTGCTTATAATGTTCGAAGTTACATTTTATGTGACAGATTAATCTTTCCAGTTCCACATTCGCATCTGCAATGTCGGTAATGGAAACAAAATCGGCAATTGTTTTGACATAGGTAGAAGAGGGTAATGGTGAAGTGCCTGATAAATTCTCATTCACTACACCGGTTGGGGATAATTTCGTGTTTTTAAAGAAGGATTGAGCCGCTTCGACATCATTATGCAATCCGGCGTCGTCTCTGAGTGATAATAGTAACGCCCCGCCACCGGCTCCAAGAGCAGCACCTACCGCAGCTCCAATACCAGCTCCAATTGCTGTTCCTATCCCGGGCTCAATTATTGTTCCGATGATAGCTCCTGCTATCGCTGCTGCTTGCGTGCTTAAAAAAAATTCAACAATCCCTGCTAATAAATCTGCCGCCTCATTCGGAACCCCAAATGATTGGAAGAATTGGGAAATCTCTCCTGAAACTGGGTCTAGAAACTGATAATCATTCTCATCAACCTTGGCAAAGAAATCGATCATCGCTCTTTCAGCAGGTTTATTATCATCCTTGGATTTTTTTAAAGTTTGCAAAGCGTTTATGGCATCATTCTTGAGAGATAATGAAATCAGATATAAGACATGTCTAGCCCGATTCGGATGGTTCAAAAGTTCAATGATAAAATCAGTAACTTTGACAACCGTGTCATCGATTTTTGACAAATCCAAACTATTTGCAAAATCAACAAATGGCTTTTGTGAATCGATTATCTTATTAAAATCATCAGTAATCTGTTTTCTATATTCTGCAAATTCTTTTTCTAGACTTTGAGTTGTTGCAGCAGAATTAGATGGTGAATCATTTCCAGTTTGAGCGAAGTCACCGTCAAGCAATTTTTTAACTTTATTGAATGAAGCAATTTTTTTGGCTGCCTCAAATCCAGAAAGAAATATTTTATCCAACAATGCGTCTTTAAGAATATTTTCCTGACATAGAATGAAATTATAATCAATGCGTTTAGGGGTTAATGGTTTATTTTCATAGGTTACAGAGTAAGGCAGTAAAATACAGGGGCGGATTGTCGATAATCGAGTGGCAATTTTATAGTTGGAAATGATTTCAAAATAATTATATTGTACTGTATGGCATCTATTTGTATTTGAAACGACACGGGTTTGTTTGTTTTCGATTCCAGAGTCTCTGGTTTCTTCGATTCTTACTTTTCTGTTTTGCTTAAAATCATTGGTAGTGCTAACAACACTTTCGATGGTATTACTTATCGTATTTGAAACATGCGGTTGGAGTTGGGAGGATATGCCCCCATCAGCACCTGCTTCAATGGTTATGGGAGTATCAGGGATTTTGATGCTTCCTCCTTCATGACCGTTAAGATGCAATTGATTGTTGGCAGTAAGCTCATCCAAAATTTGTTTTGTATCGCGCTGGGTTAAAGTCGAACTCGATTTCAGTTCAAGCTCAGTAGATAATTCATTTTCATTTTTAATAATGGATTTATCCCAGTAGTGATACTCCAACGTTACAGTTTCTCCTGGAGCTAGTTCCAATGTTTTTATTAATTCTCCGCGTGAATACCCAAGGTGATGCCACTCTTGTTCATAAGTCACAAATAATCCGACGGAATATTTTGATGAATAGGAAAAATAAGGTTGGAATAGGGAACTTGCCCCAATTGCTTTAGACAATTTATCAACATCAAGTAAATCTTTTTTAGAAATTTGAATTACAGAGCGGATGTTATTAATAAACAATTTATTTTGATCATCCTCTATATCTCTTATAAGTTGTTGGTAGAGTTTGTGTACTTCGTTTTCATCAAATTTTATTTTTTGTTTCGGGTTTAAAATTTTATTTTTGACGAGTATCTGTATTTTTTCAGAGCCCCTGCTTTTTGAAGACGGATCAGGTAACAGACCAGAATTTATCTGGTTGATAATAGGGATATTGTCATGCAGATTTTCGGCAATTTTTTTGGCTGCACTTTCTTTTTGCTTATCTGTCAAATTTCGAAAGGGATGACAAGGATAAAAATAGAGGTTTTTCTTACCGCATTTATCATGCTTTATTATTGGGGAAATCTGACTATATCTAATGACAGACGGTTCCTTATTGATAGCCAGCTTTGAATCGCACCCTTCAAGTTGAGTAAAGGAAATTTTAAACTCTCCAGTTTTAGCTCCATTTTTCATCATGATCTCCATATCGCAGACTGGATAAAGCTTTCTACTGAAATTATTTAATTATTGCACAAGTTTTGAAAAAATGTTTGGAGCACTCCACTCGATAGATGAAGCACTGCCCGGAAGAGGATTCCCATATTACGTTGCTTTAATATCGGCTACGATAGATATAGGGAAATAAGCTCCTTACTGTTTGAACAACCTGATATTCTCATTATTTTGGCAACATGGGCTTCAACTGTTCTAAAGGATATATTCAAATCACGGGCAATTTCTTTGGCTGATTTACCATTACTAAGAAGTTTAAGGCATATGGCTTGCTGTGAAGTTAGTTGTATGGGTTTATGCGATGTTTTATGAAATAAAATCTTATGCTCATTGTTTAATTGAAGATATGAAATTTCAGTGCTAATTGGATTATTTTTTGCAAGATATTCAATAAGGCTCTCGACATGCTTTTCAAGAGCGCTGTCGTCAGAATTTATCGTAATGCTACTGATTTCTTGATAAAGATGGTCGCGTGCGGTATGAAGGTTTTCTAAAAAATCTCCAACGCTATTTTTTTGCATTAAAGGCAAGGAATTTCTAGTGATTCTATCTAACTGAGTCTGTAAACTCACATCAAGAAAGCAAACAAACTCAGATGAAAGAAGCTGTCGATTTATTTCACTATCGACAATACTTCCATCCGTGGTAACTACAATATTTTCACGACTCAATAATGTACTTAAGATATCTCTTTGACAATTTTGAAATAAAAGACTCCCTTGTTTACCCAGGATACTGTTTATTTCGAGGCCTATTTTAAACTCTAATCCAAAGTCAGCATCAATAAAGGTCCAACCGAGTTTATCGGCGAGTGTTTTAGCCAATAAAGATTTTCCTGCGCCGGGTTGCCCGACAATAAGTATGCATTTAGTCTGATTCATTATTTCCTACCAAATATTAGTCAATGTCATATAATAAATTTATGATCTATTGGTTTATTTAGTATACTAATTTAGCCGTAATAAAATAATTCGTATAAATACTTAGTTGGTAGATTAATTTTTAATCCATTCTTAATATTTCCATAATCTTTTTCATACTAGTATATGCATGCAAGAAACATTGTATAAATGATTTTTTGTCGCGACTTATCTTCTCCTCAAGGATGGTCAGGAGGACTGGTGTTAGCACCTAGTTTTAATGAGTAACCGGGTTTGTCGCTGAGGTAATCATGTAAAGTGATTTATTCAGCGAGAATTACTTCCTTTTCCTTAAATAAATCTAATCTTTTGAGTGCTTACCTTATCGCTAATTAATGATTTTTACTGTGGGAGAAAATACTCATGTCCTTAACCCTTAAAACAATTCAAGCGGGTGTTAGTGGTACAACACTCCGTCTGCGCTCTTTAACTATTAATGATAAGGATGTTCCATTAATTTGTGATTTTTTAAGTAAAAATCCACACATCACCACTTTGGATGTTATTGGAAATAAAATAGGTGATGCAGGAGCAGAAATGCTAGCTGGCACTAAAACCATTACCACTTTGCTGGTCGCCGCTAACAAAATTGGCGCAAAAGGAGCAAAAATATTGGCTCGCAATGAAAGCATTGCTGAATTGAATATTGCTGGTAATAAAATTGAAACAGCGGGTGCTATCGCGTTAGCAGAGAATAATAGAACCAGAACTAAATTGAAATTATCGATTCGGCCTGATGAACGCCAACCATTCCTTGCTGCCTTAAAGAAAAATACCACGCTCACTGAAATTATTATTCCCCAACAACATTTAGGCAATGAGTTTATGAATACTGTTGCCAAGATTGCTCATAGAAATAGAGTTAAGTTACCAGTCATGAACAGTATGCTGTTAGCCCGTTCGTTTTTTCAAGCACAGCGATCATGGAGCAGCAGTGTTCTTGCTCATGAGGAAGAACGTATGGATGCATGCTCACTAGGAAAATTGCCGCAAGAGCTTACGGAAAAAATTGCTTCTCACACGTTAAGTAATTTTAATGTACATAATTACAGGCTTTTTTCTGAATATGTAGTCAGTTATGATGAAGCTGATTGGGAAATAGCAAAAGAGACCATAGCTTTCGCGGGGTAATTCATGATTGAGAAGCCCGGATAAGACGAAGTCGTAATCCGGGTGTTCTGTATAATCAATTCAATGTAGCCTTGATGCAGCAAAGCCTAATCAAGGATTAGCAATCTACACTTTTATTTATTTTCTCTAATTGTTCAGGATTTAAATCTCTAAAAATACATTGATCGTTTTGGCAAAATATCGAAATTTGCAAACTAAATTTACCATCGTAAAAGCGGTGAGAAACATAGCCTAGGGACTCTTTCTTTTTATCTGTGCTCTATACAAAGAAACATTAAGCTAATCTAAAAATATTAAGTTGCATGCTAATTGCCTTAACTAATGGTAAAATAACATAAAATAAGCAAATAGATTTAATCAAAGTCATTGTGTTCAATTTACAAGTGCAAGCATTTTGATGCAATGGGTGTTGCGAGATATCCATATGTCAATCTGAAGATATACACAGGTAAGACACCTTAAGCTTCTTTGAGGCACAAGCAAGGGTTCTTCTTTGAAATAGGCAAAGTGAGGCAGGGTCAATGTTAGAAGTAAAAAGTTTAAGCATGTTGTTTGGATCAAAATCGTTATTCCAAAATGTGGATTTGACCTTGTTGCCCGCGCAACGTTATGGAGTTGTCGGTGCCAATGGCACCGGAAAGTCTACTTTTTTAAAAATATTAGCAGGCGAAGAGCAAGCATCACATGGCTCAGTTGAAAAAGCAAAAAATCATAAAATAGGTATCTTGAAGCAAGATCACTTCCGTTATGAACAGGAGCGTCTTGTTGATGTTGTGATTCGTGGAAACTCCGTTTTGTGGGATGCGTTGACTGAAAAAGAGAGCTTATATTCTAAAGAAACGTTTACTGAAGAAGATGGCTATCGTCTGAGCGAATTAGAAGAAATAGTCATGAATCAAGGAGGTTATGAGGCCGAGTCGACTGTAAAAAATTTATTACTTGGCTTAGGTATTGCCGAAAAGTTCCATTACAGCCGATTAAGTGCTTTATCTGGTGGTTACAAATTACGTGTTTTATTGGCACAAGTTCTGTATCAACAACCCGATATTATGTTGCTTGATGAGCCAACCAATCACTTGGATATTATATCGATTGCATGGTTGGAAGAGTTTCTAAAAACATCTTTTAAAGGACTCTTGATTTTTATTTCTCATGATAGAAGTTTTCTCAATAATACCTCCACGAACATACTGGACATTGACTACGATACGATCCTGGATTATCCAGGAAATTATGATAAATTTTGTTTTGCCAAAGAGGAACGCTTACGACTGAAACAAAGTGAGTTGAAAAATCAGGAAAAACGAATTGATGCTTTACAAGGTTTCGTTGATCGCTTTGGCGCAAAAGCAAGTAAAGCAAGTCAAGCGGCTTCACGACAAAAAATGATAGATCGAATCGAATTAGTTGAGATCAAAGAATCTAATATTTTCAAACCTTATTTTAATTTTCAGCAAAAGAAATCTTCGGGTAAATTGGTTGTTAAAGTAGAGCAGTTGCACAAAAAATTTGATGAGCGAGTGTTATTAAAAAACGTATCGGTTACCATACAACGTGGCGATAAATGTGCCATTATAGGACCCAATGGTATTGGAAAATCTACCTTATTGAAAATTTTATTAAGGGAATTACACTCCGATCAGGGACACTTTGAATGGAGTGATACTGTAAACGTGGGTTATTTTGCCCAAGATTATCGAACCCAGCTCGATCCAGAACAAACTATTTTACAATGGATGGAGGATAATATCGCTGCCCCCGGACAAGAAATTAGGAAAGTGCTTGGACAAGTACTCTTTCGGGGAGCAGATGTTGATAAAAAGATTGCAGTATTAAGTGGTGGAGAGTCCGCGCGCTTAATTATGGCTAAATTAATTTTGGAAAAACATAATGTTTTGATATTTGATGAGCCAACCAACCATTTAGATCTTGAGTCGATAGATGCCTTAATCGAAGCAATTCAGCTATTCCCTGGAACCGTATTATTTGTCAGTCACAATCGTTATTTTATTGATGACATTGCAACGCGTATCATGGTATTAACCGAACAATATGGTGTGCAGGATTTTCTTGGTAATTACACGGATTATTTAGAGCAGTATGGAAAAGATTATCTGGTAACGGCATAAAATAGGTTTTCCATTATTCTTGGGAAAATTGCTATGATTTCACTAAAGCTAAGGCAAATTATTCTTTTTTAATATTAGTGTGAAGAATTAATACCTATTGCATATAATGTAATTAACGATGATCATTGCTAAGGATGGCTATGAAGATCATTCTGTTTATATGGTTTATGATTATAAGTTTTAACTCGTCCGGTGCTATCATTTATGTTCAGGGACTACCCATGCCATTAGAGCATAGAAATGACGTCTATCTCCTACCCCCCACAAACGTAACCCCCTCAAATACCACCGTGTTTTATATTACAATGGATGGTGTCAACAAAGTATGTCTATTAGATACCCACATGACTGGAGGCTTTTATCAAATTACCCAAGTTGAATTTCTAATTGCTGGGAACAGAACGGTGTGGAATTGTTATGCTTATGAAACGCGGGTAGTTAAAGTTCTTCCATGGTAAAAGGTACTATTTCTAGAGACAGTTGCAATTCCACCTCCCTGTGGACAATACATCCTTGTATTGTTTCCGTTTAAGGACTTCAATGTCCTAAAATTGCAACTTCCAACAATCTAAGTATGGCTTAAACTTGGTTGTTCGTCATTAAGACATACTTGGCAAATACTGTAAGAAATGTCTTACAAATACTACCTATTCAAATGTTTTTCCGGGTTAAAATTTTCCATTATTCCTACCGACACATTGCTTTCTTCTTCATAATAGAGGATAGGATATTGTCCGGGGTTAATCCGGAAGTCCTTTATTTATACAATGAATTGTAACCTGGGTGACACGAAGTGAAACCCGGTTTTCAATCCTATGGACTTGTACCCAGGCTTGCTCGTTGATTCAAAAATCTCATCATTTATGGTGAGGAGGGTGTCAAAACTATTCTTCCCTCTAAAGTAGGACTACGACACTCTTCACTCAATCTCTCATCAAAAAATCTTAGCCCAGGTTGCCTAATTTTAGAATTAGGTTCGGGAGATTTTTCTGATGTTGGTAATGGAGTATTATTTTGAAGTGCATCTGTAGTATGGCTTTGACTCGTTTTTTCCATCCATGGCTTCTCCGTCTGTGAGGGATATTGAGTCGATTTTTTTCTATGAAAAACGGTAGGCCAAGTAAAAGCTATCGATACGAATACTAAAATGACTGGAGACAATATTGCCATGGTAATAGTTAATGCAAGTTTTGCCCCTATTGTTTCTCCCAGCGTTTCACCGACATGAATTCCGCTTCGGATTCCACCGGCAACAGAATAAGCAAGAGAATCACCTATCAAAGCACATAATTTGAGCATGTTGATGGCTCCATACTTTATCTTTTGTGCTTTTGTTTGATTTTCTTCAAGTGGTTGGTAGATGGATTCAAATTTTTCTTTCAGATCGACATACGTTTTCGGGTTAAAGACTTTATAGACTTGTGAAAAAGTATTAACAACCATGGTTGTCGTAGTACATATCATAGAAATAACATGGGCTAGAAAGGTATCAGGTTTCGCACCTAAAACGCCGAAAAACTTATTAACACCCGATGCAGTAGTAAACCAGGTTAGCGTCGCATAAACCGCTAAAAAGACTGTACTTACAACTCCTAATAAGACACATCGCAAAAGACCATGGGGTTTTTTATAATCTTCAATAAAAAGATTTTTAAATTTTGCATAATTTTCACGTATGCCTACAGCTTGAAACGAATAAAAAGAGATAGCGGTAATCAAAGATAACCCTACCGTAACTATCAAAACTAGAGGGTTAGAGGCGAGCATGCCTACTCCCAAAAAAGTGAGAAGTCCTACGAGACCAGCATATCCAGAAATGCCCGCAGAAATACAGGCCAATAAGGTCACGATACCAAAAAATAATTTCTCACCTCTATCGAATATTGTTTTTTCTTTTTCATTTTCTTCACGGGTCTTAAATGTCTTTTGTTTTTGAGGCTGAAAGCCGGCACTATCAAGCATGGCTCGTCCACGACTTAATAAACACACTATTCCATTACATAAGGAAAGTACTATCGCTAAGCCGAGGCTAAAGCCAAAGGGAGCGCCTAAAGTCGCTAATAATCCCAGGCCAAATACCATGCAAAGTGCCATGGAGGTAACGACTTTGCCAATGACTAATGGCACTCCTTTTATTAGCCTATTTCTATTTTGAGTGGGTGTTCTTGAAAATTCTTGGCCTTTACTAGAGCAGGTAGCAATTTGTAAGACTTCTTGCTTAGATAATCCTTTTCCACCCGAAAGTATCTCGCCCCACTTAAAGGTAAGGAAACTCCAAAAATAGTGGGAAAACGGACGTTTTAGAAGATCTGTTATTCGAAGATCCCCTTTTAGAATGGCTTGTTGGACTTTTTGCGATTCTTCGTCAGTAAATCGATATTGGTTGAAAGAATCAATAATCCAATCTCTTTGAGTACGAAATTTTCTTCTTAAAACCATTATGACTTCAGGATTAGCAAAATCGATTTGATCTTGTTCTAATAAACTAACTATTTTTTTCATTCCGACAAATCCCTTTTTAACGCAAATCGTGTAGCTTATTTATAATTTCACAAGAATTCCATTTAAATTTTTAATTAATTTTAATAGGGCATGATACCTCTATCATTTTCATTAGAAATGATTTGACATACTTTGCGAGTTACATTCTAATCTTGTTTTTTTATCATGATGATGGACGATCATGGCATTTTTGAGTTTTCTAAAACCTGCTCCTTATCTTAATGAAATTCAGGATAAAACCATTGTTAAACGGCAATATCGTTATTGGCGTATTCGCACCTTTTATGCAATGTATATAGGGTATGCTTTGTTTTATTTTACGCGAAAAAGTTTTACCTTCGCGATGCCTGCATTACAAAACACTTTGGGAATGACTAAAACTGAACTGGGAATGATTGCTAGCATTTTGAGCTTAAGTTATGGCATCAGCAAATTTTTGAGTGGAATTCTTGGCGATAAATCTAATCCTCGTTATTTAATGGCGATCGGGTTAATTTTGACAGGTATTTTTAATATTTTGTTTGGATTGTCTTCCACCTGGTGGTTATTTGCTATTTTTTGGGGATTGAATGGTTGGTTTCAAGGGTGGGGATGGCCAGGATGTACTAAATTATTAACACATTGGTATTCTCAATCCGAACGTGGTCGTTGGTGGAGTCTTTGGAATACATCACATAACGTTGGTGGTGCATTAATTCCATTGATTGTTGCTATGTGCGCGCAGTATTTCGGCTGGCGTTCTGCTATGTTTGTGCCTGGGATCATCTGCATTTTAGGAGGCGTTTTTTTAATCAATCGTTTAAGAGATACGCCGCAGTCGCTTGGTTTACCTGCGATAGAGCAATATCGTGAAGATTTTTCTGGTTTATCAAATCATCACCAAGAAAAAACAGAATTCTCAGTCAAAGAAATTCTTTGGAATTATGTGCTAAGCAACCAATATATTTGGATACTGTCCATTTCTTATTTGTTTATTTACATTGTTCGAACGGCCATTAATGATTGGAGCATGTTGTACTTAACAGAAGTGAAGGATTATTCCTTAATCACAGCAGGTAGTTGTGTCATATGGTTTGAGATTGGTGGTTTTTTTGGAAATCTGGTTGCCGGCTGGTCTTCTGATAAAATATTTCAAGGTAAACGCAATCCAATCAATGTTCTCTTTACAGCAGGTGTATTTGTCACTTTGTTGCTATTTACGTTGACTAGGGAATACACACCATTCCTCGACTCTTTGTTCCTCTTTTTCTTTGGTTTTTTTATCTTTGGACCACAAATGATGATTGGTATGGCGTGTGCGGAATTAGCACATAAAAAAGCAGCGGCGACTGCAACTGGCTTTGCCGGATTTTTTGCTTATTGTTTAGGTGCTGTTCTGGCTGGTGCTCCTTTGGGTGCAATTATCAAAAATTACGGCTGGGATAATTTCTTCCTCACATTGTTTATTTGCTGCTTGATTCCATTATTTTTGATGCTGCCACTCTGGCATGTGAAAGTCCATCCAAGGTATCGTAAATCAGAATTCTCAGGCAAATCTGAGTTTGCTTAGTGATTGGTTTCCCTCGGTGGAGTATTAGAACCTTAATTATGCTTCGCTACATCAATGCTTGTATCTTTAAATTGTAAACAAGAAAGCAAGCGTAGAGGGTATTACCTGTTCTAACCAACTTAGGTTTATCCAGAGAATAAGCGAGTTTATGCAATTTGGACATGTAATTTTTGATAGTTGCAGGACTCTTGCCTTGTTTTTTCCAATGCTCAACCAGTGCATAGATATGCTTGGGCTTCAAACCATTCAAATGACCAACTTTAAAACCCAATTCGTGTAGATCTTTCATGCAGCGATTAATCATATGTTTCATATCTGCCTCGCTGGCGTAGAAATAATCCTTTTCCATTTTCAAAAATGCCAGAATATGTATAATGCCTAAAAAGACACATGTTAGGGTGTTCATGCTATTTAGATTATCTATTTTTGGTATTTTGATAAGCGCCATTACTCTACTTGTTGTGTCATTTCTCGCAGGCCACCCAGCAAAAATCCAACTTTTAAATGCGGATGCTCTTTACTTACCTACTTTATTCTCTGATGTACTCCATGGAGATGGTCATATAGCAGATTGGTACTTAACTCCGGCCCCATATTTCTTTCCAGATTTTCTATTATTTTTATTGGCATACTTGCTTGGAAAAAGTATTTACCTGCAAATTGCGACATATATCGCCATTCAAGCATTGCTTACTTTTATCTTGATTTATTTTCTTATCAAGCAACTCTATAAAAAAGAGTGCCTCTTTATCTCAATATTGGCGTTCACAATACTTGCCTGGTGTGCTTTAAATGCTCTTGAACCGTTACGCTTAATGTTAATAAGTGCCCATCATTATGGCGTTTTTATGATGGAAATCCTTTTTTTTACCTTATTCATAAGTTCCAAAAATTGCAAATCAACCAAATATAAACGATATAATACAGCACTGTTAGCTGTTATTGCTGGTCTTTGTTTACTTTCTGATACATTGTTCATACCTCAAATGCTAGTACCTGTTTATTTCTTGTTTGTTTTAATCAATGATGTAGAAGATAAAAAGGAAGATAGTCATGCTAAATACCTAACAAAAAGTTTTCCTTGGTTTTTGGGTTTTTTTGTCTTTCTGTTGATCTTGGAAATTATCTTTAATAGACATCTTGGGGAAAATTTTAAGGCGTTTTATCTTTTAATCCATGCGTTTTATATCAATACTCCCATATTATTTATTTTCATTTGCAGCTATTATTTATTCAGTTTCGTTTGTTTGACTTTTCTTTTAAAACAAAAGCTATTTTTAAATCTGAACAAAGAACTTATTTATCTCATTACATTTTGTTTATTGTCAACGATTATCTCATTAGCCGCTGTTTTATTCGTAAGGCATAATGTTGCGATTAGATACCTTATACCCGCTTTTTCCTGGCCTATTATTGCAGGCACAATACTTTTTGCTTGTTTTCTAAAAAATAAAATTAGCTATTTAAGTCTGCCAATCTCCCTTATAGTACTGTATTTGATGACTTCTACGGTTCATGACCTTATACAAAAAAATGGTATAGCCTATGATTTTTA
The DNA here is from genome assembly GCF_001467025.1 of Legionella brunensis. GTDB lineage: Bacteria > Pseudomonadota > Gammaproteobacteria > Legionellales > Legionellaceae > Tatlockia > Tatlockia brunensis. The sequence goes on along the minus strand of NZ_LNXV01000033.1, from coordinate 226,332 downwards.
TCCAAACTACGTTGCATGCATTGATAATGCGCTTGCAGAAGCCGAAGTTAAGCGCGGTATCGCCCAATATTGGGATGCAAAACATCTACAAGGGTTCAGTCGATATAAAATAGTACTAGCACAATATGTCTATAATAATCATTTAAAGCGCTATGAACACATCACTTCTAACAAGTATTTTAAATCATCTTATGACTTTGCCATTATTTCTAAAGAGGCTGAAGATACCCCCGGCAAAATTTCTCAAGCACAATTAATTTCAATCAGTGGTCAACCCCAGAAGACCATTGTCTGTGACAATCATATTTTGCTTATTTATAACAAAGGGGGACTAGCTGTTTCCTAGCTTTATCGATATAACAGTACTTACCAGGGTAAATTATCACCACATTTATTAACGCCCAATCTGTTTTCATAAAAAACGTCTACTCCTTCACGGCAATGCCCCATTTTTATGTTCTATTTGTGCTCATTTATAAATCGAGGACCATAACAAGCTCTTTATGATGACGTTAAAAAATTGATAACCCTATGGTTGCCCATCTCAAATGGTGGCGTCTGAATACCTGATGATATATTGACTGAGGCAAGTGATTCTTGCCGTTTGGTGCAAATATCCCGTGAAAGTGCATTGAGTGCCCCGTATTTGGGAAAGACCCGAGAGATTTTGTTGTTATAGGGTAGTGGAGTTATCTGGCGTACCATCTACTTTGCATGATCTGAGAGGAACATTCGCCACTATTGCTGATAGCTGGATTTACCTGCTTATGCCGTGAAGCGATTACTCAACCATAAAATGAACAATGATGTTACAGCAGGGTATCTCATGAAAGATGTTGAACGATTAAGGAAACCCATGCAACAAGTAGCTAATTTTATACTTGAGCATATGATGGAGATATCTGATATCAGTTAATCAAAAAAATTTAATCGCTTGCATCGTTGATCTAACAATTGGAGATATTTTTCCTGCATCTGTTGAGATAAAAAACTGAAACCAATCAGCCTTCGCCACTCAGGTATTATTTGATGAAACTCTCGTACGATCCCATCGATGACGTTCTGGTTTAATCCTAATTTTTCAACGGCAAAATAGTTAAAAAAATCACGTTTTGTTAAATTATTTTTTTTCCCCTTTAGGGGCAAAGCGATTTCTTCTTTTGTGTTTTTTTGAGCGATAGTTGAGTTAAGTAAATCATATGCGGGTGATATGGAAATTTTTCTATCCTTAGTAATTAGGGAAAAATTTTTTAGATGCATGTCTTCATTACCGACCAGGAAGTTAAACAACGTCAACTTAAATAATTTCACGAATTCAATTTTTGGGAATGTACAAAATTGTGCTATGACTGCAATTACTTTTTCCATAGAACTTTTATATTTTGTATGTCGATCTTCACCTGATAGCTGTGCAAAATCCTCTAAAGCTAACTTTTTATTATGGCCTATTCTATCAAAGCGTTTAATGAAGTAGGTTAAACTGTTGTCTTTAGAATAAACTAAACCATGAACCGGAACTTCGAGGCCTATAGTTTTTGCAAGGGTCATAGTAATGGCTTCATTTTCCGGCAATTCTGGATAAATATCACTTTGTGGTTTTAAAATATAGTGACCCTTTTGATCAACGATTTCAAAACATCCCTCTTTAATCTTTAGTTTGGCACTTAATTTCTTTTGGACGCCCTGAACAGACATCTTTCCTACACGAGCAATTGCTTCCTGTCGCTGCTCATCAGCACTTAAATCTAATGGGCTAAGATTTTTTAATTGAGGAGAAAGCAAATGCAATCCACGTTGTGAATAGTTTTCTTGAACACTTATCTTTTCATAAGTAATAGGACAGTGTTTCATCTTAGTTCCTCAATCGTCACTGCGCCTACGACATCTTGGCCAACTATTATCAATTGGCCAAAATAATCATTTTTATCGATTTTATATTTGCGTAATAATGCTTCAAGCATAATACCTTCAGGTAGCAATCCTTCAAAAAAAGGGGGGAATACGTCAAAATCATAGATCTTATTTGTTAACGGCATGGTGAGCGAAACAGGTGCGCCCTGATAATCATTAAGGTAAGTAAATTGGTATTTTTTACCTTCTAACTCTTCTAATATTCCAGCTCTAATGCCATTTACTGATACGTATGCTTTTCTCATGTATTATTATCCGTTGTTTTAGGAAAAGGCGTTTCAAATTTTATTTGGATATTTAAAACATCGAACACTTTTAGCAATGTATTTAGCCGCACCGATTCTTTCCCTTTTTCAATATCATAGATAACCGTCTTACCGACTCCCGCTAACCGAGCTAACTCCTGTTGCGATAAGCCGCTGTGTTTGCGGTAGTAATGGACTAAATTGGCAATTTCGTGTTTGGGCATGGAACACCAAAAATTAATTATATATTACTGTTATAGCAGTAAAAATGATAAAAATACAGTTATGACTTTATCTTTTTTGTATGAATTCGTCATAAATTACTGTTATGGCGGTAAAAAATGCTCAATTTATTGGTTTTCTGAGTATTAATTTATTTTAAATGTCAAATATTACTGTTATAGCGGTAATTTTTTTGGGGAATAATAAAAAAGTCATTAGTTTGTTAACCTAGTTTGAAATAATAGTAAATTATGTTTCGCCAATCATAGAATATCGTGTCGAATTATCATTTGGTATCATATTGATTTTACTACATATTTGTCATTGGAAGCACTTTGAAATTACCCCAGTATCTTTCTGTGAGCATTAAGGAAAGTTGGTATTTTAGGAGATGTTTTTTAAGGGCTTTTTTCACAGTAACGATAGTGAGTCGATGAACCAAAATCACGTTGTATTCATGATTTGAGATCTGGTGGGATAATGAAAATGCTTATCTACTCCAACTAAACGCTAATGTTAATAATTCTATAGAGTATTTTAAGGGGGTTTTTTGTCAACTTTTAGATGAAAAAATCGAAGAATAGTGTCAATAGTCGGATGAAAGAATCTTATGATTTGTTATTGCGAGGAAGCTTCCCAGGTGGATTTTTATTCTTTGCTAATAGCGATGTTTGATAGATGCTTAGTACTATGCAAAAGATTAAGGTGATTACTACAATACCCAAAGCAATGAAGATAGGGATTTTAAACCAGGGTGCAATGAGCATTTTGAAGCCCACAAAGATCAAAATAAATGCAAGCCCATATTTTGGCAATTATCGATGAAACTTTTTGCCCCTTCGTAATTAAGTTCCCGCCCAAGGCAGAATTTTTTGCAACTCCGGAAGAAATAGAAAATCAAATTCTTCATATTGATAACTTAATTAAAAGAGAAAAATTTGAAGAGGCGAAACAAAAATGTACCAAAGCTATTGATCAAATTAAACGAGATATTAGCCGTATTCGAGATGAGGTAATTGCAAAAGCCGAATTAGAACGCAGTATTAGAGTGAAATTAAAATATACTGCGGAAATATTAGTCAGTATGTTATAGGTAAATATCGTAATATTTCAAAACCAATTTCACTGTTGTAGTATAGCAGCCCCCACCATCAACCGAAATGCACCTTACTTTATCAAGTAGTTGAGGAGTATTACCCCAAATTTATTAATCATCTGGCCCCTATCCTTTGCGTTGGCTGTTGTCTTTCATAACTAAAATGCCCAGCAAAAACATGCTCCCCATTGCCAAGAACTATGATGACAAGGAGTAGTAGAATGATTGTGGTGATTGAACTTCTGGTTGATTGATGCGAGTACGTTTTCTCGATGATAACCGCCATAATATTTAACTGGAGACCATGAGGGACTAACAGGTGGAATTGGCGGATTGTATTGAGAAAAACTATCGCAAGCATGGACAATTTTCCCACCTACCACCGTCATTAACGAATAGATGTCTTTAATATCCTCTTCTGGTACTAAAAAGAAATCTTTAGACAGAACAGCAAAATCTGCTAATTGATTAGAAAGAAAAGATCCCTTTATGTCTTCTTCATTAGAAAACCAGGCGCTTCCTTTAGTATAAAGCTCTAATGCTTTTTCTCTGGAAAGGATGTTGTCTTCATTATAAAGTGACTGTCCACCTACTGTTTTTCCTGTAGTTAGCCAATATAAACATAACCATGGATTATAACTCGAAACTCGAGTCGCATCTGTTCCCATGCCGATTGGAATTCCTGCTTCAATTATTTTGTTAATTGGGGGAGTACGTAAGGTTTTTTCTTTCCCATAGCGTTCACTAAAATACTCTCCTTGGAAAGCCATTCTGTTTTGAATAGCTATACCACCACCGAGTTTTTTTACCCGTTCTATTGAATGATCAGAGATAGTCTCCGCATGATCGAAAAACCAATGTAAATTATCAATAGGGATCTCTGAATGGATTTCCTCATAAACAGTTAGAGCTCTAGCAATTGATTCATCGTAAGTTGCATGTAATCTAAAGGGCCATTTATTTTCTGCCAAAAGACGTACTACAGGTTTTAGTTGTTCCTCCATTACAGAAGGTAAGTCAGGTCGCGGTTGCAGAAAGTCTTCAAAATCAGCAGCCGAGAAAACAAGCATTTCACCGGCTCCATTATGACGATAATAGTCATTACCTTGTTGGTATTTCGAAGTTTTTGTCCAATGGGTAAAATCATCTAGTTCATACCCTGCTTTTTGCGTAAATAAATTATAAGCGATTCTTAAAGTTAATTTATTTTCTTTATCGAGCGCTTGGATTATCTCATAATCATCTGGGTAATTTTGAAACCCACCCCCCGCATCGATCACACTAGTGACTCCAAGACGGTTTAATTCACGCATAAAATGTAAGGTTGAGTTAATTTGATCATCACGACTAAGCTTAGGGCCTTGAGCTAATGCAGAATAGAGTATGATGGCGTTAGGCTGGGCAATTAACATGCCGGTTGGATTACCTTTTTTATCACGCTGAATCATGGTACCAGGCATTTCTTTAGTATTCTTATCATAACCAATGGCATTCAATGCCGCTCTATTGAGTAAGGCGCGATCATAGAGATGAAGAACAAAGACAGGAGTGTCTTTTGAAACCGAATTGATTTCATCCAATGTTGGCATTCTCCGTTCTTTAAATTGAAACTCAGTCCAACCACCAACAATTCGAACCCATTGGGGAGCGGGAGTGCGTTCAGCTTGCTCTTTGAGGATAAATAATGCTTCATTAAGTGTTCGAACGCCATCCCAACGTAACTCCATATTAAAATTCAGTCCACCGCGAATTAAGTGGATATGAGAATCATTTAATCCTGGAATTACAATTTTTTGCTGCAAATCAACCAGTATCGTCTCGAATGTTTTTAATTTAATAATTTCTGTATCAGAGCCAAATTGAACAAATTTATTATTTTTAATGGCAACAGCAGTTATTTTTTTATTACTAATACCTGAGCCTTTAAAATTTCCGTTGTAATAAATTGTATCCATTGCAAGGGTCTCCTTGATTAACCCTAATATAGAAGCATTAGCCTACGTTAGTGTTTTGATTAGGCTGGGAGTCGCGTATTTATCTACTCCTTAAGAAATATATTATTTAACCATTTTACCTTTCCATTCACTTCTTGGCTTTTGTTTGTGAACCATTGTATAAGCATAATCAACGCCCATACCGTAAACACCACTAAATTCTTTGACAATATTCATGACACTATCATAAGTATCTTTTCTTGCCCAATCACGTTGCCATTCAAGCAGTACTTGCTGCCAAGTTACAGAGACAACTCCAGCCTGTTGCATTCGATTCATAGAGGATTGTTGGGCTATTTCGCTTGTACCACCACAAGCATCCTCAACTACATAAATTTCATAACCATCTTGCATTGCTGAAAAAGCACACATGTTGATGCATACTTCAGTCCACAAGCCTGCAAGAATTAACTTTTTCCTGCCAGTATTATCAACATGTTGCCTCACTAGTTGAGAGTCCCATGAGTTCATGCTGCTACGCTCAATAACATCATTTTTAGGGAATACATCGAGTAACTCTGGCCATATAAAACCACTAAAACTTTCTGTCTCCACAGAGGTAAGAATAGTAGGAACCTGGAATAGTTTTGCTGTGTTAGCTAAGGCTACGGCATTATTCTTCAAAGATTGCCTATCAATACTTACGACACCAAAAGCCATTTGTGGTTGATAATCAATCATTAATAACACGGAGTTTTGGGGGGTCAATAGTTCTATTTTTTTGTCCATAAATATGTTCCTTCTATGATATTTTTTCAACTCATCTGGTTAGTACATTAAATATAGACCATTGATCTTATTTTTAATAAAAATCAATGACTATTCTGAGATGATAGAAATATTCGGATTATAATTTTCTTAGCTTGATGTTTGGGTTATAAACTTCCTACCGCAGAATTAAGTGAACGAAGTGGCTTAGCATAGACGCCTAAGCGTTCCGCAGATTTTGGCTCTACCCTAAATAAAGGGGCATTTTAATCAAGTTAGTTTAGACTAACCCTTTGATTTGCCGTCAAAAGGAAGATTAAAATGCCTAAGAAAAAGGCAAGATCTGACCCTGATGACTATTGTTCTATAGGCATAATTTTATGCAAATCTTAAAATAATATATTGGCTGAGTATACTCTGAGGGATATGAGCAAACCTATAGGCCTTGCTGAATATAGACTTACTGAGTCCTTACCTGATGAGATAAAAACTAGTTTACCAACAATTGAGCAATTGGAAGCAGAGCTGGCTAAGAATCATGATGATTGAATATTAAATTTATCAAGCTATTTAAATATATGGATAATGTTATTATGAAACCTCATATCATTGGCATTAGCGGCAACATGGGGGTTAGGAAATCAACACTTACCATGGAACTCGCAAGAAAATTACAGGGCTCTTTCCTCTGTAGGGATGATTTTGATGAAATTTCAAATGGGCCGGAAGATTATATTGATTGGTATAAACGTGGAGAAAATTATAGTGAATGGGATTACCAAGGACTAGAAGATGTACTTGAGTATCTGAAGCTTGGAAAATCAGCAGTTCATCCTGAACTGTAAACTATTATTAACCCAACAGGATACATTATCTTTGATGCTCCCTTAGGTCGTTTCCATAAACAAACAGGTTTACATTACATATAGATACATGGGTTCATATTGACGTTCCACTTGATGTTTCATTATGTAGATGGCTCCTTAGAGATTATAGAGATACTAATAAAAATAAAGTTGAACTTTTAGATGAGTTAGAGTTTTATATACACCAATCAAGACCTTTATTTGATGATTCTAAATTTAAAACTGAAGCTGATTTGATTATTGATGGAATGTTGTCAACTAAACAACAAATAATATCCATTAAACAATATTTGAAAAACTTAGGGCGTTAGCTTAATTTGGTCTCATTGCCAGTTTGGGCTGGATATGCGGTAAAACCCCTCATAAGTATTATTGTCCTGCTTGTGGTCGTTATTTTAATCAGCGTTTACCGGGCATAGGTAAGTATCAACGAGCCAGCGAGAGTTTGCGTAAACAGGTGTTTCACTATCATAGTAAGGGAGTGAGTCAAAAGGATTTGTCTCGGGACCTAAAGTTGGGTAAATCTACTGTAGAGCGTTGGTATCATTACGGCTATGAGCTTCGCTATAAGAAGATAGCGAGTCGGTCTTGTCCTCGCATATTAGGACTGGATGAGCATTCATTTAATAGAAAGGTGGGTTATGCTCTTGGCAGCATTGAGAACCAATCCCAATAAACTCACTGTAAAACGATTAAATAAACGAGAACGCTATTTACAACAGCAACCTGTCATCGCTGCTATTTATTATTTTAAACAGCGATTGCATCGATTACTCATGAGAAAACATCGCACCGCAAAACAGTGTACGCGTTTAATACCTCTTTTTCTTAAATTGGTTGCCAGTTTGAAAGAAAGTCCCTTTGAGTCACTAAAGACTCTAGGCAAAACATTATATCAATGGCGGGAAGAAGTGGCTAGAATGTGGCGGTTTACTAAAAACAACTGCATTACGGAAGGGTTCCATCGGAAGATGAAACTGATTCAAAGACGAGCTTATAGCTTTCGTAACTTTGATAATTATAGAACTCGTGTTAGGGTGTTGTGTTGTTAAATGGTGAGTGCCCCCCGTAATTGGGAAAGACCCTGATATTGTCTACATTGCGTCTACATGACTTTTTCGAACTTTCTGAAAACTACCGTAACTACTTGATTTTATTGGTGGGCCCACTAGGACTTGAACCTAGGACCAACGGATTATGAGTCCGCTGCTCTAACCAACTGAGCTATGGGCCCGGGGGAGTTGCCATTGTAATAGTTATCACTATTTAATGCCACAATATTTTTATTTTTTTCTCAACCAATTAATTGCAATGGTTGAATTGTTAAGACGCTTCAAAGCGTCTTAACAGATGCCAGAAGAAGCTTTAGCTTCTAGGTATCATCACCCTCTAAGAAGCTGCGGAGCTTCTCTGAGCGGGATGGGTGGCGTAATTTACGCAAGGCTTTGGCTTCAATTTGGCGGATACGTTCGCGGGTTACATCAAATTGTTTACCAACTTCCTCTAATGTATGGTCGGTATTCATCTCGATACCAAAACGCATACGTAAAACTTTGGCTTCACGTGGGGTTAGGGTTTCAAGAATCTCTAATGTCGCTTCGCGTAAGCCTTCAGCAGTAGCGCGTTCAATCGGTGATTCGATGTTACTGTCTTCAATAAAATCACCTAAATGTGAATCGTCATCGTCACCAACCGGCGTTTCCATCGAAATAGGTTCTTTGGCGATCTTTAATACTTTACGGATTTTATCTTCGCTAAGATCCATTTTTGCCGCTAATTCTTCGGGGGTCGCTTCACGGCCCGTTTCCTGGAGAATTTGTCGTGAAATACGGTTGAGTTTGTTGATCGTCTCAATCATATGCACCGGGATGCGGATTGTGCGTGCCTGGTCGGCAATCGAACGTGTGATTGCCTGACGAATCCACCAAGTTGCATAGGTTGAGAATTTGTAACCACGTCGGTATTCAAACTTATCGACTGCTTTCATCAAGCCGATATTTCCTTCCTGAATTAAATCGAGGAATTGTAGACCGCGGTTAGTGTATTTTTTGGCAATCGAAATTACTAAGCGTAAGTTTGCCTCAACCATTTCTTTTTTAGCACGTCGGGCTTTTGCTTCACCAATTGACATTTTACGGTTAATGTCTTTGATTTCGCTAATAATCAAGCCATATTCTTCCTCAAAAGAGGTTAGTTTGGCTTGGATACGTAAGATCTCTTCGCGATACTCTTCAATGCGCGGCATATCCAACTTTTTAGCATGCTTGCTTATGACAGTTTCTAACCAAGTCAGATCAGTTTCTTGACCGGGGAAGGTATCAATAAAGAGTTTGCGTGGAATGCGGGCTTTTTCAATACAAAGGCGCATAATCGTGCGTTCGAATTCACGAATATGATTACGCAGATGACGGAAGTGACGGGTTAGGCGATCAACCTGTCTTGAAGTCAACTTTAATTTCAAGAAGGAGTCGGACATTGTTTCTAATAATGCAAGAGTTTTAGGGGCGGTGCGACCATGCTCTTTTAACGCATGCATCGCATTGTTAAAATTCTCCCGCAATTCGTCAAAATAAATTTTTGCTTGTTCTGGATTAGGGCCTTCATCCCCTTCTCCCAAGCCGCCTTCACCTTCCTCGCCTTCTTCCTCGGAGTCAATATCATCCAACAGAAGCTCTTCCTGCTGAGACTCATCAAGCATAGAACCTATGCTAGCAGGTGGTGCCTCTTCTTCGACATCGGCAAAGCCGCTGATGATGTCGCTTAGACGAATTTCTTCTGTGATAACGCGATCATAATCCTCAAGAACTAGCTGTACCGTTTCAGGATAATGAGCAAGCGATTTGAGAACTTGGTAGATACCTTCTTCGATACGCTTGGCAATGCGAATTTCACCTTCGCGTGTCAGCAGTTCAACCGTACCCATTTCACGCATGTACATGCGAACCGGATCAGTTGTTCGACCTGTCTCTTTGTCGACAGAAGCAAGAACTGCCGCTGCTTCTTCAACATCCTCGGGAGCTTCTTCAGTTGTCCCAAGTAGAGCCAATTCGTCTTCGCTGGGTGAAACTTCGAAAACTTTAATGTTCATGCCTTCCAACATGCTGATAATTACATCAAAATGTTCAGTATCGACGATGTTGGGTAACAGATCATTAATCTGGGCATAGGTTAGGTAATTTTGTTCTTTACCCAAACGGATGACTTTGGTAATTTGCGAGTGCTGCTGTTCTTGGTCATTCATAGTCGTCATAGGCGTTGGTGAGGTTAAACCACAAAAAGGTTTTGATTATAAACCTGCAATGGCAAACTTGCCAGTATATTTTGCGTTATTTTTTATCATCGTTATTTTGGTGCCGCTGCTTAAGCATCTCTTGTAAGTTTAGTCTTTCTGATAAAGTTAAGCCCTGATCGCGGGATTTTGCAATGTACTGATTAATTTTATTTTCTAAATTCTGTTTTTGCAAAAATAAAATAATATCAATAAATTCTTTCACGAGTGCTGGTTCTGGAACCTGATGGTCCCAACCGGCTAATTTCCCTAATGCGTCAAAAAAGGGTGTATTACGCCATTGTTCAATTAGCGTTGCCGTATTCGCTTCAGGTGATTTTGCGATTTGTTGCAGCAGTTTTTGCAGTATTTCTTGCTCTTTTCCCTGCAACAAGCTAGGGTCGATATATTCTTGGCAATCTTTGAAGATTTCAGGATGTTGGATGAGCAAAGCAATGGCGAGACGAATTGGGGAGCGAGTAATGGGTTTATTGTTTTGCAAAGGCAAAGAAGCCTTTTCATGAATAATTTGTGCTAGTCGGTGAGTTTCTATATGACTAATTCGTGCCAGTTCATCTAGCAATAATTGTTTATAGGGGCCTTCTTGTATTTTTAAAAGATGTGGCTTTGCAGCATTGATTAATTGACTTTTACCCGCAACAGAAAGTAAATCGATATTGCGTGACAGACTGTCAAAGAAAAAATGATTGAGTGGTTTGGCCTGTTTTAATCGCTCAATAAATTTTGCACTTCCTTCCTCTCGTACCAGGCTGTCGGGATCATAACCTTCTGGTAGAAAAATAAAACTGGCATTGAGGCCTGCGTTTAATTGAGGCAAACAACTTTCCAAAGCCCGCCATGCCGCTTGACGTCCTGCAGCATCGCCATCAAAACAAAAAATTAGGTGTTGCGTGTGTTTAGCGAGTAATTGAATGTGATAAATACTGGTTGCAGTTCCCAAAGCGGCAACGGCATTAGTAATACCATGCTGAGCCAAGGCGATGACATCCATATAACCTTCAACAATAACAATGTTATCAATAGATTTATGGGTTTGTAGAATTTGGTGTAGTCCATAAAGTTCACGGCTTTTTTGAAAAATAACTGTCTCGGGTGAGTTGAGATATTTGGGTTTTTGCTGCGCGTCAATAGCTCTTCCGCCAAAGCCGATAATTCGACCATGCCTATCATGGATAGGGAACATAATGCGATGACGGTAACGATCATAGGTTTTGCCGTCTTCTTTTTGAATAAGCATCCCTGTGGCAATCAGTTCATTGCGATGAATTTTAAAATGCTTCTCAAGCGTTTGCCAATCTGCTGGCGCGTATCCTATTTGGTAAAACTTAGCAATTTCCCCGGTTAACCCTCGTTGGCGTAAATAGTTAATGGCAGGTTGTCCCTTGGTCTTTAAAGTCGCTTGATAAAATTGACTGACCTGTGCTAACAATTGATACAAGCTAAGCGATTGTTGATTTTTTTCCGTGCGTCCATCGCGTGGTACCTGCAGGCCGAGGCGTGACGCAAGTGTTTCTACGGCATCAATAAAACCTTGATTAAGGTAGTTCATTACAAAGCTAATGACATTCCCACTCGCGCCACAACCAAAACAGTGATAAAACTGTTTTTTTGCAACGACATTGAACGATGGGGTTTTTTCATTGTGAAAAGGGCAGCAAGCCACATAACTGTGGCCAGTTTTTTTTAATGGAATATAGCTATCAATAAGCTCAACAATATCGGTGCGGGTAAGCAGATCATCGATGAATGGCTGCGGAATTAAGCCAGACATGATAAGAGGTTAACTCAATTTTGCCTTTATCAGCACACTAACTTTAGTCATGTCGGCTCGGCCTTGAAGTTGGGGCTTAAGTAGAGCCATTACCTTACCCATATCACTCATCTTTTCAGCATTGACTTCTGCAATTGCTTTCGCGACAAGAGCTTCAACTTCAGCCTCTGATAGAGGTTCTGGTAAATAATGACCGATAAGATCTAATTCAAACTGTTCCTGAGCAACTAAATCATCACGACCAGCGGTTTTAAATTGGGTAATGGATTCTTTTCGCTGTTTAGCGAGCTTATCAAGTATAACAAGCATACGCTCTTCATCGACAACAATACGTTCATCCACTTCAACTTGTTTGACTGCAGCAGTAATGAGACGAAGCGTGTCCAGTTTCATTTTGTCTCTGGCACGCATCGCGTCTTTAATATCATTGCTGATACGGTCTTTAATAGTCATGATTACTTGCGTCTATGTTTGGCGTTACGACGAGCAGACATAGAAACATCACGAGAAACCTTCTTAAGGTGACGTTTTACAGCGGCAGCTTGCTTACGCTTACGCTCTGCAGTAGGTTTTTCGTAAAATTCGCGACGACGTAATTCAGTTAAAATTCCTGCTTTTTCACAAGAACGCTTGAAGCGACGTAATGCATATTCAGGATTTTCGCCTTCTTTCACACGAACTGTAGGCATTAACTTATTTCCTCTGAGTAATTTAATATAATAGGCTGGCAATTCTAGTGCCAGTTAAAGCAATCGTCAAGTTTTATTGTAATACAGAAATTGTAATTCAGTTTATATTTAGAGCTGGATTGCTTATTAAATAATGTAGCCATTCTTGGTATTCAAGGCGGTCTTTTCGTATAATGACAGATTATTTTTTAATCATTATGACAGAGGTGTAGATGCGGGTACTTGGGATTGAATCATCTTGTGATGAAACGGGTGTAGCGATTTATGACTCCGAGAGGGGATTAATGGCTCATGCCCTGCATTCACAGTTGACTACGCATCAACGTTATGGGGGGGTGGTGCCTGAGTTGGCTTCCCGTGATCATGTCAAATATATTGTGCCTTTGGTCGATCAGGCTTTTAAACAGGCAGGAATCGCTAAAACAGAGATTGATGCCATTGCTTATACGGCAGGTCCAGGTTTAATCGGGGCTTTACTAACTGGAGCGTGTTTTGCCAAAAGCTTGGCTTTAGGACTGAATATCCCGGCGTTGGCCATTCATCATTTAGAAGCTCATTTACTGGCGGCAAAACTTGATTCACCGACACTTGAGTTTCCATTTTTAGCTCTCCTGGTTTCAGGAGGACATACTCAATTAATAGAGGCGCAGGCTTTAGGAGAGTACCGTATTATTGGTGAAACATTAGATGATGCGGTGGGTGAGGCATTCGACAAAACAGCAAAGCTAATGGGACTACCTTATCCCGGAGGAGCAATTTTAGCGGGGCTTGCAGATAAGACGCCAGACATAAAGAATGAGTTGGCACCATTTCCGCGTCCGATGACGGATAGACCTGGTTTGGATTTTAGCTTCAGCGGTTTGAAAACTCATGCACTTACGGCTTGGAATAACAGTGATAAAGATGAAAAGGCTAAAGTAGTAATTGCCAGAGCGTTTCAAGATGCAGTCGTAGAAACTTTAGTCATTAAATGTAGGCGAGCAGTTAAACAAACGGCGAGTCATCGTTTGGTTGTGGCCGGTGGTGTCGGTGCTAATCGCGCATTGAGGATGGCGTTAACAACTTTGATGCAAGAGCAGGGTGGTGAAATCTATTTTCCGCGTACGGAATATTGCACGGATAATGGTGCTATGGTTGCTTATGCGGGATGTTTGCGATTATTACGTGGAGAGGAAGACACCAATCATGCTATTGATGTCAAAGCGCGGTGGCCTTTGGCATAAAATTCTGTTGCCTATCCTAAGCTCAGGATAAGCAACACTTACAAGATCTCAGCTTAAATCTTAAGAGGGTTTTTTCGCAGTTTTACTTGAGCTTTTTTTCGAAGTTTTGTCTGCACTGGTTTTCGATGCCTTGTCTGTGGTTTTTTTAGGCACTTTTGGGGTTGTTGTTTTTCCTGCTGTTGGCTTTTTACGGACTTTCTTAACTTCTGCCTTCGCTGTTGAAGCAGGTTCTGCAGGTAAAGAAGGAGGGGGGGCAGTGGTGATTTGGGCTTGTTCAAGCTCTTGTTCTTTTTCCTCTTCAAGTAAGGTGGCGCTGATCTCTTCTCTTAGTGAAGAGCGACTAAATTGAATCTTGGGTTCTTGGCGATCAATTAAGCGAGTAATATTGTCTCGGTGTTTATAAAGAATAAACAGAGCAATGAAGAATAAGGGCGGAAACATAAGAAGGCCATTGGGAATAAACAGGGCATACCAGGGTGCCATAACCATCGAGACAATTGAGGCAAGGGAGGAATAGCGCAAAAAGTTAGCCACCAATAGCCAGGTCGCTATCACAAGAACTCCAAGCATGAAATGAAGGCCTAAAAATGCCCCCATAGCTGTGGCAACCCCTTTCCCACCACGAAACCCAAAAAAAATCGGATACATATGACCCATAACTGCAGCCAAGCAAGTAAAGCTAAGTGTAATGGGGCCTGCACCTAAAAGTTGTGCTAATAAAACTGGCAAAAGACCTTTCAGGACGTCCGCTAGTAAAACAATGGCGGCATATTTTTTACCTGCTAGCCTTAATACATTGGTTGCTCCTGGGTTTTGCGAGCCAGTGATGCGTGGATCAGGCAGAGAAAAAATGCGAGAAACGATAACAGCTGAACAAACGGAGCCAGCTAAATAACCAACCACGACAACAAAAAGCGACAACAGGCCTGATAACATTACGCCTCCTAGCAAAAATAAAACCTCATTATTAATGAAAGCGGCAAAGTTGTGAAGAGAGGGGTGAGGTTTCCTTAATTTAGTTTTGGTGTATCTCTAGTTTAAAAAAGATTGCTTCCATTGTTATGAGCCTGCTTGCCAGAGCTAGTCTGGCAGGAAAAAACCTTGTAAGTCATTAGTGTAGCGACGGCCTAAAGCAGTAATTTGCCAAAAGGTTTCATGCATTTGGATTAATTTTTTTAGTGCGGCATTTTCAAGCAAAGGTTTTAACATTGTCAAAGGGAGCCCTGTTCTTTCAGGAAAGAGTTCATAAGGGATCGCTTGTTGTAGACGTGTGGTATTGAGCATAAATTCAAAAAGTAAAGAATTAGGTTCCACTAATTCTTTACCAGCAAGAAAAGATTTGTCAGGATTCAAATAATCTGTTGGTTGACGGTGTTTTCGTGTGCGGTAAACCTGGTTTTCTGCGGTAGTGATTTTCCCATGTGCACCAGCGCCAATGCCATAATAATCTCCAAAAAGCCAATAGTTGATATTATGACGAGCTGTTTTGTCAGAGTGGCAGAAAGCAGAAATTTCATAACGCTTAAAATAATAGGTAGCTAACAACGCTAACCCTTGCTCTTCTAATTCGTAAGCTTCATCTTCGCTTGGTAAGATGGGTTGCTGTTTATAAAATACAGTATTAGGTTCAATGGTTAATTGATACCAGGAAAGATGCTCAGGTTGATGCGCCAAAGCGGCGTTTAAATCCTGCAAACCTTGCTCAAGGGATTGTCCCGGTAAACCATGCATGAGATCGATATTAATGTTGTCAAATCCTGCAAGACGAGCGGATTTAATGGCTTGATGAGCTTGCTTTTCATCATGAATGCGGCCAAGACGCTTTAAATGTTCAGGATTAAAACTTTGTATTCCTAAAGAGAGCCTGTTAATACCTAAGCGGCGATAGTCATTAAAGCGTTGTTGCTCAACTGTGCCTGGATTTGCTTCAAGCGTGATTTCTATTCCTTTAGCGAAAGGCACTAAGGTGTTTAATTGATTGAATAGGGATTCATAAGCCTTTGCTGAGAATAAGCTAGGGGTTCCCCCGCCAATAAAGACGCTACTAATTTCGCGTGCAGGAAAAAATTCTAAATCTGCTTTAAAATCATTTATTAAAGCCTTGATATAGCTTTCTTCAGGCAAGTTGTCTGGGCTTTTATGTGAATTAAAATCACAATACGGGCATTTGCGGATACACCAGGGAATATGAATATATAAAGAGGTCGGTAACATTGTGCTAACATTGGACTGGCTTGTTTAAGTTTGCAATAGTATCATGACAATAATTTTTACAAAACATGAGTGCTCGCCTTTGGGCAAAGACTGTGGTCTACTTAAGTTTTTATAAAGGTAAAATAAGGATGCGTGAAAAACCGGTTTGTTCGAAAAGGTTAGTGATTGCTAAATCCAATCTCTTTACGATTGAGCAAATGCATCTTCATTTTGCCAATGGTGCTCAGCGGGTTTACGAACGGATTCGTAGTCATGGTCATGGTGCTGTTCTCATTGCAGCAATTACTGCAGATGACTCCTTGCTGCTAGTGCGGGAATATGCTGCAGGGACTGACTCTTATGAGTTGGCTTTTCCTAAGGGGATTGTCAATCAAGGAGAAACAGCGCTTGAAGCAGCGAACCGTGAGTTACGCGAAGAAGCAGGTTTTGCTGCCAAAAAACTACATTCGCTGAGAAGGATGACGCTGGCCCCTGGTTATTTTGGTGCAGTTCTTGATTTAGTTGCAGCATATGACTTATATCCCTCTCCCTTACCTGGTGATGAGCCAGAGCCACTTGAAGTGATTGAGTGGCCATTAGAGGCAACGGAAGAATTATTGCTGCGACCGGATTTTTCTGAGGCGCGAAGTATTGCCGCGCTTTTCTTAGTCAAACAATGGTGGAAAAAGGAAAAGAATAAATGAATAAACGAGTGCGAGTAGCAGTAACTGGTGCCGCTGGGCAAATTGGTTATGCCTTATTATTTAGAATTGCTTCTGGACAAATGTTTGGACCCCATACGGATGTCGAATTGCAATTGCTTGAGTTAGAGCCTGCGTTACCAGCGCTTGAAGGTGTCGCAATGGAGTTAGAGGATTGTGCGTTTCCTTTGCTAAAACGTATCGTTTGTACTGCTGATCTTAAGCAGGCGATGGATGGTGTCAACTGGGCTTTATTAGTGGGTTCTGTTCCTCGTAAGCAAGGGATGGAGCGCTCTGATTTATTACAAATTAATGGCGGTATTTTTACTAAACAAGGTCAAGCCATCAATGATTATGCAGCTGAAGATATACGTGTATTCGTAGTAGGTAACCCTTGTAATACCAACTGCCTCATTGCTATGAATCATGCAAAAGATATCCCTAATGATAGATTTTATGCCATGACGACACTGGATGAGTTACGTGCTCGGACACAACTCGCACAAAAAGCCGGTGTGGATATCACTGAAGTTAGCCAAATGACCATTTGGGGAAATCATTCTTCTACACAGTATCCGGATTTTTATAATGCTAAAATTAATGGTTTATCAGCAGCCTCAGTGATTAAGGATGAAACTTGGTTAAAAGAGACTTTTGTGACAACGGTACAACAACGAGGTGCGGCAATCATCAAAGCACGCGGCGCTTCGTCGGCTGCTTCAGCTGCTAATGCTGTTGTGCAGGGTGTTAATCATTTGATTACAGATACTCCCGCGAATGAGTCTTTTTCAATGTGCCTAAGTTCACAAGAAGAATATGGGGTAGACGAAGGGTTAATTTTCTCTTTCCCTTGTCGCCGTGCTCATGGCGAAATTCAGGTGGTCGAAGGGTTACAACTTAATGATTATGGCCAGGCTAAGTTTAATGCTACCTTGGATGAGTTACGTCAAGAGCGTGATACAGTGAAAGCTTTAGGTTTGCTTGATTAACAGAAATACCTCCTACCTAAGCCCAACAAAGGCATTTTTCCAAAGTTGGGCTTTAATTTTATATCTCTAAAACAGTAATTGAACTGCTGTCCTAACATAAAGCATTACAAAAAATTGTTTTTAATACTACCTTAATGTTCTGCTGTTATTCTTTTGTGCAATAAATGGCACAGGAAAAATACTATGTGGTATATAACGGCAATGTTGCCTTTACTTGCAAAAGTAAAAGAGGAAGATAGACTGCCTGCAAAAACTTTTTTAGAAGAACTATTCAAAGAAATTGAACAAACAAGGAAGGTGGCTATTCATGAAGAATTATTGGAGGATAGTATTCCCCCTTCTCTTACATTGGGAATGATTGAAAAATCTTACCTACTCTTTCAAGACAAAAATGAGAGTAGTGTCAGTTTAGCTGAATTTGCAGTTAAGATATTCACTTTGGGCCGTATTTATACCAAGGCTAGTACTGATTCGGCAGTTTGGACTGCAGATTTTCTTGATTCTTATCAATCATTGGAAAAATATTTAGGGACAGAAACGCAAGACAAAGTCAAAGCACTTACTCAAGAGCTCAAGACAGGGAAAAGAGATTATAAGAAGAGTAAATACTTTACCCTCTCGCATGAACAAAAAGCTACGGTTATCCTTTTAAACAATCATGAGCAACAGGTATTTAAAGAGTTAGAGCATAATATAGCAATTGATTTAATTAAATTAACAAAGATTTTGAGTCAAGATGAGCCTGCAGTAATAAAAGCCTTTTGTAAGGAGAGTCTACCTGTAAGCACGGATGAAGATACGGAATTTAACAATTTGGTTGCTTTTCTCGATGCATCAGAAAGCTTGCGAAAAATAAAAGATTTTGCTGGAACATTGCTGAATAAGTCAAGGAAACAAAAGTTGCTTAAGCTAGTTGAAGATTTGCAGTTAAAAAGGGAAGAAATTAAGACAGAGGCTGATCTGGCTGTGTTTAGTAAAAAGGTAAAAGAATTTCGGTTAGAGTTTAAAGCGATAGAAAAATTTATCCAGCAAGATCTTTATTGGTATCGAATGAGGGACTTTTACGATAAGGTGCATCCATCATTGGTCCTAAACCCTCTTTTGGAAAGGATATCAGTTAGTCTGAAAAATTTTGATAGCCATCCTGTTACAAAAGGCTTCATTGAGCTGGAGAAAATTGCCGAGGAATTATCAATCGCTGATGTGAATAGGCAAAGTCTTCCTGAATGGATTGATGACCTGAAGGGCAAATGGGAAGACGCTTGCTACAAAGAGTTACAAGCTGGTACAGCTACAAGCAGCGCAGGAAAAGAAATATTTCAGCAAAATTTTCTAAAAGAATTCGAGACTTTTTTGCTCGACAAATGTTCAACTACCTTAAGGGACAGCATTGTTAAAGCTTTTTCGAACGCTGAATTGTCTTCATTGATTCCCAAAAAAGTAGTTGAGTTTTACGATTCTTTATCGAAGATTGAACAAATAAAAGGCTTTGGTAAGCGCCTGTCGGACAGAGGATATTTTCAAGGCCCAGATTTTTCTAACTTAGCAGATAAATTACAAGCGCAATTAAATACTTTAGCCTCTAGTTTAGAGAAAAATGAATTTGAACAACAAATACAGCAAGATCTAGAGCTAGCATTGTTCGTGAGTGATTCTATAAAACTATTTCGCGTATTCGAAGGGACCTTTAAAGACGAACCTTTATTCGCACCTGTGGTAAGTAAAGCTTCTAAGATAATATTTGATTTCGACAACCACTCCGTCACTCAAGGGCTTACAGATTTCAAAGAGTTCGCGGGCGATCTTTGGGTTGGTCAGGTTGCTAAGGGTAGGGTAGGTTATAATTTGGCAAGTGCGTTACAGAAGCAATGGGAGGGTATTTTTATTGAGGCGCAAAAGCCAAATTGCGATGCGAACAGAATTCGCTCCATGAAGCGGCAAATGTCTACATTACTGCATTCGCAAGATCATATTTTGCATGAACACCGTGCAATTTGGAAACCAATTCTAGTCAATATTGCTATTGCGCTTAGTGTGTTTGGTGCTTTTGCCATCGCAGGGAGAACGCTTAAATCCTGCTATAAAGGTGACCTTTCTTTTAACTCATGCTTTTTCTTTGCAAAAACCGCATCGCAGCAGCATATTGAAGCGTTGGAAGAAAAACTAAACGCCCCAGCAGCTTAATTCTCATTAGTCACCTTTTCTCCCCTCAATGAAAGGGTGACTATCAACTTTTAACTATTGATGACAATGCCGAAAGGGACAAAAATTTCTTGTCCATTAATTTTTACCTGAGCAAATATTTTAACGAATCCTGCTTTTCCAGGTTCAATGTGAAATTGCAGTTCAGGACCACCGCGAGCTCCTGCTGTATTAGGCTCTTGCCCCATAGGATGCATATGTACAACGGTTTTTAGATCATCATTAAAGCCGACAATATGAGCAAAGGCGCCCATAACAGGCTCGAGAGTATGTATAGGGTTTCCTTGTGCATCCGTAACAATAATTTTACCCATAGCAGGTTTACCAACCTCAAGCTTGGTTTTGTCAAAAGTCAGCTTAAATTGAAAACCATTGACCGTACTTTCATAAAATGGTTTAGAAGTAATTTTCAGGGTAGTGTAAAAATTTTTAGATGGTGACAAATCAGCAATAATGTATTCTTGTGTATTGCTTTTAAGGGGAACTATGTCGGCCCATACTCGATAAATGGCATTTTTGCGTTTCGGTTGCCATTCGAATTGATAAACTCCCGGCTCAAGAGTGGCTTTGGGGTGGGCATGGCTATAGTCAGAAAGACTATCGTCAATCACCAATAAATGAATTTTTTGTGTATGCACTTCTTTAAGCTCATTTAAGTGAATTGGCTTATTACTGGTGCTGTCTGTTAGTTTAAAAAAAACCAATTTTTTGTCATGTTTATCCACAATTTTTTCGATAGTTAAATGAATTGCTGGTGATTTTGCCATCACAGCATTAAGGGGCGGATGTTTCATCTGATGGTGGGATTGCATATCTGCGATTGAGGGATGATAAATTAAGCTCATCAATAGAAAAAGGCTGCTGATTTTTTTCACAAATGCTGTCTCCGATTAATAAATTAATGGTTTTACGTTAACTCCCAGAGTAAGCGAGAAAACGAATAATCTGCTTAGGATTGATTACACCTCTGGGTTCGTCGTTGTTCAAGAAAATTATAAACAGTAGGTACAACAATCATATTCAAACACGTTGAAGTGAAAAGCCCTCCTAATAATACTTGCGCTAGTGGGCGTTCTAATTCTTTGCCAACGGGTGACCCCCACAATAAAGGGATTAAGCCTAAAGCTGCAGTAGCAGCTGTCATTAATACGGGAATTAACCTATCCAAGGTGCCTTGCATTATCACTTCTTGTAAAGGTTTACCTTGGGCATGTAATTGGTTGTAACGAGCAACGAGAATGATACCGTTGCGAGCAGCAATACCAAAAAGGGTGATAAAGCCAATCATGGCTGCAATACTCATTTCACCACTGGCAATAAAGAGTGATAGAACACCGCCAATTAAGGCTAAAGGAAGATTAAAAAGTACTAAAAAAGCCTCTCTTAAAGTGCCGAATGCTTTATATAAAAGTAAGAGCATTGCAAGAATTGCCAAGCCCCCTAAAAGCATAATGGTGCGTGCTGCCTGCTGCTGGTTTTCAAACTGTCCCCCATATTGAATAAAATAACCTGAGGGAAGTTTTACTTTTTCTTTAACTAATTGCTTAACTTCGCGAATCACATAGCCTAAATCACTTTCTTGTACATTAAAGGCAACAACCACCATGCGTTGCACATTTTCGCGGTTAATTAAAAAAGGTTGCTCTTGCTCCGAAATTTCGGCAACCGCACGCAAAGGAATTTTTTCAGTCCCTTGGGAGTTAATTCCATGAGCATCAATTAACATGTCCTGAACGGCTTTAACACTATGTCGTCCAGACTCAGCTAGTCGCAGATAAAGGTCGAAACTACGTTGACCCTCAAGAACACTCGAAACTCGCACACCATTAAGTAAAATCTGGATGTCTTCAGAAATTTGGCCAATATTAATTCCGTAGTAGGCTGCTTTTTCCCGATCAATTTTAATGACTAATTGGGGTACATTGATTTGTTGTTCTTTGTTAATGTCAACAATTCCAGAGATCTCTTTTAGTAGTTTGGCAATCGAGTCACCTAATTGATTAAGTATTGTCAAATTATCACCAAAGATTTTTATGGCGACCTGAGCGCGAACACCAGAAAGCACCTCATCCATACGATGGGCAATGAATTGGCCGACATTAAAAACTGCTCCAGGAATTGATGCTAAATCTTGACGGATACGCCTTAATAGTTCTGCCGGTGGCATGGTTTTGTCCTTATCAAAATCAAGATAGAGATCAAATTCACTGACATTGGGAGGCAGAGCATCTTCATCTAGCTCACTACGACCTGCACGTTGCGAAATGGAAATAACCTGAGGATATTTTAATAAACGTTTACGTACTTGTGTTCCTAAGCGCATTGACTCTTCAACAGAGGTGCCGGGCAAGGTGGTCATGGCAATAATAAAATTTCCCTCATGGAATTCCGGTAAAAAGGCTGTGCCAAAAAATGGGAGGAGACTTAAGGTAAAAATCAATGCAGCAACCGCAGAACTGACAATTATCCAGAAATGATTAATTGACCACTGGAGAATGCGTTGAAAATGAGATTTAAGCCAAAGCACGAAGGGAGTTTCTTTTTCTTCCGTACTAGGCAGTTGTTTTTTTTCAAAATTTAAGCGCTCTTTATTGGTGAATTCGTGTAATTTTATATTAGCATCATTTAGTTTCTCGTTCTTATTGACCAAAAGTAAGTAGCAAAGAGCTGGGACTGCCGTAATGGAGACAACGAGCGAGCCTAAAACAGAAGCGATATAAGCAATTGCTAATGGGCTGAAGATTTTTTCTGAGACACCTGAGAGGAAAAAAATAGGTATGAATACCAAACTTACAATAATTGTTGCATAGATAACAGAGTTTCTAATTTCAAGCACAGCATCAAAAATGAGGGTTAGACTTGATATAGGCTTGGAAGATAAGCGATTTAAGCGTAAACGCCGCACGACGTTTTCTACGGTAATTATGCCGTCATCGACGACTTCTCCAATGGAGATGGCAATGCCCCCCAGAGTCATTGCATTAATGCCAAAACCAAAGAGATGCAGAACCAAAATGCCAAACATGAAAGAGATTGGCATGGAAAGAAAGGTAATGAATGAAGCTCGTACGTTCATTAAAAAAACAAATAATACCGCGATAACAATTAATGCACCCTCTAGAAGAGCAATGCTTAGATTTTTAATTGCGGCCTCAATAAAATTCGCTTGTCGAAAAACATCGGTTGTTAACTGCACTCCAGGTGGCAGAGATGCTTTGATTTCAGCTAAAGCTGCTTCTACTTTATGGGTGGTTGTTAACGTATCTGCGCCATAGGATTTGGAAATAGTGCCAATGACAGCATTTTTTGCGCCGTAAGCACCATCACCACGTTTGATTTCGCCACCGAAAGTCACGGTTGCCACATTACCAATGGTTACTGGAATACCTTGGCGAGTGGTGATAATGGTTTTACGGATATCCTCTAATGTTTTTATGCGACCGATAGTACCAACAATTAACTCTCGGCCTGATTTTTGTAGAAAAGCTCCAGGCACATTGCGATTTGAATTTTCTAAAGCTTGCCGCACTTCCTCAACACTAAGGCGATAAGCCAGCATGCGCGATGAATCCAAAAGTACTTGGTATTGCTTGACTTCGCCTCCTAAGGAAACAATAGAAGCCACCCCACCTAACGCTAATATTCGCGGGCGAATTACCCAATCGGAAATAGTTCTTAATTCTTCTGGGGAGAGCGTGTCGCTAACCAAGGCATATTTCAACATCCATCCTACCGCTGAAATAACAGGCAACATGACAGGAGCTGCGCTATTGGCTGGTAATTTGCCAGCAATTTGTTGTATGCGCTCATTGATTAACTGTCGGTCACGATAGATATCTGTACTGTCATCAAAAATTACAGTGATTGTCGATAATCCTGCTGAAGTTCGCGAGCGTACATCAGTGACCCCAGGAGTGCCATTAATAACACTCTCTAGTGGATAAGTAATTAAGGCTTCGACATCTTGGGGAGCCATCCCTGGTGCTTCAGTTTGAATCACTACTTGAGGAGGGGCAAATTCAGGAAATACATCCACTGGCATTTTTTGTAAGGTATAACCTCCTAAAATGCATAATGCCAAGGTAAGGGCCAAAACCAAGGCGCGATTTGCAAGTGACCATGCGATAAGACGATTAAACATCTATTGATGATCCTCTGTTGTGGGCAGTTGTCCGCCTGTTAGCCAAAGTGTATAAAGTTGTCGGTTTCCCTGAATGACCACCTCATCACCGGCAGCAAGCCCCTCAATAATTTCTGTATTAATTTCATCACTGATGCCAGTTTTGATAATGACACGCTGAAATTGTTTGCCTTCCCGGCGAAAGACAAATTTTTCATCATTGGCTTCTAGAATGGCTGCATTGGGAATAGTCAACGCATCTTCATTTTCTTGCAAAATAAGATTAGCGCGTGTAAACATTCCTGGCTTGAGTAAATCTTGTGAGTTATCAAGAATAATTTGAACATTGACGGTTCTTGTAATGGAATCAAGATTCGGTTCTATCAAGATGACTTTCCCAAGAAAGGTTTGTTTAGGATAACTTAAGACATGAAGATATGCTTTTTGCCCTATCTTCACCTTGCCTAAATCTTCTTCATATACCTTGGCAACTGCGATAAGACGGCGACGATTACTAATATGGAACAATACCGTATTCGGTTCAACGGCTTGTCCCAGGGTGACATTACGGGCGTCAATAATACCGGACATAGGGGAGTTAATAACAACACTCGGAGGTGGGTCGCCTATTAATCGCGATTGCACCTTTACTAAAGGTTGTCCAATTTTTATATGATCACCTAGATTGGCGTATAAGGCAGAAACGTTACCACTAATCCTTACGCTGACATCCGCTTGTTCATTAGGTAAGAGTTGAATTTCGCCATTTAAACCCAGTATTTGTGAAAGAGGTTGTTGGCTTACCTTGGCAAGTTTTAAGTCAATGATTTCTTCTTGTTCTTTCGTTAAGACTACAGGACCGTGTGGCTCTTCAGAAATTTCTATTTTTTCACCATGAGCAAAAATTGCAATGCTATAGCAAGCAGTAATTAAAAAAGTTAACCTGCCTAAAGCGTGTTGCGTTGATTTAACAAACTTCATGATGAATGGATGCATTTAAAGTCCTTCTTTCTGAGAAAGGGGGGCATAGGGTAAGACGATTATTGCCTAGCGCTGTGCATAGTTGTGTTACTGCTTGTAGGTATTTTTCAAGAGTATTGAGCTTGGCCGTTTGCAATTCATTTTGCTGCCGTTGAATTTGCAAAACCTCGAACAAAGAGATTTGTCCGTTTTTGTAAGCTTCTCTTGCCAGCTCCACGTTACGATTTATAAGCTTAAAGGTTTCTCCGGCTTGCGATTGGCGTAAAGCAGTTTGTAACGCTTGTACTTGTCCATAATTGCTGGCTATTTCCGTTTTTATTGCTAACTTAAGGGCTTTAATCTTCATAAGATTTTGCGTTCCTGCAAACGTAGTTTCCTGGATACGACCCTGATTGGCATTAAATAATGGGAGGGGAATAGCAATATTGATATTAAGTGCGCGATCAGGTTTTTGTGCTGCAGCCCCATCAACAAAGATTTTATCTTGCTGCACTCCTAAACCGACGGTCCAATCTGCCCATCGTTCAGCACGGGCAAGTTGTTGATCAGCTTGGGCACGATTAAAATTTAACCAGGCTATCTGCATCTCCGGCCGATGTTGTAAGGCATTGGCTTGCAGTTGGGTTAGGTTGGGAAGAGGGATTAGGTTCGGCAAGGTTCTATCAAGTAATAATGGGGTTTGCTTACTGCGACCTAACAGTTGATTTAATTGTGAAACTTGGTTAATCCGTAAACTTCCTAATACTTGTTTCTCCTGCAATAGACGTTGATACTCTAACTTGGCTGTGTTGGCATCCAGTTCAGAAACCTCGGCAGCAAGAAAACGTTTCTGGCTAACCTGCATTAATTGCTGATTGATATTCAGTAGACCGTTTAATTGTTTTAAACGTTCATCGGTAATGAGAATCGCATAAAAGCTATTTGCAACTTGTCCTCTAAGTTGTCGCTTGGCATTCCTTATTTCTGCCATGGCAATAGCAATGTCAACTCGTGCAACATTTTTTCGCTTCGCTAATCGTCCAGAAATGGGAAATGCTTGAGTAAATCCCACGCTGCGAGAATATTCTCCCTCATTCGTAAAAAAATGGTCGTCTGAATTGGCAATTTGTAGACTTGGATTTGGCCACAAACCAGCTTGCTTTATACGTGCTGTTGCCAGAAAAACATTGTATTGGGCGGCTTTTAAGTCCTTATTATTTTGAATCGCAATTTTAGCCAATTGATTAAGATTCAATGTGTTAGTGGCAAAGCTTCCTAAAGGGAGTATGAGTCCGCCCATCAAAAAACAAGTGGCCATTTTGAAACCCAACACGCCTATTCTCATAATTGAACCCATCGTAAGCGTAAAGCATTCACGATAACTGAGACAGAACTTAGTGACATCGCGGCAGCTGCTATCATAGGGTTTAATAGTAAACCCACAAAAGGATATAAAATTCCGGCAGCAACAGGGATGCCTAACACATTGTAAATAAAAGCAAAAAATAGATTTTGGCGAATATTACGCATGGTAGATTCAGAAAGGCGCCGAGCTTTAACGATGCCATGTAAATCGCCGTGGAGCAAGGTAACCCCAGCACTTTCTATCGCAACGTCTGTCCCAGTACCCATTGCAATACCTACATCGGCTTTGGCAAGGGCTGGGGCATCATTTACCCCGTCACCAGCCATGGCAACGAGTTTGTTTTTATTTTGTAATTCACTCACAATACGACTTTTATCTGCCGGCAAAACCTCAGCAACCACATTTTTAATTCCCAGTTTTGCTGCAACGGCTTCTGCTGTTTTTTTGTTATCACCCGTTAGCATTACAATCTCAAGGCCTTCCTCTTGCAAGGCTTTAAGAGCAGCCGGAGTGGTTGCTTTAATTGGATCTTCAATAACTAAAATAGCTGCAATCTCATGTTCAATTGCCATGTACATAACGGAAGCTCCCTCTGCTCGCAATTCATCCGCTTTAGTTTGTAAAGATGAAATGTCAGCTTGCTCTTCCTTCATTAACAAGGCATTACCGATGGCAATAGATTGGTTATTGATTACGCCACGCACTCCCTTACCGGAGGGGGCATCAAAATTTGAAGTGACTGACAGGGTTAACCCCTTTTCTTTGGCAGCTAAAACAATAGCTCGGGCTAGAGGATGTTCACTATTGTTTTCTAAAGATGCGGCGAGAGCCATAATCTCTTCTTCAGGGTGCTTTGTGGTGATAATTTGCGTTAACTTTGGATGCCCTTCTGTGAGAGTCCCTGTTTTATCCACTACCAAAGTATTTACTTTCTCCAGACGTTCCAAAGCTTCTGCATTTTTAATCAAGACTCCACTGCCTGCTCCTTTGCCAATGCCTACCATAATGGACATAGGGGTGGCTAATCCTAAAGCACAAGGACAAGCAATAATAAGAACGGAAACGGCGGCAATTAGACCATAACTAATGGCAGGCTGTGGACCAAGGATTAACCAGAGAACACAGGCAAGAAGCGCAATTAAAATGACAATAGGGACGAACCAGGCAGCAACGGAATCTGCTAAACGCTGAATAGGCGCACGGCTACGTTGTGCCTCACTAACCATTTGTACAATACGTTGTAACATGGTGTCGCCGCCTACGTGGGTGGCTTTCATAATAAAGCTGCCCGTTTGATTAATGGTGCCGCCAATAACTTGTGAACCGACTTCTTTACTGGCAGGGATGGGTTCACCTGTAATCATTGATTCATCAATATTGCTATAGCCCTCAATAATTTCACCATCGATAGGAATTTTTTCGCCAGGTCGAACACGTAGCCTGTCGTCTACAGCAATCTCATTAAGGCTAATTTCACTCTCATTGTTATGTTCATCAAGTCGATGAGCAGTATCCGGAGCTAGTTTTAATAAAGCACGGATAGCGCCGCCAGTTTTTTCACGCGCTTTAAGTTCTAGGACTTGGCCTAATAATACCAATGTGGTTATGACTGCTGCTGCTTCAAAATAAACAGCGACAAGGCCATATTCATTATGAAAACTGGCTGGAAAGAGTTGTGGAAATAAGGTTGCTATAACGCTATAACCCCAGGCTACCCCTGTTCCCATGGCAATAAGAGTAAACATATTTAAATGCCCTGTTTTCAGTGATTGCCAGCCACGAAGGAAAAAAGGCCATCCACACCATAAAACCACGGGTGTTGCCAAGATAAATTGTATCCACAAAGAAAGCTTGGCCGGCAAACTAGTAAAGAGATGATTTTCACTCATGGCAAGCACGAAAACAGGTAACGATAAAACTAGTCCTACCCAGAAACGGCGATGCATGTCGGCATATTCAGGGTTGGTTTCTTCTTCTAAGGAGATTGATTCAGGCTCTAAAGCCATGCCACAAATAGGGCAATTACCGGGTTTATCTTGACGAATTTCAGAATGCATCGGGCATGTATAAATTGCTTTTCCAAGATCTCTCGTGGCCGATTTTTTCACTGGCGATACATGATGTGAACTATGACAAGAGTGCTTTTGCTCCGTATCTTTGTCATGATGTTGATGATGTTCGTGATTCATAACTCACCTATTCATACTTTTGTAGTAAATTCATAATTTCGCGAATTCGTTCAGTTTTCTGTTCGCTACCTGAGATACACGCCTCTGCGAGACAATGGCCTATGTGCGTTTCTAATACACTAAGCTCAACGGTTTTAAGGGCATTACGAGAGGCTCTTAATTGCGTCATAATATCAACGCAGTAACGCTTTTCTTCGATCATTCGTTTAATCCCCTCAAGCTGCCCAATGATGCGGTTGATACGGGGTAACTCTTTTTCATGTGTTGGATTCTTTGACATGCGTTTTCTCCAAGATACCCTATAGGGTATATACCACATGGGGGTATCTTGTCAAATTTAATGGTAGATATTCTCCAGGACAAAATCCCAACTTTATGAAATAATTAAGATATGGAGGTTTAGAGCGACTGATACTAGGCAACTGAAACTGTCAACTGATTTTGTACAAGGAAGCAATAATTATGATTTTAAAAACCTATGATATTAGTAAAGTTGATTATTTGATTACCCCAGAAGAAGCTTTTCAAATCACATTAGATTCCCCTGCATTGGATATTTTTACCGATTTCCAAAAAACAGCGCCTTTGGTTATTGAAGATTCGCTGGATGTGGCAACAGCAGAAGACTTAATGAAGAAAACTCATGTGAAGTTGAAACTTGTTCTAAGAGAAGATGAATTTGTTGGTACGCTGGCCTATGCCGACTTAATTGGTGAAAAGATAATGGCGCTTTCGCATCATACTCCCAGGGATCAGATCTTGGTTAGCGAAGTGATGACCCCAAGAAGTCAATTAAAAGCAATTGCTTTTAATGATTTAAAGCGCGCCAAAATTAGGGATGTAGTTGAAACATTAAAGAATGAAGGTAAGCAGCATTTCTTAGTGAGGGATGAAGAAGCAACTCATTATATTCGCGGTATTCTTTCAGCAAGTGATATTGCACGCCGCTTACGTGTTCCAATTGATATTAATCGCGTTTCCACGTTTATGGATATCTATAAAGCGCTTAATCATGATAGGTATTAGGGTCTGTTTACAATTCTACTATCTTGGTCGAAAAGGCCTTGATTTTCTATGCTTCGTTGCTCACATACTTCATGTATGTTGCGCTACGATGCTCGAGAATCAAGGCTTTCGACTCAAGCTAGCGAATTGTAAATAAACTCTAGTTGAAAGTTTTATTAATGTTTAAAGTGGCGATAGCCAGTAAACACCATTGAAATTCCAGCGGCATTTGCTGCTGCAATAACTTGTTTATCGCGAATAGAACCACCTGGTTGAATGATAGCACTAACTCCAGCACTTGCAGCCATTTCAATTGTATCGGCAAAAGGAATAAACGCATCGGATGCTAAAACTGCTTTTTCAGTAGAGTAATCAGCCTCTTGAGCTTGCCATAAAGCAATGCGAGTACTCATCACTCGGCTCGTTTGGCCTGCACCTATGCCAATAGTGGCAGCATTTTTTGCAAGAACAATGGCATTCGATTTAACGTGTTTAGCAGCTATCCATGCAAACATTAAATCTTGCATTTGTTGTTCAGAAGGTTTTTTCTCAGTAGCAACGGTGAGAGTATTGCTATCAAATAAACAATCATCATGCTCTTGTACTAATAATCCACCATGAATACTACGCATATCTAATTTCGATTCATGATTGGCTTGCCACTCTCCTGCGATTAAGATTCTGATTGCTGGTTTGGTGGCAAAAATAGTTTTTGCGGCGTTAGTAATGGCTGGGGCAATAATGACTTCAGCAAATTGCTTCTCAAGAATAACTTGTGCTGTTTCCTCTTCAATGGGGCGATTAAATGCTAAGATCCCACCATAACTGGACACAGGATCTGTCTGATAAGCGCGTAAATAAGCATTGGCAGTTGTATCACTAATAGCGATTCCACAAGGGTTCCCGTGTTTCACAATCACACAAGTTACTGCATCCATTGGAAATGAACGAACACAATCAAAAGCTGCATCAGCATCAAGTAAGTTATTGTAGGAAAGCTGCTTACCTTGAATGCACTCTGCAGTGGCTAATGAACCTTGTGGTGGGTTTTTATCACGGTAAAAAATAGCTTGTTGATGAGGATTTTCCCCATAACGCAATTCATATTGTGTTTTAAATTGGCAAGTTAAAACGGAAGGAAAACCTGCTGGCTCCTTCATTTCATTTAAGGTACCTAAATAGTTGGCAATGGCTGCATCATAGGCTGCAGTATGTGCAAAAGCTTTCTTGGCTAGTAAAAATCCCCAGTCTTTAGGAATTTTATTAAGCTCTAGATAAGTCTCTAACGTATCATAATCATCAGGTGTGACGACGGCAAAAACATGGGCGTGATTTTTAGCTGCTGAGCGAATCATGGCTGGTCCACCAATGTCGATATTTTCGATGGCTTTTTGAAAATCGCAATCATGATTACTAATGGTTTGTTCAAATGGATATAAATTGACAATCAATAAATCAAAACGCTCAATTTGATGTTCATGCAAGGTAATTTCATCTTTACTGCCGCGAGCTAGTAAGCCAGCATGAATAGCAGGATGCAATGTTTTGACACGTCCATCCAGCATTTCCGGATACATCGTGCAAGAACTAACATCCGTAACCGGTAAGTTATGCTCATGAAGAAGAGCTGCTGTATTGCCTGTCGCGACTAGTTCAATGCTGCGTTCATGGAGTGCTTTTGCTAGTTTTACGATGCCGCGTTTATCAGAAACACTTAACAAAGCTCTTTTAGGGAAAAATGGGATAAGATCCTGCTTAGTCATAGTTGTAAACTCTACATTAAATGAAATTATAGGGCCTGTTTACAATTCTACTATTTTGGCCAAAAAGCTAGCGAATTGTAAACAGACTCTAGATTCGCGGTTAAACACATCGTCTTGCCGCAGGTATGTTACCGGCGGGTGAAAACTAACAAAGACCAGCCGTCTATGTTTTGAGAACTGCGGTGATGAAAATTAACTTCATAAGCTGCAATTAACGAAGCCGCTTGTTCTTCCAAAATTCCAGAGATTATCAAGGTTCCATTCTCTTTAAGCAAATCTTTAAATTTACTTTGTAGGCTTAAAAGAGGGGATAGCAAAATGTTAGCAACAACGATATCGACTTTTATGTCCAAACTATCAGGAAAGCTAATATGTAGTTGAGACGGATCGTTAACATTCGCTGTTGCATTGTTTAATGTGGCTTGCAAAGCTTGTTCATCAATATCAACTGCATAAACTTTTGCTGCGCCAAGCTTTAAGGCAGCAAGACCCAAAATTCCTGACCCGCATCCATAATCAATCACTGTTTTACCCTGTAATGGAGCCTGATCCAGCCAGGTTAAACAAAGTGAGGTGGTTGGGTGAGTGCCGGTGCCAAAGGCTAATCCAGGATCTAGGATTAAATTCACCGCCTCAGGCTCTGGAGGTTCGAGCCATGAAGGGCAAATCCATAAGTTTTGTCCAAATCGTTGCGGCTTAAAATCTTTCATCCAAGCACGTTCCCAGTCTTGATCTGGCAATGCTTGAATAGAGAAATGCAGAGTTGAATACTGATTAGCTAATGCTTGTAAGGCATGCTGAGCATCTTGTTCTTCGGTGTAGAGGGCATTGATAATGACATCGGGCCATAATGGTGTAGTTCCGGGCTCAGGCTCCAGTACGGGCACATCATTTTTATCAGTCAGGGTAATGGATAAAGCGCCAGTTTCTTCTAGCGCTTCGCTTAATTGTTCCACGTCATCACGGTGGCATTGATCAATTTTTAACTCATACCACACGGATTATTCCTTCAACATTTTTTCGAGGTAGTGAATATTAGTCCCGCCTTGCATAAACGCCTTGTCCCTTAAAATGCGCTGATGTAATTCGATGTTTGTTTTAATGCCGTCAATAATAATTTCATCAAGAGCATTACGCATTCTGGCAAAGGCTTCTGCACGCGTTTCTCCGTAGCTGATTAATTTGCCTATCATGGAGTCGTAATTAGGTGGAACAGTATAACTGCTATAAATATGGGAATCAAAGCGAATACCAGGGCCACCAGGTTGGTGCAGTAAACGTATAGTGCCCGGTGAAGGCATAAATGTTCTTGCATCTTCAGCGTTAATACGGCATTCAACAGCATGACCGTGGAATTTGATATCTTCTTGTTTCAAGGTAAAGGGCATTTCACTGGCAATTTTGATCTGCTCTTTGACAATATCGATCCCCGTAATCATTTCTGTAACTGGGTGTTCAACCTGAATGCGGGTATTCATTTCAATGAAATAAAAACAACCGTCTTGATACAAAAATTCAAAAGTACCTGCACCACGATATTTTAATTCGCGACAGGCATTGACAACAGATTCACCAATTTTTTCGCGTAACTCAGGGCTAATGCCGGGTGCTGGGGCTTCTTCGATTACTTTTTGGTGTCGGCGTTGCATGGAGCAGTCGCGCTCACCTAGATGAATCGCATTTCCTTTGCCATCACCAAGCACTTGAAACTCTACATGACGTGGATTTTCTAGAAATTTTTCCATGTATACCATGGAGTTGTTAAAAGCGGCTTTAGCTTCACTACGAGTTAAGGCAATGGCATTGAGCAAATTAGCTTCACTGTGTACGACGCGCATCCCTCGTCCACCGCCCCCTCCAGCTGCTTTGATAATCACTGGATAACCAATTTTGCGCCCCAATTCAAGATTGCGCTCATCATCTTCAAGTAAGGGGCCATCAGAGCCAGGAACACAAGGGACTCCTGCTTTCTTCATAGCGGCAATCGCAGATACTTTATCACCCATTAAGCGGATGGTATCACCTCGAGGGCCAATAAAGCGGAAACCACTTTGTTCAACAATATCAGCAAAGTCTGCATTCTCAGACAGGAAGCCATAGCCAGGATGAATTGCAACGGCATCGGTAATTTCTGCAGCAGAGATAATTGCTGGGATATTCAGGTAGCTTTTTTGAGAACTAGCAGGCCCAATACATACGGTTTCGTCAGCAAGTCGCACATGGAGTAAATCTTTATCTACATCAGAGTGTACCGCAACAGTTTGAATGCCAAGTTCTTTACAAGCACGTAAAATACGAAGGGCAATTTCGCCACGATTGGCGATAACAATTTTACTGAGCATCAATTACTCTCTTATTCTTCAATGACAAATAGGGGTTGGTCATATTCAACTGGTTCACCATTAGCCACCAGAATTTCGATGACTTTTCCAGCACGATCGGCTTCGATTTCATTAAACATCTTCATGGCTTCAACGATGCAAAGCGTGTCACCTATTTTAACGGATTGACCTATAGTCACGAAGGGTGCTGCATCAGGAGAAGGGGATGTGTACATCGTTCCTACCATAGGGGAACGTACTTTATGACCTGCAGAAATTGACATGACCTTATTATCATTCACAACAGCAGCTGGAGCTGCGGCAACAGGTTGGGCGGCCGGTTGAGGGGCTGGGGCGACATAACGTACTTGAGTGGGCTGTTCTATCGAGTAATTATGGCGACTTAAGCGAACGGACTCCTCCCCTTCTTTGATTTCAATTTCGGAAATACCCGTTTCTTCTAATAATTCGATCAACTTTTTGATTTTGCGAATATCCATTGATAATGACTCTCTATTAGTTTAATTCATTGACAATTGCTTGCAGAGCTAGGGAATATCCCTTAACTCCTAACCCACTGATAACGCCTGTGGCGATATCGGAAAAATAAGAATGATGGCGAAAAGGTTCACGGGCGTAAACATTACTAATGTGAACTTCAATAAAAGGAAGCTTTCCTGCTAGTAAGGCATCGCGTATGGCAATGCTGGTATGGGTGAAGGCTGCCGGGTTTATTATCAGATAATCCACTTTATCATCGGCTGCTTGGTGAATTAGGTCAATCAACTCTGCTTCACTGTTACTTTGTTTACTGGTAAGGGAAACCCCCAAAGCTTTAGCCTCCTGACTTAGCAGGACATCTAACTCTTTTAAGGTTGTTGAGCCGTAAACTTCAGGTTCACGAAGTCCTAGACGATTTAAGTTTGGTCCGTGAAGAACAAGTATTTTTTTCATCATGAGGTGATTTGACAAAATTGAAGGGATTCTGCCTGAACTTTGTAATAATGTCTAGATGTCCGAGGATATCGGCATGATGTCGGCATGATAGCCGGTTTTAATAAAAACTAGGGGCGGCAGGATAATTCTTATTTCTTTAAAAAGAGATGGTGATTGCTAATAGCTACTGGTAATTAGGGGCATGCTCAAATTAAAATCACCATTTTGAGGGGAGACAGTGTATTGAGTGATAGGCATCAATATCAAGATTTGATCACAATTTTTAACCGTTGTTTTGCTGCAAAGTACAACACAAAATTAGTTAAAGGTGATGATGAGCCAATTTATCTACCTGCTGATGGTACTCGGTCTTATCATTCCATTATCTTTGCCCATGGCTTTTTTAGCAGTGCACTTCATGAGTGCGCACACTGGTTAATTGCGGGGAAAGATCGTAGAGAGCAAATTGATTATGGGTATTGGTATGAGCCTGATGGACGAAATGCTGAGCAACAAATGATTTTTCAGCAAGTAGAAGCTAAACCTCAAGCTTTGGAGTGGTTGCTCTCAGTTGCCGCCGGATATCGTTTTCGTATTAGCATTGATAATCTGAATGGGCCTCCCTTGGATGTAACAGCCTTTAAGCAAGCGATTTATCAACAAGTGATAAGCTATTGTGAAGTTGGTTTGCCAAAGCGAGCAGAACGGTTAAGACGAGAGTTATGTCAATTTTATGCAACATCACCTGAATTGGTGATTGAGCAATTCAATGTGGAAACCCTCTAGCTTCCGTGAGGGAGGAAAAGTTTCAATTAGCGATTTATACGAACTGATGCTGTACATCAAGGAAGCTTTGCAATAACTTTATAGAAGACTTACTTCTTGCTTAAGTAGCATCGTTTACTTGATTGCTACTTTATTATATTGGTTAGCAATGAGGTTCTATTAAAATAGACTCTGATGAGCAATGGATTGATTTTATGGCAACTACACATATAACTGATGTTACCTTGCGCGATGCGCATCAATGTTTAATCGCTACGCGCATGCGTACCGAAGATATGTTGCCTGCCTGTCCAAAAATGGATGAAGTAGGTTTTTGGGCAATGGAGGTGTGGGGCGGAGCAACGTTTGATGCTTGTTTGCGCTTTTTAAAGGAAGATCCTTGGGTACGATTACGGCAATTACGGAAAGCCCTCCCAAATACCCGTTTATCCATGCTACTTCGTGGCCAAAATTTGCTGGGTTATCGTCATTATGCAGATGATGTGGTGCGGTCTTTCGTAAAACTGGCTGCCAATAATGGCATTGATGTTTTTCGTGTTTTCGATGCATTAAATGATGTTCGCAACTTACGTGTCGCCTTTGAGGCAGTGAAAGCTAATAAAAAACATGCGCAAGGTGCTATTTGCTATACAACGAGCCCTGTGCATACTTTAGAAAATTTTGTTGAGCTAGGCAAAGCCCTTGCTGATATGGGATGTGACAGTATTGCCATAAAGGACATGGCAGGTTTATTGACACCGACTGCTACGGTCACTTTATATGAGGCTTTGGCTGAGGCAACCAAATTACCAATTCATCTTCACAGCCACTCTACCTCTGGGCTTGCCAGCGTGTGTCATTACCAGGCTGTGTTGGCTGGCTGTAATCATGTTGATACGGCAATTTCTTCTTTTTCAGGTGGGGCATCTCATCCTGCGACTGAACCACTAGTTGCTGCATTAGCTGGCACGGAATTTGATACGGGCTTGGATTTAAATTTGCTACTTGATATTGGTGAGTATTTTAAAAAAGTGCGTAAAAAATATCATCAGTTTGAAAGTGAAGCACACGATATCGACCCACGAGTGCAAGTATATCAAGTGCCGGGAGGCATGATTTCAAATTTATATAGCCAATTAAAAGAACAACAAGCGCTAGATAAAATTAATGCAGTTCATACTGAGATTCCTTGTGTACGTCATGATTTGGGTTATCCACCATTGGTAACACCTACTTCTCAGATCGTGGGTACTCAGGCTGTAATGAATGTTTTAACGGGGGAGCGCTATAAAACCATTACTAACGAAGTCAAATTATATTGTCAGGGTAAGTATGGAGCAGCTCCCGGGAAGATTAGCCCCAGTTTGCGCAAGAAGGCTATTGGTCATACTGAAGTTATCGATGTAAGACCCGCAGATTTAATTCCTAATGAATTAGAGAGGTTACGTAAGGAGATTGGGGAGCTAGCTGACAATGATGAAGATATTCTCTCTTATGCCATGTTTCCTGAGATTGGCAAGCAATTTTTAGAACAACGAAAAAATAATGCCCTTTTACCAGAGCCTCTTGTTAACAAGACGACGGCTGCCCAGGGAAGTACACTTTCAGAGTTTGATATTACACTTCATGGAGAAAATTACCACGTTAAGGTAGCTGGTTACGGCGAACGTGAAGGAAGTCAACAGGCTTGTTTCCTTTGGGTAGATGGTGTGCCAGAAGAGGTGATAATCAATTTGGAGGAATTTGATGAAGTGCCGACGACGTCTGGAAAAAAAAGAACCTCAGGCCCTGGAGATATTACGGTTGCGATGCCCGGAACCATTGTTAATCTCAATGTGGAGGTGGGACAACAAGTAACCACAGGTCAAGCGTTATTGGTTCTTGAAGCAATGAAGATGGAAACAGAAATCCAGGCGCCATTTAATGGAATGGTTGCAGGAATATTTTGTCAGAAAGGAGATAAAGTGACACCTGCGCAAGTGTTAATGCACCTTGCCAAAGAAAATTAGGGTCTGTTTACAATTCTACTATCTTGGTCGAAAAAAATTGATTTTCTGTACTTCGTTGCTCAAAAATCAAGGCTTTTCGACTTAAGCTAGCGAATTGTAAACAGACCCTATCATTTTGAAAATGTTTATTAATTTAATGAAATTAGCGGTGACTAGCTTTTAGAATTCGCTCTCTAATTCCTTCCCAGCCCTCACTAGTCGGCGGCAATTCAATGGCAATAAAAGTGGCCTCCGATTGATCAGCGCAACGCAGCTGATAATACAATTCAAACGCTGTCTTGTCTGGGGAGGGGGGGAGCTTATAATACAAATGTGATGGATAATTAGTTAAATCAGAGAAAGAGAGGACATAAACAGGAGCATTGGTCTGTTGGCAAAATTGTTGAATTGCGTTGATATCAGTAAAACAATACAGGGGTTTTTCTGGTTGGTAATGACTGGCTAATTTTCCAGGGGTTCTGATGGTACTTTCCCCTTCTGAGGCCCTTAGAGGAAGAATCGCTTTAATTTCTTGTTCAGTAATGACGCCATGCCGCAAAATTTGATAATGCTCTGGCTCTATCGCAGCAAGGATAGTCGACTCAATACCAACTTGACAGCGCCCTCCATCAAGAATAAGCAGCTCTTCTTTTTTAAAGCTATCACGAACGTGTTCTGCCGTTGTTGGACTTATTTTCCCAAATGGATTGGCAGAGGGGGCAACTAAAGGAAAACCTAGCTCTGTTAACAGCTTTTGTGCTATTGGATGCTTGGGGCAACGTAAGGCTATTGTATCTTGTCCACCAGTTATTAAAGGGTTAACCGCAGTGATGTTACTTTTCAACACCAAGGTCAATGGGCCTGGCCAAAAGTGGTGAATTAGAGTTTGTGCATAGTCTGGAAGAAATGATACCCACTTTGATAAATCCCAATGCTGGGCAACGTGCATAATTAGCGGATGATTTAGTGGTCTGTTTTTTAATGTATAAATTTTGCGAATAGCTGCTTCATTTTCGGCATTGCCTGCGAGTCCATAGACGGTTTCGGTGGGGATGGCAACAATGTCCCCTTGTCTTAGATGGGCGATTGCTAATTCAATGTTTGTAGTGATAGTACTCAATTCCAGGATCTCAGTCGCAAATGTGAAATTATTACTCAAAAATGGTTTTGGGCAAATATTTATTATCAATAAGTTCAACGTTTTTGCATAAAATACGCTGAATGTCTAGCAGCAAAGGCCCTCGAAGTTTTAAATTGTCAATTTGAAAAAAGGAAAAACTGTGTTAGTTTGACCAATACCCTGTTAAGATTGATGCTTGGATTTTAGCTAGGCCAACCTCACGGAAATTTTGCTTAATCTAAAATTCGAAAAACTCAGTCTCAGCGGGATATGTTTCAAGGATAGTTGTTACACCGGTTTTCCTAACGGTAACTTTAGTTAATTCTAGGTATGGAAAATGTTAACAACAAGGCACTCCCGGATGAGATTGCCTCATATATTTAAGGAGTAGATTAATGCAGCACCCTAATTTTTATTTATCACCTCTAGTCGCTTGCTTGGCGCTAACAATGGCTTCGTCTGCCAAGGCAGCTGAACCAATTTCTTTACAAGCAGAGTCATTTAAAAATTTACAACAGCAATTCCACCTTTCACTTCCTGGTGTGAAGCAGGCTACTGCAGTTTCTGTTGATAATTTGCAATTTCTAAAGCAACACACTGACGTAAATCATGTCACTCACATTCGCATGCAGCAACAATATGCAGGGTTCCCGGTGATTGGTGGTTATGCAATTGTTCATAGTAAGAGCACTGTGAATGGTTTGTTGCGGGGGCAGCAGAACGCGACAATGAACGGTATAGTCTATCGTGGTTTACAGCAAGAATTGGGTCAACCAGCAACAGATTTTGTTGCAAATGGTCAATTAGCTTTGCAAGAGTTTAAAGGCCAGTATAAAAATAAGGATGTTAGTGCTGAGCAAGTGACGCCAGTTGTTTATATTGATCAGCAACATCAGGCGCATTGGGCATATAAGGTTAGCATTTTTGTACGTCATACTGACAAAATTCCTGAAAGACCTACAGCTATTGTTGACGCTAAGTCTCATAAGCCGTTTGTTCAGTGGAATGATATCAAAACAGCTCGTGTTGCAGCAAAGGGGATGGGGTTTGGTGGTAATCACAAAGTTGGTGAATATGCTTATGGTAAAAATTATCCCTTGTTAGAGATTACGCGTGAAAAACGAGGTGGTACTTGTTATATGGAAAATACTCATGTCAAAGTGGTTGATATGGGGCATGAATATTTCTCCAAGAATAGACCTATGAAATTTAACTGTAAGAAGCCTGTAGATGGCGATCTTACATTCTGGACTGGTTACAAAGGAGATGGCTACGATAGGGACAATGGTGCTTTTTCACCTACCAATGATGCTCTTTATGCTGGTCATGTCATTAAGCATATGTATCATGATTGGTATGGCGTTGAAGCTTTAACCAAGTCTGATGGTTCACCCATGCAGTTAGTCATGCGAGTTCATTACGGCGAAGGGTATGAAAATGCTTATTGGGATGGTGAGCAGATGACCTTTGGCGATGGCGAAAGCATGATGTATCCACTCGTTTCTTTAGGGGTTGGTGGACATGAAATTAGCCATGGATTTACAGAGCAACATTCAAATCTTGAGTATTATGGTCAATCAGGCGGCATGAATGAGGCGTTTTCTGACATGGCTGCCCAAGCAGCTGAGTACTATTCGACAGGAAGCAGCAGTTGGCAAATTGGTGCTGAGATTATGAAAGAAGATAGTGGTTGGGAAGCTTTACGTTATATGGATAAACCAAGTCGTGATGGTATATCTATTGATACTGCTGATGAATACAATAGTGGTTTAGACGTTCATTTTTCCAGTGGTGTGTTTAATCATTTATTTTATATTCTGGCTAACAAACCGGATTGGAATACCCGTAAAGCTTTTGATGTTATGGTGAAAGCTAATATGGACTATTGGACTCCATCTTCAACCTTTGACGAAGGGGGGTGTGGGGTACTTTCAGCTGCCAGAGATTTAAACTACTCATTGGAAGATGTAAAAGCATCTCTGACGGAAGTAGCGGTTAAGTACGATTTTTGTACTCTAACGAATCCTAAGTAGTCGGAATTCGACACGAAAGACATATGTCTTTCGTGTCTTAACTCTAGTGCCCCTCATAAAACTCAGTCAGACACCGTGCAAGCGCTTCAGGGTATTCCATATGAAGATGATGCCCACCAGGTAATTGATAAACTTTTAAATTGGCAACTGCATTACATCGGGTTTTTATATCGTACTCATTAAAGACTGAGCTATCTTTAGCCCAGATGAGACAGCTTTTTGCCGTGATGCCGCGTAAACAAGAAAGAATTTGTCCTTCCGTCATACGTAAAGGGGTAGGTGTTAAAAGACGCCTGTCATGACGCCAATAAACTGCGTTATTTTGCTCAAGTGTGCCTCTTTGGCAAAGGATTTCTGCATGTTCTAGGGATAAATAACCTCGTTTGGCACGAGCCTGTGCGGCTAAATGCATAGACGAATAAGGTTTGGCCTCTTTTTCTTTTATTGAAGTATGTTGTAAATACTGTGCTAATTGCTCACAACAAGCTTCCTCAGGTTTTGAAAATGGCC
Source organism: Legionella brunensis (assembly GCF_001467025.1). Taxonomy (GTDB): domain Bacteria; phylum Pseudomonadota; class Gammaproteobacteria; order Legionellales; family Legionellaceae; genus Tatlockia; species Tatlockia brunensis. Next base: position 185,157 of record NZ_LNXV01000033.1, on the reverse strand, counting down.
CTAAACCTTCAATCAAGATCATCGATAGGATTTTTTCAGGAGCAACCCCTGCTATAAGACTTGCAAGACAAGCCCCCATCGAGTGTCCTAATAAGTGCACTTGCTTTAACTGGAGAGCTTTCATAACTTCTAAAATAGAAAAAATGCCATCCGTAAAATGATAGTAACATCCTTCCGGTAAATGAGAGGAGTGGCCATGACCAGGTAAATCAATAGCCAGCAAATAAAATTGTTTTTCTAGATATGGGGCGAGCAAATCAAAAGAGTTAGCATTATCCAACCATCCATGAAGAGCAAGCATGGGGGGGCGGTTAGGGTTACCAAAGGCTTTACCAGCGATGGTAAAGCCTGGAATTGCGACGTTGAATGTTTTCATAAAGTCATAAGTTAGATTTTTTAATAATAATAGTTCATATGTTACATTAAATAACGTGAGATAAAAGTTTAGAATGATTAAGTACTGTCGTCACTAAGACACTAATTTGACCGACAATGATTAGCCCTATTAAAGGAGTTGCAGCTATATTTAAGTTTTGCAATCATGCAAGGCATGAATAGATTTGGTATTTGCTCTGAATAATTTAAGCATAGTGTATGCTTATACAAGAGATTAATTCTTATTTAAGATATGGAACGACAAAAGAGTAGCCTATCCCTGATAACGTATAATATTCATAAAGGGTTTGGTTTAGGTAAAATTCGTTTTCTACTTCCGGAAATGCGTGAGGCCTTGTCAGCATTAAATCCTGACTTTGTCTTTTTACAAGAAGTTCAAGGGGAGCATCGGCGTCGAGAGAAGCGCATTGACGCCTGGCCTGATTTACCGCAATTTGAATACATTGCTGAAAAAATATGGCCCCATTACCTCTATGCCAAAAATGCAGTGTACCAATCTGGTCATCATGGTAATGCTATTTTAAGTAAATTTGCTTTTGAAGACTTTGAAAATATTAATTTATCTTCTATGAATAGAGCATCAAGAAGTATTCTTCATGGACAAATAAAAATAGGCGGGGAATCACCAATTACTGTCCATTTGTTATGTGTACATCTTGGTTTGTTTAAAGCAGAGCGTGCTTCACAATGCAAAGCTTTAATGGCTCGTATTAGCGGCATGGTCCCCGAAAATGAACCTTTACTCATGGCTGGCGATTTTAACGATTGGCGCCATCATTTATCCAAGCCATTGGCAGAGGAGTTGGGAATACACGAAGCTTTTTATAGCGTGGAAGGGCAACATGCACGTTCTTTTCCAGCGATAAAACCAGCTTTTTGTGTCGATAGGATTTATTTTCGAGGCATGGTAGTTTCTGATGTCCAATGTCTGCAGGGCAAGCCATGGCGTTTGTTATCGGATCATGTTCCTCTATTAGCTCGTTTTGAATTTAATGTTTAAGACTAAAAGACATCCTAGTACTCAGAGCTCGACTGGTCGAGGTGAACAGGTAGGAAACTTAGAGCAATATGAACGTTGCCCTAAGTTTCTTTGTGATTACTCCAGATCAGCTTGATACTCACCAAAACAGGCCGCACTATTGAGGCGAGCGCGTTTTAATAAAGCGGCTTGAGCAGCACTGACATTGGCTTTTTTGCCTTCCCAGACTTGTAGGCAATCCTCTTGTAATGCACGTCCATAGGAGAAGCTTAGGGTCCAAGGTTGATAACCTGTGCTGTTAATAGCATTCAAATTGGCTGTTGCTTGCTGCGGAGATTGTCCGCCTGAAAGAAAGTTGATAGTGGGTACGGCTGCAGGTACATTATTACGGAATACACTAATGGTGTAGTCGGCCACTTCTTCAGGTGTGCTAAAAGGTTTGGCGGATTTACCAGAAGTAACCATGCTAGGTTTCAAGACAATATTTTCTAACTCAACTTGATGAATAAAGAGCGCATGGAAAACCTCATGTAATACCATTTCACAAGCTTCAGCACAGTGCTCAATAGAATGATCGCCATCCATTAAAACTTCAGGCTCCACAATAGGAACAATACCTACTGCTTGACAGCAAGCTGCGTAACGGGCAAGAACTTCGGCTCCAGCCTTAATTGCAGTCAAGCTTGGAGTAAATTCTGTAATGGAATAAACATTTCGCCATTTTGCAAAACGAGCTCCTAATTTTTTGAAATGTTCCAATCGCTCAATAAGGCCATCTAAGCCTTGAGTGATCTTTTCATTGTCAGTATTGGAAAGAGTTGTTAAACCTTTGTCGACTTTAATACCAGGAACGATCCCTTTCTCGGCGAACAAAGTCGCAATAGGAGTGCCGTTCTCATCTTTCTGTTCAAAAGTTTCTTCAAATAAGATGACACCATTGATATATTGTTCTAAATCAGGAGTAGTTGCGAGGAGTAGTCGATAATCACGGCGATTTTCCTCGTTATTTTCAACGCCAATAGTCTCAAAGCGCTTGCCGATAGTACTGGTACTTTCGTCGGCTGCTAAGATTCCTTTGCCATCTTGCAGCAGTTGCTCCATTGTTGCTGAAAGTTCATCATAATACATAAGTCTTATTCTCCTCTTAAATGCTCCCTAAACGTTATTTACTGGGGGCTGAAATATATTTTTCTCGGATAATTTGCTGCATACTAAAACCTTTCTCTTTCAAATAATTGAAAGAATCATCGATCATACCGGGATTTCCACATAAATAAACTACATCATTCTCAGGATTTAAAGAAAGATCAGGGAAAGCGTGTTGCACATAACCAGGATATTCATGGGGTTGTAGATTGACTGTTTCTCGACTTAAGTGCGCACGAAAAATGACTTGAGTATATTCATTGGCAAAAGCGAGAAATTCTTGTGGGTAGAGAATTTCTTCATGTTTTTGTACACCCTGCAAAATCACAACCTGCAATTTTGGATTAACTTGTAAACGTCTCTTTAATTCTTCTATCATGGCGCGATAAGGCGTAACGCCTGTACTTGTCGCCACCAGAATATAGCGTTTGGGTAATTCATCTTTTAAAATCAGACGGCCAAAAGGTCCATTAATATTAATTTTGTCGCCGGGCTTTAAATTAAATAGTAATTCTGTGCCGGGACCATGTTCAACATAACCTGCTGCAAATTCAATGCGATTGTTTTGTGTTGGGACATTGGCGATACTGTAGCTGCGTTTGAGCATTTTTCCATCTTTTTCAAAATGAATTGTGATAAATTGCCCTGGAATATAATTAAAAGGCGGGGATTGCTCCGTACTAAAAACAAAATGTTTTACTTTAGGGGAAAGCATAAAGGAATCTTCTAAAGTAATAGGAAAGGTTTTAATTTGCATAATAATGACAACATTGTAGGGAAACCCCCCTAATATAGGGGAAAAATTGAGCATTGCAAGAGTGATATGTGAATTGGTATATAATTAGACTATGGGTAGCACTGATCTCATTACAATGATTGGCAATATAAGCCGATCACTTTTTCCAGTACAGCATCTTCTTACAGGTGGTGCATATGTTCTTGGGCTTCTTTTTTTTATCATTGCATTGCAAAAATTAAAAAAAATTGGCGGCTCAGGAAGGCAATCCTCTTCTGAAAAAATGTTTGTTCCTCTTGCCTATTTAGCGGGTGCCGCAGCACTTCTTTATTTGCCTTCAGCTGTTAGTATTATGGCCAATAGCGCTTTTGGGACAGGGAATGTTTTGCAATACATCGATTATAATCCCTATAACATCTACAGTTCGATGGGGTTTGTTATTCAAACAGCAGGCCTCATTTGGTTTATTCGCGGCTGTGTATTGTTAATCCATGCTAGTGAGCCAGGGGTACAGTGGGGACCTAAAGGATTGGTCTTTCTTTGTGCTGGAGTATTAGCAATGAATTTTCAAAATACGGCTAGCATGTTAGCTGCTATAGTCAATCAGCTCACAGAGCTATCATTGACAGTAAGGAGTTACGCGTCGTAGTTCTATCAATCATTCTCACCACATATTTTGAGATTATTGGCTTTCGCAAAATCGAGAATAGCTTGATAAACTTGCGGACTAGATTCTTTGAGTTTGGGATCTAGTAAAACACATTTGTATCCTTCCGTGTTAATGCTGGGTTGCAGAAGGGGTGAGTAATGAATGCGTCTATTTTTAAAGCTCGCAAGCGTCCCACTCATCCGCTCAGCCCAATCGCTAGGACGAAAAGGTTTGCCTTGTTCTGTAACACCTTCAATGACAATTTGTTTGGTCTTAGGGTCAGCCATGCTTGCACTTTAAATCTAAACACTTTAAAAACAGTATGCGTAGTATAGCATCATCTTGTAAAAACAACGAGGCAATAGCAAGAAAGGGAGGGATTATGATAGGATGTGAGTGATTAATTTTATTTGAGTTGAGACTGTGAATCAGAAAGAAAGTCATTCAGGAATTTATTTACTGCCAAATTTATTTACTACGGCGAGTTTATTCACTGCTTTTTACTCAATTGTGGCATCCTTAAAAGCTCAATATGAAACTGCCGTGATTGCTATTTTTATTGGTATGTTGGCAGATGGACTTGATGGGCGGATTGCGCGTTTAACCAATACCCAAACTGCATTTGGCGCCCAATATGACAGTTTGTCGGATATGGTAACTTTTGGCGTAGCACCTGCACTCCTACTCTATAGCTGGAATCTCCATAAATTGGGAAAGGTTGGGTGGTTAGTAGCATTTATGTATACTGCTGCTGTCGCTTTACGTTTAGCTCGCTTTAATGTGCAAGTTGAAACCGCTGATAAACGCTATTTCCAGGGGCTGGCTTGCCCACCTGCAGCAGCAATTGTGTCTGCACTTGTTTGGTTTTGTCATCAGAATCAGTTAAATCATTTTGTTTTTGCTATTATTACTGCAATTATTGCTCTACTTGCCGCAATTTTGATGGTAAGCAATGTACGCTATTACAGTTTTAAAGAAATAGATTTTAAAGGGAAGGTTCCTTTTTTATATCTTTTGGTTATGGTTATTTTATTTGTGGCCATTGCTGCAAATCCATCTGTCGTTTTATTTACAGGTTTTGTCATTTACGCGTCATCAGGCCCTATTCAGACATTAATTGCTCTGCACCGACTACGTAAGCAGCGTAAACGCGTTGCTAATGACGAGCAGAAAAATTAATTGAAGATATCTTTTGAGCTCGCTATTCAGGCTCTCCAAAGCAGTTATTGATTAAATCAACAACTGCTCGCTCCATTTCGATTTCATCGGGCCCTTCGATTGTTATAGTCAATTCAGTGCCCTTATTGGCAGCCAGCATCATTACTCCATGATGCTTTTACCATTAATGGTTTTAGAGTCTTTGGTGACGTCAATATGACTTTGAAATCTTGATGTGGTTGAGACGAATTTCGCAGAAGCTCGAGCGTGCAAACCTAATTTATTAATAATTGTAACTTTAGTTTTAATCATACCGCTACAATGTAACACGTGCTGCAATTTTCTACAATGGCAAAAGGGATTTCTGTATTGCGAGAACTGCAGTGGATAACTGAAGCAGCATTTGCTACTCCACCGCATTGTGAGAGTGTAGAAAAGAATATATGGCCTCAAGCTTAAGCAAATTCGACGTCTGTCGACTCGCTGATGATTAATCTATAAAGGGCTTCATTGGAGGTGGCGCGACGACATGACTCACGAAAAGAAGGTTGGCTAAATTGTTTAATAATAGCGGCAAGTAATCGTAAATGCTGATCAATTTGCTCCTGAGGGACTACAAGACCAATGACTAAATCTACTGGTTGTTTGTCTTCTGCACCAAAATCGACTGGATTAAGCAATTTAATAACACAGGCTGTGGGGGTTGTGATTTCAGCTGCCCGGACATGAGGGATTGTAATTCCTTGTCCAATAGCGGTACTCCCAAGACTTTCTCGTTTCCAATAAGCGTCAAACAAGTTTTGTGTATTTAATTCAGGATGAGTTTGGCTTAATAATTGGCTTACTTTTAGAAGCACAGCCGTTTTGCTTTGAGAAGTACAATCGATACAGACACTGCTTGGGTGAACTACCTGACAAAGTTGCATGATTACAGACCAAAAGTAAAACTAGTTGTATTTTACATTGTCTTATAGTTAAGAAACAACTCCCTTGTAAGAGGACGCTAGGTATTTTTACTAAAAAAGAACATGAGCCTAGCTTTACTGCTTGCCAATCAAGGCCAACGTTCTATTTTTGCGAATTATTTAACCAGCTCTAAGGACATTACAGAGAAATGGCAAGAGCAAGCTCTTGCCATTCTGATCACAACTAACTATTAAGATTATTCGCGATGCTCACGAATTTTTTCTTTGTGCTTAATTAATTGTCTATCAAGTTTGTCAATTAAAGCATCAATAGCAGCATACATATCTTCAGATTCAGCACGGGCATGCAATTCACCTTTGGCAACTTGAATAGTTGCTTCAGCAATCTGGCTTAATTTTTCGATGTCGAAAACCACATGAATTGAGGTAATTCTGTCAAAATGTCTTTCGAGCTTATTAAACTTGTCGGCAGTAAAGGCTCTTAGAGCGGGGGTAACCTCCACATTATGGCCTGTGAAGCTAATTTGCATAACGTTCTCCTATTATTACTAACTACGAATTGTTTTGCGTTCATTGGAGGGGGCGATGCCCATGGCTTCGCGGTATTTAGCCACTGTTCTGCGAGCAACTTGAATACCTTGTTCTCCAATGAGTTGTGCAATCTTACTGTCACTCAAGGGTTTTTTCGGTTCTCTGCGGCAATTAATTTTTTGATTACTGCTCGAATCGCGGTTGAGGAGCATTCTCCACCAGTAATTGTAGCGACATGACTTGAAAAGAAATATTTTAACTCAAATACACCACGAGGGGTATGCATGAATTTTTGTGTTGTTACTCGTGAAATCGTTGATTCATGCATATCGAGAGCCAGGGCAACATCATTAAGGATAAGTGGCTTCATGGCTTCGTCACCATGTTCTAGAAAATCCTGTTGATATTCAACAATGCATTGAGCAACTTTTAGCAAAGTCTCTTGGCGACTTTGGATGCTTTTGAGAAACCAGCGTGCTTCTTGCAAATTATTTTTTAAAAATTGATTATCAGCACTATTATCTGCTCGTTGAATAAGAGATGCATAATGAGTGTTAATGCTCAGACGTGGTAGAGTGTTTTGATTGAGTGCTACTTCCCATACCCCATCAATTTTTTTAACAATGACGTCAGGGATGATGTATTCAGTCGTGCTTTGTTGAATCAAATTACCAGGCTTAGGATTGAGACGTTGAATAATTTGTAGCACTCTATCAAGAGTTGATTCATTAACTTGGTGGTTTTTCATGAGCTGGCGATAATTATGCTGCCCAAGCAATTCGATATCTTCACGGATAATTCGTTTCGTTAACGCAATGTCACCATTGGTATCGGGTAATTGCTCCAATTGGAGTAATAAAGTTTCAGCTAAATTATTCGAAGCACAGCCAACGGGATCAAAATGTTGAACTCGGTGACGTACAGCTTCTATCTCTTCAAGATCAAGTGGATGTGCTTCACTATCCAGACTAGAATGCAATTCGGACATGGAAAGCGTTAGGAAGCCGTCATCATCGATAGCATCAATAATGGCTGTAGCAATAACACGGTCTACATCGCTCATTGGGGTTAAGTCTAATTGCCAGCGCAGATGATCCTGGAGATTAGTTGTCGTGCAGTGTAAATTTTCATAATTAAAATCGAGATCATCAAAATTGGTTCTTTTGCTTTGGGTGGAGTAAAGCTGAGCCCATTGAAAATCGGTAAAGTCCTCCTGATTTTGTTTTGGCTCTTCTAGTCTAGGTTCTTCTTTCTCTTCATTAGTTGTTACTTCAAGCATCGGATTTGATTCGACAACTTGTTGAATCTCTTGCTGTAAATCTAGGGTAGATAATTGTAAGAGACGAATAGCTTGCTGAAGTTGTGGTGTAAGTGTTAATTGTTGACTGATATTCAGCTGCAACGATGGTTTCATGCAAATCCTCTTTGTTCTCACCGCTTTTTTATTAAGTTTAACTGATTCAAAGGGATTATCCAGTAGGGAATACAGTATTCTAAGAGCTTAAACTGCGAAAACTTGCATTAGAGTTTCATAATTTTTACGAGTGGTGAAATTTTTGACTTAAAAAAAGGGGCCTCTCAGAGGCCCTTTTAAATTACTTAACTTTTTTCTCTTTAAAAATTACATGCTTACGAACAACAGGATCATATTTCTTTAATTCAAGCTTTTCAGGCTTGTTACGGGGATTTTTGGTAGTGGTTACATAATAACCTGTGCCCGCAGTAGATTCTAATTTAATTTTAATAGTGACAGCTGCCATGGTGTTTTCCCCTCAATTAAACCTTTTCGCCTTGCTCTCTGAGTTTATCCAGAACAGCTTTAATGCCTAATTTATCAACAATTCGCATGCCCTTGGTGCTGAGCTTAAGGGTAACGAAACGGTTTTCTTCTTCCACCCAAAATCGGTGTTGTTTAATGTTGGGTAAAAAGCGTCGCTTTGTCTTATTGTTGGCGTGCGACACATTGTGACCAGTGGTTGGTCGCTTGCCAGTAACCTGACATACTCTTGACATGGCATTACTCCAAAGTGTTCGATAGTTATAATTCAGCTTTGTATAAATTCAAGGCATTCGCCAGGCGAATTGGCCGGGTGTAAAATACAAGAGCGGTTTTATAGCAAAAAAAGGCTCATTATGCAATGTTTTATCGTGTTTTGCCAGTAATGAGGGCCTTCTTATTTTCTTAAAAACAATCGATAGTCTATCACGTGCTCACAAAATTGTCAGTAAGAGGTATAATTGGCGTATCTAAAAAATAATGAGTAATTTTGATGCGAACAATTAAAAGTTTTGTGTTACGTGGTGGGCGAATTAGCAATAGACAACAGCAAGCTTTAGAGCACTGGTTAAAAGACTATGAATTACCTTTGACAGAAATCCCTTGGAATTTGGAGCAATTATTTGGCCGCCAAGCCGATACAGTTGTTGAAATAGGATTTGGCATGGGGGCTTCTTTGCTTGCCATGGCAGAGCAGCATCCAGAACTTAATTTTATTGGTATTGAAGTCCATCGTGCTGGAATTGGCAGCTTAGCCGCAGATTTGCATGAAAAATCGATTACTAATGTACGTATTGTTTCGCACGATGCTGTCGAAGTATTTAAGAGTCAATTGGCAAAAGATTCTTTAGCTAGGGTACAAATTTTCTTTCCTGATCCGTGGCCGAAGAAGCGACACCATAAACGCCGTCTGATTCAACCTGAGTTTGTTAAGCTACTAACTGAACGGATTAAATTAAATGGTGTTATCCATTGTGCAACAGATTGGCAAGACTATGCTGAATATATGCTCAGTGTACTCTCCGCTGAGTTAAAGCTAGAAAATACCCAAGAAAATGGTGGTTTTTCTCCACGACCTGACACTCGTCCCTTAACTAAATTTGAACGACGCGGGAATAAACTTGGCCATGGTGTTTGGGACTTGATTTATAGGAAAATTGTCTAAGAAGTTGTTGATAAATCTCAAGAAATTGATCTTCATTTGCTCAATATGTATAATGGTCTTTCGGCAAAATTTAAGGGAAATGAAATCATGAGTTTATTTGATGAAATAAATCAAGAGCTTATTAATGGCAAGGATGCTTTTATTCGTTTTATTAATGCCAAACTGAAATCAGATAAAAACCTGTTGAGTCAATTTTTTATAACTCCCAAAGGGAAACAACAAACCATTCTTGACTATCTTATCCATCTACATTCAAAAGAACAGAATGTAGCCGAACACATTCAGTGGCTTTTGCAGCAGGGAATAGACATTAATGTAAACCAACCCCTTCATTTGGTATTTCAACTACAAAAATTTGATTTAGTCACTGTTTTCCTCAACGAACAAGTTCTGACTAGTGAGCAAAGGCAAAAACTAAATGTTGATTCTCGTGATGCGCAAGGAAAAACGCTTATTCATCGAGTCATTGAAAGCAGAATGTTGATACCTTTAGAGTTTATTGTAAAGCTGGGCGTTCAGATTAACCAACCTAGTCAGACTCTGATGGGTAAGAGAGCTATAGAAGTCCAACCCGTACATCAGGCAGTTATTAGCGATTTCCCAGAGGCTATTCCGTTATTGACTAAGGCAGGAGCACAATTTGCCAATCCATGTGGTCGTTTAATGGAGACACCTCTCCTATTAGCGGCTCGTATGGGCCGAATTAATGTGATGAAAGGTTTACTTGATCATGCTCAAGAATTGGATTTAGAGAAAAATCAAGCGCTTTTGAATGCAACTAACTCTAAAGGTTTAAGCGCGATGGAGCTTCTTTGCATTCACTTGCATGATAATAAGCAACCTAAAGAGGCACTTCGCGGGATAGCGATGCTTATGTGCCATGGTGTTAATGCGCCTCCACACCCTTTATTGCGCTCTTTATTGACGGATAACCGCCAAGCATTACATCAAGTAGTGAAAGAATACACGCAAGATAAACCTAAACTTGCTATTAATTTTTTAAGAAAATGTCATAATAAGAGGGATCCCCTGCATGATATCATGTACGCTAAGAACTCATGGGGGCAGTCCATGCGACATCTCTTTGGGAAGGCAGATGATTTAGCGTTTAAGCTTGAAGCGCTAATAGAGCTCCCTAAGCGTAAAACGGCGATGCCAGAGGAGGCTGAGTCAAATCAAACAGGTTCTTCTGTAGTGGAAACAATTTTGACGGAAGAAGAACTTCTCTTTGCTAATTTTGTGGCAGCATATAAAGATTCAATTAAAGGGGCTACTTTGTTCAATCCATGGAGTGAAATGCTTCATTTAATTGCTATGGGGGAAGTGACATGCTGGGCGCATGTAACGGCCTATTCAGACATGCATCCTAAATCTCGCACTGAAAGAATTGTAAAACATATGATGCAATCACAACCTTCCTTGCATGAAAATTTAGATCCAGAAGTCACATGCAGCAAAGTATAGGGGCTAATTCCTTATATCAGGTGATTGATGTCTTGTATTTGCTTGCGTAAAGCGAGTATACCACCTAGAATTCTAGTTTTCTGTGAAAGGCGGGAGAGATAGATGGGTTGGAATGAGCCGGATAAAGGCAAAGATCCATGGAGTGGGAAAAATCAACCACCCGATTTGGACGAAGCATTGAAGCGTTTTCAAGACAAACTTAAGAAAACTTTTTTTGGTGGTTCTAACCAACCGGAAGGCGATTCTCCTGCGAACAAGAGTGGTGGTTTACTTGCTGTAATGGCTGCATTAATTGTATTTATCTTATGGGCCTTGGCAGGTATTTTTATTGTTGATCCAGCGGAGCAGGCGGTTATTTTGCGCTTTGGGAAATATGTAGAGACCGTAGGACCAGGCCCTCATTGGATTCCGCGTATTATTTCCTCCAAAATCGTGCAAAATGTTGATCGAGTTTCTGATTTCTCCTATTCAGCACAAATGTTAACAAAGGATGAAAATCTTGTTGCTGTTTCTGTAGTAGTTCAATACCGCATAGGCGATTTGGAGGACTATTTGTTCAATGTTGCGGATCCACAAGAGAGTCTTCAGCAAGCAACATCCAGTGCATTAAGACAGGTCGTGGGAACTACAACGTTTGATCAAATTATTACAGAGGGTCGTGAGGCTTGGGGAAATAGTGTCCAAGATACGTTGGTTAAAATTCTAGACCGATATAAAACAGGTATTGTTATTGTGAATGTTTCTCCCCAACCAGCTCGAGCGCCGGAAAATGTGCAAGATGCTTTTGATGATGCTATCAAAGCTCGAGAGGATGAAAAACGATTTAAAGAACAGGCTTTAGCTTATCAAGCTAAAGTAGTGCCGATTGCTGAGGGGAATGCCAAACGTATTCTTGAGGAAGCCCAAGCTTACGCACAGCAAGTAATCTTGCGTGCTAAAGGTGAGGTGGCCGAATTTTTGGCTTTACTTCCTGAGTTCACATTAGCACCAGCTGTAACTTCCGAGCGTATGTATCTAGAAATGATGCAGCAAGTTTTAAGTAATAGCAGTAAAATTATCGTTGACGGTAAGGCTGGAAATATTCTGTATTTGCCCTTGGATAAGCTAGCTAAAACTACGCCTTCACCAATGGTGGATACTGCTCAGGTAGCTGCGAATAAGAGTGAGAGTGCTGCCAACGAGGCAGAAAATACAATAGTCACTGATCGCAATATCACTAGACGAACTTATCGGCCGGGGAGGGATGACTAAATGAATGCTGCAAAAACAACTTTAGGCATTCTGATGTTTGCCGTTTTATTAGTAATACTTGCAAGTGTTTTTACAATTACTCAGGGACAACATGGTATTGTGCTGCGATTAGGGCGCTTAGTCACAGACTCTAAGACACACACGGTAAAAATTTTAGGCCCTGGTCTGCACATCAAAACACCGTTCATAGAAAATGTCCGTGTTTTTGATACACGCTTGCAAACGCTAGATATTAAATCTTCTCGCATTGTTACTAAAGAGAAGAAGGATGTTATTGTTGATTATTATGTTAAATGGCGCATTGCTGATTTGGCACAATATTTCAAATCAACAGGGGGCAATGAGTTTAAGGCGGAAACGCTGCTTGAGCAGCAATTAAATACTTTGCTACGTGCAGAATTTGGTAAACGCACCATTTCTGATGTCTCTGGTGGTCGAGATGATGTGACAGAAAAACTTAGCGAAAAAGCAGAGCAACAAGCCAAAGAATTGGGTATTAAGATTGTTGATGTTCGTATTAAAGGAATCGAATTACCTGAGAATACGAGTAATAATATTTTCCAACTAATGCGGGCAAATATGCAAAAAATTGCTAATAGCCATCGTGCAGATGGTAATGCAATTGCCGAAGCTATCAAGGCAGCGGCTGATGCTCAGGTAACAATTTTATTGGCTCAAGCAGGAAGTGAGGGGCAAAAAATTAGGGCAAAAGGCCAGGCAGAGGCTGCAAAGATTTATGCAGAGGCGTTTAGTAAAAACCAGGATTTTTTTGCATTCTACCGCAGCTTAAAGGCTTATGAGGGTAGTTTTAATAATAAACAAGATATTCTAGTCTTGGATCAAAGCAGTCCTTTTTTTGACTACTTTAAGCATTCATTAACAAAAGGTAATGGTACTAACGCGAAAAACTGATTATAATTGTTAATTTTGTTGAAATTGGGTTAAGCGTGCTTAACCCTTTTTTATTGGAGACTGTTTGTGATCATTAATTTCCTCGGTGCATTTGCTTTGGTGCTAGTGTTTGAGGGGTTAATGCCATTTATTTCACCCGTGAAATGGAAGGAATTATTGCGCAGAGTTATTGGACAGGATGAAAGAGTATTGCGTATAACCGGGTTGTTCAGCATGCTGGCGGGGGTTGTTTTGCTCGCCATCGTTCGTCAATTTGCAGAGTAAAGAGTCCGTTATGGGTAAAAATGTTGTAGTAATTGGAACACAATGGGGTGATGAGGGCAAAGGTAAGATTGTTGATTTACTCACTCATGATGCTCAAGTGGTTGTTCGTTATCAGGGGGGGCATAATGCTGGTCATACCCTCAAGATCAAGGGTGAGAAAACCGTATTGCGCCTGATTCCTTCAGGAATGCTTCGTCCTCATGTTCAGTGTTACATTGGTAATGGGGTTGTGTTGTCCCCGCAAGCTTTACTGGATGAAATTAAGGAATTAGAGAGTAAAGGGATAGATGTACGTAATAGATTACGCATTAGTCAAGCTTGTCCTCTAATTTTGCCGTATCATATTGCTCTGGATAAAGCGCGAGAAAATCACAAAGGTACGGTGGCCATTGGCACGACTGGCCGTGGGATTGGGCCTGCCTATGAAGATAAAGTTGCAAGACGAGCCTTGAAGGTCAAGGATTTGCTCCATCATGAACGATTTACTGCCAAACTTACTGAATTATTGCAATATCATAATTTTGTCTTGAAACACTACTACAACCAGCCTGAAGTAGAGCTAAAGCCTCTATTAGAAGAAGCAAAAATTTGGGCTAATGAATTAAAAGATATGATCTGTGATGTGACGACTAGTTTACATGAACACAGAGAAAAAGGTGACGCCATTTTGTTTGAAGGTGCGCAAGGGGTTTATCTTGATATCGATCACGGAACCTATCCTTTTGTCACATCTTCTAATACTTGTGTCGGTAGCGTGGTTAATGGTGCAGGCTTTGGACCTCGTTATCTTGATTATGTTTTAGGGATTACCAAAGCATATACCACCAGAGTTGGTGGTGGTCCTTTCCCAACAGAACTAAATGATGATATTGGTAAAGGTTTAGCGACACGTGGCAATGAGTTTGGAGCTGTCACAGGGCGGCCTCGTCGTTGTGGTTGGTTTGATGCAGTATTGTTACGGCGTTCTATTGAACTAAATAGCATTACCGGTTTATGCATGACGAAGCTCGATGTCCTCGATGGCATAGAAACAGTAAAAATTGCTGTTGCTTATCGCGATGCGAATGGTCGATTGCTCTCCCGTCCTCCACAAGCAGCTGAAGATTTTGAGAATCTGGAGCCTATTTATGAGGAAATGCCGGGTTGGTCTGAATCAACTGCCGATGTGACTGATATAAAGCAACTGCCTCCTAATGCTATTGCCTATATTAAGCGCATTGAAGGCTTACTAGAAGTGCCTGTGCATATGTTATCAACGGGTCCGGAACGAGATTCTACTATTATCTTACAGGATCCATTTGGGGCATGAGCTTGTAACTGTGTAGCTTGATCTATTATCCCAGAATAGCCCCAATATGGGGCTATAACAACTTAGATACACCTTTCAAACCAAACTACATCCCAATAACGATCAAATTTATAACCCACATCCGTAAAATGTGCGACTTTTACAAAATTAAATTTTTGGAAAAGATTCATGGAGGAATCATTAGGTATGGTAATGCCTGCATAGAGTCTATGAGCCATAGAGCTATATGTATTCCTTTCGATGAGTTCATTTAACAAATGGGTGCCTAGTCCAAGTCCTATAAACTCCGGATGACAATAAACACTTACATTAAAACTAGTGTGATAACCTGTGACTGGATTAAATGGTGTTGTGGCTGCATAACCTATAACAGTATTCTGTTTATCGACAATGATGAGCAATTGATAGGGACTTCCTTCTTGAAAATTTTCAAACCACGCAGCGCGGCTGCTTAAGCAGTAAGTTTGGAGCTCAAAATTAAAAACAGTATTAACAATATAATAATTATAGATGGATAGAATTTGTGGCCAATCCTGTAGGGTGGCTTCCCGCAGCTTAAAATCTAGCATGATTCTTTCTCTTTGCTAGTAAAATTAAAGGGACACTGTTTCGATAAACTTGCTTTAAAACCAGAGTATTGAAGTGCTTCACTATGTCCTTCAAACTCGATCAAATTAGGGTTGATGCTGCCACTATAGTGTAACTCCCGAGCTCGAACGGTTTTTTGGATTTTGTAAAATAATTGGCTCTGCTTAAGAAAATTAAATTGATGATGTGAATTAAATACGAGCGTGGGGTAATAAAAATCACGGCATTTTCGGGGGTGGTTAGGACAAAGACCGATAATAAAATAAGATTGGCCGGCAATACTAAAAGAAAAACGAGGATTATTAACATCCTTCGAAACGCTTTTATCCCATGGGAATTGGTCAACCTCATGGAGCATTTGCAACTGCAGCCAAAGTAAATTTTCAAACTCCTCAGGCTTAATATTGCAATGATTGGCAAAACAGGCAATAAAGCTAGCAAAATGTTTATCAAGTGTTGTACGGGCGCTCGCGAAATATTGAAGTGCTTGATAAAGTTCTCCCGTTGATTCATCAGAAGCCATTTTATCTAATAAGCAAAATTGATAGGTTAAGCGGTTAATAGATGCTTTAGCACCTACACAAGAAAAATTTTCTGCTAAAATTTTCTCGCGAAACATTCTCTCAACGTCATGCATCAGAATACCTTTAAAGAAGCATTACTTATTTGAGAAACTTTACTAGTAGCAGTTGGTTCAGTAAAATTAATAATTATTATTCACTTATTAATTTAAATAATGAGCCTGCCTTCTTCGCAATTAGACGCTTTTCTAGCCGTGGCTACTTATTTAAATTTTACCAAAGCAGCTCAGTTTCTTTGCATTACTCAATCTGCGTTAAGTCAAAGAATAGGCAAGCTCGAACGCAAATTAGGTTATCTATTTGTTCGAAACACTAAATCTGTTGCCCTTACTAATGCGGGACATCATTTACTTAGATACTGTCTTCAAAAAAATGCGCTTGAAAATGAATGCTTGGAACAAATTGCAACGAACAATAAAAAGGGATTAAGTGGCATTGTCCGTATAGGTGGCATTGCTACGGCACTTCGTTTTTTTGTATTGCCAGCTTTAGCATCGCTGTTAGCTGAACATGCGAATGTCAAATTAGAATTAATGGAGTTTGAGTTAAAAGAATTGCCTGGCGCTTTGGAGACTAATCTGGTGGATTTTATTGTCTCAACAAATAGAGTTAATAATAAATTTATTGAGACTATTCAAATTGGGATAGAGACTTATGTTTTAGTCGAATCAATCACCTACGAAGAAAGGGGTGAAGAGGTTTACCTTGATCATGATCTCGATGATGAAATTACCCATATTTTTTTACAACAACAACAAGTAAAGCCCCCTGTATGGCGTCAACATTATCTGGATAATATCCATTTAATCATCGAAGCAGCTAAATTAGGTATTGGGCGAGCGGTTTTACCTTATCAAGTACTGGCTCAAGAGCCTGGACTCAGAGAGGTTGTAAATAGAATATCATTGAATATCCCTCTTTATTCAATGCGTTATAAGCAGGATTGTTATACAAATTTACAACAAGCAGTTATCAACGCCTTAATGACTCCTACCCCATAAATTAATGTTAAGCTTAGCTCGGGCAGGTGATCCTGGGCATCTCCAATTAGATAGTGAGTCCGATTGTCAAATCTGTATCAGCTGACTTTGAGCTAATTTCCTTTTCAACCAATTCTCAAAATAATTGGCAACCTTTCTGTTTGCAAAATCCTCTTCTGAAATTGGCACATCGATGGCTGTTTTATAGCCTAATGTCCCCACTTCTTGTGCTAAAGCTAAAAAATCCTCGTAATCTGGAATTTTCATCACTATCAAGCCATGCAAATAACAGGTCCATATCTGCTTGGTTGAGCTGATTATTACTATACGTCCAATGTTCAAATTCATTGGTTAACTTGATAAATTGTAATTTTTTTCAGTGGTTGGATAATAATTGGATTGAATCAGCATTTATTATCTCAAGGTCTTAAAATTGCAATAAATTATTATCATCTTGCTATTATAGAGTGGTGGTAAATATTTTTGTTTGTGAGGTAAAATTTATATACTAGTTTAGCTCTCTAACTGAGCTATTATCTTTGCGTCAACGTTATATGGACATACGGAACCCCGATGAATAAAAATTTAAGTGCTTGGAGTTTGTTTTGGATTTCAATAACTAGCATGGTGGGTTCAGGTTGGCTATTTGGCTCGTTATATTCTGCTCATTTTGCTGGGCCTGCAGCTATTTTTGCTTGGCCACTGGCTGGTTTTTTGCTTTTATTTGTAGCCTTATCCTATGCTGAGTTAAGCACGATGTTTCCGCAGGCAGATAGCTTAGCTTGCTTGCCCTTATATACTCATGGGCGCTTAACATGCGTCATTATGAATAGTTTGACTTGGTTTGCTCTAGCTATTCTTCCCGTTATCGAAACTCAGGGCGTTATTCAATATGCCAGTAATTATATTCCGGGTTTGGTAAACCATTACGGTGCGTATTATAGAAATACCTCATTAGGTTATGGGCTGTCACTGGTTGTACTAATGAGCTTTGTTTTGTTTAATTATTTTGGTATTGGTTTATTTGCGCGAATTAATGCAATCTTTACTGTATGGAAAATAATCATCCCTATTATTACCATCGTGACCTTAATTATAGTAGCTTACAACTCAGATAATTTTTATCAATACGGCTTCATTCCCTATGGCTGGGAGGGAGTGATGGCTGCAATGTCAAGTGGAGGTGTACTTTTTTCCTTATTAGGATTTAGGCAAGTGATAATTATGATGGGCGAGCTTGAAAAACCAGGGCAGTATATTCCCCTGATTTTGGGAGGCTCATTATTATTAACAAGCTTACTTTACACCGGGCTACAGTGGTCTTTTATCGGCAGTGTTAGTGAACAATCACTTGCAAAGGGTTGGATGAATTTATCCTTTACTGGTGATGCAGGACCATTCGCAGCCTTGGCAGCGCTAGCAGGATTGTTTTGGTTAAGTATTTTATTGTATGTTGATGCTTTCATATCCCCTTATTCGACCGGGCTGGTTTATTCAACAACCGCTGCTCATATGCTAAGCAGCATGGGTTCAGTAGTTCATATATCTAAAATTCTTACACAACGAAATAGATACCAAGTACCCTGGGTTAGTCTAGGTGTGAATTTTGCGCTCGCTGCTATCATGTCGCTTGTATTACATGGGTGGCAGGAAATGTCAGCTTTTCTTGTGGCAATATTAATGGTTAGTTATACAATCGGACCCATTTGTCTTGTTTGCTTACGTAGGCAATTACCAAAGTACAAACGACCTTTTTGGTTGAGGGCTGGTAACTTTGTTGCCTTTATTGGTTTTTATATTTGTACGGTTGGTGTTTATTGGTCTGGTTATCATAGTGTTCGAAAATTATTGGTGATCATTATCCTGGGATTGCTGGGCTCCTTTCTCTATTGTTTGATGAAAAAAACCTATCGCGAGCTTGATGGAAAACAATCATTTTGGTTTATATTTTATCTTTTTGGCCTTGGTGTCTTCTCCTATCTAGGGAATTATGGTGGCAAGCGTCTTTTGCCTCAGTATTGGGATCTAGTATATTTGTTATTTTTTAGCTTGCTTATATTTTGTCTCGCCATATTATCCAGAAAGCCTAGTGCTTATACACAAAAATTGGTGGCTGAAAATGTTAATAGAAATATAGTGCGGACTAAGTAAAGATGATTACCATCCGTACTTTAGCATTCGTCTTTCCTTGTTAGATATCAATGACTGTCTTGAAATAAATTATTTCAAGACAGTAGGTTTTACATTGTTCTTGTGAATTGTGGTTTTTACCATGGTTGCATGCTTAAAGGGGATGGATTAAAAATTTCTTGTTTTTCCTGAATCTTTTCAACGTTCTCTCTTGTATTAGAAGGAGAGGGTTTGGGTTCCATTGAAAGTGGATTAGGAGCAAAACTTTGCTCTTTTGTGACTTCATTCTTCTCTTGTGTTGTGGGCACTAAATTATTTGCTAGCCGTTGGATAAACGCATCGTATAAGGTTAATGTAGGCATGCTAATCCGTAGGGAAAGTAGGTTACCTTTCTCATCCCGAGTGATGTGGATACAGTCATCGGAAAGATGATTTTCTTCTTTAAACTTATTGAAGGATGTTATAATCGCTTCCATGAATTTTTTTAATTCTTCTCGTTGTTCTTCAGTTAATGAATTAGGCTCACAAAGCAATTGAATAGCTAGCGTCATTGATTTGCGATCATTCTCAATCAGCAATCGTCCTTGGGCTATCAATGCCTCAATTATTCCCGGGTCAAAATTTTCCTCATCTAAAGACCCTGAGTCAAACTTACCCATCAATTCATCCGCAGTCTCTGCTACTTTGCGTGGTTTAGTGAGAGAGTTATTTTCCCTTGGACTCGCTTTTTCCTCGGATGTCCTATCAGAGGTAGCACTATCATCTTTGCTGTCATTACCACCTCCATGCCCAGAACAAAGGCGCTTAGGTGCGATTTCTTTAAAACAAACTGAACAGCGTACTTTTGCAGCCTCCTCAGCAGCTGCTTTTCTTTCTTCTTCTTTTCTAAATTGTTGGAGGGCTAGTGCTATAGAAGAAGTTTGGGGGCCATCTGTCGTTATAGATTCAGGAACAGGCTGATGTTGTTCGTTGGCTTTTTTCATGAGAATACTCCAGTAAGTTCTAATGATTTCATTTCAAATAAGGATTAACTTACCTGATATTTTACTGGATTAAAAAAGACCATTTGTATATAAAATGTACACTCTTGCCCTATGTTTGCGTACATCCTTACATCTATGTAAAACTTAGCATAAACAGCATTTCAGACTAATTTGTTTGAGGTTTAGACAGAACGAATGAAAGATAAATCAATATTGCTTGTGGAAGATAACCTTAAGTTAGCAACTTACCTCAAAGAAAGCCTACAAGAAGCAGGTTATGATGTAATGATTGAAAAACGCGGTGATAGAGCTGTCTATCGCATTATTCGTGAACAACCTGGCATAGTAATATTAGATATAATGCTTCCTGGCATGAATGGAGATCAAATATGTCACACCATTAGAGATGAATACTTGGGGAAAATACTCATGTTAACAGCAGTTAATGATATTGAGAGTGAAGTATCCTCTTTAAACTTAGGTGCTGATGACTACCTAACTAAACCTGTTGCAGACGAGGTTTTAAAAGCAAGGATAGAGGCATTATTGCGTAGACCTAATTTAGCTAATAATCAAAATCAATTTCAATTTGGCAATTTTTCTATCAATTTTAGTACTAAGAGTGTTCATCTCTTTAATGAAGAAATTTCAATAAGTAGCAGTGACTTTGTAATGCTTGCTTTGTTGGTTAAGAATCATGATAGATTGCTTAGTAGAGATAGCATTATGTATGCTCTTTCTGGACACGAATATGATGGGGTGGACAGAGGTATTGATTTGAAAATATCACGTTTAAGGAAAGCATTGGGTGATAATAGTAAAAAGCCCTATCGGATAAAAACAATTCATAAAAAAGGATATGTATTTGTATCTTCGGCTTGGGAATAAACACAGGCCATAGTCGCCAATTTTATATAGGACTTACAAAAAAGCCCCAATCTCGTTGTTAAAAAATTCTTTATCCTCTTATGAGAGCTTCACGAAATATACCGCAAATCTATAATCATATCTCTCGACAAAAGAATCATTTTAAAATGAGCTTATTTGTACAATTTGTATACATTTAAGCTGAGTATTCTTGATAAAATCAACTATTAGCATGAAGTAATATTGTGGAGTTGAACCATGAAAGATGCAGCAATAGAAATCTTAATATATAAACCAGATCCAGATCATCCAATGCCTGAAGAGCAAAGAGGTGTGGTGGTGAACCCTCATCTAAAACAACGGTTTAAGCACTTTCTTCCAATTGGTGTTTATTTAGAGGGCTCCGATTTGAGGTATTATTTTTTCGAGCAGTGTGATAAAGCCCCAAAAATCTATAATAGTTGGGATGAACTCAAACGAGACTTACCAGATGAATTAAACAAGATATTCGAAGAAAATCCGAAGTTATTTATTATGGGGCATGGTAATGGTGGCTATTATGGTTTGGGTAATTGCCATGGTCCAAGTGAGCATTTATACGATAATAATTTTGATAAATTACTATCTGATTTTAAGCAAGCATTGCCCAAAGATCATGGTGAAATTTTTGTGACGTTAGAAGGTTGCAATACAGACAGTCAGCTTGATGCTGCAGCGAACCAACAGGAAAAAACATTTCTAGAAAGAGTATCAGTGAAACATCCGGAAATCACGTTTGGTGGGACTGGACCATGGGATGCTCGAGATGCACAGACCGGCTCCCGATCACTTGCGCCGGAATCCCCAATTACATCAATGGCAGGAAATATTTGGAAGGCTGGAAACAGTGTTATTTTTTATCATGGTCAATATCAAGTTGCTGTTCGAAAATCTTTATTTGCCTCAACAAAAACGGCTAAAGAATTAAAAGTTAATACCATAGAATATGCACGTGCAATGCTAGATAAAGATGGCAGCGATGAACTGATAGTGAAAATAGCTTTAAGTCGAGATATTCTAACTATTAAAGATTTAAAAAAAATTGATAACTTTCCAGAACTGCCACTTGAAGAAGAGAATGTTGCAAGGTTTGTTGAACAGGAAAGTCGAATTTTAGGCAAAGAGCAAGAAAATTACTTAACACGTGTCCGTGGTATCTTAAATCGAGCAGACCCTATAGAACAACTGACAGATAGAGACGTATTAGAACTTCTCTTAGGTTTAAAAGAACCGTCCGTATTTAAAAGCCATGAAGACTTGCTAGAGTCAATTCTAGCTAATAAAGCCTTGTTACAGCTAATAATGGTAAGCTGTGGAAAAGTCCTCGTTGGTGGCCCAAGTAATGATAGTGTCATTGATTTATTATTAAAACATGGTGCTGATATTAATAGTGCTGATAAAAAAGGCATGACGGCCTTACACTATGCGGTACAGAATTTTTATAATTATAGAAAAGAGCCACTACATCTCATTAAAAAGTTATTAGAGTGTGGTGCTAGTCTTGAAGTGCAAAATGAGAAAGGACAGACTCCTATCGAGACAGCGCAAGAACATAGTAAAGATGGAAGGGTGACTGCTAGTGATAAACTTCTAGCATCTTTGAAACATGGCAATTTGTCACTAACTCCATTAGAACTAAAGCAATCTGTTAGACAAATATTTCAGATGAGTCAACACAAAGCTGATGAACTACTTTCATTACCTCTTGCGAAACGTGAATATAGCAAATGTAGTGAAGGTACTCTTTATATTCCTGAAGATGTAGTGGAAAAATTGCATGGAGTCTTGCAATCTACAAGGGGGAATAATGAATTATTATCAGCGTTTGAGTCAGAGTTTGGTGAGGTTACCAGCGCTCTTGAAAGAGGTCTTGGGACTGGAGAAGTGATTGATGGTCATGAAGATGAATTTATCTCTAAACGTTTTGATGATGTAAAACTCAAGTTAGCAGCGGTTATGGAAGCAATGGTTGAGATGAAACAAGAGATGAGTACTTCAAAAGAAGCTAAAGTTAACGACAAATTTCAAAAACTAAAATCTTAATCGCAATGTAAAGACATTCTTAGGTGATTGAGAGAAGAACATTAGCTGAATCTATGAGCTCAACAAAATCATCCAGGCAAAAAGAAAGAGAAAAATATGGTCTTTCGGACGGCTCCAAACCATCATGAAAACCATAAGAGGGTGTCCGGCAAAGGTAGTGTTTAAATAACTGTGTCATCTCTTTTAACTTGTTATAATTTCAACACTTAAAAGAGGTGCCCATGAGTAAGAATAAAAAGATAGATTTATCGAATTTTGATTTCAATGATTTTAAGGCTGAAGCCTTAACGCAATTAAAGTCTGGCCAGTTGCTTACTGGTAAAGACGGTATCTTAACTCCTCTGATCAAAGAGCTTCTTGAAGCAGCCTTGGAAGGTGAAATGGAGGCTCACATTTCTGATTGTCATGATTCAGGACTAACCAATCGTCGCAATGGCAAAACATCGAAGCTAATGAAATCTACAACTGGTATTTTTGAATTAGACACTCCACGGGACAGAGAAGGACTTTTTGAGCCTGAAATTGTTAAGAAGCGCCAAACAGTATTGAATGAGTCATTAGATAATAAAGTGCTGGCCTTATATGCCCTAGGTATGAGCTATGAAGCCATTAGTGAGCACCTGGCTGAAATGTATGGTCTAGACGTATCCTCAGCTAAAATAAGCCTCATCACGGATAAATTGTTGCCTATGATTACCGAATGGCGCAATAGGTCTTTAGAGTCTATATATCCTATTGCCTTTTTAGACGCGATGCATTTTAAAGTACGTGTTGAGGGCAAAGTCACAAGTAAGGCATTTTACACGGTCCTTGCCGTTACTCCTGAGGGCAAGAAAGATATTTTAGGGCTTTATTTGTCAGAAACTGAAGGCGCGCGGTTTTGGCTTGGTGTCTTAAATGACCTTAAAGCACGAGGGGTAGAAGATATTCTTATTGCGAGTATCGATGGACTTAAGGGTTTTCCCGAAGCTATTGCTGAAGTCTTTCCTAAAACAGAAATCCAACTATGTGTAGTTCACCAAATACGGAACTCCCTGAAGTATGTTGTTAGTAAAGACCAAAAGGCATTCATGGCTGATTTAAAGCTTGTGTATAAGGCCTCTAGCAAAGATTTAGCTGAGCATCATTTGCTTGAACTAGAGGAGAAATGGGGCAAGAAATACCCAGCAGTTATGAAGTCATGGAATAATAACTGGGAGGCTTTGTCTCAATACTTCAAATACCCCGAAGAGCTAAGACGTATCATTTACACCACGAACATCGTAGAGGGGTTCCATCGCCAAATTCGCAAGTACACCAAAAACAAAGGCC
>NZ_LNXV01000033.1:160820-160962 GCF_001467025.1 Legionella brunensis | reverse complement strand
CCCCGAAGAGCTAAGACGTATCATTTACACCACGAACATCGTAGAGGGGTTCCATCGCCAAATTCGCAAGTACACCAAAAACAAAGGCGCTTTCACTAGTGAAAACGCACTGATAAAGCTTATTTATTGTGCCTGCCAAAAA
>NZ_LNXV01000033.1:126939-160745 GCF_001467025.1 Legionella brunensis | reverse complement strand
TCTCAGCTTCATATTTATTTTGAAGACCGTATGAACCTGAGACTTAGATAATCAATGAGGTGACACAGTTAGATGAACACTCTCTTTTCATTAGCTTAGTTTCTAAGATTTCAATGTCTATCAGCCGTGGCTTGTCCACGGCATTAACCTAACGAGACTATAGGGATTAAATACTGCAACTTATTCTTGATGGAGCCAAGATCTTACTGAAATGACAGTTTGTTCTGCGACCTTCATTAATTGGTGATAGAGTCTCTCAAGTTCTTTTTCATATCCTGTTTTGCGATATCGTTCCAAATATTGGCAGGCATGTTTAAGTCGGGAAGTACCGCAATAAACAGCACCGCTTTTCATTTTATGGGCCAGAGCTTCTATTTGAGCCCAATCTTTATTTGAATAGGCAGATTTTAATTTTTCTAATTCTTGCGGTAATTCATCATTGATCATTGATATTAAAATATCTTTTAATATCATTTCACTACCGAGATTATTAATCCCGGTTTCTGCATCAAGAAGTGGGAATTGATCAAGATTGAATAAGTCTTCTATTGTCTCAGGCAAATCATGTCCATTATTTAATACAGGGGAAGAGAAGGTCGTTAAAGAATTATCGACATACTTATCCAATATGTTTTGTAATAAGTCTGCATGAAGAGGTTTTCCAAGTAAATCATTCATTCCTGCTGCTAGTGATTCCTTTTTAGCATCCATGGATGCATGTGCAGTAAGGCCAATAATAGGAATAGGAGGGATAAGGTTTTCTTTTTCCCACTTGCGAATTTCTTTTGTTAGTTCATTACCTGACACTCCAGGTAAGCCTAGATCAGTAAGGATGAGGTTAAATTTTTGCTCCTTGGCATGCCGTAATGCTGTTTCACCATCGACTGCTTTAGTGACCTTGCAACCCTGTCGAATACATAGACTCTCGGCAATACGTAAAGCTATATCATTATCCTCGACGACTAAAAGGTTATAACGCTCCTCAGATGGGGGGGAGCCAAGAGCATATTCATAATTAAGTGGTTGATGCCTGGGTTCGTTTTGCAGTGCTATAACAAAATCTTTTTCTGATTCGATTTCAAAGTCTTTGGCACGAATAAGAGGTATAGTGAAGGTAAACGTTGTCCCTTTGTTTTCTACAGAATCGACTTTAATTTCACCACCCAGTAAAGAGATAAATTTTTCTACGATATGAAGTCCTAGCCCATGCCCTGCATGATCTCCTTTGTATGAAGGAGATACGCGATAAAATCGCTCAAATATTTTAGGTAATAAGACTTTGGGAATACCTTTGCCAGTATCCGAAATGCGAAACTCAAGGAGGTCCGGGTGATCTGCTGGTCTTTTGATATGAAGATTTATAGAACCGTGATCGGTAAACTTAATCGCATTGCCAACGAGATTTAAAATGACTCGTGTAAGTTTAAAGCGATCAGAAATAATATGTATAGGGACATCTCTGTCAATAACTAGGTTACATTGAAGGTTTTTATGAAAAATAGTTGGTTTTTCAAGAAGAATAATATCTTCCATTGCTTGACGAATGTCGAAGGTATCTCGATGGAAATCATCCTCTGTTAAATGTTCTGCAGAGACCAAATCCAACACGCCATTCAACAGTTTTAACAACTGTTCACCACTTTCATAAATCCAACCAGCGAATTGCTTTTCTTCATTGGAGGTTACTTTTTCTTCCAGGATTTTGGACATGCCAATAATGCCTGTTAAGGGGGTACGAATGTCATGACTCATATTCGCTATAAAATTAGCTTTAGCAATTTCAGCTTTTTTTACACCTGTAACGTCTACGGTAATTCCAAGAAGACCTATAATTTTGCCTTGGTGATTCTTAAGAGGCATTTTATTGACTAGGGTATGGTAAACACGCCCGTTTTTATCGATTAATTCTTCTTCTAAATTTAGAATAGGCTCTCCAGTAGTCAGGATTTTTGTATCGGTAGAGCGATAAGAATCAACGAGCGTTTTATCCCAGCCAAAATCATAATCTGTCTTGCCAACGGCGAATTTGGCTGAAGGTAAGCCCATTATTTCGGCAGTGATGTCATTACAAAAAATATAACGAAACTCTTTATCTTTCCAATAGACATAGCAAGGCATTTGACGAATGACATTTTCCAGACAACCACGAATTTCATCCATATACTCTTGTGCCGAAAGGCGTTTGGAGAATACTTGTCCTGTGACTTCACTAACGGAGCGCGAAAGAACATCATACATTTCCTCTTGTTCTGTCACATCTTTATCAAAGAGGAAAATGGCTTGTTTTTTATCGACTTTCCCACGTAATAAGTCCCATTTTTTGAGGTGTCTTTTTATTTTCATGGGGTCTTGATTAAGAATTAAATTCTCTGGGTCAGAGAAAAGGGGGGGGAAGGCATGTTTCTCAAGTAAGATATTAAAAGAAGGGGTGTCTTTAATTTCTTGATCCGTAAAGCCAAAAAGTTTTTTTGCGTAATTATTTAAATACGTAATTTCAAGATGTTTATTTAACACGATAAATGAATGCTTGAGTGCATCATAAGCTTTACCCAAAACAGTCATCTCTTTCTTAGACAACTTCATTGACGTCCTTTATATATTCCAATGGTAAGGTATGTTGAATTTCTATTATCTGGTAAGACCTTGATTTTGCGCACCTGAGAGTCAAGGTCTCTAGCGAAATGTTAACAGACCCTAGTCTATAGCCCGCAATATTTTTGAATACAATTCACAATATGTTGGCTGTTATTAGCATTTAATATTGTTTCGTGATTAGCATCTAGCAAATGACAAGTTATTTTTCCTTTATTAAAATGAGACCAGCCATTTGAGGGATCATTAATGGATTTATAATCATCAAAAAGATCTCTCGCCTTAAATAATAGCATATCCTGATTTAGCTTTGTGGGAGTATGGGAAAGAAGTAAATTCATTCTTGCCCAGGCAAGTTGGACTAAAGCAGGAGGTAAATCAGGATGGTAATTATGAAGTAATTCTTTGAAATGTAATTCATTTCTTTGTTTTGCTGAAAAAGTAGCCCAACTGTCGATAAGGCCCAACATACCAACTTGATTGTTCTCCTTTTTCAGTAGTCCTGCAACTTCATAAAGAAGACTGCCACCAAAAGAGTAACCCAACAGGTAATAAGGACCTTTAGGTTGAATAGATTTAATAGCTGCTAAGTATGCTTTTGCCATTGAAGGTATTGTGTCATAAAGTAAATACCCATTTCCGATACTCGGATCTTGAAGTCCGTAAATAGAAAGCGAAGTTTTAAAGGCTTTGGTTAAAGAATCAAAGCAATAAACCAAGCCGCTTATAGGATGGCAAACAAAGAGATTAGGGGTATCCGTGATATGGTTGAAAGTAACGATAATATCACAAGGATTCGCATCGTTGTTATGGGATGTAAGCAACTCACTCAGCTCTGCAACAGTTGGTGTTTGGTAGAGTTGATTAACAACTAAGGACTGCTGGAAAAAGCGATTTATCTTATCGATAAGTTTTAATGCTTTTAAAGAATGCCCACCTAAATCAAAGAAATTATCATGTATTCCAATATTTTCTATGCCTAGATTTTCTTGCCATAGTTGAACTAGTTGTTTTTCTGTGTCATTTCGAGGAGCATGGTAATCACTGTTAATATTTAAATCGACTCTGGATGCCTTAATATCAGGTAGCCCAGATGTCTCATTGCTTTCTGAAATCAGTTTTGCATAACTTGCTATATCAAAATTAGAGATAGCGAGATTGGCATAATTAGTTTGTATGGCCTGTAAAAACATTCGTTGGCCTTGCTCTGGAGAAATATCATTGCCACGTTCAAACAAATTAAGATCATTAGGTCGTTTCGTTTCAATAGCCATGCCGATATCTTGCCAAGTATTCCAATTAAGACTGACTACAAAATCGGCACTAAAATGATGACTAACAGCAAAGGCATCTAAACAAGAGTTGGCTGCACAATAATCAATTTGGCCCTCTTCCCCTGTTAGTGCCGCAATGGAAGACATTAATACAACAAAGTCTAAGCGAGACTCTTTAAAAGCCTTTGCAAGATAAAAGGCTCCATGGATTTTGGGACGAAGTACTGCCTCTGCCATGTCTCGAGTTTTCAATTGCACAAGTCCACCACCAGCAATGCCTGCACAATGTATAAGCCCATTTATAGGCCCATATTGTGTTTTGCATTTACTAATGATCTCAGACAAAGCTGCGAAATCACTGACATCTGCATTATAGAAGTGTAGTGAAGCCCCTTGCTTTTGGAGTGCAGTCAGAATTTTTATTTTGTGGTGAAGTTTATTGGTAGGATCAGCAAGCACATTATCCCACGCTGCTTCCAAAATCATCGGTGTTCTGGAAATAAAGATAAGCGTGGGGTTATCAACTTGTTCTGCGATTAATTGACTGATTGCTAATCCAATACCACCAATGCCACCTGTTATTAAATAAATGCCATTATCTTTGAGTCGGGTATAAACTTTGGCTGAGCTGGCCACAGAATGAGACAAATTCCATTGATAGCCATTCCTGTAGGCAGATACCGTATCTTCATCTGGCCAGCTTTCCGTGGCAGCTGAATTCAAAAGATGAATAAAACAATCTTCAGAGGAGGATTCAGTTGGATCAATGTCAATCAATCTACAGATTATGGAGGGGTGTTCTTGAGTAATAACACGGCTTGCTCCGACTAAGCTAGCATTAATAGGGTCGATAATTTCAGTACCTAGAACTCGTTGTGTACCTTGAGTAATAATGCCGAGTCGTAAAGGAGTATGTTCTCCAATTATCTCAATATAAGACTGAGTTATATAAAGTAAGCTATAAAAGCCGTGCGTTAACTGTGTATTAATTTGCTCCTCGGACAACATTTCAAGCGTCATCTCATGGCAGGAAGCCATATGAAAAATAACAGGATTGATTAATTCATTTTTTATGCTCTTGAAAAATTTTAGATAATCATCTTTGCTATTGGGGTTAACTTTAAATTTACTGAAATCTACTGATTCATAGTTTGTGTCCAATTCAACGATAAATAACTTGGCTTTGTATTTTTGTAATAATGCAATGTATGGATGACTAATACCGTCTTTATCTTGAAAGACTATCCAGGTATGTTCATGTATCTTGTCTAGAGTAGGAATATTCTTATGCAAATAAGCTGGTTGATGTGACCACACTGGCTTATATAAAGAAGGAAAATTAGAGATATTATCTCTGAACTCGTTAGGTTCAACCCAATATCTCTGTTTTTGGAAAGAATAAGTTGGCAGAGCGACTCGCGGCAGAAGTTTATTATTGTGTAAGTGATGCCAATCGATGTTTATTCCTTCTTGCCATAATCGTCCTATGGCATTGAGCAATTCCTTCAAATCTTCAGTTTCTCGGTGATGATTGGGTAGAGTTTGAATGATAGGTTGATTAACATCATTCGTGATTAGAGTTTTAAGGAATGTCCCTAAACTACGTCCGGGACCTACTTCTATGAATAGGGAGTGCTTATTTAAGATTAGGCTCTCAAAACTCTTATTAAGTAGAACTGTATGGCGTAGGTGGCGGTACCAATAATCGGGATCGATTGCTTCTTCAGCGTTAAGCCACTCGCCCGTTACATTGGAAACGATAGGTATAACAGGTGGCATTAACGTAATGTTTGCAAAAATTTCTTTGAATGGTTTTTCAACTACTTCCATCAAACTGCTATGAAATGCATGGCTTACTTTTAACCGCTGAAAAGGGATGCCTGCTTGTAATAAATATCTCTCTAATGCTGCAATAGCCTCAGGGTTACCTGAGGCGACGCATTGCTTCATTGCATTGTGCACAGCGAGTTCAATGCCAGAATTTTTTTTCTGAATAGTGCGAAATTCATCAGTACTACATTCAATAGCGAGCATCGCCCCTGCTGGAGCAGTAGACATTAAAAGGCCGCGTTCGCATACAAGGGCAATCGCATCCTCATAAGAAAACACTCCTGCAAGGCAAGCTGCAACATATTCCCCTAGGCTGTGTCCAATAAGGGCTTGAGGTTTAATACCAAACTTAATAAGTAATTGGGCCAGGGCGTATTCAATAATAAATAAGGCTGGTTGAGCATATTGCGTTTGATTCAGTCGTTCATCATCGGGATTGTTTATAACTTTTTGTAAGTCACAGTTTAGATGTAACTCAGCGATTTTAATACCTTTTTTAACCCATTCTGAGAACAATGGGAATTCTTGCATTAATTGCGCGGCCATTTGATGATATTGCATGCCCTGGCCGGGGAACATAAAGACAATATTGTGTGGGACGCCTTCAGAAGAGTGATATAATTTCGATTGAGTAAAACTCTTGGTTATCTCATCAACTGTTCTGCCTACAGCAATGCGTCGATAAGGGAAATCCTCTCTTCCTGTTTGCAAAGTATAAGCAACTTTGGGGAGATAGGAGAGCAAATTTTCTTTGCTACTTGCTAAAAAACTTAAAAGTTTATTTTTGTTTTCCTCTAAAGCTGTGGGAGTTTTGGCGGAAAGGACTAAAAGTTGCTGTGAGGTTGATTTTATGGTTTCGTCTTTAGTAAGGTGTTCTCCTAAAATAATATGCGCATTAGTGCCACCAACCCCAAATGAGCTGACCCCCGCATAACGTTTTGAGGAATCGGTTTTTTTCCACTCAGTCAACTTGGTATTAATGAAAAATGGGCTGTTATTTAAAGCAATATTGGGATTTGCTTTTTCAAAATTTAGCATTGCCGGTATTTTTTGATGATAAAGACTCAAGGCAACTTTAATTAAACCTGCCATACCCGCTGAGACGTCCGTATGTCCTATATTTCCCTTAACCGAGCTTAAAGCACAAAATTGAATTTTATCAGTTTGTTCTCGATAGACTGTATTTAATACATCAAACTCAATCGCATCACCTAAGGTTGTGGCTGTTCCATGTGCTTCAACAAAACTGACCTGATCAGCACGGATTTTGGCCTTGGCTAGAGCCTCACGAATACATGCTGTTTGACCACTAGTACTTGGTGCCGTAAATCCAAGTTTATCTGCACCGTCGTTATTAATTCCTCTGCCCTTGATGATGGCATAAATGGTATCTTTATCAGCAATTGCATCTTTTAACCGCTTTAAGATAACAACACCAACACCATTGGAAAATACGGTGCCATTTGCTTTTTCGTCAAAGGGACGACATTTTCCATCAGAAGATTCAATACTTCCTTGAGTGTAAATATAACCATCCTCTTCGGGAACAATGATGGAGACAGCACCTGCGATAGCTATGTCGGATTGGCCAGAAACGAGATCATGACAAGCTTCATCAACGGTAACTAAACCGGTAGAGCATGCTGTATTGATATTAAGACTTCTTCCTCTTAGATTCAGTCGATAAGAGACTTGGGTACTAAGCATACCTGATGAGCTTGCAATGCGATTATGGAAACGATCATGCTCTTTACAAAACCAATTATTTTTCAGCAAATTTTCATGCAAATAGGTACTATCTGCCATTCCGGCAAACATACTAATTGTTTTTGAATTTAATTTAGCAGGAGCAACACCCGCATGCTCAAGAGCTTCCCAGGTGCACTCAAGAAAAACCCGTTGCTGTGGATCAGTGATACTGGCATCTATAGGATTAAAACCAAAAAAATTCGCATCAAATTTATCAATATCGGTTAGAATGCCACGTACGGGTACAAAATTTTTATCCCATATTTTATTAGGGTTTTTTAATTTTTCGGGGGAGAAGCGAGTTAAGCAATCCTTGCCTTCAGCAAGATTTTGCCAATATTCATCGAGCGAGTTGGCGTTTGGGAATCTGCAAGCCATGCCAATGATTGCAATGTCTTGAGAGGTCACGGCTTTAATTTCTTTGACAACAGGGGCTTCAATGTCCCCATCTAAATATCGGCTTAATTTATGGATAGTTGGATAGGTAATAATATTTGAAACCTGTAATTCTGAGTGAAGAGCTTCATTAATCCTGTAGCAGGCCTCGGTAATCAGCAAGGAGTTTGCGCCAAGTTCAAATAAGTTCTTATTGACGTCTATCGTGTTACGATTTAAAAGGCCTTGCCATATTGTGGTTATTTTTTCTTCAATAATACTTGAGGGTAAGGTATCCACATGGACGGATAAATCCATGTGATTAATTTGATCAAGTTTAGATTTATCCACCTTCCCTACAGATGTCAGTGGAAGATCGTCCACTAAAACATATTTTGCAGGGAGCATATAGATAGGAAGTTTGTGACTTAAATACTCACGGATATCATCTGCATGAATTGTTTTATCACTAGAAGACAAAACAATATAAGCAGTTAGCATTTGGTGAGAACCACCTCCAATTTCTACCCTTACCGCCGCAAGGCTAATTAAGGGATGTTGCATGAGCTGATTTTCTATCTCGTTAAGATGGATGCGAAAACCACCAATTTTAACCTGGTCGTCAAAGCGTCCCAAGAAAAGTATATCGCCTGAGGGAAGGAGTCGTACTCTATCACCTGTCTTATACATTCGCTTAAAGGGTGAATCTACGCTGCTAAAGGGATTAGAAACAAATTTTTCATTATTTTGAGTGGAGTTGTGATAGTTAATAGCTAAATTTGCTCCACTGATATAAAGCTCACCTTCAGTAGCAGGATTTTTGTTTTCATCAAGAATGTGTACTTGAACATTATCGATAGGTTTACCGATACTTGCTAAACGCTCATCTTCTACTACCCATTGGTCATCTATTATTTGGCGACAAGTAAATGTAGTTGCTTCAGTGGGGCCATAGCCATTAATCAACACGACAGGCAATTGCTTATGTTTTCGATAATCACTTAATTTTTTCAGAAGACTTGCATTGACTTGTTCGCCGCCAAAAATGATTACTTCAACGTCATTTAAAGTATCCATGGCTGATTTAATCAACTGATGAAAAAATCCTGTCGGTAAGAAAAGATATTTAACAGAACCATAATGTAGGAAATTTTTTAGGCTAGTATGATCTGTTCGAATAATATAAGGAACTATAACTAGGGTTGCGCCATTTAATAAAGCGCTCCAAATTTCAAATGTGCTACCGTCAAAGGCTAAGTTACTAAATTGTGCTACTCTTTCTTTCTCGTTAACTTGGGCAAAATTATCAACCTTTACAAGATTAACCACCGATTGGTGAGAAATTAGAACACCTTTAGGTTTTCCCGTTGATCCCGAGGTATACATCATATAAATCGGAGATTTCGAGGAAAGACGATTTTTATTATCTAAACGAGGATTGCTTACAGATTCCAAATAAATGTTTTTAATAAGGCGAGCATCATAACTATCTTGATTTACACGACTAATGTATTGCTCATTAGTGACAACTAATGTGGGTTTAGCATCATTTAACAGTTCTTCCAAACGAAGTTGAGGTGCCATTGAGTCTAGCGGTAAATAGACTGCTTCAGCCTTAATAATCGCTAGGATACAAACTATATAATCGATTCCAGGCTCTAATAAAATTCCTACGAACTCACCAGGTTGGACATTTTTTTTTTGCAGCCAATAAGCGAATTGGTTCGCTTTTTCGTTTAAAGCCTGATAGGTAAGGGTAGTCCCATCTTCATCCAGAGCGATATGGTGGGGGGTTTTTTTGACTTGAGCTTCAAATAATTCGGCTACGGTGAAATCATAAGCAGTGTTCGTATTTATCATTATCGAAGTTCCATCAAAATTTTTATCTATACTAAATTTTCTATCTTTCTATCTGAAATTGTCTTGATTTTGCAAAACATGGTCATAAAAAAACGGATTTCATTTATAGCAAGCGCATAAAAATGAAAGTCCGTTTAACAATTATACATTATAATTAAATGACGCGTGAAGCCGGATATGAATTGAATCAGCGGATAACACGTAGTGATTATGGCTTAATTGCATTGTTTTTTATTAAAAAATCCCATAGATATTTTCTTTTAAAAAGAGATTTAAATCCCATTTTTTCATATAAGGACAAGCTTGACTCTGCTGCCTCTAAAAAACAAAATTCAGCCCCTTGTCCTTTTACTTTTTCTAGTGCGTAACTGAGTAAATAAGTACCGTACCCTTTATTCTGATATGCTGGCAAGGTGCCAAAATCATCGATTCTTGCAAGATTATTATGAAAAGATAATGTTAGAGAA
The DNA here is from genome assembly GCF_001467025.1 of Legionella brunensis. GTDB lineage: Bacteria > Pseudomonadota > Gammaproteobacteria > Legionellales > Legionellaceae > Tatlockia > Tatlockia brunensis. Next base: position 150,598 of record NZ_LNXV01000033.1, on the reverse strand, counting down.
GATAGGGGCTTATCATCAATATAGAGGGTTAAATGACGCAATCGTGCTTTTTTAGCCAAAGCATGCTCATGTGTATGTTGATAGAGGGTAGTTAACTCTTGCGTTGAATGGAAGGCTTCTACCAATGGAAACATCCAATCATTTAAATTCGTATCAGTTTCTTTAATTAGAAGGCTTTGATTCGGTGTAAAACTAATGTGATTTAAATCAAGGAACATTGGGATAGCATTTTCACTCGCTTCAAATTCGATACTCTGTAAATAATCTTCAATACTGTGCTCCAAGTAATGGGTTGAGATCACTGCTGCCCATGGTAATTTTTGGTTTGCAAAAAATTGATCACATTGGATAAAGAAATCATTTAGATTATGAACTTGTTTATGCAAGACTACAAAATTCAGGCTTGCCACTGGAACACCTGTCATATAAATAATTGCTTGGTCATTGAATATTGTGCATTCTTTACTGACGGAGCGGAAAAAATAATCTTCGCATTCGTAGAAATATCTAAGTAATTGTGGATTCATACAAGAGTGCTGATTAATTTCGAGTGGCGGAGAGAGAGGGATTCGAACCCTCGATACGTTGCCGTATACACACTTTCCAGGCGTGCGCCTTCGACCGCTCGGCCATCTCTCCTCAAGCGCGAAAGAATATACCGATACATCAAGGAAATCAACTGCGAACCGTGTTAATTGCTTGTGTTGGAATGCAATTAAAGATTCGCTGCTTTTTGTGCGAGGGGTTTAAGTAGAGGATTTTTCAAGTAATGAATGGGGAGCAAAAATTTTTCCAAAATTATCGTTTATACTTAAAATACCATTTGTTCAAATAGATTTTAAAATGAAAATAAAGCTCTTTTTTTCAGCGGGTTGCGTATTATTTTCGGCACAACTTTTTGCCTTTCCCTGCTTTTTTACACTGGCAAAGGACAGTTGTTGGACAAATTATGATGTGCAGGTGGTAGTGATTGATGCAAATACTAATAAGACAGTAGTAACTGTGGATGTCCCTAAAGGAAAATCGTGGGCAAGACAGTCGTTTACCTGTAGTCCAGCGCAGAGGTTTTTTTATAAAGCAACCTATCAACCAGTTTTTTGGCAAAGTGAAGTTGGCAAAGCGTATATGTCAACACGTTATTGGTCTTTGCCTGCTACCGTAGGACCTACCGATACTGCTTGGAATATTCCTGTCTGTTTTCCGGCTAACTTTGCGGCAGTTCCGTTTCCTCCTGATGCCCAAGGCAATTGTGCCTGTGATTGGACTCAGGTACCTGCACCGCCATCACAATAGGTGATAGGGTGAAAGACTAGTCATTACAATCTGTTTCTCATCGTTAGAGTTGATCTCTTGTGATTGCTGTTCTGCAAGGGAGATAAGACTATCAACACATCTTTGTAAATCGCCTTTAAGGACGTTGCACGAGGTACAACATGGTCTTCTCCTAGATTAAGTCTCCAGGAAAAATCTTCCTTTGCTCGAAGCCATATTTTGTAGCTTGGACAAGACAATCAGCCCATCTATCCTGAGTAATTTCTTTTAATTATGACTGCAAATAGGGTGCAACACGTTATAATTTTGGAGGGTCTGGAAAAAACATTTTTATATTAAATTAGTCACTTATAAGGTAGTGAATTTTAGTCTAAAAGTTCATTAGCTATCAATAATTATGTTTCCTGAAAAGATACTTTCCTTACGTTTGCTGAGCTTGTATTATCCTCCCATTCAAATAGAGAGTAGAGGTCCACCAAAATGGCAACCTTAAGACAACAAATTGCTCAGATGCTAATTGTGGGGTTTCCTGACACGGTTACTGATGAATCCAGTGCTATAAGGAATTGGCTAAATAAGGAGAGCTTGGGTGGTGTTTTGCTGTTTGATTACGATTTAATTCATCAACGTCAGGGTAAGAATCTAATCAATTGTGCTCAAATTCAAAGTTTAACCGAGCAACTTCAGCACATTAACAATACAGCAAGTGAGGAGAGACCTCCTCTTTTTATTGCAATTGATTATGAAGGCGGAGCCGTTGATCGCCTTAAGCACATTGATGGTTGTATGTCTACGGTATGTCCTGCTGAGCTTGCTCGTTTATCACCAACGGATTTGCAAGCTGAAATTCACAAAATGGCAAAGACTATTAAATCCCTTGGATTTAATCTTAATTTTGCGCCACTTGTCGATCTTGATTTAAATAAAGAACAAGGAATTATCGGGAAGTTAAAACGTAGTTTTTCATCGCAACCAGAACGCGTGATTGAGGTGGCTAAGCAATTTGTAGGGGTGTTTGCTGAATATGGCATTACTTGTTGCTACAAGCATTTCCCTGGTCATGGAAGCGCTACTGGAGATACTCATGAGGGTTTTGTTGATGTAACAGAAACTTTTCAATCAAGTGAGCTTGAACCTTATCGTGTCATTTTAAAGCAGGATAATATCCCGGCAATGGTCATGACTGCTCATGTTATCAATCGAAAGCTAGATCCTAGTGGGTTACCAGCAACGCTTTCCAAGGCTATGTTATCTGCTATATTGCGACAGGAATTAGGTTTTGAAGGGGTTATAATTAGCGATGATTTGCAAATGCATGCTATCTCCAAGCATTATTCTCTTGATGAAGCTCTGCATCTAACCATTAATGCTGGGGCTGACATGTTAATTTTTGCGAACCAGTTGGGTGAAATAACACCCACGGAAGTCATTGACCAAATAGAAAAGTTGGTTAATTTGAATAAAATTTCAAAAAATCGTATTGCTGAGGCTTATCGTAGAATAATGCATTTAAAACAATGGAATTAAGTTGGCGAACATTGCATAAAGTTCTTGACCAGAGCCGCGGATGTGTTAAAATGTAACCTCTTTGTTCAAAAATCAATATAAATGGTGATTATGAAAAACACTGCTTTCGATTTTAATAGGGCTATTTCTTCTACAGTTTCTTCTTATCTATGCTGTTGTTGTTGCTAATTTTTCTTGCTGTTGTTTCTTTAAGCCCCCAATTACTATTTTAGAAGGTGTTTTTCTTATGTGCGCCCAACATTCCTCTCAGAGAAAAAGAAGGTTAAATACTCCTTTTTTGTACGCCGTTATGATTCTTCTTGGCGTATTTAGCGGTTATTCTGATATTCCATTATTGAAGACATTTGGTTTGTTTATTGCTGATGTTTTTATAAAAATTTTCAAATGCATTAGTCTTCCTATCATCGCGTTATCCATCATTGTAACTTTATCTAACTACCGTGCAGATGGTATGATGCGTAAGATCTGGGGGCGGGCAATGTCCTATACCTTAGGCACTACATTAGTTGCTGCGGCAATTAGTTGTTTGTTGTATCTTTTAATTCATCCTGGTATGGTTGGGGTAGTGAAACACACTGCCATAACTCCAGAAACCAACCAGCTTGGATATTTTCAACATATTGCTAACATAATTCCTTCTTCTATTTTGTCTCCCTTTTTGGAGCATCAAGTAATGGGTGTCTTGTTGATGGGGATTGTTGTGGGAGTAGCGATTCGATTTATTCCCGAGCCTGAGGCAAGACAAACGATCACCCAGTTTTTTAAGGGGGCTCATGGCTTATTTATGGTCATCACTGGCTGGGTTATTGCGGTGATTCCTTTGGGCTTATATGGATTTATTACCACTACAGTTGTCCAATTGCGTGAAGGGATGGCTATTAAAGGAATTGGACAATATTTACTAATCATAGTTCTTGCCAATTTGATTCAAGGTTTTTTGATTTTACCATTATGGTTAAAGTCACAAGGAATCAAGCCTTTTGCTGCTTTTAAAGGAATGCTTCCTGCCTTGTCAGTTGCCTTTTTCTCTAAATCATCGGTTGGTACATTACCCGTGACGATGGAAACAGCGGAGAAAAATTTGCAGGTTAAACCGGAGATAAGCCGCTTTGTGCTGCCACTTTGCACCAGTTTAAATATGAATGGATGTGCTGCGTTTATTTTTGCGACGGTAATTTACTTAATGCAAAATCATGGCATTGAGATTTCCTTAGGTATGATGGCTTTATGGGTGGTTATAGCGACTATTGCCGCAATTGGGAATGCAGGTGTGCCCATGGGGTGCTTTTTCCTTAGTGCAAGTTTGCTTGCCAGCATGAATGTGCCTATTACTTTATTGGGGATAATTTTACCATTCTATAGTCTTATTGATATGCTTGAGACAGCTCTCAATGTGTGGTCGGACTCGTGTGTGGCAAAAGTGGTGAACGATAAAGCGGTCAGGGACAGTGAGCTGGCTTCTGACCTGGCAATGGCAAAATAACTTACCTCTTGATAGTGAAGCTGTCGTTTAAACAATGCGCTTCACTAATATTTGCTCACAAATTAATTGATAAATAGAGGTTAATGTTTCTAAATCGGCCAAAGAAACGCATTCATTGACTTGGTGGATAGTCGCATTTATTGGACCCAACTCAATGACTTCTACCCCATAGGGGGCAATAAAACGGCCATCTGAAGTGCCGCCACTGGTCGATAATTCAGGGGAGATATTAGTAATTTTTTGGATAGCCTTGATACAGCTATCTAACAATAGTCCATGAGCTGTTAAAAAGGGTTCGCCATTAAGCTGCCATTGGATTGTTGGGTGCAACCCGTAACGCTCAAAACAACCTTCGACTGCATTTTTTAAAGTATCTGCTGTTTGTTCTGTAGAAAAGCGAAAGTTAAAATGCAAAATCAGCTCACCAGGAATAATGTTGGTTGCTTGGCCTCCTGCCTTAATATGAGTAATTTGCAAAGAGGTGGGCGGGAAATGCTGATTTCCTTCGTCCCATTGGGTCGTGGTTAATTCTGCTAATACTGGACTAATAGTATGGATCGGGTTTTCAGCTAAATGTGGATAGGCCACATGTCCTTGTTTTCCGTGTAGTGTAAGTTTGCCCGTTAAAGAACCTCGGCGACCAATTTTAATGACATCACCCAGGCGCTGACTGCTGGAGGGTTCGCCTACGATACAATAATCTGGCTTAATTCCTTGTTTGTGAAGTTCTGCCATCACATGAGGGGTGCCTAAGGCGAAATCATCGCCTTCTTCACCACTGGTAATTAAGAAACCAAGACTGCCTGAAAAATGAGGATTAGCTTGTACAAAGCGTTCCGCCATGAGCATCATTGAGACAAGGCTACCTTTCATGTCAGCTGTTCCCCGCCCATAGAGCATGCTCTCTATTTCTTGCAAAATAAAGGGGTCAGTATTCCATTTACTTTCTTCTCCAACAGGTACAACATCTGTATGACCTGCAAAGACTAATAATGGATGAGCATTTCCAAGTCGAGCAAAAAAATTGGCGACAGGCGAGTTATCAATACGTTGGCATTGAAAGCCGAGTTGTTCGAGGAAATGAATCATAAAAGATTGGCAACCTGCGTCATGAGGGGTAACTGAAGGGAATCCAACCAGTTTGGTGAGCAGGGATTTTATGGTATTCATTTAATATCTCTTAATAACTCATTGATGCTAACTTTGGCTCGGGTTTTCTCATCGACTTGTTTAACAATAACAGCACAATAAAGACTGTAACGGCCGTCTTCACTGGGTAAGTTCCCGGGAACAACCACTGAACCAGCTGGAATTCGGCCATAACTGATAGTTCCAGTTAGCCGATTATAAATTTTTGTACTTTGTCCTAAAAAAACACCCATTGATAACACGGAGTCACGCTCAACAATGACACCTTCAACAACCTCTGAGCGTGCACCAATAAAGCAGTTGTCTTCAATGATAGTAGGGTTAGCCTGCAAGGGTTCTAAAACACCGCCAATTCCTGCACCTCCCGAAAGATGTACATTTTTTCCAATTTGTGCACAAGAGCCGACTGTTGCCCAAGTGTCAACCATGACACCTTCATCAATGTAAGCTCCAATATTGACGTAGGAGGGCATAAGTACCGTATTCTTACCAATAAAGGCGCCTCGTCTTATCATGGCATGAGGTACAACACGGGCGCCAATTTGATCAAATTCATGGCTGTTACTATCAGAAAATTTAAGCGGAACCTTATCGTAGAATTTGCAAAATCCGGCATCAATGATGCGGTTAGAGTTTAGCTTGAAAGAGAGCAAAACGGCTTTTTTAATCCATTGGTGTACTACCCAATCACCATTAATTTTTTCAGCAACTCTAAAATAACCTTGATCTAAGCCTTCAATGACTTCATTGACTGCATTGAGGATTTCTTTAGAGGCTGTTTCAGGTGACAGTTCTTGGCGTTGATCAAATCCAAGTTCAATCGTAGTTTGTAATGAGTTCATAATTTCATCAGTTTATAAAAAGAGGCAAATTAGTATACTCAATCACTGGATTTATAGAAACGTTTAAAAAATTGAAGGAAAATAAAAGGGTTAATTTTATGCTATAAATAAAAATAGCATAGGGGGGGCTAAGATGCTAAAAGCAAAGTCCACTAAGGATGGTCATCCAGACATACCACAGGAAATAAGAGAACTCAATAGTTCGGATTCTGCTCAAACAGATATTTTGCTAGAGGTAATGCAAAAATTATCATTGGCAACAGATCTTGAAACAATTATGTTCATTGTGCGTAAGGCTGCCCGAAAATTAACTGACTCAGATGGGGCGACTTTTGTCCTTCGTGATAATAATTTGTGCTATTATGCGGATGAAGATGCTATCGCGCCTTTATGGCAAGGAAAGCGATTTCCAATGAATACTTGTGTAAGTGGTTGGGTCATGGAGCATCGTCAGCCTACCATCATTGATAATATTTATGCTGACCCAAGAGTGCCAGCAGATGCTTATCGACCAACCTTTGTGAAAAGTTTAGCCATGGTTCCTATTAGAAGGGATTCGCCTATCGGAGCAATTGGAACTTATTGGGCTGAACATTACCATCCTACTAAGTGGTTCTACTTATAAATTAGAGCCTCATCAAAAAGGTTTGATTTGCAAGCATAAACCAACAGGCAATATACGAGCTTATGTTTGGGCTCCTCTTTATGCTCAAAGTGACATACTTGGATTGCTATATTTGGATTGGGAAAACCCCGAGAATAATCAACTTATTAATGCTGAAATTAATCAAGATTTATTGATTGGTATGATTGCAGAGCAAACCCCTCTCGGAATTTCTAACATTGAGCTGAGAGAAACATTACGTAATCAATCATTTCGAGATGCCCTTACTAATCTATTTAATCGACGTTATTTAGAAGAAACGCTTGAGCGCGAAATTAGCCGTTGTGCACGAAAATCAGTGTCCATGGCATTATTAATGATAGATATAGATAATTTTAAACAATTTAATGATAAATTTGGTCATGAAGCAGGTGATATAGTTATTCAGGCTTTCGCTAATGTTCTTCACCAATTCGCGAGGAAGGAGGACATTGCATGTCGTTATGGAGGAGAGGAGTTTATCCTGATTGTACCTGAGGTTGAACTTGATGCAGTACTAATGCGTATTCAATCCTTGCGACAGGTTGCTAGCCATATCCATGTGCGTTATGGAAGTACGGCGTTACCACCTATCACGGTATCTATTGGAGTAGCGATGTACCCTGATCATGGCGAGACAATGAATGAACTCATAACTGCCGCTGATAAGGCTCTTTATGAAGCAAAAAACTCTGGGCGCGATAAAACAATAGTCCATCAAAACTAATAACGAAGCTTATAACTTTATTATTAGTCAGTAAGAATTGACTCTGAGGTCACCTTTAGTTTTCACAGGACAATATAGCGAGTATACTCCTTACCATTGTAGAAGGAGTGGATAATTATGCGTTTGCTGATCACGGGTGCTGCTGGTTTTATTGGTTTTCATTTGGCAAAACTGCGTCTGGAACGTGGCGATACTGTGATTGGTGTGGATAATCTTAATGAATATTATGATATTCGCTTGAAACAAGCTCGTTTAGAGCAATTACAAACGTATGCCAATTTTCAATTTTACCATGCAGATATTAGTGATGCGGCTGCAATTAATGACATTTTGACGCAGCATAAACCTCAGCGCGTGGTCAATTTGGCAGCACAAGCTGGAGTTCGCTATTCGCTAAGTCACCCTGAAGCTTACATACAATCTAATGTTGTAGGTTTTTCTACAATTATTGAGGCATGTCGTCATCATCAGATTGAACATCTCGTCTATGCGTCCACGAGCTCCGTTTATGGGGCAAATGGTACTCAACCTTATAAAGAAACCGATGCAGTTAACCATCCATTGACTATTTATGCAGCCACTAAAAAAGCAAATGAGCTGATAGCGCATTCGTATTCTCATTTATATCAATTACCAACGACAGGACTGCGCTTTTTTACAGTTTATGGCCCATGGGGAAGACCTGATATGGCTTTTTTCTCATTTACTCGAGATATTTTAGAAGGCAACCCCATTAAAGTTTATAATCATGGTCGTATGCAACGTGATTTTACCTATATCGATGACATCATCGCCGGTGTTTCTTTGGCAATTGATAAAATAGCTTTGCCTGATCCACAGTGGTCAGCTGAAGATCCTAATGCGGCTAGTAGTTATGTGCCTTATAAAATATATAATATTGGTTGCGGTAATCCAGTGAATTTATTGGATTACATTGAGGCTATCGAATTAGCAACAGGCAAGAAAGCCATTAAAGAATTCCTGCCAATGCAAGCAGGTGATGTAGTATCAACACATGCTGATACTCATCGGTTGCAAGATGAATTAGGCTATCTTCCTAAGATTGATTTTCAGGAAGGTGTTTCTCGTTTTGTTAAATGGTACGTTGATTTTTATCAAAAATAGACGTAATTGGAGAACAATGCGGACTCAATAAGTTTGTTCGCCATAATTGGCCTTAACTGAAGTTCTTTACCTATTTTTGCCCTAAAATGCAATTGATTTCTTCATCGTCAGCGCTATTAGTTTCTTGAGCAGTTTGAAAAAACTTAAAACGGTCAACAATTTGCTGATATTTTACGAGCAAATCTCCATCCAAATTCCTACCGAATCTTCTTTCTAATTGTTTTTTATCTCCCTCGACAGGACTGTCATAACCAACAAGTTGCTTGCGTCCCCCCTCATCTGAAATGGTTTCATTCTGTTGAAGCGGTGAAATTTTAGAAAACTCAGAAGCAGATATAAGTTCTGCAACTGGATAAATTAGAGGCTCTTGGCTACAGAAACTCTTGTACCTTATTAGCGAGTGTTGACTTGCTTCATAAAGTGCTTTGATTACGGCAAACATTTCATCGTCTGTGGGGCGATAGTGGCCGCTATTATTCGTTAACTCTGTAAGCAAACCCGCTTTAATTCTTAAAGTACCAGTAGCTAAAACTTTTTTACCATTAGAGAGAAATGAGTGGTTCAAGTTTGTGCTACTACAAAGCAGTTTTGGTGGGTCTTCACAAGTCAATACAAAATTGTATTCTCCATCCAAATATTCTCCATTTTGATCTTCAAAAAAACCGTCCTCAGAAATATTAACAAGATAGTTATTTTGTTTATCACCAGTAATATATTTTTGTTCTTGGTCATCAACAGGAAGGATTCTCATTGCTTTTCTTTCAATGCTGTACTGTGATTTCATTGAAATAGGAGTATCAATTTTCACGCCGAAATAATTAATATTATTTGGGTATTGGTTCTTTGGCATGTCTATTCTCTGGGCACATAAAAATAATACTATTGTGCACCTTAAATCTTAAATAAATATTAAAAAAAGATCAGTTTGGTTAAATAAGTTGTTTCTGGTTCTTTTTTGGTTCATTTTAATAATAGTTAGTCGTGATGATTTTAATAGCCGATTTGGGTTTAAAAATGTGTCTAAATTAATGTGTTTGATTCAGGGAATTGGGGATATGCTACCATTGTCCTGGTATCCACGAGCCATGTAGTCCATGAGGAACTCTGCGGGGCAATTTCACTCGAGCAAAGGGTTTTTCATTGAATGCTTGGGCATTAAGGAGCACAAAATCACTGTTATTTTTAACCTTATCATAGACAAATAGAGCCACATGGCCGTCATCTTCATTGGTTGTTGAAGAATTTGGTATAAAAACCGCTTCCCCAATTTCGGCATTCTTACCAAAATCATGCAAGAGAGTGGTTTGTTTTTTTAAGTCATATTTTAATAGGGCATTAAATTGCTCACCTGTTGTTCTGGTGGGGATGTAAATATAGCGGTTGGGGTTAGATGTTTTCTCATCATTAATACGTGGAAATTCAACGGGATGATCATCCAGTTGTTGATGTTTAACTGTTTTGGTGTTTAGGTCAATTATCGAACGGTATAGCAGTGGTGGTACAGAGGATGATGTAGTATCTTTCTGTAAGGCCAGTTTCTCATGTCGGATATAATCAATAATGAGAAGCTCATCATGCTCAAATCCATTCGCAAAGTGATATACAAAAAAGGGTTCTGTTTCGATGCTGGAAATTTGATTGGTTTGACGGTTAACTAGAATTATTTTTACCCCTAATTTAGGTTCCCAACTCAGTAAATTACCTCCAGTTTCTAATTTACTGAGATCAAAAATGGCAGGGCAGTCAAAAAATACCAGATAGTTTTTTGTCAGAATAAAATCATGCATCATGGATGAGGTTGATTTATCAATGGGAATATTTTTGCTAAGTTTCCCTTCTTTATTGAGAACATAATACTGTAAATAAGGAGGTTGAATATTATAGGTGAAGGCATAAAGCTCTCCTGTTGTGGGATCCAGCCGAGTGTGGGCATTGACATTAAATGGTCGTTTACCACCTTGAGGACACCATTCGCCAATAGTCTTTAATTCTGCGGAAACTTCGTAGGCAGGACCAGATTCATACAAAGCCAGATACTGCTGTGCATGACGAATGATATGAATAAAGGCGCCGTCTTTTACAGGGCCTGGATCACCTTCTTTACCAATAAGTTTAGGGTCAGTAGGAATAGGGCGGGCAATACCACCATATAAGGCTCGGCCTGCTTTTTTTTCTGCAATAAGGCCTTTAGTATCGACAAAGCGGTTACGGTAGTTGGCTTTACCGTCATGAATGTAAATCGCATGTAGCATTCCATCACCATCAAGAGGGTATGTGTAGGAAATAGGTTCAAAAGCAGGGTTTGGCCCGTTGCGCATGTAAATACCTAATAGATCTTGCGGCAACTCACCTTCGATAGGGAGGGTGTCAACAAATAATTCATCTTTAACAGGGGCGAAATTTCCTTGCAGATAAGGATTTTTGGTCGTGTCTTCTTTTTTCTTACTAAATTTTCTAAAGAGGAAACCCTGGTACCAATCAGGAAACCATTCAGTAAACCAAATCGCAATAATTATCAATAAAACTAATATTGAGTCAGTGACAAAACTTGAGGGAATGATATTAATTGATTCTAAAAAACCATCTACTGCCGTTAAGGATAATGCTAATGCCCACACAGAAGAAATCGCATAGTTAATTTGTTTGAAAATAGGTGTTTTCTCGGTAAATTCATCTACTTCTTCCCTTGCGTACTGCATGGTAAAAGGTTTTTTAACAAAAATTGAAACCCACATAATTGCTGCTAGGGCTACATTGGATAAGATATAAGAATATTGATTCAACCAAATTCCCACGGGTAGCCAATACATTACTGAAAGAAAGGCAAAATAAACAAGTGTGGCCCAATCAAGAAGAAATTTTTTACGTAGATTTTTTAAATTAAAAACGATTACCGCAGCTAATCCAGAAAGAGCGGCTATCTCATCAGATAAGTACTGAGAGCCAGATATTACAAAATAAAGTATCCAGGGAAGAAAACCTTGTATTGGCTTAGATCTCATGTCCTTTCCATTATTAATTATTTTATTCAATAGAAATATAGGTTAAGCAGCGTCTAAGTTCCAATTCACTAATGACTCTAACAATGAAATTCAGATATAAATCATGATATAGTCGCTATTTTTATGATTGTTAAGGGAAGTGTATGGGCCAAGTAAATACTTTTTGTTGGATTGATATTCCTGTTACTGATTTAAATCGAGCTATCACTTTTTACAGTAGGCTTTTAAATACAATGGTGCAAAAAATATCTGAACATGGATTTGAATTTGGGTTGCTACCCCATTCAGAAGATAATGTATCGGGTTGTTTGACTGTAATGGAAGATAGAAAACCTTCTCAAAATGGTCCTTTAGTTTACCTTAATGTGGATGGGCGGCTGGATGAGGCGGTTGATGCCGCAAAAAAAGAAGGTGTTAAGGTGCTTAAAGAAAAGGAGCAAATTGGCCCTTATGGACATAGAGCCATTATTCTTGATACGGAAGGTAATGCTATTGCTTTGTATTCAAAAGAAGCTTGATCTTCTATTACAATGGGGCAGCTCATAATCTTCTCATGATTATGAGCATTAAATGCTTTGAGCTGCAATCAATTACTTAGCTAGTTAAATTAGAAGAAATAGCGTTAGCATTAGTAATAGTGGTAGTCCCAGTGATGATAGCTTCATTCACTTTTTCTACTTCCGTAGAGAGTTCTCCAGAGAGCTCAGAGATGTCGCTATCCATAATCATCTCATTTTTTTCTAATACTCGGGCCGCTTGTGAGGCTATTATTGTGAAATTAGGATTAGTTCTACTAATAAAATGGCAATTTACTCCTTCTAAATTTTGAGCTTCAACGTAGTTTGTATCCGTATCATCATAGAAATCAATGATTGCCGTTTCCGTAATTTGCTCTCTCGCGATAAGAGTTTTCTTTAAAAAATTAATTTGATTATTTTTGCCTTGTAGCATCGCCATCTTCGCTTGAAAAGCATTTCCCATATCTGGTAGATAAGAAATGAAAATGGGTCTGTCAATGCCTTCAACGGTGTATACATTAATTGCAGTGGCAGGTTCATCTGAAGTTAAAGTTTCAGCGAGTTTCAATTCTTTGCCTAACATATGAGAAATATAACCAGCAATAAAAGCAGGATTGTTATGATAAGTAGCGATAGCACTTAAATGGTCAGCATCATGCTCAAAAGGAACACCATTTTTTATATTATGTACAGCAAGTTTCTTTCCTAATTTGTAGATGTCTTCTTCTAAGAAATCTGCTCGTGCAATTCTATCTAAGCAATAAGAGCTAAAAGTGTGTCCTTTGCTAATTGTTAAGTCAAAATCAAAGATTCTTATATTTGCTTTAAGTTTTCCAGCCATGTCTATTTCTCTTAAAAATTGTGCATTCTAGGGGATAAATCTTAAGAAATTATTAATTTAAGATCACTTTGTCTAGTTAATGTTTCTAATGTGGAAAAAGATATCTATGAGGGCTAATTTGTTTCAAAAATAAATTATGAACCCCAGTTATATTGGAATATTGTCATGAAATGTTATGATGGCTACGGCTCTTCAGTCTTATTTGTTAAATGCTGGAGGGGCTGTCAGTAATAATAACCATTTCAGATTAAGGACATATCATGAAAGTTAAGGGTCATTGTTTTTTGGCAGTAGGATTACTAATAAGTGTTTCATCTTCATTTGCGGCATCGTATAACCCTGATCAATTAGCGCAATTTAATGCTACTAATCAATGTTATAATTGTGATCTAAGTGGTGCTCATTTATCTGGAAATCACTCTAGCGCTGTTTTTTCAGCAACCAATTTAACAGGTTCAGTGGGAATAGGTACTTTTTCTGCATCTAACTTTGCTGGTAGCAATTTATCGTCAGCGAATTGGAGTACTGCGAATCTGAGTTATGCGCAACTGTCTTATATTCCTCTTGTTAAAACAAATTTTAGTGGTGCCGATTTAAGCTTTGCTAATTTTGAGGGATCGCTGACTAATGATGCTATTTTTGACGATGCTAATCTTTATGGCTCAAACATTTCACAACAGCAATTAGACAGTGCAAGAAGTTATTGTGGCGCAACTTTACCTTCTGGAACTAAGAAAAATTGCTAAAATTGAAGGCTGCTTGATGCAGCCTTATTGTATCAACCCTTTAAACTGGCAATCAAATTATCTTTTTCCTGCCAGCTATTATTAAGCCAAGTTCTAAATTCAGCCTGAGCCTTATCGTCTTCAACGAGTGATGAATTAATAAACTGCTTAGGAATAGGTAATTGTCTGATGTGAACTTTGATTGCATCAATTCTGCGACACAAAAAGTCCCAAAGCGAATGTTTAGTATTTGAATAAATAATAGTGACGTCTAGTAAGCTAGTAAATTGTTGGCCCATAGTGCTAATTACAAAACTGATGCCTCCAGCCTTGGGTTTTAGCAAAAATTGATAAGGTGATTGTTGATGTCTATTCTTTTGAGAACTAAAACGCGTTCCTTCTACAAAATTCATTATTGCTGCTGGAGTATGTTTAAATAGCTCTACTGCTTTTTGAGTTGCCTGTAAATCCTTACCTTTTTTATGGGGTTTTTTAGTGAGATATTCTGGGGAGTAACGTTTCATAAATGGGCAACCCATAGCCCACCAAGCAAATCCCAACAGGGGGACCCATTTTAGCTGATCTTTGATAAAAAATTTTAACACCGGTATTTTACGATTAAAAAGTCGCTGTAATACCACGATATCAAGCCAACTTTGGTGATTGGCAATAATCAAATACCAATTTTTGCGGCTAAGATTTTCTAAGCCTTCGACATGCCAGGTTATTTTTTGGGTGCGACTGATATAAGAATTATTAAGTGCACTCCAAAAACTGGCTACCTTGTCAACCATTTTAGTGCACCAAAGCTTCCCGCGACGATTGGGGAAAAACTTTAAGATTCCAATGCAAAGAATTGGTATAAAGCTCAAAGTTGTAGTCAGAATCAATATGCTGATAGCGATAATGCCATGAAGCTGACCTCCTGATTTTTTTACATTATTCAATGTTCTCTCCATTACAGGTTTCTTAGTGAGTTACTATCTAACATGCTTTAAGTGCATAGTCTAAATCTGCAATTAGATCATCGATGTATTCGATACCCACTGAAAGTCTGATAAATCCATCTTCAATCCCTAAATTTTTTCGAGTTTCTAGGGGTATAGAAGCATGAGTCATAATAGCAGGATGCTCAATTAAACTTTCGACTCCTCCTAAACTTTCTGCTAACGTAAATAGCTCACAACGTGATAAGAAACGTGTTGCGGCATTTAAATCACCTTCAATGACCATTGAAATCATACCACCAAAATCATGCATTTGTTCTTTTGCTAGAGTATGTTGAGAGTGACTAGCCAAACCAGGATAGATAACTTTTGAGACTTTAGGGTGTTTTTCTAGCCATTGCGCTAAATTTTTTGCATTCTCACAATGACGTTGCATTCGTAGGGAAAGGGTTTTTAGACTTCGTAGTATGAGAAAGCTATCAAAGGGACCAGCTATTCCTCCGCAAGAATTTTGTAAGAAAGCCATTTTTTCGCTCAGTTCAGGGCTATCGCCAACCGCAACAACACCACCTACAACATCAGAGTGGCCATTCAAATATTTAGTTGCTGAATGTAGAACAAGGTCAAATCCTAACTCGATAGGGCGTTGGATCCATGGGGTGGCGAAGGTATTATCAGCAACGCTAATCAGATTATGACGTTTCGCGATTGATGCAATTTCACGTAGATTTGCAAGTTTTAGCATGGGGTTGGATGGTGTTTCAACCCAAATCATCTTTGTTTCAGGTCGAATAGCTGCCTCTATACTTTTGATATTGGCCATATCTACAAAGGAAAAAGATAATTGTGAAGTACGTGTTTTCACTTTATCAAATAATCTAAAAGTTCCACCATAAAGATCATCGGTTGCTATGACATGATCCCCTGCACTTAGAAGGTCAACTACTGTATTGATGGCGGCCATACCAGAGGCAAAAGCAAATCCGCGTTGCCCTGATTCTAAACTGGCAACACAATCCTCATAAGCTTTGCGTGTGGGATTATGGGTTCGAGAATACTCATAACCTTGATGTACACCAGGAGAACTTTGACGATAAGTAGAGGTGGCATAGATTGGGGTCATTACTGCACCTGTGCTGGGATCAGGTTCTTGTCCTGCGTGAATTGCACGCGTGTCGAAGTGAGTTTTGTCCATGGGAATTCCTTCTAAAAAAATGGCTATCCGGCAAAAAATACAGGAGCAGTATATAATAATTTAATAAAACGATCTTAATTAAGTAACTTGACTAAAGGTTTTCAATAAAAAGACGCTATAAAGCGTGTGTCATTCTAGTGAGGGATTAATGCGTAGGCAAGAAATTAGTTATGAAAAAGTTGCCTCTGCCGCTGAAACTGTCAAACAGCAGGGGAAGGAGCCCTCCTTAACCAATATCTGCGAAGAATTGGGAATAATTTCCTTTACCCCGGAATTATCCTCTTTGCTTGAGAAATGGTATCACAATCAACCTGAGTTTCAGCGATCGATTAAAGCCCCCCTGTCTAACAATATAAAAATTGAAACGAGTGAAATACTTGAGAAGAACGTTGAGCTAGAGAAATCACTCTCCTTGCTACGTGCTACTTTAGAGTCAACTGCAGATGGTATTATGATGGTTAATGGTAAGGGGCAAGTAGTTGACTGGAATCAAAAATTTGTTGAGATGTGGCGTATTCCTTCATATATGCTCGAATCCGGCACAGAAAGTATTGGGTTTGAATATATTTTAGAGCAACTAAGCAATCCGGCTGCGGTGATTGCTGATGTCCAATATCTTTATGAAAACCCTGAATGGCAAGGGGAGTTGCCCTTACTTCATTTTAAAGATGGCCGTATTTTTGAACGTTATACACAACCCCAGCGAGTGGGTTCAGAAATAGTGGGTCGAGTCTACAGTTTTCGCGATATTACTCAAAAGCTCATGGCAGATGATGAGTTACGGATTCGTGAGCGAGCTATTGAAGCGAGCACACATGGAGTCGCGATAATCGATATTACCAGGTCAGATCAGCCAATCATTTATGTTAACAGAGCATTCGAGCGTATTACAGGTTATGGTGAAAAGCATATTATTGGACAAAACATCTCCCAAATAATTGGAAGCAAAGTCGATCAGGTTAATCAAAAGAGGATCAACTTGGCAATACGTGAAGAGCGAGAAGAAACTGTTGAGCTTGAGAGTTATCGTCGTAACGGAGAAATGTATTGGTCTGAGTTAAGTGTGGCTCCAGTAAGTGATTCTTTTGGCAAAATTAGACATTTCGTTGGCATTATCAATGACATTACCCAACGTCGTGAAATGGAGAAACAGTTAGTTAGACAAGCGACACATGACTCATTGACTGAATTACCTAATCGCGTTTTATTGATGGATAGGGTTGAACAAGCTATTTTACAGACTAAGAAGAAGAAATCTCTGCTTGCTTTTCTTTTCCTTGATTTAGATCGTTTCAAAATGACGAATGATACCTTAGGTCATAGTATAGGTGATAAATTATTGCAAGCAGTCTCTAATCGATTGTTGATTGCGACAAATGACTATGACACTGTAGCGCGGCTAGGAGGGGATGAGTTTGTTATTTTATTGCCTGATCTCAGCACGGAGCTGCAGGCACAGCAAATGGCGCAGGAAATTTTGCATCTTATTGAAAAACCATTTCAGATTGATCAGCACAGTTTAAAAATAACGGGCAGTATTGGTATTAGTTATTACCCAAAAGATGGTCTTGATTATGAATCGCTAATGAAAAACGCCGATTTATCAATGTATCATGCCAAAGACAGTGGGCGTAATAGTTACCGTGTCTTCGAGCAAGAGATGAATAGACGTGTTATTAACCATATGCAACTTGATAATGCGTTGCATGACGCGATGAAAAGAGATGAACTCTATTTAGTCTATCAACCTCTTATCAACTTAAAGCAACACCAAATTGTTGGTTTTGAAGCTTTACTACGTTGGAATAGTCATCTATTAGGTCAGGTTTCTCCAGCTGATTTTATTGGCATGGCAGAAGAAAACGGTTTAATCATTGACATTGGAAAATGGGTATTAGAGCAAGCATGCATGCAAACCATAAGGTGGCATCAGCAAGGTTTCAAGGATTTAACAATTGCTGTCAACATTTCAGGGCGTCAATTCCGACAAAGCCAACTGCCAAAGGTTATTGATGATGTTTTGACAAGAACAGGTTTAGCTGCCAAATATTTAGAACTTGAATTAACCGAGAGTTTATTGGTTGATGATATTGATCATGCTGTAGAAACAATGTATCAGTTAAAAGATATGGGAGTGAAACTGGTAATTGATGATTTTGGTACAGGCTATTCGAGTTTGTCTTATCTTAAACAATTCCCAGTGGATAAATTAAAAATCGATCGCTCCTTCATTAGCGAATTAATGAATAAAGAGAATGATGCCGCTATTGCAAGAGCTATTATCAATCTTGGTCATAGTTTAAATTTAGAGGTCTTGGCTGAAGGGGTAGAAACAGAGTTTCAAAAAGAATTTATTGTGAATAATGGTTGTGATTATGCGCAAGGCTATTATTTTAAACCCCCGAATACTCCCGATGCCTTAGAGGATTTCTTACAAAAATACCCAGATTATTAAAATAAATGCTAATAATCCAGGTCTCTAACGTATAGTAAGTCGTATGAAAAAATTATTTGAAGAAATTTTGGTTAGTCCTGTAGCAAAAAAAAATTTTAAGCATGCACAAGAAGCCTTTGAACATACAATGTCCGTGATTAAAGGGTCTAGTAATCGCCTGACTGAAAGTGATTTACAAACTCATTTTGGCCAGGAAATCATAAAAAATATCAATAAAATGAGAGCGGAGCCAGTTGAGGAACCTGTATATTCTCTTGAGTGGATTAAAAAAGTAGCTTTGCTCGCTGAAATTTATAAAGTAGGAAATTGCTGTGAAAAAGGATGCGTAACTTTTTATTTTCTTTATAAATTGCTCACGTCATTGCCAAAGGGTGATGTAAATCTTGAGCTATTTAATAATCCTTTGGTTGATCATTTTTTTGTAGTAGCTGGTAGGAGTCCTGACACAGACCCCAGTGATCCTAGAACTTGGAATGAAGACACCATCATTTGTGATCCTTGGGTTGAGAAACGTTCTTATTTTTTAGGGGAAGTAGATTTTGAAAATATGAAAGAGAACCCATGGGTGGCAATAAATTATTTATTACCCTCTGAAGGTTCTTCTGGTCCAATTGTATTACAAAGGGATGTACTTGCTAAAGCAAATGGAGTGAAGGGTAAAATCATCTACTCTCAAGACGTAATGGTTTTGCGTGTCAGGTATCATGCAGGCGTTTTTAATTCATATAATCATAATGTTCCTATGTGTTATGAAGAATGGGACCTGCCGAAAGAGAAACATTATCTTAAGCATAAAAAATTAGATAAAACGAAAGTATCAATATCAACGAATAGTTTTTTTCCTCCTCAAAAGCAAGAAGTAGATTCTTCTGACCTCGACATAGATAATCAAGTGTAATCTCATCTAGTTCTACCGGCCATAATTAAAGCCGAAATTATAGATTTCTTCAGCTAGGTATGATTATTGCTGAGGATTTATGTGGCCTTTACTTAGTAACGGCAGAAATAAGCTTCTATGGGATTATGAGTCTTTGGAGAGAATTGATCATGTACTAATTTGATATATCAGGTCGATGTAAGGGGACTAAATCACTTTGCCTAGAAAGTGAGGGATATATTTATGGATAGTAGATCTCAGGATAGATGAGGCTTAAGCAAAGACTGGTTTCATTGACCTGAGATGGCAATGGAGATAAAAGATGAAGAGCATAACCATTATTGGCTCTGGTTTAGCTGGGACATTGTTATCGCTCTATATGGCCAGGCGAGGGTATGAGGTTTATTTATTTGAGTCAAGGCCAGATATTCGCGTAGAAAAACCAGATCGTGGACGTTCGATTAATCTTGCTTTGTCTTGTCGCGGGATCACCGGTTTAGCAGGCGTTAATCTGATGTCTGAAGTTGAGAAAATCATGGTGCCTATGCGTGCGAGAGCGATTCATGAAGCCAATGGTGAAATTAAATTTCAAGCCTTCGGGCGCCACCATGATGAATATATTAATGCTATTCATCGCAGCGAGTTGAATGCTCTATTACTTAATGTTGCAGAAAGACAATCACGAATTCATTTACATTTTGATATGAAGTTGATCGGTCTTGATTTACATAAAAAATCATTGGAATTTGAACATAAAGGCCAGGAACATGTAACAAAGAATTATGAGATATTGATTGGCGCCGATGGGGCGGGGTCTCATGTGCGTGAAGAATTGGCTAAGATGCAGATTATTGAATATTCAAGAAGTTTTCTACCGCATGGCTATAAAGAGCTATCTATTTCAAGAGGTTACTCTTCCGATTTCATACCTGAACATTTACATTTGTGGCCCAGGGATTCTTTTCTATTACTTGGTAATCCGAATCGCGATTACTCAATTACTGGAACTTTATTTCTTCCCAATCACGGTAAAAATAGTTTTATGGAGCTAAATAATGAAATTTCAATTAATACTTTCTTTAAAAAACAATTCACCGATGCCTATCAGGCCATGCCTGATTTGATTGGTGAGTTTTTAAACCATCCTACAGGTAACCTAAGCACAATTAAATGTTCACCCTGGTATTTTGAAGACCAATGCTTACTTATCGGGGATGCAGCGCATGGGGTCGTACCTTTTTTCGGTCAAGGAATGAATAGTGCCTTCGAGGATTGTCGGATTTTAAATCAACTATTGGAAGAGCACCAAGATAACTGGAAGCAAGTGATGCCGTTATTCTTTGCTGCTCGCAAGTCTAATACAGATGCGGTGGCCGATATGTCCATGGATAATTATCATGAAATCCAGACTGATATACGCGATGAGAAATTTAATTTAAAAAAACAGATCGAGCAGGAGTTAATGCATCATTACCCAGATCGCTATGTCTCAAAGCACGTATTAGTAATGTTTACCAATACCCCTTATGCAAAAGCAAAAGCATATGGGGAGTTTCAAAAGGAGCTATTAAATAAAATTTGTGAAAAAGTGAGGTCTATTAAAGAAATAAATTGGAGTGATATCGATAGATTGATGGAGCAATACGACAAAAATTTGGCGAATTTCACCTCTAAAGCCGAAACTCATTCAACTTAAAGAGTTAATTTGGCCAAAATTTTGTCATAACCCCTGGTTTCGGGGACAGTTTTTTGTCGCTTCCCGAGGTATTGTCATGCGAAAAGGAAAAAAAAGGGTCCTTTTTGGCAAATAAAGCGACCAAATTGATAAAAATTTTGGCACGCTCGCTGCAATACCATAACTGAGTAATGAATTTATGCCTCGGAGGCAAATACTATGAAAACTATACAATCTTTTATTGATTCCAAACAACAAGAATTTATGAATCATCCTTTTTTTGAAATATTGGCTCAATTAGATAGTTTAGAAGAAATTAGCTATTTTGTTCCTGAATTGACTTTCTGGGCAATGACATTTCAAGACATCTTACGTTTAAATGAAGAAAGAGTTACTGATCCTTATTTAAAGAAAGTTGCTCGTCACCATCGTCTAGAAGATGCTGGTCATGAAAAATGGTTTTTACATGATAAAAAGTATCTTGGTAAGGTTTCCAGTGATAAATCATGTAATCAAGATGACGTAGCATGGCTATATAGCAAAGAATCTCAACTGACTCGGGACGCTGCATACGCCATTATGTCTGAAATTTATAAAGCCGATGATGAAATATTGAATATCGCTTTATTGCTCACCTTAGAATCATCAGGTCATGTATTCTTTGAAAAGGTGGTTAAACAAGTCAAAAAAGCAGGGGCTGATAAAAACCTTAAATATTTCTCAAGTTCCCATCTTGAAGTAGAACTAGCACATGCGCTTTTTGAAGAAGAGATGGAACGAAAATTATTTGAATGGCCAGTTCCTGTTAATGTACGTCGTGAAGCACTTAAGATGATAGATAGATGCTATGATGCATTCAACAAGATGTTTGATGGATTAATTCTTGCATGCAACAAACGACTGCAATTGGCTAAAGAAAGGAATGAAAATGCAGCAAATGCATTGGAATATGTCTCAGATAAAGCAGTGTGAGAAGGAAATCGGCGAAGCGATGCTCAAGGATGAGCATACGCTTGTTTCTTATGCCCAGGATTTTGGCAAGATAGCTCATGTACTTCCTGCTGCAGTTTGTATCCCACAATCATTAGAAGAACTTCAATACTTATTCAATTATGCGCATCAAAATTATCTTCCTATAACAGTTAGGGGTAAAGGTTTAAGTCAAAGTGGTCAATCACTTCCAATAGAAGGTGGGTTGACTGTGCATTTGGAAAAATTTAATCAAATCCACGAGCAGGAGAATGGGACCATTTGGGTCGACGCGAATGCCAGTTGGGCTGCACTAATTGAGTCATCGTTGAGTCAATCACTAATTCCTTATGTTATTCCCTATAACTGTAATTTGTCAGTAGGAGGAGTCTTGTCTGCAGGTGGGGTAGGTGCTTCTTCTTTTAAATTTGGGGGGGGCGTGTCGCATGTCAAAGCTCTCGAGGTAGTAACAGCAGAAGGAGATGTGCAAATTATTGACGCAAAGTCTGAGCTTTACAGGGCTTGTCTTTCTGGACAAGGGCGTTTCGCCGTGATCTCGAAAGCATGCATTAACTTGCGTCGTTGCTCCAAAAATGTGAGGACCTTTTTTTTAGTTTATCTCGACAAAGAACAGTGGCTTAACGATATTCAGGAAGTGCAAAATGAGGCTGATTACATGGAAACTTTCTGTTCCCCTTCAATTCAAGGAGCGAAACTAATATCTGGAAAACGGTTGCCTTTTGCACAGTGGTTATTTGCGTTACATATAGCCAAAGAATATGATGATGAACCACCTACACTAAATGATCTTGGTCAACATTTAAAACCCTGGAAAACTCTTCATATCCAGGATGAAACGATAGCGTCCTATTTGCATCGTCATGATTCACGCTTTGAAGCGATGAAATTGACAGGACAGTGGGATCTTCTTCATCCATGGTATGAATGTTTTATTCCCGGTCACTTATTAATTCATCATATTGAAGAGTTGTTGGTGCAATTACCACTTTATTATGCAACTGTGCTGCAGATTGTTCCTGTAGCCAAACAAAAAAGTACCAGTTTTTTTATGCTTCCTGATAGCGAACAAGTCTATGCTGTCATGATCCTTACGCCAGGTGTTAATGACAAACTACTCCCTGGTTGTTTGCAAACGATAAAAACACTGGATGCATTATTTTTGGAGCATGGTGGGAAACGTTATCTTTCTGGATACCTAGGTGATGATTTACCCAAAAATTATTGGAAAGATCATTTCGGTGCAGTTTATCCAGATTGGCTAAGCCTTAAGAAAAAATATGATCCACATCATGTACTAAGATCGCATTTGTTTAATTCATAGTGGTTTATCCAACGAGCTTGCTCATATGAAAATCTATTTTTTAGGTTTAAACGCCATCAAAGTAAACAGTGTGTTGGTTTCATAACTGTCCTGATAAACAAAGCCTGTAGGTTCTATTGATTGTTGCCACTCTGCCAAATTTCGTTGTCTTCCTCCTAATAAAACCATCATTACGATATCCATTGTTTTATTAGGGTGGGGAGTATTATTCTCAGGTAGGATCTGCTCGGCAATAAAAAGGATGGCTTCTTTAGGCATTTGTTGATAGCAGTTCTGCAAAATTTGCTTCATTAGAGCATCGTTGAAGTCATGCAAAACACCCTTAAAAAGGTAGGCATCAGCTTG
>NZ_LNXV01000033.1:116464-126836 GCF_001467025.1 Legionella brunensis | reverse complement strand
CCAGCCACTAGTTCAACTTGTGTTGGGAAATCATGACTATCGAGCTGATTAATTACGGCTGGCGTATCAAATAAAGTAATTTTTAATTCAGGATATTTATGTGCTATTGCTTTTACTAAACCACCTCGACCACCGCCCATATCAATTAAGTGCGAAAAATTTGAAAAATCAAAAGCATTGGCAACGGCGTTATCATCATAAGTGGAGAGTTTTGCCATGCCTTTATCAAAATTATTTTGTTTCTCGGGATGTTTCCCAAGAAAGTTAAAAAAATCATCGCCATGTTGTTGAAAAAAAGCTGAATTCCCTGTCTTCAAACTGCTGTCAAGACAAGAAAACGCCTGCCACCAACTTTCATCTACCATGCATAACACATCACGTATAGAGTGGGGATCGTCATCGCGTAAGGGTAGCGACAACTCAGTGAGTGAGCAAGAGTCTCCATCACAATTAAATAATTGGTAAGAACTAAGGAACCTTAAAAGTCTTTCTAGTAACTCTGGTACGGTTCCTGTGATTTCAGCCAATCTTTTTATTTTTATTGGTTGCAAGGACATATGATTAGCAATACCAAGCTTTGCTACAGTGTGTATTGCCCTTGACACAACATACCAACGTGACATTGTTGCTAATTGAATATAGGCTGGCTCTTGATTTGTTTGCATATTTATTCCCTATTAGCTACTCTTTAATTTCTTAAGTTAACGTCTGGGGTCTGTTTACATTTCTACTATCTTGGCCAAACTGGCGAAATGTAAACAGACCGTATGTTTTAATAGGGTTATAGGCAAAAATCATGCTAAGTTGAAGCAAGATATGAAAAATAAATTTCTTCTGAATTACAATGACCCTAAATTACTGATTGCTGTGCTTGTTTTTTTCATAACTTGCTTTTTATTTTTGTGGGAGATTATTGGTTATTTTCAATCTACTGGGAAAATAGTAGTGGCCACAAAATTAATAAATCAGCATACTCAGGAAAGTTTACGTAGTAATTCACCGCTGTTTACAGTGCCATTGTTTGGTGATTATGTGCCAGCAAACCTGGACGATGCAGAAATTAAACAATCTATGTTGGATGTCGAAGTGGTTGGAATCATGTTTGACAGTAAAAAAGAGCATTCACAAGTGATTATTCGAGCAGGTGGCGGACAAGAAAAAATTTACTCTATCGGTGATTCGTTGCCGGGGGGCGCCGTTATTAAAAGAATTTCGGCAAATGGAGTCGTAGTGTTGCATAATGGTGTTCTTGAGAGTTTAAGCTTGCCAAAAAATGAACTACTTTTTGAGGCTCCAGCAAAACCGCTAATTGAGGATAAGTAATGCGTTTTTTTCTGCGAATAGCTCTGATAATCATTTTAGTTTTGGCTGAGTTTGCGTGTGCGTCTCGTTCAAATCTTATAGAGGGTATTAAGAGTTTTCGTGTTCAAGATTATCGACAAGCATTTGTTCGTTTAAAGCCTGAAGCAAAAAAAGGGCAGCCTGACGCGCAATACGCCGTAGGTTATATGTATTATTACGGACAGGGTGTTACGGAAAACCGCAAAAAAGCCTGGTACTGGATTAATAAAGCCGCGCAACAAGGGCAGCGTGATGCATTGGCGGCTTTGGCTATTCTACAACAACAGCCACAAAATATTTTCCCTTAAACAAAAGGGTTACAGAGTCTGTACCCTATGCAATCTTTATGAATGCCTAAATGCACTATTAGAGGGCAGCATTGATAATTAATGAAAACATATAGCAACAGTAAATTAAAATCAGAACTCCTCCATGCCAGCGAGCCATTCTTTTTTTATTACGATAATTTATCCATAGAAGAATGAAAGTTGTAATAAACATTACAGGGATATCACGCCATAAAAGCATGGTACTTATCGGTGCTGGGTGGATGATGCTGGGAAAAATCATCACTGCGAGTAAATTAAAAATATTGGCGCCTAAAATATTACCAACAGCAATATCATCAGCTCCCTTCATAACTGCAACTATCGACGTTGCTAGTTCAGGTAAGCTAGTACCTATGGATATAAGTGTCAGTCCCATCACCAGGTCGCTTATCCCAAGTAAATGTCCAAGATGAGTGCTGCTGTTGACTAAATATTTTGCACTGATGGGCAATACAATTAAGCCTAGGACTAAGCTAATCATGTGATATTTGATTGAATGTTTACCCAATTTTGCGTGCTGGAAAGCTAAGGTTAGTTGTTTTTGAGGACGTTCTTGACGAGTGACAAAAATAAAATAGCAAATAATAAGTAGGCACATTAATAACAATAAGCAACCGTCCAGAACCCCCAAATAGCCATCAAGCATTAGGGAGTAGGAAAAAAGCATGACTAAAAAAAGTAGGGGATATTCCTGACGTAATAATGTAGATTGAACTCTGACAGGTTTTATGAGAGTAGTTAAACCCAATACTAAAGCAATGTTTGCAATATTGGTTCCAATAGCATTACCAATAGTTATATCTGTGAAACCCTCAAGAGATGCAGTAATGGCAATCATAATTTCTGGAGCTGAAGTACCTAAGGCTACTAATGTAAAACCTATTAATAAAGGGGGTATGTGGTAATGAGCCGCAATTCCGGAGGCTCCTGTGACTAGTTGATTTGCTGACCATAGCAAAGCAATAAAACTAACTAACGTAAGTAAAATAATCATGACAGCTCTCAAGAGGATTAAGAGTTGATAATACTGGATTTATCGACGAACACAATAAGTCTTTTGTGTTCAAAAACTTCTCAAGTTGTTGGTGATGTGATATTATGTGTAAGTTTACTGGTTAATTCTCAAAGAGATAAGCAGAGTCAACCAAGAAAAAGCTACCAAAGGAGAGAACTAATTCATTTCTCTTCTTAATCATTAAAGCGTTTTTGACAGATAAATCTCCTTCTTGTTGAGAACTCTTTCAAAGAAAGACAAATTATTATGTTGAGTAAACAACGCCATCTTTTTAAAAATGCCGGTTTCAGGCATTTTATGCTTAGTTGTACGTTAGCCATGTTTGGCAATGGTTTAACATATATCGTTATGGTGTGGGCACTAGTACGATTTAATGCGTCTGTGATATCCACGGCGATTCTTATGACTTGTTTTTGGCTCCCTAATGTTTTATTAGGGCCTTTTTTAGGTGTTCTCGCAGATCGCTGGAATCGCAAATGGTTGCTATTACTTACCGTGGGGCTTCGGGCTATTTGTCTATTTGTTTTTGCTTCAATTGCTTATCACAATTATATTAGCCCCTTTGCTATTTATTGTCTTGCGACTCTCATTGGCACTTTATTAGCGGCTTATATTCCTGTGGCTATGGCGTTTGTGCGTGAAATTATTGTTGGTGAGGAAGATTTACTCTATGCCAACGCCATGTTGGATACGGCTTATGAAGTGGGGGCTGCCTTGGGAATGGGAAGTGCAGGTTTCATTTTAGCAGGAACCTCTTTTGCTACCTGTTTTATTATTAACGGAGTCTGCTATTTACTCGCTACTCTTTTTATTTTATGGATTCCTTATCAAGGGCAGGTAGCAAAAAAGGAAAATATAGAGTCGTTTTTCAGACAGTTTGTACAAGGGGGGCAATATATTATTCATCGTATGCCCATTTTGCTTGTTTATTTAGTGCAGGGCTTGTTTTTCATTTGCTATATGACTGCGCCAGTATTATTGGCGCCTTTTGCCAAATCAGTATTGCATAGTAATGTCAGTCAGTTTGGTTGGCTTGAGGCCGCATTATCAGCAGGAATTATTTTGGGAGGATTTTTAAGTCCTTGGTTGGCCACTCTTTTTTCATTGTCTAAAGTCATTTTGGGCCAAGTAATATTAGGAATAGTCGCATTCTATCTATTCAGCCATACGCAAAATATAGGTTGTGCCATTTTTTATCATTTACTAATTGGTTTTTCTTTTTCTTCATGGGCATTGTTAACTACTTTGGCTCAAGAAATGACTGATTTAAATTATCAGGGTAGGGTGCAATCTTTATTTAATAGTTTATCCGGAGCGGTTATTATTTTCTTTTATTATGCTCTGGCTCACTGGAAAAATGCCCCTGTTGTAAAGTTGTACTCCGCCGAGCTTATTTTGTTAGTTTTAGCTGGTGTCATTTTAATCTTTATGGTGATTAGCAAGCGTCGAAATTCAGACTCTGCAGAGATATCTAATTAATTTTGTGAAATCCATAGATCCGCGGGATCCACATAAAGGACGCTAAGATTTATAAGGTCTCTTGAAAATGTTTGATAATGGTGGCAATTGGTTTTGCTAGTCCTAGTGTGTTAACTTCACTTAGTTTAAACCATCTTCCAGGCATTTCGGTAATTGTATCTTTTGTAGGTATTGTCTCTATACGGATTGCTTTAATATGCAGGTGAAAATGACTAAATGAGTGCTTCAGCTGCATCATTTCTTGGGCATGTAAGCAATCAAAGTTGTAAAGTTTTTTGATATGTTCTTTGGGACAGCTGTGTATATCCATGTTCGGAATACACCAAAGACCACCCCAAAGCCCCACTGGAGGTCGTTTTTCTAAATAAATTGTGTTATCTACCGTATGAAGTAACAAAAACTGTTCTTTCTTGTGAGGAAGTGCTTTTTTTAATTTTTTATGAGGATAATCATTTACCTTATTGTGTAGCTTAGCCTGGCAGGTTCCCTGTAAAGGACAGTGTTCACAATCAGGCTTCCTGGTCGTGCAGCAAGTGGCACCTAAATCCATGATAGCTTGCGTATAGTCTGCGCTGCGTTGGTCAGGCATGCATTGGTTTGCTAATTGCCACAAGTTTTTCTTGACTGTTGTTTGCTCTGGCCAGCCATCAACCATGAAATAGCGGCAAAGTACACGCTTAACATTGCCATCTAAAATTGCTGCAGGTAGATTAAAAGCTTGCGATGCAATGGCTGCTGCTGTTGAAGCCCCAATGCCTGGTAATAAAACTAGTTCCTCCAGACAATGAGGAAATTCTCCATGGTATTGTTCACAAATAATTTTTGCCGTTTTTGCAAGATTACGTGCTCGACTGTAGTAACCTAGGCCTGACCAGCAGGCTAAAATGTGATCTTCAGGGGCTTGAGCTAAATGCCAAATATCAGGAAAATTATCCATGAACCGATTAAAGTAAGGGATTACTGTTTTGACCTGAGTTTGTTGTAGCATAATTTCAGAAACCCAAACTCTATATGGAGTGCGAGGATGCTGCCATGGCAAATCCTTGCGTCCAAAATTATCGAACCAGGTCAATAGAGGTTGGCTAAATTGCTCTTGTGCTGTGTTAGTCATTCTTACTGGTTAAAAGCGTTTTAATTTGCTTGTGAATTTGTTTAACTGGCTTTACAAGGGTTTCCTTAAGCCAGAATTTGGTAAGAATAGGATTAATGATTTTTAAATCAGGTAATACACTGGGTTCTGCCAAAGTCCCTTGAACTAAAAGAGGGAAACTTCCACCTAACAATTGCTGAATTTTGTCAACTTCGGGATCGGTCAAACTAACCTTAGCCAGTAAATGACTATCCAGATTATTATCTTTTAAGTTTAACTCGCCATCACCTTTAAGTTGCAGGCGATCGGTTTGTAACACTAAAGAATCGCTCAATAGCTTAGCATCGTGGAGAGAGTACTGAAGCGTTAACAGTTTAAAATAAGTGTTTCCTTTAAAGAAGGCAGGATCATCAAATTGACTTAGTTGCAGCACACTGTTGACTCCATCTTTTTTACCACTAAGTAATTTATTGATTTTGTCACTTGTCCCATCAATCACCTTGTTTAAATTGATTGACTCCACAACGCCGTCTTTAATAGTAAGGCTCCCATTACCTGAGGTATTTTCTCGCCAACTCCCATTTTGGACATTTGCTTGAGTATGAATGGAAAAATCAACGCTACCTTTAAATAATTTTTTCTTAATCAGATCATAAATTAGCTTATTGCCATTAAGATTGGTGGCAGTTTGATTAACTATGAGTTTCATACTGGCAAATTCATAACTAAGATCGCCTACCGATTCGCCATTATACATATTTAGGGTTAGCGGATTTAATAAAAGTACCCCCGTTTTGGTTTTTACATTGGCACGAATTTTATTGACTTTTATTCGGTGAACTTTAAGTTCCTGGATAGTTAACTGGCCATTAAGTGGGGTATTTTGTAGCGCAGTTAGTGGGTCGTTAAATAATGATGCTGATAAGCCAGTGTTACCCTTAAAATTAATTTGTGCTTTCACAATAGATTTATTCGTGGTGGCGACATCAAGTTGTGTTTTAAATTGAAGGGGAAAGGGGACTTTCTTTAAGTTAAATTGTTCTGCTCCAATTTGTAGGTTTGAAAGTTTTATAATTTGTTCATTTTGCTTGAAATTAATTTGACCATGACTTAAAAGAATTCGTTCAATAGCAAATTGCTCAGCAACACTGTTGGTTTTTTTAGTTGAGGGAGAGGTTGCTTTTTTGACTTTTGGAGGTTGTACGTCAGGGTTAATGTTAATTTGAAAGCCGTTAACATCAAGCTCGCTAAAAACCAATTTTCCGCGTAAAAGAGGTGTGATCTTTAAATTGAATAGTAAATTATCTAATTTTACTGAGTAGTTGTTTTGGTCGTTTTGTTCACCAATTTGCACTCCTGTAATTTTAATTCCAGGACGCGGGAAAATTTGCCAGGATATATCGCCATCCACTCGACTTTGCTGATGAGTTAAAGCGCTCAATTGAGAACTAACATAGTCTTTAACTACTGTTGGGCTTATTGATTTTGCAAGTGCCCAAAGAGTAACGCCAGTAATTATAAGAAAAGCAAAGAGGGTGACAATTAATTTTTTTAGAAATTTCATGTTTGAATACAGAAAAAAATGGCAAGCATATAGTATAGATATGAGCAATTATGTCAAGTCAGGCATAGTTGAATGAATGATAACTATTAATTTTATTATCTTTTCCATTTCTATTTTTCATGAAGCTTAGCCAGTACTCACAGGTTCATTATAATTTGTAAAAAATTAATTTTTACTTGTCATTATTTCCAAATTGAACTAACCTGATAGTCTTCCCTTAAAAAAAGCAGGGAAGAAAAGACGTTGATTTTGCTTTTTAGTTGTACTCAGGATGAGTCGATAAAATCAAGGAGAGCGTCATGCAACCAAGTCGATGGGAAATTATAATTCTCAAACCCACTCCCGTTTTTTTATCATTCCTTGCTTCACAATTACCAGAGATTGAGTTACCAGAATTACGTTTATTACAAACTGATAACACAGCTTATGTTATTGAAAAGCAACAAAATGATGAAGAAACTTTAAATGAAATAGAACGTCATTTTACCACGATGTTTAGACACGAGATATGTCGGTGGTTAGGAGAAAATGCACGTAATGAAATTGAAGGAAGTTTCTTGGATTTCTTATGTTGCTTCAAATTTGAACTTCACTCACATATAGCTCTTATGGAGCCATTAATGGAGGATGGTAAGCAGTTACTTCGAGTAAGACCCCGCTCTGTATTACTAAAGTGGATGAAGGCTGCTGTGGAAGAGCAAAGTGATCTAATTAGTGTATTAGAGCGCGTTAATTTATCCCATTTGGCAGAAAATGCGACAGTAGTTGTCAAGAATTTCAGTAAGCTAACGCAAATAAAGCCCTTTCTTCAGCATCACTATGAGCCTATTTTTGAGGCTGAAATGATGCGTATGTGCAATAACGTTGAAGAATGGCCTTTAGTTGATTCATACCAGGCGTTTAGCCATTACTTTGCCATAGATATACATACTCAATTGATTCATTTGCACTAAAGGAGGATTAGCTATGGAACCAATAGCTATAGCGATCATTTGTGCGACTGCATTTGGTGTTGTTGCTGTCTTATCTGCTTTTATACGGCAGCTGCTATTAAGCCGCGATAAGAGCTTAAATGATAAGGCACAGCAAATAGCACTGACGCAGGAAGTGCGCGAATTGGAAAACCTTCGTAATCAGATGACGAACAATAAGCGTTTTGATTCTCATTATCAGGTGTTAGGTTCTAATAAAGATGCTATTCAGTATCTTGATCAAAAAATTGAGGATATTCTCAAGAAAAAAGCAGAGCTGATTGAACGTTACGCGCAAATTGCGATTAAAGAATCTACCTCTATCGTGAGTGGGGAGCAATCATTGGAGCGTAAGGCAATTTGCGATAAACTTAAAAATGAAATAGATAGTGAATTAGAGTTCTACAATGGTGAGCTGGAACAATTGCAAAAAAGACGAGACTCGTTATGGGATACTCATTCTGAATTAAAAGATTATCTTTTAGAGCAGGAAAAAAAGCGTAATCGACATCTTGATGACATCTATCAGCGTCACACCGGATTACTAGAAAAAATCTATCTACGACATAACAGAAATAGCGAAAATATTGCAGTTAAATCAATTGATGCTGGTACTCAAACGTTTAAAGCAATGATCATGGCTCCCATTACTCTCCTAATGCAATATTTTAAGCCCTCGAATAATGTGGATGAAGATAAAGCTAAGGATGAAATTGAAGCAAGAGAAGATGTATTGGATGCCGAAGATGATATCAATGGTAATCAAGACGATGATGTTGTAGAAAATACCCCTGGGAAGGATTCAAAAGATACTAAACCCGAATTTGTGATGTAAAAGTTAAATGTTAATTTTGTACCGTTTAGCTATAAACCATCAAGTGTCTGCGACTTTACAGCAGGGTTCAGTAATCTCCACTTACATTATGGACTCGTGGTAAAGTCGCAGAGATTTAGGTATAGGTGTATAATTAGTATTGGATTTTTTGGGCTCTAGGAGCTGTATCACTTTAAAACTGGCAGTAGCTTCTCTGCCAGTTTAAGTTTCAACTATTCAAATCAGGAATAGATTTGAAACTCTGCTCTGCCTCTTCGATAGCTAGTACTGATTCAGAGCGTGCATAATTGAAAAAGGTGTTAACATTTCCAAAAGTCACTGTCCGGATTACTGCATTAGCGATAGCTTTAAACAAATTACTAAGGTAGTCACCCCAACCCAAATCTCTTTCCAATACCGTTTTTGCATTATTAATTAGAGTGTGACATTGCTCTTTAAATACATGATTTGCATCGGCAGTTTTAATATCCACGTTATTCAAATCATTTAGATATTGGGTTTTAGCCTCTTGCAGTTTACTTAATAATTTATTAGCTTCAGCGAACGCTTCTCTAAAATGATGCTTATCTATATCACCTATTTTTTGCTGAAGGGTTGCCAAGGCTTTATTAATTTTTGGTATTGTTGACGCTATAATTTCTTCACGACTTGTTCTTTTCTGCTCAAGAGTTTTATCCAGGGTATCTTTCTCAAAAGTTTCAGATAGAGAATCTTTTGTTTGAGTTCGATCTGCTTCTTGCCGTTTTTCATCATTATACTGATCTTTTTTATCTTCATCGGCAAATTGGTTGTGTTGTGTCTCTTTTTCACTCTGTTGATCGCCAGTTCCTTTTTCTTGACGCTCTTGATTAGACTGATCTTTTTCATCTTCATCGGCAAATTGTTTGTGTTGTGTCTCTTTTTCACTCTGTTGATCGCCAGTTCCTTTTTCTTGACGCTCTTCATTATACTGATCTTTTTCATCTTCATCGGCAAATTGTTTGCGTTGTTTCTCTTCTTCACTCTGTTGATCACCAGTTCCTTTTTCTTGACGCTCTTGATTATAGTGATCTTTTTCATCTTCATCAGCAAATTGTTTGCGTTGTGTTTCTTCTTCATTCTGCCGATTGTCGGTCTTTTCTCCGCAATATTTTTTCCTAAGTTCTTGAGCTTCAGCTATTGTTTGTTCATCGGGTTTATTCTCAGTTTTTATAGAGCATAAAAGAATCACTGTATCCCAATTTTGCTCTTCAGCAGCCCTTTTAAGAGCATTACTAACCGCTTCTTGATTTGGTTTATTATTGCTTTCTAAGGTACAAAAATATTCTACTATTCCCCATTCCTTACTCTCAGCGGCTTTTTTTAAAGCTTTATTCACAGAGTCCTGTGTGGGCTTGTTATCTGTTTTCATCGCACATAAAGTTGCAACGGAATCTCTTTGGTTATAAAAGGCCATTTGTATGAGAGCATACTCTACAGATTGGGCGTCAGGTTGATTATCACCGGTCATAGCGCATAATTGCACTGCTAATTTCCAATTACGCTCATCAATAGCAGCTGTAAGGGCCTTGCTGACTGATTTTTGGTCTGGCATATTGTCAGTTTGCAAGCTGCAAAGATACTCTACTACTGCCCACTCTTTTCCTTGAGCAGCTCGTTCTAAGGCAAAACTTACAGCTTTCTGATCAGGCTTATTATCAGTTTCCATGCTGCATAAAGTTTTTACCAGCTCTGTTTTTCCATGAAAAGCCATTTCGCTAAGCGCATAG
>NZ_LNXV01000033.1:115900-116321 GCF_001467025.1 Legionella brunensis | reverse complement strand
CCAATTGTGCTCATCAATAATCTTTTTAAGAGCATCATTTACTGCAGTTTGCTCTGGCTTGTTCTCAGTATCCATGGAGCACAAGGTTTCTAGCAGTTTTTCCTTTTTGAAGAAAACTGCTTCCCTAAGTGTATAGTTTATTGTTTTTTGATTGGGTTTATTATCGGTTTTTATCGCACAAAGACGTGCTGCTAATTCCCAAGTACTCTCATCAATAGCCTTCTTAAGACTATAACTGACTGCTTCTTGATTTGGCTTATTATTGCTTTCTAAGGTGCACAAATATTCTACTATTCCCCATTCCTTACTCTCAGCGGCTTTTTTTAAAGCTTTATTCACAGAGTCCTGTGTGGGCTTGTTATCTGTTTTCATCGCACATAAAGTTGCAACGGAATCTTTTTGGTTATAAAAGGCCATCTGA
>NZ_LNXV01000033.1:114601-115890 GCF_001467025.1 Legionella brunensis | reverse complement strand
TTCATCGCACATAAAGTTGCAACGGAATCTTTTTGGTTATAAAAGGCCATCTGAATGAGAGCATACTCTACAGATTGGGCGTCAGGTTTATTATCACTGGTCATAGCGCATAATTGCACTGCTAATATCCAATTACGCTCATCAATAGCAGCTGTAAGGGCCTTGCTGACTGATTTTTGGTCTGGCATATTGTCAGTTTGCAAGCTGCAAAGATATTCTACTACTGCCCACTCTTTTCCATGAGCAGCTCGTTCTAAGGCAAAACTTACAGCTTTTTGATCAGGCTTATTATCAGTTTCCATGCTGCATAAAGTTTTTACCAGCTCTGTTTTTCCATAAAAAGCCATTTCGCTAAGTGCATAAGCTATAGTTGGTGCATCAGGTTTATTGGCAGTATCCATGGTATATAAAAACTTGGCCAAGTCCCAATTGTGCTCATCAATAATCTTTTTAAGAGCATCATTTACTGCAGTTTGCTCTGGCTTGTTCTCAGTATCCATGGAGCACAAGGTTCCTAGCAGTTTTTCCTTTTTGAAGAAAACGGCTTCCCTAAGTGTATAGTTTATTGTTTTTTGATTGGGTTTATTATCGGTTTTTATCGCACAAAGAAGTGCTGCTAATTCCCAATTGCTCTCATCAATAGCCTTCTTAAGACTATAACTGACTGCTTCTTGATTTGGCTTATTATTGCTTTCTAAGGTACATAAATATTTTACTATTCCCCATTCCTTACTCTCAGCGGCTTTTTTTAAAGCTTTATTCACAGAGTCCTGTGTGGGCTTGTTATCTGTTTTCATCGCACATAAAGTTGCAACGGAATCTCTTTGGTTATAAAAGGCCATCTGAATGAGAGCATGCGATACAGATTGGGTGTCAGGTTGATTATCACCGGTCATAGCGCATAATTGCACTGCTAATTTCCAATTACGCTCATCAATAGCAGCTGTAAGGGCTTTGCTGACTGATTTTTGGTCTGGCATATTGTCAGTTTGCAAGCTGCAAAGATATTCTACTACTGCCCACTCTTTTCCTTGAGCAGCTCGTTCTAAGGCAAAACTTACAGCTTTTTGATCAGGCTTATTATCAGTTTCCATGCTGCATAAAGTTTTTACCAGATCTGTTTTTCCATAAAAAGCCATTTCGCTAAGTGCATGAGCTATAGTTGGTGCATCAGGTCTATTCTCCGTTGTCATCGCACATAGACGTGCTGCGAATTGCCATTGTTTGTACTCAAGAGCTTTTCGAAGGCTATAGCTGACTGTTTCTTGATTTGGCTTATTATTGCTTTG
>NZ_LNXV01000033.1:79165-114591 GCF_001467025.1 Legionella brunensis | reverse complement strand
GCGTCTCAGCTTCATATTTATTTTGAAGACCGTATGAACCTGAGACTTAGATAATCAATGAGGTGACACAGTTAGATGAACACTCTCCCGGCAAAATGTAATTTTTATGGTTGTTGACATTCATAAGAATATTGTGGAAATACCATTGTGAATCTAGCGCCTTTTAATGTTGGTGATTGTGTAGCTATGACCTTTCCTCCGTGGAGATTAACAACTTTTTTAACAATAGCTAATCCTAACCCAATATGTTTATCTCCAATTTCGGCGCCTTCGGCAATCGTATATTCAGAAAAAATGTCATCCACGCCATCATTGGGCAAGCCAGGGCCATCATCATCTACGTGAATTACAATATGACTATCATCCAGAAAAATAGTTAAAGCAATATGACACACTGCAAATTTCATGGCATTTGTAATCAAATTAGTAACAGCATGCTTTAAAATATTTTCATCTATATATGCCTTTAAAGAATTTAATTCTTTAACATGAAATGTAATTTCAAATATCGATGAAGAATAAGACTCTAGTAACTTTCTTAACCAAACAATGATATCTGTCTCGGACTTTTTTAATTTTAATTCGCTTGAATGCATTTTTGAGTAAATCAAAAAAGTGCTGACGATGCGATTTATGTCTGCAATATCTTCTTGTATGCTGCTCACTTGTTTATTGAGTAAGGCATCCGCTGCATTTTTCCTTTTAATACTATCCGTCGCCATTTGTATGGTTGACAAAGGAGTTCTAATTTCATGCGCGACAAATCGGCACATTTGTTTATGTGATTCAATTAGTTCTTTTAATCGTTTACCCATGTGAATGATATTTATATAAAGTCCATACAAAACAGAGGTAGTGCCTATTTTCCGATGAAAGTCAAAATTACCTTGACTAAAATTTTTAGTTATCTGATATACCTTCTTCATATTCCTCACAAAAAGCAGTGAGAAAAATGTAATAAGACAAAGAGATAAGAAAAAGAAAGCTATTATAAAATAATTCATTACATCACTAATTCTTGCCGTAATTGGTAAATAGCTGAGCGGGCCAATTTTGAGTATTCCACCACTAAAACTATAATAGACAATACTAATTTGTGATGAGTTTTTATTTGTTTCAAATACTAGACGCTTTGTTGATAAAGAATTAGCTATATTCCTTGGCAAGTCTTTACTCTTGGTTTTATAAAGATGGAGGGGAAAGCCATATATTTTTTCTAGTTTTAATATTTCTTTATTCCACGTATTTTTTGGCCTTAGTAATAAATGTTCAACGATTTGTTTTAAAGCAGGGTTCATGTAATAAAAAATGACTTGGTCTGGGTCTGAAAAATAATAAGCTAATGCGTATGAGGTATTACCAATCTTTTTATACGCTGTATGTTGTACAATGACCAAGTTGAGAAATTGATAAGTTGTACCTGATAAGAAAATTATCTCACCATTATTTAATTCGTTATTCTGCGTCGAGGTAAGTTTTAGACTGTCGATTGCTCTAAGATGAACAAGATTATCTGTCTTTTTCTTTATTATGTCATCCCAATTTGATTTCGGGTTTTTAATTAATTCATTTTCTAAACTAATTAAAAGCCCTTGTGACATCGTTTTCCCCGCGTTAATAACTATCTCTGTCTCAACTGAATTTAAATATTTAAAAAATGCCAAAACAAAAATTAAAAAAATCACAAAGAACGCAGTCAAAATTTTAAAATACACATTAAATTTCATCACTATGCA
The DNA here is from genome assembly GCF_001467025.1 of Legionella brunensis. Lineage (GTDB taxonomy): Bacteria > Pseudomonadota > Gammaproteobacteria > Legionellales > Legionellaceae > Tatlockia > Tatlockia brunensis. The sequence continues at coordinate 112,855 of NZ_LNXV01000033.1, read as the reverse complement.
CTCTAAATTAATAGATACCCTTCACAAGAAAAGTTCTTATTTAAGATGCTCTGGAAAAAGTAGTTAAACACATAACAGTTAGCTACATCTATAGGATGCTTAAGAAAAAACTGCTCTTTCAAATGCCCTTTAGTTTCATTTAATCTATCTGCGAGAAGATCGCTAAGTCTATTCTGTGATTGTTCAAAAATCTCAAATACAAACTGTTTATACGACAAAGTGTAACCTTCCAGGGCGATTAATATTCGCTACAATATAAATTGTTGGCTGTGTGAAATTAAGGATTGTCCAATCATCACAGGAATTGCTCAATAGAGAGGTTGACATGTTTCTTCTTTTTGGAAATTCATCCAAGATAAGCAACCAGTAAGCCACGGCAATGAGTTTGGGGCTGTCACAGGGCGGCCTTGTCGTGATGCAGTATTGTTACGGCGTTCTATTGAGCTATATAAACTTAAGAGTCGTAGTCAACCGGGTCGTCCGGCCAGGAAGGCACCTATGATTGAATCTCAACTTGAGGAGGTACTCGGAAAATCACCTCAGCAATATGACTATCAGGAAGCAGGATGGCAGATTAATCTATTGCGAGATTGGTTTGAAAAACAAGGTGTGTATGCTTGTGATAATACGCTGGTCAAATCACTTAATCGATTGGGTTTTGTGTATAAACGATTTTCAAAAACATTACCTGAAAATGGCCCATCCTCGACTGAGAAAAATTATTTCAAGCCAATTTTCAATTTTAATTACGATGCTTATGCTGATTTGTTATAGATGTTTAATGAGGTCTGCTTAAGTGGGTCATTTACAATTACGCAAAAATTTTCGACAGAACTCTTTAATACGATTTATGTCCTCGTGAAACTGAGGTTATCCATCGTGGTCATAATGTCCTTAGCTGTCATTTGAGGATTCGCTTCATATTGTTCTCTTATAGTTAATAAGTTATTTGCAATAGTCTCACTACTTAGATCTCCCATTAACAAATCATGTGCAAACTTAGACGAAAATTCTTTACCGTCAATCATTAGGTTCACGTCGTTACTTTGACTGCTGCTTTCATAACAAGCGAGTCGGTAACGTTCAATACTCGCTATTAATTTATCGTGATTGTCATCATGTTGTAATTGCAATCCTTGCTTAACCTCCAGGGCTTGTGTAAGATGCTTGAAATTTTCATCCAAGAAATCCATCGCATCCATGCGAGTTTTAGGTTCATAAGCATTTAAGTCAGTTAAAGCTTGTTGCATCCCAGTAAATTTACTTTCTAAATCTGGATACAATTTAAATATCGCTTCAATCACTCGTTTTGCATGCAATTCTTGGAGGGTTATCCCTAGGCTGTATATATCATCTGCTCGTGTAAAGTTATAATCATCTTTGGGATGGAGTTCTGCAAACTCTGCTTGTTGTGGTGATGCGTACGCAGGTGTGCAAACGGCTGTATCATTAGCCGTGTAGACTCCTTGATGCATCTTAACTGATGAGCCAAAATCTATTAGTTGTACTTTTCCAGTATCCAAAAGCATCAAATTATGGGGTTTAATATCGCGGTGGAGATAATTCTTCCTATGGAATTCTGATATTTGTTCGATAATACTATCTATTACGTGTGCATAACTTGTTACAAAAGACCCATATAGTTTAGTTGCATCTGGATTCTTTTGAGCAGCTTCAATAAGCTCGTCAAATACGCCGGATGGATTTTTTTCTTTCGCTCCACTGAGCATGACTAAATCCTCGCCACGCAGCAATGGCATGGTGAAATAGACTAAGATATCGGTAGCAAAGACTGTTGCAGGAATGTTCAAATCGTTAAGTATGGTTATATTTTTCATGGCATCTTGTAATGATCTTTCTTTGGTCACAGGCGTTATTTCAGTTGATAGTTGTTGTCTAAAAAATTCTATTAATTCCTTTTGAGATAATTCGTCATAATCAGTGTTTGGATGTTTATTCGTGTACATTATTCGTAGTGAGTGCTCATAATTTTCCAAAAATTTATTTTCGTCAGTAATGAGGAGTATAACCATATCACGCATTTCCTTACCCGGAAAACATTCTTTAATTGCAAGCCAACTAGACTTACCGCTTGCGTCAATCAATTGTCCTGCCCTCATAATACCTTCACCGCCTGCACCCAAAATAATGTCTGATAAAACATATGTATTGGTGCCATCATGTAATATTCTAAAAGGCACATCGGGCGTACTATTCAAGCAGAAAGGCGGTGGGGTGGGGGTTTCTTTGATACGTTGTGTTATTTTTTGGATTTGAATGTCATTAAGCAAGGGTAAATTTTGATCAATTAGGGCTTTTTGCTGTATAATATCAGGTTGAATATTAACACTCTGAGGTACTTTTTTGGAGAGAGGGAAGAATAGCTTACTAAACATATTATTTATCTGAAAGTAAATATATATGAAGAAGTATAGCTGTAAAATGTAAAATAAATTTACATCATGATTGTTTTTGGATCTAAATTGGACTGAGATCCTGACAAAACTCACAAAATCTCATTAAAAATGGAGTACATGGCATGCCTATTAAACAGGAAATTTTGCAAGATCTAGCCCGTAACTCTAGACATTTAAGCACCTTAGACCTTAGTAATCAGCAGCTCACTGTAGTTGATATTCAAATGCTATTAAAGGCGCTTGTTTCTAATACCCATTTAGCGCGATTAAATCTGGCAAATAACAAGTTGGGTGATGAAGGTGCATGCTTATTAGCGAGCCAGCTTCGGGTTAGTGAATTAAATATAAGTCACAATCATATTTCTGATAAAGGAATTAAAGCGTTTATTGAAAATAACGATGTTGATGCTATCAATATACAAGGCAATACCTATACGTTTGCTACACGCAAACGTCTTGATCAAAAAATGGCTGCAAATTTTCAAGAGAAAATCAGCAAATTAGCGCTAACATTGAGTGTTCTGGCACAGGGTAGAGGGCAGGTGGCAAGTCCATTGGTTTCGCTGCCTACTGAACTGATACTAACTATTATTAGCTATTTGGGCACAAACTGGTGTCCCGGAACGACGTTGATTAGAATGGCAACTATAATATTTAATAATATTGGTTATGATGGCAATCATCAGAAAATATTTAACTGGAAAAAACCTATGGAAAAACTATTTAAATTTCCCTGTTTTTTTTCAATATCAAGAATATATAAACCCATCGCCTTTCAAAGTTCTGAGCCTACATCAGAACTTGTGAACGTCAAGTTAAATACTGTTTGTATATAAAAATGCTAATCGTTACTCCCTAATTTACGTTATGTTGCCAACTAGTAAAATAGATTCTAGGACTGGGTCCACATTGACCCTCTGTTCTTTTTCTGGTGCGTATAATTCTGTGATTGTTCAAAAATCTCAAATACAAACTGTTTATACGACAAAGTGTAACTTCCCAGGGCGGTTAATATTCGTTACGATGTAAATTGTTGGCTTTGTGAAATTAAGGATTGTCCAATCATCATAGGAATTGCTCAATAGGGAGGTTGACATGTTTTCTTCTTTTTGGAAATTTATCCAAGATAAGCAACCAGTAAGCACAACAGGTGCTATAGCACATACTTACTATTGGCTTACGACGCTCATGTCTGGCGACATCATCTACCATAACCCTAACTTTAAAGCGCCTGATACTGATGATCCTACTCTTCGACAAGGGGTTGTTATTTATTGTGTGCATGGCACTGCTGATCAACCTGGTTCCTTTTCGCGGATAGCTGAACGACTCATGCAAGAAGGGCTTCCCGATTATATTTCAGCCATTCATTTAGTTGCTTTTGATAGTAGGTATCAAGGGAAAGGGATTAAATATTTCTCCAAAGAATTAATCAAAAAAGTAGTAGAAAATGGTCATAAGCATGTCATTTTTATGGGGCATTCAAGAGGCGGAGTAATAACTGCTCATGCGGCTCAATATCGCGCATCACAATTCGGGATTAACGTTCATTTACTGTATTCCATTTGTGCGCCTTTTGGTGGCTCTTATTTGGCAATAAGACCACTGTCTTTATTTTCTACTTCTGTGGCTCAGATGGAAATTAATAGTGATTTATTAAAGGAGCTTAATCAAAGCATTAGCGAAACTAGTGATAAATACCGTTTCATCGCTGCAAAACAGGATGCTGTTGTCTTGCCTGAGGCAGCTTACGTTGCAGATTATGTGGCGAAGGAACCTGATTCTAAGGTGATATTTGATCGTCATGGTCATCTATCAATTATGTCTTCGCATCGGTTAGTCCGTTATATCCATAATGGATTACTCAAACTTGGTGAAATATTACTGCCTAAAAAAACTCATCCAATAAATGCAAAGTTGTCACCACTTACAGTAGAAAATGAAGAAAAACGAGCTGCATATGGCTTAGGCTCTAGCTAATAGTCTTAGCAAATTTACTGTTCATACGTTTTTTCAAATTGCGCTAATTTTTCTTCCAACTGCCATTGGAGCTTTGCTTTCTCACTTGTCTTGATAAACTCAAGGCAATTTGAGCTGTGTCGAGCTTCGCATTCTTTGACGGGTTTCGTGTTTGCTGGATCAAGCCACAAACTTTTGCCGGGTAAGAAACTGTAAGTTAGGGCATTACGATTAATCATTTTTAGGGTTGGATAGTCAATATCATGATTGAGTACTGCCTCTACATATTCTTGGGTCAAATTAGTACGTAATATACCTTCATCATCGGTAGAGAGCACGACGGGTACTTTATGGGCTAAGTAGTAGCGCAAAGGGTGTTTTTTCCCAAAAATATTAAGAATCTTACGATTACTGGTTAAATTGATTTCCACGGCAATCTTTTTATTGGCCATATATTTTAAAAGTTCCTCGGCATTATCTTCATATGCGATATCGACACCGTGTCCAATGCGCTCTGCATGCGCAATGTTGACAGCCTCACTAATGTGAAAATTCAATGCAGTAGGCAGTACATCACTGGGTGCTAGCTCGCCTGCGTGTAAACTGAGATGAACAGTAGGATACGCTTTATGCAAGAAAGCAAAAATTTCCATCTGTTTGTGGTAATCTCGCAGAGAAATAAAGCCATCTTCGGGTTGTACTAAATTAATAGCAACAAGATCTTTAGACTTTGCTGCTGCTGCAAAACCATTAAGGGCCTGAGAAAATACTTTTTCCAAAGGTTGCTCGCGCAGTACATAATATTGAAATTTCACAGTCAATTGGCAAACGTTTTGGCTGGGTTTTTGTTCACAACCTAAGTTATTTCTAGTTTTTTCCAAAAGAGATGTGGCTTCAGCAATTGTGAATTGAATATTTTTTTGAAAGTCGGGGTTTGCCAATAGTTGTTCTTTGACTGTAGTCAGGGGAGCACTCAATAACTGCGGGGTACCAAAACTGGTTGAGTTGGCATTATCAGGTAAAATCATAACTTCCAGATATTGTTCATGTTGCTCTGCAGCCCGTTGCATAATTTCTGCGAGTAATTCTGGGCTATAGCCGATAACAACCGGCATAAATTTATTAAAACTATTAAAGAAATGATCATGCCCTGATTCTCGTTGGGAATGAAAATTTTTCATGGACCAAGCTTCAATGGTTTTTTCGTAAATTTCAGGTTGATTAGTTAGCTCTTGAATGGGCACTCCATGACAATCTTCGATAATTTTAGTTAATGCAAAAGTGTCTTGGTTTAGACAATATTTTCCTCGACTGGCTTGCTCCAGCATTGTTTCAGGATATGCGCCGCCGGCTAAGTGATAATGCAATTCTCCCCCTTTAGGCATTGCTTTTAAAAAAGCATATAAAGCATTAGGGTCTTTTTTAATGTGATTAAATTGACTGTCAATATTAGCAAAAACTAGAGATTGGTAATCCAACAGCGCGAGAAGAGAGAAAATTTTGAAAAAACGCATAAAACTTTAAAAATAAATCACAAGCTAGAATTATCTCATAAAATGTGGGAGGTAAGCCAATTATTAACAGTAAAAAAAACCACAGGTCACATCAACCTATGGTTTTTTATTGCCTGGATTAGCGTTTAGCAACTGCTAATCCTTTTAAGATTGTTAGGGCTGCATACAATTGATAATCTTCATGAAGTAAAGTGTCGTCATCTTTAGAAGAGGCAACATTTTTTTGTTCGACGCCGTTTTCATTCTTATTAAGTAGATGACCGTTTAAATCAGCTTCACTAAACCCTGCAAATGCATCTGCTTTATTTGAATCTGCTTTAGGGACAGTTATTTCCTCAACAACGATATCAGGAGTAATACCTTTTGCTTGAATAGAGGTTCCAGCAGGTGTGTAGTACAAGGCTGTGGTCAATTTTATGCCGCGTTTTTCATCAAGAGGAAGTACAGTTTGTACTGAACCCTTACCAAAACTTTGTGTACCGAGAATTATAGCTCGTTTGTTATCTTTTAAAGCGCCGGCAACAATTTCAGAAGCAGAAGCAGAACCATTATTAATTAAAACTACTAATGGAGCATTATCCAAAATATCACCTGGATTGGCTAAAGCGGTAAATTTAGAGCCAGGCAGGCGTCCTTGTGTATAGACAATCAATTCAGGTTTACCATCTTTACCTGAATCAATAAAAGCATCAGACACCTGAATAGCTGAGTCTAATAAGCCGCCAGGGTTGTTACGTAAGTCAAGAATAAGGCCTTTTAATTTACCGCCGGCTTGTTGTTTAAGCTGAGCGATGGCTTTTTCCATATCTTCGCCAGTCATGGCTTGGAATTGTGTTAGGCGAACATAGCCATAACCATCATCAAGTAATTTACTTTTAACACTTTTAATTAAGATTTTTTCACGGACAACGGAGAAAACAAGAGGTTTGCTTTCGCCTTTACGTAAGATGGTTAAATCAAGTGTGGTGCCTTCTTTTCCCCGCATTAATTCGACAGCTTCTTTTAAAGAGATACCTTGTACTGATTGTGTGCCGAGCTTAACAATATAGTCGCCTGCTTTTATGCCTGCTTTAAAAGCGGGGGTATCTACTAAAGGAGTGACTACTTTAACGACACCATCTTCCATGGTTACCTCGATACCTAAACCCCCAAATTCACCACTTGTTGAGGTTTGCAATTCTTTAAAAGCATCTTCGTCAAGGTAGGTGGAGTGAGGATCAAGTCCGTTTAGCATGCCACGGATTGCATTATCAAATAATTCTTTGTCATCAATTGGTTTGACATAATATTTTTTAATTTGACCAATTGCATTGGAAAAGCGTTGGACATCTTCCATAGGAATTCTTTTGGTAGCTGCAGTATCCTCAGTAGTGCTTGTGGCCTCGGCAGCAGCTGTAAATCCTGGTGCAGGGAAAAGAAAAGCTGTTGTGACTAAAGCGACTATGGCTTTATAATAAAACCGTTTGTTGTGCATACTGTTCTCCTAGGTAGGTTGGCACGCAACAAGCGGCCATCTCCGGGTATAAGTACATATAGCAATATAAATGCCAAGGCCATTAAGAGGATTGGTAATAAATTCTAACTCCCTGATTATTGTCGTATTTGACTTAGAACTTCCGGGGCTTGGCTATCAATGCACATCCAAAATAAATCCTGATAATTTGTTGCTTCAGTCTAAGAATTTATTAAACAATCTCTAAGACAACCATTCAAGCGGTGGAACCGCTTTACCTCGATGCCTTACTTCGAAGTATAGTCCGTTTTGTTTAAGTCCGCCGCTGTGGCCCACTGCGGCAATTTGCTCCCCTTGAAAAACACTGCTGCCCTTTGATTTAAATAGAGATTGATTGTGTGCGTAGAGCGTCATAAAGCCTTGGCCGTGATCAATTATTAATAATAACCCATAACCATTTAACCAATCACTAAAGACAACTTTCCCTGGATATACGGCAGTGACAGGCGTACCTTCTGCGGCAAAAAATGTCACGCCCTGATTCAATTTTTGGGAGGCTTGACCATTAGTCGCTACAGGTCTTGGTAATTTATGGCGCATCTGGGTAAACGGTCTTTTTGCCTGCATGCTGCTTTGTACTGCCAAAGTTTTTAATAAGCTGGTAAGGTTATCTTTGTTACGTTCATATTCATCTAACTTATGCTGTTTAGACTGAATTTCATGATTTAAAGACTGAATAACTGCAGTGTGATAACGTTTATTACGTTCAAGTTCTTGTTGATGTTTGTTGAGCTCTTCTTGCAATTGTTGCTGTTCTGTAAGTTCTTGTTTTAAGGAGTTTTGATTAAGAGTAATATTGCGCTTTGTGGCGTCAATTTGATCAATAATATTTTGTCGCGATTGAATTAAGTATTGATAAAAAGTTAATAAGCGACTTACTGCATAGGGCTCATCTTGATTAATTAACCATTTTAGAGGTTCGTATTGACCCATTTTGTAGCGAGTTTGAACATGTGCTGCAAGTAATTTTTGCTGAGTAACTAATTGTTTATTTAAATCATTGAGATGCTGCTGTAAGCTGATAATTTTATGTTGCTTTGATTCCATGCCAGTTTGAATTGTTCTCAGTTGCCGAATTCCTTCACCAATTTGTTTTTCTGTTCCTGCTAGCTCTTGATTAAGAACTCCTCGTTTGTCGTTCGCGTTAGCCAATGTTTGTTTAAGTTGATTAATTTGATTATCTAATGCTTTTAACTTGGTTTTTGTTTGTACAATAGTGGCACTTTCAGCCCAGATTGTTGTTGCTGTAGTTGCCAATAGAGTTATTAGTAATGTTGTGCGCCATAAAAAAAGTGCAAAAATTTTAAATTTTGAAATCATTCATTTTCCGCCAATAAAGCTTCCCCAGTCATTTCACCGGGTTTTTCAATGCCCAATAATGCCAGCATTGTTGGGGCGACATCAATTAAACTGCCTTGAGAATGCGTAAAATGCCATTTATCCCCAATAAAAAGAAAAGGGACTGGTTGGCAAGTATGGGCCGTATGCGCTTGACTGGTGGTCTCGTCAAACATGGCCTCGGCATTCCCGTGATCGGCTGTAATAAGCATGGCTCCGCCTTTCTCACTGATTGCTTGCCATACATTGTGCAGGCATTTATCCAGACACTCAATTGCTTTTACAGTCGCATTTAAGTCGCCTGTATGGCCTACCATATCCGCATTGGCATAATTACAAATGACGACATCATAGGCTTCACTATTAATAGCGTCTACTAGAGCATGCGTCAGTTCTGGTGCACTCATTTCAGGGAGTAAATCATAGGTTGCCACACGTGGTGAAGGAATAAGAACCCTGTCTTCATTTGCAAAAACATGCTCTGAACCACCATTGAAGAAAAAAGTAACATGGGCATATTTCTCAGTCTCGGCGATACGTAATTGATTTAATCCGGCATTTGCAAAAAGCTCCCCTAGGGTATTCTTTAATATCATTGGTGGGAAAGCGCATTCTGTAATTAGATTTTTTGCATATTGTGTCATGGTGACAAAATGAGAAAGCAGCGGTTGTTTCGTGCGGATAAAGCCATCGAAGAATTCGTTAACAAAAGATTGTGTTAATTGACGAGCACGATCGGCGCGAAAATTAAAAAAGAATATGGCATCACCTTCTTCAATAGGATGATAGTCACCAATTCGGGTAGGTGGTACGAATTCGTCAAACTTTTTCTCAGCATAGAAACTCTCAATTGCGGCCTCGGCGGTTGCAAATTGAAAATTACTTTGCCCTTCAGTGAGTAGGCGATATACGGGGGCAATTCTCTCCCAGCGTTGATCGCGATCCATAGCAAAATATCGGCCCGTAATAGAGTTGATTGTTGCTACAGGATATTTAGCAAGGTGCAGATTAAGTCTTTGAAGACTTTGAAGTGCACTTTGCGGAGGGGTGTCTCGGCCATCAAGAAAAAGATGCAGGCAAACGTCCCTAAAATTATGTTCATGACATAGGGCTAAAAAAGCAAACAAATGATTTTCATGACTGTGAACACCTCCTGGAGAGAGCAGTCCCATAACATGCAAGCGTTTTCCTTGAAGTTTCATCGCTTGAATAAGTTCTAAAAATATAGGATTGCTCACAAATTCACCGTTTAGGATAGCATCATTGATACGGGTAAAATCTTGAGGAATAATTCGTCCTGCACCAATATGCATGTGACCTACTTCAGAGTTACCCATTTGTGCATCAGGTAAGCCAACTTGATGGCCTGATGCATCAAGTAAGATATGGGGATAAGTCGACCACCATTGATCCCATTGTGGTGTGTTCGCTAAAGCTATCGCATTATGGGTGGTTTCCTCTCGATAACCCCAACCGTCAAGAATAATTAACACGAGTGGTGCGTTTTTTTGCATTACAAATTCTCATCGGCGTAAAAACATCATTATATACTGCTTTTGGGTCCAGGCAGATGATTCTTGCAGAATATTCCTTAGCGCTACTAAAAATGAACACTAACCTTTATTTTCTGTGCTTTGCTGCTCGTAAATAAAAGGCTATTGTCCCATTTTTAGCGAATTAATTAATAAGCTCTTAGATATAGTATCCAAAGATACAAATTTCCTAAGGCATAGAGCTTTGAGCTCTAAGTCAAAGATTGTTGAATTTATTAGCTTGGTTTACAGTACTTAATATTTTGTTCTAAAGCGGTTAGACTATCCTCCATTTTGAATGTTGGATGAATGGGTTGAATGATATAATACCCCAACATGTTGCCATCATAATGGATGGCAATGGCCGTTGGGCACAAAGCCGTGGATTGCTAAGAGTTGAGGGGCATCGTGCCGGGGTTGAGGCAGTAAAGACCGTGATTCGTTGTTGTTTACAAGCTCAGATTCCTGTTTTAAGTTTATTTGCTTTTAGTAGTGAAAATTGGTCCAGACCAGAAAATGAAGTTGAATTTCTTATGCAACTTTTCATGGAGGCTCTTGGACATGAAGTGCAGGAGTTGCATCAACATGGCATTTGCTTGCATTTTACCGGTGACAGAGCGGGCTTATCACAAAAATTGCAGGAACAGATGTTGGCTGCTGAGAGGCTTACTACTGATAATGAGCGTTTAATCCTTAATGTTGTCGTTAACTATGGCGGTAAATGGGATATTGTTCAGGCAACTAGAAATATTGCTTTGCGAGTTCGTGACGGTGAATTGGGAGTAGATGCTATCAATGAATCTTTATTGGCCCAGGCTCTCAGTACCCATAGTTTGCCTGATCCAGATTTATTTATACGGACAAGTGGCGAGCAAAGGATCAGTAACTTCTTTTTATGGCAGTTAGCCTACACAGAACTGTATTTTACTGATATTCATTGGCCTGACTTTACTGCTGAGGAATTTAAAAAAGCATTGAAAAGTTACAGTCAACGTGAGCGGCGTTATGGAAAAACCTCTCAGCAACTCAATAAGGCAAAACATGTTTAAACAACGTCTTTTAACCACTTTAGTTTTAGTGCCTTTAGTTCTTGTTGCCCTTTATTATGCAACTAATCTGATATTTGCTAGCATTGTGATAGTACTTCTTTTAGGATGTGCTCTTGAATGGCTACAGTTAATACCCGCTCATCGAGGGTGGACTAAAATTGCTTTTATCATTACCTTGTTTGTTCTTGCTTGGTTGTACCAATATGGATTTAATTATTGGCTATTAACTGGTTTAGTGCTTTGGTTGCTAATTTTAATTGCCGTAGTCTATTTTCCTGCATCCCAAGCCGTATGGGGTTATTCTTGGGTAGTCGCTATCGGTGGCTTAGTTGTACTGCCTTTGTTTGCGCAAAGTATGATTAGAATACATCATCAGGAGCATGGGAAGGCATTAATTCTTTATCTCTTGTTCTTAATTTGGGCAGCAGATATAGGCGCTTATTTATCTGGAAAGCAATGGGGACGCCATAAATTAATACCTGCTGTAAGCCCTGGCAAAACTATAGAAGGTTCTTTAGGGGGATTTATTCTTTCTATGCTTTTGGCTGTTGGCGGATATTTTTATTTTCAACCACAATCACCTGCGATTTGGTTTTTCATTGCAGCAGTAACAGCATTAATATCAATTTTGGGTGATTTATTTATTAGTATCCTTAAAAGAAGAGCTAAACTGAAAGATACCGGGCATTTATTACCGGGGCATGGTGGCGTACTCGATCGTTTAGATAGCTTAATTGCTGCGTCGCCGTTATTTTATTTTGGATTACGCTTTTTAGCGCCTGGAACATAATATGGTTTCAACCTTATTTTATTTTTTCCTAGCCCTGCTAGTGCTGATTACCGTGCACGAGTATGGTCATTTTATTGTGGCACGTTGGTGTGGTGTCAAAGTTTTACGTTTTTCTTTTGGCTTTGGTAAAGTACTTGCTCGTTGGCATGATAAAAAGGGTACTGAGTATGCATGGTCGCTGTTTCCACTCGGGGGCTATGTAAAAATGCTTGATGAAACTGAAGGCGAAGTCAGTGAAGATGAGCGGCATCTTGCGTTCAATAACAAATCTGTATGGGCACGTATCGCTATTGTTGTGGCAGGGCCGCTATTCAATTTTCTTCTTGCTTTCTTTGCCCTGTGGCTTGTTTTAGTCATCGGAATTCAATCCTTGGCTCCAATGATTGAGAAAGTGAAGCCTAATAGTATTGCTGCCATTGCTGGTCTAGAAGCAAAACAGGAAATTTTAGCTTTAAATAATAACGAAGTTGGTAGTTGGCGGGATTTTCAATTTGCTTTAATGCCTCTATTGGGCAGTGATGAAACCGTAGATATTACTGTCAAATCACTCAGAGATGGCAAGCTTAAATCATTAGCCTTGCCATTAAGTCAGTGGGAAATGGATGCAAAAAATCCCGACCCTCTAGGAAGCTTGGGAATAGTACCCTTTATTCCTAACATACCCCCTATCGTTGGTGAGGTTGTGGCAGACTCTCCTGCTCAGAGAGCAGGCTTGCAAATCGGCGATGTGATTAAACGAATGAATGGTAAACCTTTAAATGATTGGTTAGACTTGGTGGATTATGTAAGGCAACATCCAAACGACTCTTTAATACTTGCTATTCTAAGACAAGGAAAAAACCACACCCTACAAGTTCAAATCGGTACAAAAACTGAGGGGGGGAATAAAGAAGGTTTTCTCGGCGTGCGTTCGCAAAAGGTGAATTGGCCCCCAGAATGGTTACGATTTCAACGTCAAGGGCCTATAGAGGCCCTGGGAACTGCTTTCTCACAGACGATAGAACTTACAGGAGCAACTTTTTCGCTTATTGGTCGGTTTGCAACAGGCAAATTAGGGCTTAAAACAATTAGTGGTCCAGTAGGTATAGCTCAAGGAGCTGGTGAGTCTGCTCGTAGCGGCTTAGCATATTATTTATCTTTTTTGGCTTTAGTGAGTATTAGTTTAGGAGTGTTAAATTTATTACCTATCCCTATGTTGGATGGGGGACATTTATTGTACTGTATAGTCGAAATTATTCGAGGGCGCCCACTTTCAGATGAAATTAAATCATTTGGTATTTATTTAGGTTTAGTTTTCTTGGTCGCTTTGATGATTTTGGCATTAAGTAATGATTTGTCACGATTGATTGGTTAGAGTCTATTTACATTTCTACTCTCTTAGCCAAATTGACTTGATTTTCTGCGCTCCGATGCTCACATACTTCGTGTATGTTGTGCTTCGGTACTCAAAAATCAAGTCAATTTGTCTCAAGCTAGCGAAATGTAAGTAGACTCCTAGAGTGAAACTAGTGTTTTGATTTTATTCATATACTTTTTTGTAACATGCTCAAAGTCAATATTTTACTATTCAATCTACTCCAGAAATTACAAATTCTGGCCAATCGATTTCTTGACAGGTCCAGTTAGTTCCTATAAAAGGGTGGCAATTTATATTTCTCGCTGGATTTATTCCAGAATGTATTCCGTAGTCCTGGACGTAAAATAATAATGAAGAAAGTCAGTAAAAAAATTATTTTGGGTGTTTGTTGTTCGTCAATGTTAGCTTGGTCTGCTTATAGCAGTGCAGCGGAAGGATTTATTGTACGTGACATCAAAATTACTGGTTTGCAGCGCGTTAGTACCGGTACTGTCTTAAACTATCTACCTGTTCAAGTAGGGGAAGAGGTGGGGCCTGGCTCCACAGCGCAGATCATTAGAGCCCTATATGATACAGGTTTTTTCCAATCGGTCTCCCTTGAGCGACAAGGAAATACCCTAATTGTTAATGTTGTTGAACGGGCAACGATTGGTTCTATTACAATTACCGGAAATAAAGAAATACCCAGCGACAAGTTGAAGGAATTGCTTAAGTCAATGGGATTGGTGAAAGGGCGTGTTTTTCAGAGAGCGTCACTTGAGCGTTTAGAAAAAGAATTAAAGCAAGCTTATAATGCGCGTGGTAAATATAACGCACGAATTGAAACGAATGTGAGCTCGCTAACTGAAAACCGTGTTGCCATTAGCATTAATATTTCTGAAGGCCGTGTTTCACGAATTAAAGAAATTAAATTTATTGGAAATCATGATTTCTCGAAAAGTGAATTAATGCCGGAGATGTCCCTAACAGAAAGTAGTATATTTACTTACTTTACTAAAAAAGACCAATACTCAAAATCGGCAATGGACGCTTCATTAGAGGCACTACGTTCATTTTATCTTGATAGGGGATATTTAAAGTTCAATATCGTCTCTTCTCAAGTCTTATTGTCTCCAGATAAAAAAGATGTCTATATCAATATTCATGTTGATGAAGGTCCACAATATCGTTTTGCAGGATATTCAGTAGTAGGAAAAACTATTTTACCTAAAGAAAAAATAGATTCGTTGATTCTAGTTAAGCAGGGTAGCGTATTTTCGCGCAAAAAAGTCACCGAAAGTATTTCTGCCATTGGTTTAGCACTCGGTGATATTGGCTATGGATTCCCTGCGATTAATGCCGAGCCGCGTATTGATGAAAACAATAAAACGGTCTTTATTACATTTATTGTAGAGCCAGGACGTCATGTTTATGTCCGGCGTATTAATTTCCGTGGTAACACGAAAACTGGAGATTATGTATTACGTAATGTCATTCGCCAGAATGAAGGTGCGGTACTATCCCTGCATAATATTAAAGAGTCTGAAAGACAATTACGTCTTTTGGGTTATTTGAAAAATGTGAATGTCAAAACAACACCAGTTCCTGGTACGAATAACCAGGTTGATTTGGATGTTGAGGTTGAAGAAGCTCCTTCAGCGGAGGCAACGGCATCACTTGGTTATGGTACCAATGGACCGCAATTTAATGCTGCCTTTAACCAGCATAACTTTATGGGAACTGGGCGCTCTATCGGAGTAGGTTTTAATGCTAGTTATTGGGGACAAGATTATTCATTAAACTACTACAATCCTTTTTATACCAATACCGGAGTTGGCCGTGGAATTAACTTTTATTTCCAAACGGTTGATCCGAAGAAATTAGACGTTTCCGCTTATTCCTCAGATCGCTTTGGTTTAGACGTGAATTACAATTTGCTACTTACAGAAAAAAGTAGCTTCCAATTTGGCTACGGCTATCAAGATTTGCGGATAAAATCAGCTGGTTCAGTTGTGCAAATTCAGAATTTCGTGAATCAATACGGACGCGATTTTCATGAGATTCGTTTGGTAACAGGGTGGAATCGTAATAGCTATGATCAAATTCCATTCCCGACAAGAGGTTTAAATCAGCAAGCAAGTGTTCTTTTTGCCCTCCCTGCTTCTTCCAATTCGCTATCTTATTACAAAACCAGTTATCAGGCGCATTGGTATCAACCAGTAGTCAGTGGTTTTATCTTTACGCTGTTAGGTAATGTTGGGTATGGAAATACTTTTAAAGGAAATGGCTTGCCATTTTTTGAAAACTATTATGCCGGTGGTATTGCATCTCCAGGACAAGTTCGTGGTTATGAAAGCTATTCTTTGGGTCCACAAGATAGTAATGGTAATGCGATAGGAGCAAACTTCCTGGTCAATGGTAGTGCGGGACTTATTCTTCCTTATCCATTGAGTCGTGATAATGTCAGGACGACCATTTTTGCTGATGCGGGTAACGTCTTTATACGCGGTACACCAATTGCCTTTAGTGGTTTTGGCGAAGGTCCTTTACGCTATTCTGCAGGGGTTGGTGTTGAATGGCGCTCGCCATTTGGGCCATTAGCGTTTAGCGTTGCCAAACCGTTGAATAAACAGCCGTTTGATAATCAACAAATCTTCCAATTCACCCTGTCCTCTGGCTTTTAATTCGCTAGAGGATATAAAAAAGCCTGTATGGAAGTATGATTTGTACAGGCTGACACTAAATCCGTTCAATGAGGTAATCAAGGATAGCTGTGCTATTTACAATGGCAAATAGCACAATTTGCTCTTACAAGTTTGGTGTGGGATCGTTCTTGGGCGCTTCTTTTTTCTCTTCAGGTGCTTTCGCTCGGAAAAGATTAAAATATGTCCTTAAGGCTTCACGCGGGATGTGATTATTGATGTCTACTTTAGTGGCTTTAAATAGAGCTTCTTCCTCGGCGACGGCAATATTAGTCGCCTGGCTGCGCTGAATTCCTTTGCTGTATTTGCGGTGTAGGTCATTACACACGGCAAGTAGCTCATGTACTTTTTGCGGAGACAGGTCACTGTCTTCTTCTACTTGATTTAAGTAATTTTGTCCGTATACAGCCAGATTCTGCATTCCTTTATTAGTTTCAATTTTGAGTGGGTTGCTAATTAAAGTTGCAATTCCACGGGTAATTGGTTTTACAAACCAGGCAAGTGGCCAGGTAGCAAGCTCTATCGCTCCTCTAAGTAGAGTAAATACGCCATCACCAAAACGTCTTATGTCTAAAGTAAAGAGACCTACAATAATTTTAGCTAATCCTACTCCAGTGTTATTGAAGCCCACCAGAGGTTGTTTAAAATCCTGTCTTAACTGAAAATCTGATTTGTAGGGCTTAAAATAATCAATAAACAGTTTGGCAATTTTGCGTAGAGTATGTTGGATGGGCACATAAGAAAATTGACCTAGTTTAACAGGATCATAAGCTCGATGCGGATAGGCACGCCAAGCCACATTGCTGTCAGATTCGGCGGCAGCATTTTTTGCCAGTAATTTAAAATAATCGGCAATAATATTTTCTTGAGTATCACCATCCTCATCATCAAAGGTAGAAGCTGTTTTAATACTTTGGATTATTTGAATGCCTTTCCATACGCTTCGTATACGATAAGTGCTATAGTCAGCAACTTCTTTTATCTTTCTTGGAACAAAATTATTTAGAAACCAATCTTGATAAGGAGCGAGTGCTTCATTAATCTTTGAAGCATCAGGAAGCCCTTGTTTGATAAGCGGTTTTAAATAGGCTAGAAATTGTGCAGTAGACTCAAGTCCTGCATTTAAGCCTTTGAAATAAGACAAGCCTAAGCCGGCATCACCACCTAAAGATATAACGACATCTCCAAAAGTATGATTTGCTTGCTGAGCTACTTGCTTGGCGTGTGTTGCGGGAGCCTCATTAACACTAACACGAATGGAATTATAATCTATCTGCTCGTGGTCACCCGATTTGATTTTTTGCGCCAGGTAACGATAAATGAAGCGCTTAATTTCTTCCGGTAGTTCGTCAGGCTTACGCTCAGAGATTTTATTTGCATCATCTTGTGTACTGTTTCCAGAATCGGCAAAAGGAGTAATGGGGTTTTTAGAGGTAGCAGTTTTAAGGGCTTCAAAAGCTTGCTTGGAGATCATCATTTGCATGGTGATAGGTGTTTTTCCATCAGCAAAACTGCCAACATATTCATTAGCAATCAAGCCCTGACGAGCCATTTCCTGGTAGAAATCAATAGTACTGATAGCACCTGCTTTTTTCTCTCCCTTAACCTCATAGCGTAGTTGGAGTACATAATCAAATTCATGTTTAACCTGATTATCTTCTCCAAATAAAGCTCTACTCACGACACTGTGAGTTCCATCGGCACCAATAACTAAACGAGCCTTAGGATATTTATCAAAAATTTGTTCATGAATGGTTTCTTGCTTAACTTCTTCATTGACTATTTTAACTCCCAGATTTTGAGCCATTTTTTTAAAGATTTGTTCAAGCTCATTGGTGCGGATGTGGGGATCTTTTTTCAGTCTGTTTAGTAGAGCCACTAATGTAGGGTCTTCAGTTGTCTCTGTGGCCTCCATCAATTTTTTCAGTTGCTCGTGCTGCATAACCAAAGTATGTTTACGTTGGTATTCTTCGTATTTTTCCAGTACTACGATTTCAAGATTAGGATTTAGTTTTTTGATACCCCAGGCATGAGCTAGACCTATTGGTCCACCGCCGACAATGACAACATCCGTCATAAACATCTCTATTGATAAATTGTTGAGCAATAATAGCATTTAATGCACATTGAAACAAGTATTTACTTGCGCACAGTTATCGCAACCTACGTCGAATTATGCTAGCATCTGGGAACTTTTAATGAGGAGATCAATAATGAAGCGTGTGAGTGGATTTTTAATTGCTTTGGCATTCGCTTTTACTGGTGCTAATGCATTTGCGGATTCAGCAAAAATTGGTGTAGTAGATTTGCAAAAAATCATGCAAACCTCCAGCCAAATGAAGGCAATCCAACAAAAATTGGAAAAAGATTTCAAACCTCGTCGTGATAAATTAGTTGCGATGGAAGAAAATTTGAAAAAAGATATGGAAAAGTTCAAACGTGAAAGTGCAGTTATGAGCCAAACTCAGAAAAAAGAGATGGAGAAAAAAATAATTGCTACTCAACAAACGTTTGAAAGAGAAGGACAACAGTATCAGCAAGAGTTGAGCACTGCACATAATGAAGCAATGGAAGAGCTCTACAGCAAAATCCGTAAAGCTATCAACAAAGTTGCTGAAACAGATAAATATGATCTTATTTTACAAAAAGATGCAACTCCTTTCAGCATTTCTAAACTAGATATTACTGAAAGTGTCATAAAAGAAATTAACTAATCTTTGTGACTAATGTATATACTCTTGCCACTCTGGCACAACAACTGGATGGGGTTTTGTATGGCGATGCCAAACAAACCATCCAGGGTGTTGCCTCTTTAAGTCGTGCCCACAAGACCGAGCTTTCTTATTTTAATAATCCCATTCTGTTAGAGTCATTAAAGACAATACAGGCTGGAGGAATATTGCTGGCAGAAAATCATCTTCATTATTGTCCAGGAAATGCCATTGTTGTAGCTAATCCGCTTTTAAGCATAAGCAGGGTCGCAGAGTTGTTTACTCCAATAACTAAGCGCTATTCAAGTATCCACCCTACTGCAACCCTATCTGCTTCAGTAAAACTTGGATGCGATGTTGTGATTGGGGAAAATACAGTGATTGGTAATGACGTTATACTTGGTGATAACGTTAGCGTGGGTGCAAATTGCGTGCTTGAGTCGGATGTTAGTATCGGTTCGCATTCTACCATTCATAATGGGGTTTATTTGCATGCGGGAAGCAGACTTGGTGCTGCAGTCATTGTGGATAGCGGCGTTGTGATTGGGGCGACACCATTTAATAGTATTAAAAAACAAGGTAGATGGTTTTGTGGCCCCGCTGTAGGAGGGGTACTTATTGGTGATCAGGTTCATCTGGGAGCAAATACAATAATTACCAAAGGTGCATTGGGTGATACCTTCATTGGCAAGGGTGTCCATATCGATAATTTGGTCATGATTGCACATGATGTTATCATTGGTGAAAATTCAGCTATTGCTGGTTGTGCTGTTCTTGGTGCTTACGTAGAGATTGGTTCTCATTGTATCATTGGAGGGGCTAGCTGTCTGGCACCACATATATCTCTGGCGAATGATGTTGTGATCACTGGGATGTCTACAGTCAATAAATCCCTAACAAAAGCTGGAGTGTATTCCTCAGGGACGATGGTATGTGAACATAGGCAGTGGCGTCGCAACGCAGCACGTTTTCGTCGTCTTGATGATTACATCACTCGATTGATTAAATTAGAAAAAGAAGCGACCTAGATAAGAAGTTTGGGAATAAATAAAAGAAGAATTAGTGAGAGATATGCATGAGTGAAGTCATTAACATAGCCAAAATACTCGACTTATTACCACATCGTTATCCATTTATCCTTATAGATAGGGTAATGGAATATAAAGTGCTGGAGTATTTAATTGGTATTAAAAATGTGACAATTAACGAGCCATTTTTTATTGGGCATTTTCCTGGGAATCCAATTATGCCTGGAGTGTTAATGCTTGAGGCTCTGGCACAGGCAGGAGCAATCCTATCTAATTTATCAAGAACACCAAGAGAAGGGTATGAGTTTTTATACTTCTTTGCAGGTATTGATAATGTCAAATTTAAGCAAGTAGTAACGCCTGGTGATCAATTACGTCTGGAAGTTAAGTTAATGGGGCAAAAAAGAGATTTTTGGCGCATACGTGGAGAGGCTTTTGTCGGCGACAAACTTGCCTGCTCTGCAGATCTAATGAGTGCAGCGAAGGAAGTTAAAAAGTGATAGATGAACGAGCAATAATTCACCCTTCAGCTAAATTAGCAAAAGGGGTTTCCGTAGGTGCAGGTAGTATAATTGGCGCCGACGTAGAGATTGGCGAAGGCACTTGGATTGGACCTTATGTGGTAATCCAAGGTCCCACGGTCATAGGAAAAAATAATAAAATTTTTCAATTTGCCTCTGTGGGGGATGAGCCGCAGGATATTACCTATAAAGGTGAGCCTACAAGATTGGAAATAGGTGATAACAATATCATTCGTGAATATTGCATGATTAGTCGTGGTACCGTAAAAGGGGGGGGCGTTACCCGGGTTGGTAATGAGAACTATCTAATGGCTTATTCTCATATAGGCCATGATTGTATGATTGGTAATAATACAATTATGGTTAATCATGCTGCATTGTCTGGGCATGTAACAATTAATGATTATGCCATTATTGGTCCTTACGCTGCTGTCCATCAATTCTGCCACGTTGGTGCTTATGCATTTATTGCACGAGCCACGTATGTCAGTAAAGATGTATTGCCCTATGTAATGATTGCGGGACATACAACTTCTGCGTGCGGAATTAATACTGTAGGCCTAAGACGTCGTGGCTTTTCGTCAGGAACAATAGATAATTTGCGCCGCGCTTACAAAATTATTTTCCGTAAGGGATTAACCGTGCAGCAAGCAGTCGCTGAACTCGAAGTAATGCAAAAAGATTGCCCTGAAGTGCTACCTATGATTGATGCGTTAAACCAATCAGCAAGAGGAATTGTCCGATAATCATGTTGACCCCTTTGCTTGCTGTAGCCTGTGGTGGAGCTATAGGCGCTGCTGCTCGTTTTGTTACAGTGGGGTTGTTGCAGAGGCTTTTGGGCTCTAGCTATCCGTATGGAACTTTGGTGGTCAATTGTATCGGTTCCTTTTTAGCTGGCTTCATAATGATTCTAATTATGGAGCGCCTAGCGCAAGCAGAATATTGGCGATTATTTCTTGTTGTCGGGTTCTTGGGGGCTTATACCACTTTCTCAAGTTTTTCCTGGGAAACATGGATGCTTTATCAAAATGGGGATTCATTTGCAGCACTAGCTAATATTATCTTTAACAATATTGGTGCTTTAGTGATGGCTTTTCTTGGAATTCATTGTGGTCGTTTGATAGGAAATCTGGTATGACACAAGTCAAAGTGGTGCGCATTTATCTTAGTGAAGATAGTCCTTTAATTAAAGAAATTTATGCATTGCTGCATGAGCAAAAAATCTTAGGGGCAACAATATTTCGTGGTGTTAAGGGATATGGACCAAGCGGTAAGGAGCGAGGTGCAACCATACTCGATTTTCATTTTGATCTACCGATGATCCTTGAGTTTTTTGATGAAAAAGAGAAAGTTGATAAGATGATTGAATTACTTTCTCATAAAATAAATACAGGCAGGATGTTGTGTTGGTCCGCTGATTTGATTTAATTATCATCTGCATAATTTTGATTTTCTTTTAAATGTGTTCAAAAATAAGGGTGGGTTATGTTAGATCCTCAGTTATTGCGTGATAATCCTCAGCAAGTGGCTGAACAATTATTAAAACGTGGTTTTCGTTTTGATGTGAATGCGTTTACCGTGCTTGAGGAGCGCAGAAAAACATTGCAAGTAGCCACTCAAGCTCTTCAAAACGAGCGTAACCTGCGCTCAAAGGCTATTGGCCAAGCAAAATCTCGTGGTGAAGATATTGAGGCGATGCGACAGGAGGTTAATCAACTTGGACAAGAGCTTGATAATAAAAAATTAGAACTCGAAAAAATTTTACAACAATTAGAAGAAATTATTATTAGTCTACCTAATTTACCTCATTCATCCGTACCAGACGGCAAAGATGAGCACGATAATCGTGAAGTACGTCGTTGGGGAACTGTACCTACTTTTGATTTCACGGTTCAATCCCATGATGAATTGGGTGAAGCCCTTAATCAAATGGATTTTGCCTTGGCTGCAAAGATTACTGGTAGTCGTTTTGTAGTGATGAAAGCTCAAATTGCTAGACTTCATCGTGCACTTATTCAGTTTATGTTGGATATCCATACAGAAGAGCATGGCTATCAAGAAATTTATGTGCCATACATTGTAAATGCTGATAGCTTGCTAGGAACTGGACAATTACCCAAGTTTGAAGCTGATTTATTCAAATTAAAGGGCGATGAAAACTATTATTTGACATCGACTGCTGAAATTCCAGTCACCAATACTGTGCGTGACACTATTTTAGATCTTGAGTCGTTGCCAATACGCTATGTTTGTCATTCTCCCTGTTTTCGTAGCGAAGCCGGCTCTTATGGAAAAGATACTAAAGGGATGATAAGACAGCATCAATTTGAAAAAGTTGAGCTTGTCTGGATTACCAATCCTAAGTCTTCCTATGATGCATTAGAGCAATTAACAAAGCATGCTGAGGTTATTTTGCAGCGCCTCAATTTACCTTATCGAGTTGTTACACTTTGTACTGGTGACATGGGAGCAGGATCTGCTAAGACCTACGATCTTGAGGTATGGCTACCTAGTCAAAACACTTATCGAGAGATCTCTTCTTGTTCAAACATGGAAGCTTTTCAGGCTAGACGCATGAAAGCACGCTATCGACACCCAGAAACAAGGGAAATTGAGTTAGTTCATACTTTAAACGGTTCGGGTCTTGCTGTAGGCAGGACTTTGGTAGCCATCTTGGAAAATTATCAAGATAGAGAAGGAAATATTCACATTCCCGATGCCTTAAAGCCTTATATGAGAGGCTTAGAGATTATCAGAAAATAAGGTTTAGCCCTCTGCATGGTCATCTTTTTCCCGTATTAGCCGCTAATACGGGATATAAAGCTATGGTTTTTATCCCATTAAAAATAGGCTAATTAAGCTTCAGTCTTCTCTCAAAGACTCTATTTTATCTCATCCAAAAATTATTTTTGTTCATAGTTTAACCTTAAGGCTCTATTAATAATCGAGTGTTAGAATCCGCGCTTTTGAAAAATTCATACCCGTTGGCTAAGTCATCTTTTTACAATTAATAGGAACAATAAAAATGCCTGCAAATGATGCTACTAAAAAATTAATAGCCGAAATTCTACCCTTAATTGAAAAAAACCTCATTAAAGAGGGTAAGAAAATTCTGCATTGCATCCAAGAGGGAAATTTTAATGAAGCTTTGCTACTCGCTTGTAAACATTGTGAAGCAGGAGATAAAGCGATGCTAAGGCTAATCAAAATCTTGGTTAGAAGCAAAAGCTCTCTTCCTATTGACGTCAATACTGTTCAATCAAGCAATGGTTTTACACCTCTGTATTATGCTGCTTATAACTGCAATGTCGACTTATTTATAGCGTTAATTCCTTTCAATGCACAAGATCCCCAAGCTCACGAATTATTAAATGAAAACTTTACGCGTGAGGCTCAAATATTGGAGCAATATTATGACAAAGAGTTTTTAAATCAAAAGCAAGAGCTAGTCAGCGAGTTTGAGAACCCCCAAAAATTACCAGACAGAAAAAGCATCTCTGATGACATCCGCAATGGTGAATTTGACTTTAATAGAATGATATATATCCTCAAAATTATTACTTTTTTGCAAAAATCTCAGGATATTAATCACAGATTTAAAGCCTTACCGAAAACTATTAGTCCAGTCCAGGCTGAGATTATTAAAACCACACATGTCTCAATGTGCCGTAAACTAATAGAAAAAATGTGCCTTACAATACAGAATTTGTCTTCAGATACGCGCATTAAATATAGTAAATTGTTTGGACCAGCCCCATTTACTTGGATAAATTTCGATCAGCTTGGGGGGCTGGTAATAGATCCTTCTGCAGACCGTCTCGTGGTGTTACCCTTTCTTGATATGCAGCGCGAGTTTTCGCGAGAAAACATGAGCGTTATAATTTCTACGGCTGAATTATTTTTAAGGGAAGGTGGAGAGCGACAGGCAATTATTGAAGAAGCATTACAGGATATTATTCAAAAAGATTTTACTCTATTGAAAGAGTTTTTCACTCAAATATGCAGAGAACACTTAAAACCTAGTAATAATAATGCTGCTGTTAAGCCTGTCACTCTAACTCATATCAAGGCAATAACTGGCTACGTCAATGATATGGATAATTTTATTAAATTAATCAATTTAGTAAATTATACTGGAAAAATTAAGCCGCCAGTTGACACCACAAAGCTTCAAATCCCTGGACTTCTGGGAGGCTTCAAAACATCTGCCGAGCGTTATAAAAATCGCTTTGACTTGTCTACGAAAATGGGAAGGCATGCAGCTCTTCGTATGTTGCAATCTATCGGGGAGCTTATTACCGGAAAAAATTTTTCGCGCTTTTTATTAGATCTTGATGAAACCATTGATTGGCGAGCATTTATTAGTTTAAGAGATGGAATCACACATCAAGATGAAGGCAATAAAAAATACAAAATTGATCAATTATTAGCTAATAAAGCAAAATTAGAGAAGATTACCGGTAAAGAATTAAGTGATTTTTGGGAAAGATTGGTCAAACTTTTAATACTGCGTGAGAAAAAACTTGGTAGCTACAGTGAGGATCCACAAAGTTTTTGGCAAAGTATTTTGAAAACGGAAATCAATTCTGACCAATTAGTGGAAGAGGAAGAGAAGAAGGGCTGCAAGACAGTCCCAGAACCTGAGCGTAGGGTTAGTAAAGAAGATGAAATCATCTTTATTAAAGCGTTGGAGCAATGCAGTGCCCCTATAGAGGTAATAGAGGATTGTCATAAAATCTTCAGCGGGTCTAAGAGGGTTAATAAATTAGAACAAGGTGCAGTGTTCAAATATTTACCCAAAGATAAATTAGGGAATGAGAAGCATAAAGCGCTGGCAAACATTATGAAAATGGCTACTAGCAAACCCTCATCTACAGAAGAGGAAAGAAATCGCAAGAGAATGGAGGCACATGCTGCCAGTCAAAGAAGAGAGCAAGAGAGAAAATCAAGATTTAAAGGATTAGAGGAGCTGCGATTACTTGCAGAGGATTTGAACCAGTCTATGGAACTGATACATATGCTTTCCCCATTGAAGCGTGTTGAGGCTGCAATGGAAGCTTTAATTAATATTAAAGAATTTTTAGAAGAAAAAGACTACATAGTTCCTGAGTCATCTTATAAAACCATGGAAGAGTGGGATAAATACCATCTCTATAACGGAGGTCCATCTCTCGTCAAAAGACTTGGAGTGGATTACGAATTAAATGATGCTATAGAATATAATGCAGGCCAGTTATTGCAGCATTTAGAGACTATTCGCGGCTATCCGGAAGCAAGAAACTGTGCTTTTCTTACAATTAACTACAGTGATTTAAGATCATTTAGAAACTACCTTGAGCATGGGGATCCCTTATATGATAGCTTGCATCAGGGAGCAGCCAAGACTGACTATAGGCAGCAGTTAATAGCGCCGATGGTTATAAAATTAGTTTTTGAACTACTTCCTGCTTTGACTCAGCTAAGAGAGAACATGAAGTTTAAGAAATTTTATGGTCATGAAGGTCATCAAAATCCGCTAGTTTCTGAGAAAGAAGCCTTGGAATGGCAAAAAGTTATGAGCCAAAATTATGGAAAAAGCGGTTTTTTTGCTGTTGAGAATTCAAAAGATGAAGTTACAGAAGAAACAGGCTTAAGTCTGAGGCATGAGGGATCTTACTAAAATGCTAATGATGCTCCCTATTAGCATGAGGCTGATTCCCCGTAAAATTTAGCAAAATGGTCGGAGTGTTAGGGATTAAAACTTCGACTTATGTTTGTTTTTAGAAAACTGCGGTACAGATAAAGTTTAAGGGGATATTTGATGGGGTGAAAAGCATAAACCTTTTATTCAAAAGAAGGTTCTGCTAATATTTGTTTATACTTTGAACAACTGTTGGATGAAACTATGGAAGCTCCTTATGAAGTTCAGCAGCCACGTGAATATTTAGTAATTGCTTGTGGTAAAACGTGTGAAAGTCATCCTGATTCAAGGTGGGTATCGATCGACTTAGACCCCGAAAAAAAACCTGATATAGCAAAAAAGTTAGAAGAGGTTAGTAAAGCTGACCTTGAAAGTGTAAATCATTCGTTTTCTCAATTTAAGATAATTCTTGTAGAAGCTATAAGTGGTGGAGTCAATTTGTCTAGATTCAAAAGTATAATGGAATTTATGAAACAAGATGGGGCGCTGATAGTTGAGCCAGGAGATAGGTATCTTTTCGAAAATTATCGGGTAGAGAAAATTCCAATCAATGCATTTATCTTGTCTAGAGATATAGTAGCTATAGCTCATGGCCAACAGTCTTTAGACGAAGTTGTTTCTATTATGAAGAAAGACTTAAAAATAGAAAATGAGCGATATTCTAGAATTCATGAATGGTATAGTAAGCTCGGTAAAATGCCGAAATATGACAAGCTTGAGCCCATGCTATTGTCAATTTTGGCTCATATACATGCTTATAAAGATGAGCGTGATCACCGGTTTTTCAGAAATTATTTTAAAGATAACCAGTATGATCTTTTTGTTCAGAACATGGATGAGTTAATTTTAAAATTGTCAGATAAAGAAATAACGATAGATATTATTCAAGATAAAATGTTGTACTGGAGACAGTTGCTACCCTCAAGTACTAAGCAATCCCATGAACTAGATTATGATACTCTGAATGTAGTCATTGATATTTGTCATATGGCCCTTAAGTATTATGCTGAGGCTTCTCCCAGAACCAAGCAATTACTAAACCTGGGATAATAAAGCAATTTATCTACTAGAATAAAAACTAAATTAGTAATTAAAAATTGGTTTTGGTTGATATGTTCCAGAGGCATCGATTTTGTCCAAAAAGGACGGCAATTATTGTTCTCGAATTAAGAGTACAGGCATAGTTGCAATTCGCACCACACTCTCTGCTACACTCCCAAAACGGAAACGATTAACTCCGTGACGTCCATGTGTTCCAAGCACCATTATATCTGCTGGCCACAAATGGGCTTCTGCTGCGATTTTTTTTGCAAGACTCGTTTTAGAATGCTTAAGTTCCACTAAGTAGGTCTCAAAATCAACGCTTGATTTTTTTACTTGTTCGTTGATTATCTTTAAAATATCTTGCTCTTCTTCTTTGTAAGCATTCCAAAGCGTATCAAAGTCAACACGTCCATCAGTAGTCTTAACAATGGCTTCCTCAATTACATAAATAATCCGTAACTTAGCTTGCTGGTCTTTAGTTAAGCGAATGGCTTCTAGCAATGCTAAATTTGAAGCGTTGCTTCTATCAACAGCCACCATAATATGATGGTATATCATGTTATTCCCTGTATGATTTGTCGAAATGTTTCCAGCAAGTATCTACAGTTCTTGCTTCGGAGTCTTTTATAAATTTTCCTAAAAGATATTATTCAATATACAAATCCATAATAGCAAAAGATAAAAGCCCAAGTAAGAAATTAATGACAATTGCGAAGTTAGGAGTATTGATGGTGATTTGTAAGAATGGCTTTGGTCATGTGCTGTGCCAGATTAGGGAAAGCAACATTTTATATGCTCTTTATAAATTAAAATCAGGAGTTAAAAGTTCAGTAAATCCCTGATTTTATTGGTCGGAGTGACAGGAATTGAACCTGCGACCCCTGCCTCCCGAAGGCAGTGCTCTACCAGGCTGAGCTACACTCCGATTAATGATCTCGCTGAATGGCAAATTGGGCGAGTTCTTCAAGTGCCTTTTTATAGGCGGAATCTGGCAGACTTTGCAAAGCGGATAAAGCACGATCGACCTCAAGTGCCGCATAGTTGCGGGTAAATTCTATAGCGTCTGTTTCTTCAATAGCTGCCAGAATAGCTGCTAAATTTTGCAAACTACCTTTTTTGATACTGTCTTTTATAATCTGTTGCTGCAGTGGGGTTCCCTTGTTTAGGGCGTGGAGCAAAGGAAGCGTTGCTTTGCCATCTGCTAAATCATCACCTATGTTTTTACCAATTGTTTTAGCATCGGAACAATAGTCCAATGCATCATCGATGAGTTGGAATGCATTCCCTAAATGAAGACCATAACTGTATAAGCCTTTTTCAATCTGCTCCCCTGCATTGCTTAAATGAGCGCCTATTGCTGCAGAAGCTGCAAATAGTAGGGCGGTTTTAGCTCGAATTACATCAAGGTATTCCTCGATAGACAATTCAAAATTATGGCGATTAACTAGTTGCTTCACTTCACCACAACTTATTTCATGAGAAGTATTTGCCAATAAACGCAGGATGGGGAAATTATTAACATTTACCATCAGTTGCACTGATTGCGTAAAGAGATAATCGCCTACTAAAATACTTGCTTTGCTTCCCCAGATTTCATTCGCTGTTTCTCGTCCACGTCGCAAAGTTGACTCATCAACAACGTCATCATGTAATAATGTTGCTGTATGAAAAAATTCAATCATTGCTGCAAGAGCAATATGATCTTTTCCTTTATAACCGCAGGCATGACTTGCCAAAAGTACTAAAAGAGGACGTAAGCGTTTGCCGCCGCTTTCCACAATATGATGTGCCAAATCATCAATTAATCCGATTTGAGATTGAATTTTGTCAATAATTAAAGCGTTTACTGCTTCAAAATCAGCATTAACCAATGTTCGTAAACGGGCAACCGTCATTACTTATCCTCTGATATAGAATTTATGCATGCTAAGGGGGGCTTGAAATAATGTCAAGTTTACATAGATATAGATTGATAACTACCTAATTAATCTTGGTGAATGTGGAAATAGAAGAGAGTAGTCTAAACTATAGATTCTACTTCCAAGATTAATGAGTCCCTATCTTTCCCTCGTCGCATCCTGCGAATGACCGAGGGCATATAATAGTACGGCATCATGGATCCCGCGGTAAAGACCGTGGGAATACCTTATCAAACAGTTAAACATTAAAGCGAAAATGCATAACGTCGCCATCACAAACAACGTAATCTTTGCCTTCTAATCGTAGTTTTCCTGCCTCTTTCGCCCCTTGTTCCCCACGATGAGCAATAAATGCTTCATAAGCAATGACTTCTGCACGAATAAATCCTTTCTCAAAGTCAGTATGAATAACACCGGCAGCTTGTGGGGCTGTTGCTCCTTTAAGAATAGTCCAGGCACGAACTTCTTTAACGCCAGCGGTGAAATAGGTTTGTAAGCCTAACAATTCATAGCCTGCGCGAATAACGCGATTTAAGCCAGGCTCTTCAAGCCCTAAGTCGGCCATGAATTCTTTACGTTCTTCTTCCTCTAAATCCATGAGTTCGGCTTCAGTCGCTGCGCACAAGGCAACAACACTTGCCTTTTCTTCGGCAGCAAGTTTAATAACTTGTGCTAAAAGAGGATTATTGTCATAGCCATTGTCATCAACATTCGCAATATAGAGAACAGGTTTGGCGGTAAGTAAAAACAAGCGACGAGCAATAGCGGTTTCTTCGCCAGTAAGGCTTAAGGTTCTGACAGGCTTGCCTTCATCCAAATGAGTTTTTATTTTTTCAAGGGTTTGTTTCTCAAAAATAGCTTCCTTATTGCCGCTTTTGCTATTTTTGCCAGCCTTAAGTAAGGCTTTTTCGATGGTTTCCATATCAGCTAATGCTAATTCAGTATTGATAATCTCAATGTCACTTAAAGGATCAACCTTACCTTCAACATGGATGATATCGGTATTTTCAAAACAACGGACCACATGTGCAATCGCATCAGTTTCACGAATATTTGCTAAAAATTGATTTCCTAAACCTTCCCCGGTAGAGGCACCTTTTACTAAACCCGCGATATCAACGAATTGCATGGTAGTGGGAATAGTTTGTTGTGGTTTTACTACCTCGGCTAGAGCATCCAACCTTGGATCTGGAACTGTCACGATACCTATGTTAGGTTCTATGGTACAGAAGGGGTAATTGGAGGCTTCAATTCCTGCCTTGGTTAAGGCATTAAATAAGGTTGATTTTCCAACATTGGGCAAGCCCACAATTCCACATTTAAATCCCATGATTTACCTCAATTGTAATCTTAACTATGTAATAAATTCATTGCTGCCGCAATATTGCCTGTGAGTGCAATTGGTATAATGGCAATACCCCTATCTATAGCATCAAATATTAATTGACGATCTTGTTGAGAAGGTTTTCCCAATACATAATTGAATACTAAATCTTTGTGACCAGGATGACCAATACCAATTCTTAAACGATGAAAATCTGCACTACCTAAATTAGTAATGATGTCACGTAAGCCATTATGGCCTCCATGGCCTCCCCCTGTTTTAATTTTAATGCGGCCTGCGGGTAAATCGAGCTCATCATGAACGACTAAAATTTCATGAGCTTCAATGCGATAAAATTGACATGCCTCTCGCGTAGGTAAGCCGCTATGATTCATAAAAGTTAATGGCAGCATCGTTTTACAAGGATAATCTTTAATTGTAAAACTTGCTAACTCGCCATGGAGTTTTTTTTCAACTTTAAATGATGCGCTGTGGCGAAGAGTTAAGGCTTCAACAAACCAGCTACCGGCATTATGTCTTGTATGCTCATAGGCAGAACCAGGGTTACGCAGCCCTATAATAAGTTTAATTGCCATGATGGTGTTCTATAAAATAGTGTTAGCTTTGGCTGGAACAGGTTTCAAACATTAAAAAAGGCGGGAGTCCCCGCCTTTGGGAATTACTCTGATTGTGCCGGACCCTCTTCCTCAGCAGGAGCTGGGGCAGAAACAGAAGAGGTTTCTTCTTCAACAGCAGCAACTTTAGGAGCATGGATACTGACTACTGGCAAATCATGGCTACTATCAACAGGAGTTGCTAATTGAACGCCTTTTGGTAGTTTCAAGTTAGACAAGTGAACAACATCATCTAGGCCAACAGTGGTCATATCTACTTCAATAAACTCAGGAAGATTTTTAACCTGGCATCGTACTTCAACTTGAGTCATAGTGTGAGTAATGATACCGCCTGCTTTAACGCCTTTTGATGCTTGCTCATTGATGAAATGAATAGGGATACTTTTCACTAAGACATCTTTTGCAGAAACGCGTTGCAAATCCATGTGTAAAATAACTGGTTTGTAAGGGTGGCGCTGCAAATCTTTGAGAATCACATGTTCCACTTTACCATCTATATTTAAATCGAAAACGCTTGAATAAATACTTTCACTTTCCAAGGCTTTGATTACTTTGTTGTGCAGTAAATGAATGGACTTAGGCGCTTTGTCGCCACCATAGAGTACTGCTGGTACTTTATTTTCAAGACGACGTAAGCGGCGGCTCGCACCTTTCCCTATGTCTTTTCTTGATTCAGCTTCTAAAACAATTGTTGACATCTGTAGTCTCCATAATTAATAAAACCCTTGTTTAGCCCGCGACCAGGATAAACACCTAAAAAGCAGGAAAGGGCGGCATAGTATATAATATACCCAAGAAACTTCAAAATGCTTATTTTATACCGTTGCTTTTCCCCCTAAAAATTGCGTCGGGTCAAGATATGTTTTACTGAGAAATCTTCAGGCAAAGGATCCAATGAGTAAAAACACTAAAGTATAATTTAAAATCAACTTGAAGTCGCTGCAGTTATCTCATAGAATATGGCACTTTATTGAATTTGTGAAAGCCGTTTAGGCACGTTGGAGAATAGCTATGTATGCTGTGATTAAGACGGGCGGTAAGCAATACCGCGTAAAAGAAGGTGATATCCTTAAATTAGAATTGCTGCCCGCTGATGTTGGTAATGAAGTAAGTTTCTCTGAAGTTCTTATGATTGCCGACGGTGAAAAATTTACTTGTGGTGCGCCATTAGTTAAGAATGCTGTTGTCAAAGCAGAAGTATTAGCTCATGCACGTCACAAGAAAGTAAAAATTATTAAATTCCGTCGTCGTAAGCACCATATGAAACAAATGGGGCACCGACAATATTATACGCAAGTAAAAATTACTGCGATTAGTAAGTAATAGGGGAGAAAGAAATGGCTCATAAGAAAGCAGGTGGTAGTACTCGTAACGGCCGCGACTCGAATCCCAAGTATCTTGGTGTGAAGCGTTATGGTGGCCAGGTGGTTAATGCTGGTGAAATTATTGTCCGTCAACGTGGAACCCGTTTTCACGCTGGTGAAAACGTAGGCTGTGGCCGCGATCATACATTGTACGCATTAGTTGCCGGGGTGGTTCAGTTTTCTGTCAAAGGTGCGAAGAATCGTAAATACGTTATGATTAATGCTGTTCAAGAACAACAATAAA
The DNA here is from genome assembly GCF_001467025.1 of Legionella brunensis. GTDB lineage: Bacteria > Pseudomonadota > Gammaproteobacteria > Legionellales > Legionellaceae > Tatlockia > Tatlockia brunensis. The sequence goes on along the minus strand of NZ_LNXV01000033.1, from coordinate 80,235 downwards.
TAACGTCCCGCCTCTCTATTAGAAATTTATTCGACATTTCGAATCCTCGCGGCAAGCCCGCGAGGCCACAATATAAGCTGAATCTCCAGAATTATGCATTGCAAATGCGGAAATTCTTTGGTTTGCAAATAAATTATAAATTTAATTTTTAATGAGATGGCTCAGTAAATTAACATATGATGTTAGCGAGCCCCGAATTCGGGGCTTTTTTTTAGGTGATGAATCATGAAATTCGTCGATGAGGCTGTAATTAAAGTGGAAGCGGGTAATGGCGGTCATGGTTGCCTAAGTTTCCGCCGGGAGAAATTTGTTCCACGTGGTGGCCCTGATGGGGGGGACGGTGGAGATGGGGGTAGTGTGTTTTTGGAAGCAAGTTCTGATCTAAACACATTAGTTGATTTCCGTTACCAGCGTCATTACAAAGCCCAGAATGGCCAATCAGGGATGGGAGGAAATTGCACCGGTAAAAAAGGTGAAGATTTGGTCATTTTGGTTCCTGTTGGCACAATGGTTTTTGATATTGATACAGGAGAACTTTTAGGTGACATCAATGAAGCTGGAGAGCGTTTGCTTGTAGCCCAAGGTGGTTTTCATGGCTTGGGGAACACACGTTATAAAAGCAGCGTCAATCGTGCCCCACGTCAAACTACGCAAGGCACTCTTGGTGAAGCGCGTCACTTACGATTGGAGTTGCGAGTTTTAGCTGATGTCGGGCTGCTTGGGCTTCCCAATGCGGGTAAATCGACACTGATTCGAGCTGTATCCAGTGCCAAACCCAAAGTGGCAGATTATCCATTTACAACTCTGCACCCTGCCTTGGGGGTAGTGAGTGTTGCTTCGCATAAAAGCTTTGTAATGGCGGATATTCCAGGTCTTATTGAGGGGGCTGCTGAAGGAGCGGGGCTCGGTCATCGATTTTTAAAGCACTTGTCTCGAACTTGCGTATTATTGCATGTGATCGATATTGCACCTATTGATGAGTCTAATCCTATAGACTCTGCAAAAGCAATCCTTAATGAATTGGCCGAATATGATCCTGAGTTACTTGATAAGCCTCGATGGTTAGTCTT
>NZ_LNXV01000033.1:0-79155 GCF_001467025.1 Legionella brunensis | reverse complement strand
CGCGTCTCAGCTTCATATTTATTTTGAAGACCGTATGAACCTGAGACTTAGATAATCAATGAGGTGACACAGTTAGATGAACACTCTCGATTTTAATAATCCGGCCTCCTACTTCCTATTACCGCGTTGACCTCAGAAAAGACTAAATTCTGTGTTTACATATTGACTTTTTTATCCATTAAAAATACTGTATAGTTTTTTATTATCCATAAACTTAATTAAACCCAATGTGGTCAGAACAGATTAACGTCATCGCTATTATTTCTCTGCATATTATCGGCTGAAAAGCCGACTCTCTCTCTTGCACCCCAAATTTTTAGATCCGTTCTTTTTCAAATACCTGAAGTGTCTCAGAGACAACTCAAGAGAGCAATTAGCAATGAGGTGCTTATGTTTAAGCCAAAATTTAATTTTCTACCGCTTTTGATGTGGTTTTTCCCCCTATCTTTTTTTACGTTTCAATTTATTTTGCGTCTTTGGCCAGGCTTAATGATGCATCAAATCATGACCCAATTTACTATTGATGCGAGCCATTTTGGGATTCTTGCAGCACTTTATTACTACGGATACTCAGGAATGCAAATTCCTGTGGCAATTATGCTGGAGCGCTTTGGTGCAAGATATGTCGTTTTTATTTTTGCCCTATGCTGTGGTATTGCTACACTTCTTTTTAGTTATACCAACCATTGGTATCTGGCCTGTTTAAGCAGATTTTTAGTAGGAGCAGGATCAGCAGTAGGATTTCTTGCCGTATCAAAAGTCATCTCACAATGGTTTTCTAAACCCCACTACGCAAGAATGGTCGGTTTTTCATTTTCAGTAGGGTTACTTGGTGCAATATACGGCGGCAAACCAGTCAGTTTGCTAGTTGCTAATTACAACTGGCAAAATGTTGCGTCCACTCTAGCATTGATAGCTATCATACTGGGATTAGGCGCTTATTTTTTCTTGCGCACTCCACAAAGCCTCCAACAGAACAATACTGATAGCCAAAATTTCAAGCTTTCACATTTTAAAGAGCTTTTGCGGTTACCCTCAATATGGGTGCTCGCCACTGCTAATTTTTTAATGGTTGCCTCTCTTGAAGGTTTTGCTGATGTTTGGGGAGTTCCCTATCTCACTACAGCATTTGGACTTGATAAAAGTAATGCCGCTCAACTCGTTTCCTTTATTTTCATGGGGATGCTGTTAGGCGGCCCTATCCTTGCTTTTTTAAGCAAAAAACTAGGTCACTATACTGTAATTAGCCTTTGTGGCCTTGGTATGGCACTTTGCTTTAAATTATTACTTTCGACGACTACCTATAACTGGTATGGATTGGCATTTTTATTCTTTGCTATAGGAATGATGTGCTGCTATCAAGTTATCGTTTTTGCTGCAGGCGCTGATTTGGTTTCCTCCCCATTGCTTGGGGTTACCGTAGCTTTTCTGAACTGTATCAACATGCTAGGGGGTTCTTTCTTTCACACCATCATAGGAAGAGCTATGGATGCGACCTGGGTTGGCGCATTAAGCACGGATGGCATTCGTCTATATACGCTAGAATCTTATAAAGCATCCTTGGTGTTAATTCCTTATTGTGCTGTCATTGGTGCTTGTCTTGTAAGTTTGCTAGGACTTCGCTTATACCGAAAAAATGTGCAAATTTTACAAGAATTCTAATGTTTGTTTATTCTCTCTTCTCAAGAATAATCTTCTTGAGAAGAGGATCTGTATTTCGAGGAGGTAATAAATAAAGTAATAAAGGAATCTCCAGGTAAGCATGAAACATTGCTATGAGACTATAGAACTTCTTACTTTCATGGAAATCATATAAAAACCCCATTCCTAGAAGTAAAAATAGGCTGATAAAACCTATATTCATTTTAATAGGTGTCTTACAAAATTTAGGTAAAACCTTAATCACATAGTAATAGTGAATAAGCTGCAGATAGACCGCTGTTGCAAAAAAAGCGATCGTCAGTGTATTGATACCGTGCGGAACAAGATAATGGGATAGATATGAATTCGCTTGAGTTATCGAATAAAAACCCGGGTCAATTACTATGACCAAAGACAATCCGAAAACAATCACAGGACTAACTACAAATATTAACCATGCTTTTGAAGCTGCCTGTTCAACCAACAGAAATCCCCAAGGAGTTAAATTGTGTAAAAATGCAAGGCATAAAAACAAAATGACCGGATTGATAATGATCCCTATAGCAAACACCAATAGTACAAGGAGGGTGATAGGGTGTGTCTTGAAATAAAGTGCTACCGCAACTAAAGCCAGAGCGAAACTAATTTCTATTATTAATAAGTAGTTAATGGGCAAAAAAATAGCTATAGTTTTTATGAGTAACAAGAAAAATAATATGCTCATTACAATAATAATAAATGCTTGTGGTAATCTGGAACCCAGATGCTTATAGATGTAAGACAATTCATAAAATATATGAGCTGCACCAAAAAAACTGAGTGAAAGCAGATAGGAGCTTAACGGAAAAATGGAAGCCAATACTATAAATATTGCAGATATAAGCAGTCGCATAACCTACCTTAGAGAAAACATGGATACATTTATTACTTTAGGGATTACTCTTTTTGCCGAATTGCTTGCTTTTCTTCTGTTAATAATAAGAAAGATCCCTAAAAATCACATTATAAACTGGATATTTTTCATCATTGGTTTGAATTTGCTAACCAATCCCCTAGCCCAAATGTTTTACTCTAGTTTAAAAATATTGAATATACCTGGACTAGATTGGCTCATTACAGAGATTTTAGTCATTTTAGGCGAAGCTGTTTTAATTTATGGAATTATGCGGCAATCCTTTCAAAGAGCGCTACTTTATTCTATGTTGTTAAATGTTACTTCCATCTTAGTAGGAGCCCTATTGTGCTGGTCAAATATATTACCTTGGTGCTATTAGCACTTTATTCGGTATTTAGTTATGCTGATCTCATCATTCCAAATAAAAAACAAGAGTTTTTTGATGGTTTTTTTAGTTCTAGTGAGAAATTAGCCCTTTGCTTAATTCTCATAGGAGTAGTTATTCTTGCCCTCATCTGGTATTCGATGAGAAAAAAATAATTCTTCAAATGTCAAAAGTATAATTTCACTTTCATTGTTCTTTTTCCATTTTACTTCTTGGTGTACAGTTATTTATAAATTGTACATCTTGTCAAATATAGTCCACCCTGATAAATTAAGAACCTTATTTTTATTGTGAATGAAGGGAGTTCTCCTGTATTCATTGACATGCTAGGAAAAAATTCTATGAAACGTACCAAATCCGTTCAAAATCTTAAAGCTCTTTCCGACTCAGAGACGACTCAACTTGATGTTTTAGAAAATGATGATAGCAACAACAATAATAACTCCAAAAAAAGTCCAATTTCAGGGGTAATTACAAAATTTAAGAATCGTTTTTTTAAAACTAAAGAGATAGAACCGAACTATAGTTATTTACTTGATAAGTATAAGATAGCTGAAGAGTTACTTCTTAATTTTTTGCAAGATGAAACTAAAAGTTATAAATTTAGTAGCGCTGCGGAAAATCTTGATTTTGTACTTTTCTTAATTGAAAAAAATATTCAAATCTCGACAAGAAAATTTGGTACTGATTTTTATGAATTTGCGGCAAAATGTTTTTATCTACGAGCCTCCCTTTCTCTAATGAAAGCAAGTGAACACGGTACTGAACAAGTTACAGATTGCAAAGAAGCTATCGAGTATATGGAAGTTGCGATTGATTACGGTTTACCTTATAAAGGACAAACTCAAGTACTTCAAGATTATGCAAGCGAACTTGAAGAAAAACATCTTGCCTTAAAAGAAACTATCCAATCTTATAATAAGAAATCTGATTCAACACCTTTAATGCGTCGTTCATTGCAGGTCTCTGTTTGCGAGAAAAATTTAGGTAACAGCCTTACTAACTATTACTCAAAAGGTTTTGTTGAGCTTAATCAACAAATTAAACTGAGTGCCACGGAAATGATGAATACCGCTTTAGATTTTTGTACTGCTTTGGAAGAAAAAGAACAACTGCCCCAAGTAGACTACTTCTAATTCCTGCTTAAAATACGAGTTCTAAAGAACTCGTATTTTAAGCTAAATTAATATCTCCTTGTAAATATAAACGACAGCTTCCTGCTAATAAAACACGTTCGTCTTTGATTTCACAGATTAATTCGCCTCGACGCTTTAATCCTTGTAAGGCATGAATTTTTTTCTTCCCTAAACGCTCGCTCCAATAAGGAGCAATCACACAATGAGCAGAACCTGTTACCGGATCCTCAGGCACATTACACCCTGGATAAAAACAACGCGAATAGACATCAAATTTTATTGACGGAGCAGATAAAATTACGCCCCTATTTTGTAATTGGCTAATTGCATTTAAGTCCAATATAGCCTTTTCTACATCTTTTTCATCATCAAAAATCAATAACAAGTCAAAAGTACTTTCATAAACTTCTTTAGGCATTACATTCATAGCTGCCAGTAATGCTTGTGGAGGAGTAATTGCAGTATAAGGCAGAAGTGGAAAATCCAATTGTAACTGTTCACCTTGTTTTCTAACACGCAACTCTCCGCTTAGACTCTGAAAAGTTAAACTCTCCCCTTCATAGCCAAGTTTTTCAAAAATTACGTAGGCACTTGCCAAAGTTGCATGACCACAAAGCGCGACTTCAGAATTAGGTGTAAACCAACGGATACGATAATACCCGCCTTCCTTAACGATGAAGGCAGTTTCCGATAAATTATTTTCACTCGCAATGGCTTGCATGAGTTCATCACTTAGCCATTCTTTTAAAGGGCAAACCGCTGCAGGATTACCACCAAACAATTTTGTTGTAAACGCATCGACTTGATACATTGTTTGCGTCATCATTATTGCTCCCTAGCACTAATAGATTGCTCACTATAACATAGTATGCTATATATTAGCAAATCATATAAATACGAGACAACTATGCTAACTTCAAGTTTATTGAAAAAAGCCAATCGACTACTGATTAAAAAAGCCAATGAATTATTAAAATCTCATGATATCACCCATGCTTATACTTCTTTTCTTCTCGAACTTTTTAAACAAGAAGGTCTTACACAAGCCGAAATGTGTAAATGCATTGGTATTGAGCAACCTACTGCTGTCAGAACTTTAGACCGCATGGAGCGTGATGGCTTTATTACTCGTAAGGTTGCCGAAAATGACAGGCGTGTATTTTTAATTTATCCCACCCAGAAGGCGCTGAATGCTAAAAAAGAAATTGATCGATGCGCACAAACTCTCAATGAACTGGGTTTATCGGATTTTAGCCAAGAAGAAAAAGAGCAATTTAATGAATTTATTAAACGTCTAAATGAAAATTTAGAAAAGAGATAAATTCTTATATCTATGGTATAAAAGTGATTGCCAGACTTTGTATTGCCTAAGGACATTATATGAAAGCTATTGGATATCAAAAATCACTCCCTATTGAAAATAAAGACTCATTAATGGATATTGAATTCCCTATGCCTGTCGCTGCTGGGCGGGATCTACTAGTTGAAGTAAAAGCTGTTGCCGTAAACCCTGTTGATTGTAAAGTTAGATTACGAGATATGCCTGCAGCGGGAGAATATCGCGTTTTAGGCTGGGATGCTTCAGGAATAGTCAAAGCTGTAGGTGAGCAAGTCACTCTTTTTAAACCCGGCGATGAGGTTTGGTATGCTGGGGATATCACTCGTCCTGGATGTAATAGTGAGTTTCATTTGGTGGATGAAAGGATTGTGGGATTGAAACCTAAAAGTCTATCATTTGAAAAAGCGGCCGCTCTGCCATTGACGTCTATCACTGCGTGGGAGCTACTTTTTGATCGCCTTTGCATTACCGCAGGTGAAAAATCAAACCTTTTAATCACTGGTGCTGCAGGAGGAGTTGGCTCCATCTTGGTTCAACTAGCAAGACAACTTACTGCATTAACCATCATAGGAACAGCTTCTCGAGAAGAATCCAAACGCTGGATTCTTAACCAGGGTGCTCATCATGTTATTGATCATAGTAAACCAATGCAAGAACAGTTATCAATGTTTGGTATTCATGAAGTCGATTATGTAATTAGCCTTACTCACTCCGATGAGCATGTTGCAGAACTGCTTAAATGCATAAAACCCCAAGGAAAATTCGCTCTAATTGATGATCCCAGCAATTTAGATATACGGCTCTTTAAGTCTAAAAGCATCTCCATCCATTGGGAAATGATGTATACCCGCTCTATGTATAAAACAGCTGATATGGTTAAACAACACAACATATTAAACGAACTAGCACATTTAGTGGATAAAGAGATTATTAAAACAACTTTTAATGAAAATTTTGGGACTATTAATGCAGCTAATTTGCGTAAAGCGCACCAGCTTCTTGAAAGTGGTCAATCACGAGGGAAAATTGTTTTAGCCGGATTTTAGGAAACAGCTTTGCCTTGCATATTTCAATGCAAGGCAAATTAGCATTACAAAGAGCGTTATTTAAATAAATTCTTAAAGCCTTGTTTAAGGTCGTTAAGCCCTTCCTCTACCTCATCTTTAAAGGATTCCCATTGCCCGTTTTGGGATGCAGAAACTTCAGGCTCGTTGAGTGTTTCAGCAACCTCATGAACTTTATCTAGTAACTCAGCACTGGTAGTCTTTTTAAGACCAAATAATCCGAGAACATAAGTTAAAATATCCTGTCCAGTATTTAAAATGCTGTAACCAGACTTATGTTCTGTCGTATCATGTTGATGGTAAAATGCTTCAAAAACCGCTTGAATTCCTTCTACTGATTTTTGCTCTTCTAGCTTACTAATGAGATCACCTAAAATTTGCTGCTTTTCTTTGATTGCAAGCAATCCAAAGAAATGAAAACGCCGATCCCCTGTAAGAACATGTTGTTGATAGTGTTTAAGTTTTTGAAAAACCTCACTGTTTAAAAAGGTAGTTGCCGCTGCAGTATGCTCTTCATCAGGATTATAAACAGGTCGCGGAGAATCTATCTCTGCTTCAGGCAGGAAGTAGCGCACACCCTTTTTAAGTTCACGAATATTTTGATTAATGAATCGTTCTTGTTCGCTATTAGTTTTTTTCTTATCTAAGAAAGCAGCGGCAGCCCAAACAGCTTGAGCATAGGCTTCGAAATTATACTTAGAGGGCTCCGTAGAAAGTTTGTTATGCAGAGTAATCGCATTATCTCGTGCTTCCTTCCAATTTTTTGCTGGGAGCGCTCCGGCTAATCCCGGGCTCCGAATAGTGCTCTGAATTTCTTTGGTATACCTAATAACATCTTGCATTTCATAATGCATAATAACACCCTAGTCAAATTTTAATCATAATGTATTATATATGATACCAGACCTAAATTACAATGGCTATATCACATAATACTTTTCACTCCACTCGTGATACTTTATCGGTAAGAATTTTTAATACCAACAACTTGGTTTCATATAAAATATGCATTATTTCAATAGGTTATCAATAAAATTTGGTGATGGCGATTCTTCATCAAGGCGTTCAGAAGAAAATTTATTTAACTCATCTAATAATTCAGCACTTGTTGTCTTCTTAAGACCAAATATTCCGAGAATATAAGTTAAAATATCCTGTCCCATGTTAATGACATCATATCTGGTACTCTTGCCATCAGAATCATACTCTTCATAAAACTGCTTAAAAGTTGCTTTAATCCCTACCAATGATTTTTGAGCCTTTAAAACTTTAATCAACTCATCCAAAATGTCATATTTTTCCTTATTGATCGCCAAAACCCCAAAGAAATGATTGCGCTGATCATTTTTAAGAGTTTCCTCCTTGTATCTTTCAAGTTTTCTAAAAGGCTCACTCTCAAAAAATGCAGTAGCTGCCGGTGAAGGAATCTCCTCTTCGCTAGTAATAACTTGCTTTAAGGAGTCAAAAAATCTCTTGGAGGAATAAAATGTTCGCGTAGGAGGGGTAATATCGGCATAAGGAAGAATGTTTCCTACTTTTTGTTCAAGAGTCTTAATATGTCGAACAAAAAACATCAATCGTTGATCATGCTTCTCAAACTGTTGATTCTTAAGCCACATGGCTGCAACATAAATAGCCTGCGCGTATGCCTCGAGTGTTTTTCTAGCAGGATTATCGCTGAGTTCTACAAGCTTGTCCTCAATATACTGTGCGTTTTCTTGCCAATTTTCCTCAGGAAATTTAGCTGGCACGCCTGCTCGTTCACAGGCTATTTGAACGTCTCGAGTATATCTTTTTATTTCCACCAAATTATAATAGAACATAATAAATCCTTTTGTTTAAGTTTACTTATTGGAATCCCTTAAATTAAAACAGTACAGGGGCGTAACACTCCTCACCTCGTTCATAACCTGCAATCATTTTCGCCATTAGTCCGTAAACAATATGAGTGTTGTGCGTTCTTATACAACTTCCTCCTTCAATTTCTCCCTCATACCCCCTCTCTTTAAGAATTTTTTTAATACCCGCAATTTTGGCTTCCGTTTCATATCGGCCATTAAGCAGACGAGTAATTGCGATAATACCTTTAGGCATTAAAAATTCATCTTTACTTAATTTATCAAACTCTAAGGCATATTCGGGACTTTTGAAAAAAACAAGTGTTCTGGCAAACTCCCTTAGCCAGTTTAAGCGGACTTCTTTGCTCCAATCATAAGATTCGACAAGCTGCCGCAAATTATTTAATAGCTCCTGCGCACTCATGTATCCACTCCTTGATAACCAATAGACAATCAATCTGTTAAACAATTACATATCATCTCATTGATTTCAATTTAATTTTTATCAGTTGCTTCAAAAAATGTACGATTATCACCGGTAGGTATTATTTATCTGGAGCAAGAAGGGATATTAAAGGACAAAAAAACCACCCGAAGGTGGAGTAGTCAAAAGCAGGTTTTGTGTCTAAACAAACCCTCCCTCGACTAACATTTTAATTATAGATCACATTGCTCGATTTGTAAAATTTTCAACCACTTCTATTTTGTTAGCCCTCCCATCTGCTTCTGTTTGTGTTAAAATTAGTCTTTATCTTAAGATAAATTATAAAAGTGCTTTATGTCTCGTTTTCTTTCTCTACGCTCCTACTCCAGTGAGACTTGTAGTCATAGCCATGATTTTGGGCAATTGGTACTCCCCATCAAAGGTTCTCTTGAGCTCGAGATAGAGGGACAAGGAGGCATAGTTGATGAAATTACAGGAGCCTGTATTGGCTCCAACCAAACACATTGTTTTGCAAGCGGCCAGGATAATTTATTTTTAGTCGTTGACCTTCTTGATACTGAAACAACTCAGCTTACTCGCGAGCTATCACCTTTTCTACATTTGCCTACAGAAATCAAGAAATATCTTGCTTTTGCGCATGGTTATTTAAGTAACAATCATGATCTCTTGACTGATCATCTTCTTTACCAACTTCTAATGAAGCTTATGACTTCAGATGTATCCCTTAACGATCGCTGCGTCATTCTTGCAAAACGCTGGATCGATGAACATTTTGTCAATCCAATTAATATTGCTCAATTAGCCCAGTACTGTCATTTAAGTAAGAGCCAATTACAACGTCGTTTCAAGCAAAGCACAGGACTTGGGCTCGCGGAATATTGGCGGATGAAAAAATTAGCCTATGCAAAAATATTAGTTTCCAATATTAATTTATCTATAGAAGAAATTGCTCATAAAGTAGGCTATGGGAATCTACCTGCATTCAGTCGACGCTTTGCCCAATCTTTTGGGATGTCGCCATCTCAATGGCGAAACATGACCCTACCGGCAAAAAATATGCGCCTAACGGGTAACAAGATACTGAGCGATATTTGATAAAATATCTTCATCGTTCACTATTAAATTATAAAAGCGGGAGCAAGTCTCATTATGCATCGAACAGCATCCAATTGGTCTTCCGGATTAATTTTTCTTATCCTTGCCCAAACCATGGTGGGAATTAACATTGTTTCTTCTAAAATTTTGCTTGCCACTATGTCCATATTTTTTTTATTGACTATGCGCTTCACTTTAGCAACGCTGACATTATTACCCTTACATTGGCTAAGTCCAGCAAAAAAATTTCCATTAAGTCATTATTTCTCAAAACTTACCCATCGTGATTGGCTTTTTATTTTTGCACAAGCGCTCTCTGCAGGGGTGTTTTTCAATTGCCTTATGCTTTTAGGATTGCATTATACCGATGCCAATGTTGCTGGAATCATTACAAGCTCGCTACCAGCAATTATTGCCCTTATGTCTTGGCTTGTTCTTAAGGAAAAAATTGCAGGTAAACAAAGTTTTTGTATATTGTTTGCCACTATAGGATTGATCATCATTGCTTACGAAAAATTACGTGGCACCCACACAGCGCATTCATTTTTAGGCGATTTCATTATTCTTTTGTCGCTTTTACCTGAAGCGGCTTACTATGTATTGTGTAAAGTCCATCCAAACCGCTTACCTGTATTTATTACCTCAGTGCTGATGAATGGTATTAATGCCCTACTCTTACTTCCCGTAGGAGTTTACTCCTATCTCAATACTTCGAGTCTGGATATAAACACATGGTTGATTATGTTGATTTTAGGACTAAGTTCCGGTCTATTTTATGTGTTTTGGTATTTTGGCTGTCAGTCAGTAGATGGAGTTATGGCCTCACTATCGACAGCGATAATGCCAATAGCAACTGTTCTACTTGCCTGGATTATTCTAGGAGAACAATTAACGGCATTACAAAGCTTAGGCATGGGGTTAGTTTTATTATCCATAGCCATTTATGCTAAAAAATAATGCTCACATATAAAAATTAATAGGGTGTCTCCAACATTGCTTCAAACCAATGCCTATGCTTTTTTTCCCCATCTAACCCTCTTGCTAAAATATCAGAAGCATCTTTCCATTTCGTTTCATGAAAACTTAAGCGTTCAAAGGCAGTATTGATATCAATTTCGTTGGCAAGTATGGCACGAAGGATAGCTTCATCACCAAAAAGATTGGCAAAAATAACTTTACCCTCTACTAGCAATTGTTTGGCACTTGGTCCTTCTGGAATAGGAGCCTTATGTCGTTTAAGGAGATTGGTAATGTCTTTGATGTAGATCTCATGGTCAATTTTAAATTGAGTAAGTCTATTTTTATAGGTTTCATTATCGATACGATTAATAGCAGTTTCATACGCTTCAACCACATCATAGTCTAATTCACATAATTCATAGAGCGCATCCTCAAATTTCATTTGAGTTCCGACTAAGGTAGCCATCCTATGCCTCCTCCAATTTGGAGTACCCCACTTATTAAGAATAGCTTGTTTAATTCAAGAGCACATTAATAAATAGGGGGATTTAGCTAATTTTTATGACATTAGACGAGTTATTAAGGAACCCCCACCTTTTGACTGACTGATTGCACTCCTAATAAAGCCATCTCCTCTTCAATTTCTCGAAATAACGCTCTATTTGTTTTTGATTCATGCCATTTAATCCTTAAACCACTCTTATTAGTCACAAACCTAATATAACATTGAAAATCTTGTAGGCAGGCCTGCTGCTCCTTCTTAGGGATTTCACTAAATCTCTCTACTCCAAATAGATTACAAATCAATTTAGCTAAAGCAGAGCGCCCTTTCACTGACTTCTCAGACATATACCCGTCATTTATTTTACTCAAATGAAATAAATAGGCTCCTGCTAACGCTTTTCGTACAAATTCATCTATATTTTCATTAGAAGGTTCTTTTGTTTTTGCAAACGCTCCTCTTAGAAATTCATAATTACCTTGATTTTTTTCAATATTTCCTGCAAAAGCGGTGATAAAACTGATGTCGTCTATTCTAAGGTGGTTATCGGTATAACTTCTCAAAGAAGCTAAAAAGCGATTTTTATCCATGGATAAACGTTCTTCTTTATAAGCGGACTCTAATTTTTGGGATGTTTCGATTAATACATTTAAGGCTGGTATATTAAATGGCATTTTTATTCTCCATGATTAAATGCTACGAAATCAATAACGTTGTCCTAACTGCAGTAACTATACTTATTTTTTAATCAATGGAGTAGTTAAATTTTGCAATTCTTCAATAAATTTGCTGTGGAAATAAATTTGAAAGGTACATAAACAAATAGCGGAGAAACTCTCCGCTATTTCATAATTAAGGACTTACAGTGAAATAAGTTTCATCATAAGGATAGCAAGTCCATTGAATTTTTTTGCCTCCAAGCTCTACATCAATAACTTGTGTATTTAATGAAGCGAGAGATGGTTGTGCTTCGGCATAACATACTTTGTTTACACCACCCACAGTGACATAATGATATGTCGTCGATGTAGTATAAGTTTCAGGAGCATAAAAAAGCTCACCACGTTGTTCTAGTACAACAGGAGCACCTGAAATCACAACTTTATCTGCCAATGAAGGAAGGCTAAAAATTAATAGGAAAAAAGAACAAATACCTAATATGATCGTTTTCATCGTCATATCTCCAGTTATTATCTCAAATTGATTACGCTGGTAGATAGACAAACTAAATAGCGTCTACCTTGACAAAAATAATCCTCCGTAAAACTAAGACCCTATTTATAAGTTTAGCAGTTAATCAGTCATTTTCTTCTTTTACACTGTAAAAGAAGAGGAAAACCTTGTATTTTCATAAAAAAAATTATAATCAAAACATGAAGTTATGAAATGAAGATTAACAATTAATCTGCACGGCGTATATGCACCAGCTAGAGAGATAAACTGTCAGCAAAACTTAATATTTGATTGATTTTCTTACCTCTGAAATTACATCACCATCCCAGATATAATCGTAATGCCCTGCTTGCAGGGGCAATGTTAGTGCAGGCGGTCTAAAAATCGCCAGGCATCTAGCATCTGGAAATTCACTTCTTACACTAGGATAAACTAATCCCCATTCATTTTGACGTTTTATCTCGCGCCCTAACTCCTGACTTTTAGCATAAGAATTAACATTCGGACTCAGATAATCTTTATAGATGCTATTGCATAAGTTGACCAAATTTTTAGTCACATAAGCTACATATTCACGCATTTGCACAATACAAGGGGCTTCTTTTGATGCAGCTAAAAAACGCTCACGATGGAATTTAGTTTCTGCTATCGCTGTTCTAACCGAATCGCCAGCATAATAAACCCCATAAGAAGTACCATCACTAAACCGTGAAATCCCAAAATGAGTAAAAGCTGCCATTAGCGGTGTAGAACCAGAGCCGCCAACCCAGTCCTCTTTAGCCACAAGCGAAATATGACCGTAATCATTGGTTAATCGATCATTGGTCAGCCCCTCAAGATGGGCTATTTGCTCAAGTTCCTCCTGAGACTCCGCCCAATCAAATAAAGTAACAGGCGGATAGCGTGATGGAATAAGTCGATGAGTTTTATCTTTAAAATCAATATAGTTAAACATTCCTTTCTTAATATCCTCTCCAAAAATCCAGAAATCGTCGCACTTCAGCCAATCTCATAAGGCTTCCTTCCATCATATAGCTTCGTGGCGTTATTCCATTAAACGGAGGCAATGAATTTTCTCTGTTTATCCAAGACATTGCTTGGTTACTATCAACAAATAGGATACGCAAATCTTTATAAATACCTAATAAGAGAGAAATTCGCTCTTTCTCATCTCTGGTTAAATTGCCATCTAATTTTTTTATCCCTTTATAATAAGAAGATACTGGCATATCTCCCATCAATATAAGCGCCTCATCTTTGGTAAAATTAAACCGTTCGACCAGATTCTTCAGAGCTTTCCATGCAACTTCATTTGGAACTGTTAAAGACACTTGTGTAGAAGTTTTCACGATAGTTCTCTTTTCTAAAAACTATATTTATAGTATATTCTAATTTTAGAATTCTGTCTAATTCTAGAATTTCTTTTGAGGATAGTCATAAAAGAGAAATACACCACCAACCACTGCAGCAGGCATAATCAAAAAATTAACAAAGGGAATAAAACTAAAAAGGCTTATGCTTATGCCAAATCCTAATGATAAAGATTTCCTATCCTTCATCATGTTTCTCATAGTTTTGAAATCAACTAAGTTGTTATCCATGACAAAATCCTGATATTGCATACTCAACATCCAAGCATTAAATAAAAACCATAGAAACGCCAACAGAGGATGAAGTATTGGTATAAAAAACAATATGCACATCAATACCAAGCGAGGTACATAATATTTTATAAATTGCCATTGGCGTTTCAGAGTTTGTATAAGTACCTGCCCAAATCCTCGCTCAGGAATGGGCTCCTTTTTTAATAATATTTGCGCTCTTTCAGCCAATAAACCATTAAATGGTGCCGCGCAAATATTAGCAACAATGGAAAAAGTGGTTAAGAAAAAAAGAATGAATATAAAAAAAAAGAGCACGATAAATAAGCTACTAAGGAAACTAAGCCAAGAAGGAAGCTTGCTCACATAGTAATGAGTTAAGGGGGATAAATAATGGTAGCCAACATAAGCAATTCCCCCATAAATAAAAAGATTGAATATAAGTGGTAGAACTACAAAAGCTCTTAAACCCTTAATATTCAAATTCTTAAACCCTAGCAAAAAATAACGTATCCCCGAGAAAAAATCTCTCATTAATAAATATCCTTATAGTGACTAAAATTGATCAGTATTCTTCGTTGATTTGCACGTTGAACGTAAACCTAACTATTTTCACAATACCCTCCTTGCCAGGTGAAATTTACCTACCTACGGCTATCTTGACCGAATCGATAACGCATTACCCTCATTCCCTGTTCTGTCTCTCCATAGTCAGCTATAACTTCTGCTCCCATATGAATGTAAAATGATATGGCATAAGGATTGGAAATAAATTCAAAGCTTGATGCGTTTTTATTGTCGACAACACCACACACTCTATGCCACATTTTTCGCCCTAATCCTTGACCAATCATATCAGGAGTAATAAAAAAATAGTCCAGATGAGCTTTATCACCAAAAGAAAGCCCCCAAACAGCAATGATTTGTGCATTTTTCTCATACACCCATGTAACATGGTTTCGTAAATAATCTTCAGTTAACCCAAAATTTTTCACGAAAAACTCATTATTTTCAGCGCTATAACCAATATGTTTTCTGGAAGTAGTAATTAGTTTATTTAGCAAGCTAATATCCTGCTCTGTTGCTGGTCTTTCTATGATTAGAAAATTGATGTCAACACTCATTATTGGGACAAATCTTCCAGGGAATGACTCAAAACTCTGAATTGTCTTAGCCCCCATATGCTTATAAAAGGATTCAGCATGGGGATCAGCAATCAGTTGGAATTTCTCCCAATTCTTATTCTGAGCATACTGGATAGCATACTTCCACATTATTTTGCCAATGCCTTGTTTAATTTTATTAGAATTGATAAAAAAACAATCTAACTCAGGCAAACTTTCTTCATTCACTCGAAAAGCATAGAGACCTAAAAGACTGTTCTCATCTTCCAATAAAATTACTTCATTTTTATCGAAGTAAATTTCTTGTAACCCCCACCTTTCCATGAATTGGTCTAAAAAAGATTCAGAGTAATCCCAGACAGCCTTGGAAGCTCTAATGAAAGCATTAATTTTTGATAATTCGGAAACTTTAGCTCGACGTAGATGCATGGTATCTTTTGCTAACCGCTTTTCTGTCATTCAAATCTCTTAAGATAATATCGCCACTGATGCTATGAGATAGTCTTATCAAGATCAAGCCTCATAGATCTTAGTTGATTGTTAATTTTCAGATTTAATTCCTTCCCTTTCCTGCCATTTTTTCAATAACTTTTGCTTTCGCTCAGGATAGCGTTCAGCTACCTCAATTAGTTTTCTTACCCTATCCACTCTAAAATAGCGAAATTCGTGTCTTAATTCACACCAGGCAATAATAATACGCACAGACTCAAAAAACCCCAGTGCGAAAGGCCAAATTATGCGTTCAGTTTCATTATCTTGCTGATCAAAATAAGTCATTCGAAGTTTGTGTTCGACTCGAATTACCCGACGAATGAGAGCAAGCTCACTATCTCTATCAGCTACAATCGGGCTGGGAGCAATTAATAGCGTTGTAGTATCAGCTTGATGACGAAGATCATTGGGTAAAACCGCTGTAATCTTAGTTAATGCATTATGGGCAGCAGAGCTCAATTTAATATCGGTTCTCTTAGCCACCCAGCGAAAACCAAGTACTAAAGCTTCTATCTCCTCCTCCGAAAACATCAGTGGCGGCAACATAAATCCAGGGCGCAATAGATAACCCACTCCTGGCTCGCCATCAATTTGGGCTCCCTGAGCTTGCAGACTCGCAATATCTCGGTAAAGAGTACGCAAGCTTATACCAAGCTCAGCTGCAAGTTTAGCACCACTAATTGGGTAACGATGGCGACGCAAAATCTGGATTAACTCAAAAAGGCGTTCACTGCGAGACAATTGATATTCCCTGGGTTGAATAAATTTTCTTAAAAATGAGACTTATTTTGTCAGGATTTCCCTTTAATTTCTAATCTTTCGTTTCAGACAGAAATAGTGATATTAGACTTTTTAATTTTTGGTAATGACTTCCCTGCCAATAAATTCTGTGACAGCTATTACAGCACATAAAGTTTTGATAATACTGTTGAGTTAATGGCAGAAGAGTTGCAATAATTTCCTCTTTTGTAATAGCACTTAGCAATCCATTACATTCCATACATCTGGAAAAGGGTTTGCACTGCGTATACAAATCAAATCGGTTTAATATTTCCTGAGTTTGTTTAACTGAATTTTGATTTCTTATCCAATAGCCATGAGTAACTTTTTTATGTTTAAGCAATCCTATATCTCGAGTTAATACAATTCTTTTTTCAATCTTGCTTTGCTGCGCGATATGAGCATCTGAAGTTTCTTTGCTATACATCGTATCAAAACCTAATAAGCGTAAATATTTTGCGAGCTTCCCAAGATGCACATCAAGAATAAAACGCGTTTCTCTTAAGGGTTGCGGTCTGATACGAACAAGTTCGGTAACATCGAACGCTTCAAACATGGGATAGACAGAAATTCGATCACCATCTTGAACTTGGTAGGTCAAATCGACTGATTGCTGATTCACCAAAATCAACTCGATCTCAGTATGAGGTACTCCTAGAGATTCAATAACATCTTTAATGGCAGCTTTAGAGCGAATACTATGCATAAAGCATTTTTTACGCCTCTCGATAGGAAGAAAATCATTTAGCTCTTCATAAAAACGCAAATAGAGATGAATCATATCAGAGTCTTTTTTAAGGGTATTTATCTAATATCTGCGGAGAAAAAAGATAAATTACAAGCTGGGCGCTAATAATTTTAAATAGTTTAATCTCAACTTTAGTCATTTTTACGAATCCCCGTGGCTTTGACCAAGGTCTATAAAGAAGGACATTTAATATTCAAAGTCACATAAAATAATCGAACTATGATAAATGCATCACCTAGACACAGCAATCGATACTGCAGTGATTCGGGGAAGTAAAAAATAGCCAAATAATGTGCTTCCTTAAAATTGGCTTTCGTTAATTGAATTGAAGGCAGGCATAGTTAGAATTAGACTCTTCTTAGGTATGAATGATTATATGACACTATACTAATAATGCCCGAAAATTTTGGGGATACAAGGACATGAGTGAGCAACAGGATCATGTGACATTAGAAAACGTTTCTTTAGATAGAGAATTAGAGCTAGCTATCAATCTAAGCCAGCAAGCAGGCTCATTGGTACAAACCATTCGCGTCAAAGGGTATAAAGTCTATGACAAAGGGAGGCATTTAGGACTAGTTACTGACGCTGATAAAGCAGCTAGTCAATTACTCTTGAAAGAAATTGCGCAAGCTTTTCCTAATGATCTGATTATTTCTGAGGAAGAACCTATCCCCCCCGAAGACAGCAATGCAAAGCGTATATGGTTTATTGACCCTATTGATGGCACAAACGATTTTATCGCGGGCAGTAATGAATGGTCAATTATGCTAGGCCTTGCCATTAACGGGAAGCCTTGTTTAGGGGTCGTTTATCAGGCTGACACGAATGAGCTTTATTATGCAACGCAAGGTAAAGGTGCATTTTATTCCAGTTCGAAAGAAACATTGAACTTACAAGTGAGAGCTATTTCTGATTTGACACAAACCATTTTGATACAATCCCGCAGTCATTGGAGTTCTAAGGCACAGGAGGTAGCCAACCAATTAGGAATTTCCCACACCTTAAAATACGGTTCTCTAGGACTTAAATTAGGGAAAATTGCTAAAGGTGAGGCTGATCTTTATTTTAACTTCTCTGGTCGCTGTCATTTGTGGGATCTCTGTGGCCCTGAAATTATTCTACAGGAAGCCGGTGGGAAAGTCCTTCTTGCATCAGGGGAGCAAATTATTTATGGTCAAGGTGAAACGCTTGTTAAAACCAATTTTGTGGCCGCCACTAATAAGTTAGCAAACAAAATTTATCATGTTTTGAAGTGAGGAGTTTAATATGGGAATTAAGCTTTTTGCACTGAATGCATCCCTGGATTGGGGGCAGAAAATAGCGTCTCACCTACAGCTTGGACAACCTTCACTTCATGAAGAAAAAGAATTTGAGGATGGTGAGCATAAGGTTCGCTCTCTTGAGAATGTAAGAGGGCAAGACGTTTTTTTAGTTCAATCCTTATTTAGCGATGCTAAAGAGAGCGTCAATGATAAACTATGCCGACTTTTATTTTTTATTGGTGCCTTAAAGGATGCCTCTGCTAAACAAATCACTGCAGTGATACCCTATTTTGCTTATGCCCGAAAAGATAGCAAAACTCAGCCAAGAGACCCCCTCACTTTAAGATATATCGCTCAATTGTTTGAAGCTATTGGCACTGATAAAATTCTTACCTTAGACGTTCATAACCTTGCGGCATTCCAGAATGCTTTTCGCATTCCTACAGATCATTTGGAAGGACGAGTCTTGTTCGCTCCCTACATCGCAAATCTCGTAAAAAATGAAGAGATCACCGTTATCTCCCCAGATGATGGAGGCATTAAACGTGCTGAACAATTTAGAGAAACACTTTCAGTACTTCTCAATAGAGATATTAGTAAGGCATTTTTAGATAAAAAAAGAAATACGGAAGGAGTATCTAGTAGTCATGAAATTGTTGGGGAAATTAAAGATGGAGTAGTCATTATTGTTGACGATATTATTAGTACTGGGAGCACAATTAGTCTTGCAGCCGAAACTTTGCATAAAAAAGGAATTAAACGCATTATTGTTTGCGCCACTCATGGTATTTTTGCAGAGGAAGCCAATAAAACGCTTGTCCAATCTCACCTAGAAAAAATCATCATTACCAACAGTGTCACGTCTTATCATTTACAGAAAAACCTTTTGAAAAACATGGTCACTCTCGATAGCTCCCCTTTATTTGCAAAAGCAATCAGGCAAATTCATGAGAATGGCTCCATTACGAATTTATTAGAGGAGGCACCTCTTAAGTCATATTTTTCATAAAAGTTGAGAATATTTCCTCTATTTAGAAGATACAAGATTAAGCCATCTACAGGATAAGATCCTACCCATTATATTTCTCTGAATGTATTTTATTTTTTCCAGACTTTTTCGCCAGGTATAACATCTTGTCTGCGGCTGAAATTACTTTTTCCACATCTGAGGGTATAGGAGGAACAGATACAACTCCTATACTTAAAGAACTTTGCTCAGTAGTATACCTTTTGAATCGAGCTTGTATTCTTTCACAAAGTGAAATTGTCTCTTTGAGTGAACTATTAACTATAATAGCAGCGAACTCATCACCACCAATTCTAAATGTTGCATCATTAGCTCTAACGGTGGTTTTTTCTAGTGCCATCGCCAATTTTTTTAAAAAAATATCACCATAAGGATGGCCAAAATTGTCATTAATCGATTTGAAATTGTCTACATCAATTAAAATTAAATTAAAATCATGATTAATTCTTTTCGCTCGCCTTAATTCTTCAGATAAGCGTTTATCAAAATATCTACGATTATAAAGTCCTGTTAAAGAATCTGTAATGGAAATGCGATTAATCTCGTCTATAGCAGCATCTTTTGCATTATTTGCTTTGTTAAGCTTATCAATTAACTTGTCTTTTTCTTTTCCAAGAATAATGGTTTCATGAAGTAATTGCGAAGGAACCTTGGCTGTAATCATTAGCATAATCACAAATAAAATAAACATGACTGCTAATATACTTTTATCAAGATCTAAAAAAGAAACATTGTAGATAATCAATGGCAAAAACATAGGTAGTAAGTAGGCATAGTAAGCAGGCAGGTAAATAGATAGAGATGCCAAACCACCTGACGCCATTCCTCCAAGAACCAAAGTAATCACATTATGATGCATTTCAGAAAAGTAAGAATAAAAAAAGATATAACATAATCCCCAAAGTCCACCCATGAAAAAAGTGAGACAAATAAATGTATAGAGATAAATAGTTGTATTCCTTGAGGAAATGTATTTTTTTTTTGTTATACATTGCCAACTATAGAGCAAGCGCGTAATACTTAATACTGTAATTGCTAAAAACCAATATGTTGCTGTATTAATTGGTGCTCCACGATATAGCAAATATCCCCAGATAATAGCCGATAGAAAAATATTGAATGGAATAGCTTTAGTTGAGCTTTGAAGTAAAAGTAAAAAACTTTCTTGTTGGATCATAGGTGTCGACTTCATAACTATACTCCTATCCCTGGAGTTTAATTAAAAATCCCATTCTTTGATTTTTATATTTTTACTGTATAAATAAATATAGATGATTTTGAATAATTATTGCACATCTACCTTTGGGAAATAAAATTACCTTAAAAAGCGTTTCCAAATTAATTGATTTTCCGATACATTTATAATTTTGAAACAAACTCATTGTCTTTTATATAAAATCTCAGCAATCTTTTCGACCAATGTTTAGCATACGCTACTCCAATTCGCGTTTTTTTTAAAATAGTAATGCGCGGTTCATCAAAAGACTTGGCTATATAAAAATTATCGCTTAGCAAATCATGGCCGTTTAATTGTTTATCAATTTGCATTGCTCTACATAATAACCCTGGACCTTGGGTACGCTCCCCAATATTGAGGATGGGTTCGATAGCTCGCAAAAGGACAGCCGAACCATTACCCTTTTTTTCCGTAACTACATTAACACAGTGATGAATCCCATAAATTAAATAAACATAAGCATATCCAGGAGGACCAAACATGATTTGTGTCCGTTGCGTTATTCCCTTTGATGAATGAGCCGCAAGATCGTGTTCTCCTAAATAAGCCTCAACTTCAACAATTCTACCTATACGCGCAAGACCATCGATATGATGAATCAAATATTTGCCAAGAAGATCTTTGGCTACAGTAACTGTATCTCTATCGTAAAATTCGCGTGCTAATTTTTGCATGTTTGATATCGAAATCGTGTTAATCATTAATTTCCAAGAAACTCACTCAGTTTAATCTTACTTTTAATCAATAATTATACGACTTAATCAAGGTGAAGAAAGATATCTGAATTCCATTTTGAGTAATTTTAAATCAATAAAACGTAAATCTTTGGGGTTCTCAAATTTATATTTAGTAAAAATGAAGTTTTTTGTCTATTCTTGTAAAGGTACATGATGATTAAGGGAATAAACAAAATGTTAACAAAATCAAAATTAGAATTCTTAGTAGGCCTTGGAATAATAATATTGCCTCTACAAGGTCTAGCCGCTGCAGCTCCCACAGAAATGACCAAAGATGACTGGCTAGGCAAGTTAAAAGCTGTTGCCCCTAGTGTTATCTGTCAGGGCTTTTTTGAAGACGCATCCTTAAAAAAACGCATGGAAGAATTAAAAATAGACAATGACAAATGTATTTCTTTGATTCCTGCGAGTTTTGATAAATGTCAAACCCAATACTACTC
This sequence comes from Legionella brunensis, assembly GCF_001467025.1. GTDB lineage: Bacteria > Pseudomonadota > Gammaproteobacteria > Legionellales > Legionellaceae > Tatlockia > Tatlockia brunensis. Next base: position 57,231 of record NZ_LNXV01000033.1, on the reverse strand, counting down.
TGGTTTACCAGCGACCATGAATAAAGATAGTGCGGCAAAATGGGGACACACCATTGGCGAATGTATCGGTACTGATTTTGCAACTAAATATCTTGTGAGCAATCCTCAAGCTAGTACATCCAGCTCTAGTGATCAAACGACAAGTTCAAGTACTCCATCATCTACGAGCCCAAGTACTCCATCGACAAGCCCAAGTACTCCATCGACAAGCCCAAGTACTCCATCGACAAGCCCAAGCTCACCTATAAGTTCAAGTACCCCAGCTACCAGTTCAGATAGTCAATCTACAGATATCTCTAGAGATCAATGGCTAGCTCAACTCAAAACACTTGCTCCAGCCATGATTTGTCAGGGATTCTTCGGTGATCCATCTCTTAAGAAAAAACTTGAAGATCGTAGTATTGATAATACAAAATGCGTTAACTTAATTCCGGCAAGCTTTGAAAAATGCCAAAATGAATTATATTCCAATCTGCCAACAACTCTTAATTCGGATAGCGCGAATACTTGGGGACATAAAATTGGGGAATGCATTGGTACTGACTTCGCCAAAAAATATTTATTACCCACCGCAACGCCTGCTACCAGCACCAGCAGTCAGTAATCCTTTCCTTGAAGGTTAAAGTTACTTTGGCTTTAGCCTTCAAAGGCTTTTGAAATTATTATCTATTTTTTACTGCAAATGAAGCGATTTGCTACTAAGAGTTTTGCTATATTTAAGATAATCAATTTAATTTTTAACAAAGTATTAATCTATGGTGCAAGTAAATCATTTGATTCATGAGAATAGCCCTTATCTTCAGCAACATGCACATAATCCAGTGGAATGGTATCCCTGGGGAAAGGAAGCTTTTGATAAGGCACAAAAAGAGAATAAACCTATTCTTCTTTCGATAGGTTATGCTGCCTGTCATTGGTGTCATGTAATGGCGCATGAATCTTTTGAAGATGTAGACACTGCATCACTAATGAATCAATTGTTTGTTAACATCAAGGTAGACAAAGAAGAACGTCCTGATTTAGACAAAATTTACCAAACCTCACATTATTACTTGAGCCAACAAGGTGGCGGTTGGCCACTGACTATTTTTTTAACGCCCGATTTGACTCCTTTTTTTAGTGGCACTTATTTTCCACCGGAAGAACGCTACCAAATGCCCAGTTTTAGAAAGATTCTGCATGTAATTGCCAACTTATACCAGAACCAGCAAGAGGATATTCAAAAACAGGGGCAAGAATTAAAAAGAATCTTGCAACACCAAAATAAAACATTCAGCTTATCTCTAAATGCTCAACCATTACAGCTAGCTCTGGATGTTCTGAAGCAAAACTATGACGAACAATACGGGGGATTTGGTGGTGCTCCTAAATTTCCACAAGCGGCTAAATTAGAATACCTATTAAGAAACAATTCCCCCCTAGCCTTGGACACACTAAAACATATGATTAATGGTGGGATTTACGACCACCTGGCAGGCGGTTTTTATCGTTATACTGTCGATCAAAAATGGCATATCCCCCATTTTGAAAAAATGCTTTACGACAATGGCCAATTACTTTCGCTTTATTCGCTTGCGAGCAAGCAATATAAACGGCCTTCATTTAATACCATTATCGCAGAGACCGCAGATTGGCTCATAACAGACATGCAATCCATCGAAGGGGGCTATTTTTCGAGTTTAGATGCTGATTCTGAAGGAGAGGAAGGTAAGTTCTATCGCTGGCATAAGAATGAGGTACAAACATTGTTAACCAAAGAGGAGTATACAGTGATTACCCTCTATTACGGTTTGGATAAACCTCCTAATTTTGAGGGGCATTGGCATTTTTATAGAGCTCATTCACCCAAAAAACTGAGTAAACTTTTAAATGTTCCCTTAGCTGAGATCAATACTTTAATTACTTCAGCAAAGAAGAAACTCCTTTCTGCACGCAACCACAGGCCTCAACCTTTTCGCGATGAAAAAATTTTAACATCCTGGAATGCCCTAATGATTAAAGGTATGTTACTAGCGGGAAATCATCTTAATAACGAAAAATATATCGCTTCTGCACAACAGGCTCTTAACTTCATCCAAACAAAACTTTGGAGTGGCCAACATTTATCAGCCAGTTACAAAAACGGTAATGCTTATCTTTTAGCATACCTTGATGATTATGCTTTCTTATTAGACGCATTAATCACTGCCTTGGAAGTATCATGGAATACCGATCATTTATTATTTGCCATTGAAATAGCAGAAACAATTTTGACTAACTTTACTGACGAAACATCGGGTGGATTCTTTTTTACAGGAGAAAACCACGAAAAATTATTATATCGCCCCAAACCAATGATGGATGATGCTATACCCTCTGGGAATGGTGTGCTAGTGCACTCTCTGTTTATTTTGGGTCATTTGTTAGATGAAATTCGTTACACAGAAGCGGCAGAACAAACGCTAAAAGCTGCATGGACAATGTTAATTCGCTATCCAGCTGAACATTGTTCGTTGTTATTGGGATTAAACGACTATTTAAATCCACCTGAAATTATTATTATTCGCGGAGAACAAGCCGAAGTAAAAATTTGGCGAGCTTGTGCGAAGACAGTAAATAATTATGTATTTGCTATTCCAAGCAAAGCAACAGCATTGCCAGAAGCTCTTGTGCTTAAAAAACCTGAGGGAAAATGTTGCGCTTATGTGTGTAAAGGACAACAATGTCTGGAAGTCATCAAGGACCTTACCACCTTTAAAGCTTATCTTGAAACATCCAGACAATAGGCTTCTTAAGCCCTTCTTTTCTTTAGTATGAATTATTGAGGCAAAAAGAACTACATTGCTGCATGCTCATCTGATTTAACTTTTGCGGAAAGCATGCTTTTCCCTATAATAATCGGCCAGGTTTTCTTGCAAAAATTCCTTTTGCTTATCTTTTGAAGAATGCAAACCTATTTGATTTATCAATCTTACAGTGTGTTTTATCTCATAGAATTTAGCTTTTGTTGCTGTCACCGTTATAAGCGTGTTTGGAGGCTCGGTCTCAAGCCCCATTAGCAATTCTTTTTTCGACCTCCCTCCAAACCTAGTCCGCCCTTTATCATTTTCAGGTATAAATGATTTGTCTTTCAGCACCACGCGTTTAGCATAATAATATTCACCTAACTCTTTTAAGCTAAAAACTTCCTCCTTTTCGTTGGCATAGATATCCAGAGAGGCATTCTTAGGCACTCGCGGCTCATGACAAGCCGCTGGGGGTATTTTCTCGCTACCAAAGACAATATTAAATGCCTCATTGCTCTTGTAAGTTGCATAAATGGCTGTAGTTAAACTTGCAACAGTAAACAGAAGAGCTGGCATTAAAATTGTACCTACTAATAAAAGAGTCACCACCGCTCCCACACCAACAGTCCCTATACCTATCATTGTTGCCGGAGATAGCGATTGCGTCCTTAACCAGTTTAAAAGCTTTGAAACCTCTGAAGAATTGTCACCTTTATAATAATCGATTAAAAACCAAAGAGTTCTATCAATAAGAAAACTTGTAACTACCCCCGATATTACTGCATTTAGAATAATAGCGGCTAAACTTAAAGCAGGAGTAATAACCAGAGGTATAAACATTGGTAATAAACTAAATAAAACGATGAATGCACAAGTAAGTGTCATCTGAGTTTTATGAGTAGCAACATAATGTAAGCAAGGACGAATAAAATAGTGATAAGGTACCAAACCCAGGTAGTAAACTAGCCCCCTACCCAAAGTATAAAGCCAAAAATTACGCTGCCGATGCTCTTCGTTATCCATTACGGTATCAACACCAATAAATTGCGTTTCAGCAAAACCTGCGTAATTGAGCGCATGGTCGATAAATTGATTCGGTCCTTGCTTATGGCGTGGCGGTATTACATGAACAACATCCCAATCCTCTTTCCAAACACCAAACTGCGAAACAGGATCATTACCTTGTTTTTGTATAATTACTTGTGGCTTGATATTGAGCTTTTCCCAATTATCAAAATGATCTTTAAACCAAAAATCATAAAGACCAGCTGGATTAAGAGCATCGACTCGAGATAACTTATCGCCACGATCAATTGCTAAAAGCAATGATAAAGAACCTCCTAAACTAGTACCACAAACATGTACTTTTTTAGTTTGTTTATCGAGCCAATGAAAAAGCCTCTGACGTCCACTTTGATAGAGTTTGTTACCTACAGTCTCAAACCCCTCCAGGTCCGTATTGATTTGCGTTACAAAACCTTGTCCTGCCGGATAGGTCGTCCCCATAAACAATAAGTGTGGCTCGGCCTTATCATCGGTAATAGGTTCTAAGCCATAGGCAAATACCCTATCTTTATCGTTAATAAATAATTTCTTTAAACCGTTAGTAGGTGTTAATTCAATAGGAACAACTTTGTAATCCACTAACCGCCATTCGCCATTAACCCATTGTGGTACTGCTATAGACTCATAGGGATTAATGTCGCTAAATGGAAGCAAGGTTAAGCAGTTGCTAATATAGAGCAGTGCTTGGCGATGTTGTTCGGGAGTTAGAGGAGTATGCTTTTTTAATTGCTCATAGACAGACTGAAATCCCTCCTGGAATGCCAAGCGCATGCCTCGCATTAATTCCCTATCACGCTGAATAAATACAGCTTTAAGAACTTTAACAGAGATAATTTTCTGCCAATCCTCGCGCCAACCCATCATCAAAATTCGCAGCGCATTTCTAGCAATGATCGCGGCATGTCGAGAAGGATTTCCCTCATCCATCACCTCAAAATCATTGCTGTGAAAAAATTGTAGATCTAAGCCTCCAGCATAAAATTCACCTGCTTTCATAAGCATTACTCCCCAATTTCTTAATCCTTGAATTTAAAGTTATTAATCACTTTTCAAAGAGCAGTCATTTCTTTTTTCCGGCAAAAATCCACCCACTTGCGCATCCCACATTGCCTTATATAGCCCTGATTTTGAAATTAAATCATCATGAGTACCGTCTTCGACAATAACACCTCGATCAAAAACTAAAATCCTGTCCATATGCAACAATGTCGATAAACGGTGAGCTATGACTAATGTTGTTTTATCCTGCATTAATGCAAATAAAGAAGCTTGGATTGACTCTTCTGTTAAAGAATCTAATTGTGAGGTCGCCTCATCCAAGATAAGAATCCTGGCATTTTTTAAAATGGCGCGAGCGATTGCTATTCTTTGCCTTTGCCCTCCCGATAATTTGACACCTCGTTCCCCCACCAATGTCTCATAACCGTGAGGTAAATTCATGATGAAATCATGACAATGCGCTTGTTTAGCAGCATCAATTACTTGAGACTCCAAAGCTTGCAGTTTGCCAAAAGAAATATTTTCGAACAAACTGCGATGAAATAGCGTTGGATCTTGAGGAATCATGCTAATGGATTCCCGCAAAGAGTCTTGAGTAGCCAAACTAATATCTTGTCCATCAATTAAAATTCTCCCCTTTTCTACATCAAAAAAACGTAGAATCAAATTAATAAAAGTAGTTTTACCACTGCCGGAATAACCTACTAAACCAACGCGCTCTTTTGGATTAATGATGACAGATTTGTTCTGGAAAACTTTATTCCCTTTTTCATAATGGAAACTGACATTTTCAAAGATAATCTGTCCTTCAGTGACTTCTAATTGTTTTGCATTCTCAGCATCAGTAACTTCAATGGGGCTTACAATCAAAGATAAAGCTTGTCTGGCTACTCCAATCTCACGAAAAAGATCGGCCATAGCATGGCTCAAATACCACATTTGCGTCATGATGGAAAAAAAGGAGCTAAAGATAAAGACCAGATCGCCAGTAGTAATTAGATTACGCTGCCAGAAAGAAATGAGTAAATAAACCATTACTCCCAACATGATTGTTACAGGGATATCCAAAAACAGACGAAAAATATTCATGTAAATAATGAGTTTTTTATTACTAATTGCCTCTTGTTTTTGACTTTTACCAATGTAAGTCAACTCATCATTCCCACGAGCAAATAATTTCACTGCTCCAATATTACCAAGGGTGTCAACAATTCTTCCGCTTAATTCACTTTTATCTTCTGCATTTTCTTCCGAGTAGCGATTTATGTTACGAGCAAAATAAAGACTAATGCCCAACTGCACAATAATCCAACTAAGAAGTAATATGGCAAACCAACCATTAATGGTGGTTAAAATGATCAAAGAAACAAGAATTGCACTACAGGTTGAAATGCCATTCCAACTAATGATCATGCGAATTGCTTCGAGTGCCCGCGGTAAGTCATTGACTTTATTAGCAAGACTTCCTGCCATTTGGTTCGAAAAATAATGATAGGAATGTCTTGATAAATATTCAAATACCGACAAACGAATTTGAGCTTGGAATTTGGGAATCACATAACCCTGCCACCAATTTTGCAGGCGAATAATTAATACCAGTCCAAACCAAGCCGCTCCTCCTAACCATAAGGCAGGCGCTACAGCTGCAAATGCTGAGGCACGATTGTCCTGTTGACTACTGACCCCATCAACAATCATCTTAAGCGCATAGGGAATAATCGTAGTTTCCAGAACAATAGAGATAGGTGCTAAAAAAAAGATAGCAAAAGCAATCGGTTGCTTTTTGATAAAATACAAAAAAAATGCGCCAAGCTTTTTAGGAAGTACGGGATTTTCTACAACGAGGTCATCGGTTGTTAGCGACATAATTAAAAATATTTTTAAAAATGAGCAATACTCTATCACACAAAGGGCATGGCTTCATAATGGCACTTCGACGAATAGTAAGACACAATGGGCATATTGCTTTGTAGAATCTCCGCGATAAAAACCGCGGAGTCCATGACATCAGCCTTAGTGACATCTGTACTAGGCTATGACAGAAAATCCAAATAATATCCCGTGTTGTACAGGGATATTTGAAAAATGCCAACTCTCACCCAAACTGCCTTGACGAAGTTTTGGACTACCCCCAAAAACACCTTGATATAAAAGATTCAAACTAGTAATTTCTGTCAGTGGGTAACCAAAACCTGCTTGTACTTCACCAGCTAATTCTGTCTTATTGCCTATCAAATCAGTTTCCATTTGCCACTGGCGATAGGCAAGGCCTCCTTTGATTTGCGTGAAAAGCAAACTTTCATTGATCGGGGTGGTGTTTGCTGTAAGCAACAGATCGAGCATGGGTTTTACGGTGGTTCTTACTATACCACCACTCAAGACATCCAAGGTATGCACTGGTAGAGCTACTCGCATACGGTTACCATTTTGCACACCAACTTCCAGCCCAAAAGCAGTTTGGCTAGTAGTTAGTAATTCGGCAGCAACTGCCAATCGTCCTAAAGGTGTCTGACCATCATCACTGTATATATGTTGATATTGCCCGTAGCCCAAACTTGCAAGGATAGACCAACGATTACCGTGGGTTTCCTCAAGTGATACTGCCGGTAAGTAAGTTCCTGCCAAGGCATTAAATGATAGAACACACCCCAGCGCGATTGTTCGCGTGCTATACGTCATGCGCTCACCTTTATTGATTAATTACACAAATAAAAATTGATACTACGAGACATTCAATTTATACGGTATTTGTGAAGTTTTTTCCAGAGGATCAAGCAATTTTACTAAGTTTATAAATTTTTGACTATTTAACTATTTTGAATAGCATCAATCATGAGTAAATGTTCTATAGAATGCATGATCAGCATAATTTAATAACTCCAGATCATGGGTACTATCACCATAGGCATAAATAATATAATCATCACGATTTGCGTATATTTTTTCAAATTGCTCAACTTTCCTTTGCCCAAGACAATAAGTATTCCGCATTCGCCCTGTGCTTTCGCCAGTCTCAGAGTCAAACTCCAGCTCTGTACAAATCACCTGCTCTACATTGTACTGTTTGGCCCAAGGCTTCAAATAAATATCTAGCGCACCACTAATAATCATACAGTTGTGTCCATTATCTTGATGAAAATTCAAGCGTTTAATAGCCTCATGTCGAAGATATCTAGCCAGAATATGTGAAATAAAATGTTGCGCTTGAGTTTGCAATTCTTCGCGAGTAAGCCCTGTCAATAAGAGACTGTCCAAGTAAGCACCTCGTGGCAAATCCTGAGTAAATTGCAATTTGCTCAAGCCATGATGACAATATTCTATGAATAAACCACTCAATAACTTCGGTAAACCAGCCAACTGACGGAAAAACATTAACCTACTCGATGCCCCTGTCGTTAATGTTCCATCAAAATCAAATATGGCAATTATTTTTTTTGTCATGTTACTCACCAAATTATTAGGTATAAACTCTCAATTCAGAATACAATTCAACTGCTAAAAAGGTACCTAACTGCACCATAAACGATTGTGACTTACTTACAACCATATTTTGAGTTTATGGGCTACTCCTTGTGATTTTAGATTTCTTTTGCATCGACTAAGACCCCCATCAGCAATGCAGGCTCTTTACCTTTATTTATCCAATAATGGTTCGTTCCGCGTTGCACAATGGCATCGAAAGGCTTTAGATTGACTTCGTCTTTATCTAATAAAAGTGTTACCTCTCCTTTAAGAACAACCACATAATCAATGCTTTTAGTGGTATGCATCATAGGATTACGGTTTGTATCTACTCGACAGTGTGTCGCTCCTGCCGCAGCAAAAGCGTCTGCTGCTTTTTGATTGGCCTCTTCAGTAGATAGATTGGTTTGTACTGGGGGAATTTCAAAAAAACGAAATAGAGTTCCATTAGTTGACGGTTCTAAACGAGTAGGCTTGCCATCAAGGATGTTATGGCCTTCGATTGAGGCAGGCATTTGATCAGTTGCCCAAAAATCAAAAATTCCTAACGGCCCCATTGCAATCTGTTGATCCTTTGCAATAAAGGATTTGCCATCTACCCCTTTTGCAGTAACAACACAGCGAACTGTAGTTCCCATAGCCTTGTCCTTAAATATTATTTATCTTTTATTAACTTAGGACAGAAATTTTGTTAAATCCAGACTATAAGGCGAGTTACCACTACTCATCTACCGGATAATTTTTGAAATGTTATATAAAAACAAATTAGATAATGATTTCTATAACCAAGTAGCGTAGACTAAAAAATTAATCATCAAATAATATAAGAATCCTCACCCTATTGGAGTTGATATGAGAAAGACAAGGATAGCTGTAGTAATTATTTTGTTAACCCTGCTTGGTCTTTCAACTTTCCTCAGTGCTTGTTCTGAAACCCAAAACAAACCAGCATCAGAAGAAGATTACGGAGGCGGCGGTGTTGGAGGCTATGCAGGAACAGGTGGCGTGGGAGGTAGTGGCCGCTAGTATTTTAAATCAGTCTATGTCAGCATCGTTGACATAGACTTTATCATCAAAGAAGCAATCCTATGGAACTACAAGGCTCTTGTCATTGTCAATCAGTTCGTTTTAACTGCAAAACACACTCCCCCTACCCTTACATGCGTTGCTATTGTTCGATTTGTCGTAAAACTGCGGGAGGTGGTGGGTATGCAATTAATATAATGGCCGTAGCAGACAGTTTGAAAATTGAGGGGGAAGAGTTTATCTCTATTTATCAAGCGCGTCTTACTCCAAGTAAGAAAAGCAATTCAGAAGTCAGCTCAGGACAACGGCATTTTTGCAAACATTGTGGCAGTTTTTTATGGTTATTTGATCCGCATTGGCCTGAGCTTATTCATCCATTTGCCTCGGCCATTGATACCCCTTTACCCAAACCTCCGGAAACAATTCACATGATGTTAGCTTATGCAGCTAATTGGTGTGAGATCCCTCAAGGAAAACAAGAGATTCATTATAAACAATATCCGCCGCTGTCAATTGAAGAATGGCATAAACAGCATAACTTATGGGTTGAAGGATAAATATCAACTACCTATATCTTATGAATTTATCCTATATCAATCAACAAAGTTAACTTCAACTTGCTTTCCTAAGGCCTTTGCAAGCGCAACAAGATTTTTTAAGTTTAAGTTTGCATTTTTTGAATCTAGAAACCTGTTAAGCTGTGAAACATTTATCTTCATTTGTTTGGCAAAGTCTGTTTTTGATAACTTATTTTCTTTAAGATATTCCGCAATTTGTTTAATAAGAGGTCGTTTTATGGCTAGCACTTCCATTTCTACCCATAAATTTTCTTCCTCTAGAAACTCATCGAACGAACTGCCAATATAATCATTCATATTATCCTCCCCCGCTTTTTAAAGCATTATCTTTACGCTCATGTGCTATCTCCAAATCCTTCGGCGGGGTCTTACGACTCTTCTTAAATAAACCGTGTAATAAAATCATATTATTTTTATCAGTTGTAAAAAAAATTCTTGCTGTTTTATTTTCAGTGACATCAGAGCGAACTTCCCATAATTTTTTGTCTAAATATTTCACTTTAGGCATGCCAATAGGCCAATGATATTCAACTTCGCGTATGTCCTCTCCAATAATTTTTTTATCAGACTTACTTAATAGTTTTAGCCAGGCCCTAACTGGTTCAATGCCATTGGGCTTACGATAAAAAACTGCTGTAAGAATTTTTCGCAAATACATTTTAAGATAATCAGAAAGCAACTCGAATTAACATTATACAAGAAGAAAGATAAATATCATCTTCCTTACAATCTCTCTTTGTGTCAGCGGACAAACCTTGATCTTAAGCCCAAGAAAAGCGATCATTTTCCTTTTTGATTGTAAAGGAGTTGGTGTGCAACACGAAACAATGGAATATGATGTAGTCATTGTCGGCGGAGGACCTGCAGGATTATCTGCTGCTATAAAGCTCAAACAATTAGCTGCAAAAGACAATAAAGAATTAAGTGTTTGCATCCTTGAAAAAGGCGCTCAAATAGGTGCTCACATCTTATCTGGGGCTGTACTTGAACCAAGAAGTCTACAAGAACTATTACCCGAAAATTGGCAAGAAGCACCACTCGATACTCCAGTAACACAAGATGATTTTTATTTCTTAACTAATAAACGTGCTTTTCGCCTCCCTACTCCAAAACCAATGCAAAATCACGGTAATTACATTATTAGCCTAGGAGAGCTTTGCCAGTTTCTAGCAACTCAGGCTGAAAATTTGGGTTGTGAAATATACCCAGGATTTGCGGCAACAGAGATTCTTTATAATACTCATGGCCAAGTCATTGGCGTTGGCACAGGTGATGTAGGTATTGATAAAACTGGCGAGAAAACAGCACATTATCAACCTGGAATGCATTTGCATGCCAAACAAACGCTTTTTGCCGAAGGCTGTCGAGGTCAGCTCAGTCAAAATTTGATGCGACGCTTTCACTTACGTGATAATGTGCAGCCTCAAACATATGGGATTGGAATTAAAGAAGTTTGGCAAGTTACCCCCGAAAAACATCAACTCGGTAGAGTCATACATACCGTTGGCTGGCCACTAGACAACGCCACTTATGGAGGCTCATTTATTTATCATCTATCAAAAAATCGCGTGGCTCTTGGTTTCGTGATCGGGTTGGATTACAAAAATCCCTGGCTAAACCCTTTTGCTGAGTTACAACGCTTTAAAACTCACCCAATGGTAAGTGAATTGTTAATGCAAGGAGAGCGTCTAAGTTATGGGGCTCGAGCTCTTAATGAAGGTGGGTGGCAATCCATTCCAAAGCTAACTTTCCCAGGCGGCGTTCTTATTGGTGATGCAGCTGGTTTTCTCAATGTCCCTAAAATCAAAGGTATTCATGCTGCCATGAAGTCCGGAATGCTTGCAGCAGAAGCTTGTTTTGAGACTTTCAATCGCGAAGAAAGTGAATCACAAGTCGAGTTAAAGACTTATCCTGAAAAAATGAAGCAATCCTGGTTGACAGAGGAACTATATAAAGTAAGAAATATTCGTCCCGGCTTCAAACATGGTCTTTGGATAGGTTTGGCGAATGCCGCTTTTGAAACTTATATTACTCGCGGCAAATCACCCTGGACAATGAAGCATCATGCCGACCATACCACCCTTACCCCTGCTGCGAAGGCTAAGAAAATTGACTACCCTAAGCCAGATGGCGTGTTAACTTTTGATAGATTATCTTCCGTTTATTTATCAAATACCTATCACGAAGAAAATCAACCCAGCCACCTAAAACTTCGCAATGCTAAACTTGCAATAGAGGTTAATTATGAGCAATATGCATCCCCTGAGACACGTTACTGCCCTGCTGCAGTTTATGAAATAGTCGAGGTAGAGGGTAAACCGAAACTACAGATCAATGCTCAGAACTGCATCCATTGCAAAACCTGTGATATTAAAGATCCTCGTCAAAATATTATCTGGCAAGCCCCTGAAGGAGGCGGTGGACCTAATTATGTTGGAATGTGAATAAATTCAAAACTAAGAGTATGGAGCTGTATTAGTATTCTTCTAGCAGCTCCCTCATTTTCTGAAGAATTATTTTTTCCCTACTTTATCTTGTTTATTAACGGTTCGCCAAGCACGCTCCTCTGCCTCACTTTTAGAAATACCTTCTTTACGATATTTTTCTTCGATATGATGGGCTTGACGCTTTTGTTTATCAGTATATTTTGACTTATCTCCTTGTGGCATATTTCCTCCTTAATTAAGTCTTCTTTCAAAGGAATAGGACAAAATCACAAGTACATCAACCCTGAAAAATTAAGATTCTATTTAACTTTATGAATTAAAAAATTTTTTTCTTCATGATTTTTGCAAAAAATTTATTATTAGAGCAGAAAATTCAAATTTTAATCGTTACCAAAAATACTGTTTGTTTTGAGGATAATGATAGAAGAAGACTTAAAATGTTTTTATTTTTTCTATATTTTTTTACTTACTTATGTTGTACTCTAATGCTTCTTAAGGCTCTCAACTCTAAATAAGGACATTTATGAAATCACAATTTCTTTTTCCATTAACATTAAGCGCCATCCTTTTAGCTTCTGGATGCTCAACAAACTCCAATGATGCTTACAACGATCTTCCAGCTAATGTAGTTGTTACTCCGGCTCAAGCAAAGGTTGATGCTAAAATTTTAGGTGGGTTAGTTGTTCTCAATAGGAATGAAATTGCTGCAGCAACTGAAGCTCAAAGAAAAGCAACGAATCCAGCTGTAAAAAATTATGCTGCGTTGATGAATAAGACGCATAGCCAAAACTTGCAAGAGACCCAAAATATAAGCAGAAGAATTGGTGTAATGCCAGAAAATGGCAGTGTTGCTATGATGCTGCAAAGCAAAGGGAAGCAAGAGATGGCCACCTTAAATAGACTGCAAGGTTTGGCTTTTGAGAAGGCTTATATCGCTGCTATGATTAAAGACCACGCTGCAGCATTAGCATTATTAAATCAGAAGTTAATACCTCAAGCTACAAATCCCATGGTGAAAAAGCAATTAATAATAACTCGCGTTCATGTTCAGGAACATCTTGCACAAGCTCAAGCTGTACAAAAAGAACTTACCCATTCCTAAGCATATTACTTGCAGAGGGGAGTGAATACTCCCTTCTGAAGTTTATCCACCAACTGTAATTCATTATTTTTTTCGCTATCGAAGTTTTATTTCATTTTCCAAATTTTTTATCAGATAACTCTAAAAAATATCCATAGAAATGTTCTATACTGCTTATGTATTTTTAAAGAAAGGAACGGTGATGATTTACAGGTTACTTTTTAACTATCTAAGAATAAAAATTTTGCAAATTATTTTAAATAAACTATCACGAAGCAAAATAATTAAATCAAAAAATATGAACATTATTGCTTATTTTATTGATTTAGCCTTTGTATTATTAGATGTCCAAAAAGGCCAAGTCAGAAAAAAATAGAGACTTAGCAAATTATCAAAAAATTATCGCATATGTGGATGTATATTATGCTCAATTTTTCGTTCCTCATTTTTCATAGCAATTTCCATTTCTTGCGCTTTTTCTGATGATAACTCAACTTCAGCATCCTCAAAAATTTGGCTCTCCTCTTCTCTTATATGATGCCTTATGGTAGCAGCCATAGTTGTAAAAAGATGAAACCATCCAGCCCCATTAAGGCTACTGTCAGAGAGTCTTTCAAGCATATGTTCAACTTTTGCATGCTCTTCTTTAGCGTGTTTAATTTCTTCTTCCGTTAAAGAGAAACGCTGCAATGGAGAATAAAATATTTTTTCTTCAGCTTTGCTATGAACAAGAATTTTAGCTTGTAACTTATTAAAAAGATCATTACGTAACTCGATTTGATCGTATTCTAATTTTTCTATTTTTGCTAAAAGCTCTTCCACATTTCTGTGGTCTTTCTTTATAAAGGTATAAATACTCATTTCTCACTCCTTTCACTTATTGTCCTCATAACTTTGCCGTTTCGATCTGAATATTTATAAAAATACTCTTATTATAAAAGTATAGCTAATAACCAATCTAACTCAGATAAAATTTCTTAAATTTCGTCTAATTATGATTATTTAAAGATACCTAAAAAAATACTTTAATTATTTATGCCATACTACTACTAATAATATAAATAAAAAAATCACTCGTCCTATAAATGGAATTTTTATTATTTTAAGGGAATTATCATGAGCTTACTTGGATTACTTTTATTAATTATCATTCTACTCGCTCTTCTACCAAGATGGCCTTATAGCAGGGGTTGGGGCTACTATCCTAGTGGGGCTGTTGGTTTGATTTTGCTAATTTTAATTATTCTACTTTTAACAAGAGGTGGTTTATAGCCAAAAACTATCTCGCAAAATAGAATATCAAACTCCTAAAGATATAGAGAGTTTGATATCCTATTTTTTAGAACATCGACGGCCCTCTGTATGCCCTACAATAACGGTTAAATTATGGGTGATACTCAAAAAATTCTAATTCTAGGTGCCTCGGGATTGGTAGGTTCCCAAGTTGCCACAATACTTGGAAATGGTAATAACCATGATATTTATTGTGGTGCTAGAGATACCAAGACCTTAACACAGCGTTTGCCACAAGTTAAAGTTATTTATTGCAATTTCCTGGAAGATACTTCTATTGATATTTGGCTTCCTCGCCTCAAGGGAATTGATGTAGTCATTAACTGTGTCGGCATTTTTTATCACCGCAACAAAAATGTTATCTGGCAGGTTCATTATGAAACACCTAAGGTTTTATTTGAAGCCGCTAAAAAATCTAAGGTAAAAAAAATTATTCAGCTCTCCGCCTTAGGGATTGAACATTACAATACAGAATATGCTAAAAGCAAAATGGCCGCTGAAAAATTTTTAACATCCTTAAAAATTCAGCATATTATATTGAGGCCCTCGCTAATTTATGGAGCTAACGCTCGGGGAAGCATGGCGCTAATGAAAAGCCTCTCAGCCTTACCCCTCATCCCTTTACCAGGCCATGGAGAACAACTATTTCAACCAATCCACACAACAGACTTAGCAAACGCTATCAAACATATCATTGAGGAAGATTTTTCTGACTCAATGATTTTAGCGGCAGTTTCTTCTGAGACCATTAGTTTAAAAAACATGTTTGCAACCATACGCCAATGGCTAGGTCTTAAACCCCCCTCTTTTGTTTATATTCCTATGCGCCTAATACGAATTCTTGGTCGATTAGGAAGTTTATTTTTTTACCGTACTATCAATACCCCTGCAATTAATATGCTTGAGCAAGGAAATGTAGCCACTTCAGACAACACGAAACAATTCCAAGAAAAAGTGAATTTGGTACCTAAAAATTTCAGAGAAGGCATGCAAAGCTCCCCTTGCAGCATACAAGATTATTGGCATGCCAGATTATTTTTTCTTAGACCCTTGCTTAGAATTACTCTGGCATTGATGTGGCTATTTACGGGGCTTACCAGTCTTGCGCTTTATCCTCACAAAGCCTCTTATTTCTTACTGAATACAGTTGGCATTCCCGCATTGTTGCAACCTGTATTTCTTTACGGTGCCTCTATCCTAGATGGGGCAATCGGCCTAAGCTTATTGATAAATTACAAAACTAAAATAAATTGTATTATTCAGATAATTTTAATCCTCCTCTATACCCTAATTATTTCTTTTAAGCTTCCTTATTTTTGGCTAGATCCTTTTGGACCAATTGTTAAAAATATTCCTTTATTAGTGAGTATTTTAATCCTCTATGTCACGGAGCCTAGACGGTAAATATGGTTTTTTACTCGCAGAAAGTTTGTACTATTATATCCTCATGGAACTCGTGTCAGTATGAAACACGAGAACCAGAGCAGTCTGTCGCGAGTTCTCAAGTGCTAGGTTTGAGGACAAAAACTAATCACATAATTAACTTGATTAATATCCTGACTATTTAATTTCTGACAAGTAAAAGTGCTGCTTGCATCATCATAAGGATAGACATAAGCATTTGAGCAAGCATCTTTTAGCCACTCAAGCTTAGGCTGAGAGACAGTAACCCAATTCTCGGTTTTGATCCCATTACAAGATTGTGTAATGGGAGGCGCTGGTACATTAATGCCCAAGGTATTCCAATCAACACATCCGCAACATGAACCTGAAACCGCACCCGTCGTGTAACAAGAATTTTTGAAAATCCCTGTTGAACAACCATATAACTGTGCCTGGGTGTATTGACTATCTGGGGACGCTAAACGTGCGCTACAGTTAACACCAATGCGGCTATCCTGAAACGTAGCATCCTTTGCACAAAAAGCATCAGCAGTCCAAAATCCTAATGCTTGGCCACAAACGTTTTTTACCACTTTGCCCCCGCTTCCGGGATTAAAAGAAGCACCACAGCTTTTGCCTTGTGTGCAATTGGTATTAAGGCATTCATTTTCGATTGCACTGCTTTGAAATTTGACCCAAAGATAGGCTTTACTGTTGGGAGGATTAAAACTACTCCACTCACAAGCGGCAGATGATTGTGTATTCGTTGAGGCACCTGGTACTCCGCAACGATACGGTTTTGCTCTCCCTCCCCATACACCATTTGCAGGCTTCATACTAATTGGCGTTGTCACCCCATTAATCACAGTGACATCATAAGTATCCACATCAGTATTACCTTGAGCTGTATTACTGTAAACAAGTGGTAATGCACCCAATAATGTAAATTCTGCTGTCGAAACAGGAGCATTAAAACCCGTGGCTACTTTGCAAGCCCCATTATGCCCACTAGCTGCACCACCATTACAATCTCCAGTATCACACCCAGTACTGGTGCAATTGGTACGACCTGCAACCCCCCCGCTCCATTGAGCGTCAATCCCATTATCATAGACAGGGAAACTCACCGTAGCACTGCCATTTTTAGCCAATTGGTAATTACCGCCCGTAGGAACTGGATTTTTCCAAAAACAATGATTTACTCCACTACCAACTGGGACACAAGTCGAGCCTGGGTAGCAATCTGAAGAACGAACAGTATCCTTGCAACTTTGCAAATCCTTGGCAATAACCGGCTTAATGCTATTTGTAGCTCCCCCTGAAATACCCAACCACACAGCATAGTTGCAATAATTTTTAAAGGTAAATGTCCTTGCCGCAGTAGGAATACTTGCGCCTGTAGCAAACTGAAAATTAATGGGTTTACTAACCATAGTTGTACCGCGACCACTGCCATAAGTAAATTGCAAGTGATACGGTGCTATAGGTAGCGCACTATGGCTCGGATATTGGATCCCGGATACCTGTACATTAACATTCACAGTACACACCCCCTTTGGGCCTTGCGGTTGTAAAACACTTTGACAAGTATTGGTGATGCTACTGACAATAATACGACTATTTGGTGTCCTGGAGGCAAATTCGAATTTACTAAGGGTTTGGGATTTGCCAGGAAGATTACTAACGATAGTATATTGTAACTGCACAGGTTGATGATTAGCCCCATAGCTAACCGTCAACTTTTGTGGATAAGTCGCAATAAACAAAGAGGGCCCAGGTTGTGCCCAAGTATTTGAAGAGAAAAGACTAACAACCACGCTAATAAGGGTGACAAAGAATTTCATGCTTTTAATTCCTATTAAGCCCATTGATAAGTAATACCAAGCAATGCTGTATGTAATTTCATTGCAATATCCAGGGGTTGCTGAATGACTACGTCACTATCATACGGTCCCGCATGGATAGTGCCGAAATCAGTAAAATTGTAAGCAAGTGATAACGTCCATTGAGGTGAAAGTTGTGTTTTAACCCCAGCGCCCAAAGTATACACCCACTGATTGTCACTACGGCGTGGAAAGATTAAATTGCCATCAGTAGCTCCAGACCCCAACGTTGGCAATTCACAATATTGACTGCGAATATGAGCATACCCTACCCCTGCTTCTACATAGGGTTGGATGACTTGCAGAGCAGGAAACAGCTCCATTTGGCCATTGACCAATAAACGATCCGTATCCAAAGAGAATTGATAGTCATAATTGACAAACTGCGGCATTCCATAAAGCCAAACCTCACCGCCAGGCTCAGCACTAAAATGAAAATAATTTAGCCCTGCAATAAAACCACCTAACAGGCCATGGGTATTATTTTGATTAAGTAAATTAAACTGCCAACCCAAACCAATGCCAATCGTACCTTCGCTGTCATTATCAGAATGCAAAATATCAGTTTCGCTTTCCGAGATGTGTAGAGGGCCTGGGTCTATATGAGTACGACTAATCCCCCCATACAGACTAGTTTGCAATGCATGAGAGTAAGCCGTCGTTCCCCCCATACTGTAACAGGCAAAACTTACTGCAACCAATCCAATATATCGCTTTATCATCGGCATCCTTGAACCTTGAGTAATTAAGAGTAGAAATTAAAATTAATTAACCGCAATAGATTATCCGCAAAATTAAATTTCAGCTAGTAATAACTTGTTGATTAGAAAAATTTATTTACCTAATTAATTTTCACTGAATAAGAAGCGCACATTCTTTGCTCTAGGGCTGAATAGGTGACCATGAGTTGTCATCCAAAATGTTTATTGTCATTTCTTGATGATAACGCTAGACTTGCCTACGAGAAGTCCCGGTGGCACAGCTGGATAGCGCAGCCCCCTCCTAAGGGGCAGGTCGGAGGTTCAAATCCTCTCCGGGACGCCAATAAAATCAATAGGTTACGATTTTAAATTTGAATTTTTAGTTTGATTTTTCACGTCGGGTATAGCCACAGGTATAGCCAAATCAATTGCTACTCATTCCGGTAAGCCAACAAAAGGTATTCACCAACTTCATTTGCTGCACTGTTTTACAGGGTACTTCCATTAAGTTTGGATTTACCACAACCACTGATAGGCACTGAGCGCGCGAGATGGCTACATTCAACCGATTTTTACTATAGAGAAACTCAATATTGCGCGGTAAATCCTCAGCACTTGAAGTAACCATGGAAACCAAGACAATAGGTGCTTCTTGCCCTTGAAACTTATCCACCGTACCTACTTGTGCACCTTCTGGCAAAATAGAGCGTAAATAATTGACCTGCACGTTATAGGGAGTCACAACGAGGATATCTTTGTAGGTTATTGTACGTGGCTCTTTACCATCTTCTTTAAACTCCTGTTTAAGTAGCTCCTGATAAAGATGTTTAATGATTATCCCTTCTTCAATACTTTTTTGAGAGCATCCTTCATGGTTAGCATCAATCACATGGATTCCTTCTTCAGGTAAAGCAATCCCATTAAATAGTAAAGCTCGATTAGATGTTGATTCATGCGCGTGAAGTCTACCTTCATAGAAAGCGTCTGAAATGAACTGGCAAACGCTTGGACGCATTCTTCGAGTATTATCTAAAAATACACCTTGCTCTGGTGGAATAGTCGCATGATCGCCTAGAAGAAAATCAAGAATCGAAAGACCTGCTTCACCAGGATGAGTTCCTTGTATAGGTTGCCCAAGCTGCATTTGATCGCCGATTAATATAATATTCTTGGCAGCTATTCCCATCGCAACCACATTAGCTACGGCAACCTGACCTGCTTCATCGATAAACAAGTAATCAAGTTGCCCTTTCAAATAGTCATTTGATAAAAACCATGCTGTACCAGCAACAAGATTTTCATTAAGAGTGAGTGCTTCTGTTTTCTCGATGCTTTTTATACATCGTCCTTCATAGTAAGATTCCACACTTCCTTTGCTTGCCTTTTTTGCTCCTTCAAATTGAAATCCCTGCGCTGAAGCAACAGCTTCAATTTTATCCAATAAATTATGAATGGCTTTGTGGGCATTGGCTGCAACACCTATCTTTTTACCACGTCGCATAAGCTCAACGATAATATGGCTACTGGTATACGTTTTTCCAGCTCCAGGTGGGCCTTGGATGAACAGATAACTATTATCCAAATTATTTATTATATCCAGCGTTTCGTTCTGGAGATCAGTTGAGGTGATTAAAGGTGAACCAGCAATTTTTCCACGAATACGAGGTAATGATTTATTTAATATATCTTTAATTGCCTGATAGCAATGAGTGTTTCCTTCAATAATATTATCAGCGACATTGTAAATGGCAGCTCGCATGGTTTTAGCATCAATAGGTCTTCCAGGACCAATTGAAAAACGATCTGGCGGTGGTGCTTGTTTTTTACCTCTCTTAAGCTTAACGACTCCTTCATCTTCATCAATAGCAAAGACAGTTCCAACCGAATCCAAGGTTGAGGTGTCAATTACCCCATCTCCTACTTTTACTTTGTATTCTTGAGCAGGAAAATGATAACTGTAAACAAATGAACTTTTTTCTTCCTCAGGTTCTCCAAATCGAATCAATCCGCCAATACAATCTGTGTCATCAATTAACTCATCTTCAAATTTATCCTGACGTTCAAACATTGCCCAATATTGCGGTTTAGCTTCACGATTATGAAACTCTAATAAATCCAATATCCGCTGTCGTAAAGGGGTATTACCATCATCTGTGTCCACATTCAAAAGAGCATGATATTTTTCATATTCAATTTCCCAATCTTTACGTGCTGATGGTACTGCCGTATCTTCTTGAGTTTGATTTTTAAACCATTCAAGCCCTTCTGGTCTTAATGTGATAAGCCAATCTCGTAAACGTGCAGTTGAGATACAATCTACCTCATTATAATCAGCTATTTCTTGAAGAAGCGCATCATCACCGGACTCACGCCATTGGTTATAAACCACAATACTATCCATAGCAGTGGCAACGGCATTGTCTCTTTTCTCCATATAAAAAGTTTCAAGGTTTTTGATGGAGTAACCAGGCTCAGAGGTACGGATACTTTCGCGCACAACCTTGTATAAATCGACAAACTTCTTCTGACGCAGTAAGTTGTCTACCTGCTCAGTACAAACCCCATATTGGCAAGCCAAGCGCTTTAAAGCAGTGGTTTCATAATGATTGTAATGGTAAATGTGAGCATCTGGATAATGACTTAAATGTTGCGTAAGAAATGCCATGAATAGCTCAAAAGCCAGTTGTTCCTCTTGATGGTTATGCGCCCAAAATGGAAGAAAGGTTTCTTTTCCATCCTTGAGGTAATATATTCCAAACAGGTATTCAAGCCCACCTTGATAAAGAGGATCGCCTTCCATATCAAAAAATAGATCGCCCGTGTCTGGAAGCGGTAAACGTTTAAATCCTTTACCAGGCAGAGACCCAAGGATTTCTAACTTGTTTTGATTCATATTGCGCTTATAGGTCTGCAATATAGCCTGAGAGCGAAGCCTCAAGAAAACGTCTTGATTTAATTCTTCAATCTTACTGTCTACTGGCAAGACTGCTAAATCAGCTACAGTGTTAATACTGGCTTTTAATAGCTTATCAATTTGAGACCGCTGAATATTTGCAATCAAATTTAAATGATCATCATTTTGCCAAAGCTTCGTGCAACGATCACGCCAATGACATAAAAGGCAATGAGCGCAAGACTCTGGATAAGAGCTGGCAGGTGGATTATTTGCATAAGCTTCGAATCGTTGCTTTGCCTTCTTGTAATAATGAAAAAAATCATCCACTTTGAATTCAACATGCGAACCATCGCCAAGAACCAAATGCATTAGTTTAGGGCGTAATCCTTGTACTTTTTCAAGAAGGTCACTGTAGACACATAACTGCATGATGTGTTTTGGCTCGGGCGACCTGCTTAATTTTGTGTCCAGTACTTCATAGCTAAACGCGCCTAATTTAGATGGTGTATTAGTCTTAATTAAAAAATCAGCATCACCATACCATGGGGCATCAGTAAGCCTTGCTTGATAAATAATCTCAGGCCCCGATTGTAATGCATCAGTAGTTTTGCGTGTGCGGACTTCTGAAGGCTGATCTTTAGAGATTTCAAAGATGACTTTAGCATTATCTTTCAGCGATTGAAGGTAATTCTTTTCGTGCTCATATCCCTTGTCTTGTAGTAGCTTATTTGAGGCACTGTCTTCTGCTGGTTTAATCTCGCCACTCAGCCATTTCAAATCAAGGTATGTTGCATGGTGGCAGCCTAAAAACGTGATTAGATCTGAAGGGGAAAATAGCAATTTACCTTTTTCAACTTGTTGCATTAGATACATATCCCATGCAATTTATTAATTCGATTTATTGAGTCATATGCCACTTCATGAAACTCAACCTTTTTTGAATCAACGTACTTTAAATGCCGAACCTTTCTAGCAACAATATAAAACTCATTCAATTCAAACACAATTAAATCAGCGTATGGTTTTTTATATGGTTTGGCAAAATTATCCCTTGTAAACTCACTATTTCTTTGTTGAAAAGAGATCTGTTGATTCACATCAAAATATACTGCTGAAACGTAGAAATTTATGTGATCTTTAATTGCATTCGTGCCTTTTCTACCATCGACGATGTTAATCACTTCTTTCAAATTCAGACTTCTTTCTCCACTGAAAACTGATATGTCAACGCATTTTTCATAAGAAATAAGCCAGCAAGTATGGCATGAAGTTTTATTGTAGGGATTAAAGTTTGCTTTTTTTAGCCTATCCACTTGCTGGTCGATATGAGCTTTATTGCATCCTGAATTACAAAGATAATCGGTGCATAGCTTAGTGAATTGCTCTAAGGTAACAGAGTTGTAGAACGCTAAATTTAAGCAGTGAATTGCTCTCTCTTGATCGCTAGGATGGATAGCAAATAGCTTGTCAACGCCCCCAAACATACCTGGTATAAACTGAATTATTGTATCCATCATTGCCATCTATTAGCTCCATGCCATACTCAATGATTCAGCCTGCCTTAAAACCAATTCAACGGCTTCTTCCTGTTTATCAGGGGGATATTTATACTTACGCAAAATACGTTTAACCATCAAACGCAATTTAGCTCTCACGCTCTCCCGTACAGACCAGTCCACACTCACATTCCGACGCAGATTTTCTGTGAGTTCATGCGCTATTTTCTTAAGTGTTTCATCGCCTAGCTCTTTTACTGATGTTTCATTATTAGCCAAGGCATCGTAAAAAGCCAACTCGTCCTCATTAAGACCTAATTCTTCACCACGATTAACTGCCTCTTTGAATTTTTTGGCCATATCACATAGTTCTTCCATCACCTGAGCTGTTTCAATAGCACGGTTTTGATAGCGTTTTATGGTATTAACCAATAAGTCTGAGAATTTTTTCTCCTGTATAACGTTCGTTGCAAAACGTGTTCTAATTTCACCTTCAAGCAATCGCTCCAGCAGCTCAACTGCCAAGTTTCTCTCGGGCAATTCTCGCACTTCAGCAAGAAACTCTTCATCAAGAATACCTATATTCGGCTTATCCAAACCCACAGCATCAAAGATATCGACCACCTCATCAGAGACCACAGCAGAACTTATTATTTGCCGGATAGCTAGTTCTCGTTCTTCATTGGTACGTTTTTTAGCTGTAAAATCACGTTTAGTCAGAATTACTTTTACAGCCTGCATAAAGGCTACTTCTTCACGAACAGCTCGCGCTTCATCCAAGGTGCAGCAGAGGCTAAAGGCTTTCGACATAGCCAGTGCTGTATCGGCAAAGCGTTTTTTACCATCATCCACACCCAACACATGGTTAGCAGCTTTTGCAAGGAGGCTATGACCACTGGTTAGAAAACTACTGTAATTAAATCCGTGTAGTATTGAACGCAGTACATCCAATTTTTCCTCTAATAAGGCATAGGCTTCATAAGCGTCAACAGTTGGTCTGCCGTGACCATTGCTCGCTGTATAATCTTTCAGGGCTTTTTTCAGATCATTTGCGATGCCGATATAATCAACTACCAAACCGCCTTGCTTGTCTCCAAACACACGATTCACCCGGGCAATGGCTTGCATAAGGTTGTGGCCTTTCATTGGTTTATCAATGTATAAGGTATGGGCGCAAGGCACATCAAAACCAGTTAGCCACATATCGCGGACAATGACCAAGCGTAGCTCATCATCTGGCTTCTTAAAGCGTTTCTCCAGGTCTTTGCGTACTTGTTTAGAATAAACATGAGGACGCAATAAAGCTTTATCGCTAGGAGTACCTGTCATAACGACTTTTACTACTCCTTTAGCTGGATCGTCGCTATGCCATTCTGGGCGTAGCGCAATAATCTCATTATAAAGGTGAACACAAATATCTCTGCTCATACCCACAATCATGGCTTTGCCATTTTGTGCTTTGTTCCGCTCTTCGAAGTGATTAATTAAATCAGCAGCTACTTGTTTAATCCGAGGCTCAGCACCGACCACCTTTTCTAGAGCAGCCCAACGTGATTTCAGTTTGGCTTGCTCGCTATCCTCTTCATCCTCTGCTAACTCATCAATATCATCATCGAGTCTTGGGATTTGATCTGAATTTAAAGATAGCTTGGCAAGCCGTGATTCATAATAAATAGCAACTGTTGCCCCATCCTCTTTAGCTTGCTGCATGTCATAGATATGGATGTAATCACCAAACACCGCTCGAGTATCGCGATCTTCGCTTGAAACAGGGGTTCCGGTAAAAGCAACAAAGGTGGCATTGGGCAAAGCATCGCGTAAATGCTGGGCGTATCCCACATTATACTTCTCTTGACCAGATTTACCTTTAAGCTCTGCTGTAAAACCATATTGAGTCCGATGTGCCTCATCAGCGATGACAACAATATTACGTCTATCCGATAAGACAGGAAAAACATCTTCATCTTCACCCAGCATGAATTTTTGAATAGTGGCAAACACAATTCCACCCGATGGGCGATTGCTTAATTTTGCTCTCAAATCCTGCCGTGATTCAGCTTGAACAGGCTGTTCACGCAGCAAGTCTTGACCAAGAGAAAATACGCCGAATAACTGACCATCTAAATCATTGCGATCAGTAATAACAACAATAGTAGGATTTTCCATCGCCACTTCGCGCATCACTCGTGCTGCGAAGCAAGTCATGGTAATACTTTTACCACTTCCTTGAGTATGCCAAACAACCCCACCTTTTTTATTGCCATCTGGTCGAGAGGCAGTAATCACTTGTTGGATAGCAGCACGTACCGCATGGAATTGATGGTATCCTGCAATTTTTTTGACAAGCTCACCATCATCTTCAAACAGAATGAAGAATCGCAAGTAATCTAAAAAATAAGCTGGAGCAAGTATACCTCTTGTTAACGTTTCAAGCTCACCAAATTGGCCTAGCGGGTCAAGGGTCACTCCGTCAATAGTGCGCCATGACATAAAACGCTCCATATTGGCAGAGAGTGAGCCCATACGTGCTTCACTGCCATCTGAAATAATTAAAATCTCATTGTATTGAAAGATGTCTGGAATTTGTTCTTTGTAGGTTTGGATTTGATTAAACGCCTTTCCTATGTCCGCGTTTAAATCAGCCGAATTTTTTAATTCGACTAACACTAACGGCAACCCATTAATGAACAAAAGGATATCTGGACGCCGAGTGTGTTTTTCACCTTTGATAGAGAATTGATTAACAGCTAACCACTCGTTATTTGATGGTGTTTCAAAATCAATTAAACGAACAAAATCCCCTCGAGTTTCACCGTCCTTCTGATACTGTACTGGAACACCATTTACTAAAAAATGATGGAAGCGACGATTGGCTGATAATAGAATGGGCGTGTTTAAATCACGCACTTGTTGTAAGGCATCTTCTCGAGCTGACGAGGGAATTTCAGGATTGAGTTGGTTGATAGCCCTTCGCAAGCGCTCTATTAGCAATATATCTTGATAGTTGCTGCGTTCTGGTGCCTCGCCATCACAAGCAATGGTAGGGCCATAAACATAATTATAGCCGATTTCAGTTAGCCAGGTTAGCATCTCTTGTTCGAGCTTGTCTTCAGTCATCACTTGTATTTACTCCCCAGATCTTTGCAATGCTTCCTAACTATATCGACCCATGCATCGTAATAGTGCCATTGCTTATTTGCCACCATTGTCCCAAATCCTTTTGCTGGGTTCTTAGCATCAAATTTCTTCCACAAATCAGTATGATTATTAATTTTGAATTTCGAGTAACCTTCATTTTTCATTAATGCTACAATTTGAGCCGGTAAGTACTTTGTTTTTTCGGTTTCTTTGATGGCTGCATATTCTTTATTAACGTTTTTAGCCAAAGAGGAATCACTTTTGACAAACTCTATTAAACGATCGGCCTGTCCCTTTCTATTGACCAGCTTAGTAACAAAGATAATCCTGTATGCGTATTGTTGACTAGAAAATTCTTCCAATGAAAGCAACTCATCAAAGTTAGCAATATAAGAAAGAATATGTTTTGGTAAGCTTCTTTGCTCTTTAAGCAAATCTATATGTTCTTGACCAATAGAGGAGAATTGAAGACTAAATGAAAGATGATGCTCTATTCCTAATTTATCTCCAAAGAATTGTTTCAGATACTTATTATAATTAAGACAACAAGCTTGAAGCCTGGCACTAAGCAAGTCGTCTATGCGCGATGTCATGCGATGCTCTATTTCATGGCGAAGACCGATCAGAAATTTAAGGTTATTAGTGGTATCTTTATCTACAGGAGAATATTTTTCATTAAGACAACATTCGAGTTCCCAATATTTATCAGCACCATGCTTTGTTTTTTCAAACTGTCGTCTTTTACCTGACTCTTTATGATAGCGATATTCAATGCCTTTACCTCTATAATATGCATGCAAAAGATATGTCCAACCTATAATCATTAAAATGATATACGATTCAGATTTAAAACTAATATTAGGGTTGTTGAATATCTGTACAGCTGCTAGTACAGCCTCTCTCGATTTTTTTACAAGCTCTGATTTAATTGAGCTAACTTTACGATCCCTAGTTTTGCTCATGCTTCATACACCTTCATTTCTTCTTTAGCTAAGGATACTTGTCCCGAAATTAACTGAGGCAATAATATATTACGCTGAGAGGCAAGAAACTTTGCCTGCCTAGAATTTGATGAGATTTTTTGCTGGATTGAAGACACAATAGATCCAAAAAGTTCTAAAACACGATAATCTGGAACTACTATTGAATAACGGCCAAGAACATTATTTTGTATTCGTTGTCGTCCACTAGTACCCGACATGTTTTGAATTGCAAATTCTCGAAATGCACTATGACGAGCCAGTAAATATCCATGATATAGCGGAATAGGCTCCTTAGGTCGCAACACTACAAACTCAGTTGAACCCCAGCCAACCTGATTATCATCTAAAAAATCAACAAAAGCAGTTTTACCATTTTCTAAACAAGGTGTAATACGCGCGAGAAGAGTATCTCCATTAATAAACTTTGTACCAGACCCCATTTCACGCATGGTAATCTTGTCTGCATGATGCCCCCTTATCGGTACATTTGCCATATCTAAATAGGGCGCTAATTCACCTTTTTTTAATTTTCTAATTGGATTGATCTGATAAGCATTATCTAAATTTGTTACATGCCAGCCCTTGGGTATCAATCCTAAACTCGACGCCTCAAAACCATCAGGAAAAAGTGCTGCTGTTTCTGCATCCATTCTTTCAGGTTCACGGCCTTCTGCTTTTGCGTGTACGGGGTCGAAATCGATAAACCATGATTTGAAAAGGGCTTGGGCGATGGATTCTAGGGTTACGTTAGTCTCACGAAGTAAAGCAATACGCTAAGAAAGTGTAAAATAACAATCTCCTATATAAATTTGATCGGATTTTGGTAGGATTGGAATTTTTAGCTTATCAAAATCCCCTTTTTTGAAGTGAGGAATCATAGTCCCAACATGCATATTATTAATCTGAGATTGCACAATTGAAGATCTAAGCACAGCAAAAAGATATCTAGGGTAAATTTTTGTTGCATCAGGGCGCACCGCCACCATATCTTGTGCAATGCAAAAATCAACGGGATCTGGGACCCAGTTTGTTCTACCTGCGCTTCCTTTACAAACAAACAATATATCACCAGGTTCTGGATGCCCACGAAACCAATTTTTATACGTTTCTTCACAAACATATCGATTAGTGTCATATGAAGGATATAAATCAACCCCATTGATACAGTTAGTGGCTATAAGGGGCAATCCATTATCACTAATAGGACATGTTTTTCCTCTATTATCAACAATTGTTAATAATAACTCTGTAAAAGGTTTCCATTCAAAATTCATCATCTACCGCCACTTATGATTCTAAAGATCATTGACATCCCCACCAAATTCAGCCTCAATCTCTTCCACTGTAGGCAAGCTAGATTTAAGCTCTTCAGGCAACGATTGAGTAATCTGGTACTCAGATACTCCTATAGGCTTATTAACATCACTGAGGGCATATTCTACGACCAATTTATCATGACTTTTACAGAGCAGAAGGCCAATCGTGGGCTCATCACCTTGGCGCCGTAATTGGGCATCTACCGCTTTGATATAAAAATTCAACTTGCCCACATGCTCAGGCTCAAAGTCTACATTTTTTAATTCGACGACTAGATAACAGTGAAGCCGGGTGTGATAGAACAATAAATCAATAAAAAACTCACGTTCACCAACCTGGAGAGGTACTTGTCGGCCAATGTAGGCGAAGCCTGCACCGAGCTCTAAAAGAAATTGGGTAATGTGCTCAATCAATCCTTGCTCTAAATCTCTTTCATCATAGTCTTTGGTTAGACGTAAGAAATCAAAGACGTAAGGGTCTTTCAAGGTTTGATGCGCTAAATCAGACTGAGGGGATGGGAGCGCTTTAGTGAAGTTAGATAGTGCCTTGCCTTCACGTTGCCAAAGATTGCTTTCAATTTGATGCGTTAGAACACTTCGGCTCCAGCCATACTCAATTGTGTTTCTAATGTAATAAAGCCCTTCCTCAGAGTTTTTGCATTTATTAATAATGACTTGATTATGGCCCCAAGGGATTTGGGTTAATTCGGCAACAGCTTGTTGCCAATTTGTAGAACTCTCAATCCAGAACTGCACCCATTGACGAATAAGTCTAAGATTTCGCTCTGAAAATCCTTTCATATCGGGGAATTCGCTCATCAAATCTTGGCTTAATTGCTTAAGAAGCCCTTCACCCCAAGCCGTAATTTTCTGTTTTTCGATGATATCTGTTCCAAGTTCCCAATAGAACATTAATAGCTGCTGATTAACAGTAACAGCGGCTTTAAGCTGCGCTTGCTTGAGCTTAGCTCTTAAATCAATGACCCATTTTTTGTACTCAACATTATGAGCTATATTCTTCTGTGCATTCATGATTTAAATCTCAAATCCAAGCATGGCTAAATTGTTACGAATAATAACGTCTAATTCGGCTCCCTTTGCCATTTGCTCGCCTAATTTTTCTGTTAGATGCTGCATTTTTTCCGTGAAGCTTTCGTCATCATCTTCAACCGCTTCAGCCCCTACATAACGGCCAGGTGTTAATACATGCCCATGTTCTGCAATTTCAGCCAATGTAACACTTCGGCAAAAACCTGGAACATCAGCATACACAGCTGTGGTTTCGCCATCCGCTCGCCAGGCATGCACAACATCTGCAATTTTCTGGATGTCAGTATCAGTGAGTTCAAGTTGTGAGCGACTAATCATCGTTCCCAGTTTACGAGCATCGATAAATAATACCTCGCCTTTACGGATTGATTTCTGTTTGGTAAGAAACCATAAACAGGCAGGAATTTGGGTGTTAAAGAATAGCTGGCCTGGTAAAGCAATCATGCATTCCACCACGTCTGCTTCTACCATTTTGCGGCGAATATCACCTTCGCTGTTCTGGCTTGAGCTCATGGAACCATTTGCTAATACGATACCGGCTCGACCATTAGGTTTCAGGTGATATAGCATATGTTGTAGCCAAGCATAGTTTGCGTTACCTTGTGGGGGTGTACCATATACCCAGCGCGGGTCACTCTCTAAACTACCATGCCACCAATCGGAAATATTAAATGGTGGGTTAGCTAAGACAAAGTCCGCACGTAAATCTGGGTGTTGGTTTTTAGTAAAGGAATCACCAGGCTCTTTGCCAAAGTTAAAATCGATGCCGCGAATGGCAAGGTTCATTGCAGCTAGACGCCAAGTAGTTGGGTTTGATTCTTGCCCATAAATAGAGACATCGCCTATTTTGCCACCGTGAGCTTCAATGAATTTTTCAGACTGAACAAACATACCACCCGAACCACAGCATGGGTCATATACTTTGCCTTCGTGGGGTGCTAAGACAGCAACCAGTGTACGTACTATGCTTGCAGGAGTGTAGAATTGCCCACCTTTTTTACCTTCCGCACTAGCAAATTGGCCAAGGAAATATTCGTACACTTGCCCCAGTAAATCCTTTGCATTTTGGTTGGCTGCGCCAAAGCCGATGGAAGAGATGACATCAACTAATTCCCCTAACTTGCCATCGGGTAATTGCGCACGGGCATAGCGTTTATCCAGTATTCCTTTAAGCTTGGGATTATCTGCCTCTATCAATGACAGCGCATCATCAATTAACTTGCCAATATCGGCCTGTTTAGCCCGTGCACGAATACTTTCCCAACGAGCGGCTGCTGGAACCCAGAAGGCATTGACCACTTTGTAATAGTCACGGTCTTCTAATTCTTCAGCAAGCATTTCTGCATCAGCATCAGGAAGAAAATACTCATCGCTTGAGTCCATGAAGCGCTTGTTTAACTCTTGACGGCGCATTTCAAACGCATCAGAGATGTACTTTAAAAAGATTAACCCAAGCACTATATGCTTATATTCGGCTGCATCCATATTGGCACGCAGCTTGTCAGCAGTAGACCATAGCTTTTTTTTGATATCTTCTAACATAAAAATCTCTATTCTGTTTCGGTAGATTGTTCTGCTGCATTTCCAGAAATGACCCATGCATCAATTTCACTGGATTTAAAGCGCCATTGTTTACCTACTCTATGCGCTGGAATTTTTCCCTTTTCCAGCCAGCGATAGATGGTTACCGATGAAACATCCAGGTATTCAGCAACACCTTCTACTGAAATCCATTTGTCTAATGTTGATTCCAAGATAGCCCCTCTCATCAGTCAAGAAATAATGCCAATGATTATCAAAGATAAAGAATGAAAGATCAAGTTGCATCCAATGTACAATTGAGCAAATTTAATACATGGAAAACTTCCAATTATTTCTCATCTTAATACGGGGAATATTTAGGATTATTTTTAAGAATCAATCGCTGGATTTAGAGGAATCTTTTAAGGAATGACCAGCTTGGGACTTGATGCGTTGAGAGGCTGTAATAATTCAAATAAAGCGAAAACGTTCTTTTATTTCTCAACAATATCTGCCTATTAAAGTTATTTCTTGACTTAAATGCTTTAAAGTTATTAACATTGAAAAAATACAATACAAAAATTCAATTTTTAAGGAGAGTAAATGCTGGCTTTTGTTAACAAATCATCAAGTTATTTTTGGAATAAGATTCCAGAAAGTGTACAGTCTTTCTTATTAAATAACGGCATAACTATCTCAAATCATATTTGGATTAGACTTCCAGAAAATGTTCAGTCATATATATTCAAGAAAGCTATGTCTATGACTCCTCCGGTGGCATTGAGTCAAGATGAAAAAAATGAAATAGATAATTTCCTGGATAGGTTTTTTAACGAGGAACTTACAACATCCAATCCTGTATCCCTCCTACCGCATTCTGAAACAACCCTACCCTCAGAAGCAAATCAACCTGATGAAGATAAAAATGAAGGGTTGCATTTATCGGTTACAAATCAATTCTCCTAGTCCCTTCACGGTTTATCGTATAAGATTGATTCAAATCCATAAGAAATAGTCTCGGCTTCTTAAAAAGTTTGGGGCTTCATATGTAGCTCTTCAAACATTTTATGATCATCTAAGTGATGATGGTATTTCACTTTTTGAAGGAGAAACTCGCCATTATGAAAAATTTAAAATCTCGAGCAGAAAAAATTATATTTGCTCAAAATAGAATTAATGGATATCGATCTGAAAAAAGCTTTATTCATCCCAGTGTTAGCATTCCCAACCATGTCATTATTGGAAAAAATGTAATTATTCATGAAAATTGTACTTTAGGTACAGAATACAAGCAGGCACTAATATCAGCCGATGATTTACTGGTGATACTGTTATAGGGAGAGGCACTAAATCGCGCATTGCCACATATCCCAGAAGTTACCATTGGGAAAAATTGTATAGTATGCGCTCATGTTGTTATCAGTGGATTTGTCAATATAGGAGACCAGGTTTGGTTAGGTCCAAATTCCAGTTTGAAGGAACTCATTAAAATTGGTAACCAAGCCTGTGTAGGTATAGGCAGTAATATAATCCGTGATATAAAGCCTGCACACGTTGTTGCTGGAAATCCTGCCAGGATTCTGCAAGATAATAATCCCCCACACTTAGAACCTTTGTTTGGGGAAATTCAGGAAAAGTAAATTTTTAAGTAGCTAGGCAGTCCCAATTACAAAATTAAATGAAACTGCGCTTCAGGGTTGATGCCACTAAAAAATAGCAAAATTTGCAGGACGCCATCACATTAGTAGCTATCCATTTTAAAACGTTCAGCTAATTCTCGCTGAGGGCGCTCAAATTCGTATTTCGCGACTTCTAATTTCTTTTGTAACTCACTCGCTATAAATTCACCGCTAATATTTTTTATGGAGTTTGAAGGGCATGCCTTGATAATTTCCAAAATAGAACTTGGTAAATTTAACCCGTAATAGTGGTAACTATTCTCTAATTTGTTAAGCTCGCAATTAGACATTACCAAGTTAGTGGCCCCATTTGTAGTAGTTAGAATACTAATTGTTGTACAGCCGCGCGAAGAGCTTGGTCGAAAAACTATTCCTTGCAACGCTTTATCTTCTTGTAATTTAGCTACGACATTATCTCTGTTTATATCTGCACGGTAATTAGAATGAATAAGGAAGCTCCACGGAACATCGTAGGGACTTGGTATTGAACCTAAACCTGTTTTCGTCAACCGAAAGAGCTCTTCCTGGCTAATTTCATTATCTTCACCAATTTCTGATTTTGAACGCATAATATTTGCCTCATTTAAATAACCTAATTATATTTCTTTATACTTAAGGAAAAATTAGGAATATTTTCTAGCACAATGGTTTAGAAATAACTTGTATTGCCTTATTTCGCGAGTTTGATTCAATTAAACTAGACCTATTTGTAAACATTTAAACTACCCACAAAATTGTTCTTTTATTTGCCTAATGTTTAGTTAATAATCAACATGTAAAATTATAACATCATCTGCTTTCTTTGAATTGTTATGACTGAACTCTCTCGCAAACAAAAAAAAATTATTGAAGCGATTCAAAATAATCACAAAAAATTACTGCAAATAAGAATGGTCACTCACCTAGGAACTAAAGTTGACACAGGTGTCGACCCTTTAGAAATTGCCGGATGGTTAGATGTAATCGCTCAGGTGAGGCTCCTCGAAGAAAATTACTTATCACATGTGGTTGACTCTCCTAACATCACTGAAAAAATTGGCAGTGGCGCCTTGGCTGCCTTAGCTGGCGGCGGTTTAGGCTCTGCTGTATTTTTGGGATTAAAAGCATTAAATACTGGACCATTAGGATGGATTAAAGCTCTGTTTGGTTTGGGGAGTGGCGACTCTCGTTCACTTGTCGAACAAACCGCTAGCGGTGTTTTTTCTGTAGCTTTAAGCGCCTTAACGACCAAAATTCTCTACGATACGTTTATTAGTCACTATAAGGGTGATAAATCAGATGCTATTGAAAAATTCAAAGAGGAGTTTAGTAAGCAAGACGGCTTTTCAAAAATTATTCGTGATAAATCAGAAAGGCTTTCTGCAGAAATGGTCAAACTCTTCCATTTTCGTGAAATGCTTTTATTAGGTAAAATTAGCGATAATGTCCGTGAAATTAATGCTCGTGAAGAATTTATAAAAAGAGCAAATCTTCAGAATAAAAGTGAAACTGCTATCAATACAGCCATTGAAGCCTATTTTTTACGTGAGTTAAATAAAATATTTAATACAAGCTTCAAAGAACTTTATGAGACTCATGCACAAGAAATTAATGTAGAAAAAGATTCCGTTTTTAAAAAATGGTTTCATCAGTTCTTTGACTCAACTGAGGTTAGACAAAGTTCTACTCAACAAATTCAACTCCAATTTATGGAGCTTTGTCGTGATTATCTAATTAGTGAGAAAAATGAGCCTACTTTTTTTGCTAAATATCCCAAAATTACGGCAACAATCGGCGGACTTTTAGTTGGCTCTTTAGTGTTAGGCACTCTCGCATTAGCACTTGGTGGTCCAGTTACATGGGGGATTGCAGCCATAGCTTTAGTTGCATTTGCAGTTGCAGTCTTAACAATCCACTTAAGCGTAACTCATCTTGACCCACTTCACTATAAGCGTTCTTCAGCAAACCGCGAGGAAATACAATATACTGCTGACCAGGTTGATGATGAGTTTCTGCGCTTAAATAAAGAAATTATTGAACGTAAAGAAACCTCTGGACTCAATCTCAAAGAAGCCAAAGATTTTGATAGAGTTAATCACAGCATTTTGGGCCTTAAAGACAAAATGGTCGCTCGCGGCACTATGGAGGGCTGGTTACGAGACTATGCTGCTCGTTATCGTCATAGTAAAGCCATTGAGATTGATTTAGGTGACCAATATATCGAATTAATCAACGAAAGTGAAAAGCAAACACAAGAATTAATAACAGATATTAATCAAGGTAAAGATGGAAATTTAAACAAATTTATTAAAGATACGGAAGAATATTTAAAAAAGGATGAAAACCAAAAAACAATAGAAGAATTCCAACTGATTCCCAAAATTAAAGAGCAAGTTATTCATATTGCGGCTTCGGTCGCAGTTGTTCCTGCTGCGCTTATTGATTTTTATAAACTTCCCATCAGTGAGGGAGGTCTCGGTGGTTTTGAATCTGATCTGACTGCTGTAAATAATGTTGCCCCCCTTCTTGCCCCCAAAGAAGAAAAAGAGAAAGCCTATTCTAACTTATGCCATGCTGCTAAAAGTATTTTTAAAGATAAAGAACCTCTTTTTTCAGGTAAAAAATGGTTTAAAGGGGATGGAGAACTTCGCGAAATGCTGGGTATTCCTGGTCATCAAGAAGATCTAAAATCATCAAGTCTGACCCTTGAAAACATCGATGATTATTTAAATAATTCCTATGAATTTCTTTTTACTCTCAACGCTAGAATTAAGCCTGGCTCAGCGATTAATCCTTTAGAACAACCCCTAGTTATTTCGCCTCCATTCTTGATTTACCGAACCTTATTATTAAGGCAATTAGCAGGCTTGTGTGACCCTACTAATTACGAAGTCTCGACAGAAGTTAAAAATAAAATTAGACTTTTTGTTAAGCAAAGATTTCAAATTGATCCTAGCACAGTTTTTGAGGATCTTTTGAATCAAACATTAATGATGGATAAAGAAGAAGATCCTGAGAATTATGTAAATATAGATGGACAAAAAATCTATCTCTCGCAACTTGCAAATGTCGCTCATGCTATTCACCTCAATATTGCCTACAATTCGGTGGCCATTAAACCTAGAACTATTCTTGATTTTTACATTCGCGATTTTTTGCAAACAAAAGATGCAAATCAAGGTGTTCTAGCCTACGGTAAATCAGAAATCGAACTTAATCCTCAAGGGTCTCTAGAGTATATACGTAAAGTTGATGCTCACATTAAGAACACCAAAGAGTTTATGTTTCAAATGAGCAACAATCGTACTCTTAAAGTTACAGGGATTGAAGACTGCTACAAACTATCCGTGTCGAAGCAAGTCTATACAACCATGCTCCGTATCGCTAAAAACTTAGAAGAAATTAAACCAGATGAGCCAATGGCTAAAGAGAAGATTGCATTTTTGCACCAAGCATTTGTGAACTTAGACAAATTCAGCCAGGAGCGTTGCTATCCGTTAAAGCAAGACTCGACAATCAAACCGATTTTTGACCTACTTTTAGTACAGGAGCCTGATCTATCAAAATTACCAAGGCCAGCTGCTCTATTAAGGCAAATAGAAACACTCTCGGACCAAATTCAATTAAAGACATTTGGGAATGGGCTTTTTAATAAGCCAGCTGTACCTAAAGAGGAAACTGCTACAAACGCAAAAATAGACAACTCAACTCAAGAAAATAAGCTGATTTGAGAACGCTTTTAATTAAGGTAATTAAATATAGTTAAGCCTTGGATTCTTGCAAAACTTTGTTGTGCGGCTTCCAGATAAATTCGTTGCAATTCCAGTTTTACAGCGACCTCTGGAAGGTTAACATCCTCTAGTGAAGATAAGGTTTCTTGGCTTGTTTGAATAAGATCCCCGTTGACTTGGTCAGCTACATCTAATTGATTTAAACGGGCCCCAACTTGCGCCTGATAAGCAAGAATGTTATCAAGAGCCGCATCTAATTGATCAAGTAACTGGTTATTTTCAGTTTCCACCACTGCCTTATCAGTTGTAGTTAAAAAAGATCTATTCAAATTAGTAACCATGCGGTCAACTGTTGAAAAAATAGATTCATTTTCTGATGGCTTAATGGTAAACGCATCCCCCACTGCAG
This sequence comes from Legionella brunensis, assembly GCF_001467025.1. GTDB lineage: Bacteria > Pseudomonadota > Gammaproteobacteria > Legionellales > Legionellaceae > Tatlockia > Tatlockia brunensis. The sequence continues at coordinate 20,350 of NZ_LNXV01000033.1, read as the reverse complement.
GCATACCAGTTACAGTCACTTGAATTCCATTAAAGGTCACTGTCGTTCCTTCTTGATACAAGGGAGCATCATCAGGATTCCCTGTCGTAGGAAGTACAGAGCCACTACTTAATCCAGTTACCATGACAACCAACTCATTTTGAGAGTTTAAAACGAATTGCATGGTATAGTCATCGGGAACATAGGCCGCAACATCAACAACTGAACCTGAGTTGACAGCAGCACTCCCTGTATTAGGGATCGCAGTAGGACCCACAGTAAAATAGCCATTTCCATTTAAAATACGCATAAACAAGTCAGAACCATTGTCATTGACTGCAACATCTAATCCACTACTGATTGCTTGGAATCTTTGTGTTTCATCACCATTGTAGATAAACTGTCCATTGATATCTCTGGTTATAGCCTGAGTAGCAGTTTTGCCTCCACTAAACAAATAATATCCATTGCTATCTTGAGTGTTTGCCAATCCTTGCAATTGACCTAGTAAACTTTTCGCCTCTTCACCCAAAGCTTTTCTATCAGCCTCAGAAAGAGAACTATTTCCAGCCTGAACTTGTATCTCACGAACCCGTTGAATCACATTAATAATGTTACTTAAAGTGCTTTCCTCAAAGCTTAAAGCTCCTAAAGCTGCTTCGCGATTCTGTTGTAGGCGATCGGTTCCATTAATACGTTGTTTCATTAGGTCTATTTTTGCAGCAGAAATAGGGTCATCAGAGGGGGATTGTAATTTTTTTTGGGACGATAACTGTTGCTGTAGTTTTAACGTCTCAACTTGCTGGGCTAACATATTATGGAGCCCTCGCATAAAAATTTGATTGGTAGAAATTCGCATAATCACCTCATTGCAGCGAATAATATATCCATTATTTGACCAGAAACTGCCATCACCTTGCTTGCTGCTTGATAAGCTTGCTCAAAACGCACTAAATTGATTCCCTCTTCATCCAGATTGACACCACTTTTACTGTCACGAAACTCCACTGCCTGCCCATGTAATATATCGGCAGCATCACTGCGAAGTTTAGCTTGATAAGTTTTGCCTCCCACCTGGGCAATTAAATTGGAATATCTATCGAATAAACTTTCAGATCCCCCCTCAAATACTTTATTTTGTTGTAATCCATTAAGTTTTAGACCATTACGGTTATCCCCAATACCACCACTATTGAATGAAGCAGTGAAACTGTCCCCTGTTTTGGGGATCCCTGAAAGTACGATGGAATAAGAAGGCGTTACAGAGTCAGGGATCAATACTGTATTGTCCGTATTAGGGGTAAAGGTCAGCGGTCCTGTTGTTATACTATCTGTCACATTAACCAAGTTATATTGAGTATCTGAAATAAAATCGATACGAAACTCTTTATTCACATTAGTAGTATTAAATATATCACCAAGAGCAATATGACCATTGCCAGTATTGGCCAGTGACGCTTGTGTACGAACTGGTGAGGCAAATGCTATTTCTCGAGCATCAGTTAAAGCCAATTTTAAATCTCTGGCGGCTCCTCGTGTTGGACTTAGAGTAAAGCGATCATCATTATTTAAGTTGGAAACGTCATCCACAGTAATTGTCATGCCATCTATTACAATTTGCCCTGCAGGAGGCGTTGGGGGACTGTTTGTCCAGTTTAATATGGTCGCTTGACCATCGGATTTACGAATTAATCTTATTTCATTAGTGCCCGTATCAGTAACTATAAGCTCATAATCGCTTAGTTTAGTTTGACCGATATCAGAAATTTCGACTGACAAAACCCCAGAGCCTGTATTATTAGTCGAGGGGACTGAACGCGCCAATTGCAGAGCCATGGTATTAAAGTCAGTAAAAAAATCTTTCCCGATTTGGCTGTTCATATCGATACCTAAACGGTGCTGGGCATTAAATGTTGTCGCAAGCCCCATTGCCATTTGCCCTAATAATTGACTAGCGTGTCCAATAATCTCCTCTTCAAAACTCAACAAGCCCCCTAACATGCCAGAACGTAAATTATTAGTTACCTCAGTTTGTCCCGCGCCATTATCAATGGTAATTCTTGTGCCATATTGTCCTGCTGTATTAGGTTGAATTTCTAAATCACGATGTTCAGACCCCATCACCAACATTTCACCACTACCGATTGCAACACTTACTCCAGTATCACCTTGCTCAATAACCGTAACCTCCGCATATTGAGAAAGCTCACGCAACAACTCATCACGCTTGTCAAGCAACTCAGGAGCATTACGCATTCCACTTAATTGTTGGTTCACTTCAGCAATGCTTGTGGCAATTTGATTAATATGGTCAATGGCTTCTTTAATTTGCAGGGTATTATTTTGCTGATATTCATCCAACCGAAGCTGCATTGAATTAAACTGGTCCACTAATAATTCAGTTTGCTTTAAAGCTACCCCTCGTGAAGCAAGGCTATCAGGAGCCTCGTTTAGCTGAGATAAGGCATTAAAAAATTTTTGTAAGCTTGCTGAAACACTTGTCCCTTCTTGGGAAAGTAGCTTATCAATCTGGAGTGCCTGTTGATAAAACGTATCAAATTCTGTTTTACTTGTTAAAGTTTCACGCACCTGTTGCGTGGCAAAACGATCATTGTTGCGCTTGATATCCGATACAGTAACGCCGGTACCAATAAATGAGCCGGCATATCGATGGGAAGGCATGGGAGTAAATTGCGTTGTTTGTCTTGAGTAACCAGAATTATGGGCGTTGGCTATATTATTACCCACGACTTCAAGGGCTCGTTGAAATGCATTAAGACTTGATGCTGCAATATTTAGAATACCTGACATGCTATTACTCCTGTAAATTCTTTGTCCCTAGGTCAATTACTACTCCAACGAAAAACCATTTCGCTCCAAGGCCTGCTGTAATTCATCTCCATGATAAATAGCCAATATCTTGGAAGCATAACAAGGATCAGTCGCATAGCCAGCTCGATGTAATTCACCAACATAACGTTCAGGGTCTTTAGTATTTGCCAAAGCCGCTTCATAACGACCACTCCCTTTAATTAACGCTACATAATCATTAAAACTATGCTCTATTGAAGGATATTTGCGAAAAGACGCATTGACCTTAATAGGAGTATCGGCAATATATTCCGTTGTTTTAATTTTGACCGAATCCTGTGCCTGAGGGGCTGCTTTAATATTAAATAAATTATTACTACTATTACCGTCCTCACCTTTAGTAACATGCTGCCCCCACCCTGTTTCTAGAGCCGCTTGTGCCATTAATATTTTAGGGTCAAGTCCTAAAAGATTAGCGGCTTGGCGAGCATAGGGCCAAATTGATTTTACAAATTCATCAATTGTTGTAGCTTCAACATGACTATTTTCCTTTGGAACTGAGGGCTGCAATGGAGCCATACGGGATGGTAATAACGATTGGTTCAGCAACGGATTATTATTAGTATTATTTTCTGTAGATTGTCCTAGTTGCTTTGCTAAAACAGTAGCCAAACCAATACCCTGACCATGAGCTATATTATTTGCATATTGCCCATCTAGCATATCTTGGAATGTTGAAGCAGTGTCGCTTTTAAAAGGACTTGATTCATCAAGAAAATACTGTCCTCCCATGCGCATACTTTTTAGCATTGATTGTAAAAAAATAGCTTCAAATTGTTTTGAAACCTCTGGTAAAGCCTTTTGTCCATCAGTTTGAGCTTGCTGTTTTAAATTTTGCAAATTTTTAAAATCACTTACAGCGATTCCATCAATTGCCATAATTAACCATCCAAGTTAAATAATGATTATTGTTGCATTTAACGCACCAACCTGTTGCAATGCTTCAAGAATAGCCACCAAATCCGCAGGGGTTGCGCCAACCGCATTAATTGCTTTGACAATATCTTTTAAAGATGCTCCTGGAGCAAATAAGAAGGTACGGCTATTTTTTTGCTCTACATTAATTTGCGTATCAGGAACCACCACCGTACGACCTGTGGCGAAGGGATTAGGTTGGCTGACAATGGGATTTTCACTAACCGTTACGATCAAATTGCCATGTGAAACTGCAGACGGCTTCACAAGTACTCCTTGACCGATAACCACAGTACCTGTTCGTGGATTAATAATTATTTTCGCTTCGGCTTCGCCCGGTATAAATTCAATATTTTCCAATACAGAAACATAATCGACGCGATGAGCAGCTGACCTTGGTGCAGTGACCTCCACTGAGGCTGCGTCAATCGGGTGAGCTGTACCAGGCCCCATGAGTTGATTGATTGCATCACTCATCCGCTTTGCCGAGGTAAAGTCGGGACGATGTAAATTGTAAGTGAGTGTTCTTGAAAAATAGAAAGGATTTGGAATATCAACTTCTACAGTAGCACCATTTGCAATTCGTCCTCCGCTGGGCACGTTGACTGTGACACTGGAGCCATCATCACCACTTACAGCTAATGCGACAACAGTTATATTACCTTGTGCCATTGCATACACACGACCATCCGCTCCTTTAAGCGGAGTCATTAGCAAGGTACCTCCACGTAAACTTTTGGAATCACCAATGGAAGAGACATTCACATCCAATGTCTGCCCTTTCTTCATAAAGGTACTGAGATTGGCTGTAATCATCACTGCCGCAATATTTTTTGAATTAAGTTTTGTTCCGGGAGGGATATTAATACCTAGCTGTATCAGCATATTTGCAAAACTTTGCTCGGTAAATCGAGTACCTGCACGATCGCCAGTCCCATCAAGACCTACAACAAGACCATAACCAACCAATTGGTTAGTACGAACACCCGCTAAAGTAGCAATATCTTTAATGCGCTCAGCATAGACATAAGAGCCTAATATATTCAAAAAAATTAATAAGAATGCAATATGCCATTTACGCATTGATTCGTCCTGTTATCTTAAAATCAATAATCTCATAGCTTTATAAGCCTAGAGTCAAACTCAAGGTCTAACTTATAGCGTTTATTCCCCCCTCACAATAAAGGATGATAGCAGTACACTAACAACATCATACAGGAAAGAGAGGCCCCCAAATAAACCGCGAAAACCAACCCTGTGCATTGGTATTATTAATTTGACCTGTGCCACCATAAGCAATTCTTGCGTTAGCAATTCTATCTGAGGTAATTGTATTATCAGGTCGAATATCTTGTGGTCTAATAATTCCTGACAATCTTACAAATTCACTACCTTGGTTAATGTGAATCCATTTTTCGCCTTGCACAACCATACTTCCATTGGCCAAAACTTTAGCTACTGTCACAGAAATACTTCCTGCCAATTTATTATTTTGAACAGATTGTCCCTCACCCTCAAATTTACGCTTGGCGTCCAAATCAAAGTCCATGCTGTAACCACCGCCTAATGCAATAGGCCTTCCAAGGAAAGTAGCATTAAATATCTGAGTTTTGTCATTTTTACGTTGACGGGTAATTGCCCGCTTCTGAGCATCTGTCTTTTCTATCAACATCACTGTGACAATATCGCCAGGATGTCTTGCTCTTGGCGTTTCAAATAAGGGCAAAGCCGTCTCTGCATTATAAATAGCACCATTAACATGACGAGTTTGCTTTGGATCCGGTCCTGTTGGATAGGTAGGTGCAAAATCAGGCTGCGTCCCGGGATAGGGAGGATTTAATGCCTCACAGCCCGCCAATAAATAAAGCATTACCAACCCAAGCAAAAACCGAATAGTCATCACTAACTTCCTGTTACACCGTTTGAGTCAAGTATTGCAACATGTTATCTACTGTCTGAATACCTTTAGCGGTAATTTCGTAGCTACGTTGCGCTTGAATCATATTGACCAATTCTTCCACAACATTGACGTTAGAAGACTCTAAAGATCCTTGTAGCAAGGTTCCTAATCCAGCATTTCCTGGATTATCAGTCTGTGCAGGTCCGCTTGCTACCGTCTCTAGAAACAAGTTCTGCCCCATAGGTTGCAAACCTGCTGGGTTGATAAAATCGGTTAACTCTAATGTACCAATTTGTGTTGGGACATTATTACCCGCAACCAATGCTGTGACCGTACCATCAGTACCAATTGTCACACTCAGTGTTTGTTCAGGAATGGTAATCGGTGGTTGTACCACATACCCGTTCGCTGTAACTAATTGCCCTTGAGAATCACCCTGCAATGTGCCATCGCGTGTATAAGCTTCTGTCCCATCAGGTAATAATACTTTTAAAAAACCACGTCCCTGAATAGCAACATCCAAAGGATTTTGAGTATTTTGTATACTGCCCTGGTTAAATATTTTTTGAGTAGAAACCATATGGACACCAGTACCCATATTAATACCGGTGGGTATTTCTGTGCTTTGCGTTGATTGTGCTCCAGCCTGGCGTAAGTTTTGATAAATTAAATCTTCGAATACTGCCCTTCCCTTTTTAAAACCGGTGGTATTGACGTTAGCCAGGTTATTCGCAATATTAGCAATGTTTTTATCTTGCGCATCAAGTCCCGTTTTACTAACCCATAATGCTGGTTCCATAGCCATTCCTTGTTATTATTTTTATTAGGCTTTTCAAAATCATATCTGCAAAAGTTGTGCCAATTTCTGTGAGTCTTCATCAGCAATTTGCATTACCTTCATTTGCGAATCATACTCTCGTCCGGTGGCTATTAAATCAACCATTTCTCCAACAGCATTAACGTTACTATTCTCCAAAGCGCCTTTCACTATGGTGATGGAAGCATCGCTGGGTGCGGTTCCACCCTGTTTTAATGTCATTAGCCCATCGACATTTTTCGTTATATTTTTAGGATCTAATTTAACAAGCTTTAATCTATCAATTACTGCGAGCGTATCTGGATCCCCATCCAAAGGAACGACAGATATGGTACCATCATTTCCAATTTCGATGCGTTGAGCTGGAGGAATTGAGATAGGCCCACCATCACCTAAAACTGGCCTATTTGAGGCGGTCACTAACATACCATTTTCCGTCAGATGAAAGTCTCCTCCTCGAGTGTAAGCTTCCTTGCCTTGAGAATCTTGAACTGCAAACCAGCCATCTCCTTGTACTGCTACATCCAAATCTCGTCCAGTTGTTATCAATGAACCATCCGTAAAATCCGTTGCATTCTCCGTTTGAACAACAAAAGCTTCCGATGTTTCTGCAGCCCCAGTTACATACATAGATTGAGCCTGGAAGATATCTGCTTTAAATCCAGGAGTATTAATATTGGCTAAATTATTCGTGTTAATATTTTGTTTATGAAAATCAGTTTTTGACCCACTCATTGCATTATAAAGCACCGGTTCCATAATCACCTCTTATGATTCAAAAAACCGTGGCTCACCACGGTTTTTTATTAGCGAATATTAATAATAGTTTGCGTTACCGCATCTGCTGTCCGAATGGTTTGAGCATTGGCTTGAAAATCGCGTTGAGCTCCAATCAAATTAACTAATTCACCCGTTAGATCAACATTGGACTCCTCCAAGGCTCCTGATTGGATCAAGCCAAGACTAGCTGTGCCAGGATTGCTGATTAATCCCTGTCCAGAAGCAGATGTTTCAGCCCAACTGGTATTTCCTAATGATTGCAAACCGTCTGGGTTTGCAAAATTTGCTAATTGTATTTGCCCCATCACTCGGGATTGTCCATTCGTATAACGGCCAAATAGAATTCCTTGCTCATCAATATCCAAACCATCCAACCGCCCCGTCGTATAACCATTCTGGGTATTTGACTGGACAGCAAACGGGCTACCAAATTGCGTGCTATCGGAAAAATCCACATTAAAGTTTAATGGGTCTGCACCATTCGACAGCGTCATTGACAGTGGAATTAGATTGTTTGTTAATGCTGTATTCGTAGTATCTAGGGCACTGTTAAAAGAGCCATCGCTATTAAAATTCACTCGATATAAGTTATCTGTATTATTAGGTCCGACGTTTGCAGGTAAATTTTGATTATCGAGTTGAAAAGCAACATACCATTGATTCTGCGTCCCAGGAGGGGAAGAGGCGTTTGGGTCACCTAAGACAGCAGCGGAATCAGCATGAATAAAATACATCGATAGAACATGCGAATTACCCAAACTATCATAAATAGTTGTTGATGTTGCATTATTATAAGTATCTTGTGCCGGAGTGGCTCCACCAGTCCAGTCAACTGTCGGAGCTGTCGCTTTAGCGTATAAATTTACTCCACTCGTTACAGAGGTCGTAGCATTTGGATTTATATTTGACGTATTAACTTGAAGATTTCCCGATACACTAGTGACATTACCATCAGCATCAGCAAGCAACCCGGTCAGATTTTGATTGGTACTATTAACAATAAACCCTTGATTATCTAAACCGAAAGCCCCTGCTCTAGTATAAACCTTTGAACCCTGATCATTTAAAATGAAAAATCCTGAGCCACTGACAGCGAGATCAAGACTATTGTTAGTAAAAGTAAAATTCCCCTGACCAAAATTTTGCTGTACTCGGGATAAACGAACACCACTTCCTACTGAATTGCTCCCCCCTCCATAAGAGCCTACAGCATAAACATCAGCAAATTCTGCACGCGAGCTCTTAAATCCTATAGTAGGTGAGTTAGCGATGTTATTGCCAATGACATCCAAATCTTTGCTGGCTGCTTGAATTCCACTAAGTGCTGTTCCAAATACCATAATTGCCTCCTGCAGAAAATGATACTCAAGCCTAACTAAAACCTTTTGCCTGAGATAATGGACAGATTAATAAATTTTGGTATTAATTAATCTTATCCTGTGATTTGTTTAACATCATTCAATGATACCGATCCAACTCCCGCTACGTTAAGCTTTACGCCCTCACCATTTTGGCCAAGACTTACACTATCAACATTAGCGGCAGTCATGGTTTTTAAAGCGACCTCTTGTCCTGAGTATATGCCATTTACTTTAACTGTGTATTTTCCCGCAGGTACTCTTTCACCTTTTTGATTAAACCCATCCCAGCTAAATTCACAAAGCCCTGCACTTTGTTGACCTAAAGGAATCTTTCGTATTAGCTCGCCTGACTCGGAGTAAATTTCAGCATTTAGATTATCAACTCCTGCAGGGACATCAACTGCAGCTTTTGCTTCACCTTCTTGTCCTAAATTCATTACATTGCTGTTTACTAAAACCTTGCGTCCCACTAATGCAGAGGCTTGAAGAGCTTGATTAGATTGCAAGGATGAAGCCAGATTTTGAATTGATTCTTGCATTTTAGTAATTCCATCATTCGTGCTAAATTGCGCTAATTGAGAAAGGAAATCCCCATTTGTTTGTGGTTCTAAAGGATCCTGGTGCTGCACTTGAGCGACCATAAGTCTTAAAAAATCACTTTGGCCCAAACTCTTTGGAGAAACTGGCGCTCCTTGTCCCATTAGAGGGTTAGTTGCTCCATTGACTGAATTCATTGTCATTACTTAATTCCCCCTTACTGTCCAAGTTGTAAAGTTCTTTGAATAAGTTGTTTAGAGGTATTAAGTACCTCTAAATTCATTTGGTAGGCTTTCGATGCTGAGATTATATTCGCTATTTCGGCAACATAATTAATATTTGGTGCATAAACAAATCCATCAGCATCAGCCAGAGGATTATTTGGCTCATACTGCTTAAGAGCTTCAGCTTCACTTTCATAAATAGCACTTACCTCAACGCCGGTCTTAACCTGATTATCCATCCACATTTGTGCTTCATCCTGAATCGTTTTAAAAACAGGATACTGAGCCTTGTAGGTATCATCAGGATTGCTAGTAACAACGTTAGCATTACTCATGTTACTAGTGCTTGTTGTTAACCGGGCAGTTTCGGCAACAAGAGCTGAACCTGCTATATCAAATATATTATTTAAGGAAGACATTCTTATTCCCCTTTCAACGCAGTGAGCATGGATTTAATTTTACCATCAAGAAATGTTAGACTAGCCTGGTAAGCCATTGCATTTCGCGCAAATTCTGTTGCTTCCAAATTTTTATCCACAGTATTCCCATCTAAAGTGATATGACTGGGTGTGCGATATTTAAATTGACCTTCAAAGTCGCTTTGGCCAACAATATGATTAGGCTTATCTACTGCCATTTCTTGCGAAGAGGATGCTGTCATTGCTTGATTCAATACATTTTTAAAATCGATATCCTTCGCTTTGTAGTTAGGTGTATTCACGTTTGCCAAGTTCATAGCAAGCTGTGAAGCACGTTGATCGCGAACCATCAACGCCTTTGCATGAATTCCCAAATAATTGTCTAAATCCAAGACCATTGATTAAACTCCCTTTAAGCTATTAGTAGCAGTGAAGCAAATGGCATGCCAATAATTAACTTACTACCTTATTTGATTTCGAAAAAAGTCTAATGCGTTGGCTTTGGATTGATTAACAAGGTAGAATGAGCAAGGTTTGCAATCGCCTAATAGCAAACTCTCTCTAATGTTGCTGATGTCCTAAACGTGTATTAGGAGCAAACGATGAACCAAATTAATGAATTACCCTCTAATGCTATCGATTTAATCAAATCTTATTTGTTGCAGCTTCAAAACAATATTTGTAACACATTGGAAACGCTGGATGGTAAAAATCAATTTATAGTGGATAGTTGGGTGAGACCTCAAGGTGGTGGAGGAATTACGCGCGTTTTGAATGAAGGAAAAGTGTTTGCGAAAGCTGGCGTCAATTTTTCTCATGTCTCAGGGGAAGAGCTGCCACCATCAGCGACGGCTCATAGAACTGAATTAGCAGGCCGTCGGTTTCATGCTTTAGGGGTATCATTAGTTATCCATCCGGATAATCCCTATGTCCCTACTTCCCATGCCAATGTTCGCTTTTTCTTAGCAGAAAAGGAAAACAGCCATCCAGTTTGGTGGTTTGGCGGTGGTTTTGATCTCACACCTTATTATGGATTTCGCGAAGACTGCAAGCATTGGCATGAAACGGCCTTTACTGCATGTCAACCCTTTGGTACGGATATTTACCCTAAATTTAAAGCTTGGTGTGATCAGTATTTCTATCTCAAACACCGCCAAGAAGCTAGAGGAATCGGCGGACTGTTCTTTGATGATTTTAATCAGGGAGGATTTGAGAATAGTTTTGCTTTAATGAGGAGTATTGGTGATCATTTTATAAAAGCTTATGAGCCCATCGTCAGAAAGCGAAAAGAGTTACCGTATGGACCGCAAGAAAAAGCCTTTCAGCTGTACAGACGAGGACGTTATGTAGAGTTTAATTTAGTTTATGATCGCGGCACCTTATTCGGCCTACAATCAGGCGGTAGAACAGAATCTATTTTAATGTCATTACCCCCAGAGGTGCATTGGAAATATAATTGGCAACCCGAAAAAGATAGTGCCGAAGCAAAACTTTATACCGATTTTTTACCAGCTCAAGATTGGTTAAATGATTAAAACATCCAGCTCAGATCACTGGCCCATATCAGCTGGTGATCTAATAATGATACTCCGCGTAGCAATTGGCTTCGCAAGCTCAATTAAAGAGCTCCACTATCCTCATCTTCAAATTTAAGTTTGAACTCTTTATCAGCAAAATTAACCGTATAATTTTTGTGGATTTCAAATTGATTATTCCTAAAGACATGCCAATCTACAGAACATTGCTCAGCATTGATATCGATAGAAAAATAGCTATTCATATTGTCTTTTTTTCTACTGCATAGCAAACTGCCTGCATGCAACACTAAGCAAACCCTATTAGTATTTTTTCTGATCAAACCAACATTGGCATAATGGAGATGACCTGTACAAACTACATCTATATTGCTCTGTCGCAAATAACTTAAAAATTGACTTTCATTTTCCAAAGGCTTATGAAGCCCTTCAATATGATCAAAATTATGATGAAAAAATAAAATATTTGAATTTTTCTTTTTCTCAACAAAAAAACTATTGATTTTATCAAGTACTGAATTGGTTAATTTACCCTTTATACCTTTTAAAGGATTGACACTATTAACCCCTAAAATTGCGATTTCATCATTACAAAATTCTGTTTTAAAGTGCTTCCCTATGTAATTATTGTAAGTTTTAAATGGATGTATTAATCGAGCCCAAAAATTATAAAATGGCACATCATGATTACCCGGTACGACTAAAATAGTTCCTGGCACTTGTCCCAGAAAAGAGCATAAGAGTTCGAATTGATAGTTTTTTGCACGCTGCGTCACATCCCCTGAAATAATCACTATTTCAGGCTCTATCTTATGTATACTTTCTATAAAAGCATCTAAGACAGCTGGCAAATGCATACCAAAATGTAAATCAGAAATATGAGCAATTTTCATCGGGCAGCTAATATCTGAAGAGCATTAGGTAGAGAACGATAAATTAAAGGAGTCGCCATTGTCATTGTGTCTCCATCTAATGAAATATTAACTTTATCCATATTTTTAACATCAACCTGAATTGTAACTTCTGATTTCATCACTTCAAAATGATTGGCTTTGCTAAAAAAATGGCTAAAAACTTTTGCGACACTTATCTTGCCATATTTCAAATAATAAATGCCCAGGAGTTTCTGATTAAAGTTATCCCGTTTTATTGTTGCTGGAAACTGGTAGGAATATAAATTGTTAGAAATCATAAAAAAAGAGGTACGAATAGCCAAATTTAAATCTTCACTTTGTATAACAATTGGAAAAGTCTCATGATATTGAAGAGTTTCCAAAAAGCTTGGGATATAACTAAGCCATTTGGGATAATATTTTGAATAATAATCTCGCTTTTTAGCAAGTTTAGGATAAAAACCAATAGAAGAATTATTAATAAATATAGAACCATTCACCTCCGCAAGATCAATTTTAATCCTCTTTGATTCTTTAATAGCAGCAATTAAGTCATGGGGAGTTAAAGGTAAATCTAATTCTTTCGCAAAATGATTCATTGTGCCAAGCGGTAAAACACCAAGCGTAACAGCACTATTTGCGCACCATTGCGCAGCTGAACGTATCGTGCCATCACCGCCACCTATCAATAAGAGAGAACATTGGCTCATACAATCTTTAATATGAGCCTCCAAATCTTTTGGCTCAACCTGAAAACAATAATGATCAATATGATCTTTTTTTAAAGCATCAAGGTAGTTCTTAATTTGTTCAGCATTTTTTGCTTTTTTATTCAATACAATGGCGATATCAGTCAAAATTGCTCCTTAACTAACTTGCAAATCACCTACTTTAAGCAAAGCTAGCCACAATCCCATCGCAGCTAAAGCATTTAATATGGCTAAAATGAGAAAGACCATGGGAATACTCATATTTAAGTAAAGTAAAAACATAACAAGCCCGGAGCCTATCACCATAAATAATGCATTGAATATATTATTAGTTGCAATAGTGCGTGCTCGCAGACTCTCATCACTTGCTACCTGAATATAAGTATATAAAGGAACAATAAACAAACCGGCACAAAAAGAAAAAAGAAAAAAATCTAAAGTAATGCGTAAGTTATTCAGTTTAAAAAGAAATACACCTAAAGCCTGTAAGGGCTCGATTGATGTGGTATTTGGCGAAACGATATATAAATCAGCCGCAAATAAAGATAAAAATAACATGCTGAGCGGGACAAAGCGCAACGTTATATTCCCCTTTAAAAAATGACCAATCGCTATGGATCCTGACGCAATCCCAATTGAAAATAATGCAAGAAAAAAGGCAAAAACTGACGCATCAGCTTGCAGGATATAATGTGTATAATCAGGCAATTTCGTGAGCATCACAGCACCAATTAACCAAAACCAGGAAATGGTAAAAATAGCTGGCAAAACTTTATAATTTTTCATTGAGCCTTTCATCATATGCATAGTAGCACGCCAGATATGCCAATCTACTTGCAACTCTACTGCTTTTGCAGGAGCCTCGGGAATAAATAGACTTGATATTAACCCTAATAAAGCCACCACATTGGTTAAAATTACTGCATAACCTACATGAGGCGTAGAAGTGCCGATGCTTAAGGCTCCCAATGTTGTTCCTAAAAGAATTGCCAGGAAAGTGGAGGCTTCTATCAGTGAGGTTGCCTTGAGTAACTCATCGCGCTGCAAATGATCAGGAAGAATAGCGTATTTTATGGGGCCAAAAAAAGTAGAATGGATACCCATTCCCGTTAGCGTTATCATCATCAATAAAATACTTTCAAGATAAAGCGAAAAACCCCCGATACACATAAGGCAAACTTCAAATATTTTTACCGCCACAGACATCCGCGCTTTATCAAATTTATCTGCAAGTTGGCCCGCGGTAGCTGAAAAAAGGAAAAAAGGGATAGTAAATAAAGCACCCGCTATTGCTTGGTATTTTTCTGATTGCACTAATGAGGTACTGACGTGGTAGCTAATTAAGGTAAGCATAGCCAACTTAAAAGCATTGTCATTAAAAGCACCAAAAAACTGCGTTAAGAAAAGGGGTAAAAACCGTCTTTCCTTCATTAAACTGGCGGCAGAAAGTCCCATCTGATGCTCCGAAACTCCAGTATTGCTGCGAATCTTCAATTACTCACTGCAACCCTTAGGGATTAAAGGACAATTGAATGCATTTCTATGAACATCAAAAACAACTTTGCCTTGGAGATCATGCGGATTTAAATTCACCTGCCCTACACAATTTACAAATATATGATCTTCATTACCCAGCATTAGGAAAGTTTGCTCATCAAAATTAGAAGGCAACTCAGCCAAGCTTTTGACGTTAATAGGTGAGGAAAACAACGCTCTTTTTGCCTGATCAATATAATTTAGGAATAAATTAGCTTGCTTATCATTGCTTTGATAAACATCGATTGCTTCTAAATGAGTATCACTGCATCGCCAAAAAACTTTGAAATCGACTGACCAACCAAATGTTGCGTAGAGCATTGTCAATATAGCAAGGAAAATCCTCATCCTGTCTCCCTATAAAATCTCTATTAATCTATCCAGTTTTCTGTTGTGACAAAGGAGAAAAAAAGCTGCCCTTTCACTAGCTCATTTGGCATATCGCTATGCTAGCTTGCCATAGCTCTTTTGCTTAATGAAGCAATAATTTTTTCGAGACTATGTGGGTAGGGCTCTGTTTGCTCAATAATCGCTCTTGCTCTTTGCTCACAATAATCTTTCACTTCTTTATCAGGTAAAATATAGAAAGTCTTTTTTTCAATTTCTTGAATAATGTGCGCCGCAACATCTTCTGCAGGCCTGCTTCGCTCTACCAGGTCAGCCACCATATGATGTAATTTGTCTGAGTGCAGAGGAGTAGAGTTTCTAAGCAATTGTGTATTGGCAAATGAAGGACAAACAACTGATACATCTACAGGCTTTTCTAATCGATTGAGATCAAAATATAACGATTCAGAAAGGGCTACGATTGCATGTTTAGACATCGCATAAGCAGACATCTGTGAACCACTGCATAAACCATATAAACTGGCCATGTTAATGATGTGAGACCGATGAGTTTGTTTAAACATAAATGGTAAAAAGGCCTGCACACCATGTATAACACCATATAAATTAACATCTATGACCTTGCGAATATGTTCATGAGTCAGCTCCCATATAGGCGCTAGGTGACCGCTAATTCCAGCATTGTTGAATAACCAATCAACACGATTAAAATGTTCATAGGTTTGTTTTGCTAAATGCCGAAGGCTTTCAGGTTTAGTAACATCACAAACCACCCCTAACACTTCAACCTGTGCCTGATTACTTAGTTGTTCAACTTTATCACATAAAGTAGTAACCGCATTGTCAGCCATAACCACATGAATTCGACGTTGTACGCAAGCCTGAGCTAAAGCAAGCCCTATTCCACTCGCAGCTCCTGTGATCACTGCCACTTTTTGATTAGATTCCATTCCAATCTCTCCCTGAAGTGATGTGTGAGTTTTGATTATTGTTTCTCGCCATAAGCTAAATAAGTTTAAGAAAGACTAATGATACTTGACCTGGGTTGATTTTAAACAAATCAGCACTGCTATGGATGATAACGATTCTTCTAGTCATTGGTCAAGAATATGCTAGTTCTTATGTTAAATATTTAGATACATCTCAAATAGATAAGAGTCATGAATTATTCATAACTCTTATCTTATTCAGACATATGATTATTCTTCTTGAGCGCTAACTACTACGTCTTGAGCTTTATATCCTTTGGGGCCTTTATCAAGCACAAAAGTAACCGGATCATTTTCATGTAATGTTTTAAAGCCGACGCCTTGAATATCTTTGTAATGCACAAATATGTCATCACCTTCTTGATTGACGATAAATCCAAATCCTTTTTTTTCATTGAACCATTTAACATGGCCTGATTCTCTTTGCGACATTCACTATCCCCTTTCGTCTATAACTCGTCTACTTCGTAGTAGATTAAAACAATTTTATAGCATCCTTTCACATTCCGAATGAATGCCTGCATGTCAGCATGAACCAACATATGATTAGAATAACAGTTTTTTATTGATTGTTAACGATTTTTTTAAAAAAACCTTTAATCTCTTCATTTAATAGGATCTACACATGAGAAAATTTTTGTAGAATAAGCCCTACTGTCATTGATAGGAGGTTTCTAATGAATCAATTTAAAGCATCATTTATTCGGTTAGCTCTAGATTGTCAGGTATTAAAATTTGGTAATTTCACTTTGAAATCGGGTCGGCAAAGTCCTTATTTTTTTAATGCCGGATTATTTTATCAAGGAGATGCTTTACGACAATTAGGACAATTTTATGCCCAAACACTTCTCGAGAAGCAAATAGATTTTCAACATCTTTTTGGACCAGCTTACAAAGGTCTTCCCTTAGCGACTGCAACAGCAATTGCCTTAGCCGAAGCAGGCATGGATGTCACAGTTACTTTTAACCGCAAGGAAATCAAAGACCATGGCGAAGGTGGACAACTTATTGGTGCACCTTTACATGGAAAAACAGTCATTGTTGATGATGTAATCACTGCGGGCACTGCTTTTCGTGAAGCTCAAGCTCTGATTACAAGTCATGGGGGGCAACTAGCAGGAGTTGTCATTGCGCTTGATCGCTGCGAGCGCGGGCAGGGTAATGACTCAACACTGGCTGAAATTGAAGCTCAGGGCATTCGCGTTTTTTCTATTATTACACTTTTTGACCTAATTGATTACCTGCGGCTCGATGGTCAACTGGATAAAGTTGAACATCTAATAGCTTATCAACGTGAGTACGGTTATAACTCGTAACAGAGTTATCTTTAAGGAATCATAGCTTGCGCATTTCTTTTAAATTAATAATAAAAATTATCTAGGGTGACTGCTTCCGTCTAAAAACAGTCGGGACTATCTGATTACCAAGATTATCAACAGGATCTTGAGATTTTTCAGTGATATTTTTTTTAATTTGTTTTTTTTCCATTTGCCCAAGCTGTAAGTCTATTGCACGCTTTAAATCCTCATCTAAAAATTGAGTATTTGGATGTTGCTTAATAAATTGTAACATCGATTTATTGGGCTCAGCCTTTCTTGGATAATTGTTCTGATTATCGCGTTCGCTCTATAGGGTGATATAGAATTCATTACAATGTCTAATGCATGTTCATCAGATTTACTAGGAGACATCCAGAGTTCTGGAGAATAATTCTTAATACTTATAACAGAAGCTACTAAATTTAAATCATCCTTTTTTAATAGAGCTAATAAAATATTATTACCTTCGTTATTTTCGCAAAAAAGAACATGCTCATTTTATAACAGGCTTGACTCTAGTTAGTAATTTGTGGCTCTAACAGAAATTATTTATCCAAGACACGAAGTGGTGATTACTCATCGAGATGGTTAATAAAATTACACTAACCTTTAAAATAGGCGTGATCTTTTAACTTTTTTAGAAGGGTTAATAGTAGGGAATAATTAATTTGAATTTGTTTGAGAACTATCACGCATCATGAATCTCGCAACAGCTGCAAGACCCATGATTTTTTCTTTTGTTTCCGGCATGCTCTGTTAATAGGCCGCAATATCGATTGTTCTTAATTTATAATTAAGAGTCTTACCTTGTCTAAAAATACTTAATGTTATTGGTTCACCAACTTTTATATCAACGAGAATATTATAAAAATTATCATAATTTTTTACCGGATGTCCGTTGATGGCAGTAATCACATCCCCAACGTGCACACGGCCCCAACTATCTCGTACAGTACCACGTAATTTTGCTTGAGCAGCAGGCGTATGAGGTAAAACCTCAGCAACTAATAGGCCCTTGTTTATACCAAGACGTTGAGCAATATGAGGCTCAACCACTTGAATACCGATACCTGATAATACGACTCGACCATTTTTAATTATTTGCGGAACGATACGTGCAATATCATCAGCAGGCACTGCAAAGCCAACTCCCGCGGAAGAGCCTGAGTTTGAATAAATCGCGGTATTTAAACCAATTAAACGCCCTTTGCTATCTAATAAAGGACCACCAGAGTTACCTGGATTAATTGAGGTATCCGTTTGAATCATATCGCGAATTGTTACCCCACCTGCACCAGGTACCTGACGACCCAATGCTGAAATGACCCCAACAGTCAAACTGTGATCCAAACCAAATGGATTGCCAATAGCAATAGTTTTTTGACCAACTAATAGCTCATTTGTACGAGCTAACTCAAAAGGTGTGTATGATTTTAGTAATTCCAAAGCCTTGGGAGAGCGAATAGCAAGAACGGCGATATCCTTACGAGGCTCAGCTCCAATCACTTTTGCAGGCACCGTTAACTTACCAATACTTACTGACAAATTATCTGCACCATTGATAACATGAAAATTGGTAACGATATGTCCTTGTGCATCCCAAATAATACCCGAACCTGCTCCAGCAGGTACTTGCATACGCTCATAAGAATGATTAACAACTGTTGCCAGGCGATGTACATATACGACTTTAGGTGAGAATTTCTGAAAGATTTCAATTGTATTTCTTTCATTTGGTAATAACTCGTCTAAGGTAGCACTGTAAGCGGGAAGTGCCATCATACTAGCCAAAGAAACTAATAAAGTTAGCCATCTACATTTCATTATCAAACTCCATACCGATTGCCCCAGACAAACGCTCGCGAATACTCTGGCGCGATAATAATTTATTAATTACGGGTTGAGGGAAATCTGTAATCTTAATTACATTTTTGCTTATCAGAACATCAATGAGGTCTTCTAATACCCTAATTAGTTGTAGATCTGATTGCAGCCACTCCAGTTGTTTTTTGCTGTCGCAACGAACCAAAAACTCAAGCACCTCCGGATGCTGAATATCAACTTCTTCCATTTCAGCTGAACCTGCTTCATAAAGAGCACAAATTTTGCCTTTATTGTCACGTTTGATATAAACCACAGGTTTATCCCTAATTGATTTAGGCCAATTATGCCTTATTTTAGTGTAACTAGACAAATAAAAAAACATTTCCGCATTTCGCTACGCTTCAAAATTTAATTAAAACAATGACTAATCAAAAGAAATATGTTTAGAAATTCAAATTTCAAGGTCTTTTTTGTTTGCCCAATAAACTCTTTGATGCCTTTTGCTGATAATACAAATATAAGTTCATGCTCAAAATGTTCTATTTCGGTCATACCAATTCGAGATAATCCATTAAATGGAATACTTTATATTGAGGAAATACGGATCACAGTGTATAATTTATGTTCTCATTACCTTGGAATTTCTTAGAATGTCATTATCCAATGAAGATATGGTAAATAAATTATTACAGGAACACGTTACCCAAAAAAAATGGCAAGAAGCGCAGCGCTTATGTATTCCAGAAGTAAACGCTACAGCTCCAAGTAAAGAAGTCCTATCCAAAATATTAATCGACCAAATTTCGTGGGCACCAGTAGGATTTATAGAAGTTCTATGTGCAACAACTGTCAATCGACCAGATACTACTACAGTAAGCTCAGCACTTGAAAAGGCAGTGGATAATTTATGGCGTGATGAGTGGAGTACAATAGAATATCTTTGTAAATTACAAACTGATAATAAACCCAATCAGGCCGCAATAAACAAGTCCCTAAAAAAAGCTGTTGAGAGGTCTTATTGGAAATTAGCAGTTCAATTATGCACTATGACCAGTGATAATAAACCTGACGCCCAATCTGTAGAGCATGCTCTCATCCAAATGGCCTTTTATAACCAAAAAGATTCCGTGGCAGCTTTATGTATGATGAAAACAGATAACAGGCCCACAAAAGACTCTGTGAATAAAGCATTACAAAAAGCTGCTCAAGGAAAAGAGTGGACAATGGTAGAATATCTTTGCAGCTTGCAAACTGACAATATGCCAGACCAAAACTCAGTCAGCAAAGCCCTTAGAGCTGCTATTGATGAGCGTAATTGGAAATTAGCAGTGCAATTATGCGCTATGACCGGTGATAATCAACCTGACGCCCAATCTGTAGAGTATGCTCTCAT
>NZ_LNXV01000032.1 GCF_001467025.1 Legionella brunensis | reverse complement strand
ACGCCGCTGGTAAACACATTTTTGCTTTAGAGCAAGAACAAAAGAAACTGGCAAAATCCCTGATTGAGAATCCTAAGCTCGGTGAATTGGTTCGCGACATGACCGAAAAAGTAACTCCCGCACTTAAAAATCAGGCGCAAAAAAGCTGGGAAGAGGCCTTAAAACTTGCCGATGAAGGACCTGCCGATCCTAAAGAGGCAAGAAAGTGGAAAATTGAACAACACGCGAAAGCAAGACCTACGCTTAAAAAGAAAGATCTTATTGCCATGTATTGCCGTGCCGATGTGGCCTACAGCATGGAAAAAACAGGGCTATCTGCTGAAAAGGTAAAGCAATTACACGATTTAATCCACAAAGCGCTCTTCCAAG
>NZ_LNXV01000031.1 GCF_001467025.1 Legionella brunensis | reverse complement strand
ACACGGGCAAACATTATTCCTCTCCTTTAAATTGGCTGTATACTTGTTTTATACGTTCCATCAAGACATCCTGTGTAGTTAAGCCATATGCCACTGGTGAAACACGTTGGCTCACTGGGTTCACCAAAAGCAGTGCTGGAAAATAACGAACACCCAATCGATTCGCTTGCCCTTGATCCATTCGAGAATTCAGTAGTTCTGGAGAGGTTGCGCCATCGACACTAACGGGCATCAGATGAATGCGAAATCGCTTGCAAAAATCAACAACAATGGGAATTTGCTTTAAGTCATAAGGGCTTTTTCCTCGATAGAAAAACAACAATCCATGAGATTTGGATAAACGGTTTATGACCTCTACTGTTTGGGATTCGCGCACTTCATCGGTGATTTTGGCACCCAGATTAGAAGTTGGATGAGTCACCGCATAATCATATTCGGGATGCGCCAACATCGTTTGCTGAAACAACGACTTAAACCGTGAGGATTCTTTAAGCCAGTAATCCTGGAGACTTAAAAATACGCGCATGTCCTCTACTTTTTTGGTATACCGTGCTTTATGAAGCGCTTCCATGGTGTAGAAACGCAAAACGGCATCGCGCTCAGTATAACTTAGGTTATTAAAGTCAATACCGGCGGGCTTTTTCTTCTCCACGCTTTTGTTTTCTTTTTCTTTTGTGTACCAAAGAAATCCCACGGGCTTATCGGCAAATACCACCCCATTAAGAAGCAAAAGTACCATCAGAATAGCTCTAGTCATGAGCGCGCCCCTGTTGCTTTAAGCGTTCAATATGGGATTGATTGGAATTGTTAATAGAACCATTATTTGGCAAAGCCATGCGCGCAATCAGTTCTTGCTGGATAGGGGATAAATCCAATGCGGCAAAATTGATG
>NZ_LNXV01000030.1 GCF_001467025.1 Legionella brunensis | reverse complement strand
CCTTGTTAGAGACTAACTACATCGATTTCAACCGAACTTCCCAGCGCTTATTTGGAAAAGGAGCCTATCGTTTTACATTTAACCGCGATAGCAATAGCTCTCCTGAGCGCTTGAAACAAATTTATCAGGAATTCACGGAAGTCATGACCAATCGCCGCTATATGGTCACCACAGGCGATTCAATACAGTCATTAGAGCTTAAGTAC
>NZ_LNXV01000029.1:508114-539509 GCF_001467025.1 Legionella brunensis | reverse complement strand
CGTCTCAGCTTCATATTTATTTTGAAGACCGTATGAACCTGAGACTTAGATAATCAATGAGGTGACACAGTTAGATGAACACTCTCTTCCTTTCCGAGTGTATTTGTAATGAACCTCTTTTAAATAATCCAAGACGATTTTTTTGGATTCTGGTTCGAGTAAACCTTTTCCTGTATTTTGATACCCCATTGATAATGGACCAAATAAATAACTATCTAAATCTGAATTATTAGCTTCACGTAGTTCATCAACTATCGATTTTATGTAAGTACGTTGAAGCTCTTTCGATTTAAATACCAATGTGTATTTCAGCATAATCGATGAATAATGACCTATTATGGGAAGCCATTTATTAATTAAATCCAAATTTGTCATAACCTCATCTGCAGAATGAGTATCAATAAACCCTCTGATGGCATCATCAGCCATTTTTGGCGATAATGACTTAGCATTTAAAAACTCTGCAAAAAATGATTTCAATAGAGGCCGATCGTTTTCAATATAAGACTCAACATTTCTATGCCGTTGATTGTATAGCATTAAGTCTTGAACAATTTTATCTTTAACTTCACTGCTCTCAGTTTCATTGTAGAGCTTTAATAGCTTTTTAACTAAATCAGGCTCTGCATCATCTACTATCAGCCTATCTATCATTACCCCCCGTTTCCCATTATTTAAATTTGAGTCAGAAGCTAATTGCATCTGTACGGTAGATGGCGACGTCACATAGTGAACTGGTGGAACATCCATTATCATTTGAAATTCCTCATAAGGCATTACATTAAGCTCTTCCGCACTCACAGTTTCTAAATTTTTATGAGCTTCGATATCTCTATAGTTTGATGATTCTAGTCCTACCCTCTCATCATTAAAATATGGAAAAAAATCAAACATTATTTTTGGCACCCATATTTTCCCAGGCATGGTATTTACGCCTTGACTATAAAATGCCCACCATGCATAAGTGTCGCAACGCCAAGTTCCACACTCAATGACTTGTCCAGTATTTGGGATTCCTGAGCCAATATGATATTTTGTATCAGAAGTATATTTTGGGCACCACCAACGCTAGTGATTAGCTTCTACAAGTACTTGATATCCAAATCTACCTCTATCCGAAACGCCATACTTACTTCCTCAATACTTTGAGCGCTTTTTAAAGTTATCTATGTAATTGATTTGTCCAACAGGGTTTTCATTAAGCACCTCTATGACTTGGTCTGCATTTTTCTGCATACCATCTGGAGAGGTCATATAGGTTGTAGAAATTCCGACATGACCTAGCCAGCCCATTCCGGGAACAAGCAAGTCTCTCCCAATAATTTCTGCTGGAAAAATTTGTTTAGCATAGACTGATGAAAAGCTTAATGCTGGTATAAAAGCTGCCAATATTATTTTATTCTTCATTCCTTTATCCTTGAAAATTAGCAGCGAGCAAGAATAATGGAAATTTTAGATTTTTACAGCCAAGTTCATGACTTATTGATATAACGGCTGCATTATTATTTATTAAATCAATTTTTTTATTGCACTATGGAAGCGAAAAATGGATAACTTCTTTCGGGTGTAAAAAAACAACCAATATCTGCCTAGCCAGGAGCATAGAGGAACGTTTACAGGAACGTTTTTAAATTTTCTCTCTGTTAATTTCCGAAAATAAGCTGTAAACCATTGATTTTTCTAATGCCGTTGCGCGGAATCGAACCGCGGACCTATTGATTACGAATTATAAAACTAAGAGTTTTAATGGTTTAGACACATTTTTAATTTATTTTAAATACCTTTATTATCATGATATTACCGCTTATAATCCATCATAATTTCTATGAATGGTTTTTAATCCTTCATTCGACACATATTCGACACGAAAATAAGGCTGTAAATGAGAATAAAAAAATCCACCGTTGATAATCTACCCCTTCCTCTAGCAACACAAGAGGGTAAAACAGCACAAAAGCGCTACTACGATGACAACCTTAAAGGCTTCGGTGTTCGTATCACTTCTGGCGGTACAAAAGCCTTCTTTGTTGAAAAATTAATAAATAAGAAGCTCTGCCGCATTACACTTGGACGTTATCCCGAATTAACTGCGGAGATGGCTAGGAATAAAGCGCTTGAGATGCTTGGTCAAATTGCCATGGGAATTGATCCTGTTGCAGAAAAGCGGGCTAATCAAATGCGCCAGGTTACTTTAAATGATGTCTTTAAGGATTACCTTCAAACTCGAAAATCACTTAAGGCTTCAACAATCACCAATTATAAGCAAATTTTAACCAAAGCATTTTCAAGCTGGACTAACAAGCCACTCATATCGATCACCAAAGATAAAATTGCTAAACACCATGAAAAATTAGGTGAGGCGCATGGTGAGGCTTATGCTAATTTGGCCATGCGAGTTCTCCGCGCCCTATTTAATTTTGCTGCTGGCCAGTACGAAGATTCTCAAGGAAGATCTCTGATTACAGAAAATCCAGTCAAGCGACTCTCGCAAACAAGAGCCTGGTATCGTGTAGAACGGCGACAAACTTTTATTAAATCGCATGAGCTTGCACCATGGTACAAAGGGCTTGAGCAGCTATCAAACCAAACATTAAAGGATTATCTCTTATTAGTGCTATTCACCGGTTTACGGCGACAAGAGGCTGCAACCTTAACATGGAATCAAGTTGACCTTACTGCTAAAACGCTAACTATTATTGAAACAAAAAATAATGAATCGCATACCCTCCCCCTTAGCGATTTTATTTATGACCTCCTCATGCATCGGAAAGCAAATAGATCAAATGACTATGTATTTCCTGGAGCAGGTGCCGCTGGTCATATTGTGGAGCCAAGGAAGCAGATGGCTAAAGTAACCATGCTTTCTGATATTCAATTTACTGTCCATGATTTGCGCAGAACTTTTATTACCATTGCTGAAAGTCTGGATATTCCCGCTTATGCACTTAAGCGTTTGTTAAATCATAAAATGGCTAACGACGTGACGGCTGGATATATTGTTGCTGACGTTGAACGACTAAGGAAACCTATACTGCTTATTACGGACTACATTCTTAAATGCATGGGGGTAATAAAATCTGCTGAAGTAATTGCAATTCAACAAGATAACAAGGAATTATTAAAATGAATACACCTCTTTCAACTGAATTACTATCTGCAATTCGTAATCTCTTGCATGAATCAAGAAGCCAACTACAGCAGACGATTAACCATGCTATGGTCAAAATATACTGGGAAATTGGACAATTAATTGTTGAGCATGAACAAAAGGGAAAAATTAGAGCAAGTTATGGTCAACAGCAAATTAAATCACTATCAGAGCAGCTACGTAAAGAATTTGGCAAGGGATTTAATGAGCGCAATCTGCGAAATATGAGGGGCTTTTATCTGCTGTATCCAATTTGGCAGACAGTGTCTACCAAATTAAGTTGGTCTCATTATTGTGTGCTAATGCGCGTAGAAAACCAGAAAGCTCGTGATTGGTACATGGAAGAAGCAATCGATCATGTTTGGAGTGTTAGAGCATTAGAACGTCAAATCGATAAATTATATTACGAACGCTTATTATCAAGTAAAGATAAGCAACCAGTGATTGATGAAGCGAAATCGCATACTAACGAACTAAAAAATACCCCAAAAAATTACTTACGTGATCCCTATATCCTAGATTTTTTGAACTTACCCTACGCCTCAACATTGGAGAGCAACCTAGAACAAGCGCTCATCAATAATCTTCAGCAATTTTTACTGGAGCTTGGTAAAGGGTTTGCATTTGTCTCACGGCAGCAACGAATTTCTACAGAAGATCAGGATTTTTATATTGATCTGGTGTTCTACAACTACAAGCTGAAATGCTTTTTACTCGTTGATTTAAAAATAGGCAAACTTACTCATCAAGATGTTGGCCAGATGGATACTTACGTCAGAATTTATGATCAACACCGCAAAGATTCTGATGACAACCCTACCATCGGTTTAATTTTATGCAGTGAAAAAAGCGAAGCTGTTGCTAAGTACTCCGTTTTAACTGATAGCAAACAGTTGTTTGCCTCTAAATATTTACATTACTTACCCTCTGAAGAAGAGCTGCGTATAGAGTTAGAACGTGAGCGTGCTGCACTAAATCAATTTTCTGATAGAAAAGAGCAAAATAATGAGTGATTTTACCGAAAAAACACGTCTCTTCCGTCATACTGTTGATGATCCGTTTGTTGGCAAGTTTTTTAATGAAGTTGAAATTGAACACATAATCGCTGATGTTTTCAGTGGAAACATACAAATTACCAAAGACAATTTATTTGAACTACTAAATAATATTGTTTCATTTCTTGGTACTTTTTATCCGGATATAAATAGATTAACGCCAGGGAAAACAGATGAGCTGAAACTATTAGAGAAAGTTGAGCATCATACTTCTGAATTACTAGGCTACCTTGATATACTTTTAAACA
Source organism: Legionella brunensis (assembly GCF_001467025.1). Taxonomy (GTDB): domain Bacteria; phylum Pseudomonadota; class Gammaproteobacteria; order Legionellales; family Legionellaceae; genus Tatlockia; species Tatlockia brunensis. The sequence goes on along the minus strand of NZ_LNXV01000029.1, from coordinate 535,058 downwards.
AATATGGCTATGAAACATGGCAACATATAAAACTTTATGGTCCATGGGCCAAAGAAGTAAATACTAGACAATCCTTAGATGGCGTATACGAGACACTTCAAATGCTAGACTCAGCATTACCCATTGCAATGCAGAAAATAAAAAATAGCCCTGGCAAAAAAACTGGTAATAACGCATTACAGGCAATACCTGGGCTCATTTACTACCTTATTCCAATTTATGAGAAGGCAACAGGCCAGCCTGCAGATAAAAATTTTCATCAAGATAGAAAAACAGGTACTTTAATCTATAAAGGGCAATTTCTTGAATTTGTCCGTTCTGTATTAATAATTATTAACTCTAAGTTTGACGAACTTTATCCAAACAATAAAGATGACAACCCCTTTAAAATTTGCCTAATCGAAACCTCCATAGCACTAGGTCAACATATAAACAGAACCATTTCTAGCATAAAAAAAAAGTATGATGAAACAAGAAAAGAGCTATTCAATTTTTACTTCAGTTTACTGCTATCTATTCAGCCTCGCTCTTGATGAACACCAAGTTCCTATCCATTTTTAATTAGAAACTTGGTGTGCGATTAGTTTCTTTAATCCCCTTATATTTTGAATTCTCTTGATTTCAATGGATTTCAAGAAGAGCAACCTATTTTATAAGGATTAAAAATGATTCAGTTAAACAAACTTTATATAGATGAAACAGAAGCAGCTTATCGCTACGGATATTCTCGTTACTGGTTCCAACGTGAACGATGGAAAGGAACTGGGCCTAAATTTATCAAAATCAAAAGCGGTAAAGTTCTTTACCCCATAAAAGAGACCGATGCGTGGTTTGCATCTTTTGGTTTGCAACAAAATACTGGTGAAAATCAGGAGGCCATATGACACCCGATATTGCCAAAGTAATTTATCTGATTTTCTCAGCGCGGCTAATAATTAGAGCTAGAAAAGAACATCTGAATAGCAGCCTCATTCAAGCGTAATTGAATGAGGCAAAGCATCAACTCTGTACAGCAATTAGCAAATCACAAAGAGGACTGCATCATGGATTTTAATCAAATTATTAATCAATTCCAAGCGGAGTTATTAGCCAATGGTATTACTCCCCCGTATGAAATAATTGCCGACGCACAATTGCATCGTTTCCATATTGAGGGAGATAAATCCGGCTCTAAAAATGGATGGTATGTATTGCATCTTGATGGTGTGCCATGCGGGATATGTGGCAACTGGAAAAAAGGAATTCATCTGAAATGGAGTGCCAAAAATCAGGATCACATGACTGCATCTGAGCGTCTTCACCAAATCGAGCGTATAAAAGAAGCTTGTAAGATGCGTAATACAATGAAAGCTAAGGAACAACAGAAGACAGCCTTACGTGCTGCGTGTTTATGGGAAAGTTATCCTAAAGCCAATCCTAACCATCCCTACATAATCAAAAAACGCATACTACCATTTCATGCTCGACAACAGGGTAAAGAAATAGTTTTACCAGTGACCGATTTTGACGAAAAAATATGGAGCTTGCAGTATATCAATGAGCTTGGTGAAAAACGGTTTTTATTCAACGGAGCAATTAAAGGTAATTTTATACCTATCCAACATCAACCACACAATAATCAAAAAATACTAATTTGTGAAGGATTTGCTACTGGCGCAACATTGGCTAAAAAACATCCTACACATTGTGTAATTGCAGCTTGTAATGCGGGAAATTTAAAACTAGTAGCCACATCCATTCGTAGTTTTTTACCGGATGTAGAATTGATCATTTGTGCAGATGATGATCGATTAAACCCAAATAATCCAGGCTTAACCAAAGGACGTGAAGCAGCAATTGCAGCTGGGGCTCTATTTAGCAAACCAATATGGCCCAATTGTGCCCCCATATCATTGAAAGATTTTAATGATTTGCATTGTTGGCTCGCTATGCAGGAGGTACAACATGTCTAATTTAGATCAAAAAATATCTGAGAGAACCGAGGGAACCCCCAATAATAACGTGCCAATTAACGGTTCCCCTGAGAAAACTATTAAGGGAACTACGACTACTGATAATTTACAAGATTCTTCGAATTTTAAGTTGGAAGTAATTTCACCTAATCAGGTTCCGCCTGAAATAATAACGGAACCTAAAATCAAACGACCTGGATTCATGGTTTATGACGACTGGTTTTCAATAGATGGTCATTCTAAACCGCCTGGCTTATATTGGCATACTTTTAATAACGGTGAAGAGCCTAAACCAATCGATATATGGGTATGCTCGCCAATTCATGCAGAAGCAATTACAGCCGATGAGCGCAATGAATCTTTTGGTCTATTACTACGATTTATTCAGCCATTTGGAGGATGGCGAGAATGGTCAATGCCTATGCACCTTCTAAAGGGCAATGGCGATGAAATGCGAGGTGAATTACTAAATTTAGGAGTCAGGATAAACCTTGATGCAAAAAAACATTTAAACAGCTGGCTGATGCAGCAAAAACCTGAGCGCCGAACAATAGCTGCAACTCGCACCGGATGGCATTCTAATGGACGATCTTTTGTAATGCCTAATAAAACCATTGGTGATAATAATGTACGATTCCAATCAGAATATGCAGCACACGATGATTTTACTCAACAAGGTGATATTCAAAACTGGCGTGAAAAAGTTGCTACACGGTGCAGCGAAAATCCAATTTTATTGTTATCAGTATCTGCGGCATTTGCTGCACCATTATTATTAAAAGTAAAACAACAGTCTGCTGGTGGTGGAGGTATTCATTTAATCGGCAAATCCAGTAATGGTAAAACAACTGCATTACAAGTTGCCGCAAGTGTATGGGGTGGTCCTGGTTATGTCCGTGCTTGGCGTGCTACTGCCAATGGATTAGAGGCTACAGCAGCGGCATTGAATGATAGCTTACTGGTTTTAGATGAAATCAGTGAATGTGATCCTCGTGAAATTGGCGCCATAATCTACGCCCTAGCGAATGGTCAAGGGAAACAGCGAGCAAAGCGTAATGGTGGCTCACGTGATTCTTTTAGATGGCGAACAATCGTTTTATCTAGTGGAGAACGTACATTATCCGCTCATATGAAAGAAGCTGGGCAACAAGTTAAAGCTGGACAAGAAGCAAGATTGCTAAATATTCCTGCAACTGATCAGACTTATGGTGCGTTTGATAATCTGCATGGATTAACTGACGGACGTGCCTTTGCTGACTCTATGAAGCAATCTACAAATTTATTTCATGGAGTTGCTGGTCCAGAATTTGTTAAAAAACTGTTGGAAGATAAGGACAACCTATCAGAGCTATATGCTAGATTTTGTAAGTTAGATGGATTTTATTCTTCGGACGGTATAGAAAGCCGCGCAGCTGGTCTATTTGCCTTAATCGCATTAGCTGGTGAAAAAGCGATGGAATATGGTTTAACTGGATGGCAACAAGGTGAAGCATTGGAGGCAGCTATTGAATTATTTAATGTATGGCGTGAGTTTAGAGGCCAGGGGCAAACCGAAACGCGTCAAATACTTCAGGGCATACGCCATTTTATTGATAGACATGGAGATAGTCGATTTTCTGGACTTGAGCAAGAAACTAAGGCCATATATCAAGGGGATAACATTGATCAAAGGCCTGTAGTTCGTGACCGAGCGGGTTATTGGAAAGATACTGATAAGGGACGTATTTTCTTGTTTAATTCGCCAGCACTACAAGAAGCTGCAACTGGATTTGATTTAAAAATTATTTTACAGGCCTTGAACGATGCTCATTGGATTATAGAGAAAGATTATGGAAAAAACTCAAAAAAAGTAAAAATTGGAGGTCGTACAATTTCATTGTACTGGATTTTGGCCAAAGAGGAGGCTTAATGATGAGTGTCCTTAATTTATTAGCTCGCGTAGAATCAACATCAAGTTCTCTAGTTCCCTCTAAAGCAACTTCCGAAGGAACCATGGAAATCAAGGAGAAACAAGCAAGTTCTCCTGGTTCCCTGGGCTCTCCAAATGAGAATCAAGAAAAATATAATTTTGTTGTTGAGGATATTCAATTAACTACAGTTTGTAAATGCGGTTATCGAAGACCATTTTGCACTTGTGGTTTTTATAAATTTCCAGATTAATTCCAAGGAGAAACACTATGCCTAGAAAGACCAAAGCTCAAGCAATGTTAGAGCAAGCTGAAAAAGATAAAATCGAAGAAAAAAGGAAAGAAACAACTACAGAGTTGTACCTGCATTCCGGTGGTCATGCAACTATTGCACTCAGCAAATTACATGGGCGTGGATTTGATGATGTTGCTGCGTTTAATCGATTATCTAGAAGTGTGGACCGAGTTCTTAATAACGATACCAATGAAATTGAAGCCATACTTATAACTCAAGCTAAAAGCCTTGAGTATGTGTTCTATGACGCATTAACTAAACTACCTAACTCTAGCATGGAACATACAGAGGTCTTTGCAAACATTGCTTTAAAGGCTCAAGCTAATTGTAGAAAAACATTAATGGCATTGGCTGAACTAAAACATCCCCGCCGAACAACTACTATAATAAAACAACAAAATAATGCCATTACTCAACAAGTAAACAATAATGTAAAATCTGAGTCATGCGAAATTGAAAATAATAAAAAAATTGCAAACGAACTGAATACTAAGGTCGCTTATGAAACGAAGGTCATGGACATTGGAACAACGATTGCAACAGGCAAAAAGAATACAACAGCAGAAGCCGTGGAAGTATTCGACCGGCCCTAAGACTCTAGAGGGTAAAGCTATTTCTCAAAAAAATAGTCTTAAGCATGGTGCTAGGTGTAAAGAAATTAGGGATATGCAACATCAACTAGCAGAATGGAAAAGAGAATTAAAAGAACTACTCAGTTACGTTTAACAAACACTTTGATTGCTTTCGCCAAGTCATCTTCTTCGGCATAGAAAAAGGCTGTGGGAACAGATAATGCTTCAGCAAGTGTTTTTAATATTTAATCAGGGGTATGTTTGCCTGTTTCGTACTGATTGATTCTAGGGCTGGCCGAAAACTGGTCAATTCCTGCTGCAATACCCAACTCTTTTTGCGAAAATTTTGTAGCAAGTCTTGCTTCTTTTACCCTCTTCGGTAATGGGGAAATAACCATATCTACTCAGTTTGCTCGAATATTTAATCGCCAAACTAAGAGAATCTTAGTTTTTTGCTTGACAGGATACTAAAGATTTCTTAGCATCCGCCCTCCGTGATTAATATATGATCACCAGGTTAATTTGTTATCACCCGACAAGTAATTTTATTTTACTTGAAAACAAAAATAAAAATTCGGCTCTGTAACTCATGTTTTTATAATGAGGCTGTCATGAAAGTAAGATTTTTATTGTTGGGATTGTGTTGTTTTTCTTTATTACCAATATCTGCAAGTTACGCAAAACGCTGTTATTCCTATTCGTATAAAACTCCAAAATATGGTTCTTCTTATGGCAGAACGCATACTGTCAGGCCTTACATAAAAAAGAATGGGACTTTTGTTCAAAGGCATCGGGCAGGAAACCCTAGATCCGGTGTTCATTGCCATAATAATGTTTGCTTCTAAATGTAATGAGTATTACTTTGCTTCTAAACAAAAGAATATTTTTACTAGCCCTTTGTTTTATGGTGGGTAAGAGCATTTATTCTGCAGGAATATATACGGGTAAAGATTTTATCTTGGAGTGTAAAGATCAGCGATACATACGCAATCAAGATATCTGTAACACAGCCGTAACGCAAGCATTTGCCAGCTATATGGTATCCATTGAATTATTAGCGGGAGAAAAGCTCGCTAAATGTTATAGAAGTTATTATCCATTCTTAGAAAAGAAATCAGTTAAAGATGGAGTTTTATTTTTAACCAAACAATACAACGAAAATCCGGAGTTAACCCCCCATCTACTAGGTTTTGGCTTTTCGGTTGCAATGTACTCAAAATACCCAATCCCAAGCAAGTGCATTAAATTCAAACAATCAGGTGTATTAATATGAAAATTTTAAAATCGTTATCTCTTTTAATGGGAGTAATTTTAGCAATATCTCAACTACAGGGATGTGCTGTAGCCGCGATCGGCGCTGGCATTGGCGCTGTTAAGTATGCAAATGCAAAAAAGGCAGAGGCAAAAGAAGGTTGTCATAAAAATTATAATGAATATTTGAAGGTTGCAAAGAAACCAATACCTCTTTCTGAATACTGTTCTGAAAAATAACAGTAAAGAATCAATCAAACTAGAGTCTAAACAATAGACAGGAAACTTTTAACTTTAACCATGGTGAGACTGGAGAGTTTTAAGGTTTTTGAGTGGGTAAAGGATTAATCACTGGTGAACTGTATGGAGATTCTACAATTAACTGAGAGGTAGATGAATAAATGAAAAAAGCAATAGCAGTATCAATGTTAGCAATGACCATGAATTGTCATGCTTTTAACTTAATTTCAGACACAGATGCAAATAGATTTAAAAATATGTCTAGTAATAGCATTAAACCAGATCAATTTAATAAATTGATGGCATTTTGCGATAAATCTGATTCAAATATAGAATCATGTCTAGAGAAAATAAAAGCCAAATCATCATATAATAAATCAATGCAAGCTAATGTGACCCATGGCCTGTGTTGTTGGAATGTATCGAATCAATATGGTGATTATCTGTATTATCAAGGAAAAGAGTATTGTATTCCTGCGTGTCACTAATATTAATATTAATATAAATATAAATATAAAAAAAGGCGGCTAAAGTCGCCTTTCTATTAATGCTCGAATTATTTTTTCACTTAGTTATTTAAAGATATTCCTTTCAGACCGGCCTCTGAAAAAAAAAGAAAAATGAATCGGTTTATTTTTATCAAACTTCGACACATATTCGACACGCCACAAAATTTAAAATATAAATTTTCATAACTTATTGATTCTACAATGCCGTTGCGCGGAATCGAACCGCGGACCTATTGATTACGAAACTTTATCATATCGATATCAAACAATATCATTTATATTCAAAAAAAGCCACAACCCCTTTACTTAAAAGATTTTATTGAGTTTTTCAAATTCAATCAGTATCATTTGATAATATACCTATACATAAATATTGGTACCAAAAATGGTACCAAATCAAAAGGACTGTGTATATGAAATTTATCGATAGCTATATAAAGAATCTCACTCCAGATACCACCTGGTTTGAAAAAATAGAATCTTCTGGACTAGGAATTAGAGTAATGCCTAGCGGTAATAAATCTTGGTTTTACCGATTTAGTATGAATGGTAAACGTCAAAAGATGACCTTGGGGAAATATCCGGCTATTAGTCTAAAACAGGCTCGTGAATATCTTGCCAAAGCTCAAAGTTTAAAAGAACAAGGTATTAACCCTATAGAAAATACTAAGTTAGAAAAACTAAAAGAAGACAATACATTTTCAAAATTGGTACGCTCTTGGTACGAAAATTATGCGGTGAAAAACAGAAAACAACCGCGTCCCATCAAATATCAAATCGATTCTGAGATAATCCCCCTCCTCGGCCACATGGTGCTTGATAATCTACAAACTAAAGATATTACAATAGCACTTGATAAAATAGTACAGAGAGGCGCCCCTATTCATGCTAATCGTATTTTAAGCACAATAAAACAAGTATTAAACTATGCGGTGAGCCGCGGATATATTCAATATAATCCAGCAATAAATATACGAACAAGGGACATTGGCGGTATCGAAAAACCAAGAGAACGAGTTTTAAATCCTGAAGAAATAAAAACTATCTGGAAGTTCCTAGAAGGTGAACAATGCCAAATGTCTGAATCAGCTCGATTGGCCATAAAAATCATTATACTGACTGGCGTTAGAACTGGTGAAATCAGACTTGCTCAATGGCATCATTTTAATTTTGAACAATCTCTATGGACTATTCCTCCTGAACACTCAAAAGGAGCCATTACAGTAAAAATACATTTGAGTGAACTCACCAAAAAATTATTGCTTCAATTTAAAGCAATCTCTGAGTCCCTTTTCGTAATTCCTGGGATAACATATGAGGCCCCAATGTCTAAAGATGCCCTTCCTCGTGCAATTAAAAGAATCCAGACTCGTGTTGGCCTTACTGAATGGACAGCCCATGATCTAAGAAGAACTTTTGCAACTCAATTGGGCGAGTCTTTGAATATCGATCCTGTCGTAATTGAAAAATGCTTAGGACATAAAATGCCTCGAATTATGGCTACTTACAATAAAAATGAGATGCTTCCTCAACGTAAAGAAGCCTTAGATGCTTGGGCAGAACACATTCAAAAGATAGTATCTTAATCAGAAAAACTTGTAAACTTTGTTTACAAATACTAAACTTAGGTTTAAGGATTGTATTAATGTCAGGAAAGCCTGTAAAAAGAACGGATAAAGACCTATTTGCTTTAATAGAGCAAAAAATCAAAGAAAAAAATTATGCTTTTCTTCCTCATACTCAACAAAGAATGATAGAAAGGCAAATTTTAGCAACTGATGTTATTAATATTTTAAAAGGCATCCCTGGCTATGAAAGAGGCAGGAATAAACGAAAAGACACATACGAAGATCAATACATTAATGAAAGTGCAGAAGACTGGAAATATTGTATTGAAGGAAAAAATATAGACGGCAAAAAGATCAGAATCATTATTACCTTTGCAGAAGATCTTATGCCCATTATTACTGTAATTAATATTCGATAAGAGGATATACACTATGGAAACCAGAATTGAACCCCTCTTCCAATATGAAGGACTTGGATTTCCTATAGAGCTGGAAAATGTTGAGATGATCCGTTACAACAATGAATGGCTTCCTAAGATTGATGTGGAGCAAGTTGCGGATGAGGTCATTAAAAAATTGGCTACTCAAGAATGTAGGCTAACTGGAAACCAGGTTAGATTTATTCGTTCTTATTTTTCTATGCCTCTTAGAGAATTTGGTGAAAAAGTCGTCCATGAATCTCATACCGCGGTCAATAAATGGGAAAAAAGAGGAAATGAAATAACTTCTATGAACGAAAATACGGAAATGGTATTGCGCTTATTTATTATCGAAAAAACACAAGCCCAAACTAAAAATCAACAGGCTGAGTTTTATAAGACTTTCCAGAAAAGTAAAATTTTTTTCCAAGCGCAAGATAGTAAATTGAAACCAATTCATATCAACATGTGTGCTTGATTAATAGATAGATAAGCCCATAAAACTATGGGCTTTTTATTATACCAATTTCATGTTCTGTTGAATCCACTGATTGATCGTCTCCTTATGCCAAGCCAAAGTAGTCCCATTTAATTTAACAGGTTTTGGAAATTTACCATTAGACCACCAACGTCTTAGTGTTAGACGATTACGTCCAATAAGCTCTTCTAAATCAGTAATAAATAAAATTTGTTTTGGTAATTCATTCTCAGACCTTTGCATGGTTATTCCCCTAAATAAAATTCGGCTGGATAATACGATTTACATTTCCGTTCGCCTTTAATTTCCATATCAATAAATAAAATGAATAACTTCAACAAATTTAATTCGACCTGTCCATTTTTAGGAAATTTATTGTGATGATAAATCAATTGTAAATGCGCAATAGGTGAATTAGATAAATTAGCAATTCTGTGTAACGAGTAATTTGTTGAATCAAGCAAATACTGAATAATCCCCTTATAAATACCAATTTTTTGATCATGAAACATGCAACATACTCCTGTAAAACATGTGTACTAAGTCCAATTCGCGTCAAATTAACATTTAGCATCATTTGACGAAACCTATATTAATACGATATTAATTTTATTATCAATATGTGTTTTAAAGAAATTTAAATTAATATACGATATGATATTGAATGATACCGTTTTATATGATAATTTTTTTACGACGTTCGATTAAAAGGATAATTTTATGAGTAAGGGACCCTATCAATCGTTTGCAAATCGCTTGATCCATACCCTCAAAGATAAGGGACATACTGCATCTCGTTCACCTAATGGGATCTGTATTAAAGCCTTAGCAGAATTTACAGGTGCATCAGAACAAATCTGCCGTCGCTATATAAGAGGTGATGCTCTACCTGATTATGAGAAAGTTAAACAATTAGCTCATCATCTTCATGTAAACCCAGGCTGGCTATTATTTGGTGAGGAAGGACATGCAGCTCCTAAGAAAAATGAAGTCAATGAAACACTACTTCATTACATCTTGAAGCAAAGCCATCATTTATACCCTGTTTCTCATGGAAGTAATGACGATTACGCCGATTTTGTGTTAGGATTGATCAAAGAAGTACGTGCAATTGACACATCGGAAAATAATTTACTAAAAATCATTGACTTGGCCATTGGTTCCATTTCTTCCTACGAAGAACAAAGAAAAAAGCACAGTCATGCAATTTAAGAAGTTTGTAGATATGGATGTAACTGTTGAAGTAAGGCTTCACCCTAAAGCTAAAGATTTTCTCTTTGAACATTATGTCACCATGCGTAAAGTGTTCTCTGATGTACTCGGACAAGTAGAAACAGACTATGCTTCCATTGCCCTCATCAATCAAGCAGGACAGATCTTTTTCATGTCCTCCAACCCAGCTATAGAGCAAAATTTAATTGAAAAAAGTCTTTGGCTATTTGACGGTTGCTTTCAACCTGAGTTCATCAGCCAGGATCAACCGAAATTATGGAGCGAACTGGCTCATATAGACTGTATAGAAGCAATTACAAAATACAAGCAAATAGAACCTGGATTCATCACAGGTATTTCAATCCCCACTGAGTATGATTCATACAGAGCAATTTTTTCATTTGGATTAAAACGGATAAATCCCTATATCCAGAACAAAAGCTCCATTCATTGCGAAAAACTATTAGCATTGGGCAAGTTTGCATTAAGGCGAATTCAAGAGTATTTAACCTTCCCTGACAAACAGCCCTGCACAACGACTAAGCCCAAACTAACATTAATCATCAACAATCAGGTGAACTATGAACACACTCCTGGATAAAAACGATCCTATTTTAAGACAAACCGCCGAGCCAATTGCTGAATCAGAATTTGGTAGCAGCTGGTTAAACGAACTGATTAAGACCATGTTTGGCATTATGGCTGACAAAGGTGCTGTAGGCGTAGCTGCTCCCCAGATTGGCATCAGCAAACGAGTTATCGTATTTGGTACTGATTATACCAAACGGAGAAAACCAGAATACCCCATCCCCGATACTGCATTAATTAATCCTGCATTAAAAATCCTATCCCAAGAAATTCAAACTGGCTACGAGGGATGCCTTAATTGCGGTGAATTAATGGGAGAGGTTCCAAGAGCCATGGAAATTGAATATTCAGGCTTTGACATAGATGGAAATAGAATTACCAAAAAAGCTTCAGGCTTAGAAGCCCGTATTCTTCAGCATGAAATTGATCACCTGGATGGATTTTTATTTTTAGACCGAGTAGAAGATCAGGATTCACTAACCACTCTATCGGCAATGCAAAGTAAAGGATAATTGTATGAAGCATCAAACCCGAATCATACTGGCAGGCACACTAGGCAATTTAATAGAATCTTTTGATATGGCCATTTGCGGCCTACTCTCAGTTTACATTGCCAAATACCTAATTGGTGATGCTTCAAAGGGTTTGTTTTTAGTCTTTTTGACTTTCTTCGGTGGATATCTAGCTAGGCCTATTGGGGCTATGATAATGGGCTTATTATCCGATATCTATGGCAGAAAAATTATCCTGGCAGCTTCTATCTTAACAATGGGTGTATCAACAACCTTTATCGGGTTTATCCCCCCTCACAGCACTATAGGTACATTTTCTGTTATTACCTTATTAGCGTTGAGAATTATTCAGAGCTTTTCCTGTGGTGCAGAATATCTAAACTCTTCTGCTTATCTGGTTGAAAATGCTGAGTCATCAAGAAAGGGTTACTCGGGAAGCTGGGCTTCGTTTGGTGCTATGTCAGGAATGATGATTGCCTCCTTAGTAGCACTTTCAGTAACTTATTTTGTAAAAAATTACCCTGAACATGAATGGATCATTTGGCGAGTTCCTTTTGTGCTAGCTTTGCTGGGATCCTCAATTGGATTGTATATAAGACTATTTATCCCTGAAAGCATGGAATATATTATGTATTATGCAGACAGGCCAAAACCAAGATTTGGAAACTTGTTTTCCGAATCGGTCCAATACATCAAAACAAACAAACTCCAAGCTATATATGTATTTTTCCTAAGCTGCCTCGGCGTGACTACTACATTCCAAATCTATATTTATGGACCTATGCAAGCCCACCTGTCGAGCCACTTTACTGATCAGGAAATTATGACTTCTAATATTATTTCCTTAATCGTGCTGCTTTGTATTTTTCCCTTGGTGGGGCGGCTATCTGATAGAGTAAACAGGGAAAAAATTATGATTACCGCAAGTCTTGGTTTCCTTATTCTATCCCAACCCTTTTTCTATTTATTATCAAACGGTGACTTTCATCAGCTACTCTTAGGCCAAGCCTTGATTGCTATTCCAGCTGGAGCTTATTATGCGACTGTGCCTGTGATGCTGGCTGAGATGTTTCCGATTAAATTACGGTGCACCGTTTTATCGGTTTTATATTCATCTGCTGCAAGTTTATCAGCAGGACTTGCCCCATTAATTTCTTTAATACTGGTTAAAAAAACAGGCGTTGCATCATCACCTTCTATATTAGTTTTTATTTTGGTAGCCAGTGCTTTTATTACTATGTATGTGAAACATTTTAGTAATAGAAAAAGGTACTCTCAGTTGCCATTAAAATACTAGAATTTGGCAGTTCTACAGTTTTTATATTTTTGGCCGACACATTAATTATGCCAAAACATGAATTGTTCAATAATGCCAAAAATTCTAGATCCATTGTCTGATGATGAGCTAAGAGATATTGTTGATCTTCTAAAAAAAGGAGAAGCTCTTCCAGAGGACTATCGCTTTCGTCTATTCACTTCGTGCAATAAATCTGAACTAATATGGCCAGGAAAAAATAACATTATCTGTAAAGCTGAGCTACCATTTCAAGCTATAGAACATATAGATACCCCAAAGTTAAATCAATTGCATAATACCCCTCAATCAAGAAGCACTTGGACTAATAAACTCATATGGGGTGAAAATAAACTTGTACTATCTTCACTGCAATCCGGTTATCTAAGGAGTGAAATTGAAGCTATGGGAGGAATCAAACTTGTTTATATCGATCCTCCCTTTGATGTTGGTGCTGATTTTTCAATGCCTATAGAAATCGGTGATCAAGAATCATTTATAAAAAAACCAAGCATTATTGAAGAAATAGCTTATCGAGATACTTGGGGCAAAGGCGTAGATAGTTATCTTACAATGATATATGAACGATTAAAGCTTATTCAAAGTTTATTAGCCAATGATGGAAGTATATATATTCATTGTGATTGGCGAGTTAATTCATATATGAAATTAATATTAAATGAACTGTTTGGAGAAAATAATTTTAGGAACGAAATTATCTGGGAGAAAACTTCGACAGGAAATAAAGCATTTTCCGACAATCAGTTTCCAAGGGTTTATGATTCAATTTTGTTTTATTCAAAATCAGATGATACAAAAATTAATATTCAATATGAGCCATATGAGCAAGAATATATTGATTATAATTTTCAATATGAAGATGAGTATGGTCGATATAGAAGGCAAATAATAGGAACCAGGGGTGCAGAGTCAATTGCACAATTAGAGAAAGCTGGAAGAATAATTGTAACCTCATCAGGAAAAAAATATTTAAAACAATATCTTAAAGAGAGCAAAGGACTAAGGCTCACTGATTTTTGGACAGGCAGAAAAGTACCTGATTTGAGACGCCAAGGGGGAATGACGCCTGAAAATTTGAACTACCCAACCCAAAAACCTGAAGTACTTCTAGAAAGAATAGTAAAAACCTCTTCAAATGAAGGAGATCTAATAGCTGATTTCTTCTGTGGAGCAGGTACAACAATGGCAGTAGCTGAAAAACTGGGTAGAAAATGGATTGGATGTGACTTATCTCGATTCTCTATACATACTTCACGTAAGCGTTTAATAAATTTGCAACTGGAATTAGATACACAACAGAGACAGTATAATGCTTTCGAAATATTAAATCTTGGACACTATGACCGGCAATACTACATGGGAATAGATCCCAACCTACCCAGGGAGCAAAGAGAATTACAGGCAAAATTAAAAGAAGAGCAATATTACGATTTAATTCGACAAGCATATAAGGCTTCTCCTTCTAGCACATTTCCTCCTTTTCATGGTTATAAAATTGTCGGCAAGGACAGTCATGCTGTTTATATCGGTCCATTAGATTCGCCAGTAACAACAAGTGAGATTGATCTTATTGTAAATAAAGCAGAAAAATATGGATTTAATAAAATCGATATTTTGGGATTTGAATTTGAAATGGGAGTAAGTCCAGACATTCAAGACAGGGCCATTAGTGAAAAAAATATTACGCTGGCATTACGGTATATACCTCGAGAAGTTTTTGATAAAAGAGCTATAGATAAGGACCAAGTTATTTTTTACGATGTTTCATATATAGAGGCAAAAATAAATAAAATTGATAATACTGTTTCAGTTCTTCTTACTGATTTTGGAGTATTTTATCGTCAAGAAAATATTAATTTTCTTGCTGAAACTTTGAAAACAGGACGCTCTAAGATTTTTGTTGATAAAGGCCAAGTAATAAAATTAACAAAAACTCGTGAAGGTAGCTTAGAGCAAGAAGTTCTAACTAAAAATTGGACTGACTGGATTGATTACTGGTCAGTCGACTTTGACTATGAGAGTTTGCAAGATCAACTCTCAGGTAATAATATTTTTGAAAATCAATGGCAAAATTTCAGAACAAAAAATAACCGCAAGATAACTACCGAGAGCGAAAAATTTAAATATTTGAAACCTGGTAACTATAAAGTCGCTATAAAAATAATAGATATTTTTGGTCACGACACAACAAAAGTATTTGATATACATATAGATGCGAAAGGGAAATAACAATGGCGATACATTCTGATTTTCCAAATGATCCATATACTATACTAGACCCTAATATTCGATGGTTTCCAGGTGATCAGGATATTAACACCCTCGGCCATGATAAATTAATTCCCCCATTAGTGCATAAAATCAGAATATGTGTAAATCAATGGCGCAATAACAATTATAAAGGTGCCAGCTGGGTAACAAGAGCATTACTAACATACTGGTTTGATTTAAATCATTACCATGAAAATTCAGATAACCAAGGAGTAAGCTTTAAGTGGTATTTCGCTCAAAGAGAAGCCATAGAGTCAGCTGTATGGCTTTATGAAGTAATGAAAGCTCGAGACCCAAGTCAGCTCCTTTCATTTGATAGCTCAGGATTACTTCAAAAAGAACATTTTAAGGAAGACTGGCCAAGATACGTAATGAAGCTTGCGACAGGCAGTGGTAAAACTAAAGTACTAAGCTTATTAATTACTTGGTGTTACTTTCATAAAAAATATGAAATAAATTCTGACCTATCTATGAACTTTCTTGTTGTGACACCTAACATTATTGTCTTAGATAGACTTAAAGTTGATTTTGATGGGTTGAAAATATTTTATCAAGACCCACTTTTGCCATATAACGGTTATCTTGGGAAAAACTGGCAAGATGATTTTAATCCAGTAGTGCATATACAAGATGAAGTAGGAAATATTTCTGAGGAAGGAAATATATATCTTACAAACGTACATAGATTATTTCTTCCAAAACAATCCAGTCCTAGTGCTGATGATATAGATGCTACTGATTACTTTCTTGGGGCAAATCCTCCAAGTAAGACCATATCAACAATGGATCTTGGGGATCTTATTCGCAAAGTGCCTGATTTGGTTATTTTAAATGATGAGGCACATCATATTCATGATGAATCATTAACGTGGTTCACAACAATAAAAGATATTCATACTGGTTTAGTGGAGCGTGGACATAAACTATCCGCACAATTTGATGTAACAGCAACACCACGTCATGCGAATGGAGCAATATTCGCTAATACAATTAGTGACTACCCACTATGTGAAGCGATTTATCAAGGCGTAGTCAAACATCCCGTTATCCCTGATGATGCCTCCATGGCTAAGCTACAAGAAAAAACCAGTGATGAATTTGTGGAAAGATATGAAGATCATATCAATCTTGGATACGTGGAATGGAAAAAAGTATATGACCAGCAATTAATAATGGGGAAAAAAGCCGTTTTATTTATCATGACTGATGAAACAAAAAGTTGTGATCAAATAAAAGAATATCTTGAGAGCACTTACCCTGAATTTAAGGGAGCGGTATTAGTAATTCATACAAAACGCAATGGTGATATTAATGAAGGGATAAAAAGTGATTTGGATGACCTAAGAAAAGCCAGCCGAGAAATTGATAGGTTAGATAACCCTTATAAAGTTATTGTATCTGTGCTTATGTTGAGAGAGGGTTGGGATGTTAAAAATGTAACTACAATCGTTGGTCTACGAGCATATAGTGCAAGCAGTAAGATACTGCCCGAGCAGACTCTTGGTCGCGGACTAAGGAGAATGTACCGAGATAAATCTATAGGCGAAGAGCCAAAATTAAGCGTGATTGGAACAGAAAAATTTATCGATTTTGTTAAAAAAATCAAATCCGAAGGTGTTGAGCTTGATTACAAACCAATGGGTGAAAATACTCCACCAAAAGCACCTATTGTCATTACAGTAGATGAAAATAAAAAAATGAATCTGGATCTCGAAATAGTATTGCCCAAATTAACCAGACGAATGCAACGTAATCTTAAAAATTTAAATGAATTAAATCCAGAATATATTATCTCAAATAAAATTAAACTTAAGAAATTCTCTGAAAATGAACAACGTCAAATTATTTTTAGAGATATTAATACAGAAGAGATTAGCCATACTACTCATATGCCAACCCTTATTATTCCTGACTACCATAGAGCTTTGCATTTTTTTAGTCATACAATTATGAGTGATTTACGTATGGTAGGTGGTTCAGATATTTTATTTGAAAAATTAAAAATCTTTATTGAATACAATTTGTTTGAAGCTCGGGTCGATCTTAATGATTTGAATGTGATAACAAATCTTTCTGAGAACAGTGTCCGTAAATTAATTATCGAGGGCTTTAAAAAGGCGATTAATATGCTAACTGTTAGCGATAGTGGAACGTCGGAAATTAGGGATACAATTTGTGTCAGCAAAACTCGGCCTTTTCAAGTTGCGTCCAATGAATTTGTAATTACCCCAAAAAAATCAACATTCACAAAAATGGCTTGCGATAATAATTTTGAACTTAATTTCGCCAAATTTTTAGACAACTGCGAGGATATTATGGCGTTTGAAAAGATTAATGACGCAATGGGATTTTTCCTCGACTACAGGAATCAAGAGGGAGGGATAGCAAATTATTACCCTGATTTCATTGTAAAACAGAATCCAACAGAATATTGGATTTTAGAATTAAAAGGACGCGAAGGGGCAGAAGATATGATAAAAAAAGAACGCCTAGAACAGTGGTGCCAGGACGCTACGCAACAAGATAAAAACAAAATTAACTACCGTGCTATGTATATTCAGGAAGATAGCTGGGAACGGTATCGCCCTAGAAATTTTACAACTTTAATTGATATGTATTTTGATCAAAATTAGCTCTCCAGAATATTATGTTATTCAGAACTCTTCAATTAATATACAAGCGCGCTGCCAGAATAACTCTAAAAGTTATGTAGTACTCGGGTAGAGAACTCATACTCATTAGGTTCTTATTTACTCAGAATACTCTCTGCAATTAACTCACCTAGTGGATTATCCGTCAAACAAAGCAACCAAGAGGCGGCAACTCCAAACTCCTTAGATAGAACTAAAGCTTCCTCTGGCCCAGGACTCCGAGTTCCCTGCTCCCAATTCCCAATTCTGGCCGCTCCTAATCCCGTCCTTTCAGCCAAGACTCTAATAGTCAACCCATTCGCCTTTCTAGCCTGCGTAATCCTACTGCCAATAATTTTTTTCATGTTCATTTAGGTTCATTTGCTATCAATCGGAAATACCCATTGACACTAAAAAGTGCTTATTTACAATGAGATATCAACAACACACTTCGTGTTATTGATTGATACTAATTGAAATCATTTGATAGTGCAAGCTGTTTTTTGATGGTGCTTTTGAAGGATGAAAAAGAAAAATGGGATTTTTGTTTGTTAATACCGATGAATTATCAGCTCTAATGGGATTGCCTTATATCCAACAATCAGCCTATTTGCTGGGAATTCGTCCGTATATGGACCGTAATACCTTTCTGGTAGGTGTTAAGCGTAAAATCAGCTATCAACAGCTTGCTGAAGCCCTCTACGTTGAACCGCATCAAGGCTTTGAACACTCTGGTAGCCCAAGTCGCCCACAATTACGCCGTATCATCTATGCGCTTGAGCGTGCTGGGTTAGTGGAGATCAAATCTATTGGGAAACAACTCATTTTAAAATGCTTGTTAGCCAATTCGGATTTGTCTGCTCAAAATAAACCAGTCACAAACCCGACACATCAACCCGACACAAACACGAACGATAAAAATAATATTAAATCATCAAGTTACGATAAAAAATATCAAAAACCCAGCATAGAGCAAAACATAAAACCCGACACACCTCATAACTCCAAAGATCGTTTTATTTTTTTAAAGCAGCAATTTGAAAAATTTTGGTCTCTTTATCCTTTAAAACAAGACCGAACTAAAGCCTGGCATGAGTTTGGTTATTTGCAACCAGATGAGCAGTTGGTTGAACAAATACTAGCCGGCCTGCAAGCCCAAATTAATAACCGTGAAGAAATGGAGTTTATCGGCGAGTGGCTGCCGAACTGGAAATACCCAGCTACCTGGCTTTCACGCAAATGTTGGAACGATGAATTACTTACCTTAAAAACCCAAGAGGAGCAGCAAAATGAAGCCAATCAAGCGCGTTCTCGAAAAAAATCAGCAACAGATATCCTTACTGAATCCTGCAAAGATGCAAACTTCGATTTCGACTTTGATGAACCCCCAGAGTCAGGAAGCAATGTCCTCTCATTCGACAACACCAGAGTACGATAAGAGAATGGATACTCTGTTTATGCGCCTTGCAGCAATTTATGGCTATCTGTGGGTCTCTACTTACAGCAACACTAATTTTCTCGAAGTCTCAAAACGTGAATGGTCAGAAGGCTTGAAAGAATTTGACAATCAAGTGTTGAAACTTGCTTTAGAACAAATAAAGAAAAAGCTGGCTGTTCCTCCTTGTCTGCCGATTTTTTATGAGTACTGCACCAACATCCAAAAAGGCATCCAAGCCCGTCAAGAAACGCTCAAACAAAAAACTGAAACACATGTTCCTACTGATCCCCAAATTGTCCAACTTCATATCAACCAAATGAAAGACTACCTCTTCAAAGAGGCTAAGGAGAAAACATCATGCTAATTCTAATCCGCCGTATGGGCGAAGCAATTTACATTGATAAAGGCAGAATCAAAGTACTTTTGATCTCTGAAAATGAAGGACTAGTCAGATTAGGTATAGACGCTCCCAAACATGTTGATGTTGAACGCAAAGAAGTCTTTATCCAAAAAGCAATGGAACAACATGCCCTGGCTCAAGAATTACGGAATAAATCTACAGAACAAACAGGAGACAATCATGCTTAGAAAATCTCTCTTTTGTGGTTTTGTTTTATGTAGCCTCAATGCTCAGGCAGCAAATCTAACCCAAGTCGGTCGCTATGCCACGGTCAATAATCAACCTTTGGCAGCTCAGATTAATCCATTGAAAACCGTTCAACAGATTCATTTTCCTGCATCCATACAGACTATTGGGGAAGCGGTGAATTACTGGCTTCATTATTCAGGGTATCACCTTGTACCCAAAGAAAAACAAAGCGAAAGCCTGCAACAAGTATTTCAACAACCCCTGCCGCAGGTTAGTAGAAATTTAGGACCTTTAACGATTACCGATGGATTGACGGTATTGGTCGGTCAGCATCTATTCAATCTCAAACAGAATGACCTGTTAAGAGAAATCAATTTTAGTCTGATAACAAGGAGAGCAGGATGAGAAAGTATTTGGATGTTAAATGGCTTAGTCTTCTTTTATTAAATGGATTGTTGGTCGTATTCGTATGTGTAAAAAGCCAACCCTCTCTTGAGAACAATAAATTTAATACGTTGGATGAGCGATTAACCACTATACAAAAACAACTCAATCAACCTGTTGAACAACCGGATTTATCGCCTATTACCCAAAACATAAAACAATTGGGAACGTTCATTCAACAAATACAAAATAAAGATGAACACCAATTAGGTGAAATGTTTACAACTGAACAAATCGCAATTAAGAAACAGCTTGAAGGCATTACTGATTTATTGCGCCATCTGGATGAGAAAAAGCAACCTGTCAAAATGCTTCCTGTAAGCCAGCTGCCCTTTAAGGTTCTGAGCATAGACAGTATCCAAGAAGTATCTGTTGCCTCTATTTCCTACCACTATAAAACCCAAGCATTGGAAAAAGGCGATTCCTTAGCCGGATGGACTGTCTTTGATATCGACTTTGCCAAGCAAACCATAGAATTTGAAAATGCTGACAAAACTCATGTGCTGGTTCGTCTGAATCAACAAGAGGTGAGCCATGTTTAAGCTGTCCACACTGACAATCGGTTTACTCTTGGGACAACAGGCAATTGCCGGTTTATATATCCCAGGTATTGTCACCCCACCTATGCAAAGTGCTGATAATGCATTGACGAAAGCAGGTCTGGCTGAATTTCATGATGAAGTTATTGAAGACAAAGATTTTCAACTTAACGACGTACAAAAACAGGAAGCCAAAGCCTGGGGATTAAGTGAGACAGAAGAAAAACGCTATCTGCAATTAATGCAAAGCAGAAGCGGTATTTACTACAAAGATCTGCGTATGACACCTGTTGATATTCTTGGGCTTAATGCTAAGAATGATGTTGAACGTGCACATTTCGCCGAACTTGCTGCCCTTCAAGAAGCCCAAAAGGTCGCGCAAAACATAGCCTGGAACAATGCCTTTTACAAAGCCTATAACCAACTGTTTAAAGATGTTCCTGTAGTCGGTGATTTTGATCCATCTCCTTACTCTCCCTATGCACATCAACCTATTCAATTAAAAGAAGGTGAGACGCTCTATTTCTTTATAAGACCCGATGAGGCTGTAACCACCATTTTACTGCAACTGGTCGATGCTATTAGCCGTACCCCAAATACCAAGCTCAACCTTCTTTTACTGGATATGGATAATGGCGCAATTCAACTTTGGGCGAATAGGCATCAAATCCCTATCCATTTGGTGACCAACCAACAAATCACCTTGAATCCAGGTAACCAACAATATGAAGGCTTAAAACTCGACAAGAAACAAACACCCTTGCTCTTACTGGCCAAAGGCAAAACTTCGCAAGTAGTCGATTTAGGGAGATTTTAATGATTAGGATTTTTCTCATGTTGTTAGTCACTTTAAATGTTCATAGCATGAATGTGATTCCTTTAACGCTGTCACAGAGTGATGCGTCATTAAGACTTAATCTGTCTAGCCCTATTGGCGTACCAGCTAAGAGCAAAGCCACTGTTGGTAAAATAAGCCCAAAAAAATTGGATACCAATCTGTTAAACATGGCTCTATTTGTCATAGGCGCGGATAGAGAATCCATCAAATGGTTAGAACAACATCAAGAGCAATTAAAATCCATGCAAGCCACTGGGTTCATCACCAATGTGAATGACTTTGAAACCATTGTAGCTCTGCAAGAAAAGTTTAAATTGCCACTATTACCCGTCAATGTTGATCCACTGCTGAATTACATCCATGAACAACATTACCCCTTAATCATTGCTGAGGGGGCTGTATGGCAATAAAACAATATTCCAGACAAATGACCTTGCAATTAATATTGGTTCTATTTTTGGGCTGGTTAGCATTGATTATCTGGGCTGTAAGTCAATGGCTGCTTCATGGCTACCCATTTGCCTTTGATAAGGTCAATGTTCTCGTAAATACTCAAAGAGAAGCCATCACCCCTGTCTATCAAGGTTCACTATTGGCAGCCCTACCCTTAGATGCTAAACCTAGCTGGACACTAACCATTCCCTATTTAAACAAATTAGCGATTAATGAATTTGCAGCAGACTTACTCGAAAAATCACAACAGTTTTTCCAGCTGGTTTTATTAAGCAGTCAATGTCTATTAATCAAACTTATTATTTTATTCGCTGCCATGCCTTTATTTGCCCTGACTATGGTTGCAGGTCTAGTTGATGGTCTTAACCAAAGAGCAATACGCACCGCTTGCTTAGGCCGTGAATCCTCTTATTTATTCCACAGACTTAACCACTATTTAAAAAAGGGACTTGTGATTTTACTCATGCTCTGGCTTGCCCTGCCTGTCAGCATCACCCCTGCTTATGTCTTTGTTCCTATCAGTTTATTGATGGGATTAATGGTGGCCATGACGGCCAGTCGCTTTAAAAAGTATTTATAGGGAGAAACCATGAAACGATTGCTTTGTTTGACCTTAATGATGATAAGCCTACACAGCTGGGCGAATAACCCTGATTTAAATGAAACGCTGGTGCGCATCATTAACCAGATTAACGCCATCATGCCCCTGCTTGATGAAGCACAAACACAGATAACCCCCAATACCCGTATCCAATTACAAATTGAAGGATTTGAAGATGTCCAAGGCCAATATCATGCAGGTTTAAGAGAAGATTTACTGAATATTCGCAATGGCCTGATTGATTACATCAATCAACCAATCATTGCACCACGCAAGATCAAGGCCTTGGAAATGGACTTTGTGAGGAAACCCTAATGAGTAAAGACGAAATAGCCAGAATGTTTGCTACCACCTTTAAACAAGCAAGCAATAACATATCGGCACAAGTCTTTTCCGGCAGTATCCGCTTTATTGCCATAGCCCTGGTGATATTAGCGGTGATGTGGTCTGTCAACCACATGATGGACGCAGAGGAAAAACAACAACATGGATACTTACTGCGTCTGGGTTCTCGGCTCATCAGATTAGTGATTGGTCTGATGATCTTCATTTTAGTTTTATTTGTTAAGGAGACAACATGAAAACAATGCTTCGCTCAATCTGCCTTGGAGTAGTAAATATCTTATATGCCCCTGTGCTATTGGCAGATAACTGGTTCCCTAAAATTTCCGACGCGGACAACATCGGGGACGGCTCTAAAAGCATGATGACCGTGACAGGGAATTACGTCAAACAAGGTCTGGGTTTATTGCTCTTCATTACCGCTGTTGTGACCTTTATTAAATTCATTACCACGGTACAACACGGTATTGAAGAGTCTAAAAAGAACGAAGGATCCATGGTGGCCTTCGGTACTTTTGCCGTAATGGGCATCACCTATTTAGCCATTAGCATTGCTTCTGGTTATGTGGGTTACACCATGATTACCAAGTTCAAAATATAGGAGGTGAAATATGAGTCAGCCTTCTTCGCGCCATCTGTCACACGACTTCCCAGCCTGGAAAGGTTTAAGTCTTCGTGAATTATTTTGGATTGTTATCACCACAACCCCAGCAACTACCCTGTTCTTCGTTCTCTTAGGAGCAATGGTTGAGTTTCCGCTGGCCTCTGGCTGCATCGGTTTTGTGATTGGATTCATTCTGTCTATTACTGTGTGGCCTAAAGGAGTTTCCCGCATCAAAGCAGGTAAGCCCTATGGTTATGTGATGAAGAAAACGATTCAGTGGATGGTGCGATTAAGGCTCAAACATTCACCTTGGATTCATTACCAGGGAACTTGGCAAAAGAATAAATCTGTTGGAGAGCCGCATGTTTAACTACTGGAAAAAAATCGACAGCCTACAACATCACAATCGTTTATTACTGGCTTTTATCGGTGTGTTATCAATCATCATCTTAGCATTAATTATTAACCTGATGACCATGCCCAAACGCTATGAATTCTGGCTTAGTCCTAATATGGCTGCTAATGGCGGTTTAATGAAGGCAAGCGAAATACCGAATGAATACGTGCAAGGATATGTGACTTCCTTAATGCCGACACTCTACAGCTGGTCTAATAAAGGCAAAGAAGAATTCAACCAAAACATTAAAGCCTTTCATTATTACTTCACATCACGGCATGAGCAGTTACTTCGTGAAACCCTGGCAGCTTATAAAAACGCTCAACTCTTTGACCGCACTCAAGTAGCAAGTCTCTATCGCTTTATGGAACCGCAAGACATTAAAAAAATTGGTCCCGATACCTGGGAAGTCAAGCTGATACTACGCATTACGCAAAGGCTCAAAGACAACTCTGCCATGGTCATTGCTGACAAAGTAGTGGCTTATCATCTTCGTGTGGTCAAGCTCAACCTGTCGCGTCTTCACAACCCTTTTCAATTAGCTCTGGATGGCTATACCCGTCCTGAAGAACGTTTACAAGATTTACTGGTCGACACGGAGGAACACCATGAAACTCATTAAAATTAGCTTATTCGCTCTGTGCTTTGCTGTGATGCACCTAAGCCATGCCCTGCAAAGTGAACACCTGGTTTGGGAAAAAGTTCCTTTAACAATTGAATTACCGATCAATAAAGAGCGGTTAGTCCAGTTTCCCCAAGCCATTAAGGTGATTGATCAACAACTCAGTGCCAGCCTCGATATTCTGAAAGTCAAAGGTAGCTTGTATCTTAAAGCCAAAGAATCATTCAAAGATTCTCGCTTGATTGTCCAGTTATTGCCTGAAGGCGAAGTGGTTATTCTTAATCTTAATGCCAATGAGAAAGCAATCAACACCACGCCGATTGAGATTCTGATAGATGATCCCAAAATCAACCTTAATGCAGGAGCCAGTCAATATGAATACAACGCTATTCAATTAACCCGTTTTGCCATTCAAGCCTTGTATTCGCCTGAACGGGTCAGAGAAATTCCAGAGGGAATTTACCGCTCACCTATGCAAACCAATAAAACCATCCCTTTGTTTTATGGTGCAAGCATTGAAGCTCATCCTCTGGCTTCATGGCGTGGCGGCAATCTTTACGTCACCGCAGTCGATTTAAAAAATTTGCTGAATCAACCTGTAAAGCTGCAATTCACCAAGCTGATGGGGCATTGGCAAACCGCCAGTTTTTACCCAAAAAGCGAACTGCCACCACGCAATCAACACGAAAGCACTACTGTCTTTTTAATCTCTGATCAACCTTTTGCAACAGCACTCATCCAACATGCGAGGTACAGCCGATGAATAAAAACAATGGCATTAAAATTCTGGCAGGCTCGGTGTTTTTTGCGGTCATTATGATTCTTATTAATAGCCGTCATAGCGCACCGGTTAACAACAACACGCCCAATCCTAATAATTTTGGCGAAGCTATAGCAAGCCAATTCAATGACAATATTCGTGATGTTTCCGCACGATTATTAGAAACAGAAAAGAAATTAGATCAAATGCACAAAGAGAATAAATCGCTGCAAAAACAATTAAAACAACCCAAACAAGAAACAAGTTTTGCACTGCAAGATGAACTGAATGCATTAAAGGAAAAATTTGCGTCACTCACTGAACATCAAACGCAATCCTACCCCATGGAAGGCAATCAAGCGCCTGTATCCGGTCAAATTAAAGATCTGGATACCTTGCTGGATAAAGCACCGAAAGAAGGCAAAATTTTCCCTGAACATGACACATCAACTAAGGAAGAAGCACCCACTAAAACGCCTTTTTATACTATTCCAGCTGGCAGCGATTTCAGCAAAATCACGCTCTTATCAGCTTTAATCGGCGAAGTTCCTGTTGAGGGCAAACTCATGCAGCCTTTATTTCCCTTCACAGCAATGGTCAGTCGAGGGGATTTAATGACAGCCAATGGGATGCAACTACCCGAAGAAATCACTGGTATGAAAATCAGCGGTTATTCGATTGGCGTTGGTTCCTTTCTCGATAACATCAGCTGTGTTCGCGCCTATGTCACCTCAGCCCTATTTGTCTTTGAGGATGGACATTTTGTGAATGTCGGCCAAGAACAAATGAAAAGCTCCGCAGAGCTGGTGAATAACGACAGCATTGGTTACCTGACCACGCAATTCGGTAATCCTTGTATCAAAGGACAGTACATCACCAATGCCCCCAGAGTATTAACAGCCTTCATGGCAGCTGGCGGTATTCAAGGTGCAGGAAATGCCCTATCTAAATGGCAAATGAGTTATCAGGCCGAGGGAGGTTCTGCCATTGCCACACCGACAGGCGACTTAGCGCACTTTGCTGCTGGGGGCGCAATCAACGAAGGCAGCCAAAAGATTACTGACTGGCTTGAGAAAAGAATCCAGGGCAGCTTCGATATGGTCTTTGTTCCTGCAAGTATCCGCGGCCATACAGGGTTTGTCCCTAATCAACTCAGTTTACATTTCAGCCAAACAATAGCCATTGATAAAGAACACCAAGGGAGGGTATTAGATTATGGTTACCATCAACAAAAAAACTTTGATAATGCTTTGCGCTAGTCTGGCATTAAGCGCTTGTTCCACTGCCAGGATGTCGCAAAACGCCATTCCTGAGCAGGGCTTAACAGTCAGCCAGTTGTATCAGCAGAGCCTGCAACAACCAATACAAAAGCCTGTTTACCAACAGATGCGTCTTGATGATTCGGGAGAAGAATTTAAGCAACTGCCTAACCCCGAAGTGCCTATCCATGTTTTTGCGCATGTGGCGCAATTGGGTGATGAACAAATCATCAAGCCTGCCTACACGACTCGCTTTTTCCTTTACAAGCAAAACCAATATGCCTTGGCATCAGAACTGTATTAAGGAGACATAATGAAACGATTATCTAACTGGTTGCT
>NZ_LNXV01000029.1:424428-508104 GCF_001467025.1 Legionella brunensis | reverse complement strand
CGCGTCTCAGCTTCATATTTATTTTGAAGACCGTATGAACCTGACACTTAGATAATCAATGAGGTGACACAGTTAGATGAACACTCTCTCTAAGTCTGAGTAATACCGATACTCCCACCGCCATCAACAAAAAGGGTTTGGCCCGTAATAAAACTTGCTTTGTTATCAAGAAAAAAACCTACCGCATAGGCAATTTCTTCGGGATAACCCGTTCTTTTCATTGGAATAATATCGAGTAGTTTTTGTTTTTCAATGCTATTTGACGGGTAGTTTTTAAAAAGCCTTCTGTTTCGATAGGTCCTGGTGCCACTGCATTAACAGTAACTCCATCTTTAGCAAGCTCCAAAGCCCAAGTGCGAGTTAAGGCAACTATACTTGCTTTTGCTGAACTGTAGCTAGATCTTCCAGCTTTTCCAAGCATTGCTCGGCTTGAAATATTAACAATCCTACCCCACGCATTTTTTCTCATGGATGGGACAAAGGTCTGTGCGGCTTGAATGGCTGGTCTTAAATTTAAATCAATCACTTCAAAAAAGGAGTCAAGGGTTAACTCTTCCAATAATTGAGGATTAACATTCCCAACGTTGTTGATGATACCGTCAATCTGATAATTATTTTTAATCCTATTAAAAACATCTATAGTTTCATTATGATTGCTTAAATCAGACTGATAAAAAATGCCTTCAAATTTCTCAGGCTTATTTCTGGCGATACCGATTACTTGATAGTTAAGAGCTGCTAAATGTTTTGCTGTTGCAAGCCCAATCCCTTTTGAACACCCTGTAATTAAAAACGTTCTCATAAGGTTCAAGTACTAATACGAAAATCGCATAATTATTATGTGATTTTAAAAATTGATTGAAGCAATCGTACCATAAAATGGTTACTCAAAAAATCTAGATGTATTAGTACTCATTATTTAATGCTTTTATCTTTATTTTTCAGTTTAGTTAATACTAAAGCCACAACAGCAACTAGGACAACTATCAATATTATCGATAAATAAAACGAGATTGTTTAGTTTTATATCCTTCTTAATTTCTCCTTCTTTGGTATTCAATTCATGTGCCATATAAGTTAGTGTGTTAGCATTTTTATCGTATATTGGATTACTAAGTACCATAACTACGCTAACTGTTTGGCCATTTGAAAATGCATGTAATTTTATACCCTCTATTCCAACATTAGGTGCATCGTTTTTAAATCCGTTCTTTGTATTACTCTGCCACTCCTTTAAAAAACTCTCTATAGACATTAAGCCCGTCATTCTTTTGGGACGGTCTGAAAAATAAGTCACATAAGGTTGTACATTTTGTAGTACTAGCTGATAACTCCCTTCTTGAGGGGTTAATTTTAATACACCAGTTTCTGCGTTTTGCAAAAACATAAAATTAGTAGAGTGTGCAGCAATATTAGTTTGCTTATTAGCTGCGAATGCGGTGCAGCACCCTAAAAACAATAGGGTAACTAAACCTTTTACCATCAAATTTTTATAACATGTCGACATGATATTCAT
Organism: Legionella brunensis; assembly: GCF_001467025.1. Taxonomy (GTDB): domain Bacteria; phylum Pseudomonadota; class Gammaproteobacteria; order Legionellales; family Legionellaceae; genus Tatlockia; species Tatlockia brunensis. Next base: position 506,588 of record NZ_LNXV01000029.1, on the reverse strand, counting down.
TGACCTCTTTTTCTTCTGTACCGTTAATATTATTCTCTGTCTTACCAAAAATAGGTGAGTTGACTGCGCTAGATGTTATTAAGTCGGAAGTGGTTGTCGCTTTCGAACAAGAAGTTACTTTGTCAATGACAGTAGCTACTACAGGCCCTGCTAATATTGCAGAAATGAGGATGGTCGCAGCTTCTTGATCTAATAATTTATTCGCCTCGATAGCTAAGCCAGAGATGTAAATGAGATTACCAGTAAAGCGTATGTGTTTATTGATTTCATCCCAGTTTTGCTTGATTTTATTCATTATTAACAGAGCATCTTCTTTATCATTAGAAGATCTTACAGTAGCCGGAATAATTAGACGTAATACACCACAAACTAATCCTATTGCTGCTTCAGCTGGCAACATATAGGGACCAAATGTTTCATAAGTGGTGGGATCCATATTCATTTTGAGCATACGATCAATTTGAGCAAGAAAACCAGCGGCGCTAATAAACGCAATCATTCCATTAGCTACATCTTTGCGTGTTATCTTAAACAGTGGATTAACTTCACTCTTTGCGCCTAAATGTGTTAGAACTCCATTGGACAATGACACTGCAAAGATAGCTCCAATAAGGCTGAGCATAGCAGGGTTGTCCGGCAACTCAGGAGCAAAGTCTCCCAAAGTTTTAAAACAAAGCAACATGCTGTAACTAAAAACTGGGGCTCCAATGGGTGATTTGATAAAATCAATAAATGATTTAAAACTGCAACATTTTGTAGAACCGGTTTTATCATAATTTTGCCACACGGAGCCAAGTGAGTTGGCAAGCGATGCAGCTAGAGCAGAAACTGCACTGGCTGATAGGCGCTGCCCAGGAGATACAAATTCTGGAAAAATACTTGTTGAAGTATTTACCGGTACTAACCAGGCAATGGCACTATTTGTGTTATTCTCGAATTTATCTAGTATCGTTATTAATTCTTTTCGAATTCTTTCAGCATTTTCTAATTTTTCTTCCAAATTATTTTCGTCTGTTGGGAGAATTAAGGGGGTCAACTCATTAGGATTCAAAGGCATAATATTACTCGGTTTAACTTATTTTAACCAAAATAGGGCAAAACTTTACCATCGAAAGCTTAAGTTAATATTAAGGAATCGATTTATCTATAGTTTCTCTCAGGACAGTCTTTTTGGGAGTTAAAGTTAAATAATTAGGCTCATCCCCATTGGCTAAACCCTTCAAAATAGAGTATTATTCGTGTTTGCTTCAAATAGAACCATTTTAGTACTATATTAAGAGTAATAAAATAAGACTTATTTAGTACTAGATTATTGGGCGTGGGGGTGTTATGCTGCGCATCAGCAAATTGGCTGATTATGGAACAGTTGTCATGGTGTATCTTGCTAAACATTCACAAGCATTGTGCAATGCTCGTGATATCGCATTACATACCCACCTGACAGTTCCTACAGTGAGTAAGATATTAAAACGCTTGACTGCCGCAAAGCTATTAACATCTGTGCGTGGTGTGGCTGGTGGTTATCGTTTACAGCGATCTGCATCCGAGATTTCAGTGGCACAAATTATTTATGCACTGGATGAGCAGCGTGGATTAACAGAATGCAGTTTACAGCCTAATGAATGCTCTCTACAGGGGGTATGTCATATTCAAGGTAATTGGCGGTTAATAAGCCAGGCTATAGAAACAGCACTTGATAGTGTTAGTTTGGAAATGCTGGCAAAACCAACACTCCAGGCGGTTGAAATAGATCGTATTAGGCAGTTGGCAAGTGGAGTTAGTCATGGCTAAAAGCAATGAACAAATTAATTCCCTACTTGAAAGGGAATATCAACATGGTTTTGTGACCGACATTGAAGTAGATACATTTGAACCTGGTTTAAATGAAGAAATCATTCGTCGTTTATCGGCCGTAAAGGGTGAACCTGAATTTTTACTCAAATGGCGTTTGAAGGCTTTTGAGTATTGGCAAACAATGCCTCAGCCAGAATGGTCTAGTGTCCACTACCCTCCAATAGACTATCAGGCCATTTCTTATTATTCAGCCCCCAAGAGTAAAAAAGATGCACCAAAAAGTCTTGATGAAGTTGATCCCGAATTATTAAAGACTTATGAAAAGTTGGGCATTCCTTTAAAAGAACAAGAAATGCTTGCTGGTGTAGCGGTCGATGCCGTGTTTGACAGCGTTTCTGTTGCTACTACCTTCAAAGCAAAATTGGCTGAGGTAGGGGTTATTTTCTGTCCTTTTTCTGAGGCAGTGCATAAGTATCCGGATTTACTTCGCCAATATTTAGGTTCCGTAGTTCCTTATCGTGATAATTTCTATGCGGCTCTTAATTCGGCTGTGTTTAGCGACGGCTCTTTTGTTTATATCCCGAAGGGTGTTCGTTGCCCTATGGAGTTATCGACCTATTTCCGTATTAATGCGGCATCCACAGGACAGTTTGAGCGTACTTTAATTATTGCCGACAGTGACAGTTATGTGTCTTATCTAGAGGGCTGTACCGCGCCAATGCGTGATGAAAATCAATTGCATGCCGCTGTGGTTGAACTGGTTGCTTTGGATGGTGCGCAAATTAAATATTCAACTGTGCAAAATTGGTATCCAGGGGATAAAGAAGGTAAGGGTGGAATTTATAATTTCGTCACCAAACGCGGTGCTTGCCGAGGTAAGCGTTCTAAAATTTCCTGGACGCAGATAGAAACGGGCTCAGCCATTACCTGGAAATACCCGAGCGTGATTTTGCAGGGGGATGATTCAGTTGGCGAATTTTATTCTGTGGCATTGACTAATAATCTGCAACAGGCCGATACAGGAACGAAAATGATTCACCTCGGCAAAAATACTCGCTCTACAATTATTTCTAAAGGGATTAGTGCCGGTCGTGCTCACAATGCTTACCGTGGTTTAGTGCGTATCGCGCCTACCGCGACGAATGCTCGTAATTATACGCAATGTGACTCCATGCTAATGGGGAGTGAGTGTTCAGCGCATACATTCCCTTATATCGAAGTTAAGAATCCAACGGCACAAGTAGAACATGAAGCCACAACCTCAAAAATTAGCGAGGAACAATTATTTTATTGCCAACAACGGGGTATCGATACCGAAGATGCGGTGTCAATGATTGTGAATGGTTTTTGTAAACAAGTATTAAAAGAGCTACCTATGGAGTTTGCGGTGGAAGCTACTAAATTATTAGGTATCAGTTTGGAAGGAGCAGTAGGTTGATATGTTAACAATTGAGCAATTAAATGTCGCAATTAATGCGCAACCCATCTTAAAAGGGATAAATTTAAATATAATACCAGGCGAAGTTCATGCGATTATGGGACCTAATGGTTCTGGTAAAAGTACTTTGTCAAAAGTTTTAGCAGGACATCCCGCCTACGAAGTAACTGGTGGCAAGATTAACTATCTTGGTCAAGACTTATTGCATTTGTCTCCAGAAGAACGTGCTCAAGCTGGTATTTTTATGTCTTTCCAGTATCCGGTAGAAATTCCAGGTGTTACCAACATCAATTTTCTTAAAGCCTCAGTCAATGCGGTACGCAAAGGACAGGGTAAAAAAACGCTTGATGCCATTGAGTTTTTAAGTTTCATTCGCGAAAAATGCCAATTGTTAGATATGGATGAAAGTTTTTTATATCGTAGTATTAATGAAGGTTTTTCCGGTGGTGAGAAAAAGCGCAATGAAATTTTGCAGATGATAGCGCTTGAACCTAAACTTGCAATTCTAGATGAAACAGATTCTGGTTTAGATATCGATGCCTTGCGAATTATTTCGCAGGGTGTGAATGCCATGCGCTCTCCTGAGCGAGGCATTATCTTGGTGACCCACTATCAGCGACTTTTAAACTATATTGAACCCGATTTCATACATGTATTAGCCAATGGACGTATTATCAAATCGGGAGACAAGTCTTTGGCCCTTGAGTTAGAAGAAAAAGGGTACAGTTGGCTTGAGGAGATGGAACAGGCATGAACGAAGTTCTTGATTTTTATCAAAAGCAAGCAAAAGAAGGATTGTCAACAATTCCTTGGGTGGCCGAGTTACAGACAAAAAGCTTGCGTGAACTGACTTTCTATGGTTTTCCCAGTCGACATCATGAAGATTGGAAATATACTGTGGTGGATACACTATTACAGCAACAATTTGGCAGACCGCAAGCGAAAGAAACTGCGGAAATTATAAAGTCAGATGTTCCTGTTGGTGGGCAAATTATTATCCAAAATGGTCATGTTTTTGGTGTTGAAGAACTTGTTAAGCAATTGCCTGTAGGCGTTGTTATACAGCCGCTATTTCAAGCATTAAATCAGCATGAAGAAAAAATAAAGCCTTATTTTGATAAGCTATTGAAACATGAACATGGTTTTCATGCATTAAATACGGCTCTGTTGCATACTGGTGTTGTAATTTATATTCCTGCAGGTATTGCTATTGAAGAACCAATAGTTATTTCCCATTGGCAAGATAAGGACCAAGCAGTTCATAGCCGTCATTTGATAGTTGTTGAGGCAGGAAGTGAAGCTACCGTTATTGAAGATTATCGTGGAGCTGAGCAGTCTAGCTATTTTACAAATACCATTACTGAAATACGCATGGCGAGTCGTGCCAAGTTAGTGCACTATAAAATTCAGCGTGAGAGTAAGGTGGCTTATCACATTGGCCAAATCTCTGTGCAGCAGGAGGAGAATAGCCAATTTCACAGTCACTCGTTGAGTCTTGGTGGAAAGTTAGTGCGCGGTGATATTCATTTGTGTCTCCAAAGCGAGGGAGCCGAGTGTCTACTGAATGGTATTTATGCGCCGACTGATGGGCAGCATATTGACCATCATACAACCGTCCAACATTTGGTACCCAATTGCCATAGCGAACAAGACTATAAGGGAATTTTAGCTGGCCGTTCCCGAGCCGTATTTAATGGAAAAGTGATCGTGGCGAAAGATGCCCAACATACTGAGGCCAAACAACAAAATAAAAATCTGTTGTTATCCGCGCAAGCTGAAATTGATACAAAACCGCAATTAGAAATTTTTGCTGATGATGTAATTTGTACCCATGGTGCAACGGTAGGGCAGTTAGATGAAGAAGCCTTATTTTACTTGGCCACGCGCGGGATTAATAGGCAGGAGGCGAGTAGTTATTTAATTCATGCGTTTACTGCTGATAATTTGCGTTTAGTTCCTAATCGGACTTTAGCTGATTGGATGGGAACCTTATTAAATCAGCAATTGAGGTGATAGCTATGAGTACAGCAACAGCTTTAATTGAGACCCTGGATATCGGAGCAATTCGCAATGATTTTCCAGTGCTTAAACAAACTATCAATGACTATCCATTGACTTATTTAGACAATGCAGCAACAACACAAAAACCACAATCAGTCATTGATGCCATCACTCATTATTATGAATATGACAATTCTAATGTTCACCGGGGTGTCCATGCGTTAAGTGTGCGAGCTACCCAACAATTTGAAGCTGCTCGTAATAAAGTGCATCGGTTTATTAACGCTAAATCTGCACGTGAATGTATTTTTGTTCGTGGTGCGACAGAAGGCATTAATTTGGTTGCTCAAAGTTTTGTAGCACCACGCATATTACCTGGCGAAGAAATTTTAATTACTCACATGGAACATCATTCTAATATCGTGCCTTGGCAAATGGTGTGCAAAAAGACAGGCGCTCGTCTGCAAGTTGCTCCCATTTCTATTGATGGGGACGTACTGTTGGATGAGTTTGAAGCCAAGTTAAGTGAAAATACGAAATTTGTCGCTATCAATTATGTTTCTAATGCATTGGGAACTATTAACCCAGTTAAAAAAATGATTGAAATGGCACATGCCTATGGTGCTTTGGTTCTTTTAGACGGGGCCCAAGCAACGGCTCATTTGCCTGTTGATGTCCAGGCATTAGGTTGTGATTTTTATGCCTTTTCAGGCCATAAGATGTATGGACCTACTGGAATTGGCATTTTGTGGGGCAAAGAACAATTATTAGATGACATGGCGCCCTATCAAGGTGGCGGTGAAATGATTAACTATGTCACTTTGGAGTCCACCGATTATGCCCAGCTCCCTCATAAGTTTGAGGCAGGGACCCCAAATATTGCTGGTGCAATTGGCTTAGGCGCTGCCATTGATTATTTGTGGTCTTTAGATATGGAAGCAATTGCTGCTTATGAAGCTCATTTGCTTGATTATGCGACTCTTGCTGTGCAATCGGTAAAAGGATTTAACATTGTTGGTACTGCCAAACAAAAAGTCCCCATCATTTCTTTTGTGCATGGAAAAATTCATGCCCATGATATTGGTACTATTTTAGATTCTGCAGGAATTGCTATTCGTAGTGGACACCACTGCACGATGCCATTGATGGATTTTTTGGGTGTCGCGGCAACCAGTCGTATTTCTTTATCCTTCTACAATACGAAAGAAGAAATCGATCGGTGTGTAAAAGCACTGCACAAAGTAAAAGAGGTATTTGCATGACGATGGAATTGCGTGAGCTTTATCAAGAAATAATCATTGATCACAATCGCAACCCACGTAATCACTATGTGATGGAAGAAGCGAGTACACAGGCACAAGGATTTAATCCTTTATGCGGTGATAAGCTCACTGTCTATTTAAAATTAAAAGGTAATGTGGTTATAGATGTTAGCTTTGTTGGTTCTGGTTGTGCAATTTCCCAAGCTTCGGCTTCTTTAATGACGGAAGCTTTAATTGGCAAAACAATGGCTGAGGCGCATGAGCTATTTGAGCGATTCCACACAATGATAACCAGTAATGAAGAGCAGGTCGTTTCATTAGATAAGCTTGCAGTTCTTGCTGGTGTAAAAGCATATCCTGCACGTGTTAAATGTGCCACATTAGCTTGGCATACTCTGGAAGCTGCACTCAATAAAAGCAAGGGAACTGTTAGTACGGAGTGATGACGATGTTGGGTTTTAGAAAAAAACAAAATAATGAGATTTTAAAAGACAATGTCATTGCGGCGCTACGGACTGTGTTTGATCCTGAAATTCCGGTAAATATTTATGATTTGGGATTAATTTATGATATTGCTATCAATGAAGAGCAGCATGTGCATGTGCAAATGACTTTGACTACCCCGGGTTGTCCTGTTGCTCAAACTTTCCCAGGAACGGTTGAGCAGGCGGTTAATCAAGTCGAAGGAGTTAGCGATTGCACTGTTGAGTTGGTTTGGGATCCACCATGGACGCAAGAGAGAATGACCGAAGCGGCACGACTTGAGTTGGGGATTTTTTATTAGGCACCAGTTATGCAAGAGTCTTTTTGGCAACCTTCAGCGTCGATTGACATTTTACGCAAGCGCACACAATTTCTTACCAAAATTCGCGCCTTTTTTCAGCAACGAGATTACCTTGAAGTTGAAACCCCTGTGATGGCGCGCTTCGGTATTACTGATGTCTATCTTTCGAATATTAAAGCTACTTTCCGTGGTGAAGCCTATTGTTTGCAGACTTCACCAGAATATCATATGAAACGTTTATTAGCGGCAGGTAGTGGGCCTATTTTCCAATTGGCGCGTGTTTTTCGCGATGATGAGTTAGGCCGCTGGCATAATCCAGAATTTACTATGCTCGAATGGTATCAGTTGGACATTAACCATCATCAGCTGATGGATGAAGTGGGTGAGCTATTGCAAATGATATTGCAATGCCAACCCATGATTAGAAAAACCTACCAACAAACTTTTCTTGAAATTTGTGAATTTGATCCTTTGTCGACAACCATTGCCGAGTTACAAAAAGTTTTAAAACGTTATGAGCTGGACAATGTTCTTCCATCTGATGAGCAAGATCAAGATCAATACTTGTTCTTACTTATGAGTCATGTTGTTGAGCCTGCGCTTGGCCTAAAAAATGTTCCTGTAGCAGTCTATGATTTTCCTCCCTCTCAAGCGGCATTAGCGCAAATTAATCAGGGGGTTGCTGAGCGTTTTGAAGTTTATTTCAAAGGGGTAGAGCTAGCTAATGGTTTTCATGAGCTAACAGATTGGCAAGCTCAAGCTGAGCGTTTTAATCAAGACTTAGCGATTCGCAAGCGTCAGGGATTGCCACCCTCAGCGCCTGATGAATATTTATTACAAGCTTTGTCTCATGGTCTTCCTTCCTGTAGTGGTGTAGCTCTGGGAGTGGATAGGCTATTAACGTTAGCACTTTCCCTGTCAGGAATCGCAAAAACTCTAGCCTTCGATTTTGCAAGGGCCTAAGCATTTTCAGTTGCTCTGTTTATAAACATCTATACTTAGATAAATTGAGCCAATTGAGAACGTCATGTTTGAGCAGTTGCATGCAGCAATAGAGGAGGGGAATGAACAGAAGTTTGCAGCTCTTCTCAGCAACGCTGATCTAGAAAGCCTTACTTTAGACGATGCCAAAGGCCATACCTTAGCCCACTTGATTGTCAGATTGAATCGACCAGTATTCATGCAGCTATTTATTGGTGCAATAGAGTGTATAGACAAATCGGGTCTTTCTATCCTGAAGCAACCTGATAACAATGGATACTCACCCTTGGAATACTGTTATTTTTATTCTGCTCCCAAGGTGGCTGAAATATTACAAGCAAGGACACAATTAGATAAGGCAGAAGTATCAATTCTTGCTAAAAATTATGAGCGATTGAAAAGAGAATCTCCCCGGCGTCTTGACGCTAAGTTAAGAGTCGCATTCTTTGCTGCGGCTGCCAATGATGTTGAGGCGTTTAACATTGTCGCTAATTTAAGGGATGAGTTTTTTTCTCATCGTACAAAAGAGGGGTGGTCTCTTTTACATTTTGCAGTATTTAATCACAGTACGGATTTTCTGAAATCTTTTTTTGAAAATTGGACATCCAAAATTGATATAGAAGTCAAAGATAATGAGGGTAATACTCCTTTCTTGGTTGCTATAGAACGTAATCCAGTAGAGTTTCTACAATACCTTATGGCTCAAGGCTGCAATATCTATGGTAAAAATTATCAAGGTGACAATGGGATCATGATTGCTGCCCAGCAAGGACAATTGGAAACCATCCAATTTTTGCTGGGTCACCAAGTGGAAATCGCAGCAGTGAACAGTAAAGGTGAAAATGCTTTGCTTCTGGCTGCTAAAAAAGGGCATGCGTCAGTAGTTAAATTTTTAAGAAAAGCAGGGGTATCTCCTAATCTAAAAGATAATCAAGGTAAATCAGCGTTTTATCGAGCTTTAGAATACGGATTTATTGAGGTTGCCGAGCTTTTAGTCGACATGAGTACACAGCAAGAAAAGGATGAAGCATTGATTGCAGCTGTTATAAGAGGGGATCTTCTTACAGCCACATGGTTGGTTAATCATGGTGCTTCTCTATCTGCTAAAGATGCAAAAGGTAATACCCCTTTCCTTCTAGCAGTCGCTGGTGGCAGTTTACCACTTGTTGAATATTTCTTGAGTGTGAATCCCGCCGTACTGGATGATGAAAATGAAGCGGAAGATAATGCTTTATACGTGGCGATCGCAAATCGCCACAAGCATATTGTGGAGTTTTTTTTGAAACGGAAAGATTTCCCCCATCCACAAAAAAATGCTGAAGATCAAAGTCCTTTGTTAGCTTCTGCCGCAATGAATGCTTTAGACTTGGTAGAAATCTTTTATAAAGCAGGTTATTCCCCTGTTGAGCAAGATGAAGATGGGGATACCGCCCTTCATCTTGCATTATCATCCAAAAATTATGGTAGGGCAGTAGAGTATTTTCTTAAAGAATACCCAGAACTACGGGCACGTAAGAATGATAAGGGACAAACGCCTTTGCATCTGGCAATTATTCACCAAAAAAACAGCTTGTTTTCTATACTTGCTAAGAACCCGAGAGAATTGGAAGAGCGCGATGAAGAAGGGAATACGCCATTGCTGTTAGCGGTTGCTTCCAACAATTTTGATGCTATTCGGTATCTGCTTAAAGAAGGTGTCGACATTCTAGCAAAAAACAATAAGGGGGATAGCGTTGTTACTATTACTTCATTAAACGCTTTCCCTGAAAGTATTCGCAAAAAATTTTTTGATACCTATCAAATTGATGAGCAAGAATACCAACATCGGCGTCGACTTTATTTCATTTTTGGTGGAGAGAAGCTTAACGATGTCCTTGCCTTTCCCCAGGGCAAAGTAAAACTAGGTTCTGGTAGTTTTGAAGATGGCGTGCAGATACTTAAGAACCATTTTGAAAATTTTCTTGCAGAGAAACATCCTGAATTAGCGCCTCGGTTTCAAATGCTTTTGGAAGTTCTTGAGAATTTTAAATGCTATCAAATGCCGCAAGGGATTTTGAGTGATTTGGATTCCAGAGGCTTTGTCCTGCAAGCGACAGGTTTCATACGACATGCAATTCTTGCTACTTTAAAGGATCAAAAAGACGGGACTATAAAATTATCATTTGCTGAGCGAGGTGCTAGAGTTGGTGGAGCTCCTTTGTTGCATCCAGAAAGTAAGAGGTTCGCTGCTGTCAGAACAATTACTTTCCCTAAAGAAAAATGCAAAGAGGTTGTCGAGCTTCTTTTTAGGGCAAAAAATATATCTGCAGAAGATGCGATGGATATCCTATTTAATCAAATTCCCAAATTTATAGGTGAGCCCTATCAATTTTTGAATATTTACCAGAAAAAATTTATGGATATTTGTTTCTATAGTAATCCTAAAACAGGTCTATATGAGCAATTTATTGATGTTTTAGGAAGCGCTGAGGGGAGATTATTTTATAAAGAGTTTGAGCTTTATACACGCGAAAAAGAATTACGAAATTATGAAGTGTTTTGGCAGGAGAATCATAAAGAGGAGAAATTAGAGTTGAATCCCATTATTGTCAAAGCACGAGATCTCATTGGAAAAAGAGAGGAAGAGGTAAGAAAATTACAACCTGGATAAATTAAATGCTATAAACTTCCTCGTAGTAATATGTTTATACAGTCATAACTACCTGATAAAAAAATTTAAATTATTTCTTGGATAATTAAGATTTTGTTAAGAAAGCCTGTATAAAATTAGCACCGAAGAAATATTTTTAATAATTTTGATTAATTAAATATCAGGTGGTTTTATGAAATTCAAAGGAGATTTTGAGAATAACTATAACCGTTTTTGGAATAGTATGATTGTTCCCCATTATAAATCGATTAAAAAATATACGCCGGGGCATCAAGGTCTTTTTGGTATTAATTTTGGCCAGTCAGTTGATCAATACTGTACTAATGTTGAGTCAATGATTGATAATCTTTCTCGACAAATAGCAGCAGGATTATTTACTGACCAAAGATATGCTACCCGCTATTTAGAAGAAACCAAGAAAGTTGCTATTGCTGATTTGCACGAGTTCGCATCTAAACCATTTGTGAATATGATAATACTCGCTAAAATTCAGAATTTATTAAAGAAACTTACTTCGGGTACAGCTCAAGTGGTTGCTATGGATGAAGAGACGATAACTCAAGCACCGTACACTTATACCCCAGGGCATGCAGAAATGGAATTCTCATCAATATCTTTTGGCAAAGAGCCTGAGTTTAGTGTATCCGAGAGCTCTGATAGGGACTGGCGCTCGTTAATGGAGCAGTTTGATGAAGAAAATCCATTCTTGCAGCTGTCATCAACTCATCGTTCTCCTTGTTGGGATTTAGATGAACAAGATCCCGAAGCTGGCTTTTCACCGATGTCTTAAATCTAAAAAAATGCATGAAACTTGTTTTCATGCATTTTTTATCAAAAATTCTTTTTCTAAAGCCTGGGCTAACTCAGGGAAGTGAAATTGATATCCCGCTTGTGGAAGTTTTTTTCCTATAACACGTTGTCCTTGCAATAACAGACATTCTCCCATCTCGCCAAATAAAGTGCGTATAACAAATGCTGGTGTTTTAAGCCATAAAGGACGATGCATTGTTTTTGCTAAAATTTTAGCAAACTCAGCTTGACTGACCGGATTAGGAGAGGTCACATTAAATACTCCTGTTAAGCCTGGATGTTTTAATAAAAAAGTATAAGCGCCAACGACATCATCAATATGCACCCACGAAATAACTTGTTCACCATCGCCAACGATACTGCCTAATCCTAAATTAAAACTCGGAGCTAATTTCTTAAGCATTCCATTCTCTTTTTTTAACACGACTCCAAAACGAGTAATGGTTACTTTCATGCCATGCTCAAGCGCCGGCTCTAAAGCTCGTTGCCATTTTATACCAATTTCACTAAGGAAATCTTTCGGGTGCTCAAAGTCAATGGGGGTATCTTCATCAAGAATTTTTGGATCGCCATTTTTTTGTAACCCATAAATACCTACTGCATTGGCACAGTAAAAATGAGGTTTGGCATTTTGTTTAATTGCCCAGTGAATCAAGTCGGTAGTTGTGTTGACTCGGGAAGTAATAAGTAATTGTTTTATTTTGTCATTCCATCGAGAAGCCGCAATATTATGACCACTAAGATTGATAACTGCATTATAGTGACTTGCATCCAGGTTAGACAAAGTATCCCACGTGGTTTGCGTGACATTTGCAGAAAAATGATGTTGCAGTTTGTGCTGGGAGCGCCCTAAAACTGTAATCTCGTGTTGTGGTAGGAGTGCTTTGACCAATTCACTGCCAACAAATCCTGAAGCTCCTGCAATTAAAAGTTTCATGTGATTAATCCTTGAGATTGAAGGCTTAAGGTAATCGCCTGCGTCAATCGAGTTAGTGTCAGTGATGACCCTAGACTAGTCTCCAATGCCCGAATTGACAAGCGCCTTGATGCTTGCATAAATTCTTTTTTCATTGGACTGGCTCTTTCCCAGGCTGCTTCCCAAGATTCATAAGAAGCGTGGGTAAGCTTGAGTATTTGAGCCACTTCTTGTTGCAAAGTGCCCAAAGGTGCAGGATTACCATCAGCAATATTATAAATAGAAGACACGTTTATTTTTGCAGCAAGTTGGAAACTAATACTCACCAGATCTTCAACATAGACATGATTAGTGTATGGAGCTGAGGGAGGATGAACTATAGGGACTTGCGCTATTGCTGACTCTACTGGCAAACGAGATGGACCATAGATGCCAGCAATTCGAAGGATGATAGCAGGAATTGCTTTTTTCTGACAAAAAGTTAACCATTGTGCCTCGGCATCTAATCGCCGTTGTTGTCTAGCACTATAGATATAACAGGGAGAATATTCATCGACCCATGCACCATGATGATCTCCATAGACTCCGCTTGAACCAAAATAAATAACCTTAGAAACATCCAAGTGACTTGATTCTAAAAAGCGCTTTAAACCTAAGTCTTCCTTATTATCACCTATGGGAGGAATCAGATAGTAAATTATTGTATCTGGTTTTTCCCAAATAAAAGGCTCATCAATGTTATGACAAAGATGATTTAGACCAGGTAACAGGAATGTATTATCTAGATGACGTGATACGACAGTAACTGATAGTTGTTTTGCTAATAAATAACGTGCTAAATGAAAGCCACAATAACCATAGCCAATGATCAAATGTTCCATATGGATGATAACTCCAATTTTAATCTACTGGCTTGCTTTAGTAGCTTGCTAGAGATTTAACTAGTCTTGAGAATTAAAGCGACATAGGTTCTGGAAATCACATTGCTGGCAGACCGTGACACTACTAGGTTGCGGAGGACAATGTCCTTGAAGAAATTCATGCGCTAATTCATTGAGTTGGGATTGCCAATATTGCCGAAGCTCAGACCAGTCCTGGCCATTTTTAAGCGAGCTTATACCAGGTTGCGACAGACTTTCTTCACTCAAACCTTTTGGTGTTAACTGGCCTGCCTTCAATTGAGTAAACAATAAGGTATTAATGTTCTCATCTAATAAAGCATAAAGTAGTAATTGTGGTTCTTTCGGCCGCTCTTCATTCCATGGAAGAGTTTGAGGCAAGGTGGTTTTATAATCAATTACCCATTTTTTCCCATTTTCCATTTTGTCTAACCTGTCCACGCGAACTTGAAACTCTATATCTGCCAGGTTAATTGTGAAAGCTTGTTCAGTTGCTTCAACAGTGAAGGGGGGGCGTTGACGCTCCCACTCTAAGCATGCATGAATTAATTGTTTAAGTCGTTCTAGTTCAACTTCTTGTATTAACTTCGAAAATGAATAACCCCGTTGTTCAATTATAGGTTTTAAGGCCAATTCAATAGCCGCGTCAATATGCTTATTTAACTCTGTTTTTCCAAGTTGTAATAAATTTTTTTGTGTTTTTAAAGCATTCCATAAAAGTTCCATAATCTTATGAATCAATTGTCCACGCTCTTTGGCATCTGGACCATCGGAAGCTTCCACTGTTGTTTTGCTGTGCAATCGATGGGCGGCAAAGGCACGAAAGGGACATTTGGCCTGATTGGCCAAAATGGTTGTACCCCCCGTTATTTTTTCTTCAGAAATAAGAGGTAAAGAATAGGTCTCTGAGAAACACTCTAATTTAGATTTTAAGGACGGTAGTTTCTGTTCAAATATTGGGAAAGGCATAAAATCGACAATTAAAGGACTAGCCAGATTAGGCTTATCATTGCTTAATCGAGAATAACTGAAGACACTGCAAGAACTTGCATTTTGTAAACGTGCTATTGTTTTTTCTGCTAGAAAGAGTTCTCTGGCTGGATTTGCGCGTGGCATAAAATATTCACGTTGCAAAGATATAGGTATAAAGGCGGATAATTTTGTACTTTGTGGTAAATATTGATCAGTTAGACCAGTAACCCAAAGACTATCAAAGGTACAACCGGATGCTTCAAGTAACCCCAGAATCTGTATAGGGGTTGACGACTTTTGCGGTTGGAATATTGTCATTTGTGCCAACTCCGCAAAGGAAGCTAAGGCTTGTGTTTTATTCATTCGTGGCATTACTAAAGTGAGTTGCTTAAATTCATCGAATAGCATAAGTAAACGCTGATAGCATTGATACGTGGTGGAGTTAAGAGGGCTTTCACCGGGGAACCCTAAGGTTTTAAGACGTTGATGAAATTGCTCAATCCAGTTTTGAACGCTTGTTTCTTTTGGATAATCAACGATGTTTTTTAACAAATCAGCAAGTTTTGGTGCTTTAGTTTGTAATTCGCTGATGAAGGTTGTTTGTGAAAAGCTCAATTCTCGCAATGTGAGGCTATTTTCCATAAACTGTGCTCGAGGTAATAGTTCGGTTTGTGAACTAGCAAGATAAGGGGAGCTTAGTAACAAACGAGCTTGTGAAAGATTAAGCGTTTTACCATCAAGATTAAGCCAATGCAGGGCATGAGCTACCAAAGGATAGTCTGCTAGAGACTTTCCTAAGGAAATATTAAATTGTGTTGCTGAGAGATGTTGTTGGATGCGTCGTTGCAGCAATGATGATTTAGTTTCTAGATCCGGGACAACGACACCAATGCGTGTTTTACCTTGTTCAAGATTATCTTTTAACCAATAAAAAAGTTGCTCATATTCATCATCTTCGTTTTTTGCGGCATATTGGTAAGCTCTACGTTGTTGCTGGTCTAAATCATAGTGATGTAACTGACAATTTTGTTGTGTAAGAGACTGCTGCAATTTTTTTTGTTGCGGAGAATAGTCATCAAAACAGGCCCAAATGACTGTTTCAAGATCAAAATTTTCACCTTGAGAGCATAGGTAATTAGCTAATTGAGCTTCTGTGATAGCCTCAAGACGATGTAACTCTTGAGAAAATCGATGCGCCCATTGCTGAAATTGACGTGTTTGATGAGTAAGGCCAAAAGCTGGGTGATTAAAATCAAGCAACCATAGATTGCAGCGAGTCCATGCTTCTTCTATTGCGTCTAAGAGACCACGATTAATGGTTATTTCTGAGGTTGACAGTATTTGTCGCCATAAATAGCGTGATTGCTGTGCAGTTAATAAAAGTGGACGAGTAACCTGCGTATGTTTATGAGAAAGTTGCTGAAAAGCATTGAATAGGAAGGCACAATAGGGTAAACAATTTGGTTTTTGGTGTACCTGTCGTGGAAAGGCTTTTAAAAAATCGTTTAATAACTCATTACTTAGGCGATTATTGGGCGTAATAACAGTAGCACCACCCTGCATGAGTGCTAGAAGTTGCTCTTTATTATTCATGAGTTAGGTCATTATTGTTTGTTGACTGTCGTTTTTGAGCCGCGGTAACAAGCCCGGGCCAAAAGCGTTTATTAAAATAAAGAGAAGCAAGGCCTGTAAAGGGAATAAGAAATAGACCTAAGGTCAAAGAAAGGGTGGATAAAATCACACCATAAAAAATGAAATAATCTTGCCAACGTTGCAAACGGCTAATTAGAGGAGAGTTAGTGAAATAATAATAAGCCATGACTATTAGGCTTAATAATAATAGTACGATGCAAGCTACTAAGAGACCAATTAAAAAAGGGCGTATCCAGGTGCTTTTTTTAGCTAACATTGCTCCAAATACACTTCCAACCAACCCTCCAATTATTATGGTAATAAGGGAAGCTGGTAAAAGAGGAATAAGGGCGCTATCTTTCAGAGGTATTAATGTGTATTTAGTAAATACCAGTAATAGCAAATAAAAAATAGCAAAAAAAATAGCCCCAGCAAACTGGGGATTCATGGAAGTTTTTTCTTTATTCTTGAGAGTCATAGTTTCTGTCGCTCGTGTTAAGGGATTTTTACAATGCTCGTTTTCTTCGGTATTTTGAGTGTAGTATGTCGTAAACTATATGCCCACGCAAATACATTGCCGCAAATCCCGCAGCAATGGCAAGCCATAAACCAGCGAGTATAAAACTGTAGAATAGAGTGAACAGATAGTCAAAAAATGCATCTCTGAGATTTGCACTGGTGAAAGCCATTGTGAAGTTATTAGTGAGTAAAAGAAAACCTAACACATAGAAAGGTAAAGCGGCAATTACCATCAAAAAACCATACAGAAAAGCCTTTCTACGGTAGGGTTTTTTACTGTGAATGATACTTTCACCAAAAATTGCACCGAAGCAGCCAGCAACGAGGACTGCCAATAAGATAGCTTTGAAAAGAGGTAAAAACTGCTCGGTACCAATTAAATAAAAAATGATATCTATTATACAAGTGGCAATAACTGCGAGTAGAGCAAAATAGACTGCCGCAAGTAGACGAGGGTTAGAAATAGTCAGGGCTTGATCTTCATGACTCATAATATGAACTCCTATAAAACACTCATCACATTAGCCCAAGGGTTTGTATAAGCCAAAGCAAGAAACTCTCTCTTATAATTTTAGACTATATTCGATTGCTTATGTTTAATGGTATTTATTGTGCTTTTTAGAGTTGACTATGATGAGTATTTTGATAAAATAATGTACATTAAGTATTTGTTTTGATTGCCATGGTTGATTCCTACAGAGACGCCGATATAGTGCGCGGTATGCCAAGCCATTCGGGGCATGTCGTCTTTAAAGAAGCCAAGCTTGCAGCTAGTGGCAAGCGCATCATTTATAAGTTAAACAAACGCAGTCATCCTTATTTATCTCTATACGAAGTTGCCCTTACTAATTTGCTTAGTCTTTTTGTGGCACGCGATTTAACGCCAAGACAAACCTTAGTAAAGGGAGAAGATGGTGAAATTGTGGGCTTGGCTACAGAGCATTTTTGCTATTGCGTAGAGCGTCGAGAAACCTTAGCACCTAATTTTTGCTCTCTTTCTTTCAGTGTAGAGAATGGTTTTGAAATAAAGCCTGAAAAAAGGGAAAAGGCAGAAGACATCCCTATTTATTTCTTGAATGAGTTTCCTCGCGGTTTTTTTGCTCATCTTTATGAAGCATCCCAAAAAGGTAAGTTTGACCTTGATATTGATTCTCTAGCAAGTGTTTTGTGTGGTTCCTATACTTTAGAAGAAGATGATCTGCATAAAGGAAATTTAGGTTTTTACGTTGTCGAAAAAGAAGGCCGTCCAAAGATAGTTTTCTTTAAGATAGATAATGATCTTCTGATGTCTGAAAGTGTGATGTCTTACTATGATTCGCGAATCGTAAATTGGCGTCATGGAGGAAATGCATTTAGAATTACTCCCAGGGACTTACTAGAGTTCCCTAAGTTACAGGATTCTAAAAATCACTATTGGCCTACAAGCAGACGATATTTAGTGAATCATAGTGACCCTAAGGTTTATAGCAATTCAGCTGAGATAGAATCTTTTATTAAACTTGGTAAATCGAAGGAATTCCAACAAGCAAAATGGCGATGGTGGTATAAACATATTCTTACGCAATCAACCATGATTCAAGAATGTTTAGCTCGCTCCCTTAATGCTGAGGATCCTTATGAAAGAGCGCAGATTGCTTTAATTACTCAAGCGTCTGTAGCTCGCCTTTCTTATTTAAAAGCCACCCTTTTTTCATTACCTGAGTTTCGTCACTATGTAAGCTCTGTTGATCATAAGTCGCTGATTAAAGAAATTACGGGAGTAGTTGCGCCCAAGCATAAAAGTGCTATTAATGAGCAACTATTATTTTTTCAAGGATTATGCCAACCAAATGGTGGTTTTGAAGAAGGCGATACACCATTGCATGCTGCCATCCGTTTGGGGGACTATCGTTATCATGAGACCTGGGAGCATTTTAAAGAGTATGCTAATCAAACCAATGATAAAAATGAAACACCTCTGGATCTAGCTGTAAAATTAGCCCAAGTTAAAGTGGAGAGGGGTTCAGAATTAGTTAAGACTGAGGACCCCAGACGAGATCCGCTATTCATAATGAACCATTTATTGGGTGAAGGTGTAAATAAGACCGATGCTTATAGAACTTTTAGAAACGAACATAAAGATTTAAAAATAACATCCTACCGTTTTGGCACTGTATATTTAAACAAGACAAAAGCTGCAAAAACCGCGGAAGATTTAATAGAGGTATTGCGTGATCTAGGTGAAGATTTTCGTTTTAGTCTGAAAATGAAGAAAGAAATTTCTGTGTATTGCGTGAAGTATTTTCTCAAAGATAAAGAGAAAAATGCTTCATTAGGATACACCTTGGAACAATTTAAACTTGCTTTAAACGGTAATCACAGTAAAGAACCAAGACCTGAGCTGCAATTTATCAGACAATTGCGCAGTACCCTCTGGATTATTCGTGTAATACGGGGATTATTAGGTGGGACCAGTACTCAGGTTGAATTGAATGATGTTATTGATTTGACTAAAAAGAAAATCCCTCAACCCCCTGGTTCGTCCTATTTTTCTTTTTTTGCAAGACAGGGAAGTAATCATAGAAAAGATGTAACTGCAGAGCAGCCCGATAATTCACCTCAAGTTTAAAGTAGAGCTAATCAGTGAGAGCGATTATCTAATTTTTCCCAATATTGCTCATAGATTTAGAATCTGTCTGATATTTCTGCTTATTTTAGACTTTGATCTTTGGGTTATTAAAGATAATATCAATCAATTGTTGCATTTTGGAATAAATGAGAATGTCAGCGTTGTTGCATTTAATTGAGCGATTACGTTTTTTATTTCTTTTTTTTGTCATTATATTCTTTTGTTTTACAAAAGCCCTTGATGCTCAATTTGATCTTTGGGGATTGGGCGATATTATTTTTTTCATTCTCATTGTTTATAGCCTGATGCTTATAGGCGAAAAATCCCGTAGGCTTCTGTGGCTATTAATAATTTTGGCAGGGACGGAAGCGCTTTGTTTATTGCTTAATGTTCTGTTTGCCTTTCCTTTTTTAGTAGTAATTAAAGCTTTCTTTGCAATGCTATATTTTGCTTTAATGGCAACAGTTTGTTTGCGATATACCCTTGCTGATAAAACTATCGATGTCACAACCTTATTTGGTTCTCTATCCGCCTATTTGTTTATAGGTCTAGCCTTCGCATATCTTTATTTATGCCTAAATCTCCTGGATGCAGATGCTTTCTCGGGTTTAGTAATTAGGAATGATAATGATGTTATTTATTATTCATTTATTACATTAACGACAGTTGGTTTTGGCGATATGGTTCCCCAAAACCCTATTACACAAACTTTTTCCTGGATGGAGTCTTTCGTCGGGCAAGCTTATTTAGCAATAATCATGGCGCAGTTAGTAGGCCGTTATGTGGCTGATCAATTGAATAAAAAAGATGAGGGCTCTTAGCTAAGGGAATGGGGAATATGTCGTTACAAGAAAAAGATTGTATTATTGATTTGATTGTAGGCAAAAAAGAAAAAGCTTACATTGTTTTCGAAGATGAACAGTTTATAGCTTTCTTGGATTATCGTCCTTTATTTCCAGGGCATACTTTATTGGCTCCTAAAGAACATATTCACACCTTTTATGATTTATCAGCTTCGTTGATTGTTCCTTTTTATCAATTGATGCAGTCAATTGGCAAATCCATTGAGAAGGCAATGGGGGCTGAGGGAAGTTTTATTGCTATGAATAATAGAGTCAGCCAGAGCATACCTCATTTGCACGCACATCTCGTACCAAGAAATAAAGGCGATGGCTTAAAAGGTTTTTTTTGGCCACGTACAAAATACATGAGTGAAGAACATATATTAGAGACTCAAGAAAAAATAAAGCATCATTTAAGTCGTTATAATAATTGAAATCAGGGCTCTCAACGGACTGAATTGCAAAAACTGGCCCATTTCATTAATCTAATAATCCATTCAATAAGATAAGGAAGTTTATGACTATGCCAGTCACAGGTCAATTTTGTTGGAATGAATTAGCTACCAGTGATGTGAAAAAGGCCAAGGATTTCTATGGCAAGGTATTTGGTTGGCAGTTTGTTGATAAGAAAATGGATGATATGACTTATACTATTGCTGAATCCCATGATAAGCAATTTGCTGGTATATGGCCGATTCCTGCTGAACACCAAAAAGAAATCCCTCCTCATTGGATGGCTTATATTTTAGTTTCGGATGTAGAGGCAGCTTTAGAGAAAGCCCAACAACATGGGGCTAAAGTAATTAAAGGAGTCACTGCAGCCGGAGAAATGGGACACTTAGCCATCATTACTGATCCAACTGGTGCTCATGTTGCTTTCTGGCAACCTTCAAAATAACAGGTGTAAGTTATTAAGATAATCCGGTGCTTTATTTCCGGCCGGATTATTTATTTTACCCTCAATTGCTACGTCTGATTTTAAATCTGTTGGTTTTCTGATGTTTTCAAATCAAAAGTTTATATTCCTGAAAAAATTTGCATATTATTTGCACATTAAGGTTAATAATTTCTTAATAAATTGATCATATAATACACATATCGAAAATTAATGTGTCTGTGTGTATGAAAATTAATGCCCCTGCTTTTGAATTATTGGCAATATTTGAAAAAGAATTGAGAAAAAAAGAGTCTATTCGGTATAATTTTTCTCAAGATGTAGATCCCAATAGCCACATACGTTTGGAACAAGATGAGTCTGTTGAATATTATGCTTGGAAAATTGCCGGGGTATTTATTAAATCCCCACGCCGTTTTAATTATGACATCTCGTTAAATTGGCAAATAAGAGAGACTTACCGCATTCTGAATACCGCACTCGCTTCTTCTAATGTATCAGAGAAGGTAAAACAAGATTTACTTGCGTTAAAAACTAAACTTGAGGAAACACCTTATTTAAAAACTTTATTGTTCTATATTGACCAAGGAATTACTCCCACTCAGCTTGTAATTTCAGGTCATGGTGTCTGGTATGATAGTGATGGAGTGGTCGATCTTAAAAAGTATGACTCAACTGTAATGCTTATATCAGGAATGGGGGCAAGCCTTAGTAATGAATTGGCTAAAGATATAGAAAATAATCAATTTAATCCTGAAGAAGTGGTTGTAGTAAAAAAAGATAACGATACAGAGCCTGTATCCCATATTAATGCTTATCCTAGATTTTTTAATCGACTAACACCTGTGACTGAAGTTCCTGATTTTTGTCTTGTTGATGATAAAGAGTCTCTACCAAAGCCACGAGTGATCGAGCCCTATACAATGAGAGTGTTTTACGATCTGAAAATACATAATACAAAGAGAAACTATTTTCGTTTATCGAACGTTTTAGAGCGATTTAATGGTACAAGCCGCCTGTTTGCCTGGAGTGGATGTACTGGAGTTCGCGATGATGATGAAAATAAGTCTGGAGAGTTTTTTGGTTATCGTTGGAGTAATAAAGAGGAAGTTCGTAGTAGAAAAAGAAAGTTGCAGGAGAAAGAAGAGGACATGAATAAAAGACAAAAAACAGACCACACGGAAGAAGGCAATAACACTCAAGAAGAGGACTGTTCATGGCAGCGGACTTACTATTAGCCTTTATTAGAAGTAGAAGGATAAGCAATAGAAAATTCTATTGCTTATCCTTATCACTAAGTCTAAGCTCAAGCCACATTGCATTTAAAATTGCAAAGGTACAGGCTAATCCTGTACCTAATATCCACGAAAAATACCACATGAGTGTCTCCTAATAAGCTGTATGATTATTATGTAAGGACTCCACAGTTACCTTTCCCCGTAGCACCCGGTATACCCAAATGGTATAAATTATTACTAAAGGCAAGAAAACAGCGGTGGCTATCAGCATAATAAATAAAGTTAATTGGCTCGACGAACTATCCCAGACCGTCAAGCTTTGGTTAGGGTGAGATGAGGATGGCAAAATAAAAGGAAATAAGCTAAGGCCTACAGTTGCAATAATCCCTGTTACTGAAAGTGCGCTACAAACAAAAGCTAAAAATGCTTTTCTGATTGTAACTACCGCTAATAAAGCCGCGATAATGGCTCCTATTGGGGCGAGTAACGTAAGTGGGTAGCTTTTATAGTTTATAAACCAGGCAGCACTTTGACGAGCCACGGTCTTAAAGAGTGGATTAGAGGGGCTATCATGAGGAAGAGAACTGACTAAACTGTAACCCTCCATTCCCCAATAAAGCCATAAACCTGCAATGATAAAAAGAAGGATACTTATCAATGCGGAAGTTTTGGCAGCAGCAATTGCTCGTTGTTGAATAGGGCCTTCAGTTTTTATATTAATAAAAAAGGCTCCATGCATAGCCAACATGGTTACTGAAAGTAAGCCGCAAAGAAGGGCGAAAGGGTTTAATAATTGGAGAAAACTACCTGTGTAATAGGAACGTAAACTCTCATCGAAATGAAAAGGAACCCCTTGTAATACATTACCAATAGCAACACCGAATATTAAGGCAGGAACAAAACCACCAATAAACAAAGCACTGTCCCAAAAGTTACGCCATTGTGGATTAGATAGTTTGGAGCGATATTTAAATCCAACAGGACGTAAGATTAGAGCAAGTAAAATAACAAGCATTGCTAGATAAAAACCCGAAAAAGAAAGAGCATATAATGCTGGCCAGGCAGCAAAAATTGCTCCTCCACCTAAAATAAACCAGACTTGGTTGCCTTCCCAGACTGGTCCAATGCTATTAATTAAAACTCGTCTTTCAGGATCTGTTTTTGCTAGCCAAGGAAGCCAAATAGCCACTCCTAAATCAAAACCATCAGTCACGGCAAAGCCAATAAGTAAAAGGCCTAATAATGCCCACCATATAATGCGTAAAATTTCATAATCTAAAGGCATAGTACTCTCCTCAGTGAGCGAAGCCATCAGGGCCTAAACGGATATATTTAACCATTAAATAAATCTCAATAATGGCAAGAATGGTATAAAAAATAATAAAGCCTGAAAGAGAGGTCAGTAGTTGTGACACATCTAATGAAGAAGAACCTAATGCTGTGGGGAGAACACCTTGGACTACCCAGGGTTGACGGCCATATTCGGCAATGACCCATCCCAGCTCTGCCGCTAACCAGGGCAATGGAAGGGACCAAAAGGCGATGTGTAAATACCAGCGTGAAGTATGTAACTTTCTTTTAATAGATAAGTAAAAACCGACTGCAAATAATAAAATAAAGAAAAACCCACAGGCCACCATAATTCGGAATGAGAAAAATAAGGGTTTAACATGTGGCTTTAAGTCATTGGCAGCTTTATTAATTTGCTCTTCATTCGCATCAGTAACATTTTCAGTATATTTTTTTAATAGTAAACCATAGCCAAGATTCTTCTCATGGGCGGCGAAATCACTCTTTGCCTGTTTATCTTTTGGATTTTTTTGCAGACGTAATAAGGCATCGTAAGCAGTTATTCCATCTCGAATTTTTTCTTTGCTTTGCTCGATGAGTTCAAAAATTCCTTCTAACGGTTCGTTAATAGAGCGGGTAGCAATTAAACCCAACGCAAAGGGAATTTCAATGGCAAAATCAGTACGTCTGGTTTTCTCGTTAGGAATGCCTATGAGTGTCAAGCTTGCAGGGGCTTTTTCTGTATGCCACATTGCCTCGATTGCTGCCAATTTCATTTTTTGGTTAATGTTTGAAACATAGCCACTTTCATCACCAAGTACAACGACCGATAAAGCAGAAGCTAGCCCAAAGGAAACTGCCACAGTCATGGAACGTTTTGCGAAATCTTTATTGCGGTCACGTAGAAGAAAATATGCACTGATTGCTAAGACAAAAATTGCACCTGTAACATAACCAGCACTAATTGTATGCACAAATTTTGCCTGAGCTACGGGGTTGAAAATAACTTCTGCAAAATCAGTAACTTCCATGCGCATGGTTTGATAATCAAATCGGGCTCCTACAGGGTTTTGCATCCAACCATTGGCAATGAGAATCCAGAGTGCTGATAAATTGGTGCCTAAGGCTAGCAGCCATGTGCATGTCATGTGTTGTAGCTTAGTTAATCTATCCCAGCCAAAGAAAAATAATCCTACAAATGTCGCTTCTAAAAAAAACGCCATTAACCCTTCAAGAGCTAATGGAGCCCCGAATACGTCACCCACATAATGGGAATAATAAGCCCAGTTGGTGCCAAACTGAAACTCCATGGTTAGACCTGTAGCTACCCCTAAGACGAAATTAATTCCGAATAATACTCCCCAATACTTGACCATTTGGCGCCAAATTTCGCGGCCTGTCATGACGTACACTGTTTCCATAATAGCAAGTAAAAGAGACAGACCTAGCGTTAGTGGAACAAACAAGAAATGATAAAGTGCTGTTAGAGCAAATTGTAGGCGGGAGAGATCAACTACATCACTACCTGGAATCATAAATCACCTCGATGGCTAGGTTATTAACTTTAGGACTTACAGAAATTCCAATCTCTTAAAAAATGTTTTAATGCGGTTGCTAGTTTATCTAAACGCCCTTATTAAAAATATCTTTTGCTTCAAATTTGGAATTTTGTATAAGTTCTGAGTTTTTCGGGTTTGCAGTTGTATCAGATTGCAAATTGGAACCCAACAACCATTGCTGTGTATTTTTTACAGGTTTTTGAATGTCTTTAAAGCAAATAAACCATAAAAGAAAAAATAAGGCGAATTTGACTGACAATGTTAGAAGAATATCACGAGTCAGGGGTTTCATAGCTTGCTGTCCCGATAAAACATGCCGTTGTATCTTAACGCAAAATGGTTCGTTAAACCAGCCAGTGAATCTATCAAATTTCCATGCAACTTCTTCGTAAACTTGCAGCAAGCAAGTTCGGAAAGAAGTTGTTTCCAAGGAAATCTTGAAGTTATAAATGCTAAAAAAGCAGCAATTTTCAAGTCATTCGCAATATTTATGTCAACTACACTGCTTCTAAAATGGCTGCAACGCCCATTCCTCCTGCAGTACAAATTGAAATTAGTCCTCGTCCTTTCCCATTTTGATGCAAAATTTTAGCAAGGTTAATGACTATACGCGCACCAGTTGCTGCAAACGGATGGCCAAGTGCAAGACTACCACCTTTAATATTCATTTTGTCTCTATCAATAGAGCCAAGTGAATGCTCGCGATTGAGGACGCGCTTACAGTACTCTGCGGATTCCCACGCTTTTAAGGTACAAAGTACTTGGCCTGCAAAAGCTTCGTGAATTTCATAAAAATCGAAATCTTGAAGTTCTAGCTTGTTACGTTTTAATAATTCACTGACTGCAATCGTTGGAGCCATTAATAAACCTTCACCATGGACAAAGTCAACAGCTGCCACTTGCGCATCAACGAAACGAGCTAAAAGAGGATAATTGTATTGATTAGCAATAGTTTCACTGACTAAATAGACTGCGGAAGAGCCATCTGTCAGTGGCGTGCTGTTACCAGCGGTTAAACTACCTTCGCTACTCTTATCAAAGGAGGTTTTTAATTTTGCTAATTTTTCAATTGTGGTATCCGATCGTAAGATTCCATCGCGTTTTGATCCCATGTATTCAACAACAAGATCATCATAGAAGCCTTCTTCATAGGCTTTGGAAGCGGATTGATGGCTTCTAAGCGCTAACTTATCTTGTTCTAACCGGGAAATATGCCACTCTTTAACCATTTTTTCAGTATGTTCGCCCATTGATAAGCCAGTGCGGGGTTCAACAACTGTAGGGAGCACGGGTTTAAAATCTTTAGGGCGAAAAGAGGCTATGAATTTTAATTTATCTAAAAAGTTTTTTGCTTCATTTAATTGAATTAACTTACGAGCAAAGCTGTGGCGAAAAAGAAGAGGGATATCGCTATTAGTATCTACCCCGGCTGCAATGCCATCCTCAATTTGGTAATTCGCAATTTTAAGGGCGATTTGCAGGGTGGTTTCCAGGCTGGTTCCACAGGCTCGTTGTAACGTGTAAGCAGGAGTATGCGGGTTAAGCTCAGTGCCTAGAACGCATTCTCGTGCAAGATTCCAGTTTGAAGAGTTATTAATAACAGCCCCTAGTCCCACATCACCAATAATTCTTTGTTCAAGCTTCATTTTTTTTACAAGGGCTTGCAATGATGTAATCATCAAGTCTTGCGTAGAAACTTGTTTATAAACCGTCATGGATTTGACAAAGGGGGTGCGAATGCCCCCCGCAATGTAAACAGGTCTTGTTTTCATTAAGGATATCCTTATCTCTATAACTTAATTAATCAAAGAATCATTTCATGGCAGTCAAGAATATACAACAACTTCAGGCAACTCAGAATGATAATCTTGATGATCGGTTTGAGAGCCTCGTTTTTGCCCAAGCAATTGCGGGATATTATCCATGACTTCATTAACACGAGAGAGGGTATAAATCCGTTGAGGATTGGTCTTGGCGAAGATCCCATTGCCAAAAAAGATTTTGTGATAATTAGTATTATCAGGATCGCCATAATCAAAAACAATGGGTTGTTGCCCATAGGCTGTTTGTAGTAATGAGGCGATATAGGCTTCTAGAACCTGGGTTTGTTCATCACTCAAATCTTTCCTATCAAAGCGGCCAGAGACTAAATAAGCCTGCAAAAAACCTTGTCTTTGGCACAAATAACCTGCATAAAATACTGAACCATCATACTCTTGTTCAGGGATGGTCAAAGAAGGGTGGCCGTATCTATCCCTGGGGTTTAAGAAAGTATGCAGAGTTTCATTAAAGGTGTCTTTTAGTCCAAAGTATCCATACTCTTCTTGGTAAGCATTTTTTACTCCAGTGGCTAAAATAAAATCAGTTCTTAAAACCCATATGCGTTTTTCTAATGGCTTTAGGGGGAATTTTATTTGTTCAATGTTCTCAAATGCCGGATTAATACATCCTTCATTGTCATATTTATATTTAGGTTTAATCGGGGCTATATATTTACAAATATACTGTTGTGCTCCGATATAATTAAGAGCGACTAAAGCAAATTTTTTTGCTTCAGAGATGGATTTTTCATCGTAGATTCGACAAATTTTGGTATCTGGAAAGGGTTTATCTGCAAAGAAGAGTGCGGAGTCTTCATCATCTTGTTTACCAGGCAATGTGTCATAAAAAATAACAGATTGTTGACCATAGGTTTGTGTGAACTTTAATGTTAAATAACTCTCGACAATTGTTCTTTGCTCCGTCGATAAGGGTTCAACACCTTCGCTGGTTCTACTATGCCTATTAAAACGGCCTGAGGATAAAAATATTTCCAAATAACTGTCGCGTTGGCAAATAAAGCCAGCATAAAGAACTTGCCCGTCATACTGATTATCAGGAGTTGCCAAGGAAGTGTGGCCATACCTGTCTTCCCAATTGATAAAGTCATGATTTTTACTGGCAAAAGCTTTTTTTAGACCCTGATAGCCATACTCTTGGTATGCATTCTTAATGCCTGTTGCAAGTATTAAATCGCGCCGTAAAACAAATAGCCGTTTTTCATTAGTCAGTAGAGGGTAGGTAATTTCCTCAATTGATTGAAAAGCAGGATTTACTCCTGATTCATTGACATAAGAGTATTTAGGAGGAACTGCACTAACATATCGTCGAATATATGCTCTAAAGAAAAACTCAAGTGAAGAAGAATCTAATTGCACATTAGGGTTCGATATTTTCATTTGTGACAACCTTTCTGGATACCTTAAAAGAAACGATGATTCAGTTTCTTTTTAAGATGGAATTCAGTGATAGATCAGTGATTACCATTGAATTATCAATTAAAGCGCTTATTGGCGGCGCCAGTGTTGGGAGCCTGGACACTGGTGTTGGTGGCTGATAAATAGATTAGCGCTTATTCACTATCTTTTTCTTGCCCAACCCGGAAAACAGTGTCCAGGTTGCGCATCATTCGCTGAAGAAGTATTTGGTTCATAATTTATATTTTAAGAATTAAAAATGCTTTCTTAGATTTAATTATGAGCAGTATGTATCTGAAAATAATAAGATGTCAATAGGTCTTTGCTTTTAATTGCATTGTCAGGTTGTTAATTCTAACAATAGCAAGAGATGGCTTGGCTCCCGCGGCAAAGACCACGTGCAGGGGTATTATGTTGTAGATCATATCTTAGAATAGACGTCTAAGCGTTTGTATTGATTTAGTTGTTCCGAATAATTTTTGCTTCAATTTCTTTCTTCATAACGATAATTGTAATGCGACGATTACCAGGGTTTAATGGATTACTCTTATCCAGTAAAACGGTTGAAGCATAGCCTATCACTTGCATCACTTTATCTTCCGGCATACCTGCTTTGACAAGTGCACGGCGTGCTGTGTTTGCTCTTTGGGTGGACAACTCCCAGTTGCTTTGGTTCAAATCTTCGGGATTATGATAAGGGTGGGCGTCTGTATGACCCTGGATGCTGATTTTGTTAGGTACGCTAATTAATATTTTTGCTATTTTATTAAGGAGTTGTTCGACATCAGGATCTATTTCATCGCTGCCCATACCAAACATAGGTTTGTTTTTATTATCAATCAATTGAATTCGTAAACCATCAGAAACGATATCTATCAAGAGTTGTTTTTTTAACTCTGCCAATGCCGGATCTTGAGTTATCGTGGACATGACTTGAGTTTTTAGATCTTCTAATTGTTTTATTTCCTGTTTTTCTTCAGTGGCTTGATTACCGGCTTTAACTTGGCCGTCTTTCTTTTTGATGTCCTCACCACCACCATTAATAGTTTTTTTTCTTGCTCCCATGCTATCACCGCCAATTAGTGCAATGCGCAAGGGTTGCTTAAAGTACTCCGCTAAACCATCTTTTTGTGCTTTATTAAGAGAGGCAAGTAGCCACATTAATAAAAAAAATGCCATCATTGCGGTAACAAAATCGGCATAAGCAATCTTCCAGGAACCTCCATGTGCCCCCTCATGATTTTTGGTGACTTTTTTAATAATAACCAAATTTTTTTCACTATTTGCTGACATAGGGGTTCTCTAAGCTGCTTCTGGCGTCTCTTGTTTGACTGGTTTAATTTCTTCATTGAGTTCGTTGAAAGAGGGTCTGGCTGTTGAAAATAAAACTTTGCGACCAAATTCAGTGGCAATAATAGGTGGATAATTATGAGCACTGGCTAATAAGGTTACTTTGACGCAATTCAACATCAGGATAAACTCATTGCCGCGTTGTTCTAGGGCGGTGGCAAGCGGGCCGATAAAGCCATAACCTAGTAAAATCCCTAAAAAAGTCCCTACTAATGCTTGTGCTACCAAGACTCCTAATTCGGAGGGGGGCAGGTTTATTGATTCCATAGAGTGTACAACGCCTAGAACGGCAGCAACAATTCCAAAGGCTGGCATACCATCAGCTAATTTAGTAATGGCGTTGACAGGAATAGATTCTTCTTGATGATAAGTAGTAATTTCACTTTCCATCAGCGATTCAAGCTGAAATGGTTGCATGTTGGAGGTTATCATTAAGCGCAAATAATCACAGAGAAACTCAATAAGATGGGATTGAGCCAGGATGCGTGGATATTTGCTAAAAATGGGGCTGTTTGCTGGATCATCCACATCGGATTCTAAGGACATAAAACCCTCTTGTCGCCCTTTATTTAGTAAGGCATACAAAAGGCCTAAGAGGTCTTTGTATAAGATTTTGGCTGATTTGGGGCTCTTAAATAGGGTAGGTATTGCTTTGGCAATGGATTTTAAGACGCTAAAGCTATTACCTACCACGAGAGAACCGATGGCGGCACCTGCAATAATTAAAAATTCCACAGGTTGTATAATTGCCGCCAAATGTCCGCCAGCTAATGCAAATCCACCAAAAACTGAGAGTAGGATTATAAAATATCCAAGTAAAATAAGCATTTATGTCCCTATCTTGTTGTTGATGATTAAGATACAAGGGAAATTATCTGTTATTCAACAGATAGTTATTAATTTCATAAGAATTATTTCAAATAGTCATGAACAACCCGTCCATAAGGAAGTGTTAAGTCAGATACGAAATGAACGCCACTAATAACTTTCTTCACTGGCAACTTGGCTACAGGTGCCAAGGCATGATGAAAAAGCTCTAATTGTGCGGGCCCTGTCCATGCGCCTTTAATGGCTACATCCTCAAGATAATACTCAACTAATTCACAAATTCGTGTGCTGCCATCAACATGGGGGATTACTTTTAAAAGATAATTAGGTGTGCCTAAAGCAGCGGCAACTTTTTTAAGATCGAGTTTTTCATATTTATATCCCATGGTGGCTGTAGCAATTCGGTTACAGCCATAATCCAAGGTACCAAGAAGTGTTTCTTTTTCAATTCTAAGGGCAGGCTGAGCGAGTTTTTTAGGGAAGCCCCAGATTTCACGGCCACCTGCGATAGGGGGGTGATCATCAAGATACATGGCATGACTGTATCCTCCCTCTTTGCCTTGATAACGAACGGGAATAACCTGACCCGATTCGGTATAATCCCCAAATCCAGTTGAGTCAGGCATTCGAATGACTTCAAATTTTACCAATGGTTCGGTGACTTCTAAAGGGGTAGGGACTACCTCGCGAAGTAAATCTAAATCTGTTTCATAAGTAATAATTAAATATTCACGATTAATAAAACGGTATGGGCCACGAGGATAAGAAGGACTGCAGAATGGCATAGCAAAGGCTTTTTCTTTAATTTGTGACTCATTCATCTTTAGAACTCCTGTAATTTGAGTAGAGAATATTTACCCCACGACCTATCTAAATTGCTACATGTAACCTTAGAGAACCTTCGTAGCATTATCTGCAGATGCATTGCAAGGAAGTATTTTTAGACATTCGTTTTTTTGTAATAAAATTACTCCATGTACCAGCCATGGCTGACAACCAAGGATTGTCCTGTTAAGGCATTTGAAGCAAAAGAAGCAAAAAACAGTGCGGTTTGTGCCACATCATCAGTGGTTGTGAACTCACCATCGACAGTATCTTTAAGCATGATTTTTTTGATGACTTCTTCTTCGCTAATGTGAAGTTCTTTTGCCTGCTCAGGTATCTGCTTGTCAACTAATGGTGTACGGACAAAACCTGGGCAAATAACATTCGCTCGTACTCCGTGAGCCGCACCTTCTTTAGCAACTACCTTGCATAAACCAAGCAAGCCATGTTTCGCTGTTACATAAGGAGCTTTCAATAAAGATGCTTCTTTGGAATGTACAGAGCCCATATAAATAATGCTGCCACCTTTATTAGAGGAGTACATATGCTTTAAGCAAGCTCTAGTTGTTAAAAAAGCGCCATCCAAATGGATTGCCAGCATTTTTTTCCAGTCTGCAAATGACAGTTTATCAACAGCTTCAATAATTTGAATCCCAGCGTTGCTAACAAGTACGTCAACTCCACCATAATTACTAGCAACTGAGTCAACGCCTGCGTTTACTTGTCCTTCATCGGTGACATTCATTGCCACGGCCATGGCTTGCCCGCCCATTGACTGAATTTCATCGGCGGCTTGTTGAGCTTGATTAAGATTGAGGTCGGCAATTGCTACTTTTGCACCTTCCCGAGCATAAACAATAGCAATTTCTTTCCCAATTCCACTGGCGGCTCCAGTAACTATAGCTACTTTATTTTTTAATCGCATGGTACTTTCCTTGTATTGAATTATTGTTACCAGTATAACAATGAGTTTTCCATTTTGCCTCAATAACTTCATAGTGTACACAGACCTATAATCAAGACAAAATGGATGAACTTTGAAATTATTACTTGTAAATTAGTAATAATAATAGTAGCCGTTTCTATAGTACCAATTTCTCCTGTCTTGTTCTCGACCTATTTGGTGACCGATTAATGCGCCAGCTCCAGCACCAATGGCAGTTCCCAACGCATCGCCACCACTGACTGCATATCCTATGCCAGCACCTGCAGCAGCTCCGGTTGCCGTACCTACCTGGGTTGCAGTACATGAAACTAATCCAGTGGTCGATAACCCCAAGAAAAACATAACATAAATTACTCTTTTCATGGTTAAGCTCCTCTTGAAAGTAGTTCCTTCACTAGAGATATTAGTACAAAAAACATTCAATTGCTTAAAAATAAACCATTTCTATCAGAGGCGTTAATAAGAAAAATTTAATCTAGATGCAAGGCAACTGCGTTCTATAATCTATACTTAAAAAGTAGTGAATGGATGCACTGTAATAAGAAGTAGGTAGGGAAATCTATGAAAGGAAAACATCACGGAATAGACTTTGAGTGTTTGTCTCAAAAATGTAACGGCAAATATGTTGGAGCATACCTCCTCATTTTTCATCATGATCAATACACCTATGTGGTAAAAAAATCCGTAGGAAAAACATTTTCTACGCAAAAAGAGGCAGAAATAAAAGCCATGGAATTAGCGAAGCATCAAATTGAAAAGGGACTTTTTTAGAAGTTGCTGCTTCCTGACAATTAGGTATTAGGATTGATGAATAGCTATTTGTAGGTAATTTACTTACAAAAGATTAAAGATGAAACTTTTCTGAAGCTATTTGATGACCTTATATTTTAAGGAATATAGTTGGGTTTCTTCCTTTGCGCTTGAGAAATTATCAATCCCCCAGTAGTATTGGCAAATCAATTTTGGAAAAAGAGGGGCGCTATGTTTCGTGGTAGTATAGTGGCACTAGCTACACCTATGAAGGATGATACAATTGACATCACGTCCTTGCGTGAGTTAGTAGAATTTCATATTGCAGCAGGAACTCATGCTATTGTTGCTGCAGGCACTACTGGTGAAGCAGGAACTCTCTCCCACCAAGAAAAACTGTTAGTAATTAAAACCGTAGTAGATCAAGCTCGAGAGCGCATTCCGGTTATCGCAGGTACTGCGTTAAATAGTACGAAAGAATGTATTGCTTTAACTCAGGAGGCGATGGAGTGTGGTGTGCATGCTGCTCTCATTATGACTCCCGCCTATATTAAGCCGACGCAAGAGGGACTTTATCAGCACTATAGTCATATAGCACATGCAGTAGCTATTCCTATTATTTTGTATAACGTTCCAAGTCGTACAGCTTGCGATTTAATGCCTGAAACTGTTGCCAGACTGGCAAAGATTTCCAATATTATTGGGATCAAAGAGGCAACTGGGCAAATGACAAGATTGCAGCAAATATTGCGTTTATGCGAAGGCCTTGATGTTTACAGCGGTGATGACGTAACTGCCGCCCAGTGGGTTTTAGCGGGAGCAAAAGGGGTTATATCAGTCACAGCTAATGTAGCAGCAAGACAGATGGCAAAATTAGCTGATGCTGCCTTTGATAACGATCATGCGGGTTGTTTGCGGATTAATGAACAATTGATGCCACTCCATCAGTTGTTATTCGTGGAGTCAAATCCTATTCCGGTAAAATGGGCTTTAAGCAAAATGGGCTTAGTGCAAGACGAACTGCGATTACCACTAACATCTTTATCTCAGGAACATCACCAGGCTTTGGAACAGGTATTAAGAAACTTGCAATTAATTTAGTAAGTTTGAATATAAGAAAATTGGTAATTTTTATGCCAAACTCATGTTATTAACGAGGGAAAATTGTTGTGAAAAAAATTGGTTTTATAATTCTTTCGGTATCACTTTTATCTGCATGCTCAAATTATGCTAGTAACGGGGAAGCACAATATTTACGTAGCAAGAACGGCCCAACGGTAGTAGTTCCTCCACCATTAACCGATAGTAATATTAGCCATTTTTATGATTTGCCAGCGCAAACTCAAAATGCGCGTGTAAGTATTGCACCACCTTCAGACTCAACAATTAATGAACCAGCGACATAATTTTTAAAGTAAAGGGTTGACTTATGGCGACAGAATCAGACGAGTTAATAGTTATCCAGGAACTATCCACGCGCTTGGTTGAGGCACAACGAACGATACGTATCTTGGATAGTATTAAATGGGATGATTCCGTAAAGCAGGATTTTTTGGCAAAAAAGGGACAAAGTTTACCTAAAATAGACAGAGATTATTATCTCGAAAAACCTTTGCCGTTTGATGCTGCTGAAAAACAGGATGAGTTTCGTTTAATTTTGCGTGATGCGCAAAATCAGCTTGGGCAATACTCCCCAGTTACTCGTTTAATTAAACGGCAATGTGAAGAGTATGCTCGCGCTGTCCAAATGTTAGATGTACGCGGAACACCTGCTTTTTGCGAGTTGGCCATGGAGCTTTATGGAAGCCCAAATGATGCTTTTTATTCAGGTGGGCCACGATTGTCTGAGTTAGGGACGCTTTTGTTTGATGTACTAACAGCGCTTGAAGTACAACTGAAGTCAGAAGCAGATGTCAAACGCCATACCCCTCAAAAGGCACAAGAGTTGTTACAGGAGCGACTTAGTCAATTTTTTGTTCAGCATCCGGGTAAAGTCACTGTGATGGTCAGTGATGATATGGTCGCTGATGCTTCGGCTGGAGCTGATTCTATTAAACTAAGCCAACAAGCTATGTTTAGTGATCGCGATCTTAAGTATCTTGAAGTTCATGAGGGTTGGGTTCATGTGGGGACAACACTTAATGGCGCCACGCAACCTTATTGTTTCTTTCTCTCAAAAGGTTCTCCTTCAAGCAGCGTAATTCAAGAGGGGCTTGCGGTAATTACAGAAATTGTAACCTTCTCATCTTATCCTGCTCGTGTTCGTAAAATTACTAATCGTGTCATTGCTTTGGATAAAGTAAGACAGGGTGCAAATTTTATTGATATTTATCGATATTTTATCGAATGTGGTTTGACTGAAGACGACAGTTATAATCACACTGTGCGCGTATTTCGTGGTAGTACTCCGGAAGGGGGGCCTTTTACGAAAGACTTGGCTTATGCCAAAGGATTTTTGCTGATATACAATTACATGCGGTTTGCTATTAGCCAGCGCCGGATTGATTCTATACCGCTACTTTTTACAGGTAAGTTGGTTCTTGATGACTTACCTCTTCTTGGTGAATTAAAAGAACGTGGTCTCTTAGCTCCGCCTGTTTATTTGCCACCACCGTTTCAAGATCTGGCAGCACTCAGTGCATGGATGAGCTTCTCCTTATTTCTAAATAAATTTAGCCTTACCGAAATTCAAAAAAACTTTCGTTTTTTATTGGTGTAGTTGAGGGCACGTCCTAGGTTTGGTAATTTTATTTGAGGACCATCAGGCTCTGTTTTGCATTGCTATTTTAGTCATAAAAGTATTAATACAGCACAGATTGTACCCTGTTGGGCCAGGCTAAGATTGGCTTTTGATTAAAGAACCTTGATGAGGGTGATGATAACCGCAATACGTATGCTCCTTTTAGGCAACGTCCTCGAAGTTTTCTTTCGCGGGAGAGGGTTGGGGGAGGGAAATGAGTTTAATTTAAAGCTTTTAGTGCTTATTAAAAACTGAGATAAATAAGCATAGTGTATGAAGACCTATGATAAATAACTCTAATAATCAGAACACGATGTAGTCAGGGAGTTATAAATATAACCTTTAAAACTACCTGATATAGAAAACCCCTGTTGTTTGCTTTTATTTTCCTAACTTTTATACTACTATTAGTAGCAAATTTAGTGTTACTTTTTTTTTGGGGGGGGGTATGCAATCACAAAAACTATCTATTTCATTGCCAAAACAGCAATGTGAATTTATTGAACATTACTTAGTAGACCATCAAATTAAAAATCGATCTGAAGTAATTAAAGAAGCACTATATTTACTACAACAAAGAGAATTAGAGCGCTGTTATAGGGAAGCAAATCAAGAAATTAATCATGATTTTGAAAATACAAATTTAGATGGAATTGAAGATAATGAAGCGTGGTGAGATATATTTCGCTAATTTAGATCCTGCTATCGGGGAGGAAACTCAAAAAAAGAGACCTGTTTTAATTGTTAGTAATAATGCCAACAATAATGTAGCAGCCACAGTCACAATAGTTCCAATTACTTCAAATGTTAAAAAGGTATATCCCTTCGAAGTGTTATTGAAGAGAAAAGACACTGGTCTTAATAAAGACTCTAAAGCTCAATGTCATCAAATCAGAACTATATCTAAATTGAGGATTTCTAAATCTATCCCAGTAGGTGTTGTTATGAATGATGTTATGTTGAAAATAAATGATGCATTACAACTGCACTTAGACATACCTTAAAATATAAAAGGTATTGTGATGGTTATTTCAAACTATTTGCTAAAAAGCCCTCGGGAAGATTCATCAAGAAAACTAGCTGGAAGAAGGGAGTTTATGGTTTAATAGACGATTATTTTGAATAAATTGAATTGTAAATAGACCCTAGTATCGAAGGATCATTGCTACAACGAAAACGTTGATGGAGAAAGATAATGGGCTTATTAATTGATGGAAATTGGCATGATAAATGGTATGACACTTCCAAAACAGGAGGTGCGTTTAAGCGAGAGCCTACGCAATTTCGGAATGTCATTAAAAGTGATGCGAATGCCCAGTTTCCTGCTGAAAAAGGACGCTATCATTTATATGTTTCTCTAGCATGCCCATGGGCCCATCGTACTCTAATCTTTAGAAAGCTCAAAAAACTAGAACATCACATTGATATCTCTATTGTGCATCCACATATGCTGGAAAATGGATGGGAATTTAAAGTAGGAATGGGTGCTACTGGAGACAACCTCTATGGCTTAAATTATTTATATGAAATTTATACCAAAGCCGATAATCAATACACTGGGAGGGTTACCGTTCCAATTTTATGGGATAAGAAGGAAAAAACAATCGTTAATAATGAATCTGCTGAAATTATCCGCCTGTTTAATCATGCCTTTAATCATTTAACGGGAGATAAACAAGATTTTTATCCAGAGCCTTTGCGTGCCGAAATTGATGCTATCAATGATAAAATTTACAACACGGTGAATAATGGTGTTTATAAATGTGGTTTTGCAACAACGCAAGAAGCCTATGAAAGCGCATATAGTGACTTGTTCACGACACTTGATGAGTTAGAGCTTCATCTGAGTAATCATGAGTAT
Source organism: Legionella brunensis (assembly GCF_001467025.1). Taxonomy (GTDB): domain Bacteria; phylum Pseudomonadota; class Gammaproteobacteria; order Legionellales; family Legionellaceae; genus Tatlockia; species Tatlockia brunensis. The sequence goes on along the minus strand of NZ_LNXV01000029.1, from coordinate 468,962 downwards.
CTAGTGGGTAATATATTAACCGAGGCAGATTGGCGTTTGTTTACGACGCTTATTCGGTTTGATGCTGTTTACTATGGTCATTTCAAGACGAACCAGCAAAGAATTGCTGATTATCAAGCTCTACAATCCTATCTAAAAAAACTCTATCACCATCCTGGTGTGCGTGACACAGTGAATTTTTTACACATCAAACAACATTACTATTTTAGTCATAAAAATATTAATCCAACGCAGATTGTTCCTGTTGGACCAAGATTGATTTTTGATTAAAGAACCTTGATGAGAATGACGATAGCTGCAGTATGTATGCTCCTTTCATGCGGGGTGGCTATGTCCTTTTTCTTCAAAAGAACTATCTCCATTAATCATCACCTCCGTGACAAATTAACAGCAACGAGTCTCGATGAATCATTTGTTTCATTGATTAACCGCTATGGGGATGAGCCGGCTCAAAATCGAGAGCTGCAACCCGAACCTGGTTTTTTATTGGGGGTTTTATTGGCGCAGCAGAAAATTGCTTTTGTGAAAGCATTCTTGCAAAACGAAATGATTAACGGACGTCATCAATTTATTACGCTTGCGGTTTATCAAAAAATTCTTGCGAGCGAGGACAGAGAACTAATTGCTTTATGCAATAGCTTGCTTAAAGAATGTCCCAGTGAAAAGCACAAGGCTTTAGTACTGTATCCCATTGTGACTGAGACATTAAATCGTGCATTGCATAAAGAAGTTAATTTGCATCAAAAAGTAATGAAAGCTTGGGAGCATCTTAATCTTGAAGAGTTACTGGTTTTAAATATTTTCTTGCAATTTAAGCCTAATGAAAAAGATATTGCTCACTATTTTAAAGGAGGCATGTTTGCAGTGCAGGATGGTGGTGAGTTAAAACAATTCTTTCAAAAAAACTTAAAGGCTCGAGACCGCTCGCATGAATGTAGTCATCTCTCCATTACTCCTGCACATTCAACACAGGGTAAACTCATACCGGAATTTCTTTTTGGTGATCGTAACATTATTTTCGAGGGAAGCAGGCAAACTTATAACCGCGATAAAAAGGACAGCGATTCCTATTCTTGGTTCCAAACAGAATATGCTTCAGTGTTTGGTGAGTCGATGTGGGAAAAGGTAAAAAATTACATTGTTCATAAAATCTGTTTTGTAATCTATTGGCTAATAAATAGGAATATTGGTCCTTATGGAACCTCAGACTACAAGGAAAAAAATATTCGCATTTTTAGCGGTTTACCCAGCAGGATTTATGCGGCAGCTATGGATGAAGGTACGTTAAATCGCAATTCTAAAGATGAACTGCTGCTTTAATGTAAGCAAAGAGTATATTGGGAATTCGCTAAAAAGTCTGCGGAAGATTCATCAAGAAACTAGCCGGAGGAAGGGGGTTTATGGTTTAATAGACTCATTATTGAGATAAATTGAATGGGCTACTATGACCTTTGTTGTTACAGAAAACTGCATCAAATGTAAATATACGGATTGTGTAGAAGTTTGTCCTGTGGATTGCTTTTATGAAGGTCCTAACTTTTTAGTCATCCACCCTGACGAATGTATTGATTGTGCCTTATGTGAGCCAGAGTGCCCAGTGCAAGCCATTGTTTCTGAGGATGATCTTTCTGACGAGCAAAAGCAATTTCAAGCGCTTAATGCTGAGTTAGCAAAAACTTGGCCGAATATTACCGCGAAGAAAGATGCTCCAGATGATGCAAAGTCTTGGGAAGGCGTCGAAGATAAACTACAATATCTTGAAAAAGAGTGGAAGGAATAAACACGCTTGCTGATGATGCTATTGCTCATTGTCAGCGCGTGCTAGGGGAAAATGGACGACTCGCTACAGCTATTCCAGGTTTTATAGCACGTGCGCCACAAATTACTTTATCAACGGCAATTGCAAAAGCGATTGCTGAAAAAACTATCCTGGTTGCAGAAGCAGGAACAGGAACTGGTAAAACTTTCGCCTATCTTATCCCTTGCCTGTTGAGCAATAAAAAAACACTGATTTCGACAGCAACGAAAACCCTGCAAGATCAACTTTTTCAAAAAGATTTACCTATGCTAATTCGTGCACTTGGCCTTTCAGTACGGATGCAAAATCTAAAAGGAAGAGCCAATTATCTTTGCCGTTATCGTATCGACTTACATGCTGAAGAAGGTCGCTTCATGAATCCCCAATCAGTGCATGAGCTTCTCCACATACGCGAAAAACTGCCTCAGCTTAAAGAGGGTGAGCGTTCTGAATTACCAGAGATTCATGAAGATTCTACCGTTTGGCCCTTTGTAACCTCAACCACTGAAAATTGTCTTGGTAGTGAATGTGAACATTATGAGACTTGTTTTTTAGTGAAAGCCAGAAAGCGAGCTTTGGAAGCTGATATTGTAGTCATTAATCATCATTTATTTTTTGCTGACTCACGTCTGAAGGAGGATGGTTTTGGTGAGTTATTACCTGATATGGATGCCGTAGTGTTTGATGAGGCACATCAACTTGCTGAAATTGCTGCCAACTTTAATGGTGAGCGAATTGGCACACGCCAAATTAGGGATTTAATTGATGATTTATTACGGGAGTGGCCCATTCTTGATTTGGCAAATCAGCCGTTGAAAGAATTAAGCTTACGCGCTGATAGGATTTCTGATCAATTATTTTTAGCGCTCCCTGCTTATGAGGAACGCATTGCTTGGGATGCATTAGTACGGAATAAAGCGTTCAATAGTGCATGGGAAGAGTTGTTAGAGTTGGTTGATGCTTTACTGATATGTTTAAAAGAGGCCGATATTGAAAGAAACGCTGGTCTCACGCGTTGCTTAAAGCGACTAGAGGAATTAAAAAAACGCTTATTAAGCTTTACAAACACTGATAAAATTCAAATTCGCTGGTTAGAGCGTTTTAAGCATAGCTTGGTTTTCCAAGCGACTCCTTTTGAGATCGCGGATGCGTTTAGTGCACTACTTGCAAGACAGCAATGCGCTTATATATTTACCTCAGCAACGTTGACGATGGCCTCGTCATTTGATTGTTTTCTTAAGCCTCTTGGCATATCTAATGCCCAAACGTTGGCCCTGGCAAGTCCTTTCAATTTTCAAGAGCAAGCATTACTTTATTTGCCACGCAATTTACCTGATCCTAAAGATGCTCGTTATTATGATGCGTTATTGGAAAAAGCATTGCCGATAATAAATGCTTGTGGTGGACGTTGCTTTTTCTTATTCACAAGCCATAAAGCATTAAAACTAGTTGCTCAACGGCTTACCAATAATTTAAACTACCCCCTTTTAATTCAAGGGGAAGAAGCCAAGCCAATTTTATTAGCACGGTTTCGCCAATTAGGTAACGCTGTACTCTTGGGGACAGCAACTTTTTGGGAGGGTGTTGATGTTAAAGGTGATGCTTTATCCTGTGTAATTATCGATAAGCTACCGTTTGCAAATCCTGTAGACCCTGTAGTACGTGGGAAAATGGCCTATCTTAAATCTCGTGGTTTATCAGGCTTTGATGAATTATCTCTACCCAATGCCGTATTGGCTTTAAAACAAGGTGTAGGGCGATTAATTCGTGATGTCAGTGATCGTGGGGTATTGATGATTGCCGATCCTCGTTTGACAAGCAGAGAGTATGGTCGTCTTATTTTTGCCAGTTTGCCATCTTTACGGAAAACTCGCGAAGAACGAACGGTACTAAATTTTATTAATGAATTGGCTTTAAAAAATGAACCTGTTGGCTATTGATACTTCAACAGAATGTGCTTCCGTCGCGTTAAGTATAAACGGTGAACTAAGCAGCACAGAACAAGGCGCACAACGCCAGCATGCACGAGTGCTGCTGCCTATGATTGAGCAATTATTAGCAGAGGCTAATGTTAAACTGCATCAGCTTGATGCCTTGGTTTATGGTCGAGGGCCAGGTAGTTTTACAGGCCTTCGTATTGCCTGTAGCATTGCCAAAGGCTTGGCATATTCTCATAATCTACCTTTGTATCCTGTGAGTAGCCTTGCGGCAATCGCCGAGGAAGTATTTTCTCAACAAGATACTACCGCGGAAAATACGGAAGTATTAACCCTGATTGATGCGCGTATGAATCAAGTGTATTGGTCTTGCTATGCTAAAAACCAACGACAAGCAGAAGAGTTTGTCACAGATGTTTCGATGCTAAAGCTACCATCGGATTCGTCATTAATAATAGCAGGCGTTGGTTTTGAACCCTATTTAGAACAATTACCCAATGCAATTCAAGAGCGGGTTATTAAAAAAGCAACGGTCTATCCCCACGCGCAAACCATGATTCGCCTGGCTTTAAGTGGTACTATAAAAGCTATCAGTGCGGCGGAGGCATTGCCTGTATACGTACGTAATCAAATAACGCAAGGAGAATCACGTGGATAAGCGATTACTTGACATTCTGGTTTGTCCGCTATGTAAAGGTAAATTAATTCTTAAAGAAAATGAGTTGATTTGTAGTTTTGATCGCCTAGCCTATCCGATTCGCGATGGTATACCTGTGATGTTAGAACAGGAGGCACGTTTGATTCCTCTAGAGGAAAAAGAGCAATTATGAATCACGACTTTCATGTAATTATTCCAGCACGTTATCAATCCGCACGTTTGCCTGGTAAATTAATGATGGAGATTGATGGTCTAACTGTTATTGAACGAGTTTATCAGCAAGCTCTCAAAGCCCGGCCTAAATCAGTTACGATAGCAACGGATAATTTAATCATTGCAGAACATGCCGAAAGTTTTGGCGCGTTAGTAAAAATGACGGCAATAACTCATCAAACGGGAACGGATAGAATTGCAGAAGTGGTATCGAAGGGGGAGTTTAACTCTCAAGATATTATTGTAAATGTGCAAGGTGATGAGCCGTTTATTGCACCACAGTTAATTTCTCAAGTTGCAAAAAGTTTATATGATTCGCAGCAAATACCTATGGCGACATTGTGTTGGCCTTTGGATGATTTTCAACAGCTACATAATCCTAATATTGTCAAGGTAGTACGGGATTGCTGGCAGAACGCTCTTTATTTTTCCAGGAGTGCAATTCCTAACAATCGCGACAAACCTGAAAGTATTAAACAAGTCTTTCGTCATATTGGTTTATATGCCTATCGCGCGGATTTCTTGCTGGATTTTGTGAAATGGCCAGTATGTGAGCTTGAAGCCAGTGAAGCTTTAGAACAGCTTCGAGTGCTATGGGCTGGTTATAAAATTAAAGTGGAAGAAGCTTGTGTAAAGCCTTTGCAGGATATTAATACCCAGGAGGATTTAGTATCAGCGCGTAATTTAGTTTCTCAGTGAGATTGCAAAAAGATTTTAGTTGGATGTAATAACGGTCAGAATTATTTTCTGACATTACCCCATAGCTTGAGGGTAAGATCCCAACAACGTCATCATAATTGAACTGCTGGCTAATTCTCTTAAGGCTGTTTGAATATGGGGTTCAGACTGATGGCCTTCAAAATCAATAAAAAAGAGATAACTCCAGTTTCTATGACGATAGGGACGTGATTCTATCGATGTCATATTGATTTTATATTTTTCGAAAGGGGCAAGTAACTGCATCAAGCTGCCTGGTTCATGAGGAGTAGAGATAACAAGTGATGTTTTGTCATAACCACTGGGAGCGGGGAGTTGTTTACCTAAAATTATAAATCTCGTGGTATTGTTTGGAAAATCTTCGATGTGTTGATGAGATTTATGAAGTTTATAAATTTCGACAGCTTTATCGCCGCAAATGGCTGCAGATTTAGGATCCTGTAAAGCAAGTTGTGCCGCTAAGCCATTGCTGGCTACTTCTTTTAATGAGACATTGGGGTAATGTACAGCGAGCCAATGTTGACATTGTGCAAGTGTCTGTTGATGGGCGTAAATAACGTTTAAAGGCTCTTGGGGGGCAACTCGTGCTAAATGGTGGCGGATGCGTAGCGAAATTTCACCACAAATTTGTACCTCACTATTTATAAGATTATCAAGCGTGATATTGACTACTCCTTCCGTACTATTCTCAATAGGCACCACGCCGTAATGGACGTTGCCACTTTCAACTTGCTTAAATACTTCCTTGATGGACAGTTCAGGAACCATATCGACACTTTCACCAAAATGCTTTTCAACTGCTTGTTGTGAAAAAGTACCTTCAGGACCAAGATAGGCAATTGATAGAGGCTGCTGTAGAGCAAGACATGCTGTCATAATATCGCGAAAAATGCGTGCTACCTCACTGTCAGGCAAGAGGCTGTCATTATTAGCGGTAATAGAACGCAAAATCTGTGCTTCCCGTTCGGGACGATAATAGACAGGAGATTGATGTTGCTGTTTTATCTTGGCAACCTCTGCCGCTAAAACCGCTCGCTTGCGCAGCAAATCAAAAAATTGCTTATCAATCTCATCAATTTGTGTGCGGATATTCGCAAGCTTGTCATTATCATTCATGACATGCTCCCTATCAGTTAGTTTTTATCGATTCTTCTTTTACGCAAATACAATAGCAAGGCCGGAAAAATCATCAATAAAATACCACTTGCAAAAACGACGCGAAAGTGGCCCGCTCCTCCCATCTCCATGCTACTCTCAGGTGGAATAAATCCAACAAACAATGTAATCAAACAACCGGCTAAACCTAAAATACAGGTCAGGTAATAGCCAAATTTCCCACCAGGAATAACAAAAGTACGAGGTAGCTGTGCGAATTTCCTTTTAGAGTGCCAAGCTGCTAAAAACATCAGAACATACATCATAATATACAACTCTGTGCTCAAGTCAGTAAATAGCCAATAAATGGCATTTACACTGGGAAATAATAGGAAACCGCTACAAAGTAAAGTTACTAAGATAGCCTGCAGAATTAGAATCCGCGATGCAATACCATGATGGTTCAAACGATAAAGCCAATGAGGCAAGAAACCATTGTCTGCAGCGAGCAGTAAGCCTTTGGCTGGCGAGATAATCCAATTGACCATACTTCCCAGGCTACCCAGTAATAAGAGAATAACAATCAAAGGCATTAACCCTGTTAAATGGTAAGCTTGAAAAAAATTAGTGAATGCTTGCATCACACCATCTACTAAACTAATTTTTTCTTGAGGTAGCACAAAAGCGATGGCAAGGGAGCCAAAAATCATTGTTGTTAAAATTAGCAAAACTGAAAAAAACATGGCCTTGGGAAAATTGCGTTGTGGGTCACGAACGTTGCGAACATGAACTGCAGCAAGTTCCATCCCAAGAAAAGAGGTCATAATAGCTGTTAATGAGACCCACGATTGGCTGTCTTTCCAATGGGGAAATAAACTGTGGAAACTTAAATCAATGGCTAATGGATTCCCCTTAATAAGCCAAATTATTGCTAGCGAAATTATAAATCCCATGGGTAAAATCATGCCAATGACAGCACAAAAACTAGCAAAAGCTGCAGAAGCTCGCAGACCTGCAAGCCCTAAAAAAGTCAGGGACCAAAAAACAACCAGAATAACGGAGATTAAATAATATTTATTTTGGGCTAAAGCAGGATTGACTAAATAGGCTAAGGTTCCAGCAATGAATGATAAAATTGTTGGATACCAAACCATGGTATTAATCCACTGTAGCCAGATTGTCAAAAATGCTACGCTATCACCAAAGGCGTGTTTCACCCAACTATACACTCCCCCTTCTTCCTCTGACCAGGTTGAGGAAAGCTCCGCTGAAACCAATGCAACCGGAATAAGAAAAACGATTGCCGAAAAAGCAAAAAAGAAAATTAATGAGGATCCAAAAAGTGCGGTGGCTGGTAAATTACGGATACTGTCAATGGCCCCAGTAATTAACAATACTAAAGCGAGTACAGAGATTTTTTCCGAAGACCATGCTTTCATAAACAGTTCCGATAAGATAATTGGCAAAAAGATAGACATTATAGGGAAGGATGGAATCTATGGAAAGTATTGCTCTGGTGTTTCATAAAAATTTCTTTCTAGATCAAATCCTTCTATTGAAAGTAGGCATAAAAATATTGGATCCCGCGGTCATTTGCTGCGGGAGATGGTTTTGGTTATCGCAGGTGGATTATTGCAATGATTACCAATCCTCGCTGCGAAAAAGACTGCGGGGTCTTGGTAGAATTTTAAACGGTAAACAATCAACCGGATTTTGATTGAGAATGTCGCATCATTATGAATTTATAAATGAATTTAATTTTAAACCTATCTGTTTAAAAATTTATTTTTCAACGTGCTTGTATCTTCAATAACATTTTTGTTAAATAGAAGCGCTTGATTAATTTAAGGAAAAATTATGTTTAGGTTGTTTAAAGATTCATTTAATCGTAAAAGTATTGTTAGTGGGGGTATGCAGGTAGTTAATTTAGTTGCATTTGGGGGCGCAGCTTATAATTTACTGACGAATCCTGAAGCTAGTGTAGCTGAATTTGGTTTAGACATGCTTGTTCACGGTGTAAGTTATTTTGCTTTAAGTGACACCGCTAATCTCTTAACTACCACAGGCTCTTCGTTTATTAATACTGTTAGACTAGGAGCAATTTATGCGGGGATGACAACTCTGGGTTGTTCTGAGGTGCCAGGAGCTGCACTCGCTGTTGATGCAGTACTTCACTTGTCAAATACGGTTGTTCCATTACTCAATGAACCCGCGCCAGAGCGAACAAGAGGTATGGCGCCGCAATAAATTAAAAAGCTAAATACCATGCACGGTAAGAATAATTCGCCGTGCAGGGGCTTTATTGCGATGTTCGCATAAGTAAATTCCTTGCCATTGTCCAAGGGCTAATTTGCCCTCTGTGACAGGGAGGGTAAGGCTTGAGCCCAACAAAACATTTTTAATATGCGCTGGCATATCATCCTCACCCTCAAGAGTATGGCGATAAAGACTGTTATCCTCAGGAACTGTGTTATTAAAATGAGCTTCTAAATCGAGGCGTACATCGGCACAAGTATTTTCACTAATAGCTAGCGAGGCTGATGTGTGTTGAAGAAAGAAATGAGCCAATCCTTTCTTTATCATTGGGATTGTAGCGAGGGTAGGTTTTAATTCTTCTGTAATAAGATGGAATCCTCGAGACTTCATTGCCAAAATACATTCAGTTTGCCAATAAAGAGGGGTTTGTTTATCCATGACGATACCCATCTCGGCAAGCAGGTGAGGTTTGTGTTTTTTGTTGGCAGCGTTCCCATTCTTCTGAAGTATATAAATGCAAACTTAAAGCATGTAATCCAGTTTTTAACTCATCAGCCAACAACGTATTGATAGTACGGTGGCGGTTGAGCATCGTCATCTCTTTAAATGCTTCAGCAACAATGAGAACCTTAAAATGAGTTTCTGATCCCTCTGGTACATGATGCTTATTGGACTCATTCTCAATTAAAAAATGAGAAGTTGTTAAATGGGTAGTGATTAACTTAGCGATCCGTTCTTCTCGTTTCATGGAAATTCTCTAATTTTGCATTAATAAAGTATACCTAATAAATCCAAGATCTGTTTATATTTCTAATAATTAGCAAATGTAAACGGCCTTAGTGAGTTGTCATGATAATCGTATTATCAAATTATTTATAGCAAATAATTTTTACTTAAAGAGTAATATATGAATTATTTGATTAATGATGGTTTATTAGATTACCACAATAATTTTTTCAATGAATTATCCCATAAGCTATGATATCTTCTTTAAATTTTAAGGGGAGCTGTTTACCGACTGTCTAGGACAAGCTAGCGAAATGGTAAAGACACCTCATAGTATCCTAAGGAGATGGTATGAAAGATAGAGGATTCACGCTTATAGAGTTAATGATCGTGATAGCAATTTTAGGTATTCTGATATCTGTTGCTGTGCCTGCCTATAGACAACATATAGTAAGAGCGAAAGTTATTGAGGGATTAAATTTGGCATCTCCTGCAAAAATTGCAGTGACGGAAGCCGCCATGGCTAAACATACTTTGCCTACCAGTCAAGAGGTGACCGGTTATACTAGTCCTCCTCCTACTTCTAATGTTAAGTCTATTACCATTGGTGATAAAGGTGTAATCACAATTACTTATACCCCTGAAGCAGGTGATGGCACGCTTTTGCTAACGCCAACCATGAGGACAAATGGCGAGCTGACCTGGACCTGCACTGGAGGTACATTGGAAGAGAAATATCGTCCTTCAGGTTGTCGATAAAAGGATTCAAATCTCGCGGTTTTGACCGTGAAGCTCATAAGTGATATTTGAATTACGGATAAAACAAGTAAGCATGCCCGTATCAAACTGTGTTTCATACGGGCTATATTTTATAGCTTCTGTGCTACCAGTTCATTCTTAAGACGTACATAAATAGGTAAGCCATTTTGATAGGGCGGGTAAGCTTCACCTTGAATCAAGGGCTCTAAATAGCGGCGGCAATGATCAGTGATACCCATACCATCTTCACTGATAAAGTTATCAGGCATAGTTTTTTCTTGATTGGCCACATCAGCCAAAGCAACATGTCCAATTGACCAGCGATAGGGAGAGTCTTGCTCACGCTTGATGATAGGCATAATTGCATTATGACCGCTTAAAGCCAATTCAACCGCTGCTTTACCTAAAGCATAAGCTTGTTCAAGATCTACTTGAGAAGCAATGTGTCTTGCTGCACGTTGTAGATAGTCAGCAACAGCCCAATGATATTTATACCCCAATGCGCTTTTAACTAATTGTGCAATAACAGGTGCTACACCACCTAATTGAGCATGGCCAAAGGCATCTCTTAGGCCTGCGTCACTTAAAAACTGCCCAGTCTCATTGCGAATACCTTCGGAAACCACGATTACGCAATAGCCGTATTTTTTAACACATTCATCTACCTTATTGAGGAAATTTTGCTGTTTAAAAGGAATTTCCGGGAATAAAATAATATGGGGTGGCTCTTCTTTGTTGCGTCCGGCTAAACCACTAGCAGCTGCTATCCATCCCGCATGACGTCCCATGACTTCGAGAATAAAAACTTTAGTTGAAGATGCTGCCATCGAGGCAACATCAAACCCTGCTTCTAAAGTAGATATCGCTACATATTTGGCAACAGAACCAAAACCTGGACAAGCATCGGTGAAAGGTAAATCGTTATCAACTGTTTTGGGTATACCAATGCAGGTGATTGGATAACCCATTTCACTGCCTAATTTTGATATCTTATAAGCGGTATCTTGAGAGTCGCCGCCACCATTATAAAAGAAATAACCAATCTTATGTGCTTTAAATACTTCGATTAATCGTTCGTATTCTGGACCGCTATCTTTTAATTTGTAGCGGCATGAGCCAAAAGCGCCTGAGGGGGTATGCAAAAGTTTGGCAATATCTTCATCAGTTTCTAAAGAAGTATCAATTAATAATTCATTCAAGGCACCGATAATGCCATTCTGTGCTGCGTAGACTTTTCCAATTTTTTCGGGGTGCAGCCTTGCTGTTTGAATGACCCCACAAGCCGAGGCATTAATAACTGCAGTAACACCACCAGATTGTGCATAGATTGCATTTTTAATGGACATATTTTCTCCGTGATATAAATTCAGTCAGAAGAACTGGTTTGATATAAATTGTCAAATTCATCGATGACCTCGTCAATACTTTGAATCATTTCGGCAAAAGTATCTTTGAGATCATCGACTTGTTTAGCGGTTTTTGCTTGTTTTTCCAGACGAGTAACTTGTGTTTGCAAGTGAGGAACACCACAAAAACAACAAGCCCCATGTAATTTGTGAGCAGCGCTTTCTAATCCCTTAATATTTTTATCATGTAACAATTGAATAAATTCTTCGCGATTTTTTCGTAATTCCTGTATAAAGCGGCTTAAGAATTCCTCAGCAAGAGCCTGATTTCCTGATACTTTTTGCACACACATTTGCCAGTCTATGGCCGCTGATTTAGCTTTTTTAACGATACGAAGCAAATAAGTCAGCAACTGTTTTTCATCAATCGGTTTTTGTAAGCAAAAATCAACACCGGCTTTTTTGAGTTTGTCTTTACTTAAATTACTACTATCAGCGCTAATGACAATAATAGGAGTTTGCTTGTTTAGCATGGATTCATGGCGAATGAGGTGTGCAGCATCAAGACCATTAAGTTTGGGCATTTGCAAATCAAGTAAAATGGCATGATAACGTTTGCTGTGGCAAATTTTGACAGCTTCTTCACCATTATCGACTGTCTCAATATTAGAGTTTTCTTGTAATAGGGAGGTTAATAACATTCGGTTCACAGGATTGTCCTCAGCAATGAGGATATCCGGATGAGAGAGGCGCAGTTGAGCCCGCAAGTTATCCAATTCATGATTGGTTGTTAAGGCTTGTGAGGCTTCATTCAATACCGACTCAATAATTTCATGCATTTTTTGAATACTAATGGGCTTAAATAAGAAGGCTTTAGCCCCTAGTGCTTGAGGATTATGAATTACCCATTTAGAAACCAGTACGCAAGGGATGGTTTTTTTGCGTAAAACCTGAGCAACTTGCTTTTCGCAACCTTCATTAACATTGATAAAAGCTAGTGAACAATCGCTATGCTCTTTGAAGGCTTTTTCTAGTTGGTTAAATGCCGAAATCTGTACACATTCAATGCCCCAAAAGCCTAACCCATTGCACATGGCTTCCAGATATAAGGGATTGTCATCAAAGCAAAGTACTTTGAGGTTATCAAAACGATGACTTTGTTCTTTCTCAACTTCATAAGCGGCCAGTTTTTCAAGTTTCATACGCACAGAAAATGTTGAGCCTTTATTGATTTCACTGACGAAAGAAATTCGCCCTTGCATTTGCTCTGTAAGTTTTTTACAAATAACCAAGCCTAATCCTGATCCCCCAAATCGACGCGTTATTGTCGTATCTGCCTGATTAAAGGCATTGAATAGTTTCGGCTGATCTTCAGGAGAAATACCAATGCCAGTATCGGTGATTGATAAACACAAGGTGTAATCTTTTTCAGACTCTTGTTCAATTGCCGTTCGAATCAAAACGTAACCGTGGTCAGTGAACTTAATTGCATTACTTACCAGGTTGGTAATAATTTGCTTAATGCGAATTGGATCGCCAAGTACTTTTCTTGGGACATTCACTTCAGTGGCAGGGATTAGATCAAGCCCTTTTTTATGGGCATTTGGAGCAGCCAAGGCTAAAACTTCATCAATGCAAGCGCGGATATCCAAAGGAATGCAATCTAAGTGCAGTTTCCCTGCATCCATTTTAGAATAGTCGAGAATGTCATTGATGATTGTTAGTAAGTCTTGTGCAGACGATTTGATGGTCTTGACGTAATCTAATTGCAAGCTATCTAATTTAGATTCTAATAAAACGTTGGTAAAACCGATGACTCCATTCATGGGGTTGCGGATTTCGTGACTCATGTTGGCAATGAACTCTGATTTTTGCCTGCTTTTTTCTTCGTATTTCTTTTTTTCTAAAGATAATTCTATGTTTTTTTCTTCCAATAACTCTAAGCTTTGCTGTAAATCTGCAGTGGCTACTTCAATATGATGGTTTAAATCTCGCAAAGTATTTAAATACTCTTTTTGTAGATGGGCGCAACCTTTCTCAATGAGACCCAACTCACCAGTGCTTGTTGTACTAATATGTGTTTCAAATTCATTACTAAGAATCTGTTTCATGCTGCGGCGTAATCGTGAAATAGGGAGATAAATGCGTCTGGATAAAAAGAAATGGATGGTTAAACTAATCAATAAACCAAAAAGAGTGATAAAAATTGTCACGATATACATTTGATAGCGTTTAATAAGCATTGATTGCGTATCAATATCAAGTGAGAGCCAGCCTAAAATATCGTCTGCTTGTAAAGTAGGGTTAGAAGATTTTTTAAAGGGGCTCGAATAGAGGTTAAATTTAGGAATAGTGATTGGTGCTATAAAATTAATGGTATAAGGTTCGATTTGCTTACTTTCAATATAATCACCTGTAAATTCAGGGGGCCTAAAGGGTTTGTGAATGGAGTGTTTTCCTCCTCGATAGGCTAATAGCTCTCCTTGCGCATTGTAGAAAGCCAGGGCTTTTACTTCCGGATTAATAGTGGATGCATTAATCAAACCTTGTAAAGTTCTGCTATCGTTTCGCATCATGGCAAATTGTGCTGCAGGTAAGAGCTGGCGAATATAGGCTTCACCAAGCCTGGACATGTGTTGATTTAAATCTTTATTAAATTGGCCGTTATAAAATACAGCAAACAAGAGAGCAACCAAAAAAACTGGAATAAGAGTGGTGATTCGAAGCTGATATTTGATGCCAAGTCTTTTCATAAATGGCACCCGCTACAAGTTATTTTAAACATTGTTGCCACGGTGGTTCCCTATGAGACGTTTTAATTTTTAGTTGGTTTTGTCATTCATCATGATTGACGGACACAGGGTTTGTTATTTCTTACAAACAAGTTACCCACATTAAAACGCATTTGCTTAAGCTTAGCAAATTTCGAAGCGTCTCCACTATTTTGGGTCACTACTCTTGATTTTTCATGCTTGAAATCAAGTCTTGTCGACTCAAGCTGGTGAAGCCCCGCAGGGAAAAGCATATAAAAAGAGCCTTATGGTTTATTTTGCGTTGCTTGTAAAGTGGGCTATTATAGCTCGATTATTCAGCCGCTTACAACGGAGCTTTTAATGGTTGTTAGAACTCGTTTTGCCCCCAGCCCAACTGGATTTTTGCATGTTGGTGGGGTTCGTACTGCTTTGTTTTCCTGGTTATACGCGAAACATCATAAAGGCCAATTTATATTGCGTATTGAAGATACTGATCAAGAGCGCTCAACCGAGGAATCAGTACAAGCTATTCTTGATGGGATGGAATGGTTAGGTTTGGATTATGACGAAGGTCCTTTTTACCAGACCAAGCGCTATGACCGTTACCAGGAAATAGCTCAAAAATTATTAGAGGAAGGTAAGGCTTATCGATGTGAATGTAGTAAAGAACGCTTAGAAGAATTACGTGAAGCCCAATTGGCAGCAAAAGAAAAGCCTCGCTATGATGGTCATTGTCGCGATAAAAATTTGCCAGCGAGTAATGCCCCTCATGTAATACGGTTTAAAAACCCCAAAACTGGTGTAGTCTCGTTTACTGATCAGGTTTATGGTGACATTCATATTGATAACAGTGAGCTGGATGATTTGATATTGGTGCGCTCGGATGGCCATCCCACTTATAATTTTGCCGTAGTGATCGATGATTGGGATATGCAAATTACGCATGTGATACGCGGTGATGATCATATCAATAATACACCTAGACAAATTAATTTATTTACAGCTCTTAATGCGCCAGTTCCTATATTTGCCCATTTACCCATGATTCTTGGGGATGATGGCAAACGTCTTTCCAAACGTCATGGTGCGGTTAGTGTATTGCAATTTAAAGAATTGGGATTTTTGCCCCATGCCTTACTTAATTATCTAGTGCGGTTGGGTTGGTCTTATGGGGACCAGGAAATTTTTAATGTGGCTGAAATGATTAAGCATTTTGATTTGAAGAATGTTAGTCGAGGCGTTTCAAGTTTCAATTATGAAAAACTCAATTGGTTAAACCAGCATTATCAAAAAAGCGACTCCCCACAAGAAGTTGCCAAGGCATTGCAATGGCATTTTGCTCAACGAAATATCGATCTTGATCAAGGACCGGGTTTAGCAGATTTGGTTACAATGCAAGCGGAGCGTTGTAAAACATTGGTAGAAATTTGCGAGAAAAGTCTTTATTTTTATCAAGATGAAATTGAGTATGACGAAGATGCAGTAAAAAAACACTTAAGGCCTGTTGTCTTGGCACCACTGGAAGCGCTTTTTCAGCGTCTTAGTCAATTAGAGAACTGGGAAAAAGATAGTTTGCAAGAATGCATTAATGATGTCAGTGCAGAATTTGATCTTAATATGGGTAAAATAGCACAGCCGTTGCGAGTTGCTGTAACAGGTAGTAGCATGTCCCCAGCAATCGATATAACACTTGCTTTATTAGGCAGAAAACGGACATTGACACGCTTACAGCAGGGCTTAGAGCGTATTCGTGAACGTACAGCAAATGCGGCTCAATAGCTTATCTGCACGTTTAGAATGTCATAAAGGGAAGGTTTCTTCCCTTTAATATCTGATGACTCATATGAAACGCATAGAATCGTTATCGCTCTCTTCATAATCGGATGGCTCATCAGATTGCATCACTGCTTTGATTTGTTCTGATTGGCATTTAGAGAATAAAGGATGTTGGATGGCACGCATTCTAAGCTCGTTGGCTAATTCAGGATGAATTAAGCTTAATTCCTTAAGTTGCTTATCGATATCAGTTGCAATTGCAACAGCCAAATTTTCATCGTGTGGTTCGAAACTTGTATGTTGTATTAGTTCATCGAGTGCAGTTTCAAAAGCCACCCTATTTACAAAGGCTGCTTCCTCTAAAAATTTTGCATTATAAAAATTGGTATTGTTGTCAAAAACGATATCTTTTAAATTCGCATGGCACAAATTAGCGTCTCGCAACACGGCATTTTGAAGATGGGCGCCTTTAAGATTGGCACCTGTTAAAACGGTACCATGGAGATCGCTATTTTCAAGATTACAATGCGCTAAGTTGGCGTTCTTTAGGCTACATTCTACTAATTTTATTTCTTTCAAATCTCTATTTTCTACATTGACATTATCCAGAAAAAGTTTGCTGGGCGGAAAAAATCGGCTCGGAAGAGCATTGAGCAGAATGTCGACGATATTGGAACGAACGATTGATTCAGGTTGACCACTTTCTAGTTCTGAAAGTAACTGTACTGTGCTAGATAGACTGTTTATAGAATCATTATTTAACATGGATTCCATTTCATGAATAGCTTTTTGTAAGCGAGTGGATGAGATTAAAGTGATATCATCAGTTGTTAGTGCAAATAATATTACCTCTAGGGAGCTGGCTGTATTAGCTTGATATTTTTCTTTATAAGAATTTGCACAAAGTCTCTGCAGGATAAACGAGGAATAATTTTCATAGGAGAGATCCTGTAATATTTTTAATCTATTTTCTGGTGTGAGAATGCTCTTCTGCAAATAATCTGCCCCATATAATTTTTCGAAATACTTAAATAGTCGGAAAGCATCATCGGCATTTAAACCACCAACGATATCCGAATGGACTAGGGCATTGGGAATCCGCGGTCCTGTTGAATTAGTATATAAACGGGAAAAGTATTTTGCTTTACGCTCTATTTCAGTTGCCAAGTCGGTGGTTTTTGTTAACTTCTGTTTTGTTGACAAGCCAGATTTAAATTTGACTAAGTCAATGTGTTTTAACCAGAAATCATTAAATCTGTCGGCTGGAAAAGAGGTTTTTAGCCAGGGATCTATGATAATGGTATCTTTACCCCAAGTAGAGGGATCATTGGGATTTGAGTTTTTAGGTCTGTTGAGCACAACAAAAACATGGTCGTATTTCTGAAATCCTATACATTCGACTGAGCCAGTATACCCTAATTCTTTAGCAATAATCGCTGTAAAAAATGCTAACTCGCCACAGTTTCCTGAGGAAACCTCGGCGGAAATCATCGCATCAATATGATCCTGTGTTCTAGGGTTAAAAGATGACATGTTGTAATAATTTTCTGTAAATAATTCGTTGTTCCTTTTTTTATTCAATTGTTGTTTAGAGATCTCATGGCTGGTTTGCAACAAAATTGCATCTAAATTGCGCTTTCTAGAGTTATTTGCAAAAAATGTGGGGGAAATTGTAATTTTATCCGAATATAAGTTCTTGGTTATTGGCTTAATATTGGTAGAGTCTAGACGAAAAGCTTTAGCTGTTTTGTCAAGACATTTAGAAGAAATCTCTAGTGCTTCATCGCGAGAAGATTTGCTTGGCATTCGAATGTGTCTCTTATAACCATAATGTTTAAGTTTAGACCATTATAACTGTCGGTAGGAATTTTGACCAGATTATGGCTAATTGCTTTTATTTTGAAACACAAGAAAATCAGATTTAGCCCTTTTAAAGAGCTAAATCGATACTTAAATACTTGGAGTCTCAGTGTCTGCTGTTGTTTCTTCTATCGGCTCTTTAAATTCACTTTGAATTTTTTCTACCCTTCGCTGAGTCTCAGTTTTATTGAAGAAGAGGCAGTTTCCTGTCTTTCTATAGTTAACCGCTACGGCTGCGGCATACCCGATTCCAAAACCTAAGATAAATAAGGAAAGGTTTGCGATAATCATTTTAATACCATAAAAGCGGCGATCACTGAATGCTTCATCATGTTGATGCAGAGTTTTTAAAAATTGCTTTTGAAATGTACCATTGTGCTTGCTTGCTGAAGCAATCATACCTTTTAGCTCTAATGCTAATTCGTTTGCTAGTTGGCCTCTTTGCCGACCTGCTTCAAAATTTGATTTTGATAAAATATTGCCATAATCACTAAGTTGATTAATGTATTCTAGAACTTTTTCCTTTTTAGACTGTGTCCAGAAAGGAACCAAGCGCTCGGGTAATTGGGCGTCTATATAATCTTGGCTATCATCAAGTATTTGCTGAGTGAGGCCTTTAGTGGATTTTAACTTGGCTCTGGTAAATATACTTTGCGTTAATATAGATGGGGGGGCTAATTGAAACTTGGTAAAATCGAGACCTGTTAAATCTAAGTCAGTAAAATTTAATAATATTGCTTGACACCCAGGCGACGCCTCTTTCAGTAAGGTAACAAAATCATCGAAATGATGAATGACTAACTCTTCTAATACAGGAGCTACCCTATGAGTTTCAAAGGTATCCGTATCACGTTGACCCATGCCATAACGAGTATTGGGAATATATTTCAGTTGTTCACCAAAGTAGACAAAATCTCCCTCGCTTTCAGGAAATGAATTATGAGTCTCTATTTGTTCTCTTTCTAGAACTTGGGGATCAATAAATTCGGAGGTTAAAGTTTTTTCCAACTGCTGTGTCCTATTGGCCCGTACGAGAGTCAATAAAGAAGCATAAATTTCTTTGTAATTGGATGTTGGTACAGGAAAGCTTGTTGAATTTGTGTGATCTGCTCCACCATAATTTGCTAGATAATCACGGCGTATTTTGAATTTTTTAGTTTTAGCCATAGTGCTCCCAAAAAAATCAAACTTGAAAAAATATAACACATGTTGGCCATAAAACACAAATTTTAAGCAAAAATTGAGTATAACTATTTAAATTTTAATATATTTTTTATCTATTGCGGGAAGGGACTGGTTAAGACTCTCATTAAAAATTAAATTTTAAGTTTTAATATAATGTTAATTTTATTGGGATAAAATAAATGCAATTTGTTTTTATTTTGTGAAATTATGCCACTTCCTAAACCTACACTTGCAGAAATTGAAAAAGATAAAAAAAAATATCTCTCTTGCAATGCTGATATGGAGTTGATGTTATCTGACTTATTGGATTTGACACGTCATATTTATGCTAGCCTACTAAAGGTAATTAAGAAACCAGAAGATATTTCTGTCGCACGATTTAAAAAAATTCTATACATAAAGGCAACTATTTTTAATATTTTTATTAGCAAAAAACTCTTGATTGATAGTTTATTTGATGAGCTGGAAAAAGAATGCTCACTCAATATGCTGAATCTTCCAATTGACCAAGAGAGGCTTTTAAAAGATAACTTATGCCCTAAATATTATAAGAGTTTTACTGTCAAATACCCTGCGCAAGAGGATGATGAAATTGAAGAGGTCTACTATTTCCCCATTATTTCAAAAGAAATTCTTGATATTAAATATCCCCTCGAAATCTTAACTCAAGTATTAGCCAAGCAATTGCAAAAACATAATGTGAATATTGCTCCTCGTGGTAAGGCTGCTACTTTTTTTAAAACAGATGGATGGTTGGCTTTTTTTGGCATTGTTTCACCAGAGGCGGCAATTACGATATTAAAAAAAGGAATGCTTTTTATCGATCCACCTGATTTTCCAGACTCAGATTCTCGCTTACATGGGGTGTATAGTCATGTAATCCAGGAATATCTGATTTCCAAACTTTTAGAAGGTGGATATTTAGGAGATCTTACTGTTCCTGGTGAGAAAGATATTACTGAGCGTGAGTTATTCAAAGCAGATGCCTGGCTTGTAAAGAGTGGACTTTCAGAAGATGTCTATTGTTTATTTGATATTATGCGCGAGAGGAAACGAGGGAAAATGCAATTATTAGATGTTTATCCAGATGAGGTTTTTGGATTCACGAGTCCTGATTTCCTTAACCAATATCTAATGCTTAATTCTTTCCGTTTCCCTTGCTTATCGACCATTTTCTATAATCAATATGCCCAAGGGGCATTAGGGTATTTCAATTTAATTCCCGGCTTTAATCAATTAGACACAATAAACCAATTACATTATATGAATATTCATTGTACAGATACTAAGTACAAAAATGATGTCAAGGCTTTTCTTGGTAACAATCCTGATAGTTATGTTGATTATCAACAATCAAAGGATGTCATGATGCTAAAGCGTCGCCCGCAATCTTTATTTCGGTTCTCTTATACCTATGATGACAGCGAATCTTATATACGAGCGAGAAAAAAGGCTGAGTCAGGGAGGCTAGAAAAAAAATTGCACGTCGATGAAGTTTCAGTAGTCGAAGGTCCTAAAATAGAGTAGCAACTAAAGATATTGAATGAACTAATAATGGATGGTTTATTTTGTTGCGTTGTCATAAATACTTTGTTCTATCGTTATATAATGTGCATTTTCGGGATGATAACTTGCTCTAATTGTAAAATGTTTCTCGATGATTTGAATGTCTTTAATTTCGTTGAGTTTGAGATTTCTCCATTCTGGAAGTCCCCCTGACTCACTCTCACCATCATATTGAAAACAATGCAATTGCATTTTACCCCCAAGAGTTCCGTAGTGATAGGGCTCAATAAATCTCTTTTTGCCATGATAAATACATTCAATTGCATGATGTGTTTTGATGGCCTGAGAAAGCTTCGCTTTAATATTCATAAGACTTGCTCGTTGTCCCTAAATATATTGTAGTTAATTGTCGTGATTTCGAGAGTAACAAGGCTCCAACACCTATCAATATTGCTATAATTTTTCTTTAAGTCAGGTGTAATATTCTTCTCTGTGATATAAATAACTTATCGAACTAAGGTATTTTGGGATATAACGGAATGGCACAAAATTTAGATCAGGAAATTGAGGATTTTAATCAGGAAGCTTTGAAACGCGAACTGGCTGCAGTCTTGATTATAGAGCATCAATTGCATGCTATTACAGATGACATAATTGCTAAAAATCCTTCAGAGGAAGCAAAACAATTACAGAGTAAAATCCTTATAGCCACGCAAGAATCTTTAAGGGCAATGCTGAATGCAGAATCCAGAGAAATTTTCCTCATTCAACAAAAACGGTTTAATCAATTAATTACTAATTTAAAAGAGAGATTAGTATTGGATGAGGATCTTGAAAGCATTTTGGAAGACTACCGTTTTTTCAATCACCTCCTCCAGTTTCTTCGGGATGCAACAATTGCAAATACGAAAGAGTTAAATGAAAATTTACCGTCATGGTTTAAAGACCACTCTTATTATCCTCATTGGAAAGTTGAATTAGACTTTTTAGAGAAAGAGAGTAATCCACGTATTTATGATGCTCACAAGAAAATATTAATCGAAGATTTAGTTGCTAATGAGTCATATCAAGATTTAGCGAATATGATTTCTATGTCGTTGATTGAGCAGAATAATCAATTACTGGCTGATACTCGTTTATCCTATTTAAAAGAAACCAATAATCGTAAAAAACTATTGATAGATATAGCCTGGATTGGGGTTGGAGCATTACTTGTGGCAACCGCAGCTGTATTAGGACTGGCTTTCCCACCGTTAATTATTCCAGGCTTGGTTTTAGGAGCTGTAGTCCTAGGATACGGGGCTGTTGATTTCGTGAAACAAAGTACGGATCTTTATAGGGGCTCCCAAGAGTTGTCATTAGGGGAACGTAAAATTGCACCTGATACCCTCGCCGAAATTGAAGCATTAGAAAATACTCTTCATGATCCTGCAAAGAGCAATTTTATTGCGCGACAGTTGTTGGAGAAAAAGCATTGGTCTCGCGAAGCGAATTTAATTAAAGGAGCTGGTTATACAGCTTCTATTGCAGGTTTTGTGCTAGCGATTACTGCATTGGCATTAATAATCCCTGGGGTAGGGGTACCTATTGCTGCTGTTATTGTAGTTACTGCACTATCCTTAGCTGTGGCTGTATTTGCAGCGAGCCTTTTAGCTGTGCGCGTCTTTCGTGAACAGCAGCATCAGCAAAATTTGAATACTCACATTGATGAAAAGATTGCTGACGATGAAAAAATAATGACGGAAGTTGAAAGGGTATACAATGAGATTCCTACTAAATCCAGTATTCCCGTTCTTGTAATGCAGCATGAAAAAACAGCTACTCTTGGTATGTTTCGTAAACAGAAACCCCCGCACACAGAAGAAAACAACGAGAAAGTTGGCGATGTTGAATTAGAAGATACTAACCCACCACCCATGCAAAAACCAATACCAAAACCTACTGTAAATGTGGATGAAGTGAAGAAAGCACCAGTGGAGGAAAAAAAGCCTAAAGTGGCTAATAAACAATTTGCGAGCGAAGAAGATGAGGAGGATGGGAATAAGGTTGTTGAAGAAGATGAGGACGAAGATAGGGTGACGGGAGAAGATACCCCAGGATCTCCCTAAGATTGATAGTACTGTTATTTACAAGCAAAATGTTGGTCTAACCAATCAAAAATTACTCGCTGGAATTGTCCATTAGCATCGGCTTCACAATGCATGCCTGCACCTCTGTTATCGGAAAAAGCAATGTAAGTTTTTTCGCATAGCAAGGCCTCATAAAGTGTATTGCCGCGGTTAGAGATTTTATCACTGGGATTATCACAAACTAAAGTGGGGCAGGTAATTTCGCTAACGCGATCAATAAAGGTATACCGAGTCATTTCCTTTATATAATCAAAAGGAGTAGTCACTCCATGAGTGTTCATACGCGATTTAAAATAAAATTCTTTCATTTTATTTTTTAAAAATAAGTCATAAAAAAACGAATTGACCGCAGTTGCATCTTCTTGTTGGAATAAAGCCAGGATAGGAGGGGGCAATAATTTATTGACTGAGCCGGCTATATCCATTTGACCAGGATCACAAATTAAGCCATCCAAACGTGATTCTCCACAAGCACCTCTTGGGGCTAAATAACCACCAAAGCTTCTACCAATTAGTACATATTTATTATTCGATAGCTCAGGAACTTGCTCCACCCAATCCAATACTTGTGTAAGTACATGTTCAAAATCAGGGCGCATGTAAAGTTTTTGTCTTCGTAAAACCTGTCCTTGGCCTGGGGCATCAAAGATTAAAATATTGTAATTATGTCCTAAAGCTGCAGGCACAAGAGTGTAACTTTCTTCTACAGTACTGTCATAACCACCCGGGAGTAATAAGGTCGCTTTAGCTTTCTTGGGAGAATAAAACAAATACCCTCCTAGCACATGATTATCATAAGGAATGGCAACCTTTTTGACATCAGGATGTAAGGCCTGTAAGGCTCTTTCAAAACAAAATCGTACTTGATCAAAGCAAGGTAAGATGCGGGGATCGTCGACATTCGCTCTTAAAAAAAATTCACTGGTACGGTAGTACTCAGTTGCTCGAAGGTAAGTTAAACCTGCTGTTTGCAAATTCCCCATCTGCCAACTGTTTTCCGCAAGGCTCGTAAGATACATGGCTAATTCATACCAAGCATCATACCAACTATTAAAATTTTGATCTTCAATTTTGGCAAGTGTAACGTAACATTCACCTATATCTGCGCACTGTACATAACTTTTACCAAGCGTCCTTAGAAATTGTCCAAAAAACTCCTCCGAAAAAACGGGGTTTTTCTGATAAACATCATAATAATTGCCTGTCATGAAGTTATTCTAGATGGGGATTGGGGGTTAAGTTCATGTTAAATAAAGATAGACTGAATGTATACCATTTGTAATCTCATTTTATTCTTACTGAATTTGAGTTCTAAAAATAAGAGCTAGTCAGTCTAGTATTTTACTAGCATGAATCAATAATATACAATTTAGGCTTATTTTTTTGTGATGGATTATTGAATGACTTCTGAACAGTTAATCCAGCTGATGCAATGGTTTGCAGTCAGCGGAGGGAAATTCCCCTTACCAAATGATATTAAATTTTCTGCAGACATTTGGGCTTCTCTACAAATGGGATTAAAAAGCAGGGAAGTTGACCTTTCCAAAATGGAAGATCAGGATCTGGCTTCGCAAAAAATGCAGAATACTGAAATAGTGATAGTAGAGAATGCCAAAAAATTTATCACTTTTTGTGAAAAGGAAAAATTACAAAATATCTACGAAGCTAGTCTCCTTTGGTTGGTTGAACGTTATGACTCGTCTGATTCTCGAGCAGAGAAGTTTAAATATCAGCAGAAAATGGGACCAATATTTAGTACTTTTCTTGAAAATCAGAATGCTGAGGCAATTTCTTTTTATGCACAGCGAGAGCGTTTAAGATCTCACTATCCGACTGGTGCACAACTAATTAAGAACAGTAAAACAGTGTCTGAATCTGACTTAGATTTAAAGAAGTTGGTGGAGGAGATCACTGTAAAATTACATACAATTAAAGCCCCTCTTGTCATTGTTCCTTTATTAAAAGCCTATTTCGAAAAACCAGGACATTTAGCAGCCTTTATTATTTGGATGCGTCAGCAGGGATTGAAGGAAGAAGAAATTCTTCAGTCAGGGATACTGCAGTCTATTTTTATATTTCATCTCCATACAATTGGTGACGAGGACAATCCACTAAACAAATTTTACAGTGTATTAGCTTCACATGAGCGCACTAAAAAATTAGTCGAGCTTGCTACTAAGACCACGGTGCAGAGAGAGGAGTTACAGGGCTATAATCTACAAGGCCAAGTAGCTAAGAATCTAAATGTAGTGGAGATTAAGGCAGCTGATTTTGATGGTGGAAGTATAGAGTCTCAAGATTTATTTAATAATTTGTATGAATTATTTGGTATTGAGTTTCTTTATCAAATGCTTTTATGTTACTACGATGATTATGATGAAGAAGATTACTCTGAATATTTGATTGCAGGCCTAAATAATGCAGGGGTTGCTTCTTCGGCATTACCAGCATTAATTAACCAATTGCTGCATTCCTTTGAAGATGAAAAACTTTCCCGTCGATTACGATCACTGTCTTCATTGATTTCTAAAGAAACAATGATGGAGCATTTAATAGCTAATAGGCAAGTATTAGTTATGTATTTGCTCATATATCGTGATGATATGGAAGAATTTCTTGAGCTTCCTTTTTTAATTGATTATACCGAACAATTACTCAATGATAAGCAGATAAGTATTGAGAGAAAATTTGATCTTCTTTGTCGATTGCAAACATGGTGTAGAGAAAATGATAAATTAGCTTTAACTCACTATCTGTATCAGCAATTGGTTGCTTTGTTGTTATCGCCTCCTGATATTCTACTGAATGACGATAACGTTTCTATACTTGAGGAAGAGTATCATTGTCTTCAAGACGGCGAGAATGATGATAGCAGCAGTGAAATTGAGGACGGTGAAGAATGGTCAGAGAATGAGGTTATAGCTGCAAATTTTCAATTTCAGACTCTTGAGTTTTTAGAAAAACAAAAAAGCAATTGTGAGCAGCAATGGTTGGATCTATGTCGTCTGAATCTAGGTAAGTCCACATTTGAAAAAACTGACTATAAAGAATTAGAGGAAAATTGGCCTAATTTTAAACAAAAAATGGATTTTTTTCATAAGACTTGTTCGGCCAAAAATGAAGATAGATCATCTAATAAATATACCCAATTTAAAGAAACACTTGTCGAACAACGATTCTTATTACTAGGTGAAAAGTTCAATTTACAAGACATGTTATCTGTCATTTTTAATTTATCTCAAGAAAAGGAGGTCATTGCATGTCAGCAATTGTTAATCAATGTATTGATTAACAATGATGGTTGGTTATGTGAGCAAGCCATCAAAATATTGGGCCAATATAATCGCCATTGGTTGCTTATTTCGTGGGATAACAATCTTAAGCCTTTGCTAGAGGAAGCAGTCGACCGTCAAAATCTTAAGCTAGCCACTTATCTTCTTTCGCAAGAATATGATTTCTGTGAGAAAGATTCACTTTTTAGGGCATTTGAAGAGGCTATAGAGAAAAAGGCTTCACCATTTATCAAATTATTCTTAATCCCAAGGGTGATTAGTCAATTGGATGAGAATGATATTAAAAGTTTGTATTTGAAAGCTTTAGCAACACAAGACAGAGATCTGTTTAGTTATTTTGTCGAAAATAGACGATTATTAAATTTGACCGATAGCTTGTATTCAACATTACTGTCTAAGGCTGTTGAGTTTAATTGGCCGGACGGATTGTCGCTGCTATTGGGACCTAAGTTTAAGCCCAAAGCAGGACAGATTGACAAAATATTTAGGCAGGCGTTTAGAGCCAAAAACTGGGAGTGTGTGGAATTTCTGTGTGGCCTTGAGGATAGCAAGCGTCCCAGTGAAACTACCATGGATACTGCTTGGCAGTACGTTTTAGAAAAGATGTCTTGGCCAGAACAAGAGCGGTTTGTAAAAGCTTGTGGGAATCACTTCAGTCACAAGATGACTTGTCACGGTGCGACATGGTATCAACAACACAGAAAATATGAAGGCTTGGCGTTTTTACTTCATTTAACGGGGGAAAATCAGTTAACCAAATCATGGCTTCAAGGTCTGTTAAAAAGTGTTCTAAAAACCCCGACGTGGTTTTCAATTGCAAATATTCTTGTCAATTTACCCGAGGGGAGAGCTCTGGAGAGAGCTGATATAGAAAATGCCATTCTTGATGTTATTGTCCCTGACAGTAATAAAACTGTGCTGAAGTTAATTTATAAAACGTTTGAGCCGGAATTACATCCTGATGCTGATACTGTACAACAAGCTTTTGATTTCGCTTTACGAAAGGGGGATGCAGGGATACTCAAAATCTTGTGTAAATATAGTTTGACTCATCTTGACAGCGAGATGCTTCTATTCAGTTTGGCAAAGGCTCGAAAAAAACGTTATAACCAGGATGTTGTGAGACAACTAGAAAGTGTTTGCAGATTAAAAAAAATAACCTCTAAGGATGCGGATGCTTTGATGACTGGTGCGTTAAAGGCCAATGATTATAAGTCTGTGGATCTAATTACTAATTTAAGTGGAGAATTAGCACCTACTTTTGAGAGTCTGAAAAAGGAATTATTTGTAGCCATAGAAGCAGGTAACTTGTCTGTGGTATTAACTTTATTGCGCGCACCAAAGCTTAAAGAAAACGCAGATGTCATTAATGACGTCTTCATACAAGCTTTATCTTCTAAGCAAATTCCCTTGCTTTCTCTTTTGTCAAAATCTGCTTATTTTCAATGTTTATCGATTGCTAACCAAATTAAAGCGATTTCTTTTTTAGTAGAGACAAATCAAGGTGCGATGATTCAATCGCTATGCGAAGAATCAGCCACACCATTCAAATTAATAACTCTAGTATTTAATCAAATGGTGCGATTAAATAAACCGGAAATGATAAGCCATCTCGAAAAATTCAATAATTTTTGGCAACAAAATGAATGGCGTACAAAATTAAGAGAAGTTGTGCAGCAAGGAAATCTGCCGCTAGTCAAAGCCATCACGCGTGCTGTAGCACGTACAGGAGAAGAGTTAGAGATCTTACCTCTGTATCAAATAGCCCAAAAGCATGGACATAAAGAGTTGGTTTCGTGGTTTACTCAAATTCGTACTTTTGATGCTTACAATCGTGTCACTCTTTCACAAGATAATGCTATGGAGAAAGCATATTTTTTGCTGCGTGATTATACGAAATCTGATTCAGCCTGGGCACGTTTTTTTACTGGCCACTGGAATCGTCATCATGTTCCTGCGGTAACGAAGATTCTGAATTCATTTCCTGAGACAGTGGATGAACTTTTAGTGGAGTTACAGAAAATTCAATTGGTAAATACACAGGGTTCTCTAGCAAGGCGCATTACGTATATAACGGACTTTTTATTGCCTTTAGCAGAAAATAAAACAATGTGTACAAATGAATCAAATGACTTTGGCGAAAGCGCCACAGGTAGATATGATGCGAGTCCTTCTTTTTAGTTGGACTCTTAAATTAAGTCACATTATGAGAGTTCCCCTTTTTGATTAAAAGTTCGCATTTCCATTAAAATTGGAGCCTCTCATTTTTAAATAGTTTTTCCAAATAAGGTTTACACTGCTTAATCTAGTTCAAATAAGCTATTGTTAGGATCGAACTTGTCTTTAGTTTCCTGGTTTTCCGATTTTTTATGGGCAAAAAATTCTAATTGTAAAGTTTTCTTTTCTTTTTTATTTTCTGGGATTTTTTCCGAAATGTTATAGTGTTTCTTAACAAAACCATCTACTGCATGCTCTATGAGCTTTAAGCGAGTATTTTCAGTATCTGTTGACACGAGTTTTTTTATTCCTTGTACCAATAAAGGCACTAAAGAATCTGGTTCATTATTTTTAATTTCCTGCTTTTGTGCTACATGGATTAATTGTAGAAGCGAAGTTAAAATTTCTGTTTGAGTAGGTGTAAATTTATTAAAACTAAATAAATAAGAGGTCTCTTGTATTTGATGATGGATTAATTGCTGCAATTTCTCAAGATCTGCGTGTATTTGATTCTCGTTCTTTTCTGGGGCAACTAGTTCATTAGGATTTTCATTGATATCTGATTTTTTTATATAAATTTTTCTATTTTCGAATAATTGATTTTCTGTTTTAATCATTTTACAAAAAGTTTCTAAACGGTTTGCAAACTGTTCATTCATTTGCCTGCAATGAGTCATTATTTCGATAGCGTCAGATGGCCATAGAAGTCCTGCTAAACGCACGTATTCAGAAGCATCTAACGATATAGTCTTGTCTAATTGTAGGTACTGAGCCATTGCTTCTATTTTTTGAAAATCTTGCTGATCAAATTGCCCATTATTCGCAATAACTGTATGTAACAAATTCAATAAATGCTCTGTAGAATTAACAGGGAGATTTAAGAAGTAACGAGCATTAATATAAGCTTCAATGATATTTAATAGCACATTTAGTTTCTTTGCGTTTTGGATTGATGGGGTTGTGCTAATGGCTTCATGCATTTGATCAATCATAGTAAATAATTGATCTCTTTTCTGGTAATTTCCTAATTGAATTTGTAAAACTATTGCTGGATGGATCAAATCAATTTCTTTTAAAACAATTTCTGATTTTTTGTATAACTTTCCGTTCTTATCAGATTTTATTCCCAAATTAGCCAAGTTTATGAAATCTTCTTTGGTGCACAGTTCTAGTTTTTTGTCTGGTTTGGGATTAGATAAGATGTAAAGATCATATAGGTGTTTATCGATTTTGAAAGTTTCATTTTGATCATTTATAAAATAAGCAAATTTTTCATTAAGCGGGGTGCTATTATCATAAGTATGCAATTGAGTTGTACTAAGAAAAGTTCTTAATCCCCGTAGGAGCGGAAATGAGAACCGTTCTAGAAAGGTGTTAGCCGAAGTTTCTTGACTTATATACGCTTTATGCAACAACGTATCAAAAGCGCTAAGGCTGTAAATTTTATCTCTGTTACGCATATAGACAAAACCTTCCCTTGCTGTCATTTTTAAAGGTTTCTCCTTAAATAATGCAAACATTTGCTCGGCGATTGAAGGGAAGTCTACTGTTGCTGAGGCAGCCTGACAGATGATCAAAGAGATTGATGTTTGAGTGATATGTTTTTTTAAAATATCTGATTCAATCCACGCTGTTAATTCATCAATTGTAAATAGTTGAATTGGACAATTTTTTGTCACTGATGAGGAAAGATGATGTGAACTTTTATAGGGGGAGTGCGCTAAGATTTCAACACTGAGCATTCCTTCATTTAATGCTTCTTCTATGTACTCATCCAAAGAATCATAGAGGGCTGGAGCAATAATAGGCATACCTTGTTCATCGTTATAATGATACTGTAGCTCCTGTACGACTTTAAGGATTCCCTTTTTGTCTCTACGGGCTATTAGTAAGATATCTCCAAGCTTAAGCCTTAGTGGGCCTCCAAGGTCATCGGCAAAATTAATTACGATACGGTGTTTCATACTGACCTCTGAGCTAGTTCAGATTGCGATTGGGTGGTATTGAGGTTGTCCAGGCAATCTTTTTTAAAACCATAATGATTAATATTAACTCAAAAAAATTAAGCTAATATTACGTGAAAGAACAAAATATTTTCGGAAGAGGATAAAAATGATAATTGAACCCTATACTTTTTTACTTAACTGATTAGGAAAGTTAAGTTTGATTCATCTCTATAAATTGATACTGCTTCTTGTTCTATGCTTGAAGCCTCTAATAAGTAAAACTAAACTATTTTATTAAAAATAGGTCAAACATTTACCAGTATAGACTATGGTTAAAAATTATCCACAAGGAAAAGAAATATGACTAGAAGGGGGAGTATGTTAAACACCCATTTCATGAGTCGATGTAATCTGGAGGTTGATAATCTGGTGTGCTTTATACATACTCCAACGTAATAGGGTCTAGCAAAGAATTAATATGAGCAATTTGCAGAAAATCACTTGTCCAACTTGCGGTAAAAAAAATACTTGGCAGCCTGAAAACGCTTTTAGACCGTTTTGTTCTTATCGTTGTAAATTAATTGACTTAGGCGAGTGGGCTAGCGAAAACAAAAAAATTCCTGGTGAACCTGTTGATCCTAATCTATCATCCGACAGCCAGAGCATTGACGAAATAGACTAAATTCCAAGCGTAGCTATCTGAAAAAATAAGTGTCTGTTTATCTGTAATTCTGTTAATGTGGGCACTTTTTAGAAATGAACTCTCAATAGTGTTTGGGGGTAAAAACATCACGTGTTTACATTCTTTCAAAATGATTTGATCTTCACTGCATGGAAGTTGGTTATAAATAATTAAGATACGGTGTAACAATGTCCTTTTATGTCAATGAAAAAACAAAAGTTATTCATAAATTTCGTGCAGGAAAAATCTACCAAAATACTCTAGAAACAGCTGGTATAAAGGAACTTGAACAAAATTTACCGGGAAGTTCGATTACATTAACTTATCTACAAGATGACCGTTTCTTTCCTTTACCAGAACATCCAACTGCAAAACCGCAACGTGCAGGAAAAATTTGTTGGTATGGTGCTTTTAAAAGTGAATACTTTGGCCCTTTTTTTCAAGGAAAACGGCGGCAAATTGAAAAAATTGTTTCAGATTATCATAAAACCTGTAAGCAGTTGGAGCAGCTTAAAACTGAGGAAAATAGCTTTGTTGATTGGTTTAATGATCAGTTGTCGTTAAATAATATCCAAGAAGCCGCTCCACATATCTCTAAGGAT
Source organism: Legionella brunensis (assembly GCF_001467025.1). Lineage (GTDB taxonomy): Bacteria > Pseudomonadota > Gammaproteobacteria > Legionellales > Legionellaceae > Tatlockia > Tatlockia brunensis. Next base: position 437,508 of record NZ_LNXV01000029.1, on the reverse strand, counting down.
AAAGTTTTTGCGAGTCTTTTATTACAAAAGCATTCTTTTCCGGCAAACAGTACAGTGCCAAGTCTTCTTCAAGACTTTTTAGAATGTGAGATCGAGAGTGACTTAACTTACTTTATTTTAAACCGACAAGGAAAGGCCATTATTGCGGCTGCAATAGAGGTCAGTAAGCAACTTCATTTTGATGTTGTAAAAGCTGTGAGCGATGTACTTCAAGAAAACAACATTGGTATGAGTCAGCAGGAAATGTCACCAGATGAATTAGCTTCGTACTATGACCGCTCTATTATCCAGCATATTTGGCAGTTTCATTACACTCCTTCTTCATGGCATCCTGCCAAAGGATTCGAGCCTTTACTTGATGAATTACGAACTGGCTATTTTCTAGCCGAAATCGATTACAATTTAATTAAGCAATTCACAACAAATCCAACACTGCAATTTGCTTCTGCCATAAATGAAGGATATCTTGTTTATGAAGTCGCCCCCACAGAAGTAGAGGAAGCTGGGGAGGATACTCATATCATTAAAATTATCGGTGCAGAATCAGACAATGGTGGCTATCTTTATTTTATCGATCCTAATGATGCAAGTAGCCCCGGACAACCAAGAGTAGTGCATCGTATCTCTAAAGATCTTTTTTACCATGTGCTACTAGATGTGCATGGTACTAGTGTCGAAAACTCAATGACTGCAACAACATTCCCACCTGTTCTTCATCGTTCCAAAAAAGGCAGTGATGATCCTATTGCTTCACATTCACCAAAACGAATACCTAAAAGACAACACAGTCCAAAGCTTGGGCTGCATAATCTCTCGAACGAATCAAACGATGTTGGACAAGCCAATAGCGATGTTAAACAGAGCAATAGTCCAAGATTGTTCCGAGCTACGAAACAGAAAAAAATAGATACTGTAACTATTCAGAATTTCCTGCCATAAACGCCATATGAAACGGGTAAATTTACCCATTAAAAAACAAGTTAGACGTTATTATGATAAGACATTTTGATCAAGGATTTTAAAATAAGTAAGGGAAGTGACGGATGCGATGTGATGGACTTCTGGTTTCTAGTATCCATAATGTACTTTGTTCCAATAATGCGCTTCCATGCAACTTCGGCGAGTTTTCATCTGATTTTTACTGGAGTTCTTCACAACGTGTTACTCCTATTGGTAGCGCGTGGGGAAGTCGTCTCTGGAACACTGACCTTACCTCTTCGGGCAAGAATAATGTGCGGCCGGTTCGTTGTACCCGCACCTTTTAATTTAATCTTTTATCGTGATGAACTGCATTAAGAAGTGGTATTGCTAACTATCTTTGCCAATACCACTCGACACCTGCTGATTATATTCGTGGATAAGAAACTCAATCTCTATTCGTTAGTAAATAAGCAGATTAACTCTTAGAAGGTGATTTCCGGTGGGGTTGGTTGCATCTCTTTTTCTTTCTGAGTTTTATTTCTAGCGTCTTTTGCCGGAGATTCACGAAAGCCAATTGGAAAAAAGCCGTTATCAAAAAAGAGAGATTCCTCCAACGTTTTTATTAAAGACTGAGCTCGTTTGGATGTTTGCTCACAATTTTTCATTGACTCAGTTTTTTTAAACATAGCAACCCCTTTGCAATTAAAAAGCCGACTTAATACTTACTTAAGGTTAATTTTTTATCATCCTCTATCAATTAACTCAATATAGATTTAAATAAACTATGCAAGAAAAGAAAGAGATAGTAACACCTCAACTTAAGTCATTCAATGCAAAAGAGTTCATTGAAAATGTTAAAAAGGGAGCTGTAATAGGCAGTATTAGTACAACAGCGACTTTCTTTGCAATAGATAAACCCTTGTCCTATGCGACGAAAGCAGTTGCAGAAACTTTTCGTAAGCCATCGTTCGGTTTTTCTGGATTTATACAAGAGCTCAGGCGAGGAAATTTTTCGATATGCTGGAATAATAGTCTCTATGCAACCGCATATCGTTCTTCCTGGCAGCATCCTGTAACAGGCTATCCAGTTGCTCTTCTTAACTCTTGCACGAAAAATATTGTGTTTTTCCCAACAAAATACGCCACTGAAAGCGTATTAAGTATGATATGGCCTAATGAGCAAATAGCACAAAGTTATTCCGGGTTCTTGGCTGGAATTGGAACTGTTTATGTCACTACTCCAATTTCTGTATTAAAAACAAGAATGATGACTAACGTATCTCTTGATACTCTCAGCGTAAGACGTCTGATGTCTGGTGTGAATGCAATTGCCATACGGGATGGTATTCAATTTGGTGTTTATTTTAATGTGATAGCACATCTTAAAGCACAATTTGGAGATAATGTCGTGGTAGCCGGTGCTGCGGGTATTCTGGGATATCTCTTTAGTAACCCCTTTAGTGTTATTGGGCTTAATCAAAAAACTTCCGTAGACTCTCTCAATATTGTCGAAATGACGGGGAAAATTTATAAGTCAAGCGGTGTGAGAGGTTTTTATCCGCTAATCGCGTTGTCTGCTTTCGGAATGTTTGCACGTGGAATAGCAATCAACGAGGGTGCGAAATTATATGAATCGTTAGCTGGCAAAACAGAAAATAGCGACATTGAGTCTGGGCCTGGAGCAAAAATTTAGGTATTGACTGCTACTTCTTTCGTGGATGCTTTTAAACAAACTTTTGTTCACTCTGCATAACTGCATTTTTTAACTGGTCATAGGCAATTGGCGCATATTCATTTGTTGGTTTTTTATTGGCCATATAACTGATAATATGCACATGATCATTAATGTATTCAGGAAGACTATTATGCCTTTTTTTAATATGCAAAACCCAAAGCAGATTGAAGACTATTGTCAACATCAATCTCTTAGTGAATTAAAAAAACTCAATCATCAATACGGAGAACTTTTTGAGAGGCTTGGCAATCAAGAAGATGAGAATGTAGATAAGCTTCGTGCAATTAGCGATAGAGTTAATACTATAAAAAAAGAAATAGAAATAAATAACCGTCAAATATTATCAGAAGCAGAGTATCGCCAAAGCATATTTGAGAACTTACCAGGCAATTCTGCGGAGCGTTATTTAATCTTACAAGCAATGTGCCTTCATGTCAGTAATGATGCTAATGAAGACCTTGCAAAAAAAGAATTAATAACACTTGAAAAGCAGAGAAATGAGTTGGAGCAACGCAATGCATGGATAAGATCTGAAATATCTAGTTGTGTTCAAGAACTACGAATTGTTAATGCGGTGATTGAACAAAAGGAACTAGCTGTTAGATTGAGTGTACAGATTACATATGCGAGTGAATAATAGTAAAATGGTATAATATTGTCACTATTGGTGATAATTTAATTCTTTTTTTGTTAATTTTGATCTATTTGTATGGTTTATTAATATTTCTTTAAGCAAAAACCACTAAAATTGTTCTTTTTTATTACTGGTTTTGCAATGATAATACTGTATATACCCTTTGAATTCTCTGAGGCTGGCGATTTAACGAAACTTGCCAATATCTGGATAACAAATCATAAGTCTAATTCTATTGAGGAAATAAAACTCATCTATCATAATGAAGACTATGACCAGGAAGCCATTAATTATGGCAGTACGATTTTTGTTCTTGCACACGGCTATAATAATAAACCTGGTCAAGTAGCAAATAATAGTGATGGAGATTTAGCTATATTTATTGATATGAAAACTGTGGCTGAACGATTTACTCAAGACACTCTACCTGTTGCTCATTGTTTTTACTCAGTCCATACTTATTTCTGCGGGGAGCAAAGTATTAATTCTCAAAGAGCAGTGAGTTTTCAATCTCAGTGTTTACGAACTGAGAATAGTCCCATCTATTATTATGATGGTTCAATCTACACGCCTGATGCAAAAGGTGTGCGCTTCGCAGAAGTTAATAATCAATTTTTTCCTATCGAGTTGCACCAACATGAACTGAGTAGCAAACCAGCAGATTTGGATCCAGAAAAGATACCTTTAAAATTACGCGGTATAATGGAAATGATCGAGAAAGCTTTGCCTAAAAGGCGAGAAAAATTTTTTGACCGATGTAAAGAAGATAGGCATCGTCTATTTGCCAAGAATAGGTTGCCCAAGGATGAGGAAATTGCCGCTAAAAAACAAACACAAAATTCTTGTTATGAGGGCGAGACAATTGGTTCATTTGAGAATGCATTAATCTAGATTTTGGTAAAAATTTAGCCTGCAGTTTAAATCTTTAATAGTTTCTTAATTTTATATTGTTAGACTGCGGCCTTTAATTCTTAAAGGGTAGTAAAGACATGCTAGATTTTTACCAAGAAGAACAAAGAAAACAGCTTACTCTTAAATTATTTGTAGAGGTTAGTTTTCAAGATAATACTTCTAAAAAATTATCACTTCTTACAGAACAGCAGCTTGGGTTATTAGATAAGCTTATCAACCTAGAATTAATGGGGGAGCTATTGGATTCCCTGAGCCTCAGCAATCAATATGCTCTTAATTATGATGAACAACAAGGGTTGCTAGCTGTTCTCTTAGGCACTGGAGCTGCATCAGAAACCTGGCTTCCAGCGTTAAATTTTCCAACCACAAAAACTAGCTTGAGTGATTTTTTAGTTGAGGAGTCTTTTAATTTACCTGATTTATTTCCTACGAACGATGAACAAAATATTCTCGCCCTGAAATCCGTTACTACTTTACCTCCAAAAGTCACCTTTCCCGGATCATTTTTTTCTAATCCACAAATAAGTTTAGATTCAAGCTTTATCATAGAAGACTCTCCTTCACTTGTTTATTCCCAAGGTAACGGGATATCCAAACTAAAAGGAAAGGAAGTGTTATCGGATCTCGAAAAGTTAGGACAAAAAAAAGAAGCTGCCAAGATTACTGAATCACAAAAAAAAGAAGAGCGAATGATCCGTAATAGGCTCTCGGCACAAAAATCAAGAGCGCGCAAAAAAGAACTTAAGGCAAATCTAGAGGGAGAGTTCGAGAGACTTACTAAAGAAAATGAGACTCTCAAAACCGAAGTGCTGGAATTACAAGTAAAAAACCAAACTCTAAAACAAAATTTAGAAGAAGAGTTTAATATGCTAAAAACTATCCTAGCTAGCATTGAGGACAGGTCTTTACAAGGCGAACCTATTTCATCGCAAGAAAGACTTTTGCGGGAACAAATTATGGCCTTGTTATTATTATCAACAAATGCTGCACCTATTACCCAAGAGGAACTTGGAGAGAGACCTGTATCATCTTGGTAATCTAAAACCTTATGAAATACTTGAAATTTTATTCTGAGCCAAGCTATGCTGTAAGTTGTGGGCCGTTAGCTCAGCTGGTAGAGCAGGAGGCTCTTAACCTCTGTGTCATAGGTTCGAACCCTATACGGCCCACCATCTCTTTAATTCCAAAGATGAACACTTTTCATCTATTAAATAGTCTTAATCAGTTTTAAAATGTGCTACTTCTTTTCAATACAGTTGTAAATCATGAATGACAATACTACCAAAATAGGCGGGGACGATAAAAAAATGAGAAAATTTCCCCAAATGTTTAGCCAATTAATTTTTATGGGTCGTTGGTTACAAGCACCCTTGTATTTGGGGTTGCTCTTAATTCTAACGGCTTATGCCTACCGATTTATTACCGAGTTATTTCATTTAATGGTGCATATTAATACGGCCGATAATACTCAAATCATGCTGGGAGTATTGGATTTGATCGATGTTGTCATGATCGCTAATTTACTAATCATGGTGATTATGGGAGGCTATGAAACCTTTGTTTCCAGACTGCAGTTACATAATCATCCCGATCAACCGGAATGGCTGGATCATATCGATGCAGGAGCCATGAAAATTAAATTAGCACTGGCTTTAATTGGTATATCCTCTATCCATCTGCTAAGAACATTTATTGATCCAAGCAAGCAATCCTATGACAATGTAATGTGGCAAGTAGTTATTCATTTAACACTACTCGTATCAGCTTTGGCCATTGCCTACACCAATAAATTACTGTCACAAACTTCATAAGCATATTTCAGGTTTGAATAGAAGGGATTTAGCCAAATTCGCAAGTATTCATCTGGCATCCCTTTTACAATTAAAAAGTTCATTGATTTCATTATCTGACTTTACATCTCAGATATTTATTTTAAGCAGCAATTTTTAAACTTTTTTTGACTCCCGCAAGGACAGGGGGCATTGCGTGGAGTTTTTTGTTTAGATTGAGGTTCTGCCTCAGGTTTTTGACCGGCGGTATAGAACCAGACGCTGTCTATACATTGAAACTCACTTAACTCATGTATAGTTTGAAGCCGATTATTTTCTTTAAAGCGTGCGATAAATTCAACATAGCCTTTATTAGGATTGGCTTCATCATTGAATGCTTTAATGACTTGCAAACCCAACCATATCACTTGTTTGGCCCATACTGCCGCCTCTGTTTCATTAAAGCCTATAAGAGGTTGGCCACGCATGGTTTGTTTGATGTAATCAATATTAGCTTGACTATAGGCTGTGTAGCGCGAGCGCATTAGCGCTTCAGGGGTTTGCGGAACAGAAAATCCCTCGATGTATGTACCACAGCAAGTTAAATAGTCTAAAGCAGAGCCACAAGGGCATTTATTCATTATTAATTCCTATGACCTGAATTTATCAGCGCGCTTTACAGAAAAAAGTACATGGGTATAATCGCGCACCTAGCGAATAGCTTTCAAAGTATAAATTATCGCCGAAGGTATAAACAAAATATGATTACATTGTATCAATTTCCTGGCGTTTGGGGATTACCTAACGCAAGTCCTTTTTGCCTAAAGATAGAAACTTATCTGAGAATGGCAGAAATTCCTTATGAAATTAGATTCGTTATGAATCCTAGAAAAGCGCCGAAGGGAAAATTGCCTTTTATTAAAATTGATGAAGAGGTTATTTCAGATAGTGAATTAATTATTGATTATCTTGTCGGTAAGTTTGGCGATTCGCTCGATAGGAATTTAACGAAAGAACAAAAAGCATTGACGGTACTACTTGATAATACTTTTTCCGAACGTTTGTATTGGCTTATGGTCTATTTACGTTGGCAAGATGAGTATGGCTGGTCACATCTGCGCGAACCTTTTTTTGCCAAATTACGTGGATTTGCAAAATTAGTTGTTCCAAATGTTGTTCATAAAACAATGAAAAAAGCATTGTACTTACAAGGTATGGGACGTCATAACTCTGATGAGATTAAAGAAATGGGTTATAAAACCCTGGATGCTATTGCGATTACTCTTGGTAATAAGAAATACTTTCACGGTGATGAGCTTACCAGTATTGATGCAACTGCTTTTGGTTTTTTAACAAACATTGCTTGGTTACCTTTTGAAGATCCTTTAAAAATACATCTGCAAAATCACAATAATTTACTAAATTATTGTGAAAGAATTTGGAGTAGTTTTTATCCCGAAATCCCTAAGCCATTCAGTATTATTTAGTCTTAAGGGAGGTCAATATTTCGAATTAACAATAAATTTTGTCTTGAAAAGTTCAGATTAGTCGACTTTGCAATCATTATTTTATTTGTTAAGATTTAATTCGTTTAAATAACATTGAGGTCAGATATGCCAATTATTAACAGTACTCGTGTACAAAAAAAAGAAAAGATCAAGGCGGAAATCAGTAGTGAAACCTTTGAAATGATTAATGAGTATTGCGCTTGGGCAAACATTGATGATGTCGGATTTTTTATTGAGGAAGCAGCCAGCTTTGTTTTTGCAAAAGATCGTGATTGGAAACAGCATAAAAAAGCGGCTAAAAAACGTGCTGAAGCCGCGCACGCTTAGAAATTTATAAGGCGATTAAATAGCAATGATTTAATCGCCTTATCTTCCTCATTAGCAGAGGCTGGGCTAATATCTAAGTGATATCCCCTATCAATTCAGTATCATGAGCATTAATTTCGCGGTAGGATGCGGGATTACTGAAATCGATGGTTGCATAATTTAACCAGAATATCGTCGGGACTAGAGTCGATTTAAAGTAATAATAGTGGTTGTTGAGATCAATATATGTGCGCCACCACGTTGCTTCGCTTCTCGACATACCGTGAGCTATGGAAACATTTTCAGCAATTGAGGCAAGTAAGCCTACCGTTTGTGCTTGATTCTGTGCCATGGGTAAGGATTCTAAGTAACATGCAGCACGAACAAAGCGTGATTTTGATTGATCATCAAGAGGGAGGTCTGCTCGTTTACAATTTCTTTGTTCATAATACTGTAAATTTTGCAATTGAAGTTCATACTCGGGTTCATTGGTCATAATTCGATAAGCATTATCATGATAGATTTCAAAGATCCCAATACAAACTCAAGAATTGCTGAATCTCCAGAACTATCCTCAATCGCTACATGTAAAGAAAGATTGTTAAATTCAGCGAAAGAGGCGGGTACAATTTGAATCTTATCAATGTTATTAATGACATCACTTACAGAAGCAAAATTATCTAAATAATATTGTAACCATTGAAGGATAGTGACAGCAGGTTTTTTAGGGTCACGTGTCTGATATTGTCCATCTTCAAAAGCCAACAAATGAGCAGCCAATCCTACCTCGTTGACCCCGTCAGTGATTGCTCGTTTCGTTGTGTCTTATAATTTTCTTGAACAACTATACTGCCAAATTTGGAATACCAGTTTGCCTCATTTGTTGCCGTTCCTCCTGTATGCCGCATGCCTCGTGGTAAGACAAGGAGGGTTTCCTCATAATGGTTATCCCAGTCAAATGTCCTGGCAACGGTCATGGAATTTTTTTTATTCCAAAAAATACGAGTACAAGCGGTAGTGGCTTGAATATAGAGGGAAAAAATTAAAAAGCAACTAACTATTTTTTTCATCGTTACTGTATAAAAATAAGAGTAAAACGCTATTTAGAGAATGCTTCACTAACTGAATCAATTGAATTATTTTGCATTAATCTTAAAGGAACTAGAATTATTACCAGTAAAAATAAGGCAGTTAACATGGTGTAGGGTAATTGGGATTTTAAATGCAAGGAAAGAGGGGGAATCAAACTTATTATCAAACCCAGGCTAATACCCAAAAGCCCTGATAAAGCAGAAATAAGTATAATCCACGATATTTTTTTTCCCTTGAAGACAATTTTTATCGCACTTAAAAAAAGCATAATATACATTAATAAATAGACTTGTGTTGCAGAATTAAGCATCACCCAATAAGAAGCATTAATTGTAGGAAAAATTAAGAATAAACTACTGATAATTGATACAATTCCAGCTTGTAAAATTAGAAGTTTAGCGGGAATGTTTTCAGCATTTTTTTTTGCGAATGCGGCCCCTAAAAAGCCTTCATTAGTAGCAAAACTTAAGCCTTTAATTGGTGCGATAATCCAATTGTTTGCTGTGCCGATACATCCTAAAGCAATTAATCCGTTGAACAAAAAAGCAAATTCTTTGCAGTGTAATTCATTAAAGAACAGTTCAATTAATTGGGGAATGCTACTAATAAAATTTAATTGCTGTAATGGAATAATCATCGCTAAAGTTATTGCGCCAAACAACATCGTAAAGAAGATAACGGCGACTGAAATAAAAATTGCTTTAGAAAATGCGCCATGTTGACTTTCTTTGGCATGTACAGCTGCTATTTCAATACCACAGAAAGATAGCATGATCGCTATTAATGAGTTCCAAGAATAGGGGGTAGAAGAGGGTAAGAAAGATTTGATGCCTTGTCTGTGAGAAAAATACCAGACTACCCCCAAAGTAAGAATTACAAGAAAAGGTAATAAGAGGCCTAATAAGGTACAAAAGCTATTAAAATTGCTGGAAACATGGATGCCTTTTAAATTGATCCAGGTTAATGTCCAGATTGAGGCAATGATAGTTATGAAAATAGCATGATTGTTAATGGCTAATTGTGGGGAAAAGCTATATAACAAAGTTCCCGCTATAAAACCTAAAAAAGTGGGGTAGATCAGTAGGTTTTGTATGCATTGAAACCAGATGGCTAAAAATGCAAATTGCTTCCCTAGACCTATTTTTACCCATCCGTAGACACCCTGTTGTGATTGTTGTGAGAACCAGACAGCAATGATTGCCGAAGGGAGTAAAAAAAATAGTAATGCTAAAGTAAAATAGATTGGTAATTGGCTTCCTGCCATGGCAGCTACCGGCAAGTTGCGTATACTGTCTACCGAGCAAACTGTAATTAAGCTAAGACTAAGTACAGATAAGTGCCTATTCATTTAAAATCTCAATGATAAGCAACTTAAGCCGCCATCGATTTTTCTAAACTCACTGACATCAAGTGTTACCACAGAAAAGCCGTGGTCTTCTACCGCTTTTTTTGCTTTGGGAAATCCATTGGGCATTAATACTGTGCCATTGACCATGATGCAATTAGCCGCATAGGCTTCATTGTTATCGATAGGAATTTGCTTAAACTGGCAAAATTCAGGGTGGTTAATCAATTCACCACTGACAAGCAAATAACCATGATCTAAATAACTGACGCCGGTTTTAAGATGGAGAAATTCCTTCAGTGGGATGCAAGATGCTGTATAACCGACTGCGGTTATGATTTGCATCATTTGCTGAGCCCCTTCTAGATTAGTTCGTGCCGATAAACCGACATAAAAGTGGTTATTAATACAAAGAACATCGCCTGCCTCCAATGTTCCTGGGACAGTAATTCTAGCCAAATTATTAGGAAAAAAAGCTTGGATTGTGGGGGCTATTTGTGTGACCTCGCCTTGCCTTGAAGCTGCACCTGGATGGGTTAGCAAGGCTATTTTTTCAGTTAACAAGGCTACATCCTCTACAAAACAAGCATCCGGATATTCCTCAATTGCGGGTAATTGGGTTATTTCAACACCGCACTGTGTTAACGCATTGATATAGTTTTCATGCTGTTGTAATGCTAAGTAGTAATCAGGTTTGCCAAGCATGGGAGATGAGGTCAATCCGCGAACCAGAGATTGACTTGGTTTTCTAACAATGGCGTTTTTAAATTTCATACTAATCCTAAGTAACTTGAGAACTATCCTGGAAAAATTATTGCTCCGATTTTACAAATCAAGTAGGAGCTGATTTTTAGGCAGTGTCGCCTTAGATAGAATTGAAGTCAATAGAATTTAGTAAGGGGATTTATAATCCCCATTACTATCAAAACAAGATTATATATGATTATTTTTACTCAATGCGTATGTGGCACTTAGTAAGGCTTCAAAACAAGTATCTCTCACTATTTCATAATCCTTGCCAAAACAGGTATTAGCCAAAGCTTTAAAGGATGCTGTGACTATGTCTGTCACGCTTGCTTCTCGCGTATTAATAAGAAGAGACTCTTTATAGACTTGCCTACGGAGATGTTGTAGGTACTCAAGGTTATATAATTGTCTTCCAGGATTTGCGAATGCTTTGAGTAAGGGAGCGTACTGAGCGGATAGCTCTTTCATTGTTAGTTCGGGGTTGAAATGCTTAGTTGACAATTCGGCTGACCTTGATAATAGTTGTACAGCAATACGAAGTGCCGGATTTATCTTTTGTTGACCAAAAAACTGGCTTTCCTTTTGTAGTCTTGCGGCTGCCAACAACAGAGCATGTCCTAACCTTTCAAGGGTTAAGGCTTGATTGTCTTTTTCAGAGACAGGTGTGCTCAAACTGTTAAAATAAATTAGACTCCATTCATTCAATAAACGGTTACATTCTTGGCTATCCTTAATATGGGTTGAATTTTGATTCCAGAACACATTTGTATTTTCTAGCTGGGGTTGGGCTGTTATCGAATTTTCTAGAGTAGAAGACATTCGGGGGAGTGGGGATGATACATTCTGAGGTGGTGCAAAAAAGCTCATTGCCAGAGTGCTTAAGAGATCTAATCCTTGTAAAGGCACAGGTTGCGATTGACTAAGTTCCATCGCTGTAGGCAAACTTTCACTGGTTGCTTGCCTTTTTTCTTGCTCAGAAGCAGGTATCTCGTAGGTATCTTCTTCTTCTTTTGAATGGTTTATACTAGACAAAGATTCAATCTGTTCGCTTTCTTCTTCAATAATTACTCGCTGCCGTAGTCTTCTTTTCTTTTGGGTATTGCCGTTATCATTTTTTTTGCTAGTAGGTGTTTCATCGGCTCGTCGTTTGGATTTTTTATTTTTAGCCTGTGCCAAGAGAGTTCTAGCTTCACTAAGTTCGTCTTTAATAGAATTTGTCAACTCGTCATTAATACCAAAATCTATTTTGTAAGAAATATATTTGTAACTTTTTTCAAGCACACGTTGAAAGGTAGAATAAGCGGTAGCGATATTTTGCAAGGCTTCATATGCTTTTTCTGCATCATAAGCACCTGTCATTTTATGTTTAATAAAAAACTGTTCCATTTTTGCTTGTTCGAATTTCATCTTATGCTTATAAAATTCAGCTTCGGTATTCTGTCGTCCGAGATCTAAGGGGAGGCTGAAAGGTGGAATCTTCGCTATGTAATTAGTGATATCTTGATAGCATTGGTTGGCTTTGGTAAGGGAGTCTACAGCGTCTGTATAAGAAAGCTCTTTTTGTTTGGCAAAAGCATATGCTGTATAACTTTTGGCAATTAAGAACAATACTTCATTGCAATTTTGGAGTTCTGTAAGAGTAGCTTTTTTAAGCGTTGCGTTAAGTTCTGATTGAGAAATTTTTTCAAAGGCTTTAATAGTTTCTTCTAGACCATCAACGTTATCTCTCTTTAGATAATTATCGTAGTTGGATTGAGCTTTTTTAAATAATTGCGTAAGTTTTGACATATAAAATTAAATTCTAGTTGGAATAAAGGACACAAATTATAAGAGCGTTTCCTTAACGAAAGATTAAGTGATTGCATAGAATTTAATCTTCCCTTAATGTTTGCTCTAGCAAATAGAGTTCTAAAAAGTGCAGATGAGGGTTAAGTGGGCATTAATCCAGATTTATTTTAAAATTTGCTTGACAGTATTGAGGTGTCTCATTAAACTGCGGTTCTTAATTTCGGGGCTATAGCTCAGCTGGGAGAGCGCTTGCATGGCATGCAAGAGGTCGGCGGTTCGATCCCGCCTAGCTCCACCATCATCAACCTAGGTTGTTGATGGGA
>NZ_LNXV01000029.1:411060-424243 GCF_001467025.1 Legionella brunensis | reverse complement strand
GGTCCCCATCGTCTAGAGGCCTAGGACACTGCCCTTTCACGGCGGTAACAGGGGTTCGAATCCCCTTGGGGACGCCACCTTTGGTGAGCCTAGTTCGAAAGCCAATGGCTCAAGGCTATCTTTGTTTGCGTAAGAACTGTATTAAGCTGCTCATACAGTTTTTCCTGATGTCGAAAATGCCCTGCTTTTAAATAGCGCTCTAAATATTGGCAAGCGTACTGTAATTTTATAGTTCCACAATATAAAGCACCGCTTTTGAGTTTATGAGCAACTTTCTCCACATCTTTCCAATTATTTTCTTCGTGAGCTTTTCGAATTTGTGATTCTTCTTGAGGTAAATCAACCTGAATCATTAGTTGCAATAATTCTTTGACTGTTTCTTGCGAACCTAAATTGGTTAGCGCCGTGCGAATATCAAAAAGAGGAAAATTATCTAATTGAAATAATTCTTCTTCTTTCGAGGGCAAATCAGCGCCTAAAGGCTCAGATTTAATAATATTTTGTTTTTCTTCCGGTTTTAAGAACATTATTAATGTTTCTTGCAACATTTTGAATGATAAGGGTTTAGTAAGAACCTTGTTTATTCCAGACTGAATACAGGTTTCTTCTATTTTTTCAGCCGCATGAGCTGTTAAACCAATGATCGGAATCATAACCTGATTATTAGCTTTTTCCATAGCACGAATCGATTCTGCTAACTCTTGCCCAGAGATACCAGGCAAACCAATATCAGTTAATATTAAATCAAAGGGTTTTTTCTGTATAAGTGCTAACGCTTTTTCACCATCGTTAACTGATACACATCGGCAATCTGCTTGTTTTAGCATTGATTCGGCAATACGAAGGGCAATAGGATTGTCTTCAACTAGTAAAATAGAAGGAGGCGTTGCGAAGGTCTTAATTTGCCTTCCAACATTCTCTTCATCTTTAATGAAAGATGTATTCACAAGCGCATACTCTACTCCACGTTTAACTTGCAAAGTAAACATGACTTTGGTGCCCACGTGAGGCTCACTTTCAAGTTTAATCTCACTGTTTAAAACGGTGAGGTAATTCTGGACAATATGTAAACCAACACCATGACCATCATATTTACCCTTATAAGAGGGATTGATGCGATAAAATCGGTCGAAGACTTTTTGTTGTAACTCAAAAGGAATACCAATTCCTGTATCAGCGATCGCAAATTCAATGAGTTGATGGTTGTCATCTTCTCGAAGTTTTCGGACTATTATGGTGATAGAACCTTTATCAGTGAATTTAATGGCATTCCCCACCAAATTTAGAAGGATACGTACGAGCTTGGTTCGATCGGTAATAATTGTATGTGTAATGGTTTCATCAAAATCAATATTTAATTCAAGTTGCTTAAGTTTTACTGTGGGTAATTCCAGATTAATTAAATTCTTTAGGGTTTGATAGAGATCAAACTCCTCTTCGACCAAATGATTTTCGATGCTGTGGCTTGTAGAGATAATGTCTAAAACGCTGTTGAGTAAACTTAATAATTGTTGACCGCTTTCATTAATCCATTGAGCATATTGTTTTTCTTCAGCATGCTCTACACGTTCTTCCAATAACCTGGAAATTCCAATAATACCGCTTACAGGAGTGCGAATATCATGACTCATGTTAGCAATGAACTCGGTTTTAGCCCTATTGGAAAGTTCAGCCTGCTCTTTGGCTTTCGCTAAAGAGCGTTCCATTTTTATTCTATCCGTGATATCAATGTAAATGCCCAAAACCCCATAAGCTTCACCATTCTCATCGAGAAGCGGGACCTTACTCGTGCTTAAAATTCGCTCTGTCCCATCCATTAGAATCTGGCATTCTTCAATATTTAATTTAGGTTGTTTGGATTCGATAATTTTTCGATCATCTGCACGATAAGTTACACTGTTTTTTTCCGAAACAGGTAAATCAAAATCTGATTTACCAATGATTTCTTCTTTGGATTGTAGACCTAATGACTTAACAAAAGCCATGTTGCAGCCTAAATAAAACAGATCCTTATCTTTCCAAAAAATTTGAGCGGGAAGATAATCAATAATGGTGTTAGTTAATAATCCCTCTGTAACAATAAGCTTTTCATTCTTTTTTTGCTTCACCATATTTGTCTCGGATTAAAAGCCTTTATTGACAAGTGCCTACTATTTTTGGGCTTGAGCAGCGAGATGGTATTGAGGGAACATAGTGAAAGAAAGAATGAGGTGAGTAAGCATGTTTCTTTCCCGCATCCATATCCATTTCAGCTTTTGTTGAAAAAATACCATTCTTCGCTGCATCTTGTGCTTTTTTTATGTCAGCAAATGTTTGCAAATTACAGGTATTAGGTTCACCCTTATCTGGTTTTGTTTGAATTTCTACTCTAGCCTGGTCAAGAATACCATTTTTCATAAAATGAATGCCATTTTCAAGTAAACAATCTTTACTCTCTAATAACGCATTAATTTCTCGCTCAGCGCTAAAGACATTATTCAGTTTTCCAGGTATAACATGAAGAACTCTACCTGTACCAAAGGTAACGGCACTTCTAAATTCATTCTTGGTTTTAATTTTTGCAAGTACTGCTTTTTTATAACCTTGGTACTCGAAGCGTTCTGCAAACTCAGGCCAAAAACGCGCCATTTCGCTTGCTGCACGAGATCTAATGTTCTTTTCAACAAAGTCATCTGTTAGTTTGTTGAGTACTGCATGAGCTTCTGATGCAGTTTTGCAAGAGGCCATGATGGTATACGCGCCATGCGTTAGGATATAGTCACCTTGAAAAGTTGCTTTTTCCACGCAAGGCATTATACAAGGATACCATCCGTCCATAACGATAAAAGAAAATGGTTTTTTTGTAGGTTTACGATCTTTATATTTTAAACCTAAACATGGTTGGTAGACGATTTCCATCTCAACCGGAAAATTATTTTGAGCCTCAGTAGGTATAAAAGATTGATATCCTGAAGCGTTAATTGTGTAATCGAAACGGTGTTCAAAGCCATGCTCATCGGTAATAACAGTGCCATTGGCATCTGATTGCAAGTCTTGAACTAACGTTTCACAGCGAATATTAACACCTGCTTCCTCAAGCATTCTGCGAAAACGTACTCTTAACTCCTCTCCGATGATTACACTTGGTTCATCCAAGCTCATTGCTGTCTGTAATCCTTTATAACCCAAGCTCTCTGCGTCTACTTTTTTGCAATCAGGTGATTCATGACAAACTTGTTCAAATTGTTCTCTAGTGACTTTTGAAGGATTGCCTAAGGCATCAACTTCACCCAGAGCATAAATAGAGTATTCATGATGGACAACAAAATCTGGATAGGTATTACAGAACTCATCAAAAGCTTGGTGGCAACTTTCTCGGGTAGCAGGTGAGCGCGGATAATGAGGCCCCTTATGTAATCTAATACCAAAATTACCAGAAACCTCATTTAAAATGTCTTTGTTTTTTTCAAAAATAGTTACTTTATGACCGGCTTTTTTTAGAGCTAATGCTAGATGGCAGCCGTACCAACCTCCACCTATAATTGCAATATTCATACGGTTAGATTTCGTGTGAGTCAATATTAATCCTCCAATGTGTAAATATATTATACAGCAATTGGATCGATTTGTATGCAGTTGAGGATGAAGAAAGATTAAATTTTTTTCTACCTGGAGAGAAAAGGATTAAAAATGCGGGCTTGAACGAAGTATTCATGGATGATGGGACAGCATTGGAAAATATTGATAAGAAAATCAAAGTCTTTCAAAAATGGTTCGTGTATTAAAGCCAAATAAGCGCTCATGCATACGGTAGGCATATTCGTCGGTCATGTTGGCAATATAGTCACACACTATCCTAAAGGCAGCTATTTCATTTTCAGCCCGATGAAATCGATCACGATTTTTAGTATCTAACAGGCTCCCGGGATTAGAGCTAATTGCTTCAAAAAGTCGGAGTACCACTGTTTGACCGCCGTATTCAAAAGTGCGTGCCTCTTGTGAATCAATGACATGTTGATAAATACGACTTTTGAAATAATCAAGCAAGGCTGCTGCTTCAGGAAGAAGAATAATATTGTGTTTTAATAGATTGTTTTCAAAAGATTCATCGGTAATCGTAGTTTGGGTGGCTGTAATAAAGTAATTAACCATCTCACCGATAGTTTGTTTGCGTTCCCAAAGCTCTTGACTAAATAAAGAGTTAATAAGGCGGTCTTGGTTTCTTGCAAGCGGTGTTGCTGAAAGAAGGTTGCGAAAAAGTTCATTATCCAATTGGTCTCGATTAATTAAATGTAAATGAATAGCATCTTCTAAATCGTGGACGCCATAAGCAATATCATCTGCAACATCCATAATAGAGCAATCAAAACTGTGGTAAGCTGGTTTACCATGCTGTTTGGCATGAGGCAAAGTAATCAAAGACTGAAAAAGAGTTTTATCTTCCTCACTAAAAGGTGATAGAAGCCAATCCACTTCAGGTTGTTCGCTGGCAAAATAGGCTTTGGGAGGAAGCCAATCATTGACGCGAATCGTTTTATTAAGTGACTCAACTGTTTTAGGTAGCGCCTGAGCAACGACTTGATTGCGGTTAACAGGATATTTGAGTATCCC
This sequence comes from Legionella brunensis, assembly GCF_001467025.1. Classification (GTDB taxonomy): domain Bacteria; phylum Pseudomonadota; class Gammaproteobacteria; order Legionellales; family Legionellaceae; genus Tatlockia; species Tatlockia brunensis. The sequence goes on along the minus strand of NZ_LNXV01000029.1, from coordinate 419,653 downwards.
TAACAACGAGCGCCTTGTTAAGTCCATGCCGTAGGCGCCATAACTATCCTCTACTTTTGTTAATAAACGTAATGTTTGTCCATTTCCCTCAAAACCACCATGATCACGCATCATATAATTTAAAGCTACTTCACCACCATGACCGAAAGGCGGGTGGCCTATATCATGGAGCAGGCAAATAACAGAAATTAAGTCATCATTAGGTAGCAAACCTGACAATACATTTTGCTGTTGGTTAGTTGCTAGATTTCGAACGATACTACGTCCAATGGAAGCCACTTCAAGAGAATGCGTTAGGCGGGTTCGATGAAAATCGCCTTCATCGGTTCCTAAAATTTGTGTCTTGCGTTGGAGCCTTCGAAAAGCAGGGCAATGAATGACCCTTGTTCTATCTCTTTCATAAGGATCACGGTGGTCTTGGTTGCCTCGTTGATGATTTTGCCCTGAGCGTCTATGTGTCCACATTACAATTAAAAGATGCAAATCCAATACTTTATGCGATTGTTTGCGTTGAAACAACAGAAACGCTAAAGTTTTTTAAGACTTTGAAGATAACATAGTCAGAGAGTAAATCAATCTGGCGTGGATGAGAGCCATCCCGTAAAAGAATAAGAGCTTGTTTTGACAAGCTTAACAAGGGAGAAACATCATGAATAAGCTAGGGTTTTTGACAGTTTTCTTTTGTGTGAGCTGTCTCTTAGGGTGTACTACTTATCAAAAAACCGATTACATAACTTATTCGAATGATCAACCCTATCTCTATACAACTGCTTATTATCAAAGCTATGACGGAGGTGTTGATTATCGTTATCAGCAAGGTGAAGTTAAGGTGCCAGATTCTTATCATGTAGGCCTTGCTCATTCACCAACCTCCCATAAAGATGTGGATAGAGATTGGGTTAATGGACAAAACCCTCAAGGATATACTATTGAGGTTGCTGAAGGAGAAAAAGCATCGCAAGTGGCTGGAAAGCTTTATCGGGTTCCTAAAAACAACCGCACAGCTCAAATAAAGGCTTATCGTGGCAATGGCTCTTCTTACTACAAAGGAGTTTATGGTACCTATAATAGCTATGAAGAGGCGCAAAAAGCACTAAATAGTCTTCCACCCGATCTTAAACAAGGGGCGGATATTAAAAATTGGAGCAAAATCCAGGAAAATGCAGGAGATTAATAGGTCTATGACTATGACAATACGTGGATCCTGCGGGTTCACGAATGAACTGAATGATTACTCTAAAACATCAAAATTTTATTTTGTAGCGATTATGATGGTGAGTTTCACCACCCCAGGAGTCTCCGTACGTTCAGCACTAAATTGTTTAAGGACAATGGCATAGTCATTGGTTAATGCCCAAAGCCAGGTTAAAAATGGGATAAAGGGTATTTGTTCAAAAGATAATTGAATATCTCCGGGACCAGTTTGTTGTAATTGGTAAACAAATTTCCGTAATGAACCATTATTCAGCTGGCTTCCTATTAAGGTAAGAAGTTTGGCATTCGTGATAGGCTGCGGTATTTTCTTATTTTGAGGTTGATGCTGAATTTGCTGCATCCAAGCGAGAGTTTCTCTTTTTTCTTGCAGTTGTAAGGTCTTAGAACTGACTGCCGTTGTTAAAGGGGAGTAAATAAAAAGATAAAATAAATAAAAAACAATACACGCGATGGCGATGCCGACCATCCAACGCTCTCTTTGATTAAGATTATTCCAATAGCTGATCACAAGCTTAGCTCCAAGGTGCCCACTACCTTTTCATTCTCAGTTGAGGCTTGGGTTTGTCTAACTTTGATTGTTTTTTGCAAATGAGTTTGTAAATCTTCCAGTTCTTCAAAGTTTTTAGTGGTTAAAGTGACTAATAGGGTCTGATTTTGAAAGCGAATTTGTTCAAAATTCATCGTGGTATTTTTAGAAGCTTTCGCTAAAGCGTTTAATAAAACCCAAAAACTGGTATCGGTGCTGCTTTGATTTGCTTTAAGTAATTGTGAGATGCGGAATTTGGGGCTAATGACCTGTTGTGCCTTTGGAAAAAATTGATGATAAATAGTTGCTATTTGAGTATCAACAACTGCGGTATCCTTGTTAAGGTAATAAAGTCTAATAGCATTGCTACCGAGCAGAGAGAGAAACCAGATTAAACTCATGACTACTGCGGCTTGAGACCAACGTCGGGTTACATTTTTGCTCCCTTCATGCTCTAATTCGCCTTGGCAAAGGTTAATTATTTTGGCCCTTTGCAAACGGCGGGCGAGCCAGATAAAGGAAACCTCTTTGTTGTCTATAGGTTTGCTGTTTTTAATAATAAGCAAGGATGAGGAGCTATCAGTAAAAACATGAAAAAAATGCTCTGCTTCTATTGTCCTTAATTGGTTTAAATAAAAGTCAGCTAAATCCGTACTCAAAGCACCTTGAAAATGATCATCATTGATTAATAGGGAAGAATCAAGAACAGCAACCTCATATTTATTAAGAGCAAACCAATCTAATGTCATGATATCAAAATTAATTTCATGCTCATCCAGTTTTGCTACTAATTCGGCAAGATAAGCTTTATCTCCAACGACTACCAAATAATGCCCGTCCTGATAGTGGTTACGATCAAAAGCAAAGTGAAGTGAGCTTACATTCTGTGCCAGCTTGTCTTCTAAAGCAAAAGGAAGTGCTGCACGTGCTTTTTTTTCAGCAAGCCAAGGTAGGTTAATACGATGAAGGCTAAAAAGCTGAGTTGGTAAAACAAGAATTGTTTGGCAGTTCTTTTGTAGGGATTTAATTTCACTAAAACTACGTTCTAAAAGTGGGGCTACTACTTGTCCCTGCTCGTCTAAGCTTAAACTTAAGCAGCCATTTTCAGTGAGGTGATGAATAAATAGAAAGCATGTAGCCACATGGCGTCCTTGATTAAATCACTTTCTGGTTTTATTGCTCCGAACCACTTAAGACGTTTGTGCTTTTCGGAGCAATTGTTCGGGTTATAGGCTTAAGCTTACACGTAAGCGAATTTTTTGCCAAGATTGGCTGTCGCCCATTGCATTTTTAGTTGTTGGGATAACAAATAAACGACCATCGCATATTGAGGGCTCGTATTGTAGCGAGTAATGACATAGAAATTAGGATAGGCTAGCCAATACTCAGCGCCTTTGGGGGTGTTAAATTCAATTAAGCCAACTTTTGCTGGGCTATGCAGTGAGGCTGTTAAAGGTTTAATCCCAGCGGCTTGTAATTGCTGCCAATGATAGGCTGCACTTTTATAGTTAGTATTAATTTTTTTATAGTGATTGCCTTCGATTTTTGCCGGCTGAGCGATACCTTGATTCATTTTCCAGCCATGTTTATGAAAATAATTAGCCACACTGGCAATGACGGCTTCATTATCATTCATCAAATCTTTTTTGGGATTGCCGGTAAAATCAACAGCATAGTATCGATAACTACTAGGCATAAATTGGGGTTTCCCCATGGCACCTGCATAGGAACCCATATACTGCATGGGTGAAACCTTATGTTCGCGACAAAGTAGTAAGTATTCACCAAGTTCTTTAGTAAAAAATTTAGAACGCTTTGGATAGTTAAAAGCTAAAGTGGATAAAGCATCAAGGACGCGATAGTTACCCTGGTTTTTACCATAAATAGTTTCAACTCCTAAGATGGCTACAATAATATTTGCAGGAACTTTGTATTTTTTTTCAGCTTTCTCAAGGGCTTCACGATTAGCCATCCAAAATGCGATGCCACCTTGCACTCTTTCAGGAGTCAAAAATAATTGTTTGTAGACATCCCAGGATTTTTTTTCGTAGGGTTTATTCATTGATTCAATAATCTGGGGTTGTAGTTTGACATCAGCCATGACTTGAGTCAGCTCTTTTTTGTTAAAACCATGTTTTTGAACCATGGTATTAATGAACTGTTGAACATCTTTACGTTGAATAAAGGCTGAATCGGCTTGGGTGACCCCATAAATGAAGCATGTAATTAAGGTGAAGAAGAGCGTGAGAGAGCGTCGCATTGGTCATCCTTTCTTTTCGAAAAAAGTTGAGTGTAGTATAACAAAAAATCAACAGCAAATGATTATTGCAATTTTAATCAGGGAAAAACTCATCATTTGATTTGTATCCAAAGGCATCCTTATTTTTCTATGTCTCTTAAAAAATAATAAGTTTTTATAATTGCTCAGGAGTGAGCATATCGGTATTTTATTGTTGCCTGTTATGTTTTATAAGGAAACGATTGCATGAAATTACTACAACGGAAGTTACTGCGAAATTTAGGAATAGGTTTATCGTTATTTGGCATTTCTCATAGTTATGCGGCAACAATGGAAACAATCTGGGGAAACATGGATGATCAAGGTTTATTAAATGATTTCTCCCTTATTCAAAAAAAAACAGTGCCAAGCAGTTTAAACCTGCCTAAAATGACCACCACCAGCAACACAATAAATACACTGCAATTTACTAGGGGGAATGTTGATCATTCACACGTCAGCCATGTTCGTTATGATCAATACTACCATGGAGTGCTCGTCTGGGGGGCTCAGGTAATTTATCATGTTTCACCCAGCCGTGTTGAAACCATGGTTACAGGACAGCTGGTTAAAGGTATTTCCCAAGATGTTACTGATTTGGATGGTAAGATTTCAGGCGAAGAAGCCAAAAAAATTGCACTAACTCACTCACCTACAACCAATGAAGCTCACATTAAAAAAATCATTTATTTACAGAAGAAGTCTCATAAGGCGGTTTTGGCTTATTTAGTTTCATACGCCACTAAAAACAAGAATGGCCCTGCGTTACCTCATTTTATTATTGATGCGAATACTGGTGAGATATTACGGTTTTGGAATGCTTTACAGACGACAGCGATAGGGCAGGGTATAGGAGGAGTTGGCTTCAATAATTTATCTTATCGACCAGGAAGATATCAATTTGGAACTGTACAAGCAAAATTAAATACCATAGGCAAAATGGATATTACTTTTAAGGGAGGCGTTTGTTATACGGCTACTTCCATCGTTCAAGTGATTAATTTAAGAAATCAATCCATTTATGATATTCCTTTTGGTTTGCCGGTTTCCAGTTCGGAGGTGACCACTTATAAATTAGCTCCATTTAAATATGCTTGCAGTGCTCCTACTTACCGTAACTTGACTGATGGAGGTTATGCCCCAGCGAATGGTGGATGGTCGCCTATCAACGATGTTACTTATTTTGTGACAGAAGCTTATAATATGTACGTATTAAAGTATCATGTAAAAATGCCTGTTGGTAAAACCTTACCACTGCGTATCTATACGCACATTAATGATTTCGCTAATGCTTTTGCCTGTTCTCCAATATGTATGCGTGAGTCGGGGATTAGGGGGCCATCTCAATTAGTTTTTGGTAATGGCGGTTCGGAGGATGCTCCTTTCACCGATATAGGAACTTCAGGCCATGAGTTTGCACATTTAATAACGGATAACTTTTCTGCACTTGTTTATGACAAACAATCTGGAGGAATTAATGAATCTTTTTCAGACATGGCGGAATTCGCTCTCAAAAATTATCTTAGAGCCAAATATCCCTGGATTTGGAATGGCAAAGACTGGACGATAGGTTTAGAAACCAGCAAGGTAAAAAGAGCACTCCGCTACATGAATAATCCCCCACTAGATGGTTATTCGATTGATAACGCTAGAAATTATTCATCGCGATTGGATGTGCACTATTCAAGTGGTGTTTTTAATAAAGCATTTTATTTATTGAGTACAACCCCAGGGTGGTCGGTAGATAAAGCTTTCCAAGTGATGTTAGATGCCAATATGAATTATTGGACACCGACTACGAATTTCAATAGCGCGGCTTGTGGAGTGATCCAAGCAGCCTATCAATACAAGTATAAAACTCAAGATGTCGTAAGAGCGTTCCAATTAGTCGGTGTAGCTTGTGCTAAGGAAGTGCCTTTCATCTTTTAATTGTGGTCTGTAATCCCATCTTACAGTTTCACTAGTTGGTGAGTTTTAAGATGGGTCTGTTCTCTTTCCAATGGAGCTCTAAAATATTAATTGGCTATTATGGTATAAAATTAATCATATTGACATATGTTAATATATAATTAAACATCTTTAAGATTGAAGAGAAGATCATGGCTAACGTACCTTCAGAGGGCGACAAATCAGTATTAGATAAAAACAACCACTATGGTTATGCTCAGCTACAGAATCAAAGAGAGTATCAAGAAGATAGGGCTGCAAGCCAAGTATTACCTGAGATGGAGTTGACTCCCAAAGAAATTGGCCAGCGCCTGTGGACAACCTATAAAACATTGGATGAGAATGTTCCCCAGAATGGGAGTGGCACCACTGCATCCACTACCATTTATGATGGAAAAGGAAATTTAATTACTGCCACTGTAGGTGATGCTTCTTCATTTGCCGTTCTTTATGATCATGAAGGTAATGCTCTAGGAGTTGTCCGATTAAATTCAAATACCCATAATGTAAGTGATAAAGATGAGCAATCGCGGATCGAATCTGAGGGGGGAGCTTTAGGCAGAAACAATATGTTTGGCGAGTTGAGGCCGAATTCCCCTAATGGGAAATCAGATGGTCCACTTGTTTCACGTCGTATCGGTGATCATCGTTACAAAGGAATCTCTTCTGATTCCGATATCGATATTACCAATATTTCCAAAATTGCCCAAGACCTTAAAATTGATCCTCAAAAGATCGGCAAAATACAAATAATGGCGGTCTCTGATGGTTTTACGGATGGTCCAGGCAAATGGCGCAATCAGAAACAAGATCATGAAGAGTATCTGCTCAGTATTTTAAAAAACATTCCAAATCCAGGCATGCTAAATGAAGAACAATTAGCCATAGAGTTGTCGGAGTCTGCGCGGTTCAATGCTAGCAATGAAGATAACATTACAGTAGCAATTCAAACAATTACAAATAAAACCACACCTTGCTTGTTAGGAGTTTATGATGGCCATGGCGGTAAACAAACTGCAGAATATGTTGCTAAAAATATTGGAAAGACATTTGAGCAACAATGCAAATGCAGTAAAGAAGAGTACGAAAGGCAGGATTTAGCTGCTGGAAAAAGCGCTGCCTATAAGCGTGATAATGGCGAAAAAAAACCTGATATAGAGCCATCTTCTGCTTTGTTTAAGTTGTCAGTACCTGAAGTTAAAAAATCCTCTGCCCAAACAAAAGAACTTGAAAAGAGTGTTAAAAAGCTTATCAAACTCACCGAAAATTGTAGGGATCAGCTTTATAATATTCCACCGAATGAAAGAACAATGAACCACAAAGAAGTGCAAAGAATGATGGAGAGACTACTTATTCTCCTAAATAGCAAAGAAATTAATGCTGAAACGAAAATTACTCAATTTTATACATTTTTGAATACAGAAAGGTACTTTCCAACATATGGTGACACTAAGCAAAAGAACCAACCTTTCACCAATTTAGAGTGGTTTAAAAATCAAACTGATCATGATGAGAAAATTAAACCTGGAAAAAGCTGGCTTAAAGGAATAGGGCTTGTTGCATTAACTTTAATGGGACTTTTCCCTGGACTTATAACGATGGGCATTGCTTATAAAGTATATGGTATAAAACCTGCTGAACTCATTAGTAAAACAGATCATGTGAAGCAATTTAAAAAGGATTTAGGGAAAATACGAGAAGAAATACCAGGGGATAAAAAAGATTCAGACTTTACTATCAGCTAAATGATAGCAACCGTTAGAAAAAATTATTGCGAATAAAATGATTCTATTCTCTATCGGATGATCCACTAAAATAGAAGTAGTGCTATGGAGTACTTTCTGGATGCTAAGAATTCAGCTAGAATAGCCTAATTTATTACTAGGTTTTTCAGTTGAGCGACTTAACGCGAATTCGTAATTTTTCTATTATTGCCCACATTGATCATGGTAAATCTACCCTAGCGGATCGATTTATCCAGCTTTGTGGTGGTTTGTCTGATCGAGAAATGGCCGATCAAGTGCTTGATTCTATGGATATTGAGCGTGAACGAGGTATTACCATTAAAGCTCAAAGTGTTTCTTTGAATTACAAAGCACGTGATGGTAAAACCTATTTACTCAATTTTATTGATACACCAGGCCATGTTGATTTTAGTTATGAGGTGTCCCGCTCTCTTGCTGCCTGTGAGGGTGCTATTTTAGTGGTAGATGCTGCTCAAGGCGTGGAGGCTCAAACAGTAGCTGTATGTTACACAGCTATTGATCAATCTTTGGAAATTTTACCCGTTCTCAATAAAATTGATTTACCACAAGCCGAGCCAGAGCGTGTCATTGCTGAAATTGAAGATATTATCGGTCTTGAGGCTCATGATGCTATTCGTGTCAGTGCTAAAAGTGGCTTAGGAGTTGAAGATGTTCTTGAGGCCCTTGTTGCACGTATTCCACCTCCAAAAGGAGATATTGAGTTACCGTTGCAAGCTTTGATTATCGATTCATGGTTTGATAGTTATCTTGGTGTTGTGTCGTTGGTTCGTATCGCGAATGGTTCGCTTAAAAAAGGCGATAAAATGCGAGTGATGTCGACGGGCAAAACGTATGAAGTTGATCAAGTGGGTATTTTTACCC
>NZ_LNXV01000029.1:263521-410979 GCF_001467025.1 Legionella brunensis | reverse complement strand
CAAAACGTACGAAACTTGAGATTTTACAAGCCGGTGAAGTAGGCTATGTTGTGGCAGGGATTAAAGATATTCAAGGAGCACCAGTAGGTGACACACTGACGCTTGAAAAAAATCAAGCCTCCGCTCCTTTGCCAGGTTTTCAAAAGGTTAAACCTCAGGTTTATGCAGGACTGTTCCCTATTAGCGCTGATGATTTTGAAGCCTTTCGAGAGGCATTGGCCAAACTAAGCTTAAATGATGCGTCCTTATTTTATGAGCCTGAGTCTTCTGAAGCTTTAGGCTTTGGATTTCGTTGTGGCTTTCTTGGCATGTTGCATATGGAAATTATCCAGGAAAGGCTTGAGCGCGAATACAACCTGGACTTAATATCCACAGCTCCTACGGTAGTTTATCAGGTAATCACAACTAAGGGTGAAACCCTGATGATCGATAACCCGTCGCAGCTGCCGCCACCTCAACAGATTAAGCAAATGTTTGAGCCTATTGTGCGTGCCAATATTCTTGTGCCTCAAGATTATTTAGGGCAGATAATTAGTCTTTGTGTGGATCGTCGCGGTACACAAGTGAATATGACTTACAGTGGCCGACAAGTTTCTGTGACTTATGATCTACCGATGAGTGAAGTTGTGTCTGATTTCTTTGACCGCTTAAAGTCTGTAAGTCGGGGTTATGCATCGCTTGATTATAACTTTTTGCGCTTCGAAGAGGCTGATTTAGTAAAAATGGATGTATTAATCAATAGTGAGCGAGTTGATGCTTTAGCTGTAATTGTGCATCGAAGTGATGCTCATAGTCGTGGAAAAGCGCTGGCTGATAAAATGCGTGAATTAATTCCACGACAAATGTTTGATGTCGCTATTCAGGCAGCTTTGGGCACTCATATTATTGCTCGCCAAACCGTAAAAGCACTACGTAAAAATGTGACAGCAAAATGCTATGGTGGAGACGTGAGTCGTAAACGTAAACTACTTGAAAAGCAAAAAGCAGGGAAAAAACGGATGAAGCAAGTAGGGCACGTAGAGATTCCCCAAGAAGCATTTATGGCAGTTTTCCAAACTGATAGAAAAAAATAGAGCCGTTAAGGTGCCATCAATCTCGTTGAGGTGTGCCTTGTACTTTCAACCTACAAGGCTAGGCTAAACAGACGTTGCGCGAGATTTCTTTATAATATAGTAAGTAGGATTGTGAAACTATGAATTTTGCTCTGTTATTAATCATTCTTTCTTTAGTAAGTGGTGTGATCTATTTGTTAGATGTTCTCTTCTTTGCTAAAAGACGAAAGCCTGATGAGAAACCTGGGCGCATCATTGAATATTCTCGGTCGTTTTTTCCTGTGTTTATTTTGGTGCTATTACTCCGTTCTTTTTTGATAGAACCTTTTCGCATCCCTTCTGGATCGCTGGAGCCGACCCTATTGGTTGGTGATTTTGTAGCTGTCAACAAATTTGCCTACGGGCTTAGACTGCCAGTTTTGGAAACAAAAATTATGCGAATTTCTAATCCTAAAACAGGTGATGTTGCAGTATTTCGTTGGCCACCTGATCCCAGTTACGATTACATCAAGCGTGTTATTGGTGTTCCGGGGGATAAAATCAGTTATCACAATAAGGTCTTAACCATTAATGATCAGGAAATGAAACAAACTTTTGTAGAATACACGATTGATGAGAGTTCAGGCCATGCTGTTGCGAAGTACCGTGAAAATCTAAATGGTGTTGAGCATGACATTTTTATCCGTCCAGATGTGCCTGCTGATAATTTTGATGTGGTGGTGCCTGAGGGGCAGTATTTCATGATGGGGGATAATCGTGATGATAGTGCTGACAGTCGTTTTTGGGGGTTTACTCCAGATGAGTATCTGCGTGGCAAAGCGTTTCTTGTTTGGATGAGTTGGAATGGCAAGACAGACAGCATCCGTTGGTCAAAAATAGGTCGTACTATTCATTAATAACTATACTATAAACGAAATTAAGTTTTGAACGGCATGCTGCTTAGGGTAGTAAAGAAGCCCTTAAAGGAAGGCCGTGTGCTTGATTTGATTATTATTTCTGAGGTAAATATTGGTTTCTATTGATTTGCAACGTCTATGCAGACGATTAGGATACGAGTTTAAAAATCCTGCTTTTCTAAAACAGGCACTTACACATTGCAGTGCAGGTAGCGTTAATAACGAGCGATTTGAGTTTTTAGGCGATTCTATCTTAAGTTTTGTCATTGCAAATGCGCTCTTCTTGATGTTTCCTGAGCACCCTGAGGGTCAATTAAGTCGGCTTCGTGCATTTTTGGTCAAAGGGGAAATGTTGGCTGAGATTGCTACTGAGCTAGAGTTGGGTGATTATTTATTTCTCGGCCAGGGTGAATTAAAAAGTGGGGGATTTCGTCGTGCCTCTATTCTTGCGGATGCTCTAGAAGCTGTTATTGCGGCTGTCTTTCTTGACGGTGGGATAGAAGCTAGCAAAGCATTGGTTCTTAAATTGTATCAATCGCGATTAGAAGATGAGACTTTGCATGATAATTTAAAAGATGCGAAAACCCAGTTGCAGGAATATTTACAAGCACACAAGAAACCTCTTCCAGAATACTCCTTAATCAAGGTAGAAGGGGAGGAGCATGAGCAAATATTTCATGTCAATTGCAAAGTTAGCGGCATTAAAAAACCGGCAACAGGTTTTGGTTCTAATCGTCGTAAGGCAGAACAGGAAGCCGCAAGACAATTGTTAGAAGAGCTTAAGCGCATTTAAAGAGCAACAAGCCATTTGATTCCTCATGGTTTATCTTGCGATATAAAGACAGAAACTACCCTTTATGTCGCTAAACAAAATATAACTCATATAATCATAATTCTATTAATTACCTCTAGCCAATAATGACAGCGACATGACTGCAAATTTGATCATAATGCTTGGTTCTACATTGGGAAATCTATTCATAAACATTCCTACTATAGTATTTCTATTTTAAGAGTTATTACATGAGAAAATAGTTTTGGTAAGGCAGAGAGAAAATATTGCCTTTATGAAAATTTGGGGGGCTTTAGAAGCCTATCATGCAAGCCGAAAAGGCTTAATAATCATATAATCATATTGTGTTAATATTAATTATAGTGTTCTAAAAATATTGCTTGCCGGAGTATTCGAACATACTTTCTGTAAAGGCTGATTTTTGACGAGAGGTTTAATTATGCCCAAGATGCCATACCAACAAATGCTCTCATACAATTCATTTTTGAAGAAAAAATTTGGGCTTCATGGAAAAGATAATTCAACGTTGACCTTGTATGAACCTACTCGCGCAATCACCACTCCTAAAGGGGGAATGCTACCTTCATTCAGTGGACTTGGTAAGACAGTTACCCCCACTGTTTTACATAAAAAAGTGATCTACAGCAATCCCACGACGCAAGCAAAATTATCGGTGATAAATCAGGATGGTAAGTATCAAACCACCGTCTACGTAACTACCCCTGAAAAGATAAAAATAGCTTTACGCAATGGTGTATTTGAGGCAAGCACTATTCAGGATCCCTTAGCAAAGATGATTGCTGAAATTGGAGTTTATAAGCGCACAGTTTTTGAGCGCTCTACAGAGCTGCATGTGAAAGTTACCAAAAATGAAGAAAGGCTTGCTGTTGCAGACATAACTCAAACTTTGATTGAAGCATTACAGCCACTTAATCAATGCATCAATAACTATAATGCATCAAAAACGCCACAAGAAAATTTACAGGGTGTTTTACAGAGGTTAAATCAACTCGGTGAGAATCTTACGCATCTTATTAGCGAAAATGAGGCTAAAAAAGAAGAGCCTTACCCCACATTGATGGCTTGTGCTGCTAAGGTGAAAAACCAAATAGAAGAATATCGCAATGCTTTAGCAAAGATAAAAAATCCTTCAGAAGATCAAGTAAAGACGATATTAGGGAGTTTCGGAACTAGTGATAACTTATTAAAGTATTTTTTACAACAACAAATCAATACCATTACCCAAGCGGGAATTGATGCAAATTATGCTGTTACAGGTTTATATCAAGATGGCAGTGGTTTGTCGCAAGCCCTATTGAATGCACAATTTACTGGTGAAAAATTTTCTAGTCAGCTTGTTGATTACCATAATAGTGTTTCGAAAGAACATGGCTTTGATTTTTCTGACAAGGCAAAAAATGGGCTTGTGGCTATTGATTTAGGAGATTATGGCTTTCATCCTAAAAGCAGTGTGGAATTAGCAAAACGAGTTGCCTTGATTAATCAAATTGAAGAAGGGAAAAAACTAAATCATGAAACTGATGAAACGGTTAGACTGATTAATTTTAGAAGTGAAAAGGATGCCTTTCCAGGATACACGGCGGTAAAAAAAGCAGGATTTACATTAGTCAATTTCGGTATTGATATTTCTACCTTTGTTCTTGATTTAGGTTATTCTGCCTATGCTAGTGCAACAGGCATTATTAATGTTGGGATTCGTGCTTTTGGGGGTAAACCGTTTAAAGTCGGCCCATTCCCAAGCGAACGCTCATTTTTTCAAAAATGGGATATCGCGGAAAATGCGTATGCTAATTTAGACTCTACTCGTGTTCTTTTTGGTGAAAATGCCATTACGCAAGTGACTAACTCCGGTATTTTCGTCAAAGCGTTTAAGTTTATTGGACAACAATTGATAAACTTCACCTGGAAGCCTTTAGTTGAAGTGGTTAAAGGCCTCACAACCAATCTTTGGGATGGTGCAAAAAATATTTATTACGATGTAACGATTGGAAGAAAACCAATCAGTGATAATGAAATCGCTCATTTGCTTAACTCCCGTCATCATGCCAATGCTGAAATTGAGCAAGAAAATCATCGAGCCATAGAGATGCTGCTTGATATGCAAAAAGAGGGAGGGGCTTATAAAGGTGTAGAGTTTGACAATATTGGGGAAGCTAGTGCTGATTATCAATTAAATCCAGATAAACCTGAAGATTTTGTTTCATGGGCAAGCAATGATTTTGTCAAAGGTATGGTGGAAGTATTTTCCCAGGAAATATATAGAGCACACCCTTTAGGTGGTTTAGCGTTTACCGTGGCAGCAACCACGGCTACACCCATGATTATGCCTTTCGCAGCCAAATATGCTTTCCTGCATTTTATTTATACCAAAATAGATATTCCCATTGCCAAAGCTCTCGTTGGGGAAACACACGGATTTATGTCAGCTTTTTCGACTGCAATGATTGAAGGCAAGGCTGCTTTTTTACTAAGTGATATGACAAATGGTAAAGATAGTATTTTGGTCCGTGGTGTCGAACTGGTATTTGAAAATCCTGTATTGGCTGGGCTAATTGGTACAGCAGCAATAGGTCTTGGGTTTGAGATTGCATTCAAAGCAAATATTCCTTGGTTAAGTGAGGAGATTGCTAGTGAGGCAGCTCATGCTAGCTTCCCTTATTTTGAATTAGGTTTGTCAGGAGCAAAATTAGCAGCCATCGTTCTTGAAAGTGGTATTCGCTATGAAGCTGAGGAAGAGGAATCTCATGCACATGAGCTGGAAAGAAAAATAGAGGATTTGCGACCTGAAGTCAGAGAAGCCATGATGACTGGTTACAAGAAGGAAAAGGGTGTTGATCAATTATCGCCAGAACAAGAAAAACAGGTGGATGCTCAAGTCAGCGAATATTTAGATGCCTTTAAAAAAGCGTTAGATGCTGATTATACTGATGTTATGCTTCATGCTATTGAGAAATCTATAGGAGAATATGCAGTAAGGCATACAGAATCTCCTTCCTCCAAACAGCAAGAAACTGTTTCTAAGCTGCAAACCAACTTCAAACGAGCCCATATCCGTGAACAAATATTGGAACTTGAGGCAGACAGTTTACCCCAGGATGAAAGATATAAAATAATGCATTATGTTAACACGCATTATGCAGATGACCCTGAATACGTCGCTGCGGTCAAATATAAGTTCATGGGGGGGCATGAAAAAATTGGTGGTCTTGCTGGCTCTATTAAGATGGCCTTATCTTATATTCCAGCGCTTGCTCGTGCAGGCGTCTCCGCCATTATGTCGGGAGGACTGAAGGTTGCATCTCTTTTTGATCCTTCTCTGACGTCACAGGCCTCAATGGCTTTCCAACCTGTTAGGGACCTTGTTGATAAAGTTCGTGCTGATACTGGTTTGATTATCAAAGCGGTTTCAAATATGGCAAGAGTCGGTTGGGGATTGATAGGAAGCATATTACGAGTCCCAGTTGTAGCTCTTTATACCCTATTAACAAGCCCTGCTTTGATAGGTCAGCACCTTGCTGGCTCGCACATTATTCCAACTCCTTTGGAAGTGAACTCCAAGCTATCTACTTTTTTATTTGCTCCGGGAAAAATTAGTCAGTTTCTTAATGCGGTTACAGGGTTTTTCAGGGCAGCAGCCTCTGCTAAAAATATAGAGGTAGCTACAGATAGTATTACCAAGCGAGAAACATCTGAGAATATTGCACATATGCAACCTTTAATTGCGAAAAAAATTGAGGGTAAAGAGGCGAGTGATAAGATAATGTTAAAACTGCTAGCTCCCTCTGCAACTGAGGAGCACAAGTCTGCCAATAATTCAGCGTCTCCAAGTAAGAGTCATTCCCATGAACCATTGTCGAAAGCGGGTTTAAGGATATTGGTGAGAGAGGATGTTACGCATAAGGACCATCCGCTAAAAATTAAAGAAGATGACTCTCGTGAAGATGAAGGCGAAGGCAGCTCAATTCAACTCAAATAGTTCATTTTACAAGCCCGTATGACAATAGATACAGGCTTTTGAATTAAGAACGTAAAAAATTAACAATCCAATGAGCAAACACATAGTCATCGACTTTGTGTTGTAGTGACATTAATCCTTCTTCCGACAATGCCTCCCCAAGTATACTTTTTCGATCTTCAATGAGTGCTTGAGAATAAGCTTTACTAAACTCCGGATGTCCTTGGACTGTGAGAAGGTTATCATTGATTTGTAGCATATAAAACGGGCAAAAATCGCTGCTTGCAAGTATTTCAGCGCCTAATGGCAGTTCCATTACCTGCTCCTGATGACTTACAAGAAGATTCAGAGCGTCTTGTTGAGGAACCATCCACGATTTTTTTCTCGTAACTTGGTTTATTGATACGCCTATACCCCAGCCATTAGATGCCAAAACAACCTTTCCTCCCAATGCTTTGGCAATGAGTTGATGGCCAAAACAGATGCCAATGATTTTTTTCTGGGAGGAGTGGAGACGAAGTATAAGATTTTCAAGATGAGTAATCCATGGGAAACCATCATTTACACCATGACGGCTACCCGTTATTAAATAGGCACTTGCTTCATCAAGGTCACTGGGTAACTGGCCACGCTGCGCTTCATAAATTGAGAATGTTAATGTTGGGTCAACTTGATGGAGTAGTCTGGCAAACATATCTGGATATTGTCCATGCTCCTTACTGAATTTTTCTCCTACATGATCACAGAGTAAGATTCCAATGTTCATATTATTTATCTCTCTGATTCTTGTTGGCTTAGGCCAACTCTGGAGTCATGCCTATGCAATTCACCACAGAACGCGGCGCGCAAGATATTTTTATATTGTAGTTCATTAAAAAGAATAGGGTTCCCTTGGGATGACGGATCTTCGGTCGCCATTTTTGCAAGGCGCTCAATTTGGCGATCATCAATACCAATCCCAGTTAACGTATGTTCTATGCCCAAATCTTTGCGTATCGTTAGTACCCAATTTAAAAAACCATCAAAACCATTATTAATCTTAAGGTAAGTGGCTAATCGTGAAATTTTTTCCTCAATTGCTGTACGATTCGCTTGCAAGACATAGGGCATTAAAATGGCATTTAAGCGGCCGTGATGAGCATCATAAAGAGCACCTAATGGGTGGGCGAGTGCGTGCATAGCCCCTAAACCACGCTGAAATGCTGTTGCACCCATGGCAGATGCTACAAGCATTTGTGTACGAGCTATCAAGTCTTTTCCCTCTTTTACAGCGCGAGGTAAAAACTCTTTTATTAATCGAATTCCTTCAAGTGCAATACCCTCGGCCATCGGATGATAATAAGTAGCACAATAAGCTTCTAGATTGTGGGACAAAGCATCCATTCCTGTAGCTGCTGTTATGGGGGCAGGGAGAGCAACTGTAAGTTCAGGATCTAAAATGACAATACTTGGAAGCATTTTA
Organism: Legionella brunensis; assembly: GCF_001467025.1. GTDB lineage: Bacteria > Pseudomonadota > Gammaproteobacteria > Legionellales > Legionellaceae > Tatlockia > Tatlockia brunensis. Next base: position 402,800 of record NZ_LNXV01000029.1, on the reverse strand, counting down.
GGATGAAAGATTATCTTTTTGAGTTGTTGTTGGGTATCAGTAATCACTGATGCTCGTCCTACTTCCGACCCTGTTCCTGCCGTCGTAGGTATCGCAATGACTGAGGCCATTGCAATAGTATTGACGCGCTTCCAATTGTCGCCAATATCTTCAAAATCCCACAGAGGTCTGGTTTGGCCAACCATTAAAGCCATGGCTTTGGCTGCATCTAAGGCTGATCCCCCTCCAAAAGCAATAACCCCATCATGCTTGCCAGCATGATAAACTGTAACGCCATCCATCACGTTTTCACCAGTAGGGTTTGCCTTAATCTGGCTAAATACTGAGATATGCAAGCCTGCGTCACGACAATTCTGCAGTGTCTTGTCAACGATTGGTAATGCTGCAAGAGTAGGGTCGGTGACTAAAAGAGGAGATTGGATACCTAGTGTGTGGCAGGCTGCGGCCAGCTCCTGAACACGCCCCGCCCCTACCCGCACAGACGTCGGATAGTTCCAATTAGCGATTAATGATAATGTACTCATGTTACTGGGTTCCTATTTATATGGAAAGACTTAGGCCGCGTAAGTGCTTCATATCCTAAAGAAGACAACGTACATCCGCGTCCGGAGTTTTTCACCCCTGTCCAGGCTAGTGCTGGATCAAGATAGTCACAACGATTGATAAAAAAAGTACCCGTTTGTAGTTGCTCACCAATCGCAACTCCCGCATCAATATCTTTGGTAAAAACAGCGGCAGTAAGCCCATAAGCACTATCATTCATGAGTGCAATAGCTTCATCATCATCGGCTACCGGCATAATGCCTACGACAGGCCCAAAAGATTCTTCAGTCATAAGGCGCATTTGATGGTTTACTTGCGTTAAAATTTGCGGTGCCATATAAGCAGAACCATGTTCATCCATGGGGAAGTCTTGTTTGTTAATGTGGGTTACAGCACCTTGGGCTACTGCTTCTGCAATTTGGCTGCGAACAAATTCTGCTGAAGAGGCGCGAATCAGTGGGCCTAATGTTGTTTCAGGATCATCCGGGCGACCAAGCTTGTATTGTTTGACTAAAGCAACTGCCTTACTGATAAATTTTTCATAGATATCATAATGGACATAGATACGTTCTATGCTACAGCAGGATTGACCAGAATTAAAAAACGCACCATCAATGGCAGTTTCTACTGCATGGGAAAGGTCCGCATCTGCTCGTACATAAGCGGGATCTTTGCCCCCCAGTTCTAAACCAATATTGAGGAAGCGTCCAGCGGCAGTACGCTCAACCATTTCCCCTCCGGTGACAGAACCAGTGAAAGCCACATAGTTAATGTGGGGAGATTGGATAACTTTTTCGGTATCAGGATGGGTTAAATGTAAGTATTGAAAAACGCCTTCTGGCAATCCGGCAAGTGTGAAAGCTTGCGCAAAACGTTCTGCCACCAGAGGAGTTTGTGCTGAATGCTTAAGTATTACAACATTGCCTGCCATGATGGCTGGAATGATGGCATTAACTGCCGTAAGATAAGGATAATTCCAGGGGGCAATGACTAATGTCACTCCCACAGGTTCACGTTTTATATAACGTAAAAATCCAGGCTTTTCTGGTAACTCAACAGCAGCAAGAGCAGTATTTGCGGCGGCAATCATATAGCGTGCGCGCTCTTCAAGACCCATTATTTCCCCTTGGGCGTAACGTATAGGTCGTCCCATTTGCCAGCAAATCTCTGTAGCTATTGCTTCCTTGTGAGCGACTAGAGCATCGATAGCTGCTGTACAAAATCTCTCGCGTTCAGCGATTGTTGTTAGCCGCCATTTTTTGTGAGCCATCTGAGCTTTAGTCAGAGCTGATTGGATATCTGTCGCACTGGCAAAAGGGCGTTCTACATAAATTGAGTTATCGATGGGAGAATAGGTCTTCAATGTATTGATCATTTTAAATCCAATTTAAATTATTTCAAAATAACGGTCCAATTCCCAATCCGTAATATGACGTCGGAATTCACGCTCTTCCCATTCACGTGACGCTGCAAAATGCTCAACAAAATCATTACCAAATAATGAGAGGGCTGCTTTTGAATTTCTTAATCGTTGTGCAGCCTCCCATAACGTTCGTGGTAAAGCCAGCTCTTCGTTATGATGTTGTGCATAGGAATTGCCTTTGATCTGTTCTTCGGGTTCCAGCTCATTTTCAATACCATATAAGCCTGATCCTAATGCTGCTGCTAAAGCCAAATAAGGATTAGCATCTGCAGAACCCAGACGATATTCAATACGCTGTGACTTATCACTGCCGGGGATGATACGCAAAGCAGTAGTCCGATTTTCCACACCCCAGGTCGCATCGGTAGGAGCCCAGAAACCAGGAATTAATCGTGTATAACTATTTATTGTTGGTGAAACCATCGCTAACAATTCAGGCATTAGCCTTTGCTGACCAGCTAGAAAATGACGCTGGATTTTGCTCATATTGTGAGGTTTCGTAGGGTCATAGAAAGCGGAGCCGCTGCCATCTTCATGCTGTAAGGAGAGGTGAATATGACCACTTTGCCCTGGATAGTGAGGAGACCATTTAGCCATAAAAGTGGCCATGGTGTTATTGCGCTGCGCTAAAACTTTCATAAAAGTTTTAAAGAGTGCTGCTTTGTCACCAGCAGCTTCAGCTTTGTCGACAGCGATGGCTGCCTCAATGACTCCTGGTCCTGTTTCAGTATGTAGACCTTCAATAGGAAAATCCATGACTTCGCTCATATTGAGTATTTGATGGTATAAATCAGCATGAACAGTATTACGGAGAATTGAGTAACCAAAAAAATCTGGTGTAATGGTTTTCAAATTACGGAAACCTTTGGCACGTACACTGTCTGGAGTTTCATCAAACATGAAAAATTCATATTCTAAAGCAGCATAAGCATCAAATCCCATCATGGCTGCTTTTTGAATTACGCGACGGAGTATGGCGCGAGGACACAATGCTTCCGCGGCTCCGGTGAATTCAGCCATAAACAGCAGTTGATTATTCTCAAAAACGAGCTCACGGCAGCTCTGAGGCAGAATACGCACGGAAGCATCTGGGTAACCAGTATGCCAGCCGGTATATTTTCCATTATCATAAAGTTTGTCTTTGGAGTCCCATCCTAAAATGACATCGCAAAAAGCAAAGCCATTTTCCAGTGCTGAGAAAAATTTTTTTCGGCTCATATACTTGCCGAGCATAACTCCATCGATATCAAAAATTCCAACTTTGACGTGGGTAAGATTGCGTTCTTCAACAATTCGTTGTGCATCTTCTGCTGTTCTGACATCTCTTGCATTTAACATCGCATTTCCTTTGCGTGAATTTTATTATTTCAAGATATTATCCTAGATTTAAGAATTGAATCTACTAATAAAATTCATGCAAAGGGATACTTCCTTATAGATACTTATTCTGTATTAATATTAATTTTCTAAACTTGCATCCATAGTGATTTTCGCTTTCATTAACTTAGAAACAGGGCAGCCTTCTTTCGCCTTGTTCGCTGCGCTTTGAAAAGCTTCCTTGCTAATATTTGGAATCTTGGCATGGACTTGTAAGTGAATTGCAGGGATAGAAAAACCATCGACGGATTTTTCCAATGAGACAGTTGCGGTGGTTTCAATTTTGTCAGCTTTCACACCCTCTCCCTCAAGTATCAGGGAAAAAGCCATGGAAAAACAACCTGCATGTGCTGCAGCAATTAATTCCTCAGGGTTAGTTCCTTGTCCTTCTTCAAAGCGTGTTTTAAAAGAATATTGTGTCCTGTTAAGAACACCACTTTCCGTGGAAATTAGCCCACTACCATCTTTTATCCCGCCGCGCCATTCTGCTGAACCTTTGCGTTGCATGATGCTCTCCTTAAATAAAAATCTAATATTGCCCAGTTTTGAGTTTTTTTGAAATAAAAATATTAATTTTCAAGCGGTAAAATAACGAAGATAGAGGTCACCTATAATTAATAGGAGAGGAGTAACACGGAAGAATGCTTATGGAACTGGATTTATATCATCAGAAAAGAGACTTTAAGAAGACTCCCGAACCCCATGGACGTGTTCATCGTGAGCAAAATTATCTTTTTATCATTCAAAAACATGCGGCAAGTCATCTGCATTATGATTTTCGCTTGGAACTTGATGGTGTCCTAAAAAGTTGGGCAATTCCTAAAGGACCTTGCTTAGACCCGAAAATTAAACGATTAGCAGTACATGTTGAAGATCATCCTATTGAATACGGTTCTTTTGAAGGGATTATTCCCAAAGGAGAATATGGAGGTGGCACCGTTATGCTTTGGGATGAGGGAACGTGGATACCATTGGATAAGGATCCTGCTAAAGCATACGAAAAAGGTCATTTACGGTTTGAGCTGGATGCAAAAAAATTGCATGGACGTTGGGATCTGATTCGCTTTAAAAGAGAGGAAAAATCATGGTTCTTGATTAAGTACAACGACGAATCGGCAAAATCTTTGGATGATTATGATATTACCGTTGAAAAGCCAGATAGTGTAAAGACAGAACAATCAATGGATGAAATTGCAGAAAACTATGAGAACATCTGGAGCGGTAAAGGCTCAGAAAAAGCTAACAAAAAGCCGAGAAAGAAGAGTATTGATGAGTTAATACCTTTGACACTTGAAAAAAGCGCTTTCCCGAAAAAGATTTCGCCTGAGCTGGCTACCCTGGTAGACAAACCACCTCAAGGTTCTGAATGGTTGCATGAAGTTAAGTTTGATGGTTATCGTATTATTGCCTTTAAAGACAATCAATCGATCTGTTTAATGTCCCGTAACCATATTGAATGGACGAAGAATTTCAACAATGTTGTTCAGGCTCTTAAAAAACTGCCCGTCAAACGGGCAATATTTGATGGCGAAGTTGTTCTATTAGATGAGAGTTATCGCTCGAGTTTCCAGCTTTTACAAAATGCAATGAAAGCAGATAAGGAATATCCTTTTATTTATAATATTTTTGATCTCCTTTATTACGAACAATTTAGCCTTAAAAATTTACCCTTGGTGCAGCGAAAAGCCATCCTAGAAAAACTCCTTTTTGCAGCATCATCTATACTGAGATACAGCGATCATATCATTGGTCGCGGTCAAGAGGTTTTTGAGAAATCCTGCCAGCTAGGTTTGGAAGGAATTATCTCTAAAAATGCTAACAGTACCTATCAAGAGAAACGAGCAAAATCATGGCTAAAGATAAAATGCATTCAACGCCAAGAATTTGTGATTGGTGGTTATTCTAAGCCAAAAGGCACAAGACAATATTTCCGGTCATTATTTCTTGGGTTTTTTAACGAAGAAGGTGAGTTAGTTTATTCAGGCAATGTTGGAACAGGTTTCACTGAGGCTTCATTAAAAGAAGTTTTTGAGGAGTTACAAAAAAATCTCTGTGATGGTAATCCTTTTGATACAATACCTTCTGGCAGTAAAGAGGCAACGTGGGTCAAACCAAAATTAGTGGCGGAGATTGAGTTTAGTGAATGGACATCGGAGGGAAAATTAAGACATCCAAGTTTTAAAGGTTTAAGGAAAGACAAAAAAGCTTCTTTAATCAAAAGGGAAGAAAAAGTGCCTGTAAAAAAGCTCAGGGTAAGAAAACCAAAAACAAACAAAATTACTCTTTCCAATCCTGAGAAGATTCTTTATGCAAAAGATAATATTACGAAACAAGATCTATTTAATTATTATGACGAAATCAGCTCATTCATTCTGCCTTTTATTAAGAACCGACCACTAACGTTAGTTCGTTGCCCTAATGGTTATGAAAAATGTTTCTATCAAAGACATTTTTATAAATCGACACCTAAAGAACTCTGTGCCATACCTATTGCAAATAAATCGGATAATGAAAGCGAGCAGTATATTTATCTAAAAGATAAAGCTGGTTTGTTGAGCCTTGTACAGATTGGTGTTTTAGAAATTCATCCTTGGGGTAGTCAGATTGATAATGTTGAGTGTCCAGATATGATTACGTTTGATTTAGACCCAGGCCCAGATGTGTTGTGGAAAAAGGTAGTTATGGCAGCTTTTGAAATTAAAAAACATTTAGAGGAGTTTAAATTAAAATGTTTTGTTAAAACAACAGGAGGAAAGGGGCTGCATATTGTTATCCCAATACAACCAGAATATGATTGGGCTAAAGTCAAAAATTTTACCAGTGTTTTTGTGGCTTTTTTAGAGAAAATTAACCCCGATGTCTATATAACAAATATGGCCAAAGCTAAAAGGAAGGGTAAAATATTCGTTGATTATTTGCGGAATCAACGGGGTGCCACAGCAATTAGTGCGTATTCCACACGGGCAAGACTACACGCACCTGTTGCTACCCCACTTCATTGGGATGAACTAACAGACGATATTAATGATACCTCTTATAACATCCATACCTTGCCTTTGAGGTTGAAAAAATTAAAAGGCGATCCTTGGAAAGAGTTTTGGACAATTAAACAATCGTTGAGGTTAAAGGAATTGTAATTCCTAAAGCGTACTTATAGACAATTCTGCTATTCTGTAAATATTGAATGTTCTTTTAGGAGTCTGGATGCCTAAAATAGAATTACCAGTGTTTCCAACCGAAGAGTCGATTACATTTTACCCCAGTATGGCCGCTTATAAAAAAGGTGAGTCTCAAAAGAAGTCGATCTCTGAAATTGAACATATCTTCCAGGAACATCGCCACCTTGAGAGGTTTAAATGGACGAATAATCCTGTTGTTGAGTCTAATGGAGCAATTCCTGATGACAAAGAGCTGACGTTTACAGGATTTAATTTTAAATCTGCAAGATTTGCTCAGGAAATACCTCCAAAAAAGATGCAAGTTGATACATCAAGCTTGGCTATCGTTTATTTTGGCAAAAAAATAGGTTATGGGGTTATTGCAATCAAACCCATATCCAAATTCCAATGGCTTTTATTTAATGGCGAAACTAAAAAACTAACTGAAGAAGAAATGACGGTCTATATGGATAATAACCCTTATATAAGCGCTATACCTGATACTTTAAGAGGGGGAACCATCCTATTTGATACCCGAAGTGTAGGAGGGTATTCAAGTCTAATTTTGGCGAGTCCTAATACTTCTTATTTAGCCGAGTTAAAAGAACAAAATATAGACAACTTGAGTGATGTGGGTGAGGCAAATTTTGTTGGTAAACTAGTTAAAATTAATGGCGAAGTACAGATAGGGCTTTTAGCTTGTCGAGATATTGAACCTGGAGAGGTATTGCTATCAGATTATGGAAAAACGTATTTTATGCAATTTGTAGGCTCCTTTGCTGTATTAAATAAAGATGGAACTTTAGCTTCCGCGGAGATTCAAACATTGGTAAACAAAAAGGCCTGCGAATTTGTTTTAAACAGAAATACGGATACAAAACTTGATAAGAGTATTATCGAGATTCAGAGCCGAATTAACAAAAAGCAATTTGATTATAAAGACACTTACGCGCCCCGAATATTTTATAAATGGGAGACCTTTGTAGTTTATCCTGACGTTTGTGATGATTTATTGGAGTTAGCCCATACGATGGTTGAAAAAGGGAATAATGTCGAAGCAAAAGATGTATTATGTTTAGCTGACGCAATTAATCAAAAATTTACATCAAATTTAAATCATCGAGAGGCCGTCGCTGAACAAATTAACGATTTACAGCTAAGTATGTGGCACTTGATGCCCTAAGATAACCTCATTAGAAGATAATTTTGATAAAACACTTGTGCAATAAATAATTCAATGCTATCAGGGAGAAGTACCTCTGATACAAAAGCGAAACATGAGAATTGTAATTAAAGTTGGAACGCAAAGTATTTTATCCACAGATGGAACACCTTTTGAGACAGTGATGCTTCATTTGGTTGAACAGATTGTATTCCTGCAAAAAGCAGGGCATCATGTTGTGTTGGTAAGTTCTGGTGCTGTTGCTTCAGGTCGTAAAAAAGCCTACCAATTTCTTGGACGGCAATACGGCAGTTCAATCGGCGAAAAACAGGTTTTGGCTTCATTAGGTCAATATGAACTGATGCATCTTTATGCCTCGATGTTTAAAACTCACCATATACTTGCTTCCCAAATACTGCTAACAAAACAAGATTTCCAAACGAGACAGCATTATTTAAATATTTCCCGATTACTTCGCGAAATAGTAGAGCAGAAAAACATAATTCCTATTATCAATGAAAATGATAGCGTTGCTATTGAAGAGCTTATGTTCACTGACAATGATGAATTAGCAGGGCTTATTGCTGCTCAGATGAATGCCGATAAACTAATTATTTTGAGTAATGTTGAGGGCGTTTATACAGGACACCCTGAAAATCTTGATTCAAAGCTTATCGCAGTTATTGATCCTCAAAATGGTTGGCCTGAGGTTTCTGCGGCTAAAAGTCTCCATGGCAGAGGTGGTATGACTAGTAAACTTAGTACTGCTCGCAACATGTCAAACCTTGGAATTACAACGCATATAGCAAACATCAATCATTCTTATGTCATCACACGGATTATCAAAGATGAAGTCTTGGGGACTACTATTTTGCCCAGCAGAAAAAAGTCAAATATCAAGAAATGGATTGCTTATAGTAGTGACAAAAATACCGGTTCAATTTCAATCAATTCACGTTTGTATGAAATTATAAAAGAAAACAAACGTGTCGTTAGCATACTACCTGTTGGTATCGAGAAATGTGATGGGAATTTCAAACGGGGAGATTTAGTTGAAATACTCACTCTGGATAATCAGAAAATAGGGGTTGGGATTGCCAGATATGATGCTATTAAATTAAATGAATATTTAGGGCAACAGGGTAAACCCGAATTTATTCACTACGATCATCTACATATTTTTTAGGAGTATTTGATGATAGACGAGGTGATTAATCAGCTGAAACTTGTTAAGACATCCAGCTATAATTTAATGCTTCTTGAGGAGGAAAAGCGTAAAAGTGTCTTGCTAACTTTGGCTAAACAGCTACGTGAAGCTGTTCATGAAATCATTGCTGAAAATCAGAAAGATTTGGCATTGATGGATGAGGCAGATCCAAAATATGATAGGCTCCTTTTGTCGGAAGAGCGTATTTATTCAATTGCCAATGATGTTGATTTGGTTGCAAGTTTGTCGCATCCTCGTGCCGCTATTATCGCTGAAAGAAAGTTGGCTAATGGTCTGAAAATTAAAAAAATTTCAGTCCCATTAGGTGTTGTATCAATTATTTATGAATCAAGGCCTAATGTGACCATTGATTCCTTTGCCTTATGTTTCAAAACAGGCAATGCTTGCATATTAAAGGGCGGTAAAGAGGCTTATCACAGCAATCAATGTTTAGTATCACTTATCCAGAAAGCGCTTAAGTATCATGGACTTGATAATCATCTTATCTATCTACTACCCGCAGAGCGAGAGGCAATGAATACCTTGTTAAATGCCACGGGTTTGGTGGATGTATGCATTCCGAGAGGTAGTCAGGCATTAATTGATTTTGTACGCAAAAATGCTCGAATCCCTTTTATTGAAACAGGAGCTGGTATTGTTCATACCTATTTTGATTTAAGCGCCAATGTAGAAAAGGGACGGCTAATTATTGACAATGCCAAAACAAGACGGGTAAGTGTTTGCAATGCTTTGGATACCTTAATTATTCATGAAAAGCGTCTATCTGATTTGCCGTTACTTGTGGAAATACTCGCACAAAAAAAGGTGGAAATTTTTGCTGATGAGCTAGGCTATAAAGAGCTTGAATATGTTTATCCTAAGGAATTACTCCAACGAGCAAAGCCAGATGATTTTGGGCAAGAGTTTTTATCTTATAAGATGTCTCTTAAAACCGTAGCTTCTGTTGAAGAAGCTGTTGAGCATATTATGAAATATTCTTCGGGGCATAGCGAAGCTATTATTGCTGAAGATAAAAAAGCGATTGATTATTTTCTTGAACACATTGATGCAGCTGCAGTTTATGTCAATGCATCAACCGCATTTACTGATGGTGGGCAATTTGGAATGGGGGCTGAAATTGGGATTAGTACGCAAAAATTGCATGCACGAGGCCCGATGTCTTTAGATGCATTAACAAGTTATAAATGGGTTGTTTGGGGGGATGGGCATATTCGAACATAAAGTGAGACCTTCTTGGCAGCTAAGCTGAACTTTACGCATTTCTATTGATACGTGTGGAGTTAGAAAAAATAATTGTATCATAGGGCGATTTCTGGTTATGAGGCTCCTTCCCGTCCCATAAGAAATCATGTGAATGGGTATGATGTTCATCATGAGTATGACTATGGTTATGAATCATCGATTCATGTGTATGTTCGTGTTCATGATACTCAGTAAGGTGTAATAAAACCCCAATACTCATTAAAATAGTAGCAATCCAAAAAGTAAGCGTTGTGGGTTCATTAAAGAATATAATTGCTATTGCAGCACCTATAAAAGGTGCCGTAGAAAAATAGGCGCCTGTTCTTGCTGTTCCGAGTCCCCTTAAGGCAAGCACGAATAATACAAGACTGGCACCATGACCTAAAAATTCAATGGATAAGGCATAAAATAGTAGGACTCCTTTTTATATTTCTAAGTAAGAGCCTGTATTTCTACCATAGAAGAACTTGTGATTCCCAGGCGACTTGCAGCAGCATTAGAAAGATCTATTATTCGCGTACTATAAAAAGGGCCACGATCATTAATACGAACCACCACTGTTCGTCCATTTTTTACATTCTTAACTCGTAGTCTGGTATTAAACGGAAGCGTAGGATGTGCAGCTGTCATAGAATACATATTGTATCGCTCTCCATTAGATGTCTTATGATGATGGAGATGTTTATTATAAACCGAAGCTAGTCCTCGTGCTTTATATCCTTTTGCTGATCTAAGAGGAGTATATACTTTACCCTTAACTTTATAAGAAGCTATTTCATGTCCTAGAGGCTTTGTTTTCATACAGGCGGTTAAGCTAAATAATAATCCTGTAATGACAAAATATTGCATAATTTTTATGTCTAATCTCATGCTTATCCTCAAATACCAAATGAGCCTGGAAACATAGCATATTGATTGAAGTCTGGCGACATATCATTGAATACTGAGATACTATTGGAAAGTTGGATATATCTCAGTAACGGTTAAAAGAATCACTATTCGTCATGTAGGTCGTTGACTTCATCAACAACGTCCATTATTAGCAGGTGACTCATTGGTACAGGTCAAAGATTTGCAAACAGATGCACCGGATTGGAATGGATTAACGTCTCGTCAGTCAAAAAATTCCTTTATCATAATAAAGTAGGGGGGATTTAGACCAATATTTAGAAAAAGAGAAGCTCAAGAAGATGAGCCGTTATTTGTAACACGCTATGAAACGCGGCTGCAAACTTAAGATGTATATCGGATATGTCAGCTAGTTTTAAAGCAAGCACTAACATTTTTACCTGAACAAGAAAAATTTTGCTTTTACTCCACATAAGTTAAGACATACTTTTTTGAAGAAAGTGAGTGATAAGCATGGGGTTCATTTTGCTCAAGGACTAAGTGGGAATGTCTCAATTAAAGAAATTTTTTGCTATGCTAAACCTAGGCAAGATAGATGATGCAAACGATTGAAGATTTATTCACTTGATTTTGCTTGAAATTGACATTTTGAATTAATCTTTTCATTTTTTTACAACATCCATGATAATAAACAAAACGTTTTACTTTGAGCCACAAAGCTTCTGTTTAATTCCTTTGCAAGTGCACAGATGTTTACTTTATTACCCTTTGAATTCATATAGCTGTAAAACAAGTTTCGTGAGATTCAATAAAAGCCCACTTCATATTGGCCAAGTACTCCTTTTTGATTACAAAATCTTTTTAAGTATGTTATCGGCAGAAAATGCTGACGCTTTTTGCCATACGAACCTCATATTAAAATTTTAGATACTATATATCTAATTATAGTTTGAAATTTTAAAATACGGCAATTTGCCGTATAATTAAGATATAAATAGGAGATATATGCGATGGCACATTTATCTAAACATTCAAAAGAAGTTGAGCGATTGGAGGCTAGGATAAGCTCTGAAAAAAAAGCAGTTTTAAAAAATGCCGCCACTCTTAGAGGTATTAGTCTTACTGATTTTGTCGTGAACTCGGCTTATGAAGCAGCACAACGTGTAATCGAGGAATATGAACAGCTTAAATTATCGCAAGCTGATAGAGCTATTTTTATTCATGCTTTGTTAAATCCACCCAAGCCCAGTGAAAATTTGATGAAAGCCGCTAAACGATATAAGAAGGATGTTCAATCTAAATGATAGAAAAGCAAGAAGAATATGTAATTGAGCAACTGGGTAAACATAATCGGACAGCTTTTTCTTGTGGAAGAATTGAACTTGATCGTTATCTTCAGACTCAAGCAAGCCAAGACATTAAAAAAAATATGTCAGTGACTTATGTTTTAACTCAGCAAGATAAAGAGGCAGTTTTAGGGTATTACTCAATTTCAACAATAGGGATATTTCCTGGAGAATTGCCGGAAGATTTAATTAAAAGATTGCCCAAATATCCACTAGTACCTGGAGTTTTATTGGGAAGATTGGCAGTAGATGAAAAATATAAAGGTAAGGGATTAGGAGGTTTACTTTTAGTCGATGCTTTAAAGCGAAGTTTAGCAGTAAGTAAGCAAATTGGAATCAATACCATAATAGTTCAAGCTAAAGATGATAATGCTATAAAATTTTATAAACATTATGGATTCATAGCATTCTCAGAAAACAAATTTAAATTATTTTTGCCTTTAAAAACAATCCAAGAATTATTGGAGTAGCACAGGATGATAGCTATAAATTCTATAGGACAAATGTTAATAAGTAATGCACAAATGACAAGGGGCGGTTAATAAGCTAGGAATATTAAGCTTAAAGTAAGTACTAAAGTCTAATCGGACCTTTCATTGAAACAGTATTCGTAGCATCCAACGAAATCAAATTCACATTTTCCATTATCTTGCTGCTCCATGTTTTATAAGGAAAAGGAATGAGTAAAAAATAATTGGTCAGCGCTTATACCGGCTTCATTAGCATCTCATGCTGGATTAGACAGAACTACAGTCCATAGTCGAGGCAAATTGTCTTAACAACGAATCAATCACTTGGTGGTATTTGCACCCTTATAATTGGCGTGTAGTTAGTTATCATACTGATCAAGGAAGGCAATCTCATGCTATTCATTGTGGTGAGGGTGATGTTAACTCAAATTTGAAAACTACTTAACATTATTTATTTTATTTTCATTTAATTTGTCTGAAGAAAAATAGTATGTTAGTTCTATTTTTTGAATGAAGAGGAAAAGATGGTAAGTGGTGGATCAAGACATTAAGTCGGATTATTTGGAAAACTAAATCCAGGAGGAGAGGAAAGGTTTGGCTCGCAAATAAGCATTAATAAGTATTAATCGTTCAATCAAACTTATGGAAGAGATTTTGTCTAACGTTAACAACGTCGTTTATGAGCAATTAACTCTTCAAGCGTCAGAAATTAGGCTTACTGTGGAGAAATTTTGAATTTTTTTAAATCATAAATATACCCAAAAACTTCACCTTCTGAGTTTAACAATATTCCAACACTGCTTCTATAAGTCCAAATAAGATTTTTTTCTCATCTCTAGCGACGCTATAAATCTAAACGCCAGGGATTCTTTAGAAGCATTGGGTGGCCATACAACATAAACAGGAATGGATTCAACCTGCCAATCAGGCCGGGCTTCTTCTGCTTTAAGTTATTGCTGAAATAGATATTTTTACAATAGAGCCAATTAAAAATTAAACTGACCATAGCATAAATATCCAGCTGTTATCATCAATAATAAACCCATGGTAAAATTAAAGATCCGTAGACTATAATGCTCTTTTAGTAAGTGCGACACTTTATCGCCCAAAATTGCCCAAACGCCCAGCGAAATAAAACATACAATAAAATAAATAATGGTAAATGTTAAAAATGTACCATAGCTTTCTGCACTGGAGAAAATTGAGGCTCCAGACCCACAAGCAATCCATGCTTTAGGATTTATCCATTGAAGTAAAAAACCTTCGTAAAATTTAGGGGTATCCTTCTTGCGTACTTCCAACGCTGGCTTTGAAGAAGCTATTTTATATCCCATATAAATAATATATACCGAGCCTGCAATTGCTAGATAGGTTATAAAAAATGGGTAGGCATTAATAAATTGCGAAAAGCCCAACCCAATAAAAAGCAATAATAAAGTAAAGCCTGCGGTCGCCCCTGACACGTAAGGAATAGTTCTCTTTATTCCATAACTAATGCCAGAAGAAAGAATAATCATATTCACCGGTCCTGGCGTAATTGACATGACCAACGAAAATGAAAACATTGCTAATAAGAGTTTCATTGTTGTCCTTATGTGTGAAAACTATCTTAATAATCCCAGACTACCAGTAAATTTACTTACGACTTTCATCTCGCCATACAGCGCCAAACCTAGATATTCTAAGTGCTCAATCGGAGTGTTCTCATATTGACGGATATAGTCTGCGTAACTTTTAGTTGTTTGGGTTGCAGTAATTAAATCAATCACCATTAGGTCAGGTTCATAAGCTTTTACTGCTTGGCGCATTTCTTTAAGCAACAGGCCGTTGCTTTTTAAAATTGGGATGGCCATTGTTGTAATTCCATGATGGTAATCTCCCGCATTATCTTTGTGGTCATGGCCAACAATTTCTGGAATCATCTTACCTAAGTTAATCGATAGTACTGCTGCTGTATTTGCAATGACTCCCACTGGTAAATCGTGATCAATCACTATCACACATTTCTTGACTGCTAAATCTTTGTTATTCACACACTCCTCCTAAAAAACCGCACATTTTGTGCTGTATTAATATAGTATCATCTCGAGCATAGAATGATTAGATGATATAATTAGAATTGATTATTCGATAGGATAATATAATGATTGATGAATTGCGGGCATTGGCAATCTTCGCCAAAGTGGTAGAAGCAGGCTCATTTCGTTCAGCAGCGAATGCACTAAAACTTTCACCTTCTGTTGTGAGTCACCATGTGGCACAGCTAGAGATGCGACTTGGCGTCGCTCTGCTTTATCGATCCACGAGACGGCTCTCTCTCACCTATGATGGCGAAAAATTATACATGAGTGCGGAAGCTATGTTATCGGCCGCAGAAAAGGGGCTGAATAGTGTTGCATATCACGCCACTGAACCAACTGGTAAATTAAATTTGACGCTCCCAGCAATGCTGACACGAAGTCCTCTTGTTGATGATATTACTGCATTTGCCAAGGAGTTCCCAAAAGTAGCCCTTTCAATAAGCTTTAGCGACATACAACAGGATTTGATTAGGGAAGGCATCGATCTTGCGATTAGAATAGGCGAGTTAAAAGACAGTACTTTAAAATCTAAAAGACTCTTTACTATGACACGTAAACTCATCGTTGCTCCTGCTTTAATGAGCGAGCATAAAACACCACAACGGCCGCAGGATTTAGTCAAATGGAATTGGATAGGGCTCAAAATGCGACCAAACACCAAGACGTTGAAGCAAAAGAGCAAAACTTGTTTAATAAATTTTGAACCAAGGATCATCGTCGACAGCATGGATGCAGTTTGCCAATTGGCCATTGCTGGGTTAGGCCTAGCAACTCCGCCTGCGTTTCTTGTAGCTGATGCTATCCATCAGGGATATCTTGTTGAACCCCTTCCTGATTGGCAGGTTGAATCCATTCCTGTTTATGTTGTATGGCCACCCAATGTTTCTAAAGAATCTCTGACGTTTAGATTTATGGCGTTCCTGGAGATGAGAAAAAAATCTTATTTGGGCTTATAGAGTGTCGGTGAATCTAGCATAGTCTTGCAACTCTAAGCGTTTTAACCATGTTTCTGTATTATTATTATCCATTTTGTTTAATATTACCTTAATCCTTCGCTGATATCATAAATGTCCAAATCACTCTCAAGAGATAGCAATGAGCAAACCAGTTATTCACTATTTATGGGTAGGTTCTCCTACCAAAACAGACCCTTCTGCTGTTGCTGGCCATGATATTGCTGGTCCTATTAAGATGGCTAAAGAATTAAAAAGACAGGCAAAATCAGGGGAGGAGATTAATCCAGTAAAATTCTGGTGCCTGGCAAAACATGCTGAATTCTATCGACGACAGTTTAAGTCAGAAGGTGTCAATATACAGGTTTGCTCCATAGAGGGATTACTAAGGAAAGAAAGTAGCGGTGACTTAGCAGATCGCGTCAAATTTGTGCAAAGCTATATGGCTGAATCTTTAGAAAATGAGAAAGATGTAAAGCAAAGGGTCGCATTCAAAGATCTCTTTTCGTTATTGTTGTTAGTCACTCAGGGCGGGTATTTTTTTGATACCAATGTTTTTCCTGAAAAAGATAAGACGATTTCTCTACTAGGAGAGCCGACGGTAACTACGGCTAAATCAGGTTTTCAGCAATCCAATGATTTTTATATGATGTATTCGCCCACGCGTGCTCATCCTATTATGTTAAAGATTTTTGATGCTTGGAGGAAAACCCCAGGGTTGGGTAACCTAAGTGCATTTAGTGTAGATAAGATACCTTATTTTGATTTTGATAAAGAAATGGGAGTAAAAAAGACGAGTTATAAGTCTTATTGGAATGGAGATGCCCGTGGTTTATTCTATTGGCTTGATCGACGACCAGAAGAATTCGAAGAAAATCTTAAGTTTGGCGACATTAATCAACAAAGAACATATCCTTCAAGTGCAAAAGCCCTTCATGATTTTAGTTTATGTTACCTAAAACCCCCAGTGACTGAAGAAGCGCTATTATCGATGCCTTTTACTACTAATGAAGCATACGTAGCGAGTGGCATTGATAAACTTTATTATGTCAATAAGAGCACGAAGACCTGTGTTCTTGTCTACAATGAGAGCACCACTCTTTTTGATATATTCCCTAGCGCCCATTCAACTTCTAAAATTGAATTAGCAGAGCCCTCTAGCATACTACGGATAATAGATGCCGTTGAAAATCCTTGTAATGGTATGCCTATCCCTAATGTAGCGAATTGCCATCCTGAATATATCATTAACACAAAAAACTGCACTCTTTTGCACCAGGCCGTGTTAAATAACAACGTTGGTCAGGTTAAATCATTACTGAAACATGGTGCTCGTCTGGATTTAATAGCTACTTACCAAATTAAACCATCGGGTAAAATTTTAGAAGTCACACCAGGACAACTTGCCAAATACCTCAAGTATGAAGAAATGGCTTTTCTACTACAGGCTCATGAAAACCAAGAGACTCCTGCAGAGCACCCTGCACTAATGGAAGAAAATGAAAACGAATCAAAGATTAACAAAGAAAAAATTGTAGAGATTTTAGATACGTTGATTGCAAATATTAAAGAAGGGAAAGGGGGAAGATTTGCCAAATTTAAATTAGGTATTGATGCTAAAGTTGGAAAATTAAATGATATTGCTCTACGAGTTCTAGACGCTGAAAACATCAATGAGCAAAAAATATTGCAAGAGATACGTAATGTTTGTGCGGAAAAGCGTAATCCTCTTGGCTTTTTTAAACCTCATAGCTTAGCTGAGTTTGAGGAAATGGTCAGCGAGAATCAGCTAAAACACGGTTGATGCTGCCCTTAACTGAAGGTTAAATTGTTTTGCATCTCACTTAATTCATCTTCATCCAGTGGGAAATCTACAGTCCATGGTTTAATGGGGCGGGGCAGGATAGTTTCTGTGCAGTGCATTTCTAGAGTTTTTGCTGAAATATGGTGGATATTGAATTCCTTGGCTAATATTTGCTGTCCTTCATCGAAGCTGGTCAAGTCTTTTTGAATGGATTCAGTACCATCTTGTTTTGAAAATTTTAATTGCTTTGATTGTACATCCCAAATTAATGATTTGCGGCCATGCTCAGTGATAACGCCAACGACAGTTTTAGTATCGCGGATCGAAATTGTAGTTGGGTGGCATTGAAGTTTAAGTAAATTCAGTTCTGCTGTTTTTTGGCTTATGGGTAGCAAATCAGTTTGTATTAATCGAAGCCAGCCTCTGCTGGTTTTTTTTTCGAGAACATAGACATCGTCGGTGGGGTAAAGCTTAAACTCATCCTCATTTTGCATAATCGGCTCGTTTTCACCAGTAATAAGAATCGGAAAGCGAGGAGCATTAGAACCAAGACCTGGGTCGAGTAGAAATTTCTTCTCATTAACGGTAACAACTAAGATGAGATGTGTAGGGGGCAGCGCCATTAATTCAGGTGAATTGACAGGAGCTCCTACTAGAACACGTGCTGCACAAAATTCAACTTTATATCCCAGTTGTTCTGATGCATCACATAGTAGTGCGGCGGTTTGGTAGCAATATCCATCATGCTCAGAAGAAAGCAAATTCTCATAGCTAAAGAAAGACAAGGTGTTTCTCTGAATGGGGTGCTGCCGAGCGATGCTGCGCAATGCGAAATTAGAATAGGGAAAAGTCTTAATATGTGCGAAATAAAGATCTTTTAAATAATTAATTTTTTCTTCTGTTGATAAATTAACTGGCGAAGGGAATTTAATATTTATTGTTTGCAGATAATGCTTTAAGTTAATATTTTTCATATCAAATTCCATAAAGATATTGTTCATAGCATTATACCTAATAATTTTATTTCAGGTAGTGCCCATTTTATTAATGTTTAATGATTAAACAATAAATGCTCGTAGACGATATAATAGTTACTATGAACTTATATCGGAGCTTCTTATGTTCTTTTTAAAAAAGAAAACCAAGTATAAGGATAAAGAATTTGATATTTTTGATAATAAGATAAATCACGTTTCTTATGGTGCGAGAAGACAATTTTCCAAGAGAACTTATGATGAGTCCTATCTATGGACTAGCAACCTTACGGCATGTGTAGGGGTTGGTTTGGTTTATCAAGAGGGTAAAAGCTCCATGCTTGAACTATATCATTCTGCTGGTGAGCATAACTTGGAATATGTAGATATCAAAGAGGCTTTGGAGAAAGAAAATGATTTCGTTAGCATGTTATTTCATTTTTTAAAACAAATAGATGACACGCGGGGTTTAACAATTTATGTAGCCTGTGACCCTATGCACAGTAATCCAGAACGAGATGAGAGATACATTTATGAGGCGCTTAATAAGTGTATAAAATATATTAATCAAAGCCAGTCAAAATCACTTCCACCTGTAAGCTTTACCAATATCAAATCGATTGAAGTGCAGGCAGGAACTTTTTTTGTTACTACAACAGGTAAAACTGGTACTATAGTCGAAGCGCTTTCAGAGTCATTGAGTGAGATTAGAAGACTTTTTGCTGATGAAAAAAGCCTTGGTAATTCAGCTTTATATGGAGAATACTTAAAATTAAATACCAAAATTGAAGGTAAAGAGTTAGATTCTTTTGCAACGGAAAAATCCTTTTTCGAAAATCTACAACAACTGGCATCTGATTTTTTATCAACAAAGCACTCTTCTCAAGAATATGCAGCGGAAAAATTGGCAATAAAACTGGTTTCCTGGAACTTATTTCTTAATAAACCAGACAAACAGCTGTTTAAAAGTTGGCAGGAAAAACATGTAGACACCTCCTATGAGCCTCCTTCTCCATAAAATTACAGAATATTATGACTTATGGCATGTGTTTTTCATTCATTTGCAATGGAGGCATTAGATGAGGGGCATGTTTTTTATAGATCCATACAGATATTATAAAAAATAATGCCATACCTATAAAATCTAAGAAGTAATTTTGAAACATTAAATGAATGATGACCAATATCAAAAAACTTCGAAAAAACTCCGTATACTTAATGTTAATAATAACACCGTGATTTAACAAGACACCAATTAAATAAAGGGTGGTCAAAATAAAAAAAGCGAGCATCCAGCTTAAAGAAGAATGCAGATTAAAAAACATTAAATAATAACTAAAGATTAAAACGCCCATAAAAAGATTAAGCAAGATATAGGTGGTGGGGTATTGAAGGTCTCTTTTGGTTATATTGTTTTGACGGGTGGGTAATGATTTATTTAAACGATGGATTATCCATTCTGGGGGCATAAAAAACGCTAAAAGTCGCTCCCATATTGTCGGCAAATTTTTTCCATAAAGAAAAGTATCATAAAGAACTTTAATGTTTGCATAAAAAGGATTCCATGACGAAAGTGGTTCAGTGGTTCCATAATCTGCAGAGATAGTTTCAGGTTCAAAAGTTCCAAATAACTTATCCCAGACAATGAGACTTCCTGCATAATTTTTATCAATATATTTTTCATTTTTGCCGTGATGTACACGATGGTGTGAAGGAGTATTGAATATAATTTCAAACCATCCCATTCGTTTAATTAACTTGGTGTGGATCCAAAACTGATAAAGCGTATTTGCTGAAGAGACTAGCAAAAACATCCAAGTGGGAAAGCCAATGAAAGCCAGTGGTAAATAAATTATCCAGGAAAATAAGGTCTGTACAATGCCTTGTCTTAGTGCAACCGATAAGTTGTATTGTTCACTTTGATGATGTACGGCATGTCCTGTCCACAAGAAATTACAGCGATGGCTTGCTCGATGAAACCAATAGTACAAAAAATCCACACCAATCCATAAAAGGAGCCAAGCATAAATAGACTTTGGATTGATCGAGAAAAAACTGTAATGCTGGTAAAAGTAGTTATAGCTAAAAATGAGCAAGCCCATTAGTGGCAAGGTAGAAGCTTGCTCAAGTATCCCACAACTAATGTTATTGGCAAAGTCATTGAGGTGGTAGATGCGCTCTTTGCGAATGACGGAAATCCAATATTCAACTGCCATTGATATTAAAAAAACAGGAATGGCCAGGGCAATAAGATTAATTTCCATATAAATTGGATAGGATGAAATATGAGAAAACAATAATTCATAAAACTGTCAAAGGCAACAAGTAGTACTTTTTGTGCAATACTTGTGGTATTGGAATTTATATGAGGGGCAATAATGAAGAAGCTATGCAGATTTGTGATAGGAACAACGATGTCAATGATGTTGATTACTTTAGCTTCTGCTGCAACAAGTTGCTTTGACGAAAAAAAAATAATCCCGATCACTAAAGAGCTTAGAGCGGCTTTTCAACAGGACTTTTGTGTCAACGAAATTAAGCCTGCACATTTGGAATGGATTTACAAAACAGCTTTACCCCAAATTATCAATAAATCATTTCTGGGTGTTGAACCGCCTCCTAATTGGCAAATGTTAAGTGAAGAAGTAGTCCGCGACTGTTTTAAAGCAGGAAATTTGTGTGAGCGCGAAACTCAGCAGCAGTTTGGTATTTGTCTACAAGTAAAATTACCGATTATTTTAATGCAACTCGGGCCATGGTTTACTGAAAATTGCAGTAAAATCAATGATGAAGTTATCGGTCATTGGCCTGAAAAAAAGGGGCAAGTTTTAGATCTTTTAAAACAATTTGAGGTGCAATCTAAAACTTAGTCTAAATTTGCCTGCCCGTATAAGCGGACGGTTGAATTAGAATGTGGGATATTGATTTATATCAAAAGTGCTTGCTTCTGTGGCAATATTATGGACTGCCTCAATTGCGCTTGATTCCTTAAAGAAGGTAAAAAGACCTGCACCAAGCCCTAAAGTACTACTGATTGCAACCACTGAAATAGCAGCAGTTTCTGCGGCAAGTAACCCTGTTATAAAAGCGCCAGGACCTGACCATAACCCTAGAGCAAACCCTAAAGCAAAACCAAGTGTTGCAGCAAGCAGCGTCACAAAAGCTGTTGCTGCAATGGCAAAAACAGCCTTCATCACTTGTGGGTATCTTTCTAAATGTCGACCGCATTCCGTAGTAAAATGTTCAATAGCTTTCTCTTTAGCGGACTCATCTTCAAAATCATTGGCCATAAGTTTGCGGATAAGTGCTGAGGTTTCTTTGGCAATGGCTTCGTATTTTGCAGTAGGTAAATGTTGAGTGTGTTGATGTAAATTGTCGATTGCACTATACAAGAGTGACGTAGGGGGTAATGAATCCCTAAGACTAATAAGCTTTGGCTCATAAGCGAAATGTGCTAATAAATTCATAAGATGAGTGATATTGGTATTGCTTTTAGCAGAGGTTGCCACACGAGCAAAAAAATTGCCTTGGATGGTATTTAAAAGCATCTCAGCTTTGTTATTTTTCTCTGCAACACTGTCTTCTTCTAAGAGATCAGCTTTGGTGCCAACAAGGATAATTTTCTTCCCTGGATTATTTTCATTAAATTGCCGTAAATCTTTTTGAATTTTTTCGACGGTCACATCTTTGCCACTGTCTATTTTTGTTAAGTCAATACAATAAACGCCTACATCTGCGTTATGAGAAAAAATAGAGAATGTAGAATTTATAATATTCTCTTCACCGGCATTATCCCATAACATTAAAGAGCGGTTTTCATCAAGCAACAACTGCAAAAAATCCATGGCAAAAGTTGCTCTATATTTTTCCTCAAATGGCAGTGAACAAAGTTGACAAAGTAACTGCGTTTTTCCGCTTTGCGCTTCACCCATAAAGATAATTCGACGTGAATCCATAATAATCTCAGCAATAAAAAATGGCAGATCATAGTACAGAGTGACCCAATGATGATCATTTAAAAATTACAATAGGTTACGAGAGACTCAGGATTGGTTAACATCTAATTAATTGATTATTGGGAGGATGCATGAAAACAATCTTAATCACAGGTAGCAATCGCGGTCTGGGATTGGAATTTATTAAGCAACTCAGTCAGCAAAAAAACCGCCTTATAGCTACTTGCCGAGCCCCAGAGCAAGCTAAAGAATTGCAACAATATGCGAAATCCAAGAATAACATTTCTATTTATCCCCTTGATATCACGGATGACCAACAAATACAGTCTTTAGCAAAGGAATTAAAAAATGTTTCGCTTGATTGGATTATCAATAATGCAGGCATTAGTGGTCAGTCGGGAGTTACTGTGGGTAATATTGAGCGTAGCAATTTTTTAGAAGTGATGAATGTGAATTGTTTAAGTGCCCTTAAGGTGAGTGATACATTTTTGCCTTTTTTATTGAGAGGAGAAGATAAATTAATTGTTAATATTAGCTCACGTTTAGGAAGTATTAGTGATAATGAATGGGGACGTAGTTATGCTTATCGAGCGAGTAAAGCTGCTCTCAATTGTGTAATGCGTTCTTTTGCGCTTGATGTGATGAAAGAAGGTATTAAGGTTATGCTATTAAATCCTGGATGGGTAAGAACAGGAATAGGTGGCGTGAATGCAGAGCTTGATGTGCAAAAAAGTGTTCGGGCTATGTTGGAAGTTATTAAACAGCATAAAAAACAAAGTCATGCGGAAGTGTTGCGTAATTACAATGATGAAATCATTGGCTGGTGATCTTGATAAGAGCTGAATTACCTGTTTTAAGTTTTCTTTTATGGCCTATCGCATTAATATTACGTTTATTTTTTAGTATTCAAGCGTAAGCGAAGGATCTCGGCAGATTTTGAGGAAAAAGAATGAATCAAAAAGTTTTTGTAAACCGCATCTTAAATATGAGGAAAATCAAGTACATTGGCTTGGATATGGACCATACCCTCATACGTTATAATACAAAAAATTTTGAAACTTTGGTTTACAAACTTGTTGTGGAGAAATTAATTAATGACAAGCATTATCCACCTGAGATTCGAAAGTTTAAATTTAATTTTGATAGTTCCATCCGTGGCTTAATCGTTGATAGTAAAAATGGCAATATTTTAAAACTCAGTCGTTACGCAGCTATTCGACAAAGTTATCACGGTACTAAAGAAATTAGTTTTGTTGAGCAGAAAAAAATATATCGTAGTATTTATGTGGATTTAAAAGATCCTAATTATATTGCCATTGATACCTCATTTTCTATTGCATTTTGCGTCCTGTATAGTCAACTTATTGATCTTAAAGATGAGCAGCCCAATGATTTGCCGACCTATTCAGGCATTGCGTTGGATGTGTTAAGTGCCGTTGACAAGGCACATGCTGATGGGAGTTTAAAAGATTATATTGCTCAGCATCTCGATGAATATGTTTTAAGGGAAAAAGAAGTTGTCGAGGGACTCAAGCGCTACATTCGTTATGGAAAAAAATTTTTCCTGCTCACCAATTCTGAATACTCTTATACGAATGTTCTATTGGAATATGCACTGACTCCTTTTATGAAAAAAGGTGAGAGTTGGAGAGATCTTTTTGAGTTTGTTATTACTTTGGCCCATAAACCACGTTTCTTTTATGATAATTTAAGATTTCTTTCCATTAATCCTGAAGATGGCACAATGTCAAATGTCTATGGGACTATCACACCTGGCGTTTATCAAGGTGGTAATGCAAGAAAATTTACCGAAGATTTAGCAATTAATGGGGATGAAATTTTATATCTTGGAGATCATATCTATGGTGATATCCTTCGTTTGAAAAAAGATTGTAACTGGCGTACAGCTCTTGTTGTTGAGGAGTTAGGTGAAGAAATTGCATCGCAGAAAAAAGCATTACCTGTTGAAAAGAAAATTATTGAAGCAATGAATGTTAAAAAAGTCTTGGAACAAAAAAATATTGAACTTTATACCCGCGGTATTGAAGAAGAGTCGACAGAATATGATGAGCAAATTGCCGAAATACAAAAGCAAATTTCTACTTTAGACATTGAAATTGCCAAATTACTACGAGAAGAACAGACCTTCTACAATGCGCATTGGGGACGTGTTTTTCGTGCTGGTGCTGAAGAAACGTATTTTGCATATCAAGTCGAGCGCTATGCTTGTATCTATATGGAAAAATTTTCAGATTTGCTTGAGCATTCTCCAATGACTTATTTTCGGGCTAACAGGCGCTTGCTGGCTCATGATATGGAAATCTTAACCCAGCCTTTATTATTTTAACGGCTCAATGGGGAAAACCATTGAGCTAGCCAACGCACCTATTACAATCTATCGTGAGTGATGGAACAAAATATTGGCTTAAATTACTGGTAATTCTAAGCGTGATGAAAAAAGTACGAACACTATCTGAATGAGAGATTATTATTAACATCGATGAGATTTAGTATAGATAGGGGCTACGAGAGCCCCCATTTTCCTTGCCTTAATCAAGCAAAACCCATGCTTCTTGCCATGCTAAACCCACGCCTGGTTCATAATAAGTTGGTGATTGAGCACACCAACCTGAATAAGGCCACGGTTTACATTGGTAGCGCTTATGATCATTTCTTCCCATAACGATCGTATTTGCTTTATATTGAGCTATTCCATCAGGATAGATAAAATCGACTTGACTTTGTTGTTCAATAAAATCAATCGCTACATGATAATGAGAGGTATCTTTATCACTAATAAATATTTTATTGGCCTCACCTGAAGTTAGTACGACCTCTCCAGTTTCAGAATTTATTTGTCCTATACGCAATAAGGAGGAATTTGCATTGACCTTTTCTCCTAAAGCGAATGGCCATTGATTGCCGCCATTATTTTGATCGGTGACAACAATACTATGTGTTTCTATTTCACCATTTTCATGATTAAAGAGACGAAGTTTTACTGTTGTTCCTGATTCGATTTCCGCCGTATTGTACAGAGATTGTAACTCATACCACTCGACTGGTTTGCCTGGGGTATTAATAAACACATCGCTGCATGAGTAAAATGCTTCAGTACTGTCCTCTCTTTGCCAAATCACAAAAATAAGATGCTTCCCTATTTTGTTAGCAGGCATGTTACAAGGCATATTGTAGCGGCCATTAATAAGACTTACCGAGTTAATTGTACAAAACGGTTGTTCTTCTAAATCAGACCATTTTAGAGGTTGATTGAAGTCATAATCGCTTTTAGTAATATAAAATTTAAAATATTTTGTTTTATGTGGTGCTGTTGGATAATAGATAAAATTAAATACTCCATTTGCATCCGGTTCAATAATACTGGTGCTCCAATCGGTTCGAGCAAGGTTTAAGCCTTTGTAGAAGTCTCTACCACCGCCACACAATTGACCATCAGGAATAATGTCTTTATGACGATCATTTGCTGCCGGTTGATTCACTTCATTCCAATTATATAAAGGTTGTTTCCCTCCTATTTCCACAGCTGCTTTACATGCAGGCGATTTAGGATTCTCAGGGTTTTCTTGAAAGCAGTGATAAATCCGAGAAATAGGCGTTTCCATGGATCCATGTGCAAACACAGAAACACAAATGAAAAGAAGAACTGTTCCAAGTGTAATTTTAGTAAAATTCATATTGATTATATTTATCTTTTTAAATGGCCGAAATTTTAAAATAACTGATTTTATTAAAAAAATGAAATTTTATTTATTTTCAGATGGTTGTAATTAATTTTACATCACAACCCTTGCAAATATTTCATTTTATAATGTATAGAGGTGAGCCTGTAGACGGAAAGATTTTACTAATTATCATTATGTTCAATGTTTAGTCTTGATTGAAGTGAGCTAAAGGCATTATGGAGTTGCTTTATTGGGGGCTTCTCCAAGAGCATTAGTTAAATCATCCAGTTTTTTGGCGGCATCTGTTTTTGTTGGGAAGAGTCCAAACATATTTCTTCCAGTTGCATAATTGGCGATACCGAAGCTCACCACAGAGATGATAGCGCTTGCTAAATTAGCAAGAACTTCTTTCCAACCACGATGTTTTTCCAGCACACTTCTGGATCTGTCAATTGCATCAAGACAGGCTTTTTGAAAAGCAGGTCCAGATTTTTTCATTACTTCAGGATTTGTTGTGGAAAGAAGGAACTTACAGCGTGCTGCCTCTAACTCATCATACAGCGTTTTTGCGGCTTGATAAGCACTATGATAGTTCTTATCACTTTGATATTTTTCATAAAATTTTATTTTCTCTTCAATGAGCTTAAGGTGAGCATCAAAGTCAATGTTTAGAGGGAAGTGGTAGTTGTTTACTGACAACCATTCATCGCTCTCAAAAGCAAATGAGGTGACTGTTTTGGGAAGGGCGTTAATAACTTTTGATAAATAAGTTTTATCGTTAATGATATCGCTTAAATTGAGCCTGGTAATGTTTTTAGGAAGAGCTGCAAGTACTTGAGACAGTTGCTTGTCTGTCAAACTAAAAGGCCTATTTGTGCTTAAATCAAGCGTGGTGACACCAGCCGGAATCGCCGCAAAGATTTGAACTAATTCTTCGATGATGAAATGCCATAAAAAATTCCCCCCTAAATCAAGTTCAGTTACGGTTTTAGGAATAGCTTTAAGAATTTTCACCAAGTCAGTACTTGGTTTGTGATCAAAGAGATTCCATCTTAAATTAAGTTTAGCGACTGATTCGGGAATGAGTTGCAAGGCTTCAACCAAGCCATCAGTGTCTTTGACTCCTAGTCCATTCCCACTTAAATTAAGATAAGTAGTCCCTGCAGGAATAGTTTTAAAGGATTGACTTAATTGATTGGAAAGGAGATTAATTTTTAAGCGATAATAGCCGATAGCATCCTCTAAGTCAGCTAGAGTTTTCTGCCACACATAATGTTGTTGTAACTCATTTTTAGATTTGTTAATTGCTTCACGACACGCCATTTTAAAAGCTGGTTCTGTTTCTTTAATTGCTTCAGGGGGCGTTGTATTAAGAAAGAACTGCAATCGTGCAATTTCCAAATCTTCTTGCAGTGTTCTTGCAGCCGTACAAATGTGTCGATAGCTCTCATCATTTTGATATTTTTCACAAAATTTAAGGTTTCCTTCAAAAAGATGAGTAAAATCAATATCAAGGGGAGAATGATAATTTTTTGCTGACAACCACACATCGTTTTCGATTGCAAACGAAGTGACTGTCTTGGGTAGGGCGTTAATGATCAATTGAGCCGCTTTATTGTCTAAAAAATTGCCACTAAGATTAATGGTGGTCACATTTTTAGGTAAAGCTGCAAGTGCTTTAGCGAGCTCCTCCTCGGACAGCTCACCAAGCGCGTTTTGGCTTAAATCAAGTGAGGTAACTCCGGCAGGAATGGCCGCAAAGATCTGTGCTAATTCCTCAGGAGTTAAGAATTTCTTGAGTAAATTACCACTTAAATTAAGTTTGGTGACGGTTTCAGGAATAGCCTTAAGAATTTTAACGAACTCAGCACTTGCTTTTTGAGCGATACCACATTGACTTAAATTAAGATTAGTCACTGCTTTGGGAATGATCTGTATGGCCTTAATTAAATCCTCAGTGTCTCTAAATCCAAGACCATTAAGGCTTAAATCTAGATCAGTCGTTTCAGTAGGGATTGTTTGGAAGATCTCTACTAATGAAGGGGCAAATGGCGAGTTGAGGTTTAATCGGTGACGTATCCTAAGCGAGTCGATAGCACGCTCTAAATTAACAAGCATTCTCTGTAAATTATGATTTTGCAGTCCCATGTGTGATTTGTTGATGGCTTCACGGCAGGCTTTTTTAAAAGCAGAGGCAGCTTCGTTGCTGGTAATAGAAATTGAAGAAATAAGGAACTGATATTGGGCTTCTTCTAAATCTTCTCGCAATGTTTTTGCAGCATTATAAACTTGCTGCATTTCACTGTTTTGATACCCTTGAGATAACTTGCTAGTCTCTTCAATGATTTTAAGAACAGCATCCAAATCAATATTCAGGGGGGTGTGATAATTATTTAATGACAATTCTTCCTGGTTTGTCGTAATAAGTGAGGTGACTGTTTTGGGAAGAGCTTTAATTGTTTTAATCAGTCTCTTATCCGTATTATCAAGAGAATTGCCACTTAGATTGATTTTGCTCACGTTTTTAGGGATAGCTGCAAGAACTATGGTTTGTTGATCTTGCAGGAAACCAAGCCCATTAAAGCTTATATTAAGTGAAGTGACCCCAGCAGGAATGGCTGCAATAATTAACGCTAATTCTTCAGGGGGAAATGCTCCCAAGTCATTAAAACTTATATTAAGTTCATTCACAGTTTCAGGAATTGCCTTCAATATAGTAATGAGCTCATCGCTTGTTTTTTCGTCAAAGTGATTATGGCTCAAATTAAAGTTGACAACAGTTTGGGGGAGCGCTTTCAGAGCTTGGGTAAGATGCTCAATATTGATGAGATTAAGATGGCTATAAGATAAATCAAGCTCAGATACATTGGGGGAAATGTTTTGAAAGAGTGAAACTAATTCTTGATCGGATAATTTGTGGATATTAAGTAATTTAAGATAAGTCATGTTGAGATTTCCAAATTTTTTTCGTAAATTGAAATATTTTTATACTAATCTTCTGAGGTCATGCTAGAAACAGAAAGATTTCTTTCTGGTCTCTGTGATTAAAATTTGAACCAAATTGTAGTTTTGTTTGAAAAAAGTTTATATGGGTAGAATTACCCATATTCAGAGTTAAATGTGCGGAGTGGTTTGGGGTTAGCTTTGTATTAGAGTGGAGCGATCATCTTGTGATCTTTCTAAAAATCCTACGGGTAAAATTACCCATAGGAGAGTAGAGGGGTATGAAATAATAATTACCAAATGACGCATCGTTCCTTATTAACCATAGGGCTATTTTCAAGAAGGGCAAAAGCGTTTTGGAATTGAGGCATATTAGCTAATGTTCCATTAACCCGATAAATCATTGGGGGATGGGGATCGGTGGTTACTAAGTTGCGTGCTTGTTCGGGGCGAATATTACTAGCCCAGACATGCGCAGATCCTAAAAAGAATTGCTGTTCAGGAGTAAAACCGGCAATAGTTTTTGCATTTTTGTACTCTTTTGATGCCTGAAACGCCTTATAAGCTAAGGTTAGGCCACCAAGGTCAGCAGTTGCTTCGCCAACGACAAGGTTACCTTGGACTGGTAAATCCCCATTAACTTTATAACGGGAGAATTGTTCAGCAATGCAATTGGTCGCTGTTTGGAATTTTTTTAAATCTTCTGCAGTCCACCAATTGTTTAAATTACCATAACCGTCGAATAGTGCTCCTTTATCATCAAACCCATGGGTGATTTCGTGGCCAATAATAAAGCCAATAGCACCATAATTGATAGCTGCTGGTGCTGTAGGATCAAAAAAGGGTGGTTGTAGAATACCGGCAGGAAGATTGATGTTATTCATAGAGGGGTCATAATAAGCATTAATCGTTTGTGGTGTCATTTGCCATTCTGTCCTGTCTACGGGTTTGCCAATTTTATTAAGGTCGCGCTTGATTAAGAATTCATTGGCACGAATGACGTTTAATACATAAGGGCCTTTATTAACCATTAAGCTTGTGTAATCCCACCATTTTTCTGGATAGCCAACGCGTTCCTCCATTAAATCTAATTTTTTTAAAGCAGCTTGACGTGTTTCTGGAGTCATCCAACTTAGGGTCTGTAAGTCTTGGCGTAAAACGGTACGAATATTCTGTAGTATTTCTAATACTTGCTGTTTTGAGGCAGGTGAAAAATACTTCTCCACGTAAAGTTTACCAATAGCAAATCCTAAAGCCCCGTTTTCAGTGTTAACAACCCGTTTCCATCGTGGTAATAATTTTTCAGCACCACCGATGGCAGAAGTCATACGGAAATTTTGATCAACAAAAGGTTGTGATAAATAAGAGGCGAAAGCATCAACTAGATGCCAGCGTAGATAAATTTTCCAATCCTCAAGTGAGGTGGACTGTAATTGCTCATTAACCTTCTTGAAGAAATCGGGTGTGGCTAAATTAATCGATTTGAGTTTCCCTTGTCCGATATTAGTGAGATAATTTGGCCAGGAGAAATTTGGAGTTGTTGCTTGGAGTTGCTCGTGATCCATGATGTGATAGATAGTATAAGGATCACGTAATTCTGTTTGTGATAAAGAAGCTTTTGCCAAACTGGTTTCTATTGCCATGACTGTTTGGGCTTCTTTAGCTGCTTTATCCGGAGTGTCACCCAATAACTCAAACATTTTCGCAACATGTTCAACATAAGTTGCCCGAATTTGAGCAAACTTTTTATCTTCTTTTAAGTAATAATCTCTGTCTGGTAATCCTAAGCCACCTTGTATGGCGGCACCAATCATCTCTTTGCTGTTTTTAAAATCCTGCATGCTACCAAAACCGAAAAGTGCATCGACGCCTATCATTTGTAGATGGGCTATTTCTGTTTGAAGATCATTTAAATTTTTGATGGCTTCAATTCGATCAAATTCAGGTTTAAGAGGTGTGGCGCCTAGTTTGTTAATGGATGCTTCATCCATGCCGCTGAAATAAAAATTACCAACTTTTTGCTCGATACTGCCGGGTTTGGCATTGTTATTATTAGCTGCTGCAATCAGCATTTGATGAATTACGTCTTGTAACTTATCTTGCAAAATATAGAAGGTGCCCCAACTTTCATATTCAGGGGGAATAGGATTTTGTTTTTGCCAAGCCCCATTAGCGTAAGCAAAGAAATTTTCCCCAGGTTTCACGCTCTTATCGAGCCAATCTAAATGCAAGGCAGCAGCATTAACATTCGTTGCCGAGACTATGAAAGGTGTCCAGAAACTGAGTAGGGTAGTAAAAATTTTACGTAGTCGCATAATGCATCTCCTCATTATTACTTTATAGTACAATGTTTCTATAGTCTGTCAGGATGCCATGGCATAACCATGGGCACAAGTTTTTTAGAATTGTTCGAGCTCACTTACGATATCTAACCATTCTTCTTCTGTATTCATAAGCTCTTTTTGCAGATTTCTTTGTTGGTGGAGTAGGGTTTGCAATTGCTGTTGCTGACCTTCTTCATAAAGTGACAAATCAGCTAATTTTACTTCAATTTGTGCCAAGCGCTCATGGGATTGCTCAAGCAATTGTTCGAGCTTCTTTAGACGATTTTGCAACGTCTTTTTTTCACGATATTGATTTCCAGTGGTTGCTGGCGCTTCTTTAGCGGATTCTCTAATTAGTAACCATTGATGATAATCTTCTAGATCCCCTTTAAAGGCTTGTACTTGCTTTTGGTACACCAGATAGAAATCATTGACAGTAGTACGCAATAAATGACGATCGTGAGAAATTAAGATTAATGCGCCTTCATAGCTTTGCAGCGCTATCTCAATGGCTGCTCGCATGCCTAAATCGAGATGGTTGGTTGGTTCATCAAGCAACAAAAGATTGGGTTTTAACCAGACAAGTTTTGCTAAAGCAAGCCTTGCTTTCTCACCACCTGAGAAATGATGAATTGGCTTCATTGCCATGTCGCCAATAAAATTAAAACCGCCTAAATAGTCACGGATAGTTTGTTCTCTCGCTTCTGGAGAAAGTGCTTGGATTGTCGCAACGGGACTTAAATTATAATCCAGTTCATCCAGTTGATGTTGAGCATAATAGCCAACTTCTAGATGTGGAGAGCGGTGAATAGTACCTGATAAGGGCGAAAGTGAGCCGGTAAGTGTTTTAATAAGTGTTGATTTTCCCTCACCATTGGGGCCAAGTAAAGCAATGCGATCGCCCGGATTAAGCACCAAGTTGAGTTTTTTTAATATCGCTGTATCACCATAACCTGCTATAACCTGATCGCAATGGATTAAAGGATTTCCTGCTCGCGGACAGGGATAAAAATTAAAAGAGAAAGGGGAGTCGACCTGAGCTTGGGCAACAATATCAATCTTGGTAATGGCATTTAGTCGGCTCTGAGCTTGCTTCGCTTTTGAAGCTTTGGCACGAAAGCGATTGACATAAGCCATCATGTGACTAATTTTTTGTTGCTGTTTCTCATACATCATTTGTCGTAAAGCAAGCTGTTGGGCGCGCGTTTGCTCAAAACGACTGTAGTTCCCGCTGTATAAACTCATTGTTTGTTGCTCAATGTGCAAGATATGAGTTACAAATGCATCTAGAAATTCTCGATCGTGAGAAATCAGCAAAATGCTGCTGGGAGATTGCTTTAACCACTTTTCCAGCCAAAAAATGGCTTCCATATCAAGGTGGTTGGTTGGTTCGTCCAAGAGTAATAAATCAGCAGGCTTCATCAAACAACGCGCAAGACTTAATCGCATGCGCCAGCCACCCGAAAAGCTGTTAACCGGATTTTTTTGTTTCTCCGCTTTAAATCCAAGGCCGGCCATAATAGAAGCGGCTTTTGCGGGTTTACTGTAACCTGCAGTTTGCGTAAGTAGTTCATGACAAAAAAGCACCTCGGCATGATCTTCTTTTTGTTCCCCTAAGGCTAAGCGTTTTTGGAGTGCTAAATATTCATCATCCCCTGCAAGAACAAAATCGAGAGCAGGTTCATCGCTCTCAGGCAATTGTTGTGAAAGGTGACTGATTCGTAATTGAGGATTGATAAGACAATCTCCGGCATCGGTATGCAAATCTCCAAGAATCAGAGAAAATAAGCTCGATTTACCACAGCCATTATGCCCAACTAAACCAATTTTTTGCTTCTCATGCAAACTGACGCTAGCATTTTCCAGAAGAATTTTGTTGCCACGTGAAAGAGTAATTTGACGCAAAGTTAACATGACACTTACAACGAATAATCAAAATATTAGTATAGTATCATGAATATTGGGTAATCCATTTTCCGCCACAACAAAAAAATTTGCTAACACCTTAGTCCTGCTAAGGTGTTAGCATCATACGGGTCAGTTGAACCTAAGTTGAGATAAACTCCCCCTATAATTTTCAATAAATTGTTAAGGAGTCATTTTCTAAGCTAAAAAGTGGGTTTTTTTAAAATCTTGTAAAAAAGGTGGCTTATATAAATCAAATATGGTAATATTACCTTAGCTAGAAACTGTCTTTTTTTATACTCGCCAAGTCGTCGTTTTATTAATTTAATCCCTCGTATTGTAGTTTTTAATTCCTGACCTATTTCCGGCTAATTTCGCCTATTATAGGTATTAATAAATTAAAGGTATATTCGAATGTCTAAAACAGTAAATGGGATTGTCAAATGGTTTAACGAATCAAAAGGCTTTGGTTTTATCGAGCAAGAGTCTGGTCCAGATGTATTTGCTCACTTTAAAGAAATTATAGGCTCTGGCTTTAAAACCCTGTCAGAGGGGCAAAGAGTCCAATTCGTTGTGGCTCAAGGGGCGAAAGGTCTCGAAGCACAGAGTATAATGGCGCTCTAATTAAGTACTTTAATAATCTTTTTACCACTACATCTCCCCGTAGAATGTAGTGGTTTAAACACTTCAATGATCTTTAAAAGAACCAAAAAACTGATGTCGGTCGATGCGGGAATTCGTTAAGTTGATAGCGAACTCATAACTCCGCGGCATCTATCTCCACATGATATTGCATTGTGCTTTACTGGCTGCTTTAAGCATGTTAACTAGAGGTAGTGCACGATGAGCCAGGCTAACTTCTGGTTCGTCTTCATCATTATCTCGAGGTTTTGATGCTGAACCTTGCTGGGGATTTTCTTCAATACTACTTTGCAAGCGTGACAAAGCCTCTGGAACCTCTTCTGCAACAATGGCACCCGGAACCGTACCGCTATGACCCATAAGCTTTAATAAATGTTGGGCAATATGACCAAACATGACAATATTTTCATAGGCATCACTGTAGAAAGTAACTAGCATTTTATTTCCTTATTTAAAACCTAAGTGCAATTCTTAAATTAATATCATACTTCAATTGAAATCAGTATATAATATGGCAGTTATTTGTCAGGTTGAAAAATGAAAAAGCAAGATTTTTACTTTGATTTGCCGCAAGAGTTGATTGCGCAATATCCTCTACCCAATCGCCGCGATTCGAGATTATTGGTCTATAATCGTCAAACTGGTACCCGTGCTCACCATCAATTTGCAGGGATTTCGCAGTTCCTGGAAGCGGGTGATTTATTGGTTATGAATAACAGTAAAGTTATTCCGGCTCGCTTATTTGGCCATAAAGCTAGTGGTGGCAAAGTCGAGCTTTTAGTAGAGCGTTTGTTGGATGAACACACATTTTTAGCTCATGTCAAAGCAAGTAAGTCGCCAAAAGCGGGTACTGTGATTTACCTTGATAAGGAGTGGTCTCTTGAAGTCATTGCCAAGCTA
This sequence comes from Legionella brunensis, assembly GCF_001467025.1. Classification (GTDB taxonomy): domain Bacteria; phylum Pseudomonadota; class Gammaproteobacteria; order Legionellales; family Legionellaceae; genus Tatlockia; species Tatlockia brunensis. The sequence continues at coordinate 367,837 of NZ_LNXV01000029.1, read as the reverse complement.
GATGACCTATATCATTGTCAGATTTCAGGTAATGTAGAAGTGATGCTGCAAGAAATAGGGCATATTCCTCTACCACTTTACATTACGCGTTCTGATGAATCATTGGATTCAGAAAGATATCAGACAGTCTATGCCTTACATAAAGGCTCCGTGGCGGCTCCAACAGCTGGATTACATTTTGATGAAACGCTCTTACAAGAAATTAGAACGAAAGGTGTTAACCTTGCTTACTCAACTTTGCATGTTGGAGCGGGGACTTTTCGCCCGGTTCGCTGTGATGATATCACAGAACATAAAATGCACAGCGAGCAGTTTCTGATTAGCGAAGAGTTGGCGCAGGCAGTCAATGCAACTCGTGCAGCTGGCAAACGAGTAATTGCTGTAGGAACAACGGCTTTACGGAGTTTAGAAAGTGCTGCGCAAGAAGGGGTTTTGCAAGCGTGCCACAGGGATACAGATATTTTTATTTATCCCGGTTATCGATTTCAAATTTGTGATGGTTTGCTAACTAATTTTCATCTGCCAGAATCTACCCTCTTAATGTTAGTTTCTGCTTTTATAGGGCACAAGCAAGCAATGGCCCTCTATCAGGAAGCCATTGCAGAAAAATATCGCTTTTTTAGTTATGGTGATGCCAGTTTGTTGCTATAAAAAGCCAAGGATTACAAATGAATCAAAAACAAATGCCTGTGTCAACATTTATCCCAGTGTTAACTACCGAAGCAGGGAGTTGCTTAACTTTGGCAAATTGGCAAGAAATCGGTGTAAGAGGGCTTTCTTATCAGTTGGAGACGTTACTCTTAAAACCTGGTGTGTCTCTACTAAAAATTCTCCCCAATCTTAGGTCATATATTGATTGGGAAGGATTTATCGTCTTGAATGCTTCATTACCTCCCGCTAATAAGCAGGGTATCTACTCCATCCGCTCGCCCTATGATGGTAGTGTGCTGCGGATTGCAAAAGAAGAGGTTTGTTCTTTAATTAAGCAATTAGAGCCTGATATGGTTATTTTACCACCAGATTTTGACTTATCGCAGCTACCCTCATTCCCACAGACAATAAAAACATGGATTACCCCCAATAACAAATCAGAACAAAATTTTGGTTGGTACTTACCCTATGAAGAGTCAATGTCATTGACTAGTCTGCAGGAAAATATGGCTAATTATTGCAATAAACCTATTTATCTTGTGGGCAATTATGATTGTGGACAGTTAGCTGCTTTAGCAGATGATAGTTTTTTTATCGAATCAAATTTGCCAGCGCAAAATGCAATACTTGGTAAAGTATATAGCGGCACCGAGATGATTGATTTATTGAATGATGAAATGACACATCAGCACACAGTTATTGATGAGAGTTGTCAATGCCCAACTTGTCAACAGCAATTTACACGTGCTTATTTGCATCATTTAATCGCCCAAACACCTCTGCTGTGTCGACGTTTTCTTATTCAACATAATGCATATTATTATCAAAATTATCGATCCTTTTCAAAAAAAGACACCTCTGGGGAAATTACTTAGGACATTTCATTTACGAGAGATGGAAATCTAGATATGATGTCACGCACCTTGCACTGAGGTGCTGTTGATGCATCCCATGCAATAGACTTCTTGCATAACCAGCATTGCTTACTTGGCTGCTATGTTATCTATGTCTCTGCGGTGCTGACTTACTCTCTGTAAGCTTCGCTCTCGGAATATAGACACTTTGCGCTCAAGCAAAATCTGCAGCTTACGCAAGAAGTTTGATGACCAAATAGCGAATTTGAGGAGAAATGGTATGAGTTTTTTTATAAGCGATGCTATGGCTGCAGCTCCAACTCAAGCAGCACAGACTGATGGAACTTTTTCGCTAATCATGATTGTTGCTATCTTTGTGTTGTTTTATTTTATGCTGATAAGACCACAAAACAAACGTGCGAAAGAACATCGTGAAATGATTAGTCAGTTAAAGAAGGGTGATGAAATTATTACTTCTGGCGGTATATTAGCAAAGGTCGTTAACATTGATGATCAATATATAAAAGTTGCTCTCTCAGAGACAGTTGAAGTGAGCATCCAGAAAGGTGCAGTAAGCGCAGTTTTGCCTAAGGGCACTCTTAAATCCCTTTAAGTTGGGCTAGGGACACGATATGCAGAATAAATACCCCCTGTGGAAAAATCTTGTGCTGATCATAATTACTGTGGTCGGCTTAATTTATGCAATACCTAATATATATAGCGAAGATCCTGCTGTGCAAATTTCTTCGCAATCTCCTGTGGATATGGATCAGCTAAGTGAACAAATCAGTACCTTATTGAATGATGCAAAAATAAAATATAATTCAATAACAACAACTAGTGATCGTTTGGAGATACGTTTTGCTTCAACTGATACGCAATTGTTGGCACGAGACGCGATTAAAAATGCTCTGGGGTCCCAGTATACTGTGGCTTTAAATCTTGCACCCACCACACCTCGGTGGTTAAGTTTGATTGGTGCTGAGCCCATGAAGCAGGGATTGGATCTACGTGGGGGAGTTCATTTTTTGCTCGAGGTTGATGTTGATAGTGTTATTAGTCGACGTTATGAAGGCTTGATGAAAAATATTGGTCAAGATTTGCGTGAAGCTGGTATTCGCTATGTAGGTATTCGCTATCTTGCTGATAAAGGTATTGATATTCGTTTTCGTGATGAACAGACAATGAGTGCTGCACTGGGTGAAATCAACGCTAAACTCCCTGATCTAATGATTACCCAGTCCAGTGCAACTTACTCCCTCTTGGCTGCTTTATCTCCTACGGAATTAAATAGCATTCGCCAAAATACCATCGAACAAACGATGAGTATTCTGCGTAACCGTGTTAATGAATTGGGAGTTGGAGAGGCTGTTGTACAACAGCAAGGCGCAACTCGTGTTGGAGTTGATCTACCTGGTATACAAGATGCTGCTCGTGCAAAGCAAATTCTTGGCGGTACCGCAACTTTGCAGTTTTATTTAGTTGATCAGGAAAATGATGCTCAACTGGCTAAGCAAACAGGAGTTATTCCTGTCAATAGCAAACTGTATATGATGGACGGACGTCCAATTTTATTGAAGCGCCAAGTGGTGCTCAGTGGAGACTCCATTACCAGTGCTGTTTCAAGTTTCGATCAACAGACAGGAACTCCTGCTGTACAGGTGCAGTTAGGTGGTGGCGGAGAAAGCTTATTTACGAAAATTACCCGTGAAAATATTGGTAGGCGCATGGCTATCGTATTTGTTGAAACTAAAACGAATACTTATACGATTGATGGGGTTGAAAAACGGGTCACGCAACGTGAAGAGCGAGTTATTAGTGCTCCGGTTATCCAAAATGCGTTGGGGAATAATTTCCAAATCACCGGTCTGGCAGATAGTAAGGAAGCCAGTAATTTAGCCTTGTTATTGCGTGCTGGTGCTTTACCTGCTGTAATTTATCCTGTTGAGGAGCGAACTGTAGGACCTTCTCTCGGTAAAGAGAATATTCGTCGCGGATTAATTTCTCTTGAAGTCGGCATGGGCTTAATTCTTGTGCTTATGCTCATCTATTACCGCTTTTTTGGCTTGGTGGCTAACATTGCATTGTTCTTAAATTTGATTTTGCTAGCTGCCTTGATGTCTTTAATTGGTAATACTTTAACATTACCGGGGATCGCGGCATTCGTGTTAACTGTGGGTATGGCTGTGGATGCTAACGTGCTTATTTATGAAAGAATTCGTGAAGAGCTACGCAATGGTTTATCGCCACAGGCTGCCATCCATGCAGGATATGATCGCGCATTTTCAACTATTGTCGATGCGAATGTTACCACGCTTATTGTAGGGATAGTTCTTTTTGCAATAGGAAGTGGGCCTATACGAGGTTTTGCAGTGATCCTATCCCTAGGCTTGCTGACCTCGATGATCACGAGCATCACTTACACGCGTGCCATCGTCAATTGGTATTATGGTGGTCGTAATGTAAAAAAACTTTCAATTGGTATTTGAGCAGAGGCGTAGATGGAATTTTTTAATCCAAATTCAAAGATAGACTTCATGGGGGCGCGTAAGTGGACCGCCTTGATGTCTGCACTTATTTTTGTGGTATCCATTAGTGCCTTGTTAATTCATGGCTTGAAATGGGGCTTAGATTTTACTGGGGGAACGCAAATAGAAGTGTCTTTTCCAAAATCAGTGGATTTAGAATTAATCCGGGAAAATTTATACAAAGCTGATTTTAAGGAAGCTCAGGTTATTAGTTATGGTACTTCAAAAGATGTCTTAATCAGTATTGCTCCCCGAGCAGATATGGATCAAAGTGTGCTTGTGGATAAGGTAATGAACCAGTTGCCAGAGGGAACAAAACAACGTGTGGATTTTGTTGGCCCGCAAGTGGGGCAAGAGTTGGCAACGAAAGGGGCTTTAGCTGTTCTTGTTTCATTACTCGCAACCATGATTTATATCGGCATGCGTTTCGAGTATCGCTTGGCAGTGAGTTCAGCCGTAGCATTAATTCATGATCCAGTATTAATTCTCGGTGTATTTGCTATGTTTGGTATCGAATTCGATCTGAAGGCCTTGGCAGGATTGCTCGCTGTCATTGGTTATTCCTTAAACGATACAATCGTAGTTTTTGACCGTGTGCGTGAGAATTTTATTAAGATTCGCCGAACGTCGTCTTTGGAAATTATGAATATTTCCATTAACCAAACGCTATCACGAACCATCATGACCTCTTTATTAACCTTATTTGTGGTTGTTGCATTGTTTGTATATGGGGGAGAAACGATTCGTGGATTTTCGCTCGCATTAATTATTGGGATTGTTGTAGGAACCTATTCTTCTATTTATGTTGCTGGGGCTTTGGCTGTGGCAATGGGATTGGATAGAAAAGATTTTCTGCCTTCACAGCGAAAAGAAATCGATGACAGGCCTTAATTTCCAATAGTTTAAAGTTCTTCTCTAGAGTATCCTTCAATAGCGAAGAAATCTGATTGCAAAGCAGTTAAAGATTCTTCGCTAAACTCAATGTGTAAAAATTTTTATCTTATAAGATTTCTCCCTGCTTATTATCTCTTTAAGAATTGCTCTGCTAATCACCTGTTGTTATTCAGGGATTTTTTCGGTTCAGTACATATAATAACTAATCTAAATGCAGACTCACAGTTGTGCAAAATAATATAAATTGGTATTTGTATTAAAAAAATTAATTAAAGATCTTTCAATGAGAACATATATCTATCAATGGTCACCCAAATTACTTAAAACGCTGCAAAAGGATATTAATGATTATTGTGAGATGCATCCTTACTCAGCAATTGACTCCTCATTTATGGATTTCCATCGTGAAAATTTTATTGCTGAAATACATACAGAGAGTTATTCTGAAAAGGAAATATACAAAAAGTTGGTTGATTACACAGGGGATAAATCATTAACTGAGGCTATTTTATCAGCTGGTGGAGGGCAATCACTTTTAAGTATCCCTTATTTTATATTGAATGATTTAACTATCGCTGAAAATCATTATCTAAATCAATATTATAAGACAGGATCTTATCGTCAATTAATCTATACAAAAAATGGAAGAGATGAATATTTTGCCAATCTTTATCTGTGTTTTTACGGTTTAAGGAACGGTAAAGAAAATATTCTCTTAGATAGGCAAACCACCGATTTAAAAAGCGTGGATATCAACGCTTATCAGTCTGTATTTACCTCGGGTTTGCATCACCAGCATGAGAAGGCTACCTTGGAGAAAGTTGCGGCACAAAAGCTTCATTTTGATGTTGCACCCTTCGCTGCCATGTACATACGTCTCAAGCTTAATGGACAAGGTTCTCTTACATTTATCCCGGTTGTAGCAAAAATTGCGATTAATTACACGACTTTTGAGCCTAAAAACCGTGATGAAATGTACCGCTCCAAAGTATTGGGTTGCTCAGCAGATGCTGCTATCTATAGTGAGTTTACACATAATATTGCTGATGATTTGACTGATAGACATGGGTATTTTTCTGAGAATGAGGTGGTTTCTGAGTTAGCAAAAAAATTGAATTATGTTTTTTATTCCCTAAGAGCAAGACATTACAATCAATTTCTATGTTTATTAGAAGATTTTTATTTTCATGTAAAAGGGTATTTAGCATTTGATCCTGTCAGAAAAAAAATCAAAGCAGTTACTCAAGATAATATTATTGAATTCGTTGCTGATTGTTTGAAAATAGTTAAACCGGATTTACAGGATTTAGTCTTAATTTGCCAGCTTATAACCGCTTTTTATAGCTCTGAAATATCTCAATTTGGTAAGATGAAATACTCGCTTGGACAAATTTATTATGTATTAAGTCATTATATTTCTAGCCATCTGGATTCAAACTTGATTCGCGAAGAGACAGATGAGCACCGGTTTAGTCCTGAACTATTAGGGAAAATTCTTGAAGTAATTAATAGTGATTATCTTGTCACGGAATATAGAAAAATGGAGGCTTTTTATATCCTCAAAATCAAGGCCTATGAAATATTGTACAGTTATAATATACCAACTTTAGCCTTTGAAAATGAATTTGATGAAGTGGAAGAGGCATTCTATAGTCAGATTTACAGTATCTTTCATCTCAATTATTCCCCCCATCTAACGAATCAGGAGTATCGCTTACTACTTTTGGAGCGTCTATACAGTTTAAGCGATGCGATAAATAAGGTTGAGCAAGCTAATGAACCTAATATCGAGAGGAAAAATTTTATTATTAATAAAGCATCTGAATTATTAGGTTTAGTGCAAAGCTTTAGCTATTTAATTCATAATCCTGCTTTAGCCGGGAAAATGCTTACGGAGCCGTTTGAGCAAGTCTTCGATTCTACAATCTTAGGTAAGAGAAATCCTGATCTTGAGGATGGTCTCTTTCTGGATCACTTATTTACTGAAAGTGATATGGATGATTATCATTTTCCTGAAAAGGTCAATAGAATATGGGTGGCCTATTTGACATCGATAAAAAATCTATTTGCCTCGGTCCCGCATGATTTAATCTCTGATAAAGGATGGTCAGCTTTAACTGAGCAACTGCAAGAAGCGAGGGAAAAACTTAGAGCTTATCCAAAAAATCTGAGCGCAAATAGCCTTCTCGTTGCTAATTTCAGAAATTCACTTGAGAATTTTTGGGATGCCAAGCAACCGGGTTTCACTTCCTATATGAAAACAGATACTTCAGAATGGCTTAAAAAATTACATAAACTAATCGACATAGAGGATAATGTTTATCTCCTCCAGCTACTTTGTAAGTTTTATGTAGGAGAGTATTATTTGCCTGATTTACAAGCTTGTCTGACACAGTATTTGATGACAACACAAACCAATTGGGCCGGATGGAAATTTTTTAAAAGTGTCACGCCGTACCAAATTTGCTGTGAAATTTTTTTTCAAAATTTAATGAATCAAGCTGCCGAGGATCATCTTCTTTGTATTCAGTACGACATTCTTGATACTTTACCAGAAGTAAAAAATATTTCTAAAGAAGCTGATACAATTACGCCAAATTAATTTTGTTTAATAACGAATAGGTCGTTTTTTAACCATTTTTGCAGTAAGATCTTCGCTAGTTATAATGTATTGAGAAGAGATAGCCAATTGAAAATTTACGAGTGGATTTTATTTGATGCCGATGAAACTTTATTTCATTTTGATGCTTTTAGGGGATTACAGCATTTGTTTTCCAATTTTGGTGTCAACTTTACCAAGCTGGATTATCAGGAGTATGAGGCAGTCAACAAATTTCTGTGGGTAGATTACCAAAATGGAAATATTACTGCTCAGGAATTACAACATCAGCGTTTTAGCAATTGGGCTAATAAACTGCAAATTCCTTCTCAGGATTTAAGTCGTGCCTTTCTTGGTGCAATGGCTGAAATATGTACACCTTTAGAGGGAGTAGTAGAGTTACTCAATACTCTGAAAGGGCACGTAAAACTGGGTATTATTACCAATGGATTTACGGAGTTACAACAAGTCCGCCTTGAGCGAACGGGGCTCAGTGGGCATTTTGATTTGCTCGTAGTTTCTGAACAAGTTGGTTTTGCGAAACCTCATCGCGGTATTTTTGAGCATGCTCTTTCCGAGATGGGTAATCCTGCGCCTGAACAAGTGTTAATGGTTGGTGATAATCCTGACTCAGATATTCTGGGAGGAATCAATGCAGGCTTGGATACATGCTGGTTTAATGTGCATAAAAAATCTGTTCCCGAGGGAATCATGCCGCAATATCAGGTTTCTTCCCATAGAGAGCTTCAACATTTGTTATTCGAAAGACATGACACTATATCTGTGTACACCACTTGAGAGTCGTTATCTTTGGAATAAAGGGACCCATGCGGGTCCAGATATAGGGATTCGATAGCAAAAAGCTTAAACTAATAAAGCATCTATTTTAGCAGCGCAAATAAAATCATTGTGAGATAAGCCTTTTAGGGCATGAGTCATAAAGCGCACATGACAATAGTTGTAGCCTACTTCAAGATCAGGATGATGATTTTCTGTATTGGCAATCCAGGCAATTGCATTCACAAAAGCCATGGTTTCATAAAAGTTAGCAAAGCTGAACGAACGTTTGATTTCCTTACTGTCATTTTGTACTTGCCAATGACTATCTAATTGTGGCATCAAATTATGAACTTGCTCGGCCGTTAATGCTGCCCCAATTCCTTCACAGGATTCACAATGTTTTTGGCTTAAATCGGTTTTCATCGTCTAAACTCCTAAATTTTTTTAGATAAGCAAAATGCTAGTTTCTCAAGAAATCGGGTATTCTGAATAGTATTTCCAATAGTAACTCGCAAATGATGGGCTAGTTTATAAGGATGTAATGGGCGAACGATTATTCCCTGTTTTAATAATCCTTCATAAACCGGTAAAGAACTCATCCCACAGTCGAAGGTAATAAAATTACATCGCGACGGTAAATAGTTTAGTTTTAAGATATCAAAACCCTGTTGTAGTTGCTTCATGCCGTGGTGATTAACCTCCAGAGTCTGCTGAACGAAATCATCATCATCCAAAGCGGCATTGGCTGCCTCAAGGGCTGGTTGATTCACCGCAAAAGGGGGTTGCACGCGTAATAATAGCTCTGTTATTGCTGGGTGAGCAATAGCATAACCTAATCGCAATCCAGCAAGCCCATAAGCTTTAGAGAAAGTGCGGGTAATAATTAGGTTAGGGTGTTGTTGCAGTAAATTGATACTGGTGTGATCGCCATTTTTATAGGCATATTCATAATAAGCTTCATCTAAAACAACAATTGTTGATTTGGGTACATTAACAAGAAGCTTTTTAATTTTGTCAGGATTAATAAATATCCCTGTAGGATTGTTGGGGTTGGCCAAAAATAAGACGGCAGTATTATTTTGGCTTGCACTAATCATGGCTTCAATATCAACCTGCCAATCCGATTGTAGCGGTATCTTTTGAATAGGAATGCCTAAAGTTTGTGCCTGAATCCCATAAGAAATGAAAGAATGCTCATGAGTTAACATTTGCTTACCAGTATGAAGCGCAAAGGTGGTTAAAATTAATGAAAATAGTAAATCTGAACCATTACTAAGCGTTAACATATGTTCGTTAATTCCTAACTTTTGGCTCAGCTTATGTCGTAAGGGATGATTCATCGGCGAAGGATAAGTTGCCAATTGTATTCGCGATAGTTTGGCTAAGGCTTCCTTGGCTTTGAAACTGCAGCCAAGAGGATTTTCGTTGCTGGCAAGTTTAATAATGTCAGTCAGGCCTTGTTCACGTGCCAACTCTTCAATTGCTTTACCTGGAATATAAGGACTTAATGATTGAATACCCGCATGAGGTAATTGGTGATAGTCACAAGACAACGGACTCTCCTTAGAACCGAAAGATTTTCGATATTACCTAAGTGCTATCAAAAAGTGAATGACTGAACTGTAACTGGTCACAATAATTTAAATTTTTTGTTTTCTATTGCTTTCTTCTTGGGGAGGATTAATCTAATCCGGCAAAACAACCTCAGGAAATGGATTATGAAGATCGCTTATGGTTTTTCTTTAATTGAATTATTGATAACTCTATTGCTGGTTACAGTAATTTCTTTTGCGCTCTTGCAGCAGCAATGGCAAATTAACCAATTATTTTATCGTGCCGTACAACGCTCTTTTGCAATGATTTTACTAGATAACAACTCCGAACGGTTGTTAGCCCATCAACCACTCATAGATACTCAAGAACCATTCACATTCAAACAAACGCCAACATCAAAGGGAATAACGTTGGAAATTTTCTGGGGCTTTGAAATGTCTGATTCCTCATCCTCATGCTGCAAATTGCAAAGAGAAACGATGAGAAATTATGGGTAAGAACAATGGTCTTAGTTTAGTTGAAATGATGGTAACTCTTTTCCTAGGTACATTATTGCTAACAGCATTGATAGAGCATTATTTATCTGCAAAAAGACAATATGACAATACTCATGCCTTACTAGAGAAAACTTTTGAGTTAGAGTGGGCTCTCGATTTAATTCGCAATAGCGTTCGTAGTGCGGGATTTACCCCCTGTATAAATCTCAACAGACTAGAAAGTATCGATGGGCACCACAAGAGAAGGCTTTGGGCGATTGAAATCAACGCTGGCAAACCTCAGGCATTACGTATCAATCGCATGAATGAATACTTTAATTCGATAATAAAATTTACCGCTGATGAGTTCATTATCAGCAAAGAAAATAGCTATCAGGCGAATGAAGCGATCCTTATCGCTGATTGCTACCACGCCGAAGTGCAGGAAATTTCTTCTGCTCGACAAAGTGGTAACAGTATAATAATTAAGCTGAAGAAACCTTTATTTTTTGATTACTTAAAACCAGCCTACGTAGGGAAGTGGACTCAGGAGGAGTTTTTTATCAAGGAAAACAAAAGGGGTGAAAGGGCATTGTATTACCGACGCAATCACGCCGAGGAGCTCACCTCAACGGTGAATGGTTTTTCTGTACAAGAGCAATCGAGTCAGGGTTTAACCGTGCTACAGATTTTGTTGCAGTTGACTGACCATGAGACAGCGCGGATTGAAACAATGGTGCGAGCATCATGAGAAAACAGAAAGGGTTAATTTTACTAACTGCAATAATGGTTCTGTCCTTGCTCTCTTTGCTCATAATATCAGCCATGCAAAATATTCTTTTATATTACAAAGGTTTAAATAAGATGGTTGAAAAAAATCAGGACTTTTACCAAATAGAATTTTACATGCAACAACTCACCTTAAAACATTGGAAGCATAATGCACAATGTGTTGTGGTCGAGCAAGAGCATAATCAAATCATTTCATTATTAGCAAATCGCGGATGCAAACTTAGTGATAAAAATAGAACTTATTTCTATCTCGTTGAGGAGCTAGGTGTATTTCCTTGTTTGCAGTCGGTTATTGGTAAAGAACATTATAGTACGGAGCATTGGCGAATTAACCTGTTGAGCAAGAAACCTAAAGCATTTTTACAGTTGCGTATTGCTCGTCTTACTTCGCTTGCACCTTGTCAAAAAAATAAAGCTAATTATATTCATCAAGGTCTTCTCAGTTGGCGCTATTTAGACGATTTTTCCTTTCAGTAGTCTCAATTAATTAGTGCTATATTTAGATATACGTTGAGCTTAAGAGTTAAGTCTATGTATAAAAAAAAATTACTTATTCTGCAACTACCAAATTAGCATTTCAGTTAAATATAGATGCAGACCCCAGGACAATCTGTGTTGATCCCGATAAAGTTTATGTTGTAGATAGGACTCAAGGTAGATTGTTTACCTTTGGCTTGGATGTATGTGTGGGTGTTTGTGCCAGAGGTTATAACGAAAATGGTGAAGTTATATTAGGTATGATTCATGTTATGTCTGATCCTTCTAAATTAACTTCATTGTTGGAACAAATGCAGAAAAAATTAGATCCCAATGGAAAAATAGAAATTTTTATTGGCGGAGGCAAAATAGAAGATATAGGAAGCCGTACTAACTATGCTACTTTGCTTGCAATAATCCAAGAATGTAATAAAAAAAGTAAATTTAACTTAGAATTAGTAGACGATCAATTCTCACCTTTTGGTAAATTAAAGCGATTAGAAAACACAACAGATTTAATATTTGATGAAGAATCTAATGTTTTTATGGAAATTAGGGGTGGTGGATGGACAGAGGATATTGAGCCATCCTTACAAAAAGCTCTTGAAGAAATTGCGGAACTAAAAAATAAGTCATCGCAAGGGAGCAAGCCTTCAGAGCAAGATATTGAAAGTTTTATTTCTAACAATCTATTAGAATTGTTATTCACTACTAATAAATCATGGGAAGTTCTTGATCTACTTTTGGAGCATACATCTCCAAACTTAATCAATAAAATAGTTAATAGATCAATTGATAAACTATGGGAGTTTGCTTGCAAAAATAGTGATGAGAATTTGGCTCATTTTCTACTTGGTAGCAAGGTGTCATTATTTGAAAAAGAAGGTTATACCCCAGGACATTTTGCTGTAATATTTGATAGTCTTAATATGCTTTCATATTTAATGGAACAATCGGAATTTGACATTAATGCGGTAGATAAATTTGAAAATAAATCAATATTATTATTTGCGCTTCAATCCTTACCACCTAATGAAAAAATAATAAAAAAATTACTTGATTCGGAAAATATTTATTTAAAGAAAAGTGATCCAAAACTACCTTTACAGGTAGCTTTATCTACACCAAACATTAGTATATCAATAAAAAAGCAAATGATTTTAATGGGAGGAATGGATCCAGATATCCCCAACCAATCTGCATTACAAAAATGTCAAGAGCTTATCAGTCAAGATGCTGAATTATTAGCTTGTTACCGTAGACGCATGTTTAGTATGCAAGATAGTAATCAATTTAGCAGCTTAATTAATGCTGTAGGCAGCCCAATTATTAATAAGAATGAGGAACAAGTAAAAGAAATAACCAACCTAGCTATACTCCAAAAAAAAACCAATAACCATGGCTAATTATACCCAATTCAATACGGTATTTAGTTGGTTTTTCTTTTTGTTTTCATAAGAAAATATCTAATTAATGGCACATGAAAAATCAAGAAATTATTTTGCTATAATTATTATAGTTACCTGTTATTTTGATATAAATCGTGAAAGAAAAACATGTTGTTCCACATAATTATAGAGATATAAGCATAACAATTGATGGCAAAACTCTTTTAGTTGGAGCTATGGCACATCCAATCCGGTATGGTTTTGGATATTCTTTACAAGAAATTACTGATTTTTGGGCTGAAAAGAATGTTGGAACTGTCATATCGTTTAGTGACCTTCAAGAAGCAGAAATCTATACTGACCAGGAAATAAGAATTAAAGAGCAGCTTCTATTTAAAAATAAGGAAAACCAACATTATAGTATACCTATTGTAGATAAGGCACATGTTGTACCATCTCTTGAAGAATTTGATGCCCTCTATGAAATTTTTAAAAAATCGCCACAAAATATTATATTGTATTGTGGCGAGGGTTTAGGTAGATCTGGCGTGATGCTTGCTTCATTAGTACTGCGTCAGCTGATCCAAGAAAATATTACAAACCCTGAGTCGCTGCAAGAGTATGCAGAAAATGAAAAAGAAAATAATCAATCGATACTTGGATGTAAGTGTAGCTCTCTAGTTTACAAAGCTATTAAAACAATTAGGGCTTTACCAGGTTCTAATACTTATAAATCTATTGAAAATTATGCCCAAGTACAAGCCTTATGCGATTTAGAAAAAGAAATACTGAATAGTATCAAAAATCCAGAATTGAAAGAAACCAAGAAACCTATTAATTTATCAGAATGGACTCTTTATGAGGAAAAGAAAAGCGAATCTCAAAAAACAATTTCCCCTTCTTTATATAAGGGACTTAACGAAGCATCTTTTATGCAAACAAATTTAGCTAGCAATTTTATAAACTTATTTTTTGCAAAATATAAGCCTAATGACTTAAAGAAACCTAATTTAGATGAAGAAAAAACCAATGAAGAACTGGATACAATGCAAGAACAACTATTAGAGGAAAATCTGAAAAAAATTCGTCAAGATGATGATAAACTAGTAGCAGAAAGTGAGGAATTTATTTCCAAAAAAACAATTAGTTATAATGTTTCTGAGGAATTAAAAAATAGGGTATCTGATTTGGAAGAATCGCATTCAGATGAAAATGAAGAAGATAATTTCAAACCCAAATCAAATAACTAAGTGGCATATACAGAGTTGTCAATAGTAAAAAATATTATATTGATTCGGTATTTATGATATTTGATTTTCAAGAATTAAATTAAGCAAATTTCGGCAATTAACATGCAGCATAAAAGATAGAAAGATAGTGTTATTTCTCATTTGGTCAGTGAGAATTTGAAAGGCAAAGAAAGCAGAAAGCATTTGAAGGAGCCTAAAATAATTTAATTAATAGAAATTAATTATCGTGCCATCAAATATTAATATCTTGTGAAACTATTTTTATTTCGCTGTTTTCATGGCGTGCAATAATCAAGGTATATTCTGGAACCTCAAGCCAGGTGGTTGTGTCCTCAGTTAAGGGTTCGGAAGCTATGATAATGCTTGATTTTACATGACCTCCTTTCATCTTATATTCGTTATCATAAAAACCATAGCTATCACCATAGGTATACCATAAAGAATGGTAACCAGAGTGTGCGGATGGAGGAGCATCAGGGGGTTGCCATCCATAATCCAAAACAAAGCGCGTGGCTGCAATAAATTCGCCATTGGTGATAAATAAATTTACCGGAGAATTAATTTTTATATTTCTCTTGGTACGTGTACGTTGAAGAATTTTTAATGTTTCAGTAATTGCCCTGGCTATTTCTTCTGTTTCGTAGTTCCCTACAGAATTTGAAAGTTGCGATAAAAAAATAGCGTAGATCCATTCACTATCGGTGGTCCCAGTAATATCTTTTCTATAATCTGTATGAACAAATTCCAGCAAATCATAGCGCATTAGTGCAAAGTTACTTAGTGAGCCATTATGGGCTAAGGCAATGTTTGATTGAGGAAAGACAAAGGGATGCACATTTTGATTAGAAATAATTTGCTTATCGTGATATGACACTCCACGCAAATGTGCAAGAATACAATGAGGTGAAATTTTGGAGGCAAGATTTTTTAAATTTTCATCGTAAAAAGGTAATTGCGGTGTTTTATAGAGATGTGGAAATTTAGGGTTATGGGACGTATTGTCCCAAGCTGCAATACCAAATCCCGCTAAGTTCAATAAGTGTGACATATATTTAGGGTGATAACTTTGCTTGATGAATGAGTTATCAGGCTTATAAAGTAGCTCTTCGACTAAAATGGGCTTTCCTAGATAAGATAATATTCTGCACATAATTTTTTACCTATTATAAGCTTCAATGTGAAGCCGGATATCTAACTTATCAATGGATTTTTCTAGTGCAACTAATGAAGCACAAATTAGATTAAATAATTTATACCAAAGTTGAGGCTTATTTTCTTGAAAATTAGTCAGGGCGGTATCAGAAATTTTCAATAAAATTGCTTGTTCACAAGTTGAAAAAGTAATGGTGTAAGAAGAGTCGCTATCTACACAAGCAACACCAGCGAAAAGTGTTCCTGGGCCAATAACCGATAATTTTGCCAATTTATTGTCATGGACAATACTAGATTGAACGGCACCGTGGATGACGATATAGCAAGAAGATTTCTTTTCGCCCTGATGAATTAACTTACAATTTTTAGAAGCTTCAAGTAATTCCATGTTTTTGAACAAATTGTCCAATTCATCGTTATTAAATATTTGAAATAATGGTAATTTTAATAATTGCTCTTTGTTTAGACTAGCTTCTTCAAATGTGATAAGTTTTGGTTGGTTAAATGTGTGAACTACTTTACCAAAGAAGGATAAACTAACCATAGCTGAATTAGTAATAGAATCAGTGACTTTATCATGCATTCGTTTTAAGCGACCACAGACTTGTCGTGCTAGCGCTTCTAAAATTTTATATTTTATTTCGGGATAATAGGCGGATAAAAGTTCAAAATAAGTATCAGTCATGAGTAGGCATTTAACCTGTACATTCGCGATTATTGAGGTAGGACAAGGAAGCCTTTCTATAAAGCAAATTTCCCCCAAAAAATTACCGGGACCTAAGGTTTCGATATTAGTAATTCCTTGACCCATTATGCGTGCAGTAATGGTTACCTGGCCATCAATAATAATGTAGATTCCTTCAAACGTTTTCCCTTGTTTAAGGATAATTTCACCCGGTAAAAAATCAATAATTTTGCTATGCTTAATTAAAACATCTAGTTCAGACTGACTCAGATATTTTCCAAGATTACCACTTTCTAATTTGTTAAGTAATAATTTAATTTGATTACTATTATTCATTCCTAAAAATATGCTATCCATCACTAAGTCTCCGTACCACTCTTATTAAGAAACTTCTTCGAAATTACTTCCGATAATCAAACGACTCAGCTTATCCATAAATCATATCAGCGTTTTTTTTCGAAAAAAGTCTGTTATTTTGTATAAAATGTATAGTAATGAACGCCTAAAATTATTGGCTCTAATAAAAACCATAGTACATTTTGAGACTTAAGTTAAATGAAGGACAGTTTGACGCAAGAAAAACGTCATTTTTTGCGTCAAATAATTGTTAAAGAGGCTTATTGGCACTGCGGTTTTCTAACCGTGGTAAAACGCAGTAGAGCTTTCGTAGTTCGCAAAGGGGTAATTCAGCAACATCCCAAATACTCCAGCCTTCAGAAAATAAATTAATTTGCATTTGTGAGCCTCGATACCATGCTTCCCAAAATTCATAGGGATCAATAACAACTTTTGAGGATCCAGCCAGATCATTAATCTTAATTCCCAAATAAAAAGAGTACATCACTGGAATAACATGCCCATCAATAGGATTTTTTTCTAGCATAGTTGAAGTAAATACTGAAACCAAAAGTTCACCATAAGGTGAGGTGTCATATTCGCTAAGCACATGAATTGAATCATGTGGCATTACAAAGGTGTAATTTACGCCTTCTTCCTCTCCAGGAAACTTATAGTTATTATTTTTAAACTGTAACCAAATATGATAGCCAAAGCTTTCTTTAGGTAATTGGCTAAGATTTTCATAGCGCTGAGCTAGCTGGGGGTCTTTGTTATTTCCTCGATAGGGAAAGAGCCAATTATCAATGTCTTTATCATTTTGAAGATTTGGAAAAATATCGAAACTTTCAAGATTCTTAAGCATGATATCTTTGATAAGCCAAGGTACGTCTCCTACTAACGTTTTTTCAAGTTGCTGTAAATAATGTGGATTGAGATGAGCTGTCTGAGCATAATCAAACACGGCCTGAATTTGTTGCGGATTAATTTGCCCATCCATCAATGCAGTCACTACTAAAAACCGCAGTGCATATTCAGCTTTAGCGCTATTGGTAAAAACTTGTGCAAATTTATGAGGAGTGATTTCAGGTAAGGCTGATAATTTAAGTTCATCCCTATGAGTAAAAACATGATGATAGGTCGCTTTTAAAGAGGTAGTCTGCAAAGGGGTTAAAGCCTGTTTTCCTCTAGCAGTCGCCACATCTTTCATCGCTGCCAAAAGATGAAAAATTTCATTAAGTTGTAGTTTCACGGGTCGATTCCTAAGTTATATTTTTACAGTTTAATCCATTTTAGGTCATAATGCGTGCGAACCAGAAAATCGTAAATTTATTAAATTACTAACCTTCAATATTTTAATAACCGGCATTAGCCTACATTATCAATATAGGAAATGAACTGAGCGACATAATTTTGTATAAACTCTTTACTCATCATCGGTTGTGTGTATGTGAAGCAAATCATCAGTTTTTGGTTAAAGGTTAATACATTAAGTAGAATAGGGATATCAGCATTTTGACGAGAGGTACAAAAGTAACAAGTGTGCCATTTTAAAGCATCATATTGGCCATTAAAGGGTAGCAAACCAATATTGGTTACAGTGGGTCCCATGGAAAAGTGATCGCTGCTGCCAGCCCAGAGTGCAACTTGTTGAAGGAGCTCTTGCTTATTAAATTGATGAGGGAAAATTGCATCACCAGGCAGACGAATATTTTTTAATTGGCGCTCATAATTAGAAGCTAGGACGTCGAGATTACTGTGTTCATTAATATTATGATGATAAGTGGTTACCACCGAAACGTAGCAACCAAAAAAATCATTAGGTATTTCGGGTTGACACCATTTTCTTAAATTTACCGGTGTGTGCAGGGTGGAAGATAATTCTTTTTTCAATATTTTGGCAAGGCTTACCAGGGTCACGGCATTAATGAATGCATTAACAGAGAAATCTTTATATTTACAATGGTCTAACAGTGATTTTGTATGCTCAGAAGAAAAGCTATGGTAGATATTTTTTGTGACACGCCCCCCTAAAGGGGTAGTGTTTTCGTAGGGAATGGGAGTCATAATGAAATCTTCTGGCGGTTGAGTTTTCTTATTATCCATATGCCGTAGTAATTTTTCGACTGGTGGGTAGATTGGAAAACTATTTTTTGTTTGCAGGTCTTCATAAATTCTAAAAAGACTATCAAAAAAATAGGCTATGGAGATCCCATCACCAATATTATGACCGGATATTAGAATTAATTCATGCTGAATATCGCTCTCGCAATGTAACAAAATTAATCGCCATTGATAATCTTGGTTACGCGGGGGGCGATTCAATTCTAGTTCAATAAGCGATTCCCACATGGAATCAGAATCTCTTACAAGAACTTGAAAAGGAAGATAGGCATTTTCACTGTCGTCAATAATAAAATGAGAGTTTAAAGTGCTTTTTTTGACGTGGGCTCGCAATAGGGGTTGTTGAGCCTGGAGTAAGCGCACAGCTTCTTCAAACCGCTTGAGAGAGAGCGTGGGATAAGAAAATTTGGCAACCGCAGCAATTACTCCGTTGCCATGATAATGGTCATTGCCTGTTTGGCATAACTCTTCCCAATAGCCTAATTTCCTTTTGTGTGGTTTCATCATGCTATTTGCCTCGAAAAGAACGTGTCAAACGGTATCTATAAGCAATCTTCAACATATACAGAAAATTTCCTATTAGACCACCAATTTGCCGAGTCAGCAATTACAATGCCCGTGTCCCTTACTTATTTAGCCTTGTATTTATAAGGTGCATAATTAGGAACCCATATGTGTTTGCGAATTTGTTTTTCAATATCTTCATCTGTTAAATATTCAGCCAAATTAGATTTGACAGCTTCTTTGGCTACAGCGAACGCGACTTGGTAAGAGACCTCACGAACTTCGGTTAGGGGAGGCAGTAAATTTCCTTTAGGGTCTTTTTTGGCTGGGGAACAAGCAGCAAGTGCTTTGGCAGCTGCCATAAACATTTTATCAGTAACCCGTTTTGCTTTAACTGAAATAAGACCAAGTCCCATACCAGGGAAAATATAAACATTATTGGTTTGATCCACACGAAACATTTTTCCATCTTTCACAATAGTTCCAAAAGGACTGCCTGTACCAATAACTGCCCGATTATCAGTCCATAACATCAAGTCAGTAGGAACTGCTTCACTATGGGTGATAGGGTTAGAAAGTGGCATAATGATGGGTTGCTTAACATGAGCGGCCATTTCACGGATTAGCTCTTCATTAAATAAACCGGCTTGTCCAGAAACACCAACCAAGGCGTTAGGATGCAAGTTTTTAATAACATCTTTCAGGCTAATAATATCTTTCTGTTCGCAGTGCCAGTTAGCAATAGTTTGTTTTGATTTTAAGAGTTTTTGTTGGAATGGTAATAAATCTTCCATACCTTCAACTAAGAGGCCATTGCGATCAATCATATAAATGCGCTCGCGGGCTTCTTTCTCGGAAAGTCCGTCCTCAATCATTGCATGAACAATGAGTTCAGCAATACCGCAACCTGCAGAGCCAGCTCCAACAATAACGATACGTTGGTCTTTAAGATGAATACCCGTTACTTGGACAGCGGAAAAGAGAGTGCCTGTGGCAATTGCTGCTGTTCCCTGAACATCATCATTAAATGTACAAAGCTCATCACGATAACGATCTAGCAAGCGTGTTGCATTTTGAAGTGCAAAATCTTCCCATTGTAATAGTACGTGAGGAAAGCGTTTTTTTAAGGCTTTAATAAAGGTTTCAATAAAGTCATCATATTCTTGTCCTCGAATCCGCTCATGACGCCAACCGATATATAAAGGATCTTTTCTCAGTTCATCATTGTTCGTACCGGTATCCAGCAAAATAGGTAGCGTTGCTGAGGGATGAATGCCAGAACAAGCACAATATAAAGCAAGTTTGCCAATAGGAATTCCCATTCCTCCTGCACCTTGATCCCCAAGGCCTAAAATACGCTCACCATCGGAAACAACAATGGCTTTAACACCATCAAAGCGTGGGTTTTCTAATATTTTATCCATAAGATCTCGATAGGGATAAGCAATAAAAATCCCACGAGGACGGCGATAGATATGACTAAAATTCAAACAAGCATCGCCCACAACAGGAGTATATACAATCGGCATTATTTCGGTGATATGCTCGCATAGTAAACTGTAATATAAAGTTTCATTAGAATCCTGAAGATCACGTAAATAAATGTATTTTTCTAAATCAGTGGCCTTACTTTTAAAAGCAGCGTATGAACGATTACGTTGCTCTACAATATTGCTTTCCTCAGGAGGAAGAAGGCCAAACAAACCAAACTCAGCGCGTTCTTCATTGGTAAAACCAGTTCCTTTATTGAGGATGGGATTAGAAATAAGGGAATAATCTTTAACATGAACCTCAAGATAAGAATCTCCTTTCTCATTCACTTTGCGCGTATAGTCCATAACTCTCTCCTTGATATTACTTACCAGTATAGTATGCCTTTGAAAATCGCAGTATTTTTTCTTGTTATCGTCTCAGTAAAAAATCAAGTTATTTAAAATCTAGCATTTTGAAGTATCTTGGGTATAGTGATAGTAAAAAGCCTTTCGCGAAGGACTGTTGTAAATGATTCGAGAACGTCTAGCAGCGTTTCAATATTGGCCACATGCAATTACGATGGCGATTATCCTTATAGCCTATGGTGGATATCGTTATTTTGCTTATTATTTTACCTGGTCTGATGATGCTTATGTTTCCGCAAACATAGTCAATATGGCTTCGCTAGTGGAAGGCCCTGTGAGTCAGCTTTATGTCGTTGAAAACCAAAATGTCAAGAAGGGGCAAAAACTGATTGAAATAGATCCAAGACCTTATAAATATGCTATGGATTTGGCCTTGGCAGAGCTTAAGATTGCTAAGCTTGATTATGCGAATAAAAAGCTGGCAATCATGATTGCCAAAGAAAAACTGGAACAAAATCAGTCAGCCATTGCTCTAAGTCAAGATCACTTTCGACGTTATTCAAAACTATTATCAGAGGGGGCTTTACCTGAGATTCAAGTGATCAACATTGAAGCCAAAATCAAAGAACAAGAGGCTATGGTATTGGCCGCCACTCATGAGCAGAAAATTGCAGAAATCAATTTTGATGATAATGCTGTTTTAGCGGCACAGGCTAAATACGATAAGGCTCGCTATTTGTATGAACATACAACTGTAGTTTCTCCAGCAGATGGTTTTATTACTAACTTCAATTTACGGCGCGGACAATATATAAAAATTGGAGAGGGTTTATTTGCTCTCGTGGAAACAAATCAGTGGTGGGTTGTCACGCGTTATCGGGAAACTGCTATTCGCTTAATTAAGCCTGGTGATAAAGTCAAAATTAAGCTTGATATGTATCCAGGTAAGGTTTTTTATGGGCATGTGGGGAGTATTGGTTGGGGGATTAATCGTGTGCAATCTGGAGCCGTTGCGCCTTCAACATTAGCCTACCTTGAAGCAACAGAGGATTGGATTAAGATAGCCCAACGTTTTCCAGTGCGGATTTATTTTGATGATGTTAGCCCAGATTATCCTTTAAGAATTGGTGCTAGTGCCACGACAATCACATACCCAACGAGAGACTGAGAATTTTTACAGCAATTACTGAAAATACAATCGAAAACAGAGCAGCTCTAAGAACTGCTGCTGCTGCGGTATGTGCTATTCTTCTTGCTTTTGCTCTTCATCTGGATAGGCCTTATTGGGCAGGTATGACAGTAGTCATCGTTGCTAATCTTTATGTCGGTAGCATTATTGATAAAGCGATTCTACGAATTGTTGGTACAGTAATTGGTGTGTGGGTGGGGGCTATCTTGGCTAAGATGATTGCAAATAGCCTTTTCCTTTATTTACTGATTAACTTATTGCTAATTACAGTCGCTGTTTATTATTACAATTTTAGTACTTACGCCTATGCTTTTTTGCTTGGGGCATTGGGAGCTTTTATTGTGATCGCCCAATTGGCCATTAGCCCTGATGACGTATTTTATGTGGCAATATGGCGGCCTATTGAGATAGGTCTTGGTGTCATTGTTTCAGCGGCAGCCGCATTTTGCCTTTTCCCCAATAATATCCATGACAATGTTACTCAAAATGTATCTGTTATTTTTGATTCGCTAAGTAGCCTTCTTGACCAATTAAAGCAATACCTGTTGACCGGTGCTCCCTCATCCTCAGAAATTGCTGATATGAATTTGCAACTCAAAAGGAAGTTAAAAAAATCCACAGAAATGATTGGTTTTATGCGACGTGAGTTAGGTATAACAAGAGAAAAAATTGACCAGTTTAGGGTGTTGTTGGATTTATTTTTTGATTTGTCACGAGCAATTACTTATTTTTCGACTTCCTATGAATTGAAACAAGAGCAAATATCTATCCTTGAGGAAGAAATCAATATTGTTTTTAGTGCTATTCAACATGATTTATCTATTTTAAGAGGTGTCTTTTTTACAGGTAATCAAACACAGGAAGCATTACAAACGTCACCAGCAATAGAGCATTTGAATGCAAGTCTAAATAGACAAGTTGATATGTCGTTTGAAAAAAGAAAAGTCTATTGGGATATTCAATCGTTATTACAACAAATCAATACTATTATCGTTAATCTCAATGGTTTGTTCATCACCCAGCAAGAATTGCCCAAGTCTGAAAATAAATTAATTAGTAAACAGGAACAATTGAGCAGTGATCCAGAGGTTATTAAACACAGCATTAAAGCAGGATTGGCAGCGATTCTCGCACTCTCATTTTGGCTAGTCAGCAACTGGCCTGGAGGTCTGAATGGCATTATAAGTAGTGTAGTCATTTCAATTAGGAAAGACCTGTTTGAAATGAAAAACGTTAGCATACATCGGATAATAGGTTGTCTGCTGGGAGGAGGGCTAGCATTATTCCCTTTAGCTTTTTTTATCCTCAATTTATACGCATTTATTCTGCTATTATTTTTTGCCATATGGGCCTTTAGTTATGCGTCGTTTAAGTATACAAAATATGCCTATATAGGTTTGCAAGCGAATATTGCCTTGGTGATTTGTTTAGCGCAGGCTGGTGGACCACCCACTGAATTAGGCCCACCACTAGAAAGATTTGGTGGAATTATTATTGGCATTGTCGCAAGCTTCATAGTAGGAAATATGTTATGGCGCTCACATCCGCTCGTTCTTCTCAGAAAAAATATTAACAAGCTATTCAATTATCTTGTGCACAATGTAGAAGTTATCTTATCTGGCACAGGAAATTTATATGATTTGATTCATCTACTTTGGCTTACTCGTGGTTTAATGGAGTCATTTGACGAGCAGCAACTAAATCCTAAAAAACAATTAATACTGAACGAGGCAAAAAAAGACTTTATCCAATTGACTCTTATCCAGGCAACATTGAGCCATATTTATCAGACTATCAATATAGAAGAGATTCATCGCTTAGCTAAGGAATTTGAAATTGATATTCATTCGATAGAAGCTGGATTGATTGCGTTTTATAAAGAAAAGAATCCAGCGAGAAGGGAAGTCATTAAGCAGCAAACAGAAGAGTATTTCGCTGCAATAAATCTAGAGCATTTATATCAAACTAGTACAGATGGGGTTGCTAATTTTTTGGATTATGTAAAGTCGTTAAAACGGCTCCTTGAATCTTAACAGCCATATTCAGTGAACTAAATTTGATTTGCTTTTAAAGTGTAACGAGCCCTCATCATAGCTTAACTTTTCTTTTGCTTTTATCTTAATATATGTCATCTAAATTCTAGGGAATTAGTCATAGATTAATGATTTTATACGATTTATTCGGAAATTAGCTATGGCGCGCTGATGCCCACTTTTTTGTCTAAAATTAATACTACGATTAAGACAATGCAATTAAGCGGAGCATTATCATGCCAAGCGAAAGAGCCAAGTTCATGAAAGAGGTTATAGACAAATATAATAGGGAGTTTATAGAGCCAGTAGGCGTGTTATTAATGACATCTCTCCCCAATCAAGAAACACTAGAAGATTCAAACATTCCGTCAAACCAAACATACATCCGTGTGCAGGGCGGAGAGGGTAATTATAATGCGTTATTCTATATCAATAAAGCGACTAAAGAATGTGTCAAAATAGATACCGATCACCTATCAGTATTTGATAAAGTAGCAAAGCCAAAGAAAGAGTTTCAATATATACCATTAGACAGATTAGATGAAATCGGAAGCCTTACAGATCAAACACATGGGAAGATAGAATTCGTCCATGGTGGATCATCTGCGCCTTTTACCATTATGGGCAAGTCAGCAACCATTCGCAAATTTGATAAAAAAAATCAGTTCACTCAAGAGACAGTTCAAGTGCCTCAAGCTTTGATTCCTACTGGGCAACTGAGGAAAAAATATGGGTTATATCCTATAGTTGGTGAATTATCTATTGGGACTTTTGGCCACACAGGAAAAAGAAGGCAAGGAGTTAATTATGGTGCTATTTCTGGCATTGATCCTAATAAACTCCATGGTGCAGGTTTGGAAGTTGCGGCAAATTACTCAAACTTAGGTCAGAGAAAAATAACTGCTGATGTACTGTATGAGAATATGGAATACACGATTCTCACCATAAGAAAAAACAATTACGTTGAGGCATTAAAAAGATTAGAAATGTTGGCACAAAATTATATGGTAATGGGGGGGGGATTAAGCAAATCGCAAGTTGCAACCTTTTTATCTTATTTAACGAATGAAAAAGAAATTTTGTTACTTCAAGCTAAAGATAATCCGAATGAAATCCAAAAGATTACGCATTATTTTGATAAATATTCAAAAATAATATCTGACAAATTATCTAATATAACAGTGACCCTGGTTGAGCCAAATCAAAATTTAATTCACTCCATCGAAAACAAGTATCCTGTTATCTTTTGTTGTACCGTAAAAGGGGCGTCTTTTGGTCAGATTTCAGGCGAAAAAATGTATGTGGGGGATATTAATCTTGATGAAATAAAGATGCTATTTGTTGATGAGGCCCATAAAAATGATCTTGTTCAAAAATTAATGACGCTTGGCTATCAAGATAAAATCCAGGTCAATGTCCTACCTCCAAAACCTAAAGAAATATTCACTATTCCAAAATCAATTGAAGAATTTCAAGAGACTATCATGGCAATAGAAGAAGAGTCTCGGAAAGCTGCTTTGCAAATATGTGAAGAAGAGGATGAAATTGTCAATGAAGCAATCCTTCAAAAAGGAAAAAATTATTGTGAAGGAAAAAATTTAGATGCAGTGGATATATCAGAAGTACAGGAAGCCATTGTACATGACTATGTATATGAATGGTTAAGGCAATATTGCAATGATTTTTTCAATAAATTGGACTTCAATAAAAATTCTTTTGCCTTAATAAGTTATATTTTTGAAAAATATAACTTTTTTTATGTAGATAACATACTTTCTAGCTATAAAATACTTTACGATCCTATCGCAGTAAAAATAGAGAGTGACCCAAATTATTTGGAAAAAGCACCGAATGCATCACAAGAAAAAATGTATCGATTAGAAAAAATATATTATTTTAAGGCAATGTCAGAAATTCTCAAAAAAGTGAAAGAAGGACTAGTAACATGGCCCATTAAGAATGACATTGATTTTCCTCAATTATTTGAAGATAAGAAGGAAGGAACTACTGGATCCATGGGGTTTTTCAAACAACAATTCATGAGTGAATTTGAGAAGTTTGAGTTTCTTTGCAATCTATGGACTTTCATTTCCGGGGATTCAAAAGACTATAATAATTTGAAAAATCAAATTATTTCCGCAGCAGAAAAACTACTGGACAACACTACTCTTTTGGAAAAAGTGATGAAGAATCGTAAGGAAACATTTCTGCTTAACAATTTATTCATTCATACTGCATATTGTAAAAAATTAACAGAAAAAGAAGAAATAGTAAGTGAAATGTATGAATTGAATAAGAAACTAGGAGATTTTTAAGGCGCAGTTATTACATGGCTATAGAAACTCCTGACTTAACGAGAGTGTTTTTCTAGTAGGAGCAAATCAAATCCAATGGAAAAACGTAACATTTATTTCGTAGTTGGAACATGGCAATAGACTCGATTAATCTGATTGAGCATAATAGTTGAATATTACTCTATTATGAAAGGATTCAATGAAAAGCAAGTACTTTATTATCACTACCTTGAGTGGTTTTCTAGGCTGGGTAAGTACTGGTTTTACCGCCGCTCCCCCATATACTACACCGCCGCAATTTATGAGCCTGTATTTTGATTTTACTGGCAAGGGAGAAACGGATTTTCCTAAGGGCAAAACAACAATTGCGGACTATTTGATTAAGTCAGAACAAACAAAAAATCAGGATAATCTCTATAGTGGCCCTCTGATCTTGCTTCTAGATTCGTCTATTTACATTTACGACCAAAATAGGAAGTTATTGTATTCCAAATTATTACGAACAAATCGTTCTTCCGGCTTTTTTGAGATGACTGCGGTTTCACACGTAGGTCCAGCCTTATCCTATCTTGCCAAGATTAAACAAAATGGTGATCCTTCTTGGAAACCAGCTATGGCTAATTTATTAGAAGATATTAGGCAAGTAAAAATTCTTAATGCGCAAACTGAAGATAATTGGCTAGACAGAGCAAATATCAAAGCCTGGCAACCACATCAGCAGCAAATAAAAGCAATGGTGGATTATGCGATGTCGATGGCAGGAAATTATATTGTATCTGTGCAAGAGGGAGCTCCATTTGATTTGAGTTCAGTGCAGCAAAATTTTTTAAATGGTAACAAAGACTATCCTATTCCGTATAATTCGGTCATGGTGGCCACATTTATGCTAACAGCCATACAAAGTATGAGTGAAGTTCATGATGGTATTGCTAATCTTAATTTAAATTGGCCGCAGGCGATGGTGATACTTCGTAATGTCGCAGGGGGAAATGTTTCAGCTGGATTAACCCGAGGTACTAATTGGATGGTACCTTTTGTAAATGCCTTATCGAATAATCAAATACCAAATGACAGAATGTTAATTGCTCCTTATGCGAAGGTTCAGCCTAATGTAGGTAAAGATCCCTTACCAGAATCAGACTACCAATATTATGCCTATGCGGTTTGGGGGAGTATCTACAATCGGAGTAAGATATCACAAGCCGTGTTTACAGATTTAGAGACAATCTATCTCCCTGGGCGTCCTGCAATTCCTGGGGATTATGGCTATAGCAACGCTTCAGATATAAACGATTTTATGGTTCGCTTAAAATATTCGTTGCTCTCTCCAGAAGAAATGTTGTCTAACACTGTAGGATTTTGGGTAGCAGGAGAAATGCAGAATAAAAGCTGGAATATTGAAAAAATAGAAATCCCTGGCTTAACGACTGGCTTTCCAGCAGGGGTAAATAAATATCCAACGAAAAATCCACAAATTAGCCAATAATAGGTAATGGCTTAAATGACGCTGTGAAACCAATCCGGTTTCACAGCAGACTTTAGAATTGGAATGAGGCAATAACAGACTCATTTAATTCATTAAGATCAATCTCTACAATGTGTAGGTAAAGGTCCCTAACGCTATTGTCTCGTTTTGTAAATAAAGGGGGATGAGCAAGGCGGAATTCGGCAATGGTCTTTAATTCCTTGTACTTAGATAGTGGATCAAGAGGCTTATTACACACTGCCCTCATTTCTTCAATTCCCTTGGGTGTTTTTCTAAAATCAAAAAAAGGAACTGCATATCCTTTAGTATCCCAGCTCTTTGAGTTTAAATTCTCAGCAATAGTCTCCAATAGAGTCGCTAAATTTAAATTTTCTTTTTGTTGGGTGCTAGTTAATGGTAAGTCATGCAATATTTGGGAAAAAGGAGTGTAATTATCTTTGCCATATCCGGGATAATAAATAGCAAAAACGACACTATCAAATTGATCCGGACGCTTCTCTAATTCTTCTCGGTAAAGAGCAGCTACTTCTTCAGGAGGATTGTTGAATGCACCGCAACCAAAAGCACTTAAAACAACGTGTCTAATACCATGGGACTTTAGCGTATCTAATTGTGCTGCTATTTTTTTTCGCATCGACTCTTTATTAAATAAATGTCCACCTCTTAGGTCATCTGCAGCTGATCTTAATTCATAGAATAAAAAATAATTATCATTTCCTAAGTCTTCATACCCCATCGCCTGGGTTGTTTCTTTTCCTTTGATACAAACTCTTGGGGTAGTTGTGTCCAAGTAGACTTTGCCTTCTTCTCCATTGATTAGAGTGGTCATTTCTTTTGTATATCGAGTTTTTTCTGCATTCATTTCGTCATCAGAAATAAAAAAATGACAATCAGTACGTCGATACATGTTTTCTTCTTGAGCAATTAAACCCTCAAGATAACCGCCACCAGGTGTATAAGCATTGGCCATATTTAAAACAGCATAAATTTGCCCTTCTTCCTTAGTTAATTGAAGAGTGATATCGCCCCAGTCGCCTTGTAAAACTCGAACACGACTAGCAGATGGGATTGAAGCAGCCTTTTTCCAACGTTGAAGATTAGCCTGTGCTGCTGAACGATAATGAGAACGTTTTTCCTCATTATCTAATTTTGTCAACGTATCCCTCAAAACGTCTCGTCGCTTCTTGAGTTCAGCCTGTTGAAAATTAATATCCACATCTTTTTCTTCTAACAATATTCTGGGCATATAATTCTTTGGAAATAATAATATGAATAATTGTACAACATTAATTCTTAATGTAGAATTATGTTGTTCTCTATTTCAAAAATACACTGATTGTTCAAGGCAAGTGAATTAATCATTAACAAATTAGTTGCATTATTTAAAAACTGATATCATTCCTTCTCGTTTTCAGATAAGGATATTTATTCATGAATTTAAATGAAATAGCTGATAAGTTAGCATTATTGAGCACAACCCATTTCTGTGATGCTTCTGCAAGTATTCGAATTTTTGATTCCGCCATTGGTAATCTCTCCAATCAAGCCCGCTTGGTAGGAAAAGCATTCCCCATTGAAGCGAATGGTGATTTGTTATCTATAATGCAGGCTATTGAACTTGCTAACCCAGGCGATGTGTTAGTCATTGCTTCAAATGGTGCGCAAAAGGCTTTAGCAGGAGAAATACTTGCTACTGCTGCTTTAAAAAAAGGAATAGCTGGTATGGTAATGGACGGTTATTGCCGTGATGTTGATGCTATTCGTGCACTTGATTTCCCTTTTTATGCCAAAGGAATTTATCCTGCAGCCGCGACAAAGCATAAATTAAGCCCATTAAACGTGCCCATTGTTTGTGGAAATATTGCTATTCATCCACAAGACATTATTTTTGGTGATGATAGTGGCCTTATTGCCATGAGTTATGCTGAACTAATAATGCTTTTGCCTGTTGCTTCTGAAATTAAAGCAAAGGAAGTAAAGGCACTTGATAAAATACAGCAGGGAATGGCATTAGGAGATATTTTTAATCTTCAAGAATATGTTGACGAACTTAGACAGCAGAAATCTGGCTGCTTAAAGTGGTTATAACGCATGTTTTACCTTTGATATGATATTGGGAATACCACCAGGCTACTTTAACAGACAATGTAGCTTGGTGGGTATATGCAATAATCAGAGAAACGTCAGTAAATTTGTTAATTTTCAATTTTCACGTCACCTTATCGACTCAGTCCTGGCTTGAGTTACGCCAAACTAACACAAAAATCATTTGCTCATTTTATTGCAAGGTCGTATTATAAGCGCCCCATTATGGCAAAAAATATTCAATTGGTTTTTAGTTTATCCAGAAGGCAGCTATGATTAAGTACACCCTTAACAACACGTTTATTCAATCTTTACAGCAAGCAATTGAGAGAAATTCAGCAAAAGATAACTTTTCTGCGTGGCTCAGTGAGCTTCTTGGGCATTCACCTAAGGAAAAAATAGTAGAGGAAGTTGCTGCAATTAAGGCAATATTGGTGAGTTTTAATATGCCTTTTATGCATCCTGAAAGAAAAAAGAATATTCAGGACATGTTAGGGAAACTACAGGATTTTCAAGTAAAGAATCGCTTGGAAACTGAGGAAGTGGATTTTGCAGTTATCGGTGATTTTCTACTAACGCCAGAAGGGCTGCACATAGTAACCGGGCGTCGTACTCAGCATACAGTGTATAATTTAAGTGCTGCCGCTGAAGTTTGTGCAAGTTCATTTAAATCCCACACGCCTGAGAGAAGTCATCTAACTTTTGCTAAATTTTCTCTTTCTTGGTTTATGACGGATAAAACGTTTGATCTGGATTCAGAAAACGATACAGATTTACAGTTAAGCAAAAGCAATAATGGCTATTACACCTGTAATGACGAAAATAAAGAAAAAATTTTAAGACAATATCTCAAAGATTATAAAGATAACTTTCAACTTTCATATTTAATATCAGCCTTATTATCACAGTGTAATCAAAATAATAAAGACAAGATAATCCGCCTCTTAAAAATATTAGCCACCGATGAAAATACGAAATATTTACTTCAGCATTCTTTCGTAAGAGAAAATGATTTCATAACCATGAAAAAAATAGTTAGCTCTTCAGAGAATGAATGGGTAGTGGAAAGATTTATACCTTTTGATAATTCTGAGTCTCAATTTTCTTTATTTCAAGAATACGTAAAGGCTGGTCAGTTTGATCTTTTAGCTCATTTATGTAGTGGCTTAAGGGACGATGACAGTAAAATGCAACTGTTACTCAAAGTTATTTTTTCAAGTGGGCTGCAAGACATTAAAAGTCTTATTTCAGGAATTAGAGACAACAAAATACTGGAAAAAATTTATCTTCATCCCAATTTTTTATCCATGCTTGCTACAAGCATAAGCCGCAAAAAAATACAATTAAGTGAAGGGAGTATTATTATCGTCCTGGAAGAGATTAAACAGAATTATTCAAAATCAAAACAGGATGGTATTGATGACATTATTAGAAAGTTGAAGCCCAAAGAAAGACCTAAGAAAGTAGAGCAAAAAGAGAATGAAAATGAACGTGAAGAGTTGGCCAATCATTTAAAATCTTTATTAAATGAACATAGAGTCGATTTAACGCAGACAACTATCAGTGCAATTGAGACGCTAAATTATTCTGAAGAGACCGCTAGAACATTAAAAACAAAGATTAACATTGTAACCAATGAGATAGCTAAGAATAAAAAGGATAGCAAACGAATTCAGCAGTTAAGTCAAAATATAGATATAATATTAGGCAATTTAAGTCAGGTAATTGATGCGCTGGATGAAGGGGGTGAAAGTAAAGCTGCCTATGAGAAGGAATTAGGTCAGATAAAACCACAGGCAGATAAAGTGGATAATTATACCCACTGTGTAGCTGCATTAAGCTCTCTACAAAAAGCTGCCACAGAGACACTCGGTCAATTAAAAGATAGATTAGAACACAAACAGTTTTTAATTGTTCAAATAGGTGAGCTTGCGAACCAGGCCGAATATAATGAAAAAGAGCTACAGAAAATGTCATGTGATGAGCTTATTGTTATTCACAAGGCTTTAGTAACGCCCAAGGAAGAGGTTGCCCCTGTTCAGCAGCTGCAAAAAAAAGAGCCAAGGAAGAAAAAGCAAAGTCATTGCAGAAGCAAAAATAAAAACAAAAAAAATGTCAGCGAATCGGTCGAAGAGGAATCGATTTTAGAAGAGAATATGAAAGAGAGTGTTAGCGATACTTTTTCTGAACCCCTTATCGAGACATCCGTCAATGATGAATCTCATGAGAAAAGATCTCCTGAAGTGGACTGCTCTGAAAATTCTCTCAAAGAATTGAATATCCCACCTCAAGAAAGCAACGAAAAAAAGGAAGAGACGAAAGAACTATCGAGAGGTGGTTATAAGAGAAGAAAAAAAATAGAGAGAAACATTCAGAGGCAAACAGAATTAAACTCGATGAAACTTAAAGTGCCTGACTTTTATGTAAAAATTTTTAATTTACTGGAACCTCTTGGCAACCCTTCTCTAAGAGGAAGTTCTCTGTACCGTCTCATCAACGAAGCAAACCATTGGGAGTCGAAAGAGGTTTTACCCCCGGTATCTGATTTCGATTTTATAGCCAGTTGGTCTGATGACTCTCTTATTTGCAAACAATTTATGCAGAGTAATTTTTATAATACTCCCTATGTACCTGCCTTACATCAGGGATTACATCGCTGGCTAGAAAGTAATGGTTTATCTGGTATTGAACTTGATGTATTTAGGATAGAACCTAATAAAGTAACTCTTGATGATTTTACTATTTCAGCGATTTCTATGGATAGAACAGGACAAATTTCTGTTAAGTATGACAGTGCAGTCTCTGATTTAAAGAAATTACGTTTAGTACCTGCACCAGGGCAAACAAAAGAGAACTTTATTAATGATCCCAAACTCATTATTCGTACCCTTAAATACATTTGGAAGGGTTTTAATCCAAAAGGGGAACTCCCAGCGTGGATTAGTGCAATGGATCTGAAATCTGTATTGGCTAAAAGCCAAAATAGAAGTTATTTTGAACATAATCTTTGTAAAATTCTTACGCAATATGAGGAGAATGGAAAACTTGCTTATTGCATAGAATGTTTAAATACACATGCCCCTAATCTTAAAAAGCAATTCTCTTTTATGGAAAATGAAAAGACAGTAACTAGCTGGCTTCAACAGATGCGTTTGACTAAAATGCCTAAAGTCAGTCAGACAAGATATAGTTTTATTACCTCCCTGGATAATAACACATCCAATGTTCCAACTTTACCTACACATAATATGGAACAAAAATAGTTTAGAGAGTGGGTACCACCACCTGATTAGGTATGTTGTAATCAGGTGGCTTAAGGGGCTGTAATTGCAATCAACTAGTATTAAAAAATACTTCCAATTCAATTTATATTGATCATTAAGAATTTAAATGGATCTTTTTGTGTTAAAAAACATCAGTCATCTTAAGTAATCCTTAATAATTGTTTGTTAGCCTATTCGCAATTTACGAGTTACTGACAACCAAGAGGGCTTTAATATGCTATATGTCATCGTAAACCTACCGCCTCGTATGAGGTTTAATCCGTTCATGTCCCACACTCTTTTTGATACTTTTCACCAGCTAAAAAAACAAGCTAAACAAGAGCTCTCCCCATTAATCTCTTATGAAACTGACCTTAATAAAGCTAAAGAACAAGCTAGCAAGTTATCAAACAATGCCTCACGTGTACTTGTAATGGAGATGCAAGTAAAGCACCGTTACGAGATACCGCAGCAGCGAATTCAATTTATTCAGTCCCTTAAAAAGGCAGAGTTTTACCTAGGTGCTTTTCATAAAGAAATTTCGGTGGCTCAGCCTATGCCACCAATTGCATCAAAGTCAGAAGTATTGAAATTAGCTACTCAAAATTTACAGAAGCATGGGATCCCAGGATCTAAAATTCCAGAAAATGTGGTTAGGAAAATTCAGGGCGGCTCTCTTGGGATTCAGCACCTTCCCCCGCATGTTCAGAAAATTCTTGAATCAAATCATCAAAGGCTTTCTCTGGGAGCAAAACAAACCCTACCTAAAGAAACTCCTAAACAGGAAGCTAATCTAAAAGTAGAGAAGCCTAAAGCAAGTTCTAAACCCATAGTGGCTAATCAAGCTCCCCGCCAATTGCCTCCTAAGGTTAATGTAAGGCCACCTGTGGTTCGGCCAAACCCCGTACCCGTTGCAGTTTTACAGCAACCGAATCAGGGTAGAGAAGATGAGCTAAATCACAATGAATTCAGAGCAATTCCTGTGGCAGCATTGCCTATCCCACCGGTGGGGCCTCTTGGGCATGTACCTCAGCCAGATGCTCGTTTAAAGGTAGCAGCGGCTAATGCTGCAGAAAAACTCAATGATGATTTGCCGATGGAATGCACGGATCCTATTACTCTGGAGCCGCTGACTGATCCAATAGAAATAAACCGGCGCGTGTACAATCGTGACACACTTTTAGACATGATAAGGGAAGGGCAGTTTATGGATCCATTTACTCGGGAAGCCATAGATCCTGCAACAGCAAAGCCTGCTCATTATATGCTTCAAGCGATGTCTCAACATTTGGCAGTAATGAAAGGCGATGAACCTCTCTTGTTAGCAACTCATAAAGAGACAAAATGCATTCCTCTTAAAAATTTATTAGAGCAATGGGAGCAATTACTACAAATGCCCGCTAACGCACTCTAAATTTCCTATCAATGGTAAGTATCTATATCCCGCTTTTTTTCTAATGCGGGATGCTCTTCAAATTCAAAATTTTTATTATATATTCAATAAGTTACATGATAGTGAAATCTCAATGTAATCATCTTTCTTTAAAAGGAAGAAAAATATTCTCTGGAAACTCTGTTTAAATTTTGTCCTATAATAGAGGAAGGACTTTTTCTAGGCATCGTTAATGATTAAAACAAAAATTATCAAAGGCGATAGGTTGCTTAAAATTTATCAAAAAAAATACATCTCATTAGCACACAATAACGTAGATTTAGAGTACTTTAAACAATCTAAGGTACGTGTATTTTTTCGAGACTCTGAGGAAAAAATGATAGCAGGTTTTTGCCTCAACTCGGGTCCTAACTACCGTACTTTTCTTCCTTTGACGTCAACTCAATTACAGCAAATAAATCAGAGTTATCGATTTAACAAGAGACCTCCACATGAAATTAGCTGCCTTTGGATTGAACAAAACTCTCAGCATGCTGGTTGGGTAGTGTTTCTATTTTTAGTCATGATGGTTGACATGTTACGTCTAAATCGGGGAGCCTTAATTTTTGGAACTCACGGTAAAAATGTGAATAACTATTTTGCTTTTTCCCTGCCAAAAATTATTTTCTATGAAAAGTTATTTGTAGCCACAAAAGGAGAGGTATGTGATTTTTGGATTAGGAAAGGGTCTAAATTTCAAATAATTAAGGGGTTTATTGTTCTCGCAACTATAAGGTTAATTCTGGGGTATAGAGCTTTAGCCAAGTTTCGTTTACGGCATTATAAAGATAAATCAAATTAAACGACTTAATGCTTCAGAATTAAATGCTGGAGGTAGTATGAAAAGTAATCTTGTCTCTTCGGACAAATTAGTGCTTTATGGAGGACAGCCTACTCGCCAGAAACCTTGGCCTACTTATGATAAAGGGAATGTTATTCTTGATGATGAAGATGCCAGCTCGTTAGAGGAGGTTCTACGCAGCAAGAAATTATTTCGTTATGACAATCGAAAATTAGAGGAAACCAAAGTAGGACAATTCGAAAATCAACTTAAGGATTTTTTCCATATTGATTATGCCCTTGCTGTAAGCTCAGGAACTGCCGCTCTCTCACTCCCATTAATGGCTCTCGGCTTACCTGAAAATTCATGAGTAGGTTGTCCAACTTATTCGTTCACAGCAACTCCTAGTGCCATAATGATGGTTTTAAAGAAATAGCCACTCAATTTTCCAAGCTCGACATACTCATTAATAATGCTGGAATCTATGAAGATCAGCAACTTACAGAACTTTCATGTGAAAACTGGGATCGTTTCATCAGTAATAATCTAAGTTCTGTTTTTCTTTGCTCACAGAGGGCTGCTTGCCTCATGAAGTCATATCGACAAGGAAAAATTATTAATGTAGGGTCAATGTATTCTCTTTTTAGTCATCCTCATTCCATAGGATATACAACAACCAAAACAGCAATACAGGGTTTAACTCGGGCTCTGGCTGCAGAGCATGGTCCATGGAATATACAGGTAAATGCCATACTACCCGGATGGTTTGAAACGGCAATCAATGGTTCGTTACCAGAAACAAGCAGAGGCGAAGAAATCAGAAAAAGAACACCTTTGGGGCGATGGGGACAAGCCAAAGATGTTGGTCCATTGGCTGTTTTCTTGTCCTCCAATGGCTCTGATTTCATCACTGGAACGATGATTCCCATTGATGGCGGTTACTCTATTTCTGATCGAGCTTTATGGTAATGGCATTTAATAGCATCTATTGTTGGTATTTATTTTGCGATTCTATTTCAGCTTTCCCTGCATCGGAAAAAATTTGGAAAAGCTGTTCTCTTGCTTGCATAGCAGAAGTGTTTGTATAGTCAGTTTCTTTGTTAATTTGTTTTTGCAAAACTTTCCCATTGACTAAATATCGAGCCATTTCCTCAACAACATCACCATGATTTTTAAGTTCATTTAAAAAAAATGATATAAAAGAATGGTTGCTTACAACTTTTCCGGTATTGTGTTGATCTTGAGAGTGAGCAGCAAAAAAATCTTGGATGAGATTAATCATTTTAGGGAAAGAAAGGTTTTTGCTTTTCGTGACTAAATGCATTATTTCTTGAATTTTCTCTGTCGTTTTTGGTTTTAAAAAGCTAACAGTCTTTGTCTCTTTCCATTTACGATATTCTAAAGAAGCATTCTCAATAATTGTTTGTAGTTTTTGTGATGGGGCACCCTGCAAGCTTTTAGCTGAAGTAGATTCTTCTACGTCTTTCGGTAGTACTTTACTGAGTAAATTTTTTATATGGAATCTAAACCGTGGATTTGATTGTAAACTTTGTAATATTTTAATTCCTTCTTTCTGTTGATTTTTATATCCGAATTGTTCATTAACCATGAAGTTTGCTTTACTAAAAAGAGCCTCTTCATGCCCAAGTGCAATCGCTTTATCCAGGAAAAAATGCAAATTTTCCTCATCTTTCTTGTAAAATGCGTCTAATGCGTGCTCCCACATTAAGTCAGCTTTGTTGTCAGGTAAGCATGCGCCATTTGTTTTATAAAATTTTTCTGCATTCCGAAAGCTACCACCATGTGTTTTTACCCTAATTTGGCTTAAATCAAGATGGTAGTGATTTTTTAATAAATCCAAAAAATTAACTAAATTTGCTCTGGTGGGCTTGTAATGACCACTTGAGACAGTTATCTCTACCAATTTACCTTCTTTGAATTTGAGTGTCCCCGCACAAAGAGCAGATTTTCCCTGTAAAAAAGCTGAGTGATGAAAGATGATATCCAAACTACTTGATGGATTATTGGTGTAAATAGAGCCATCTTTACTCGCTGCAAAGATAACAGTCCCTCTTTCAGTTGCTACACCATCCGAGTTTTTCGTATCAATGGGATGTCCTGCAAAATAAAAAAGACCATCTCCAAAATCTAATTTATACTTTTTTGGATTTTCTACGTAAGTGACATATCGCCTGTCGATACCGGTTATTTTTTGATTATGTACTATCGTTTCAAGAAATGATCTGAAGTAATTCTGAGTATCGTAGGTCGCATTAGTTAGCCAATCGTGTACATAGGTATTACCAGCAAAAATAGCTTCTGGCCAGTAGGCTGGATCCATCATTTTCCCAGGGTATGCAAGATTAGTTTTTGGCGATATTAATCCCTTGATTAATGACCATCTTGCCTTGGTTTTTGTGTCGGCTTCAGGGAGAAACATCGTTACAACAGCTTTTTTTTGAATTTCTAAAATTTGTATAGCTTGAGGATATAGTTTTAATTGCTCCTCCCAGGTCTCCTCGGGGCTTTTTTGTCTAACGTTCAAAGGGATGGTTTTGATGTACCAGTTAATGGCACTAATAAGAGTTTCAAGAGTATCTGACTCAACTCTTCCTTTTGAAGTGAACTCCTCATTGCAGCCTTTAATTGCTTCATTAATTAGTGCTATATCTTTATTTTTTTCTTTATTTTCAATAATCGGAAATATAGTAGGCATGATTTTACAAACATGGCTTAGTTATCTATTAAGTATGGCACTCCTGTATTAAGGAAAGATGAAGAGGAATTTGGGTATTTTTATTGTTAGAGTGATAGTAGGGGATTTGATTATTTTTTGAAATACTGGGAACTTAAATCCAGGATTTCTACAGACATTGCAGTTTTGCTAAAATTACATCTGCAAATAATAGCGCTTAAGATGTCCAGTATTTGTTGAGCCAGCTTGCTTTTCAGTTCATTAGTTCGGCCAGGAAGGATTTTAATTGTTAAATGAACAAATGAGCCATTATCAAAATCATTGCCAATAAAATACTTGTCATAGACTGCTATTCTACTTTTACAACTCGTTATTTGTGTTGGCAATTTATCAGCCAATAACTGATGCAGTGTTTTAAATAAGGGGTTAAAATCGACTGCTGATGCAACATTGTCGCTACACTCTAATATTAAATGAGGCATAATCAGCGTCTCTCTATTAAATAAAACCCTCGCGTGATTGTATTTTGTAGTGTGGTGATTAGCAAGTGAGGTGGTCAATCCCACTCGATTTTAATAGGCCTTTACAGGTGATACAAAACCGGCAGGTTTAAGTGCCCATAGTGAGCAATTGATTTTTTGTAAAATATTTTCCGCGGTATTACCAATGATAAAGCCCGATATTCCTGTTCGTGCGACTGTTCCCATCACTAAAACATCGATTTTTTGCTCACTGAGGGTAGCGGGAATGAGTTCAGTGGGATTGCCTTTTAAATGGTATATTGACGGTTTATCCGTTATGTTCGCTTCATGAATTAATGTTTGTAGCGCATGGTAATGTAACCCGCTTTCACGTAAGACCATTTCATCTAATTCTTTTGAAGTAATATCGACAAATGCACTATGACGCAGGTAGCGCTCCAAAATAAAATCCCAACAGGAAATAACATTTAAACGCCCTTTGTAGTGTGTTGAAAGGGCATGAGATAATTTGAGAAGCTTAAGGGCAAGATCATGGCCAGCAGCTTCTTCATCTTTGGGGTCGATAGCAACGGCTATATTAATGGTTTTGCCAGAACTTATTGGACGATGGAGAAATAAAGGACATGGGCACTTGCGTAACAAGGCCATATCTAAAGCTTTAAAACCTTTCGTACTATCGCTGTTTTCCGCCGCTTTAATAACAAGATCATAAGAATGACGAAGTACTCGCTGAATAATACGAGTTTCTGGCGTGTTACCCCATTCTATCTCTAATTTAATAGCTGGTTTTTTCTGATGAAGGGACAAAGATTTTTTTGCCATTTCAATTGCGTGCTGCATTTTTTCTAAAAGAAAAGTCTCATACGAATTTTTATACTCATTAAGATGATGTTCAAACGGAGGACATATTATCAAAATATCTAGCACAGATTTATTGTCATGAGCCAAACTTATAGCATCCTGCAGGGCATCATTTTCCTCTCGGACTCCATTGCTCACAAATAGGATATTTTGAAATTGCTTCATTTGTTCTCCTCCCTGAGCCAAATTGATTGTAATGTTTCATTTGGTTGATATTTAAAGTAAATTTGCTTATTAGATAATTGTAGCTTGATTTTGACTATTTTTTCTTCCAATCAATAGCCCTTGAGGATGATGAATTAATAAGGAAATAGATAAATGCACCATACCCTTCCCCTGATTACCACTATTGCTATGGGATTTGCTTTAGCGCTAATCATGGGATTTATTGCGGTACGCCTTAAGCTTCCAGCACTAGTAGGTTATTTACTAGCTGGTGTTGCTATGGGGCCTTTTACTCCGGGGGTGACGGGAGATGTTGAGATTGCTCAGGAGCTTGCAGAAATTGGGGTTATGTTACTGATGTTTGGAGTGGGGTTGCATTTTTCTTTGTCAGATTTAATGAGAGTTCGTAAGATTGCAATCCCTGGCGCGATTGTTCAAATGGTTGTCGCAACAATCCTTGGAGGTTGTGTGGCAATTATGTGGGGTTGGAATTATGGTAATGCATTAATTTTTGGCCTTTCTCTGTCTGTAGCCAGTACAGTTGTATTATTGAGAGCGCTTGAAGAGAGAGGAGCATTAGAGTCAATTAATGGTCATATTGCTGTGGGCTGGCTATTGGTTGAAGACCTGGCTATGGTAATTGTACTTGTATTGCTTCCACCATTATCCCACTGGCTTGGTGATAATTCATCAGTCCACATACAAAAGCCACTATGGCTTGTTCTAGGCCTTACTCTTGTAAAAGTATCAGCTTTTATTGCGCTGATGTTTCTGGTAGGACGTCGTTATTTTCCCAAACTGCTCTGGCATGTTGCTCGAACTGGTTCGCGAGAATTATTTACTTTATGTGTGATTACCGCAGCAATTAGCATTGCTTATATTGCTGCCAAATTATTCGGCGTTTCTTTTGCCCTGGGAGCTTTTTTTGCTGGTATGATTATGCGAGAGTCCTCATTAAGCCATCGTGCAGCGGAAGAGTCTTTACCGCTTAGAGATGCCTTTGCTGTATTGTTTTTTGTTTCAGTTGGTATGTTGTTTAATCCCTTTGTCCTTGTTGAACAACCGTTACAAGTTTTAACTGTTGTAGGCATTATCGTTATTGGAAAATCAATTGCAGCCTTTGTGCTAGTCCTTGCTTTTCGCTATCCACTGCAATCAGCATTGATAGTCTCAGCGAGCTTGGCTCAAATTGGTGAGTTTTCTTTCATTCTTGCTGAGCTAGGGATACGCTTGGGTATGCTGCCAATGGAGGGGCGAAGCTTTATTCTAGCCGGTGCACTGATATCGATAGCCATTAATCCTCTGATATTTAGGCTTATCAAACCTATTCATGCCTGGGTGAAATCTCGTCCTAAATTCGAGATTTTTGAGCGTTCGGACGATCCTTTATCAGAGTTACCTATGACAACTAAGGAAGAGTATCTTAGTGAGCAAGTTGTTCTAGTAGGCTATGGTCGGGTAGGGAAACGTATCGCTCAGTTACTTTCTGAAAAAGCGATTCCTTATGTAGTCGTTGATGAAAATAGAGAAGTCATTGAACGTTTACGAGCTTCTGGCATTCCTGCTGTTTATGGCGATGCATCTGAGCCTGCTGTGCTTATTCAAGGTCATATCGCTCGTGCCGGTATGCTTATGATTGCCGTACCAGATGCTGTCCATGTAAGAAAAATGATTCAATGTGCGCAAAAAGTTAATCCAGCAATAGAGATGATTGTACGCACTCATAATGAGGAGGAAGCGGAATTGTTACAAAAGGAAATTACCGGAAAAGTCTTTTTTGCTGAAGGCGAAATTGCTAAAAATATGGGGCATTATGCACTGAACCGATATGGAAAATTGCCATGATTTATTGTTTCAGCTAAAGAGTTGCCAGTTCTATTCAATATTGGAGCGATGAAAGCAATGAAGCGGTTCTTTTTTCTTATCATGTTACATTTACGTTTTACTTGTCTTGTTATTAGCAAACTAATAATTATTGTGCTAATAGGGTTTGTATTGGTGGCATTGTTGTTTGGCTATTTTTCCTGGTCAGTAACGACTCTGGTTATATTAGCGACT
This sequence comes from Legionella brunensis, assembly GCF_001467025.1. GTDB lineage: Bacteria > Pseudomonadota > Gammaproteobacteria > Legionellales > Legionellaceae > Tatlockia > Tatlockia brunensis. Next base: position 326,131 of record NZ_LNXV01000029.1, on the reverse strand, counting down.
TTAATTTTACTGAAATTCCCTTATCTCTATGATGCTATTTTGTTGAAATTAAAACCTGAGGATTATGAGTTAAAACTTAAATAAAATGACTGTTTTGGACGCATAGCCTAGATGCCTACGACCGAGCTACCCGTCTAGCATCCAGCGCCTGACATGAGAACGGTCGGAACAAGTTGATCTTTTTTTAACTTATAGATTTTACCAGGGGTAACGTCGACCCAGTTAGTAAGCAAATCTGGATTTTGTGTGTCTTTTGACCAGACTAGTACTCTGAAGTGTCCAGCATTTTTAGGTACGCTTAACGTGAGCTCCCCTGTTTTTGAAATCATTTGTATTGAATTCTGGTCCAACTGTACTCCATAAATTAAGGCCTTATTGGCTTCTTGCATGTCTTTAGTGGTAACTGCCCATTGAATTGCAATCTTTGATTTTTGATGTTTAAGGGGGTACGTTGTCTCGTTATCAAGGACGATATTCTCAGCAAATCCTGTTGCTGAGAATAGTAATAGTATAAGTAAGCATGCTATGAAATTTTTCACCCTATCATCCAATTGTTATTCAACAGTTATTCCTTCTTGAGGAGTGCAGGGCGCATCTGAGTTTATCGTTGGGGCTTTTAATGAAAAGATACCTCCAGAGCAAAGTGATGCAGTTTTACCTGGTCCTTTGAACGATTTTTTTGGGATATGCACCGTGACGCTTTTAATGACATTAACAGCCTCGGCAATTTCGAAATCACCTACCATACTTAAGAATTGATAGCTTTCTTCAGCTGATAGTCCTTGGGTACGTACTAAAAAATCAATGGCATTTTTGGCAGCCATTTGCATTGCTTCAAAGAGGTCTTCATGTAATCCGACTACAATCCACTCGGTAGCGTTTTCGATAATTGGCCAAGTAAACAAATGCCCACCCTTACGTTTCGTTTTGTCAAAAACGCCCTCCGCTTTCAAGTCTTTTCTTACGATAAATTGCAGGGTAATTCCTTGATAGGAAGTCTCTAAGGCAGTGACATCAATTTCACCGTTGCTTTGCATCGCATGCGAATCTCCAGTCCAGACTAAGGCTCCTTTTTGAAAGACGGGAAGGTAAAGGACAGAACCTGCTTGCAGACTAGGTTCATCCAAATTACCGCCAAACGGCCCGGGGGGAACCGAATTAAATTGTCCGGATACAGGCTGCCCCATTTGCGTCTGCAGGTTGACTGGCCAACCGTCTGGCCAGTCAAGTGGGGGAGCTACCGCTATTACGCCTGGGAAGGGTTTCAGATGTAAGCAAATGCCTTTTGTGAATTCGGTCGTGTTATTTTTCTTATCGTATTTAAAGTATTTGATTCTCGGTTTGGTAAATTCCGATAAAATACCTTGGGTTGGGCTTAAGAAATTATAGCCAAAGTCGTTGAGTTTTATATCGAGAATGCGTATTTCTAGTACATCACATTACCCCGGTATTGCTGTCTCTATTGTGTATTTTTAATTTGCATGCAACCTCGCCGAGTTTGACAGCAAAGCTACCAACATCGATGGAGACTATAGATGCGGTGGTAACGAAAAGTATCAGCTCAAACCCTGCTGCAGTTAACGTAACCACTGGCTCAGGAGTTCTGCAAGGTTTCATAGAAAAAAAATTAGGCATACAGGACAATCATGGCATTGAAATACAAGGTGCATGGATAGGTGATACCAATAGCTTGCTTTCAGGCGGGGTTCCTGCGGCAAAAAAATGGACTTCAAATAGCGTGGGGCTTGTTGATTTAACCATTGACATGCAACGTCTCAATGGTTGGAAAGGAGGGCTTTTTAGTGCCCAATTTCTTCAACAGAATGCGCAAAATACTAATGGTCAAGCTGGTGTTATACAAGGATATAACTCTTTGCCCGATGTGCCTCCCTACAATCGTTCGGAACTTTATGCCCTCTGGTATAGACAAGCTTTTTTCAATGATAATCTTTTCATTCGTATTGGAAAAACAATTACCACGCTGGACTTTAATAATGTGATTAAACCTGTTCAGCTCAGTCGAGGCGACCCCAACATTCCTGCTGTGACGAGTTTAATTTATGTTCCGGTTTTTATTAATCCAGCGGCTATTGGCGTTATGCCTGGTTATACCAATTCTGCCTATGGCATCACAGCTACCTATGCTCCCGTCAAACATTGGTATTTATCTTATGGGATTTATGATGGAAATTTAGCGAATGGTACACAAACAGGCTTAACAGGGCCAACTTTTAACGGAAATTATTTTCAAGTGGGAGAAACCGGGGGTGTTTGGCTTTTGGGAGAAAACCGAATGCCAGGTACTATAGGAGTCGGACTATGGCAGCAAACAGGACTTATTCAACAAAATAAGCTGGCGGAATCGAGTGCAACGGGAGCGTATTTATTCGGTTCTCAGCGTTTGTGGTATCGTCATCCTGGATATGACATCAGTGGGGTTTCGGCTTTTTATCAATATGGTGTGAATAACTCCAGTGTTTTGCCCATGAAGCAATCTGTTGGCGCAGGCTTAACTACATTTGGGCTCATTGCCAATCGCGATTCCGATTCCATTGGTGCAGGCTTCTCCCTTTCCTGGTTGAATCAAAAAATGACGAATCGCCATACCGAACTAATGTGGCAAGTATACTATCAGATGAAGTTAATCTCGAATATTTATCTGGAACCTGCTCTTTCTTATATTCCTAAACCAGGCCAAAGCACAGACTTAAATCGTACTGCAGCAGGAACATTAAGAGCTATAGTATTGTTCTAAAATATAAAGAAAGATCTATATCACTAAATGTGTTTTTTAGCGAAGGCGAAATTGCTAAATATGGGGCATCTTAATGTATTAAACCGATATGGAAATTGTAATGGTCTATTAGCGTTAACCAAAGTGGTTATCCCGGTAAGATAGACTCGTAAATTATTGGCTAAGAAGAGTTATTTCTTAACGGTAACACTTTTTAACATATCACTAGACTCTTCCAAAGCATCATTAATTTTTGATACTACATCGTAATTTGAATGAAAAAATCCATGGGAATGTCGCCCTGTTTTTTTAACAGGTTGGGCTAAAGTAATTGCTTCTTCCTTGGTTATTTCTGCTGCTTTAATATAGGTTTCAATTGATTGTCGCAGAGTTTTATCTAATTGAGATACTATTTCAAAATAATTATTGGTTTGGTCAATAGGTTTGGCAAAATCGTGAGTGAGTTGTTCGGTGGCACTCCGTAACTGGTTTATTTTACTCTGGATAAGCAGGTATTTTTCATTACTTATACCATACTTTTTTTCTAACTTATTGCTTATCTTTATAAGAGCTTTTTCTAAATTCACTGCTGCTGCAACAATCATTCCCTGTTTTTTTTGAAAAAGATCATAAACCCCAATAAGGTGTTCTTCAGTGTTATATTTTCTGACGTAGTCAGTATTATAATTTCTAATGGGGCTAAAAGTGTGTTTGGATGGATTAAAAGCTTCTACATGATTAGTATATGTATCTGAATCTTTGTCATACTCCTGATAGTAATTTTTAGTTCGAAACAGGTATCCTGAAGCAGGGTAAACATCATTAGACCAAGGATCACAAATATAAGCATCCTTACCCCATGTTTCTGGTTTTCGCGGATCGCTGCCTTTTAGTCTGCCAACTACAAGGATCACGTGATTTCCACCTAGTAATTGAAACACTTCAGCATCGACATGAGGCGCATAATGAGCAATATAATCTAAAGCCAATTCAGCAAGCTCATTACAATTCCCAATGGAATACGTTTTACTGCATTCAATAGATTGGTAAAATTCGTAAATATAATAGTCAAACTCCAGCCATGAGCTTGCAGCTTCCTGAGATTTTTTCCTTATATCGTTTACTGCATGACTAAGATTTTTTTTCTTATCAATGGGATAAGTATTATTAATAAGTTGGGTACTACCTTCTATTATGAACTCTCTTGCATATTGATTAGCAAGATGAGCGACATCCTTATTCGAACGAGGGACAATAGAATTCGGAAATTTCATAATCAGACCAAATTGATCAATTTAGATCGAATTATAGTTGAGGAAACTTAAGATTTTATGATCAATTCAATGCTCCAAGAGGACTATTCAACGAGCTCAAAGGAGTTTACGGCTAGAGGTTTGCACTATTTTCCATGTCGATGGATGGAGTCCATTGTGGCTCTCCGCCAAATATAGGGGCACTTTAATCGGATCATAATAATCTAACTTTTTGATTCCGCAATCAAAAGAGGATTAAAGTGCCGAGAAAAGATATTATCCTAAATTTACCTGGTTATAGACCCCTGCAATGAAATATCAAAGAGGGACGCTAATGGCCTTGAAAACCAACCGCAGAACCTAACGCCCTTATGGTTAGCTAAACGCGATAAGTATTTAGAGCCGCAACAACTACTTAGTAAGAAGCATTGCGAAATTCTTGAGGAAGGAAATTGAAAATATCATTATTAATAATCCTAAAATGTTAGGATTATAATATGCATTCCTTGTGTTTTTAAAATTAGTCCTACTATAATAGGATTAATAAATAAATAAGCCTAGCTTTTTAGATTAAGTCTACTCCAATAGGATTATATGGCAAAGCAAATTAAAAAATTAAAAACCCCTAATCTTGAACGGCCATTAACTCCAGAATTGTTAGGGAAAGTGATTAAAGCACGCCGAACTCAAAGTAATATACGATTAGAGGATGCGGCTGCTTTATGTGGTGTAGCCAAAGAGACCTTTATGAAAATCGAGCATGGACAATCGAACTGTCAATTAGCAAGTGTGTTACAAATTTGTTCTGGTTTGGGAATAAATCTATATATAAAACCATGGGTGGATAATGGTGAGGATGAAAATGGTTGGAGATAAGCAGGGCTTAGATGTTTATCTGGGAAAAAGTCAAATAGCCAATATCACTTTTATTGAGGATCAGTTGTATTGGATTTATCATGAAAACTGGAAAAAGTCAGGTTATGCTTTGTCCCCACATCTACCTTTGCATGAAGATATTCCACCATCAAATGTACAACGATTTCTGCGAAATTTATTACCCGAAGGAAATCCTTTGGAAGTATTGGTTAATAGTTTTCACTTGAGTAAATCCAATACGTTTGGACTTATTCGAGCATTAGGATTAGATATCTCAGGCTCATTAGTAATATTGCCGTCGAATCAAGCAATTCCTGAGCAAGCTCATTTTCGACAAATAACTAATGAAGAATTAGAAGGTCGTTTAAATAATCGTGATTCCTACAGTTTAATCGTTTGGGATGGAAAACATCGTCTTTCAGTTGCTGGGGTACAAGATAAAATTAATGTAGTGTTAAATGAAGAAGGGCACTTTGGCTTTGGAGAAGGTAGCTTGTGTTCTACCCATATTCTTAAATTTGAAACACAGAAGCTCTCTTATTTAGTTTTAAATGAATACCTTAGTATGCAGCTCGCTAAACGCTGTGCATTGAGTGTGGCCAATGTCCAGATGAAACGCTTCGGTCAGCATCCTGCTTTATTGGTAGAGCGTTTTGATAGGAAATTGATTACTACTAATATAGTGAAAAGACGACATTTAATAGACGGTTGTCAGGCATTGAATTTACCCCCTGAATATAAATATGAACAAAATTTTGGAAACAGTAGAGATGTTGCTCATATTAGAGATGGAGTAAGTTTGCCTAAGCTATTTGATTTTGCAAATCAAAATATCAATCCCGCAAAAACTAAACAACAAATACTCGACTGGGTTTTATTTAACATTTTGATATTTAATTGTGACGCTCATGGTAAAAATATAAGTTTTTTTGTTGGACCTAATGGTATTTCGCTGGCTCCATTTTATGATTTAGTTAATATAAAAATGTATCCTGAATTTGAGCATAACTTGGCGATGGCATTAGGAGATGAATTTGAAGAGGATAATATCAATGCATATCAGTTAGCTGATTTTTCAGATACATGCCAGCTGCCACGCTCATTAGTGGCTAAACGTTTAAAATATTTGGTTGGGAAGCTAACTGCTGCCTTACCAGAAGAAATTGACCTTATTTTGATTAATGATAAAGAAAAGACCTATTTAAAAAAATATCAAGAAATGGTCACTAAGAGATGTAAGAATTTATTAGAGCAGAGCGACCAAATTACTTCAATGAGGCTTTAAGGCTCTCTTAAAAGAATAGCTTTTATATTTCTTATTCCGAAAAAATCCAAGGGCTTACCCCGAAATTTCCAAGATAGTTTTTATGTTTGTCTTTACAACACTTAAATTAAAATCAACTCCATCTAATAGTCGGTTTCAATTTTGCTTTCATCGAAAGATGAAATTGATTCAACGAAGAGCTTATGGCTTTAAAAACTTTGAAAATTATAGAACAAGGGTTAGAGTATTATGTTGTTGATTGAGTGCCCCCGTAAATGGGAAAGACCTAATTATAGGTTGAGGGTTAGAGTGCTGGGTGGATGAGTGAAGTGCCCCCCGGATTTGAGGATGAGCCTTGATTCTCATGGTGGCCAGAGGCAGAATCGAACTGCCGACACGAGGATTTTCAGTCCTCTGCTCTACCGACTGAGCTATCTGGCCGAAGAGGTTGCTATTAAACTCCGAGAATGCTTTTGAGTCAAGTATCGTATGTTGTTTTTTTGCAAAAAAATTGTAGCTGAGAGTGTGTGTGGGTAATTCCTAATCTTAACGGTTTTATTTTGCTCTATTGCTCTGTTGTTGCTGGTAAGCAATAGCAATTTCAGCACCCAGAAGTGCGTTATTTTTAATTAATTCAATATTCGCTTGTACACTTTGTCCTGTTGTAAGTTCAGAGATACGCTGCAATAAAAAAGGGGTAATTGATTTGCCATTGACATGATTTGCTTCATTCTGTGCTTGTTTGATGATCGGTAGAATCTTTTCATCAGGTATTTCAGCCTCTTTGGGGATGGGATTGGCGATAACAATGCCATTATTTAACTTTAATTTGTACTGATAGGACATTAAATTGGCAATTTCTGTAGCAGTATCCAGGCGATGCAATAGTGGAATTCCACTGGAATGACTGTAAAACGCTGGAAATTCATCCGTACGATAGCCAATTACCGGGACTCCATGAGTTTCCAGCATTTCGAGAGTTTTCGGCAAATCAAGGATTGATTTGGCTCCAGAGCAAATTACGGTAATGGGGGTAGATGATAATTCTATTAAATCGGCGGAAATATCAAAACTCTCCTCCACACAATGGTGAACACCTCCGATACCTCCCGTCACAAAAAGAGTTAGGCCAGCCAAATAGGCACAATACATCGTTGCAGCGACAGTAGTGCTAGCTGTTTTTTTACAACTAAGGACAAAAGCAATATCACGGCGCGAAGCTTTAATGACTTCCTTACTGCTTGCTAAACTTTGCATAATGTTTTGATCAATGCCCACATGAATTTTTCCTTCATGAAGGGCAATTGTTGCGGGAATAGCTCCTTGATCACGAATGATCTGCTCAACCATTGTTGCAGTAGCTAAATTTTGTGGAAAGGGCATTCCATGAGAAATAATAGTAGATTCCAATACCACTATAGGCAATTGCCTATGAATAGCGTCCTTAACCTCCTCGCCAAGAACGAGCAATTCATGAAACATGATGAGTCCTTTATTCTTTAGGGCTATAGCCTGCCGGTTTCTCCGAACCCTCACCAAAAAAATATTTTTTCATTTCTTCATTAAGAAATTCACGTGCTTTAGGATCAATCAAACTTAGACGATATTCATTAATAAGCATGGTTTGATGCGCAAGCCACATTTTCCAAGCTTGTTTTGAAACGTGATTAAAAATCTTTTCCCCTAATGCACCAGGAAATGGAGGGGTATCCAAACCTTCGGCATCTTGATTTAATTTGTAACAAAAAACTTGCCTGGTCATAATATAACCTTAACTAAAGAATAAATGCTGATTATGCGGGAATACTATCCTATCAGCAATGCTACTTAAGTTAATCTGCTCTGCACCTGGCTTGAGCTAGCATGATATGCTGAGAAAGTAATTGTTCCTGTTCTGTACTCAGCTCTTCGAATTGCACAGCAGTGCGGTATTGGTTCTCATTATGAAATTGACTATAAACCACAACTGCATCAACAACAATTGGCAGCATTTTAGGTTTAGTGTAAATAACTATTTTCATATGGGTTTTTTCTTTGATACGTTCTTTAGTCTTAAAAGACATCCCGCCAAGGCTAATATTAACTTTGCGTAAATGAATTTTATCCCCAATTAAAAGATTGCGTGCCAAATGATCAATTTTGGCGTTCAACAAATTTAAATAATGCGCAAGGGAAGGTTCACGCAGTGCTAAAGATTGAGTAAGTTCGGATAACTCGTAGTCCAAGCTTTGAAAATATTGTGTCGTTTCCAAATATTTTTGTCCACTTTGTCCTAATAAATCTTCTGTAAGGGATTTATCAGAACAGAGCTCTTCGGTTCCAATTAATTTGTAGTCAAAATAGATTTGATCTTCGATGCGGAAATGTTGACGTCGTTCGTGTACTGGCATGATCACTCCATAAAGTCCATTTATAAGAAGTTTAGTGCTTAGTAACTTCAAGCTTGCATTATTAAATTTTTTGGTTTAGCGTTCTTCACTGAGTTCCTTGCTAAATCCTTCTTATTCATAACTATAGACAGAATTTTAAGATTAGGTAGGAAAAAAATAAAAAATAGGAGTATTGGTGAGAATAGTCGCCTTACAACCAAGTGCGGAGTTCATCTTGGGTGGCATTTACATATTAGCCTGAGCTAACAGATTGAGACCAAATTTTGCACTGTTCACCTACAACTTTTGGCAGAAAGCCAATTTCTTTAAATAATTGTCTCAATAAAATTGTGCCATTCATTTTGTTAGTTACATCTGTCTTTAACTGTTCAATATAATTTGAGCTTCCTAGTCTGAAAACATAAGGGGCTATGTTTTGCATGGTGATAAGGATATCTTCAGTAATGGATGTTTGTTTATAAGTAAAAGGATTAATAAAAATACCCTCCAATCCATACCGACTGGCTTGAAAGCGATTATGAGTGTAAAGATAATACAGGTCTTTGTTAATAGAAAATGGTTTTTCTTCAAGTAGATAAAGGGCTAATGCCTGGATATAGGCCGCAATATGAACAGCTTTTTGAATAGTTAACGGCGTATCACAAACTCTAATTTCGACGGTTCCATATTCAGGCTTAGGACGAATGTCCCAATAAAAGTCTTTCATGCTGATGATGATCCCCAATGTGCGCATTTTGTGATAATACTCGGAGAATTCGCTCCAATTGAGCAAATAGGGGATATGTCCACTTTGTGGAAAAGAATTAAAGACGTTGGATCGCGAAGAGGCGTACCCTGTATCAGCTCCTTGGTAAAATGGAGACGAGGCTGAAATGGCAATAAAATGGGGAATGTACCTAGCAAATGCATGGGTGAGATAGAGTGCATCCTCGGTATTATTACAGCCGAAATGAATGTGTTGTCCAAAAACGGTTGATCGCTTTGATAAATAACGAAATTTGCTTGAAATTTTTTTATAACGAGGGGTGGGAAATATTTTTTGTCGCGACCATTTTAAATAAGGATGAGTTCCACCACCACAAATTGCAACATCTAATTGGTTTGCTTGCTCCAATAAAAAAGATGTAAGACGAGAGAGTTCATCTAAAAGATCCGCCGCAGAGTAATGAATGGAGGAATTAATTTCGATCATGCTTTGCGTGATTTCAGGTTTGATAATTTCTTGATAAGCACTTTCGCTGATACTGCGAATAAGATCTTTTGCGCGTGAAATCAAATAAAAAGTTTTGGGGTCAATCAGTTGAAGCTCAAGTTCAACTCCAATGGAGCCAAGCTTGGATTTTTTGAAAGATAATCTCTTCATCCCAGCCCCTTCCCATGAGTGAATGGGGATAATTCCTCAAGCGTTAATATGAGTATAATCGATCAGTGCGAAAGTATTTTGGTAAGTCTTTAGAATATGTTACTTCCTAGCCAGAATAGGGTAAGATGCGCTGGGTAATAGATATAAAAAAAATAGGGAATGCGGGGAATAGACAATTCGATTTTGGTTGCAATAAAAATCAACGGTAGGCTGGCTAGAGCCCAATGGTTACCATTTAAATAATCAATGAAGACATAAGAAACAAAACAAGAAACCAAGGCTAAAATAGAAGGATTTCTGCAATAAAACCAACAGGTTATACAAAAAATTATCCCAACCCAATTGTATTCAACAAAGGCTCCTCCAATAAAAAATAAAAAAACGGCGAGTGTAATATTGAGGTTTCTACCTTTCTCATATAAAAAAAATAAAGCTGCGGCGATAAAAAGCATAAACATAATGTTCAGTGGCCATAAATGCTGTAAGTGGCGCATGGCTATGTAGGCAGGAGTTGCCAGGATGCCAAAAAGAATTAATCGTTTAAAAACCCGAAAATAAATACCGCGAGCTAAGGTTTCTGGTCGCGCAAGATTGTAGGCAAAGATAAAGGCAAATAATGGCATGGCCAATCTACCAGCGCAATAAGCAGCATAAACATCAGCATTGAAAAAAAAACGGTTAAAATGATCGATGGTCATTGATATAACGGCCAACCATTTTAATCCTTCAAGGGCACCATTACTGATTATAAGAGGAGAGAGGTTATTAAATTTTTCAAATTTTGCAGCATTGTCCAACCTAAATCCCCTTAACCCTATCTTTTATAAAGAAATTCTAACAGTACCGACTTTCTGTCAAGAATAATTTGGAAATTTGAGTAAAAAAAATAAAATTATTAGATATGGATATTTATCTATCCACACAATTCATTTCGATTTATAGTAAATTGTCTATTTTATTTGGGTGAAATAAGATGCAAATGGAATCTTTTAGTCGTGAGGAAATACAAGACATTTTATCTCAGCTAGAGCAAGCCAATTATACTCATCAGCAATGGTACACTTCAGTTATTCGCTCTTTGATTTGTAGGTTGTCGCCTAACAAGCATGATGTAAGAGCTCATCCTCATCGTGAGTGTCTGTTTGGTCAATGGTATTACGAAATGGCCCCTGACAAGTTGAAAGGAAATCCAGGATTTGTTGCACTGGGTGTAGAGCATGAAAAAATGCACCAGTTAGCCGCGAAGTTGCTACTTTCAATAACTACCAACAGCCCAATAACTCCTTATGATTATGATGCTTTTGCTAATTCCTTGGAGAGAGTGAGACTTGAATTAGCAGTACTGCAGAGAGAGTTAGGTGATTTGCTTTATAATCATGATGCTCTCACTGGTGCAATTAGTCGCATTAATATGTTGCCCATGTTACGAGAACAACAAGCATTAGTGAAACGAAAGGTTCAGTTATGCAGTATTGCTATGGCAGATCTGGATCACTTTAAAGCGATTAATGATCTATATGGTCATGCGGCAGGTGACATTGTATTAACTACAATTTCTCGCTTTATAATGGAGAATATACGACCTTATGATAAATTTTTTCGCATTGGTGGTGAAGAGTTTTTAATTTGCTTCCAAAATGCAAATACAGACCTTGCTTTTGAAATAGTAGAGCGGCTACGTGTGGGAATTGCTACGATGCAAATCCCTGCTAAAAAAGAATTAATCAAAATTACTGTATCTTTTGGTATCACTTCAATTGAGGCTGATATACCTGTTGAGCAAGCAATTGAACTGGCTGACAAGGCACTTTATAAGGCAAAAAATGAAGGAAGAAATAATACCAAAATCATATCCTTGTCGCACGTACAAAAAAAATAGTATCAAGTTGTATTTGAATAGGATATATCCTGAAATGCTCCTATCCACAGAATCTGTGGATAACTCTGTGTATTATCTGATGATTGATGGGGAATAGAATTTAGCGTTCGTAGGAATAGCTATATCTTACAGGGCTAAATTTAACTACAATAGTCTTTTAACAAAATTAGACCACTTATGTTCAAGCCGCTGGCATTATTTATTGGGTTACGCTATACCCGCGCCAAAAAAAGAAATCATTTTGTTTCTTTTATCTCACTAAGCTCCATGCTAGGAATCGGATTAGGCGTCATGGTATTAATTACTGTTCTTTCAGTCATGAATGGTTTTGATGAGGAAATTCATAAACGCTTTTTTGGCATGGCGCCGGAAATTACGGTTAGTGGCAGGAATGGAAAAATTAGCGACTGGCCAAAACTTGAAAGTAAACTTAAAGCAACACCTGGCGTGAAAGCTATTGCTCCCTATGTTGGAGGACAAGGCTTACTAACGAGTGAGGGACAGGTCTTACCTATTGTGCTAACAGGAGTAGATCCTGTGCAAGAACAAACAGTGACTCATCTTAAAGAAAAAATGCTAGCCGGTGATTTATCTGACCTTAAGAATTTTGGCATTATTCTTGGGCGTAATCTTGCAGACAGCTTGGGTGTATTAATAGGGGATAAAGTAACTATTATGATTCCTCAGGCAACGGTTACCCCTGCGGGCATGATTCCTCGCTTTAAGCGCTTTACCGTCGTAGGCGTATTTTCAGCTGGGGCTGGATTTAATTTTGATACGAAGCTGGCTTTTATTAACTTGGTGGATGCACAAAAGTTGATGCAGTTAGGTAGCGACGTTACGGGGCTTAAGATGAAAATAGCAAATATTTATAAAGCACCTGCGATGTCTGATCAACTCGCGGCAAAATTAGGTGAAGAGTATGAGGTAGGAAATTGGACACAGCAATTTGGGGCTTTTTTCCAAGCTGTAAAAATGGAAAAAACTATGATGTTTCTTATTTTATTGTTAATCATCGCTGTAGCTGCTTTTAATTTAGTTTCGTCTTTAGTTATGGTTGTTAACGACAAGCAAGCTGAAATTGCTATTTTAAGAACCATTGGTGCAACACCGGGTAAAATTCTTTGGATATTCATTGTGCAAGGAATGATGGTGGGTGTCATTGGTACGCTATTTGGCCTTATTGGTGGTTTGTTGTTAGCCTCCAATGCAACGGCTATCGTTAATAAATTGCAAACCTTGTTTGATACACAAATTTTATCCTCAAATATCTATTTCGTGGATTATTTACCCTCTAAAATTTTGTGCAGCGATTTGTGGCAGGTCTGTGGTATGGCTTTATTGATGAGTTTTCTTGCAACAATATACCCAGCATGGCGAGCTTCAAGAACCGTCATCGCGGAGGCTTTACACTATGAGTAATGTGATTTTAACTTGTCAAAATCTAAGCAAGTCTTACCATGATGGTACTAACTCGGTCGAAGTGTTAAAAGGTATTAATCTTACGATTCAACCTGGTGAGCGAATTGCTATTGTAGGCCCTTCAGGCTCAGGCAAAAGTACTCTTCTGCATTTATTAGGGGGATTGGATCGTCCTACAGCGGGAACGGTATTGATAGACAATACGGAGTGGCAAAGCCTTTCTGAAAAGCAGCGTTGTCAGTTACGTAACCGGCAATTAGGCTTTGTTTATCAATTTCATCATTTATTGCCAGAATTTACTGCTTTGGAAAATGTCTGCATGCCTCTTTTGCTAGGTGCAAAGTCTATTGAAGAGGCGCAGTTGCAAGCTGAGAAAATTTTAGAGCAAGTGGGTCTTGGGAATAGGTTACAACACAAACCCTCGCAATTGTCCGGTGGAGAAAGGCAACGAGTTGCCATTGCCAGAGCCTTGGTGCACCAACCACAATGTGTTTTAGCCGATGAGCCTACAGGTAATTTAGATCATGCTACAGCCCAAAAGGTTTTTGAACTTATGTTGGGTTTAAATGAAAGTTTAAATACAGCGCTGGTAATTGTCACCCATGATAGGCAATTGGCAGGTAAAATGGACAAAATATTGACCATCCAAGATGGCTTGTTATCGGATTAAAGATTTATTAAGCTGTTTTGCATAATTTATTTTGGTCTACTATCCTTAAATTCCGACTACTTCAGTTTATGGTGTTGTAGTCGATTCTCTAATTTACTTTATTAAGGAGACGCTATGAATAAGGATATTTTTGAAGGTAAATGGGAAGAAACTAAAGGCAAAATGAAAAAATTTTGGGGTTGGCTGACTGACGATGACTTGAGGGAATTGCAAGGTAATCAAGAAGAAATCTTTGGTAAACTCCAAAAACATTATGGCTACTCAAGAGAACAAGCCGAAAAAGCTGTAAAAGATTTTCAACGTCACAATTGGCATTAAAATTTTAAGGATGCCAATTAATTAATTGGCATCCTTTTATTTCGCATTAATAAGCTCTGAATTATTTCCAAAAATCCTCCCTATGGTATTCCTCAGTAGTCATGAGATTGCTCAATATTACCCCTCTTTCTATCGTTAATTGGTAGCTACAAAATTAAATGATTAGTAATTATTTTTAGAGTTCAAAATTTTAACCAAGGGACTATCTTTTGCAATAAATAATCAGTAGGCTTTATACGCTGGATCACTTACTGTGATCTTAAGTAATTTGATAATAGAAAGCATAAATCGAATAGTAGCAAAAGCGAGGTTTATATAATGGATACAGAACCAAAGGATACAAAGACGAGGAAAATAGTTAATAAATGGATAAAAAATGTTCAAGAACAAGAGAAATTAGTGACACGAGCTTGTTTCGAAGAGGGGAGAAGTGCTCAAGGCTTTTTTGATAGAAGCCTGAGCAATGATAAGGCTAAAAAAACTCAGAACGTGACTTCTGATTTGTCGGGGCCTAATATATAGAGCCTCGTTTTAATAGTCTGCATGACCTGGCGTGCGTGGGAAAGGAATGACATCACGCACGTTGTTGACTCCGGTCACATAGCTTATTAAACGTTCAAAACCGAGGCCAAAGCCGGCATGAGGAACCGTGCCATATCGGCGTAAGTCTCTATACCACTGATAATACTCACGATTTAAATTGCACTCATCAATTCGCTGATCCAGAATGTCTAATCGCTCTTCACGTTGACTGCCGCCAATAATTTCTCCAATTCCAGGGGCAAGAACATCCATTGCTGCCACAGTACGACCATCTTCATTAAGTCGCATGTAAAACCCTTTAATATCTTTAGGATAATCAGTGAGAATAACTGGTTTTTTGCACAGTTCTTCAGCCAAATAGCGCTCATGTTCTGATTGCAAATCAAGCCCCCAACTGACAGGGTAATCAAATTTGCGGGGAGCTTTTTCAAGTGCTGTAATGGCATCAGTATAAGTCATGATTTCAAAATTTGATTTAATAATATGCTCAAGACGCTCGATACAACCTGGGGCTACGAATTGATTAAAGAAGTTCATATCATCTGCACGTTCTTCAAGAACAGTTTGACAAAGAAAACGAAGCAATTGCTGACTAAGTTCACAAATATCATTTAAAGAAGCAAAGGCTATTTCAGGTTCTATCATCCAGAATTCTGCCAAATGCCTACTGGTATTCGAATTTTCAGCTCTGAAAGTTGGCCCAAAAGTGTAAACTTTAGACATCGCTAGACAGTAGGCTTCGACGTTTAGCTGACCAGAAACAGTGAGGAAAGCTTCGCGGCCAAAGAAATCTTTGGAGAAATCTACTTGTCCTTGAGGTGTAAGGGGTAAATTTAAAAGATCCAAGGTGCTCACCCGGAACATTTCTCCCGCACCCTCACAATCGCTAGCGGTAATAATGGGTGTGTGAATCCAAAAATAACCACGCTCATGAAAAAATCGGTGAACGGCTTGGGCCAGACAATGACGGATTCGGGTAACAGCACTAATAGTATTAGTACGTGGACGTAAGTGAGCTACATCTCTTAGGAACTCAAGCGTATGACGTTTGGGTTGAATAGGATAAGTATCGGGGTTTTCTACCCAACCCACAACTTCAATCACTTCAGCCTGAATTTCAAAGGACTGCCCTTTACCCTGAGAGGCTACTAATTTTCCTGTTGCACTAATTGCACAGCCTGCTGTTAGTTTGGAAATCTCATTGTGATAATTTTCTAATTTGTCCGTTGCTACTATTTGTATTGGGTCAAAACAAGAACCATCATGCAGACTAATAAATGATAATCCGGCCTTCGAGTCTCTGCGTGTTTTAACCCATCCTCTAACCGTGATTAATTCATCAATGCTGATTTCGCCATCTAAACATTGTTTTATTGTATAGACTTCTGTCATTATCTACTCCGGAAAACTAATATTTCTCTTTTAGCTTGTAATAACTTGTTTTGCAACTCTATCCAGGGATAGAGTTGCAGGCAAAAATAAAATTGGATGATACACTAAATAGCGTGACTTCGACATAAAGAAGTCTATTGATGAGTTAGTCCTAATCTAATGAGGGGGTAATATGTTACGGGCAATGACCGTTGCTTTTATGCTGATTAGTTCATTTAAGTTATTGGCTTACGACACAGAACTTAAACTTTATCGGCCTTTTGGCGAAGCTACTCAACAAGCCCCCATTGTTATTAATGAAGTCGTTAGCGGTCAGTGCTGGCAGCAATCACAACGAATTAAACGCGAGGATGCATGGCGATGTATGGCTGCTGGTAAAATTTACGATCCTTGCTTTGTTAAGCAATTTGGCTCGCATAAGGAAGCTATATGCCCTCAGTCACCCTGGATTGGTACCAGTGTAAAAATTGATTTATCCACTGCCGTAGACAATAGTCAGAATACTGAGTTAGATATGTCGGAAGCATATCCTTGGGCATTAGAGTTATCAACTGGCGAGAAATGTCAGGCTATTGATGCTGGTGGAACTTATGACGGTTTACCCATTCATTACCAATGTGATAGCCAAACTGTCTTGCTGGGACATGTGCAACGCTGTAAGGCTGAATGGAGTATTTTGCAACGTACTTCAGCAGGAGTGTCGACGGCTTTAGTTGCTAAAGCTTGGTTCTAAGTATGCATTATTAGCTGCGTTAAAATGAAAAGTACTATACTATTAATAAGCGAAGACAAGTTTTAAGGAGCGAACTATGTTTTCCTCGTTTTTTCATTCATATTTGCTTGCACAGATTTTAGGTTTTTATTTGCTTATTATGGCAATAATTTTGCTAGCAAGGGTAAATTTCTATCGGCGATTTTTAATGAGTTTGTCAGCCGATTACGGAACGATTGTTGTTGGGGCGTCATGTGCTTTGGTTATCGGATTACTAATGGTAGTCACGCATAACTTTTGGATTTGGGAAGCTCACATATTAATTGTTACTATTCTGGGTTGGCTAATTCTTATAAAATCCATTTTATGGCTTTCTATCCCCGACACAATGGCTGCTTATAGTAAGAAAGTCTACGCAGGCGCGGGATATTATGTCATTGTTGCTGTCCTAGCAATTCTCGGCATTATCCTTATTTCAAAAGGTTTCTACCATTTTTATCCGGAGTTTTAACAACAGGTGTATAAGCATGTCCCTACACTGAATGGGGCATGTTTTATGTTGTCGCAATTTTAGAAATATTTACCCTAGGTATATACCATTGCCCTTTTTGTAACAATCTTAAGTAGAATGGATAGAAGTTGAAATGTTCTTCCTAAAAACAAAAATTACTATACAAACAGAATATGAAATTGGCACTTGCAGCCGTATGGGAAGCGGGGCTCCTCATGTAATTGAGCATGATACTGTTGACTCCTTTAAAGAAGAAATAAGAAATATTCATATTTTATTTTGTGGCCTTATTAAAAAGTGTTACGACGCTGTAATAAAAGACCTTGTCAACATGGGGCAAGATGCACATGAGTATAATGGTATACGAATTTTGTGCACAATTAAGGGAGTGTTGAATGGAGCTAGCATTAACGAAAGAATAGAAAAAATGCAAGATTTTTTTAATTTCGCAGATAAATATTTGCAGATACCGATGGATGAAAATATTAAAATTTTATTAGAATGCGGCAAATATGATATTGAAAATTTTTTATTATTTTACCCAAGAACAGAAGCATCAAAAAGCTTTAATTATTGTGCTTTAGTTTAGCAGAGCAACTCGTTCCTATTTGCCTATTTGATAATCGGTTTGATCAACAAAAACTATTGGCATTCGATATGTCAATTAATAAATGTTGTATTTCATAAATTAAATGGAGATTTTTATGAATTATGTTGATGGATTTGTCGTTGCGGTACCAAAAACTAACAAGGCTCAATATATTGAACATGCAACGAAAGCTGGCCGGGTATTTAAAGAGTATGGTGCTTTACAATTAGTTGAGTGTTGGGGAGATGAGGTTCCTGAAGGTAAACTTACTTCTTTTCCCATGGCAGTTAAGTGCCAAGACGATGAAATAGTTGTTTTTTCATGGATTCTTTGGCCCTCTAAGGAAATTCGCGATCAAGGGATGAAAAAAGCTATGGAAGATCCTCGCTTACATCCAAGTACCAACCCCATGCCTTTTGATGGTAAGCGCTTGATTTATGGTGGATTTAATATGGTAGTTGATATTTAACAGGAGGAATATCAATGAAAGCACTGACACCTTATCTATTGTTTAATGGCAATTGCCAAGAAGCTATGAATTTTTATCAAGCCTGCTTTGGAGGCAAGTTGGAAATCATGACTAATGCTGAAGCACCCGAAGATGCATGCCCAGGTAATATGAAATTGGCTCCTAATCAAATCATGCATGCTTGTTTGACTCACGGTGATTTTGTTTTAATGGCTTCGGACAATCCTATGGATAAACCTAAAATTGGGGATAATTTATCACTCAATATCAATTGCTCAACCAAACAGCAAGCTGAAGAATTATTCAAAGCACTCAGTGCTGATGGCAAAGTTACCATGCCGCTTGCTGATACTTTCTGGGGCGCTTATTTTGGGATGCTGGTCGATAAATATGGTTTTCATTGGATGTTAAATTGCCCTCTTGATTTGGCGCATCAAAAATAGTGTCTAGAACGAGAGAACAAACTATGCAAAAAATTACTCCACACTTATGGTTTGATAAAGAAGCCAAAGAAGCTGCCAATTTTTATACCTCTATTTTCTCGAACTCCAAGATCGTGAATATAGCAACTATTCATGAGGTTCCGACTCCGACTGGAGATTGCGATATCGTTACTCTTGAGCTCTTGGGGTATCCTTTTATGGCCATCAATGCAGGTCCTTTGTTTAAATTCAATCCATCTATATCCTTTATTGTGAATTTCGACCCGTCGAGAGATGAGAATGCTATGAAAAATCTCGATGAGCTATGGGAAAAACTCTCTCGAGGAGGTACGGCGCTCATGCCTTTAAATAGGTACCCTTTCAGCGAACATTATGGATGGATACAGGACAAATATGGACTTTCATGGCAACTGATTCTTTCAAATCCTAACGGTGAAGAAAGACCTGCAATCATTCCGTCGTTGATGTTTGTTGGGGCTGTTGTAGGGCGTGCGGAAGAAGCGATCAATTTCTATATGTCGGTGTTCAAAAACTCAAGGCTAGGGACCATGGCTAGCTATGGTAGCGACCAGGAGCCAGATAAGGAAGGAAACATCATGTTTTGCGATTTTACGCTTAACGGTCAGTGGTTTGCTGCTATGGATAGTGCCCAGGAGCACAAGTTTGCTTTTAACGAAGCCATATCTCTTTTAATCCCTTGTGAAACGCAAGAGCAAATAGACTATTATTGGGATAAACTTTCTGCAGAACCCGAGGCTGAGCAGTGTGGATGGCTTAAAGATAAGTACGGTCTTTCATGGCAAGTCTGGCCAACCGTGATGGGCGAGATGATGACCGAAGGCACAGCTGAGCAAATCGCACATGTGACTAAAGCGTTTCTTCAGATGAAGAAATTTGATATTGCACTTTTGCAGCGAGCATATGAGGCGAGTAAATAAATAGTATGACCCGAAACGCACAATTTTTAATATAACGAAGATATTATTGTCCATTTTTAAAGTTATCTGTGTCCACAACTGGACAACAGATAGCTCGATTAAAAAAATTTAATTATTTTGAGGGGCTGCATCTTTAAAAGGAGCAAGCGTTAGGCAATGCGCATTGATTTCACTAATAATGGGATAATTAGCCATAGAAAAGCCAAAGCGATTTGCATTAAATACTTGCGGAATTAGGCAAACATCTGCCATGGTGACTTCATTGCCGTAGCATAATTGAGTTTTATGCGGTAATGATTGTAATTTCTTTTCCAAAGCATCAAATCCAAGTTTTAGCCAATGGTGGTACCAATCCATAACTTGTTCTTCAGTGGCCTGAAATTGATCTCGTAAACGGGTTAGAACTCGCAAATTATTCAAAGGATGCATGTCGCATGCAATAGTTAATGCCATACTTCTTACCTGAGCTCGTCCTAGAGGATTTGCAGGTAATAAGGGTGGGGTAGGGCTTATCTCTTCCAAATACTCAATAATTGCTAAGGATTGCGTGAGGATATGACCATTTTCATCAAGTGTAGGAACTAATCCTTGAGGATTAAGCTGCAGGTATTCAGGACGATGCTGTTCGCCGCTATGCCCTACTAATTGCACAGCGAGTTTTTCATAGCTAATATGTTTAATATTAAGAGCTAGGCGGACGCGGTAAGATGCAGTCGAACGGTAATAGTCATAAAGTTTCACTTGACACCTTCATAGTGAGTTACGGTTTGTTCTATAGCACCAAATAACGATTGTCCTTGAGGAGAAAGCATTTCAATGCGAATCGTGTCCCCATAAGTCATATAGGCTGTTTTGGGCTTCCCATCGGCAAGAATTTCTAGCATGCGTCTTTCTGCAATACAAGAGGAACCTTTACTGCGATCAAGGTTAGAAACAGTGCCTGATCCTATAATTGTCCCTGCCGCTAAAAATCTTGTTTTTGCAGCATGGGCAATTAACTCAGTAAAAGAAAAAGTCATGTCTATTCCTGCATTGGGTTCGCCAAAAAGTTTGCCATTCAGAGAACTTAATAAAGGTAAATGAACTCGTCCGCCATCCCAATGTGAGCCCAACTCATCTGGTGTGATAGCGACAGGCGAAAAACTACTTGCTGGTTTGGACTGGAAAAAACCAAAGCCTTTTGCAATTTCTGCAGGAATTAAATTTCGTAGAGAAACATCATTAACTAGCAAAATGAGTTTAATATGTTGAGCTGCTTGTTTGCTACTAACAGCCATAGGTACATCATCCGTAATCACTGCAACTTCAGCTTCGAAATCAACACCATAGACTTCATCTGCTACTAAAATGGGTTCTCTGGGACCTAAAAAGTTATCAGATCCACCTTGATACATTAAAGGGTCAGTCCAAAAATCTGCAGGCATCTCAGCACCGCGAGCTTTGCGAACTAATTCCACATGATTTACATAAGCACTGCCATCTGCCCATTGATAGGCTCGGGGGAGGGGAGAGGTAAATTTTTCAGGCTCGAAAGGAAAACTCTCTTTTACTTGCCCTTCATTAAGAGACAAATAAACCTCCTTCAATTTATCTTCAACCTCACTCCAGTGATCAAGTGCATCTTGTAGAGTTTTCGCAATGTAAGGTACTTTAGTCGCGGTGGTTAATCCTTGATTGACCACACAGAGTTCACCATCCCGGCTAGCTGCCGATTTCATGCTCGCAAGTTTCATGCTTTTTCTCTTAGTAGAATTTAATTGGGAAGTTAATCGTTAGTTTTTTGACGTGTCGTCCTCTGTTCTCATAGCGAAGGACAATTTGTACAGCAATGAGAGTCTCTTCGCTATCTGCATGACTAGTGGGTAACCGTCAATACCCACTGAGAATTAATGAGCTTCCTGTAAAGTACCACGTCTAATCTGATCGCGCTCAATTGCTTCAAATAAAGCCTGGAAATTACCTTCTCCAAACCCTTGGTTACCGCGGCGTTGGATGATTTCAAAGAATACTGGACCGAACACATTTTCAGTAAAAATCTGTAGTAGTAATCCTGAGCTTGGATCATGTTCTCCATCAATTAGAATGCGTTCTTGCTGTAATTTTGCCAACGGTTCTTTATGCCAAGGAACACGCTTATCAATCATTTCATAATAAGTATCTGGCACATCAAGGAATTTAACACCATGTTTTCTTAAAGTGTGTACCGTATGATAGATATTCTCAGAATTAAGGGCGATATGTTGAATTCCTTCGCCGTGGTATTCATGCAAAAACTCTTCAATTTGTGACACATCATCTTTTGATTCATTTAAAGGAATTTTGATTTTTCCGCAAGGACTGGATAGGGCACGACTAATTAAACCAGTCATTTGGCCTTTTATATTGAAAAATCGAATTTCATGGAAATTAAAGATGGATTCATAGAACTTAGCCCATTTATCCATGTTGCCACGATAGACGTTATGGGTGAGGTGATCAATAAAAGTTAAGCTACAATTTTCGCGGGCAATTGGTTCTATACGTTCCCAATGGCTTGCAAAAGGATGGAGATTATCATCGACAAAATAAATGACACTGCCTCCTATCGCTTGAATAGCAAGTAAGCCATGGTTAGCATGTTTACTATCTTCAAAAGCCACTGCTCCATGTTTAAGAGCATAGTCATAAGCTTGTTGAGCATCTTTTACTCGAAAACCCATGGCACAAGCGCCAGCTCCGTGAACTTTTGCATGCTCCTCTGCTTGACAATTAGCGGCTGCATTGACAATAAATTGAATAGCACCTTGTTGATAAAGCGCAATATCTTGATCTTTATGGGTCGCTACTAGCTGAAAGCCCATATCAGAAAATTGTTGATGCAATAGGGATTTGTTAGGGCCTGAGAATTCTAGAAATGCAAAGCCATCCAACCCACAAGGATTGCCATTTGGATGGTTTGTAGTGTTTTCATGCATATGTAACTCCCTTGTTAGTCTGTAATAATCCACTCGATCGCTTAGTAATTAAGCATGAGGTCTGATTAAAAAAAGTCCATCGGCAATTGCTAATAAGCTTACATCAACGCGATTATCTTGTTTTAGGACTTCATTTAAACGTCGAATTTCCCGTGTCTGACCACTTGTGTCTTGCTCATTAATGACGTTCCCATCCCAAAAAATGTTATCAACGGCGATAACCCCTTGAGGTTTGATTAGTTGCAAGGCAAATTCATAATAATTTAAATAATTGGTTTTATCAGCATCAATAAAAATAAAATCAAAACTATTGATGTGTCCTTCCATAATTAAATCCTGAAGAGAGGTTAGTGCGGGGCCGAGACGTAATTGGATCTTTTTTTCTTGCTTGGCTTCACGCCAGAATGGATGTGCTTGTGAAGTCCATTCCGCATTGATGTCACAGGTAATTAACTGTCCATCATCAGGTAAGGCTAACGCCATTGCCAAAGCGCTATATCCTGTAAAAGTTCCAAGCTCAAGTATCTTTTTTGCATTAAGCATGCGAATTAGAAATTGCATAAATTGTGCTTGTTCAGGAGCGACTTGCATATTGCCAAGGGGCAATTTGGAAGTTTGTTCACGCAAGGCTTTCAAAATAGGGTCTTCACGTAAAGAAATATCCAACATGTATTCATATAATGCTGGCGTCAGATTTAAATGCTGTTTCATCCATCTCACCTATTCCTCAAATAACCTTTGGGACAATCCAAAGGTTATTTGCCTAAACTATTTAAGCCAATTTCTCTTGAGCCAGAGTATCGGCAATCTCACTTGCTGGACGATTTTCTTTCTGCGAACGAGTAAAAATCTCTAACATCGAAGTACCAATACCATCGATTTGTTGGTTCACTTGCGCTTCGGGAGTATTAAAATATTTACTTGCAGCAAAAATCAAGCCGCCGGCATTGATGACATAATCTGCCGCATAAAGTATTCCTTTTTCATGTAGCATTGTACCATGATAAGTATGCGCCAATTGATTATTAGCAGCTCCTGCAACAATCGGAGTTTGTAGTTGATTAATGCTTATGTCATTGATAACCGCACCCAAAGCACAAGGTGCAAATACATCACAGGGAATTTTATGAATGATGTCAGTTGAAACAGAAGTCGCGCCAAATTTTTCGACTGCACGCTCAACAGCCATAGGATTCACATCTGCAACAGTTAATCGTGCCCCTAAAGCATGTAAATGTTCTGCTAATAAGTAACCTACATGCCCCAAGCCTTGAATGGCAACATGTAGACCTGCAAGCTTGTCTTTACCTAATTTAAATTCGACTGCGGCTTGGATACCTCTTAGTACTCCTTTTGCAGTATAAGGTGATGGGTCACCATTATGACTAGATAAACTGGCCACATAAGGAGTGTGTTGAGCAATAATGTCCATATCACTTAACTGTGTACCACTATCTAAGGCAGTAATGTATCGGCCGCCTAAATCATTAACAAAGCGCCCAAAAGCGTGAAGGTAAGCTTCCCGGTCATAAGGCTTGGTTGGTTTAATAATAACTGCTTTTCCACCACCTAGAGGTAGATTAACGGAAGCAGCTTTATAGCTCATTCCTCTTGCAAGACGCATAGCATCATTAATCGCACTTACAGTATTCGGGTATTCAATGAAACGGCATCCACCTAAAGCGGGACCAAGCTTAGTACTATGAATAGCGACAATTGCCTTCATCCCTGTTTCATTGTCTACTTTAAAGTGCAGATCTCCAAAGCCGTGAGAAAGAGCATAGTCAAGAAAATCTTCTTGAATTATTGTACTGGTTTCATTTTTTTTTATTGTATCAACAGACATCATCTGTAAAGCTCCAAGAAATTCTCGTGCACATGTTATAGACTCATTCAACAACTAAATCAATGGCGATAATAACCCTCACTTATAGTCTATATCTTTTTTGTCTATTATTTGTGGAAATTGTGTTTTTGATGATCTTTTTTTAGAGGCTAATTTCTTCTTTGTAAAAATTTTAGGTAGAGCTAATACAAAAAATGCAAATCCTTAAGAATCTGGTTTAAACGAATTGGAAGCATTACTGGCATGGTGTAAACTGAGCTTCAAAAATACTGGAGATACAGGATGAAAAAACTGGCTGCAATACTTGGATTAGGGATGGTTAGTACGTTATCAATGGCACTTCCACCTCCCAAAATATTGCTTGATAAGGTGATGTTCCAGATTTCAGCGAGGCAATGGGTTACTACTCAGACTGCGCTCCTATCAGTAAATGTCAATGCGACTTTAACAAATGCTGATTTAGTAAAAACCCGTGCTGATATTATGAGTATGCTGGGGAAAATAGCTTCGGGAGATTGGCATATAACGCAATTTGATCGTTCCCAAGACAGCTCTGGTTTGGAAAAGCTATTCGTTTCCGCAGAGGCAAGAGTTTCTCAGGCTAGCTTAACTAATATTTATCAGAATGCCAAAGATGTTAGTAAGCCTGGCGCGACTTATACGATTAACAGTGTTGAATTCAAACCTAGTCTTGAAGAGGTGCAGCAAATTAAATTGCAGCTGCGCCAGCGTTTATACCAACAGGTCAATGATGAGATAGCTCGATTAAATAAGGTTTACACCAATCAAAATTATAGTTTGAATACATTAACATTGTATGAAGGAGAAGTAGCTCCCCTACAACCTAAGATCTATCAGCGTACGATGAATACGATGGCTATGAGTGCAGCAGCGCCAGAGCCAGCTTTGACAGTAAGCAATGAGTTGACTATGAATGCCATGGTAGAGTTAGCGTCCAATCGAGTAGAGGGTAGTAATGCAGTTGCAAGCCATTGATAAAATAATTGGTCATCGCGGGGCCTCAGCTTACGCCCCGGAAAATACGCTGGCAGCATTCGATAAAGCTTTGGCTCTTGGTTGTCGTTATCTTGAATTTGATGTGATGGTAAGTGCTGATGGAGAACCATTCGTTTTTCATGATGACAGTTTGAAAAGAACAACCAATGGGCAAGGCGAAGTCGGATTAGTGACTGCCGAATATTTACAATCGTTAGATGCTGGCCGTTGGTTTTCTCGACACTATCGCGGAGAAAAAATACCTCATTTTCGTGAAGCAATAGAGTGGTTGACGTTTTCCAATGCTCAAGCAAATATCGAAATTAAGCCTTATCCGGGCACTACTGAGCAAACCACTGTTGCTGTACTGTCACATATTAATCGTTACTGGCCACAGAATAAGCCCCTGCCTTTAGTTTCAAGTTTTGATTTTGCTGCCTTAACGCTTTGTCGCAGCCTTGCTCCTGAAATGCCTCTAGGGTTATTGCTGGATGAATGGGATAAAGATTGGTTACAAAAGGCCCAGGAGTTACAATGTTACTCGGTTCACTACAGTAAACGAGCCCTAACAGCTGCTCGTGTGCAGGAAGTGAAAGCACAAGGTTATGCACTTTTGGTTTACACCGTAAATCGTAAGCGGTTAGCGAAAAAACTTTTTGATTGGGGGGTCGACGCAGTGTTTAGTGATTATCCTGATCTCTTATCATGAGATATTTGTTAAGTCTCCTATTTTTCTTTTTTGTACAGACTTTGCAAGCAAAACCTGTTGAGATTGTAATGTGGTATTCCCTTGCTGGTCATTTGGGGAGTGAAATCAGGCAATTAGCAACGGGTTTTAATCATAGTCAAAATGAATATGTAATTAAACCAGTTTATAAAGGTGAATATACTGAAGCAATGACAAGTTTTGCTGCAGCCTTTCGCGCTAAACAACCGCCGGCAATCGTACAAATTTTTGAAGTGGGCACCACAACAATGCTTTATCCGAAAGGTATTATTAAGCCTGTGGATGAGGTTATGGAAGAGCAGGGAATGACTCTTCCTAAAGAGAATTTTCTTCCAGCAGTACGTTCTTTTTATAGCGAAAAGGGCCACTTGGTGGCCATGCCTTTTAACACGTCAGTGCCTGTTATTTATTACAATGTAGATGCTTTGGCAAAGGTGGGTTTTACTCAAGAATCATTTCCTAAGACTTGGCAGGAAATGGAAACTTTAGCTAACAAATTACAGAAGGTCGGTTTTTCCTGCGTCTATACCACAGCGTATCCAGCATGGATACAAATTGAGTCCTTTTCAGCTATTCATGGCTTGTCGATGACTCATCCAATCCTTTCCAAAGTGACTTATAATAACAATGCAATTGTTAAGCACCTTACTCGTTTGAAGGAATGGCAAAAAAAACGTTATTTTGAATATGGTGGTCGCGCAAGCGATGCTACTGTATTGTTTACAAGTGGCCGTTGCCCTTTATTTAGTCAGTCATCAGGAAGCTACAATAGCCTATCTGAATTGGTTAAATTCAAATTAGGAGTTGCTCCTCTGCCACTAGATACTACAGCAAGTTCTCGGCGTCATAATAATATTGCCGGAGGAGCCGCTCTTTGGGCTGTAGCGGGGCAATCCCCTAGGGTGTATCGCGGAATTGCTAAGTTTTTTTCTTATATTGCTCAACCTGATGTACAACAGCACTGGCACCAAAACACAGGTTATTTACCATTGGGAATCTCTGGGGTTTACGCATCCTTAGCTGCGGAAAGTAGGCATCCAATTTTAAAGCTTGCTCAATCTGATTTAGCTAAACAACAAGATTCAACAGCAAGATTACATGTGGGGCCGCAAAATTTAATAAGAGCCATTAATGATGAAGCCCTAGAGGCTATATTTGCAGGTATGCTGTCTCCAAAACAAGCAATTGATGAGGCGGTTTTGCGTGCGAACTACACATTAATGCGCTTTAATCGCAATACTAAACCTGTGTAGCTAGAATTCCTTTTCCATAAATGGCCTAAGTTTTCTGGGCTTGGTTGGTAGTTTTAAAATCACAATGTATAATTAAAATCACACAGCTAACAAGAGACAGATCATGAAATTTAAGAAAGAAGACCCCAAAACCTCTGAGATATTAACCAAAAACTCAGAATTATTGTCCTCTCTCCTCGATAATACGAATGGCTTAACCAGATTCCAAGATTGCGTAAAAAAAGCACAAATGCTGAAGGAAGACGTTAATGAACTGGCTTTATTTATTGATTTCGATGAAACAATCACCAAAATACATGACTTTAATGAATATAGAAACATAAAAAAAGCGCCTGATTATTTTTAGAAACAAAAAAAGAGATTGTAGAGGAAAAAAAAGAAGCCGAAAAAATTAACCAGCACCTGGTTATTTTGCTTGATACCACAGGGAGCATGAAGCAGCTTTCCAAGTATGAAAAATTTAAAGTGTTTATGGAGTTCCTTAAGAAAAATTTTAAGGACCTAAGCGATCCGAACCGAAATTATTATTTAACAGTTATAGGTTGGAATACTGAAACTCAGATAATTTTGGACAAAATAAACCTTAGAGAATGTAATTTTGAAACGGATATTCTTCCACCCCTTTTAGCGACGAAATTAGAAGGTGGTACGGACCCTTCCCAGGCTACAGATAAGTTAATGGAGTTCTGGAAAAATGTGAAGGGGAATCAACCAGGAAAAAATGAATTGCATGCAGCTATGATAACGGATGGCGAGCCTAATAATGGTAGATGGGGGCAAGACCTAAAAATTTATGCAAGAAAAGATTTGCGAAATTTTCTTCACCAGGAAAATGTTTCATTGTCCGGATTAATTCTTGATAATGCTGAGAGTAGTTTTCTTCAGCTTATTGACATGTTTGATTCATCTCCAGCACACCTTTCTGCCTCTTTTAATGTTGTAGATCTAATAGCATCCACTAAACCAGCTGAATTAGAGGCTGCTGCCTATTTTAGTCTCGCAAAAAATTTATTGGGCCCTTACTCTCCACCATCTACTAAAGAAAAAATAGATTTCACAGTGAGTTGTGGACCAGGCGTGCGTGTTACCTCTCACTTTTTTACTCAGACAAGTGGTCAAACGGACGATAATAAGCTCTTGAAAGCGCAGACGTGGGTAGAAGAAAGTGCTGAAAATATTCGAATAGAAATACCTCTTTCAATGGCTAGGAGAGAGAATACCCCTCTATGTGCAGATATTAAAATATCCGCGGGAGGAAGAGAAATTGAGTTGAAGTTTGATGATGAAAAAAAACTAACAAAGCAAACTGAAGTCCGAATCTCAGAAAATTATAGTTGTAAGGATGAAGATCTTATGGCTATTCTGAAGGATAGTATTCATATAGCGTTGTGGTCTAATTCTAAAGATAGAATAACAGCACTTCAAAGTGCTCTTGATGCCTTAGGAAAAATGGATAATCCGCCGAAAGGATTCAAGGGAACAGATGATAAAAGTCAGACGATCGAGATAGGCTTAAAGTTATGTTTAAAATATGCAAATCAAACTCATTCTTCAGTACAAGCAGAAATCACCAATTATTTGTCATCTTTAATTTTTGTTATAGAGAGAGGAGCACTATGTCCTTGTTTCTTCAACCTTGCCAACCTTGAGGCTCGCGGAGTTATAGATTCTTTTCTTTTAAGAACTACCAGTATCAACTCTGCTCTAAAAGTCCCTCAAAAAATACCAAATGGTTATGTGGCGAATTACACAACGGAGAATGATGCTATTTATGTTTCACAATTAAGCAAAGACATGGAGAAAGTTGAAAAAACTCCTAGTGTGGTAAATCCAGCTAGTCATCGTGGTACCCTTTTTGGTGGTGAACCTAAAACCGATACAGATAAAAATCCTCCACCGCCGCCTCCCGAACCGCAATCCTAATATCATCATGACTCCATCGTCTTAGAGACGGTGGAGACTATAGATTGACAAAAGAAAATAGAAGAAGGTTATTCATAGTGAAAGAGGAAGCCAATTTCTAGAGCTTGAAAGGTAACTTCCAGGAAAGGAAGTAGATATGAAATCTCTATAAACAACTGATTCACTCTTCAGTTTTAGGGCTAGGGCAGCTTGTTATATTTGCGCTCCTTTTGTCCCCTGAACTATTGGCAGGGCTGGGTTTATGGCGGTGTTTATTATTGTATCCGCCTATACCTAGCAAAACATCATCCAGCTCTTCTCAAGCCTCATACCGAAGCAAGCATATTCTTTCTTGCTCTAGGAGACCTCAAGAAATAATCTATTTCAAATAGTATAGTGATTTTGAGTACGACTCTCATATATTGATGAGGCCGCCTTGCGTGTGAACTACACATTAATGCGCTTTAATCGCAATACTAAATCTGGGTAAGATTATTTTTTCGAGATGTAGCTAGTATAGTTTCTACAATTAGATTTATTTTTATTAATTATGGATGATTTATGGCATTGTGTTATAATTTTGCACCATTTTAAAGTTGAGAGCAAATCATATGAAACTCAAAAAAGAAGATCCCAAAACCTCTGAGATATTAAAAAAAAACTCTAAATTGTTTTCAGTATTCCTAGAGGAAACAAATGGATTAGCCAGGTTTCTAGAGTGTGTAAAAAAAGCGCGAAAACTTAAAGAAGATATTAGTGAAATTGCTTTATTTATTGATTTTGATCAGACAATTACTCAAATACATGATTTTAGTGAATATAGATTTCAAGAAACAACACCTAATAAAGAACAAAACCCAACGGCCTATAAAGAGTATTTATTAAAAAACATACGTAATCCAGACAAGCTTCGAGCCTTGTTTCAGCGAATAAAGGAACGTCAAGGTTTTGTCTCAATTGTAACCTTCCATCCTGACAAAGAACGAATTAAAGAATATTTCGCTGCTTTATATCCAGAGGCCGTTGATGTTAATGGGAATTTTGACCTTAGCAAAACCCCCATAGATACCATTATTTGCCCTGGCGATATTAAAGGAGTCATGGTAAGTAAAACCCCTCATATGCACAAGACGTTAGAAAACAGAAAAGATGCCAATAAATTTAAGTCTGGCAATGTTTTTCAGCAATCACTACTAGCGGATGATGACCCTAATAATTGCGAAGAAGCTGAAAAAGTGGGTGTAATTAGTATTAATGCAGCTGAAAAAAGCTATTTAGAAGAAATTGACATCTTGTTGAATCTTCGAGAAATGTATACTGATGAAGAATTGAAAAAAATTGAAGTGAACTTGGAAGAAAGCCGTAAAAAGGAAATCACAAAAGAGCTGGTTGGTGAGGTATTAAGCCAGAATGTAGACAAAGAGTCTAAAGAATATTTTTTGAGTGATTTTAATTCTGTTGTAGTAAACAATACGGATCCAGTTCCCGTTACCTCAATAAAAGTCGGTGAGAATAATAATGCAAGTGCATTTGTTATTGCCCGGACGGTTCAAGATTCAGAGAGTCTTGCCCTAAGAAGTACTTTTGAATATGGGATTAAAGTAGAGCCTAAAGCAACCACTAAAGAACAACAACAGTATTTCTTAATAAAAGATTTTACTAAGCCTAAAGAAGAAAAAAATGCTCAAGTTATGCGGGAAAATACGCGGAAGTTACTGGAAAAATTAAATCCTACTTCCGATAAAACTCAGATTTTTTATGATGAAAAAGCTTTTGCTGAAAAAATTAGCCAAGAACAAGAAAAATATGATCAACGCAAACATATAGTGATTTACATTGATAATAACTCCAATCTGCAAGATGTTGAACAATTTATTAAGGAGCAAAGTCGACTAGGTGTGGTAGTTGATGTAGTTAACTTCAATGCCAATGGAAGCGATTCTAAGGCGACACTTAAAATTGCCAACCAAACTCAAATTAAGAATGTGGGAGGATACCACGCAGTTCGTGATTACGATCTAGAAAAAACGCCTGTTTTAGGAGTATTAGCTCATAGTTTAAGTACAACGCCAGCAGTAGTCACTCTGGAAATAAAAGCAGAAGATGGTTTTGTAATTAACTTGCCTACCAATAGTTCTACCTTTACAACACTTGAGCATAACAAACATCATGTGCTTACAATACCGGTCATAGAAAATCAGGTACAAGAATTTCCTCTAAAAGCTGAAATTAACGTCGCTAAATTTGCTGACGAAAAGTCAACCATGTCTATAAGATTCAATGGAATCTCCCCCATTATTTTGAGAGGAAAACGAACTACTGAAACACTAACGCCTGTTATCAATGCAAGAAAAAATGAGCGTGTGCTTCTACAATACGTACAAGCATTTTTTAATGCTGTAGAACAGATCATTAATAAAAACGAGGTACCTCAAGTAAATCCTCATTCAATCTTGGTGGGATTAGAGGAAAATTTAATTAAACAAGTTCTACCCTCTAATCAAGACATAGTGTGTGAGAATTTGAGGTTAATAAAAAATAATTACTGTATTGAAAATTTTCCCTTGATGTTAAATTACCTGACTGTTTTATATACGGCGGTGAAATCAAATCGAATAGATTTATTGAATTATTCTCTCAGTAAAGAAGATTTTGTACAAAAATTGGATGATGATCTCAAAGAATTCCCCGGACATTTATTCAAAAAAGAAGGAGAGAATGAAGTTAAAGGGAAAACTGCGTTACCTTCTAGTACCTATGTCAAATTTTCTGAGAAAAGTCTTAAAGAGCACCCTGAACTTAGAGAAGTTGCCGTAAGATCTGCATTAAAATACGATTATGTAGAGGCAAAAGGTCAAAAATTAATTATCGAATTGCCTAAAAATTTATTTTTAGAAACAAAAAAAGAGAGTGTAGAGGAAAAAAAAGAAGCTGAAAAAATTAACCAGCATGCTGTTATTTTGCTTGATATTACAGGAAGCATGCTAAAGCTTTCCAAATATGACAAATTTTTGGTTTTTATGAAATTTCTAAAAAATAACTTTAAGGAATTAAGCGATCCAAATCGGAATTACTATTTAACTATCATTGGATGGAACTTTGAAGCTAACATAATTTTAGATCGAATAGATCTTAAAAAATGTGATTTCGAAAAAGAGATTTTTCAGCCTCTTGAAAAGATAGTATTAGAAGGAAGTACAAATCCTTCTTGTGCAACAGATAAGCTAATGGAATTCTGGAGAAACCTTGGTAAGGAGCAGTCAGGGAAAAACGAATTGCATGTATCTATGATAACGGATGGCACGCCCAATGATGGTAGATGGGGGCAAGAATTAGTAAATTACGCAAGAAATGAGTTGCGCAAGTTTCTTCATCAGGAAAATGTTTCAATGTCTGGATTAATTCTTGATAACTCTGAAAGTAGTTTCCTTGAAATGATTGATATGTTTGATTCATCTCCTGCTCACCTTCCTGCCTCTTTTAATGTTATAGATCTATTATCATCCACGAAACCAGCTGATTTAGAAGCTGCTGCCTATTTTAGTATCGCTAAAAATTTATTGCTCCCTTATCCTAAGAAAATAGATTTTGTAGTGCACTGTGAACAGGGCGTACGTGTTACCACTCACTTCTCTACTCAGACAAGTGGTAGTACAGATAACGCCAAGATTTTGACGGCTCAGACGTGGGTAGAAGAAAGTGCAGAAAATATTCGAATAGAAATACCTCTTTCAATGGCTAGAAAGGAGAAAACACCTTTATGTGCAAATATTAAGATATCTGCAGGTGGAAAAGAAATTGAATTGAGATTTGATGATGAACAAAAGCTACCAAAGAAAACTGAAACGCGAATCTCAGAAAATTATAGCTGTAAAGAGGAAGAGCTTATGGCTACTCTTAGATCTCTTAGATCTAACATTCATACAGCATTGTGGTCTAATCAGGAAGATCCTAAGGATAGGATAACCGCGCTTGAAAACGCTCTTAATGCCTTAGAAAAAATGGAAAATCCACCAAAAGGATTTAAGGGGGTAGATGATAAAAACCAAACGGTCGAGCTAGGTTTAAAGTTATGCTTAAAATACGCAAATCAAAAGCATCGCTTAGTAAAAACTGAAATCATCAACTATTTGTCCTCACTCATGTTTGTTATAAACCGGGGCGTGCCATGCCCTTGCTTTTTTAATCTTAAAAAACTTGAGGTTAATAAAGCAATCAGTTTTTATTTACAAGAGGATGTGAGAACTGCTTTACGATTACCTAGCACTATAGCTAATGGTTATATGGCCCAATATGAGGAAGACAATGCGGCTGTGTATGTTTCCCAGTTAAGCAAAGACATGGAGGAAGTCGAAAATCCTAGTAGCAAGGCAAGTCCTGGAAGGAATCCAAATGCTCTTTTTGGTGGCGAATCAGTGGTCTCAAAAGGTGGGAGTCCAAACTCACTTTCATCTCTTGAGCCGCAATTCTAATATTACTATCTCTCCATTGTCTCAGAGACGATGGAGAGATTTATCCATTGACTCTTAAGATTAAGTTACTTGCATGATCCAATCAGGCAAGTAACTTTCTTTCTCGTTCTATTTCTTGTAATGTTCCTCGGCTTAGTCGTGGTTTAAAAATACCGCGTTGCACTCTAAAAAAAGCCCCCAGATTCGTAGATTTATCCAAGCTTTCAGTGACTAACTTTTTTCTGGCGTCAAGAGGCAGGTTTTTTATATAGTCAACAACGTCTTCTTTGTGTTTAGCCATTGCCTTTAATGCTGTTGGAGAAATGAATTTCTTCATTGTTAGTGCATGAATAATGAATTGAGTGGTCTGCTTGCTTTGCTGTTGCAGGTAATCATTCTCTTGGATGATTTCTTCTGTCGGAATAGTTTCAAGAAAATCAAAGGGATCATTGGCGTTATCAGGATTGTAGTTATCAACACTAATAGCATCATGATAGTATGTTTTTCCGGGGTGACGAATAGAGCTATAAATACCAATTTGTCTATCTGTTGGATAAATTATGCCAGGTCTAATATTTTCTCTGAGTAAAAGAATCTCAATTTCTTTTAACATGAGTTGTAAATTTTTTTCTAAACCCTGCAAAATATAGAGTGTGAACTGCATCCCTTCGTAAAATCTTGAGCTATTGGCAACCTTTTGTTTTCTTTGCTCTATTAATTGTTCATACTTTTGTCGGGTATGGATAAATAACTGGTCTTTACTTAAAAAATAAAAACTAAAAAAATTGGCTAATTTTGTATAGTAATATTGGGCAAATGAAACAAATCGCCATTGGTTAGGATTATAAATATTGATTATTTTAGATAGTTCATAATATTTATTTCTTAATGAGTGATAATCCAGGCAATCAGCATCATAATCAGCTAAAAACTGATTGTAATGGCGAAGTAGCCTATCTAATTTTTGTTTCCTGTCATCCATAAGTTTTTTAAAAGTATTGCGATTTGCAACTTTAAAGGTTGCGGCATTCTGACAAAGTATGGGATAAATGATTTCCCAGGCTTTATCCAAATCCTCAGGATGAATACTCAGACGAGCTTTCCAGTTGGTTGCTAGGGATTTAGGATGTTTATTTTTCCAAGGCTTTGGGAGGAAACTAATAAAATATGAATTATCAGAAAAGGACCTGCGAATAGTAAATTTCTCATCGCTATTTTGGTTAAATATATTTTCAGAATAAGTTAAATTCTCGGGGTCGATTAAATCAGCATATTTCATTATTAATGTGTTTATGGAATGCAGATTATGTTCCGTATTATCGCACAATGATCAAAATAAATCATTAGGGCTACTATGTCACTGGATTTTAATACAGGGAGTGACACTCCATCCAAAGTTGAGGGCGATAAGTGCTCAAAGAGAGGAGCGTCAAAATTATTTTCCTTGTGTGCTTATATAGCTCTATTTTTTCATAGATAGAGCAGAAATAAGTGTAGGACTTTCGTCTAAGCTTAGATCTTTTGCACCTTTCAATTTTTGCTTCCCAGAATCCCAGGTGTCTGGAGCTATGGTTGAAATTTCTCCCGGAGCAAATTTATAGGGATCCTCGGAGGTTAGTTTTTCTCGGATTAAAGGGAAATGGGTACGAGATGTAATAAACTCTATAATTTTAAGACGTTGAGTCGCTGGTGTTTCGTTTGGCCATAAAGTTTTTGCCATTTCTTTTAATTCTTCTACTCCGGAAATAATAAAATCTTTACGGCGGTGGAATAAACTCCAGGATGTGCTTTTACTTTCTTGCTTTTGCTTGTGTACTTCTAATGTTTCATCTGACATTTGTAAATAACTGCAAAGGCGCGTAAAAATAAAATAATTTTCGTTAAAACGATCGGGACCTAACTCATATTTATTTTGGTGCATAAAGATAGTTGCAGTTGATTCCAACCATGCAGATGCAGAAATTTGATTTTCAATACCTTTATCTTTACAACTTATTTCTTCCAACGCCAAAGCCAGACGAAAAGAGCTAACCACACTATCGACTGCAGATTGGTGGGTTGGTGACATATCTTTGCGAGTATAATTGGGTCCACCAGGCTCCATATTAATCAGACGAGGCAGTTCTGAAGGTTCTAAGCCTTTTTTATGCTGATAGAGATGATAAATATCAAGAGCTAATCCTGTCATGCGGGCATTGTTGATTCTTGCAGTGTCTCCAGCAAAGTAAAGAATTTCTCTTCTTTCTTTAGGACTTATAGTCCATCCGGTTACTAAAGAGTGATGGGAGTCATGACCATTACGTCCAGAACGGTGATCGGCAGGGACACTGCAAAAAGTAACTTTTTTATCAGTTTTTGAGGTAATGGTGATTTGTTCATGCCATTCAAAAGCCTGAACCTTGGTAAATCCTAATGATCGAAAAAACTCCTCATCCCCAGCAGGCACCAATAATTGTGGTTGGTGGACAAGTAATTTCTTTAACGAGGTGGTGTCCACGTGATCTCGATGGTTGTGGGATATAAGTATAACATCAATAGAGGGTAGTTCTTCTGCTTTGACATCTTGCCCTAAACTGCGTGTCATTGCTGGATACACGAAGGGGGCTAAATCGCCAAAAACGGGGTCAGTAAGAATATTCATGCCTGAGGTTTGGATTAATTGAGTAGCATGTCCTAAATTGTGGATAGTGAACGTTTCTGAATTATCATTATTAATAGCATGTTCAGGACCTTGTTTATAAATCTTTGCAGGGTCGTTGTTTTCTTGCTGGTCAAAATAGGCAAGTTTCATTCTCATTTTCGTTATAAAAACCCAGGTAAAAAATACTCTTAACAAGGGAGGGGTAGAAGTGAGCCAACGTAAAAAGCCCTTTATTTGCGTTTCACGAAAAATTCGTAAGTCGATAAATTTATTAAGATTAGCCTCACTGGTAACGTAACGTCCATCTGCGCGGCGTTCTGGTGATAGAACCTCTTTGATCTTTTCCTGATCATTTATAAAAAACTCTTCTACAAAGGTATGCAGATTATTTGATAGTAAGTCTGTAACATCTTCATTAATAGATTTCTTTCTTAATGATCGTTGATTAATTTTTTTAGTATGAATAGGCATCGTAGTCGAGTCTGAAAAAGAGTTACATATATTTTAACTTTTGGTTTTAATTGAGTCAAATTGATAATTATCGAATCATTGCAAATGAATATATCAGTATGGTTTCAAAGCCATTAAGACTATGCTTTTTAAGGGTGATGAGATCTTTAAGAAATTGCGTCTTTATTTTTTTCTGCTATTTTTATTTTGGATATACCTAGTTTAGTGAGTGCCTATTCTTAATAAATTTCTAGGAAGGAGTTTATCATGAACACATCGCATGCTCTTCACCCTGATTCAAAAGAATTTATACATTGTTTAAATGAACGTGCAAAAACTGCTTTAAATGGCAGTAATCTTCTTGAATTATCGCCTGAAAAGGGACGGCAGGTATTTAACAAGCTAACTGCACCTGTCTCTGGAAAATTAAAGCCCATTGATGTCCATGTTGAAGACAGGGTCATTCACTTGAAAGAAGCTGATATCAAGGTTCGTTTATATAAACCAAAGCATGATGCTATGAATTTACCTGCCTTAATCTATTGTCATGGTGGCGGGTTTGTTTTTGGTGAACTTGATTTTCTAGATTATGCATGTAGATCATTATGTGATGGGGCTCATTGCCTAGTGGTCGCTGTTGATTTTCGCCGTGCTCCAGAACATAAATTTCCAACTGCTCATATGGATTGTTATAACGTCGCTCGTTATGTACAAGAAAATGCTCGAGAATTTGGTAGTAATGGTATCTTGGCAGTGGGGGGGGACAGTGCTGGTGGAAATATCGCAGCAAGTATTTGTCATCTAGCTAAAAAAAATAAAGACTTAAAAATCTGTTTCCAATTATTGTTTTACCCATGGGTAGATTTAAATAATAAGATGCCTTCCGATAAAACTTTCGAAAGCGGTTATTTTCTTGAAACTGCGACATTAAATTGGATGAGAAAACAATATCTGTCAAAACCTGAAGATGAAAAAGATCCAATTGCCAACCCACAATTTCAAAAGGATTTTTCAAATCTGCCGCCTGCATTAATTGTTGCTGCAGAATGTGATCCTATTCATGATGATGCCAAAAAATATTATCAGCAATTAGTTGACGGCGGTAATCATGCAGAATTTATGGAGTGTGGTGGCATTCTTCATGATTTCTGCGCATTACCCTCGCATTATGAAGCGGCTTTGTTAGCATACGGCGTTTCAAGTTATGCTTTGAAGCAGGCTTTTAAGCAATAAAAATGAAGGTTTGGCAGATTTTAATCTGCCAAACCCTAGATTTTGTGATATTAAATTCTATTTAGTCTGGCTTTTTATTTAAAAAAATTGTTTTAATTGCTGTTTTTTTATTGATTTTTAGAAAATATTTAATGCTTTTTAATGTGATGCTTAATACCCTAAAAAATAATTATTTGTATTATACTCAAAAAATATTTGTTTTCTCAGATTTGAATTTGAATTGACTTATCTCAATGATGGCTTCATTCATAGATTTTCTTTTTTCCCTTGAACTTTCGGCAAACATGAGAATTGATCTCCTTTCAACTAGGCTCACTCAGGTTGGGCAAAGCGATGTTTGATTGAACTATGCCGATCGTGTGGAAGTGTCTTTAAAGTACATACGATTCCAGTCAGCTTAGTGTCTCAGCTCATTACAAATCGTGCCATTCATATGGCGATCTAATCGAGGCAATTATACTGCGGGTTTGCTCAGGAATAAAAATATGATAGTTATGTAACAAAAAACACCTATAGTAGGCAACAATCTATAACTGAGCAAAAAATAAGCCTGGATGCCTGATATGTGCTCGAAATAATTCTCGGAAATACTCAATGGTCGAGGCTATTATTGGGTAATATTCTCAAAACAACAGATGCGTGTTTGAAGTCCTCCCAAATTGATACCTATAATATGTTTATAAATATCACTTACCGGGCACACTATGATTAGCGACCTTGATAAATCAGTTATGAATGGTGATTTTTCTAGTACAGATTCCCTTATTGAATCTCAAGTATCTTTTAAAGCGATAAGCGAAAAGGAATTACAATCTCTTCTTAATGATTTTAAAGGTGAGTCGTTAAACTTAGGTGAATTGCTTGATAAAAATGGATACTCACGAATAATTCATAATATTCAGTTTGATTTACCCAATAATCTAAAAAATGTTGATCTATCTGGTTTATCACTCAAAGGTTGTGTGATATATAATTTACATACTTGCCAAAATATTAACTTAGATAGAACTGACTTTAGCGATGTCAAAATTTTCGATGGTTTTATTGATTCGGCAAAACTGCAAAATACAAAAACAGCTAAATTCCAGGGCGCACTTATTGTCTCTGATGACAATATCGCAAAAGTATTAACGCCAGAGCAATATAATGAGTCATCGATTTTGGAAACAGAAAAAGACTTATTTTTTGCTCAAGTTAGTCTAATAAGTAAATTTTATAACTTCTTTGAAAAAGATGGTTTAAATAAAATAGGTTTGTGCATGGGCCTGACTTTTGACCGTACGACCCGGATCTTGGAAGATAAACTTGAAGATAAATCATATGTTGAAGGCCTTAAAAAGCTTATGGAGACACCTATCGAGGATGCTAAAAAGCATTTAAAACGCTTTCATAGTTATGCATTAAGAATCAATACTACCTCCCGATCTACAGAGAGTAAGTTATCCACGTTAGCTGATGTGCCTGTGTTTAGAGATTATAAAAAAAAAATGCGGACTAAGCATTTTTTAAAGTTTGAGAAAGAACAAATAAATGATATTAGCTTTATTGATAGATTGCTATCTAGTTGTCCGGAAGCTAGGGTTATAGGTTTAGGGGTAGGCAGCGAGGACGGAGGGCATCAGTTTTCTCTAGAAGTTAGAAGAGATAAAAATGATCCGAGTAAAATTCTTGGCTTTAAAATATATGACCCTAACTTTTACGAATCTAAATTACTTAATAAAGAACAGGTTGAACATCAACTTAAAAATTTAATGAGATTCTATAAAAATAAATATGGACCAGAAACACAGTTATATATAGATGATCTTGGAGAAATTGTTACTGTTTTAGGATTACTTTCTGCTAAAAAAGATAAGAAAAATGAAATAAAATCAGATGGCTCACAAAGTAAAGTTATTAAAAATAAAGACATTCATCACTTATATAATGCTATAGAAAAGGGGAATACGGAGAAAGTTAAACAATATATTGAAGCTTATCAGCACATTATTAATGATGCTGCCAATGGGAATTTACGCCCTCAGACAGGAAAAATATTAGATTTTACTTTACAGGTCAAACCAAGTAGTGAGATTTTTGAATTGGTTATAAATCAACTTTCTGATTTTCCAATTTTCGCGAAAACTTCTTTTATATGCATTTCTGCCCCAAATTACATACCAAGTTTAAAAAAAGTTGCTATTGAGAAAAGTTACTTCAATACAATTGATAAAATTATTGAAATATCTCCTGCCTCCATTAGTCAAGAAGATTTTATAACAACTATTCAAAATGCTGTAAAAACCGGAGTTATTGAAAAAAATAAAGAATCTGATCTGAAAATTATTGAGAAGCATAGAGATAAGTTTAAGCTCTCAAAAGATGATATTAATAAACTATTGAACCCTTCTGCTTATAAAGAACAGAATCCCAAAATGGGTGCAGATGAGGTCTTGCTCAAAGACAAATCCAATAATATGAAATACTCCATGCGCATAGAACGAATTGAGGTTGTTGAAAGAGAACAGAATCTCGCCGCGGTGCTTAAACTTCTTGAGAGTGAGCAATTATCAAATGTTAGAAAAAAACATCCTATTATTCAAAATATGATAGTTATTATTCAAAATACGGATACTAATGATAGCAAAAATATATTGTATAACTTGTCACAAATAAAGGATTTAATTAAAAAAGAGGAGCTCTCAAAAATGGCTTCCCCAGCTAAAAAAATAATAGAAATATTTGATATGGGTGATGCCACTAATTTTAGATTCATTCGTGAAAAACTTGAAGAAGCGTCTGAACCAGAGCTTAATTTCAAAGAAATTATGAACACAGACCGGTTTTACCAAATACACACTAGCTAATGATATGGACTAATTCTCTCTTTTACCCGGCCCCTAGGTAAGCCAAAATAGTAAGGTCTCCCAAACCTTATCGGAAGGAGAGTACAATCAAGAATATTACGCTATTAGGTATCAATTTGAAAAAGGTGTATTTCAATTGCATGGACTTGTTCTCTAATCATTGCGCATATAGTAAGGTATGATAATTCTTTTGAATGAGTAGTTAAGTTTGAGCCTACAGCCTATGAAAACCATTGAATACAATAACTTTATTCTTGCTTGTACTCAGAAGATAGCGAATTTACCCCAAAATGAAATTAAGTATCATTTATTACTGGCAGTTAGTGCAGTAAAAGATATTAACAATGAATTTAATAGTAAATTTATAGAAGGAA
Source organism: Legionella brunensis (assembly GCF_001467025.1). Taxonomy (GTDB): domain Bacteria; phylum Pseudomonadota; class Gammaproteobacteria; order Legionellales; family Legionellaceae; genus Tatlockia; species Tatlockia brunensis. Next base: position 284,692 of record NZ_LNXV01000029.1, on the reverse strand, counting down.
TGAAAGCCTTAATTGAGGGCTTGGAAATAATTATGGACGGTCACTTGTTATCATACGTCGATAAAAGGGATTGTTATGAAAGAATTCTTCGTGAATACAAGTATCTAACCTCTCTAGCACAAACCGAAACACTGACTACTAAAATTTCTCATCATCTCATTAACTTAGGTGCTGCACTTTTAGCATTTTTACTAGGGACAGCAAGCGGATTAATCGGTGGGTTTGCCGGATTAGCTCGCGGAATATGGAATTTAACAAACCCGCTATCTTCCTTTGCTACAGGTGTGGCAACTGGGATTGTGGTAGGCGCTGCCATTGGCTTTAGAATTCCTAAAAAATTATTTAAAGATGAATTGATTCGACAAATTAAATACTGTTTGGATGGAATCCATGAGTGCATTGATAATTTGCAACAAACAAACCTTCAATCTTTCGCAATCCATAAGGAAAAAGTTAAACAAAAGCTGTTACAGGATTATTTTAAGAACGACCAGACTGTGTTGACTGATTTTTTGCAGGAGGAAGTAGCTTATGAAATCAATACTTTTCAAGCACAATTCATAAGTCCGTCATTAGAAGGTTATTTGGGGCATCATGCTTTTATCAAAATTATAATCGATACACAAAAACCACCGCTTACTATTGAATTTTCGACAGGGGAAACTGATTTACAGCGTCCTGTTACGCAATATGAGCGTCGTTTTGTTTCTGGTGAAAAAATTGTTGAGATGCTTGCTATACATGAACAGTTAAAAGTTACTCACGCCACCATGAAGTATATTTTGACAAAAATGAAGCCTGGCGAAAAAGATTGTTTCAGCTATGTCGACAAAGTGCTTATCGGAACCTCTCAGCAGGCAACTTCCGTAAAGCGTTTTAATGGTACTGAAAATTGGATAGGCCGCAATGTAGTAGGATTTTTTATCCAAAAATTAAGTCCGTTCAGGCAAGATATGCTCACGGAAAATCAACAGAAATGTGGTTGTTAATGGGGGATAAAGCAGATAGTATCTGCGCGTTTCAGTTGTTCCTACAATGGTGGAAACCTCTTGAGACATTTTAGGCTTAAATTGCACACCATGCCTACAAATCAGGATTCCCAAATTTTAATGTTAGCTGAGCAACAAATACTATCCATAACTCTATAATAGTTCAAAATTTGACCAATGGCAATTCTAAAATAGACTGGTAAATAATCATTGAGTCAAACTGTAATTTTAAAATTAGATTTATTTAGAAATAGGGAGTTAGCTAATGCGCCATTTTTTATGGAAAATAAAAAGTATTTTTCTTTCATTACTTCCGTTAAAAACGGTTGGGGCGCGTGCATTAGTTATCAAAGATGATAAAGTTCTTTTAATTAAGCATAGTTATATTTCAGGTTGGTACACCATAGGTGGAGGGGTTAAAAGAGGGGAAACTCCAGTGCAGGCGGTACAACGAGAGCTTTTTGAAGAGGTCGGTATTAAATGTTTGACTGAGCCAAGACTGTTCAATGTTTACCATAGCTCTAAAGAAAAACGAGATGACTATATTGTTTTTTATCTCATTGAAAATTTTGCCAAAGAAGTAATGACCTCTGTAGAGATCTCAGATGCAAGATGGTTTGATTTGCAAAATCTTCCAGAAGACATTTCCCCAGCAACCCAGCGCCGAATTGAAGAGTACAAAGGAAGCCGTGGTATTGATGAGCGCTGGTAAAATGTTATAAATGCTGCAAACTTTAGCCACAATATAAGCAGGGTACCCTATAATGGCTGCATAAAGGCACCTAAATTTGGTCTTGTATGCATGCGATATTGATAGACAGTGTAAAAAGCAATGATATTTTTTAGGTAGTTCCGCGTCTCGCGCCATGGGAGTGTTTCTATCCAAATATCCATTTGTTTAGGTGGATGGTTTTTTAGCCAATAATTAACCTGATGTGGACCTGCATTATAGGCTGCAGCCATTAAAACCGGATGTTTATTGTAACAATTGCCAAGTTGTTTTAAGTAAGCAACCCCGATATTGATATTTTTTTGAAATGAAAAAAGCTGTATTTTGTCAGCATAAGCAATTTTTTCATGTTTAGCGACTGAACTTGCAGTGGCAGGCATGACCTGCATTAAGCCACGAGCTCCTGCGGGAGAAACCACATTATCACGAAAACCGCTCTCTTGCCGAATAATTGCATAAATTAACTCTTGAGGGATGCTGTAACTCTTGGAATACTCACTTACTGCATTGCGGTAGGCTAACGGGAAACGCAAGATAAGCTGATTATTTAAATCCTCCGTGGTATTACTTAGATATACGGATTTGCCATGCCATTGTAAATCATTGGCAATCCAATAAGCCAATGCACTCTTATCTTCTTTAGGGAGCTCAATCACAAAATCATTTAACAGTCTGGATGCCTGGGCTTCCTGTTTGGTCTGATAAAGTGACTTAATATTGTCAGTAAAAGGTTGATAAGGTTTTAGGATGGACATATCAACGACAGGATGCTCATTTTCAAAGCTAGGAGATTTGTTGAGACGAGAACTTGCTAAAAAACCATAATAATTTCTTGATTTGGCGAGCTCTTTATAAATTTCCTTCGCTTGGACATTTTTACCTTGTGCCTCAAGTGCCCGCGCCAGCCAATATTGCCAGCAAGGGTTATCTTTATCTTTTGAGTGATTAACTAATTGTTCAACCAAAGCCCATTGTTGGCGTTTAAGTGCATAGCGAATCTGCCAATCAAGAAGGACATCATTGTAGTAGGCAGGTTTTACTTTGGAGAACCAATACTGCGTATCTTCATGATTACGCATGGCCTTGTACAAAGCTACATGAGCAAGAAAATTTTGTTGTTGGGCGACCGTTAACATTTTTTTGCTTTTTTCAGTTTGTGAAAGCTTTATGGCTTGATCCATATTGGTAGAAACCATACGCTTTAAGCCAAAAAGGTAAAAGCTGTCATGGAGTTCACCGGGTTCCAGTTGCGTGATTCGTGCTGGACTTTGAAAAATACCCAACAATAGTTGTTCATCTTTTAGGCGAGGTTGTTTGTATTGTTTTAACAAATATCGGGCAAGGCCAATATTACGTTGATCGAGTGCCAAATTAATTCGTTGCGTAATGAGACGCTCATCAAAATTTTCATTTTTCAGCAATAAAGAAAAAAGCTCATTACAAGCCGCAGGTTGTGAGTCGCCGTGAAGCCACAAGGGTTTAGCTCCATTTAGTGCTTCCAGCTGTTTGCCTTGTTGGTAATCGGCAAGCAATGCGTAACACTGCAAACTAATATCCTGAGAAGGCTTATAATGCTTTGAATAATTTATCCAATCTTTTTGTTGAGCCAATTGATACAGCCATTTTTCGCGTAATTTTTTGGCAAGTGGGGTATCGCTATCAATAAATGTAAAAAAATCTGGACCGGGATTTGCGGGCAAATTTTGACTCCATTCGGTATAAGCCATAAACCGATTTAGGTAATCAGTGCCTGATAATGCATGCACCGTAAACACAAGGCCTACCATGCAAAATGTTAACAGAATTTTTTTCATATCAAATTTCTCAAGCTCAGATTGCTTTCAGTTCGTTGCGCATGGTGGCAATCGTTTTATCATAATCATCACTTGAGAATATAGCAGAACCTGCCACAAACTGGGTAGCTCCAGCTTTTGCTAAACTTGCAATATTTTCAATGCTTACTCCACCATCGACGCAAATTGGCAGCGTGGGAGTTTGTTGTTTAATCCACTTTATTTTTTGTATAACTTCAGGGATTAATTTTTGGCCACCAAAGCCTGGATTAACGGTCATGATTAAAACAAAATCAAGCCTATGTAAAACCCATTCTATACATTCAGGGGAAGTAGCTGGATTTAATACTAAGCCAGCTTCACAGTGTTGTTGACGGATTAGCTCAAGGCTGCGATCCAGGTGAATTGTAGCATCGGGATGAATGCTGATTCGTTTAGCACCCGCTTTCGCAAAATTAACAATTAAATCATCAACTGGATTTGTCATGAGGTGGACATCGATGGGAATTTTGGGAAACCGTTGATGCAGTGCTTTGCAAATGGGAGGGCCAAAGGTGAGATTGGGCACATAATGATTATCCATAACATCGAAATGAATAAGATCAGCTCCGGCTTGCATTACAGAGCTGACCTCTTCGCCAAGTCGCGTCATATCAGCGGAAAGTAGAGATGGTGCTATTAGATAAGTCATTTAACCATTAAACCAGTAATTAAAGTTAAAATTGAGGGTATGGAATGTAAAACGATCATTGAGATTATTGAGCTGTTTACTCATGAGATAACGATAATCCATCCCGACTGAAAAATAATCATCCATCTGATAATCAAATCCAACAATGGCTTGGGCAATCGGAGTGGATTCACTATTGGTGACGTCTAACACCGGGAAGAAACCATAAACCCCCGTCGAGGGATTAAGCTGGTTAATATTAATGATCCAGTCGTTTTTAATATTTGCAAAACCAATACCGGCTCCAATATAAGGCATCCAGGTTACATCTTGGGCCTCATGATTATAAAAATCATAAAGAATATTGAAAAGTCCTCCTAGCACCTGAGCATGGCCACTCATGCTATATGGGGAGGTAACGGATGTGATGGTTACGCCCGTTGAGGTTTGCGAAGTGATTGTTTGTTGGTTTCTGCCAAAACTTAAACCATCAATGGTGATATTTTTATAGGTGTTATAATCCCAGAGTAACTCACCTTCAAAACGAAACCCACACCAACGGTAGCCGAATTGTCCACCAAGACCACCACCAAATTGGTATTTAATTTCACCATTTGCGTTCGTTGGAAGAGGAACTACGCTCGCATTTGCAGGAAGATTGTTATTGTAATTATTGATGTTATTGTAAAGGGTTGTGAATTGTGAGCCTGTGAGCGTAAAGTCACTCGTAGGAATGTAACTCGCAATACCGAATAATCCAAAATACCATCCGTCAGGAGGAAGCGATGCAAAGCTTGAGCTGCTGGTAGCTACGAGCCCTGCAAGGGTAAACTTAAGAAACTTGTTCATTCTTAGTCCTTATTTTAAAGCAGACGCAAAAAAAGCGCACATTTTCCCTATTGTTAGCCACAAAAAGTGGCTAACTGGATTATGCATTGTTGAACCAGTAATTAAAATTCAAATTAAGTGTATGGAGGGTGAAACGCTCATTAAAACTACTTAATTCTCGTGTTGTCATATAGCGATAATCAAGACCCATGGAGAAACTATCATTAAATAAATAGCTAACGCCTAGAATGGCTTGTCCAACAGGGGTTGATGTATTTTCAGATAAATCAACGAGTGTGGTTACTACTGTAGCACCGGAAGAATTCGTGCTATTAAACTCCAGATTTACTTTATTTCGTACATAACCGTAACCAATACCTAAGCCAATGTAAGGCATCCAGCTTACATCGTCCCAATCCATATCATAGAAATCGTAGTAGACATTAAAAAGTGCTGCGCCTAAAGTCGTATTACCACTAATGCTGAGATTGGAAAATGGATAGGCTAGAGTGCTATTCGGACTGGTATTCAACGTGTATCCACCTAGCGTTATATCGTCATAGGAGTTGTAGTTATAGAACAGTTCCCCTTCGAATCGAAATCCGCAGTAACGGTAGCCTAGTTGTCCACCACCACCGCCACCAATGGATGAGTAGTTCACACTACCAGCAGTACTTGTCAAAGGAGCGTAACCGAGGGAGGTAAGAAAACTATTAATTGTGGTGAAGTCAGTTGAAGAGATTGTAAAGTCCATACTTGGTGTATGGCTAAGTGTCCCCATAAGACCTGCGTACCATCCATCTCCAGGAACTGCGGAGAAGGCAGAGCTGCTAGCAGCGATTAGCCCTGCTAGCCCAAATTTAAGCGTATTTTTCATGACTTATCCTTAATGCAGATTCGGCATAAGATAGAGTTTTCTTATCCCGAACTTAACTATTTCAAGCTGGATCCCATACAATGCGGTGCATATTTACGAGATGAAGTTTTACATTACTTATAACTCGCACCATCAAAGCGATAAATTGCTCCCACGCTTGCTAAATGAGCTTGGTATACCTTATTAAACTCAGTGGCACGTTGTGTTCCAATGTAGCGATAAGCAAGGTTAACAGCGTAGTTTTCTGCAAAATTGTAAGTAAAACCACCCGTTCCCTGATAAGCAAAAACGTTGTCAGTTATTTTAAAACGCGTATGCAAAGCAGGGCCCAAAATTCCTATAGGGCCGTCACCATTAAGACGAGCAGTCACATATCCGTAGCCAATTCCAACACCTAAAAAGGGAGCGATGCATGGCACCATTTCGGGGAAGTCATAGTAAACATTTGCCATGGCAAATGTACCTGTAGTTTCGCCGTCTACCCCTACTTGTCTGGCATCGTTAATCTTAAATTTACTTAGGTTTGCGTCAATGTAAGTAATTTCACCTTCATAGCGTAAGGGCATGCTTTGATAACCTATGCGTCCACCACCATTCCAGCCGCTATTGTAGGAAGGGTGAGCGCGCAAAAGGCCAAAAGTAGTGTTACTGATATTATCAGGTATATAGGTATAACCACCAAAAACGCTGGCATACCAGCCATCAATAGGCACCGCAGCCGATGCAAGGCTAGAGGCAAGCATGGCAGCAGAAAAAAATGCAATTCTCATGAGATCCCTTTTTATTATTATTTAACAGCAATCCAATGTTAGCGATTTGCCTTTATTTTGCAAGCAGCTTTTATCGTTTTCGTGGAGATGAATTTGATAGGCCTACTGAAAGTGGATTAATAGTAGGTTCTTAGAATAGTAGCTAGGAAAATGGACTTCATCCGTTATGGATACTATGAATAGCGAGGACCTGATATATCAGTTTTTTTTCTATCGAATTGGCTTATTTGTTGTCATTTGGTTTTTTTTTTACTTTTAAAATGGACATTGACAAAGCATTTTTAGCGAAGAATAACCAAAAAAAATAGCGTTTCTACAGAATGTAGTTGTATTACGCGACTAATAGTTTAAGATAAGAAAATGGATGGTCATTGAACAAGGAGCAAAGGAAAAATGCCAGATAAAATCATAAATGAATTAACCACATTCGCTGACAAGCTACTTACCTGCATCGCCGCTGATAATGAAGAAGGACAACAGAAATTAATCAATATTTTTAGTCAGGCAAAAAAAAAATACAGTAATGAAGATTCTACAATTTGGTGGTGGGTTTATAGTTTTAGTCGTAAACGCTCAGAAGAATTTAGTCACACGATAGATACTTTAAAGATATTCCCCAAGCCAACAATCCGTCTGCAAGAGTTCCAACAATTTTTTAGTGCAGGAAAATGGGAGACAACTTCTGCCAATACTGAGTTATTTCTTCTTCTAATCAACTCGATATCAGGGTATGAGAAGGAGCCTGATAGCTACCTTCACGAAGTTATTATCCCGCCTTTAAGAGAGTTATTGTTAAAAAAAATCAAAGTACTTCTCCAACAATATGAAATCAGTGAAAGACAGGCAGCAGAGCGAGAAAAAGAATTAAAGCTTATGCGTGAAGCTAAAAATAAAGAAGCAGAAACCATTCATGTTGTTAGTGATGAAGAAAGAGCTAAATTGCTGGCTATCAAAAACCCCGATCATCAAGTGTTTTATTTGAGCGTTAGTCAATTGGATTCGGAAAAATCAAAATGGGAGTTAAGCTGGTATGATTTTAACGGCAAAGCGACTACATTAACGATAAGTAATGAGCTGGCTGTTGTACTAAGTCATGTGGAAGGGGAGCTAAAAAATTTATTGCTCAAAATAAATAGTAATTCTGATCAAGAAAAAAACAAATTATTAGCAGAGTTAATTACTAAGTCCGGTTCTGTTCGTGAAATTAAAGCAGAATGCAAAAGAATACTTGAAGTCATGTTAGATAAAACCCAAGTATTATTTGATCCTGCCTCTTCAAAGCTGGCTAATTTGGCTTCTACGTATGTTCTCAGACAAGAAACCAAGCCAACCAAGCTTTATTGGTATGATAGCTTAGGGAAAGAGAATCCATTAAATCTGGAAGATTATCCCGATCTTGCAATTTGGATAAGTAAGAAATCAAGTTTCTCAGAAAGTGATGTCCTACGTCTCAAAGTTTATTTAAGAGAGGTGAATACTCGTCGCAACGTTGATGAGGTGAAACAAAGTAAAATTAAAAACTTATTAAAGGAAATACATGGTATTACTTTAATTACGACTGACGATTGGTCAAAGATACCAGCTTATAAACTTACAAGAGACACCTTTATATTAACTCGTGAGCCTGATACAAAGACAGGGCAATGGGTTTTATACCAAAGACAAATAGGCGGGGTGAACGCTAGGGTGAATATACAAGCTTGGTCTAATGCTGATGCTATGGAGGGCTTTGAAAAAGTTCTGAAAAGTAACAATGACGTGTCTGCTGGTAATTTAAGTTTTGCGGCAAAAGAAAAACTCCGTGAATACATCAAACAATCTTCTGTTACTGTTCAAAAGGTGTCTTGTCATGCAATGAATCAGCTTGCGCCAACGACTAAACTGCAGTTGAAACCTGGTTCGTTTATTCTTACTAGAGAGGAGTGTAATTACCAACTTTACTATCAACTTTACTATATAGATACTTTGCAAAAATGCATTAAAGTCAATATGCAGGAATGTCCCTCTAAGGCTCTATCTTTATTGAGTAAGTGGGATTGTGAGCCTGAGGCCTTAGGTGATTCTAGATTAAATGAGCTTGCTAAAACGCTTGCTGACTTTAAAGCTGCGACACACCTCAATCTCGCCCAATTTTCCGAACTAGAGAGCGTATTGGGTAAACGCAACCATGGAAAAACAAAGGCTTCTATTCCTGTTGCGAAGCAGGAAGTAGAGCTTCCCCTGACTTCAACAGAAAAAAAACCCGGAAAATTGGATGTGTCTAAATTTGCGGTGGCGACTCTTTTTGGTCACAAAGCCCCTTCTACCAAAGTCTTTGGAGAGGATGATGAAAAGAGAATTGAGGACAAGAGTGAGTGTAGCTTAAGTAATTAAAAAGCGGGCTTGCATCATTTATGATGGTTGAAGTGGCATCCCGCTGGTCTTTACCGCGGGATCCATTTGCGGTGATTTATATTATGATCCTTGAGGTTTTTACTACTGAGACTGGATAGTTTACGAGATCCATCCCGAGGTAATAGGTAAACGCCAATCACGACCAAAAGATCTCGGCGATATTTTTATTCCAGGTGCCGCTTGCCGCCGCTTATATTCATTTCGTGTAATGAGACGAATAACTTTATTCACTTCAGCTGAAGGGTAACCGGCTTTAATAATTTCTTCTGCGTCAATATTATTTTCCATGTACGCCTTAATAATTTCATCAAGAATTGCATATTCTGGCAAAGAGTCTTGATCAGTCTGATTTTCAGCTAATTCAGCCGAAGGCGCGCGTGTAAGAACACGTTCAGGGATAACAGCAGAGATACGGTTACGGTAACGTGCAAGCGCATAAACTTGGGTTTTTAAGACATCTTTTAATACAGCAAACCCCCCAGCCATATCACCATATAAAGTTGCATAGCCCACCGCTGTTTCACTTTTATTACTGGTGGTGAGTACCATTTTTCCTGTTTTATTAGAAAGAGCCATTAATAATACACCACGAATTCTTGCCTGAATGTTTTCTTCCGTAATATCAGGTTCATATCCAGCAAAAGAGGGCGCTAATGTTTCAAAAAAAGAGTTGAGAGCTGGCTCAATGGACAGGGTTGTACTTCCTACTCCCATCGCAGTTAATTGTTGCTGCGAATCTTCTAGACTAATATTGGCTGTATAGCGAGAAGGCATCATGACTGCATGAACTCTCGAAGGACCTAGAGCGTCAACGGCAACGGCTAAAGTTAGAGCCGAATCAATACCGCCTGATAACCCTAGTAAAACTCCGGGGAAACCATTTTTTTCTACATAATCACGAGTACCGCAGACCAATGCTTCATAAATTAATTTTTCATAATCAAGTAGGGGAGTAATTTCACTTGTAATTTTTTTGTCGCTAAGTGTCACTGCGTGTAGGGTTTCCTGAAAAGCCGGTGCTCTAGCACATAAGGCTCCGAGCGCATCAAAAGCCATGGATTGGCCATCAAAAACCAATTCATCTTGTCCTCCCACTTGATTGACATAAAAAATGGCTATGCCGTGTGAGGTGTGCTTACGTAATAATTCTTCACGTAATTGCTGTTTCTGGTAGTCAAATGGGGAGGCATTTATACAAAAAACACCGTCCACTCCTACTTGCAGTAATTGTTCAATAGGACCAACGTGCCAAATATCCTCACAAATGCAGACACCGAGTTGATAACCCTTAATTGACAAGATACAAGGTTTGGCTTCTCCCGGTGTAAAATAACGTTGTTCATCAAATACACCGTAATTGGGTAGATGTTGCTTATAGTAGCGGGCCATGCGAGTGCCACTATAAAATACACTGGCAGCGTTAAAGCAGTCTTTCTCTTCTAAACTGGGATGACCAATGATGATATAGCATTCTTTGCTATGCTTTTGAATGGTTTGTAATGCGTTTTCAACCTGTTGATGAAAATCCTCACGCAGAAGCAAATCTTCAGGGGGATAGCCGGTTACTACCAATTCAGGGAAAACGATAACATCGTATTGGTGCTGATATGCTTTAACAATATTACAAATTTTTTCAGTATTTGCTTGAATGGCTCCCACGGTAGGGTTCATTTGAGCCATTAGAATTTGTAGAGTATGGGACATTCCTTAGATACTAGCCAATGTGATTACTTTACCTAATTCTATAACAACTTTATCCAAAGTTAACCTTTTCATTGAATAATGACTTAACAAAATGGCAGGACATCCTTGTCTAATTTAGTTTAAATATACGTAGGTCCGTCTAAGGTATCCTTTCCATTAGATTCAGTGCTAAAAGCTTTCTTTTCCTTCTCATCATCTATTTTGACTTTAGGTACCTGGAAAAATCGAGAGGAGATTCTTTCTTCTTGTTCAAAACTATGAATACGTAGGATACTTCTACTAATTACTGAGGTTTGACAACGCAAGGCACCATTCATAGTTGCCACAACTTGAGTAACACTGGTTGCCCCCATAATGCCATAATAGATTCCTGAAAAAGAGCCATCATAGTCATAGCCTTCGAGCATATCGACGCTTCGAAGTTCTTTGATACCTAACTTTTGTAGTGATGCCTCGAATTGCGAGACAAAAGACTTCATTTCGCAGTGGGAGGCAATGAAATAGCGACCACTGTTTAAATCAAGTGCTACACCGTTCATCATTAAAGCCAAAGCACCATCATAGCAATCTGAGCTTTTACAATAAGGAACAAAGGCAAGTTCAGCGGGATCCTCATGATTATCGAGATAAAATAAGCAACCAAAAACTTTAGCTACTTCAAAGCCATGCTTTTCAAGTAATGTGCAGGTCTGGTCAATAATGCTCTTCTCGAATTTTTTCTCAAGAGAGGTGAAAGTGTCTTTGATTTTCGCAATTATATCTGCACTCAATTCAAAATCGATGTCGTTTTGTTGGAAAGAATGAACAATAAACTGTCCATTCCCTAAATAAGCCATTTGTAAGTCAAGGTGATAAGTCCACTGAGGGATTATCAGCAGATTTTTGGGACCACAAGGCAGTTCTGCAAGGATTAGTTCGATGGCTATACTACGGCTGCAATCATTATAAGCCATAGTTTCCGATACTACGTTTTCTCCAACCAAGTAAAAACGCTCACCAAATTTATTAATTGCACAAAATAGGTTACCACCTTCAATAACTACCTTATGGAGTAAGGTTGTTTGACCAATCACCTCTTTGGAGCTGTTCCACCAATCAAAATAAGATTTTATATTAGTTTTTGATTGGTGATGTTGGTCTAAATTAAGCTTTCCATAATAGAGTTTGTCATTATTCTTAGCAGTACTAATAAATGATGGCGTTAAATAAGGTTTTACTTTTACTGCTGAGGTTAGAATTTCGTCGCCTACGGAAATGACATAATCTTTTGTCCAATTACCTTGAGGAAATTGGTGTGTAGTAATACTAAAGTCTAACTCTTCGCTTAGCTTACATAGTGATTTGTAGTAAGGAGATTTTTGATTAATAAGGATGGTGGAGTTATCCGTTAACACATCTTCAGCAAAGAGAACACCATGAAATAATGATGTCACTTCTTCTTTGGGCTTTCCACTCAGTTGATAAAGGTTTTGTGCAATTTTATAAGCTTCTTTATACTTGCCCAATTTTAATTCTTGCCGGCATTTCATCAATAGATCATTTCCTAAGACCTTATGTTCCGCAGGTAGGCTAAGATATACTGCACGCAGTGTTCGATTTATAAAATTTATACTCGCTAAAATTTTCATGATAAAAATACAATGTGTTTTATGTTGTACCAGATAGTACTTCATATATATTAACTGAGTATTAAGAGGGCGAGTAATTATGAAAACACAAGAATTAAATATTGTTCAATGAGAGTTATAATTAATTAATTAGATTGTATTGTAGTCACGTCCTGGTTTTTCTCAAGAGCAATGTGGACTTATCTAATATCAAAAATAAGCTGAATTGGTTATAATTTCTCGTTTAACTTCTCAAGAGTAAAGTTGTATGCTCAAAGATGCATTATCACGGATGGCTGAAGTTTTTTTACCGACCATCTTGATGTATGGTCAAGAGTATCAGCAAAAAGGATATGTTCTTAATATTCGCCTTAGTGATGGTTTACTCAAGGCTCGAGTTAAGGGTGGTTCCAGTCAAATTTATGATGTTCACATTGACCTCAAATCCTGGCCCGCAAATCCCGCTCACTGCAGTTGTTCTTATCATATTAATTGCAAACATGCAGTGGCTAGTTTGTTTGCTTTACAGGTAAGAGAAAACTATGAAATTCCAGCCCCTTCTACAGAAAATAAAGACCAGTCTTTGGACTCCTGGTTAGCTGATTTACGAGAAAAGGAAGAGAAAAAAATTACAAGAGATAATTCTCACGAAGTTGTTTATCTAGTTGAGCCGCAATTTCATGAATATGAACATCGTATCATTGTAAAACCAGCGATAGTAAAACGGCGAAAAAAGGGAGGTATAGGGAAGAAAATTTTTTTCAATAGTGTCACCAACAATCGCCGACAATATTTTACTGCTGAAGATGAAAAAATTATTGCAACTTTAATTGAGAAAAATAATGGCCAACTTTGGTTTGATAAATTCTCAATTAGGAATAGTGACTTGCTGCAACAGATTTTAAATACAAAAAGAGTCTATTTAGCGCAAGCAAATGAACCCAAATTAGAACTGGGTGAAACTTTACCGGCAATATTAGTTTGGCAATTAGCATCAGACGGCAAACAGCATGCTGTTTTACAAGCCTATGATGAGAAAATTTGCCCTATGTTCCTGGATAAGATTTGGTACTTTGATAAAGAAGAGAATGTTTTAGGTTTTGTTGATGTTCCCTATAACTTAGGGCAATTAAAAAAAATTCTTAATACCCCACCAATTGAGTTGGAGCAAATCGCATCAATTGCGATGCAAATCACCATCAGCAATCCTGATATGCCTACACCTCAAATTTATGAAGATAAAGAAGTACAACTTATAGAGCCTTCTATTCGTCTTATTTTTGATGCAATTGAATTAACTGCCGATCCGCAAGAGCAAACCAATGCAGAACCAAAGATGTTATTTGTGGTAGATGTATTTTTTGATTATGCGGGAATAAAAGTCAATGCTGCGGATACCAATGATAAATTAATGCAGGCAACAGGAAAAAAACTATTAGAAATTCCACGCAATTTTACTTTTGAAAAAGAAATCTACCATGAAATTACCCAAGTCCTTAGTCTTCGTAGCCCCTCTGTTGCTGAAAAATTGTGGTCTGAATACGATATTAGCAAAGAGAAAATATTGACTCATTTTCATAGTGAGAATGATTTGCCTCGATTTTACAAAGAAATAATTCCTGTACTTGAAAAAAAGAAATGGCAGGTTGAATTTATTCATCCTATTTATAAAGAATTAGTTGAAGCCGATGAAGTTGAATGGTTTTCGGAAATCGAAGAGCAGAGTAATGATTTCTTTTCATATCAGTTAGGAATTTTGGTTGATGGTAAACAAGTTAGTATTGTCCCTTTAATAGCGGATTTGATTGGTCGTCTCGATAAAAATAAGATTGATGATCTGCCTAATACAACCCGTGTGAAAATGCCTTTGCCTGATGGAAAAGTTCTGCAGGTAACGTTAGGGCGAATTAAACCATTGATTCGCTTTCTCCTTCAATACGGCACACGCCATGCTAAAAATGAAGCACGATTGCAGATTAATCGCTATCAATTGATACTCATGCAGGAAACTGAACAAGCAACGCTCGCCATTTCTGCTCGGTGGCTTGGAGCAGAAACCATACGCCAACAGTTACAACAGCTAACGACATCAACTAAACTGCCGAAAATTCCTGTCCCTCAAGGTTTAAATGCCACTCTGCGAGATTATCAACAAGAGGGACTTAATTGGTTACAATTTTTACGTGCAAGTCATTTTGGGGGCGTGCTTGCAGATGATATGGGGTTAGGTAAAACGGTACAAACATTAGCCCATTTGCAAGTTGAGAAAGAGCAAGGACGTTTAACCAAAGCCAGTCTTATCGTTGCGCCGACAAGCCTGGTCGGCAATTGGTTTGAGGAGGCAAAGCGCTTTACCCCAGAACTGAAGCTATTGGTATTTCATGGAGCTTCTCGTCATCAAGATAATTTTGATGACTACGACATTGTTATTTCCACTTATGGACTGATTCAGCGTGATAAATCGCGTTTTATTGATTATCCATTTTATTATTTAATTCTGGATGAATCTCAATCAATAAAAAATGCTCGTACTAAAACTACACAAATTATTCAGCAAATCTCAGCAAAACATCGACTTTGTTTATCAGGCACTCCTTTGGAAAATCACTTAGGGGAGTTATGGTCATTATTCCATTTCTTAATGCCTGGTTTATTAGGGGAGGCTAAGCAATTTAGTCAATTTTTCAGAAAGCCCATAGAAAAACAATATGACACGGAAAGAAGACAACTATTAGCAAAGCGCGTACAGCCTTTTATATTGCGTCGAACTAAAAATCAGGTTGCGCGAGAGTTACCTGACAAAACGGAAATGACTCGTACTATTGAGTTAATAGGACCGCAGCGTGATCTCTACGAAGCGATAAGAATGAGCATGGAGAAAAAAGTACGTGAAGCAATTTCCAAGCAAGGAATGGAAAAAAGTCATATTGTGCTTTTGGATGCCTTATTAAAATTAAGACAGGTTTGTTGCGACCCTAGATTACTATCAATGCCTGAGGCTGAAATTGCTTATGGGGCATCAGCAAAGCTAGACACTTTAATGGAATTGTTGGAAAGTCTGGTCGATGAAGGTCGACATATTCTAATTTTTTCGCAATTTACATCTATGCTTAAACTGATTGAAGAACAATTGATCAATCGCAATTATGAGTATTTAAAACTAACTGGCCAAACGCAAAATAGACAAGCTCTTGTTAATACATTCCAACAAGGAGATATTCCTATTTTTTTAATTAGCTTAAAAGCAGGAGGCACAGGTTTAAATTTAACTCGCGCTGATACAGTTATTCATTATGATCCTTGGTGGAATCCTGCAGTTGAAGATCAAGCAACAGATAGAAGTCATAGAATTGGCCAAGAAAATCCAGTGTTTGTTTACAAATTAATCACTACTGGCACAGTTGAAGAAGCTATTTTGGCAATGCAGGATAGAAAAAGACAATTATTCGATGGCATATTGTCCGACAGCATTAGTGGGGTGTCCGGTTTAACTACCAAAGATATAGAGCAATTTTTTATGCCTTTGCCCACAGAATAATGCATCCGCACTCAAGGATATGGGCTATTTAACAAAATTTATCTTGTTGAGAATTTTTTAGATTGCAAACCTAGAAATCCTAGCCTATTCTTTTTATGAGAAAAATTATGGAGAAATCTCATGAGACAATGGAAGGCATTATTAGCATTTGTATTAACAGTATTTTTCATACCAGCTGCTTTGGCAATATCACCGGCTGGTACTTGGACAACTATTGATGACAAAACAGGCCAGAAGAGGGCTGTTGTTCGTTTATCAGTATCTGGTGGTACGTTAAATGGCACTATTGTAAAAATTTATCCACAACCTGGTGATACTGGTATTTGCTCTAAATGTCCAGGTGGTTTTAAAGGCAAACCTATCCAAGGTTTACAATTTGTTTGGGGCTTAAAAGATAAAGGCAATGGTGAGTGGGAGGGTGGCCAAATCCTCGATCCTAAGACCGGAAAAGTTTATCGCGCCAAAATGACTTTAAAAGGCAACAAGCTTTATGTACGTGGTTATGTCGGCGTTTCTGCGCTAGGCCGCACTCAAGTTTGGGTTCGCTAATTCTGCCCTTATAAAGAATAACAGTTAAAAAGACACACTTTGGTGTGTCTTTTTTTTTATTCAGCATTACAATAGGCAGAATACCAGTTTTTTACCATCATCATCATGGCTGCAGAACTAAAAACACGAAAACATACTGTTGATTCTTTGAAAGCTCCCCCACACTCAGCCGAAGCTGAGCAGGCTATTATCGGTGGGTTAATGCTTGATAATCAGGTTTGGGATGTCATCAATACGAAATTATGTGATGCCGATTTTTATCGTACTGAGCATAGGGTTCTTTACCGTGCTATTAGCGAGTTGGCAAAAAAAGAACAGCCTTTTGATGTGGTGACTTTACTGGATATCCTAAAATCAACGAACCAACTTGATGATGCTGGTGGAGAAACTTATCTTTTTGAGTTAGCAAATAATACACCCAGTGTCGCTAACGTGTCTTCTTATGCTGACATTGTGCGTGAAAAATCAGTACAACGACAGTTAATCACTGTCGCCAATGATATTGCTGATTCGGCTTACAATCCTTTAGGAAGAGAAGTTACAGAACTTTTGGATTTTGCTGAGACTAAAGTATTTGCGATTGCTGAGCAAACAGCAGGTGATGGTGGCCCTGAAAGTATTAAAACAATTCTGGTGAAAACAGTCGAGAAGATTGATGCACTTTATCACAATGGTGATGCGTTAACTGGTTTACCTACTGGCTTGTCCGATTTTGATGAGAGAACTTCTGGTTTACAGCCTTCTGATCTTATTATTGTGGCTGGACGACCTTCAATGGGTAAAACCACATTAGTAATGAACATGGCGGAGCATGCCGCGATAAAGGCAGGAAAGCCAGTATTGGTATTTTCTATGGAAATGCCCTCAGATTCATTAGCGATGCGTATGATGTCTTCTTTAGGAAGAATAGACCAGCACCGTCTGCGCACTGGGAAATTAGAAGATGACGATTGGCCACGAGTGACTTCTGCGGTTCATTTATTATCAGAAGCGCCTTTATTCATTGATGATACAGCCGCTTTAAGTCCTGCAGAAATGCGCGCCCGTGCAAGACGACTAGCCAAAGAGCATGGTCAATTAGGCTTGATTGTGGTGGACTATTTGCAATTAATGAAAGTGCCTGGTTTTAAGGCAGATAATCGCACAGCAGAAATTTCAGAAATTTCGCGTAGTTTAAAGTCATTAGCAAAAGAATTGGAAGTACCTGTCATTGCTTTATCACAGTTAAACCGTAGCCTTGAACAACGTCAAGATAAACGCCCAGTGATGTCTGATCTTCGTGAATCAGGTGCAATTGAGCAAGATGCGGACTTAATTTGTTTCATTTATCGTGATGAAGTTTACAATGAAGATAGCCCTGATAAGGGGACAGCGGAACTTATTATTGCAAAACAGCGTAATGGCCCTATTGGTAAAGTCCGGGTTGCTTTTCTTGGTAAGTATACGCGTTTTGAAGATTTAGCTTTTAATGGTTACCAAGGGGAAGATTAGCGTGGCAAGACCCACTCGTGTGCAAATTGATGCAACGGCACTCCTGCATAACCTCAATTTCATAAAACGTTGTGCTCCCGGCTCAAAAGTTATTGCTATGGTTAAAGCGAATGCTTATGGTTGTGGTTTAGCCGCCGTGGTCCCAGTGCTGGAAGGACAAGTTTATGCCTTTGGCGTTGCGTGTCTTGAGGAAGCAATGGCTATTCGAGCACTAGGTATCCGCAGTGATTGTGTTTTATTCCAGGGAGTATTCAATCCAGAGGAGCTGCATTTAGTTGCTGCCCATAAACTGCAATGTGTCATTCATCAGCCATACCAATTGCAATGGTTATTGGCGAATCCTTTAGCCAATAAAATTAGAGTGTGGGTGAAGGTGAATACAGGGATGCATCGCTTAGGTTTCGCACCTCAAGAGGTACATGAGATCATTAATGCCTTAACTAATTGTCCCTGGGTTGATTCAGAGATTGGTTTAATGACCCATTTAGCGTGCGCTGATGAACCTGATCACCCAAGCAACCAAAGGCAATTGCAAGTTTTTAGAGAACTTGATTTACCAGCGATAAAACTAACAAAAAGTATTAGTAATTCAGCAGCCATTTTAGCATTGCCAGAAACCCATGCGGATGTCGTACGTCCTGGAATCATGCTATACGGCGTTTCTCCTTTTAATAATCAAACAGGACAAGAATTAGGTTTAATGCCTGTCATGCGTTTCGTTTCGGCAATTAGTGCAATCCATCATTATCCTGCCCAAGCCCGTGTGGGTTATGGCGGGACTTGGCAAACTTCAAGACCTTCGATTATTGGCGTGGTGGCAGTAGGTTATGGTGATGGTTATCCCCGACATATCGCTCAGAATACTCCAGTTTGGGTCAATGGTAGCCACGTTCCTATTGTGGGACGTGTTTCTATGGATATGCTAACTGTGGATCTAACAAATTGTCCTGAGGTAAAAGTTGGGGATCCAGTCGAGTTATGGGGGCAACATATTCCTGTAGAATCAATAGCATTATCTGCGGGAACAATTGCTTATGAATTGTTATGTCAATTTTCACCTCGAGTTCGTCAAGAGTAAAAGGTTAAAAATTGCGCGAATTATGGATAATATCTAAACGTGATGCTAGAATACAAACCGATTTTACAACGATACTAGGTGAATTCATGAAAAAAATAGCGTTGGTATCTCTATCACTATCTGTTTTTCTTGCTAGTTGTGCGCAAGTAACAAACGAAGGTGTAGGTACTGTCACAGGCGGTGTTGTTGGTGGACTTATTGGTAGCCAATTTGGTGGTGGTTCCGGTAAAGTTGCTGCGGCTGCAGGTGGCGCTTTATTAGGCGCTTTTCTAGGGGGTAACATTGGTCGTACCATGGATCGCCTCGATCGCTTGGAGATGCAAAAAGCATTAGAAACGGCTCCAACAGGTCGCGCTGTAGTTTGGCAAAATCCAGACAACGGCAACCGTTATACAGTACAACCCACAAGAACTTACTATACAAATAGTCAGCCTTGCCGTGAATATATCACCAGAGCAATAATTGGCGGTAAGTCACAACAAATCTATGGCAAAGCCTGCCGTCAGGCAGATGGCTCTTGGAAAGTTGCTAGCTAGCATCGCAATTCCCTATTCTTGTCTGATTAAAAATCAGACAAGAATCTACAATATCCAGTTTTGTGGACCTAATTAGGGGCATTGCCTTTAAGATTTGACGATGCCACTCTCTTATGGAACTATAGAGTTTAAGCATACCCGCTCCAAAATTCACTCTCACTCAACTAGAGTAACCAAAGCTATCATCGCGGATATAGCTCTCTTTATTAATATACTTATAGCCGATTAAAAGGAGTTTAATCATGAGCATACTTATCAAAGGCAGCATTCTTATTTTTTCACTTTATTCATTTCAAGTGCTTGCGGATAATGAAATTGAACAGGGTGTTGAAAACAAGCAGTCAGAGAAATCATTGCTTGAGTATTGGACCCCTGAACGCTTGATGAATGCTAAAGAAATGCCTTATCCAAAAGCGGATCCCAATCAAGTTCAGGAAATCGATAAAGACTCATTAGAAGCACCTTCCGAGGTGGAAGGATTCCCTCAAGGAGAAGAAGGTGCTCCTCCAGAAAACGAAATTGAGCCTGGTTCAACCCCTTTGATTCCTCAAAATATGCTTGATTTGAAACAGGAAACCACATCCCAATTCTTTTTTGAGCGCGGATTATCTGGTGCTAATTTTACAAGTTCTCGTTTAGTTCCTTTAACAGCCGATTTGTCATATCCCTACAGAACTGTAGGGCGATTATTCTTTACTATTCCTGGAGCTGGTAATTATACTTGCTCAGCATCTGTTCTTCAGCAAAGAGTCATTGTTACAGCTGGCCATTGCGTACATTCAGGAAACCGCTCTGGCTATTTTACTAATTTTTTATTCATACCGGCTTATCGAGATGGGAAGGCTCCTTACCAGACTTGGTCATGGCGATATGTTGTTACTACCTCTACATGGGCAACAGGAGGAGGAAACGTTCCAAATGCTGCGGACTATGCCATGATTGAAGTTAATGATAAAACCATTAGTGGTACTGTTAGGCGTCTTGGCTCTGTTACTGGTTATTTAGGTTATCGACTTGTCTCCTTGACTCCAAATCATGTTCATCTTTTAGGATATCCTTGTAATTTAGATTCTTGTTCAAAAATGCACCAGGTGATGGCTCAGAGTTTTCGTTCGGTTGCTCCCAACAATGTCGAATATGGTTCTGATATGCAAGGTGGCTCCAGCGGGGGGCCATGGGTACAAAATTTTGGTCTTACCGCCGTTGGCCAGGTGGGGGCCAATAATCCTTATAGGAATGCCATTGTAGGTATAACATCTTATGGGTATGTTAATGAGCGTATCATGTTGCAAGGAAGTTCGGTGTTAGATACCCGATTTGCTAACCTACGAAATATAGTCTGTAATCATCGAGCTGGTAATTGCAGTTAATATTGTGAAAAGTATAGATGTTACGTTGATGTAATCTAGTTATAAATTGCTTTGTACGGGACAAAAATTTCTGAAAAGATAGATAGGAAGCAAAGCTAAGAAATAACTCGCTGATTTTAAATGTATTTCATATAATCATTTCGTCTAAAAAAGGATATAATATGAAATATATCAGCGAGTTGCTTGAGATTTTAGGCCAACAACTGGATTGGCACAAGTCACGACTAGATTGTTTTGGTCAAATGTG
>NZ_LNXV01000029.1:263125-263511 GCF_001467025.1 Legionella brunensis | reverse complement strand
CGCTGATTTTAAATGTATTTCATATAATCATTTCGTCTAAAAAAGGATATAATATGAAATATATCAGCGAGTTGCTTGAGATTTTAGGTCAACAACTGGATTGGCACAAGTCACGATTAGATTGTTTTGGTCAAATGTTGTTAGCGTTGTTTATAGTACGTAGTGTAAATTTGAGTGAAATTGCTGTAGCAATGCCTAAAGAAGTATTAATTGAGTCACGCTATAAACGAGTAAAGCGATTTTTTTCTGGATTTTCTTTTAATTTTGACTCGATTTAACGCTGGCTTTATTTATTATTTTTTTCTCAATCGAAGTCAGTTTATCTTGCCATAGACAGAACGAATTGGTACTGGGGAAAATCAAAAGTCAATATTTTTATGTTATCC
>NZ_LNXV01000029.1:262456-263115 GCF_001467025.1 Legionella brunensis | reverse complement strand
ACGCTGGCTTTATTTATTATTTTTTTCTCAATCGAAGTCAGTTTATCTTGCCATAGACAGAACGAATTGGTACTGGGGAAAATCAAAAATCAATATTTTTATGTTATCTGTTTGCTACGAAGGCCTGGCTATTCCCTTATTTTGGACGCTCTTGAATAAAGCAGGTACAACCACTGCAAAAGAGCAGATTAAACTGATTTCACGTTTTATTACCCTTTTTGGCAAAGAGCCTATTCAAGGGCTCTTGGCCGACCGTGAATTCCCTAATAAAGAACTCATCTCATGGTTAGTTGCTGAAAATATCCCTTTTTATTTACGAACCAAGGGCAACATAGATGTTTGTATTGGAAAAAAGAAATTCCGAACCTCAGCACAACTATTCTCTCATCTTGCTCCATTCCAGCAACAGGTATTTGGCATGCGGGTTCATGTGTTTGGGCAGCTTCTCTTTTTAGCAGGCAGTAAAAACTCTCGTGACGAACTCATGATTGTTGTCACTAATAAAAATCCAAAAAATGCCATTGCCTGCTATTTGCGACGCTGGGAAATTGAAACCCTATTTTGTGCCTTGAAAACTCGCGGATGGCGATTTGAAGAAACTCATATCGTTGACCCAAAGCGAATTGAAAAACTTATCGCTCTTCTTGCCATTGGGTTTA
>NZ_LNXV01000029.1:243072-262268 GCF_001467025.1 Legionella brunensis | reverse complement strand
ATCAATACCACATTGTTCCTAAAATATTTAAATTGTATCTCTATTAGACCCATGGAGAACGATTTTTAAAAAATTGTCCCGTACAAAGGGGCTTTACATTTCCGATACACTCCTTAATTTAGGCTTAAGAAAATCATGCTATATTTTCAAATAGATTTATAGATTCTTTTTTTTGTGAGTTGTCCATGTCCCGAAGAAACAATGCCCGTAATATTAAAAATGCTCGAATTAATGAGTATTACGATGGTTTATTAAAAAAAATTGAAACTGCGGGTAGCATCGATGAAGTTAATCAGATCCTAGATAAAAAGCCATCTCTTATTCTCGAAGTTGTTAAAAATAAAGCTTCTCTAGAGCATTTTTTAGATTTATTGGGTCCTATTAAAGGGGAGAGTCGGGCTGAATTTATAGATAGGGTCGAACGTCTTGAAGAAAAAATCTCAGGATTATCTGGTAAAAAACAAATACTTTCCATCCTGAAAGACTTTAAAGAAAGTAAACTAAAGACGGAATTTAAGATTACTGCTGAAACTCCTGATAGTCAGCTACGCGCTCGCTATGAAGCTAAGCTTGAAAAAATTCAAAAAGAATATAAGACTTTATTAAATAAGTTACAGAATCAGAGTAAAGGGTTGGAAGTTAAGACTGAAGCTCGATTTTTTAAAGCTGTGGCTAAAGAACTACAATTGCTAGAAGAAGATGCAATAAAATTAGGAAAAGGCGGACAACTTCCTAGTTTTATTAGGAGAGAAGATTTAATTAGTCTAGTTAGCAAAAGGCACGCATTCTTAACAAAATTCGCCAAGGATGCACCTTGGTTCAGTCGTTTGGTAGGTACCGATACTAAGGAAGCTCTAAAGGAGAGCCCAGAGCAATTCAAACAAAGAATCACCTGCTATTGGGATTCAATTAGTAATTTTCCTGAGCGTCCCACCTATGCGGCTGATTTCAAAAGATTAGAGAACGGTACAACGGCTCCATATAGTAAATATATTCAAGATCGCAATCAGCTTCAGTCACGATTGAATGCGCTTATAAAGTATGCTGATCGAGCCACTGATGATAAGAATTACAAGGGAGTGAATGAAGACCCTCATCAACTTTATACGCACGTTCCTTTTCATCAGCTAAGTAATACTCTTCGAAGGGAGCAGGGAGTCTTATTAGATGAAATTCTGCGCAATTTAAATTCAATTGCCAAACGTGAGCAAAATGTAAAAATAGGCGAAGAACAACTCACTTCATACGAGGAACGGTTAAAGTTCTTAAAATCGATACTGGAAAGTCAGCAACTTGAAAAAGGCTCAGAGCTACAGGAACAATATGCGCCATTATTTGCGAAAAATTTTAATCCTTTTGGTGTATCAGAGGAACGATGCAAAGCAGATGCCTATATCATTAATGAACTGACTGCTTTATACCATGAAATGAGTAAGGCGGAGACGAGTAGGAAGATCTATTTAGGGGCTGAGGATGGTGTTATAGCAGCTAAAAATGAAAAAGCTCAGCAGCAAGCAAAAGTTAAAGAGGCTCCTTCTAAAACAAAAGCTACTATCGATAGTGAGGACGAGAAAGTAGTTACTCAAGAAGAGGAAATTGATTCATTTGAAGGCTCGTTGAGTCCAAGTGATGATGAAGGCTCATCGGTTAAAACACCAGGTGGTAGTTCACATGGCAGTTATAAAGAACAACCCCGCTTTTTCCGTACACAATCAAGTCCATCTTTACAATCTTTAATAGACGAAGAAGAAAGGCCTTCCCCTGAACTTTAAGTGTTCAATAGATAGAGATATTAATAAGCCAGAAATGATTCTGGCTTATTGTGTATTTCTCACTCAAAAGGCTTTGTCTAACCAAGGCCTTTATTATTAAACTAAAAGTTATGATTAATCGTTTAGTTCTTGGCGATTTTTAAAAAAGTCTAAGGCTTCAGGATTGGCTAACGATTGGCGATTATGAATTGCCTCGCCATGGACTATTTGACGTACTGCAATTTCAACGATTTTGCCGCTAATTGTTCTTGGAATATCGGGAACTTGCAAAATCTTTGCAGGCACATGACGAGGAGAGGCATTGTGACGAATAGTCTGGCGAATATTATCTTCGATTGTTTTATCAAGCCGTACACCTTCTCTTAACTTCACAAACAAAACGATACGGACATCATCTTGCCAATCTTGACCAATAACCACGCTATCTAATACTTCAGGAATTTTTTCTACTTGTCGGTAAATTTCTGCGGTACCAATGCGAACTCCACCAGGATTTAAGACGGCATCGGAACGCCCGTAAATAATAAGACCGTTATGTTTGGTGATTTTGGCAAAATCTCCGTGAGCCCAAACGTTTTCAAAGCGTTCAAAATAGGCATGCTTATAAGCTTTTTTATCGGTATCTTGCCAAAAGTAAACAGGCATTGAGGGAAAAGGTTTTGTGCATACTAGCTCACCTCTTTCTTCGCGAACAGGCTGTCCTTGTTCGTTAAACACATTAACTGCCATGCCTAAGCCAAAGCATTGCAACTCGCCGCGATAAATTGGGAGTAGCGGATTTCCTAAGGCAAAACAAGAAACAATATCAGTACCACCTGAGATGGAACTAAGCTGAACATCAGGTTTTATCTGTTGATAAACAAAATCGTAATTTTGAGGTAGAAGAGGAGAACCCGTTGATAAAATTGCCCGTAAACTTTTTAAAGAAAATTGATGATGTGGGCTTGCTCCTGCTTTTTCAACACTGGAGATAAATTTTGCACTGGTTCCAAAAACAGTAATTTTTTCTTCATCAATTAATTTAAATAAACGATTAGCATCAGGGTAGGCCGGAGCACCCTCATAAAGGGTGAGAGTTGCGCCCAAGGCCAAGACAGAAACCATCCAATTCCACATCATCCAACCGCAGGTTGTATAGAAGAAAAGATTGTCATGGGGGCTAATGTCCGTATGTAGACCTAGCTCTTTTACATGCTGTAACAAGGTTCCACCAGCCCCATGTACAATACATTTAGGCTTACCTGTGGTCCCTGAGGAGAAAAGTATATAAACAGGATGTGAAAATGGCATGCTGATGAAGTCACATTGGCTGGATGGTTTTACAAAATCTTTCCAATAAGTGGCATTTGGGATCGTTGTAATGTCTTGTTGAACGTGAATGACTGGGCAAATCACTACTTTCGTAAGCGTTAGCATGGCTGTGGTAACTTGTGCAATTTTTGCAATAGCATCATGTTTTTTTCCTAAATACTGGTGGCCATCACAGGCAAAAAGTACTTTAGGTTGAATTTGACCTAATCTATCAATAGCTGCTTGAGCTCCGAAATCGGGCGAGCATGAAGACCAAATGGCCCCCAAAGAAGTAGTTGCTAACATGGCAATAATGGTAAAGGAGACATTCGGCATCATTGCAGCCACACGATCACCAGCAACTACACCCGCAGCTTTTAATCCTGCAGCACAAGAAGCCACTTCGTGGTGTAATTGTTTATAAGTCAATATCTGTCGGTCACCGTTTTCATTAACGCTAACTAAGGCAGGATGGTCGTCATTGCGGCTCAACAGTTTTTCTGCAAAATTTAATGTAGCACCAGAAAACCATTTTGCATTGATCATATGATCATATTGGTTCAATATTTCCTGAGGAGGCGTATCAAATGTTAGTTTAAAATAATCACACAGTGTTTGCCAAAACTGAGCTGGTTCTTGGATAGACCAATCGTGTAATTGCTGGTATTGAGTTAATGTAAGCTGATGGTTTTGGCTCGCAAAATTCATAAATTCCCACATTCTGCTCGCTTTAGGTTCTGTAGGTTGCCATACCAGTGTGTTCATCTTATTTTCCTTATTAAGAGCTGTTGCTTATTTTTAATTTTATCAGTGAATTAAAAATCAGCGAATTCTACGATATCAATTTCGGGATTCAAAGAGCTTCACCCTTAGGTGGCCCCACGGCGGATGTCGTGGGGGGAAAGCGGTACTAATAATTATTGGCAATCGAGGGGTTAGACCAATGGTTGTTGTTGGGTAATGCAGTGAATACCGCCACCACCCGCAAAGACATCCAACGCATCAATTTGTGAAATATGATATGTTGGGAAAAGTTGGGTAAAGAGTTCGTACGCTGCTTTATCTTGCTTAGGATGGCCGAAAGCAGGCATTACAATTCCCTTATTGGCTAAATAAAAATTAATATAGGATAAGGTGAGTCGCTCGCCTTGAAGATACGTTGCCGGAGGTTGTTCTACGGTGAATACTTCTAATGCTCTGCCCTTGGCATCGGCGGTTGATTTTAATATTTCTAAATTCTCATGTAGAGTTTGGTAGTTAGCATCATTCTTATCATGAGTAATTAGAGCAAGTACTTTCCCTGGAGCAATGAAGCAAGCTATTTCATCAATGTGACCGTCTGTTTCATCACCCAATAGTCCTTTATTTAGCCATATAATTTTTTCAGCATTGAGATAATTAAAAAGAAAAGTTTCAATTTCTGCTTGGGACAATTGAGGATTTCGGTTGGCATTGAGCAAACATTCGCGACTTGTAAGGATGGTGCCTTCGCCATCGACATGAAAAGAACCGCCTTCCATAACTAAGGGGGCTTTGAAATGACGAGCCTTTGTTTTTTCAATGACTGCTGCAGCAATTTGATTGTCGAGAGTGCAATCTTCGTAATTCCCACCCCAGGCATTATGGATCCAATCCACTCCAGCCAATTCATTTTGAGCATTGATTAAAAAGGTGGGGCCAGTGTCTCTTGTCCAGGAGTCATTTAATTCCAAATTCATTAAACGAATTTTCTCGCCACAAAGTTTTTTAGCCAATCCTTCTTCTCCAGGATGTACCAACATAATCACAGGCTCATACTGGGCGATAGTTTTGGCTACATACGCATAGGCTTGGCGGGCTCTATCAAGACCAATAGTTGCCCAGGTTTCTTGATGACGTGGCCAAGCCATCCAGCAAGCCGCATGAGGATGCCACTCTGGGGGCATTTTAAAGCCAGTTTGTTTAGGTGTGGTCATAAGTGTCCTTTATTTATTGCTATCAAGATAAGTTAATTGACTAAAGATACTTCGCAACTCATTAAGATAGCTCTGAATTTTTTCATTAGGCAACTCAGCTTGAATTAACTGTTTTTCATAAGATAATAAAAGCCTTTTCGTATCAAAATGCGCATAATTTAGGACATTTGTCACGGTATCGCCGCTAATAAGATCATTGATTTCAAACTTCCCTTCCCCAAGCAGTTTGACATCCAATGAATTCGTATCACCAAATAAATTGTGTAAATTACCCAGAATTTCTTGATATGCACCCACTAAAAAGAAAGCAATAGAATAGGGATTTTGCGCATCAAAGGGGGGCAACATTAAGGTAGTATTAATGGCATCACTTCCTGTATATTCTTTGATAGTGCCATCAGAGTCGCAAGTTAAATCTTGCAGGATACTATGCATGCTAGGTTGTTCATGGAGATGTGAAATAGGGGCAACGGGAAAGATTTGTCCTATAGCCCAAGCATCTGGTAAAGATTGAAAAAAAGAAAGGTTACAAAAAATTTTCGCCGCCATTCGCTCATTAAGCATATTAAGTAATTCTTTGTCGCCAAGGTTTGATGCATCCAATTGTTGCTCGATAACAAAGCAAATAGTGGTGAAGAGTTGTTCTACCTTTGCTTTTTCCTCTAAACTGATAACTCCATGTTTGAACAGGGAGTTTGCTTCATCGAGTGCAAGTGCAGCATAGTTATAAATTTCACTTGGTGAATTTTCCGCCATGGTTTGGTAAGTATTCCAAATATCACGAATAACATGAGATTCGTCAGGTTCAATGGAAGGTAATTCACGAGTTTTTTTAATTAATTCCACATCAGTGATATTCGTTACCAAAACTGCATGGTGGGCAGTCAATGCACGGCCCGATTCCGAAATCAAATTAGGTTCAGGCATACTGGCTTCTTCGCAAAGAGGGCGAAGAGCCAAGAGAATATTCGTAGCATATTCTTTAATGGAGTAGTTCATTGAACAATCTGTCGTTGAATGGGTTCCTTCATAATCCACGCCCAAACCGCCACCAACATCAATTGTGCTAATGGGGGCTTGCAAACGACGTAGTTCAATATAGTAGCGAGCAACCTCTTGCATGCAGTGTCGAATGTCGCGAATGTTTGCTATCTGCGAACCTAAATGACAATGCATCAATTGTAAACAATCCAGGTAATTTCTTTCTTTTAATTGCTTGATAAGATCAAGTACCTGCTCAGCATTCAACCCAAATTTGGATTTGGCTCCGCCAGTATTTTCCCATTTCCCAGCACCCTTAGTCACTAAACGAATGCGCACCCCAATTTTAGGTCTTATATCCAAGCGTGCTGATTCTTTGAGGATAATGTCTAATTCAGATCGTTTTTCAATCACAATAAATACTTCGTGACCCATCCGTTGGGCAATTAAAGCTGTGCGAATGTAAGAACTATCTTTATAGCCATTGCAAACAATGGTAGAGGGAGTCTGGCTAAGAAGACCAATTACAGCCATGAGCTCAGGTTTACTTCCAGCCTCTAAACCGACAGGATATTTGGGGGCTTTTAGAAGTTCTCTGACAACGCTAGATTCTTGATTAACTTTAATTGGATAAACAAGCTTATAGGTGCCTCGATAGTCATTTTCAGAGATGGCCTCTTCGAATGCCTCATTAAGTTTTACCACCCTGTCGTGAAGGATATCAGTAAAACGAATCAATAAGGGCAATTGTAAACCTGCACGGCTGGCAGCATTAACAATCGCTTGTAATTCTACCCCCTGGCTTTCTGAGTTTTTACTGACTTCAATATTGCCACGCGAATTGATAGTAAAATAGCCTTCGCCCCAATGAGAGATGTTGTATAAATTATCGCTGTCAGATAATGCTTTATTAATCATTAGGGTACTTCCAAATTAGATTTACGAGGTTTAAGTAATTCATGATAGGTTTCAGGTTGACGTTGACTGGCAAATGGGAATAATCGTCCCCAGAGTTCACGTTCGCGAAAATCTAACTCAGTCACTAATACAGCAGGTTCATGACGAGGTGCTTGTACTAAAATTTCACCCATTGGTGTGCTAATAAAGCTACTACCATAAAATTCAAGACCATCTTCACAGCCAATGCGGTTGACTGCAACGATAAATGTATTCGTCATGATTCCTTGGGCAACCATCACCTTTTGCCACATAGGTTGGCTATCGAAGCCAGGAGCAGTTGGTTCTCCACCAATTGCAGTTGGATAAACAAGAATTTCTGTCCCTTTCAAGCCGTAAATACGGGATAACTCAGGAAACCATTGATCATAACAGGTAGGTAAACCGATACGATGGCCGGCTAAAGTATGTACGGGATAGTTAGAATCTCCTGGTTGGAAATAGTAATCTTCATGGTATTTTTCACCGCTTGGGATGTGTTGTTTACGAGTTACGGCAACTAATTCTCCATGCTCGTTAAATGCCACTGCGGTATTAAAGCCTGCATTCTCAAAAAGCGAAGCGGTAATGGTTACTTTTGCTGTTTTGGCCATGGTACTAACAAAACGAGCAGTAGGGCCTGTATGAATGTCTTCTTTGAACGGGGTGCCATCCACATTGTGACGGGTACAAAAATAGGGTGATAACGTGAGTTCTTGCAAACAGACTATTTCCGCTCCCTTTTCGGCAGCCGATAAAATTCCTCCTGCGAGGCGATCTTGGTGTTCTTGTGGGTTTTCACACCATTTTTCCTGCACCAATCCTATTTTTAATTTGTTAGCAGCCATGTTTTTACCTTGAATAAAAAATGTGTTTAAAGATATCACTATTGTTAAAAATCAAGAATAGTTTACTAGGAGAAAGTTTTGGCAAATAGTATGTATTTTTGAACAAAAACAGCAACATTGTGGGTGTTTAAGAATCCCTTAATTTATGAAGGCTATAATTCACCTATTAGAAAATGATGAGATTTTTACAATGCCGAATATCCATACCATTAAAGCTGGAAAACACCGAATCTCCAGAATTGAAATAGATCATGAGCAAAAGACATGCAGTTATATTTTCTCTCTTCCTCCTGATAGTGATCTGCCGAAGTCAAAGGAAAAGGTTAAAAAACATCTTGAGCGACTATTCCCATCTATTAAAGGGGAAGGCTTAAAAACTCTATCTAATAATGAGCAGGCTTTAGAGTTTGGTTTTACTGTGTCCACTGGAGAAGATTTGAAGAAAACTTCCTCTAGCCTGTATACCTATAAGAGTTATGTGGGGAAGATTGATAAAAGTTTAATCGAAGATATGGATTTGCTGATTAAATTCTTTTCACTTGGCGAAGGTAAGTCGACAACTACTGACGAAAATGCAAGTGAGCAATTAAAACAGGAAATTGATAAAGGTGAAAATGCTGATACCCAACTCATCACCCAGCTAATTAAACAAGGCGCAAGCGTTAATGTGCAAGGTGAAAATTCGGGCTGGACTGCAGCCCACTTAGCTGTTCAAAAAAATGATATCGTCTTGATGCGTCTCCTTGCTAAAAAAGGTGCTGATCTAAATCTGCAAGAAAATTCTAAGGGACGTACTCCTCTTTTCTATGCTAAAAGTGCTGAGATGGTTAAATTACTTACAGATGAAGGTGCCAATTTCTTGCAGCGAGATACTTCAACAAAAACTACAGCACTTCGGCACCTGATTAACGAAGGTCTTGTGACTGCTGATAATTTACTGAAAAAAGAAGTTGATAAATTAAATCATGCCAATCTTGATTTAGTTCAAGCTTTCATTATTTGTGGCGCTAATATTAATACTCAAGGTGAACAAAGTGGATGGACTGCTGCACATCTCGCTGTACAAAAAAATAATCTGAGTTTAATTAATTTCCTTATTGATAGGCAAATAGATCTAAATTTATCTTCAAAACTTCGAGGCAATTCTCCGTTATGCAATGTTACTTCCGTTGAAATGGCGCGCGTACTTCTCCGAAACAATGCTAACTATATGCAGTTAAACAATGAGAAGCAAAAAGCCTATCAAATGTTGCTGACTAATTTCGCAGACAAAAAAGAGGCACAAGATGAAGTAAAGCAGTTGCTTATAGAGCAAGAGATAAAAAACAAAAATTTTGCAGCATTTAATCCAGAACTTTTGCAAGATTGTGCTTTTTCAGAGAGTCATGCAAACCAATTAAAAGAATTGCAAAAACTCGGTTGCTTGTTAGATGAACATATGGCGTTTGTGCAAATTGAAAAATCCCCCCAAGAATTAGTTAATGGTAAATTGTCCGTGTATAAGCAGTTAGGTGAGCAGATAAGAGAGGCAATGCAAAAGAATTCATTAGATGCACAAGAGATAAGTGGGCTTGCCTACCGAATAGATCATATTGAAGAGGCAAAAGAAATAAAACAACTATTGCTTGAACTAGAGGTGGATAAACCAACATTTAAAGAGGTTGATGCTGAAGTATTACAAACTAATGCCTCTTCACAAGTTCATGCGGAACAGTTGCAGGTGTTACAAAGCCTGGGTTGTTTCATAGAGGAGCAAATGACTCGTTTACAAAAGCAAACCTCCCATCAAAAGGGGATTGATGACAAGGTGGATTTGTATAAATTGCTCAATGAACAAATTAGAACAGCGATGAAAAATGATTCATTAAGCTCGCAAGATTTAAACAACCTAATTTATCAAACGGCAACGATTTCTCACCATCGTCGTTATCGCACGAGTAATAAGGCTATTGCCTTAATAACGTTTGGATTTTATAGCATAGAAGCAACTTCATGGCAGTCATATCGCGATTTCGTAAACCAACAAGGAGCTTCTTTCGGAGACGAGTTACAGCAGGTTTTCCAACGAAGTTTACTTATTCGAGAAGATAAGATTCCTTGTATCCTTCACCCTAAAGACATGACTGAGGCTGATATTGAAGTGCAAGGTTATGAAGAGTATAGAGAAAATCAACTTAAAACTCGCTAAGAACGTGATTTAGCCCGCTTAGACGTGTTATAGCTAAAATCACTATGAGAGGGCTAATTATGACTAAAAAATGTTATCTCATTATTCCAGATTTAGCGGTTTTTTATACAGATAAGAACTGTTCTCAAAAAATCGCTACTACCATTAAAAATGCTCTTTCTCATAGGGATTTAATAATTTGTTCAACAATGGAAGAAGCGAAAGAAGCTGGCGGTATTATATCGAATAAGCAGTTATCAAGAGCTGGCATAATTGAATTGGAAATAGCCGATGATGAAATATTAAGTGATCAACAACTTTTAAATTTCTGTGACATTATATTGTCATTACCAACAATTGAAGAGAAGGAAGACCGACTCTCATCTGTTATTAAGACAGTTTACATAAAAGGATTTCAGCTTCCTTTTATCGAGTTGCGAACAGAGAAACGTGAAGCGTTGCAAGTGGCATCTCTCATTGCAAATCTAAAAGACGATTCGCAGTTATTATTAAGCCAGCCTGCTTTATTGTATTTGAGACAAATTCATAACAAATTACTGTTTTTATTGCTGACAGACTATCAGTTTTTTCTCAATTTTGAAAATTGGCGTCAATATAATGCACGAGAAGCTCAGGGAAATGGCTGTGTTTTTGATTTATTTCATGGGATAACAGCGCTGTGTGAGCGCATAACTGCACTATCTAAAATGAGTGTAACCAACTTGGAAGATATAAAAGAATTACAGAAATTGCTAAGCGATAGTATTTTTTCCGGTTCAACCGAAAAAAGGGGAGGAGTATTTCGAGAAGGTTATAATTCCTTTCCTTTAGTTGCTGATGCTATAACAGTCGATGGTATTAATGAGTTGTTGTTGCGAATAAGATCTGACAATCAAGCGGATGGATTCCGAATCGGTCGATTTACACGAAGCAATATTATATCTCAATTTTGTTCGGCTATGTCAGGGATAATTCGCGAAGCTCAGCCCTGGAAAAAATTTAAGGATGAAGATGGGGTAACGCCAGAAGTCCTACATGAATTAAAGGCATTGGAACAAAAGGCAATTACTGAAATAAGTAAAAAACAGGAAAAATATGCCAGTGAAGATATAGCGGTTATTGTTAATAATTTCCTGCAAGATTTTAAACCCCATGAAGAAGTCAGTTCCTCCAATTTTTGGGGAAGCCTTCTTTATTATTATGGGGATTTAGCCAGCACATTTAGGCGGAACTCACCTAAATTAGAGCTGCAATTTGATCATCAATATTCTAGAGATCATGCATTAGCAAGTGCCGGAAACATTGCTGCCTCGTCGGTAAATATTCTTGATTATACCGATGATCAGCTAGCGGATTTAGCAAAAGAAATTTATGAGGTGATCACTCAGGGGACAGAGATGATCCATCTATTCAGTCCAGAACCCAAACTCGCGGAAAAATGGGCTAATCAAGCCGTTAATAACTATAATTGCGCGATTACTCAAGCTCAAAGTGTGGAGGAAACGATTCGAATTATTGATGATCTGGTGCATGAGTTAGAAATATTGCATCTTTTCCATGATGTGAATTGCCGCACAAATTACCTACTCATGAATTTTTTATTTCTGTCTAAATCAATTAAATGGTCAACGGAATTTAATCCGAATCGTCTAGATGCCTATAGTAGTCAAGAACGCGTGAGGCAGCATAAATTAGGTATTCTACGCACTGACAGTATCATCAATAATCAAATAGAGCTAGTTGAGCGTAATGAGCGTATTGATCAGATTTATGTATTTAACAAGGCAGGGGGACAATCACTCGACTATTCAGACAAAGAACTGAGTGAGGTGGAAAAGGATAACCAATATGTGCAAATATCACAGCAATTTGTGGAAAAACTTGATAAATTTAAAAAGACTTTTGAAAATAGTCTTGATGAAAGAATAAAAAAATATGATGTTCAATCAACTGGACAAGGGACGACTTCTTTCTTTAATTCCGTACCCAAAGAATGCACAGGGTTTGCTAAAGCATTAAAACAATTTCGCGAAGACTACGATTCATATACCTTTTTTACAAGTGTTGCAACTTTGGGTACTGTGACAGAGATCGCTGAGGATATAAAATCCTTAAAGGATTTGACAGGCTTTGATGATACTTGGCTCTCTTTAAGACAGAATGAAAATAAAGCGCAAACTACAACATCCTTTACTCCAATCTATCAGACTAAATAAAATGATCTAGGAGATTTGATGGACTGTTCCATAATTTGCTCTTTTTGTTACCTGAAATATTAGCTTTGATTTGCCAAGAGTGCATTAGCTACTTTAGATTGGTTCCTTTTTCCTAATGCTCTGCAGATCATGTCACCGGCGGCCACAATTTTGAAGATATCGACTCCTGTATCAATGCCAAGACCATGCATAAGATACAGCACATCCTCGGTGGCAACGTTACCTGTAGCACCTCGGGCATAAGGGCAACCGCCGAGTCCTGCAACTGAGCTGTCAAAACGGTCAATACCGCATTCTAATGAGGCATGAATATTAGCGATGGCTTGGCCGTAAGTATCATGAAAATGCATGGCCAATTGAGATAAAGGCAAAAATTTAAGTACTTCATTGATGACGTCTTGTGTTTGTCTGGGAGTACCAACACCAATGGTGTCTCCGAGACAAATTTCATCGACGTCTAATGCTAATAATTGCTGTGCAACGTTAGCAACTTGTTGAGGAGCTATTTGGCCTTCGTAAGGGCAACCTAGGACGCACGAAATATAGGCTCTAACGCGAATTTCATGGGCTTTGGCCAAAGCAAGAACAGGTTCAAAACGCTTGATACTTTCTGCAATGGAACAATTAATATTTCGTTGATTAAATGATTCACTGGCTGCCGTAAATACAGCTATTTCCTTCACTCCTACCTCTAGGGCTTTTTGCATGCCTCGCTCATTAGGCACTAATGCTGAAAAATGGAAAGAGGGTGGTTTATCGATAGATAAAAATACAGCTTCATTATCTGCTAATTGTGGAATAGCTTTTGCTGAAACAAAACTAGTTACCTCAATATTTTGTAAACCACTTTGACTAAGTAAATTCACTAATTCAATTTTAGTCTCGGTTGGTACAAAAGAGGATTCATTTTGTAGTCCATCACGTGGACCTACTTCGACTATCGTAACTTTTTTCGGATAGTTCATGGTTGTCCCTAATCAGTCTTCAGAGCCAATAATTCAGCTCCTTCATTTACCTGTGATCCTACATCGTAAAATAGTTCAGCAAGTACACCATCTTTAGGCGCATGAATGGTGTGCTCCATTTTCATAGCCTCCAGGACAATTAAACTGTCACCCTCTTTAACATTATCGCCAATATTTTTTAAGATAGCGACGATAGTTGCTGGCATTGGAGCAGTAAGTTGTCCTTTTTTTGCTGTTTGTGCGTCGAGATTTTGCCAACTAAAACGCTCAATAGCGACTGGGCCTTCTTTAAGGTAAATAAGAATAGTTTGCGTTCTATCCTCAACAAAGGCAAGTCGAGTTTGATGCCCATCATTAAGTGCAAGTTGATCATTCAGTAGTTGAGGGTGCAAATTAAACTCTTTTTCATGGAGGACTAACTTAAAAGCAACACGATTATGAGGGATAATCTTAATTTCTTCTTGTTTGCCTTCAATAATGTAACGCCAATACCAATGGCTGGATAAATGCATCTGCCAAGCAAAGCTTTCTTGGTACAAAGGATCAGTTTCCTTGTTTGCCAAAGCCAGATAATCATAGCTTGCTGCCATCAAGAGTGCTAATTCCATGTCGGGAACTGATAGTTCAATGCTTTCTTGAGATAGAAAATCAGTACTTAAATCAGTATTTACAAAGCGTGGATGTTTGCAAATAGCTTGCAAGAAAGGAATATTTGTCTTTACACCACCAATCATGTAGTTTTCTAAGGCTTTCTGCAGACGCTGCAAGGCTTCATCACGGGATTCGCCCCAGGCAATAAGCTTGGCAATCATTGGATCATAATGCATAGTGATTGTTGAATTGATATTGACACCACTATCTATTCTTATTCCTTCACCATGAGGTTCCTTTAAGAAATGCAATTGTCCTGTGGAAGGAATAAAATTTTGATGAGGATCTTCAGCATAAATACGACATTCAATTGCATGACCTTTGGCTAAAATTTTATCTTGAGAGGAGGGGAGCGGCTCGTTAGCAGCAATTTTTAATTGCCAGGCTACCAAATCAAAACCAGTTATCATTTCGGTTACTGGATGCTCAACCTGCAACCGAGTATTCATTTCCATAAAATAAAAATGCTCATCACCATCGACTAAAAATTCAACGGTGCCGGCACCCCGATAATTAATTAAGCGAGCAACCTCACAAGCAGCTTCGGCCAAACCATGGCGCATGGAAGCGGATAAATTGGGTGCAGGAGCTTCTTCAATTATTTTTTGATGTCGACGTTGGATAGAGCAATCGCGTTCAAATATATGAACCACTTGACCATGATTGTCCGCCATGATTTGCACTTCAACGTGACGAGGGTTTAAGATGAGTTTTTCGATCAACATCGTGTCATCGGCAAAACTTGCCATGGCTTCTCGGCGGGCTCCTGCCAATGCTTCGGAAAATTGGGCTTCTTTATGGACTGCACGCATTCCTTTTCCACCCCCGCCACTAGCAGCTTTGAGTAAAACAGGAAAACCAATGCGACGCGCCTCAATTAATAATTGTTCATCAGTTTGCTCACTTCCGTGATAGCCAGGCGTCAATGGTACTGCTGTGGCTTCGAGTAATTGCTTTGCGAGTTGTTTAGAAGCCATCGCTTCCATCGCTGAGATTGATGGGCCAATAAATACAATACCTGCTTCCTCACAAGCTTTTGCAAAAAGTGGATTTTCTGATAGAAATCCATATCCTGGATGAATGGCTTGGGCGCCGCTAGTAACCGCAGCCGCAATAACCGCTTCAATATTAAGATAACTGGTAATCGCTGTTGCTTCGCCCACACAATAAGCGCTGTCTGCTTGTGCTACGTGAAGACTGTCTTTATCAGCTGTTGAATAAATAGCAACGGTATGAACTCCCATTTGCCGACAGGTCTTCATGATGCGACAGGCAATTTCGCCACGATTGGCGATAAGAATCTTGTTAAACATCGCGTCTTAATTCCAGTTAGGTGTTTCTTTATTTAGAAAAGCATGTAAGCCTTGTTGCCCCTCCGCCGAAACACGTTTTTTAGCGATTAGGGATGCAGTATAACGGAGTAATTCCTCATCAATTGGTTTATTGACGACATTATCGACCAAACTCTTGCAGTCTCGGACTGCTTGTGGTGCTAGCTTCGTGATTTGTTCCGCTAAATGTAAGCTGAAGTCCCCTAATTCGTTTTCAGCAATGCAATAATGCACAAGTCCCAATTGTTTTGCTTGTTCGGCATGAAAAGTTTCAGCGGTCATAAATAACCATTTAGCAGCTCTTTCTCCAATCGCTTTTACTACATAAGGACTGATGACCGCGGGAATCAAACCCAGTTTAGCCTCGGAAAAACAAAACCGTGCCGTCGAGGCGGCGATAGTAATATCACAGGCGGCTGCAAGACCTGCACCACCGCCAAAAGCAGAACCTTGAACGACAGCAATGGTTGGTTTCGGACTTTGATTTAAAGTCGACATAACACGCGCCAACACCATGGCATCGCGAAGATTTTCCTCTTCATTAAATTGTGCCATGCGTTGCATCCAGGTTAAATCGGCCCCCGCAGAAAAATGGCGTCCATTGGCTTTTAATAAAATAACACGCACCTGCAGATTATTAATCGCTTCATCCAGTATAGTTTGTAATGTTGCTAATAAGCTGTCATCAAAAGCATTGTGCTTATCTACACGATTTAAAGTAATAATAAAAATCTGGTTGTGTAGTTCGCTTAACAAAAAATCATCCACCAATTATTTCTCCTTTTAGAACTACTTGAGCGTAGCCTGCCTATACCAAGGGAGGTTAAAAAATTGTTACCTTACATTCGAAATACGCCAAACTGAGTTGCCTCAATTGGTGCATTTAATGCCGCAGATAAACTTAGTCCTAGAATTTTACGGGTATCTTCGGGGGCTATTACGCCATCATCCCAAAGCCTTGCACTCGCGTAATAGGGATTGCCTTGTGCCTCATATTGAGCGCGCAATTGGGCTTTAAATGCTTCTTCCTGTTCAACGGGCCAGCTTGTTCCTTGTTTATTATGTTTATCACGATTGACCTGTGCCAAGACATTGGCAGCCTGTTCACCACCCATAACTGAAATTCGTGCATTGGGCCATGACCATAAAAAGCGCGGACCATAGGCGCGTCCACACATAGCATAATTTCCCGCGCCGAAACTGCCACCTACAATGACAGTGAATTTCGGAACATTGGCATTAGCAACGGCAGTGACCATTTTTGCACCATGTTTGGCAATTCCAGCTGCTTCATATTTGCTGCCTACCATAAAGCCCGTAATATTTTGCAAAAATAGAAGGGGGATTTTCCGTTGTGTACACAGCTCAATAAAATGAGCACCTTTAAGAGCGCTTTCTCCAAATAAAATGCCATTATTAGCAATAATGCCAATAGGGTAGCCAAAAAGATAAGCAAAACCGCAAACCAAGGTGGTGCCATAAAGTGCTTTAAATTCATCAAATTCAGAAGCGTCAACAATGCGAGCGATAACTTCGCGAATGTCATAGGGTTTTCGTGGATCCGCAGGCACAATGCCATTCAGTTCTTTAGGGTCATAGGCCGGTT
This sequence comes from Legionella brunensis, assembly GCF_001467025.1. Taxonomy (GTDB): domain Bacteria; phylum Pseudomonadota; class Gammaproteobacteria; order Legionellales; family Legionellaceae; genus Tatlockia; species Tatlockia brunensis. Next base: position 245,550 of record NZ_LNXV01000029.1, on the reverse strand, counting down.
CACGACTTGGAATTCGAGAAAGGGAGTCAGTTTTTTGGCGGTTTAAGTGACTTACAGCTATGCGGGCCAAATGTAAGGCATGCGCGTCGTTTTCTGCGTAATGATCAGCAACACCGGAGTGACGACAATGAACATCCGCGCCACCTAATTCTTCAGCACTAATTACCTCACCGGTCGCAGCTTTTACTAAAGGCGGGCCGCCTAAAAAAATAGTGGCTTGATTTTGTACCATAATGGATTCATCTGCCATGGCGGGTACATAAGCACCCCCAGCGGTACAAGAGCCCATAACTACCGCAATTTGTGGAATATTCGCTGCTGACAAAGTTGCTTGGTTATAAAAAATCCGTCCAAAATGATCGCGATCTGGGAAAACTTCATCCTGTTGCGGTAGAAAGGCTCCTCCTGAATCAACAAGGTAGATACAAGGAAGGTGATTTGCCTTTGCAATTTCCTGAGCGCGTAAATGCTTTTTAACGGTTAAGGGATAATATGTTCCCCCTTTAACGGTCGCATCATTGACGACTATTACGCATTCAATTCCTGCTATACGACCAATACCAGTGATAATACCGGCTGCAGGTACATAATCTCCATAAACCTGGTGAGCTGCCAATTGGGATAGTTCAAGAAAAGGGCTCCCCGGATCCAATAGCTGTTGTAAGCGTTCACGGGGTAATAATTTGCCATGTTTTAAGTGTCTTTGGCGTGCCTTTTCATCGCCACCTTGGGCAATTTTTTTAATGGTTGTTTGTAATTCTTCAACCAAACTCTGCATGGTTGCATGATTTTCTTTGAATTCTTTACTGCCAGGATTTAGCTGGCTAATAATTTTGCCCATGGTTATCCCTTTAGCGTATCAAAATATTACTGAGCACAATTACAAGCCATAAACACCAGGTTAATTCGATTAGATAAGGCATATCTTTTCCTTTGACTAATCGATAGGTGAGTGCCGGAATAGCGGCAATAATAACTGGAATAAAAACTAAAAGGAGAATTTTTCTAATTACTAAACCTAGCCCACTATGACTAAAAATAGGCGTCAATTTAACGTTGATAAACGCATATAACATATCAATATAGACAATAAGCATGTGGGCGAATTTAGCGAAAACTACGACCAAGATGCTTAACAATAGGTAAATCAGGCTTTGTCTAAGCATGTACATCCTTTGTTAGATTACTATTTATTGGTGGGTCTGTTTACAATTCTACTATCTTGGCGGAAAAGCTTGATTTTCTGTGTGTCTTGGCTCACATACTTCATGTATGCTCCTGCTACGATGCTCGAAAATCAAGGCTTTTTCGCTCAAGCTAGCGAATTGTAAACAGACCCTATATTCATGGCTCAATTCCTGCCATTAAAATAAAAAATTTTGTCATTGTTGCGTTGAAACGACAAAAATTTAAGAGTTGCTGACCTTGGAAAAACAATGTCAACAACTCCAGCAGTTCTTTCTCACGCAGTATGCATTAAGTGCTTAAAGTATTTCAATAGCAATTGCTGTTGCTTCACCACCGCCGATGCACAAAGCTGCTACTCCGCGCATCTTGTTACGTTGTTTGAGAGCATGCATTAAAGTCACAATAATACGTGCACCTGAAGCGCCAATTGGGTGGCCTAGAGCACAGGCACCGCCATGAATGTTGACGATCTCATCATTAAGTTCTAATTGTGTTATTGCAGCCATTGCAACGACAGCAAAAGCTTCATTGATTTCATATAAATCTACATCGTTGGGACGCCAATTGGCTTTATTTAACACTTTGCGGATTGCATCAACAGGGGCTGTTGTAAACCATTGTGGTGCTTGGGCATGGCTTGCATGTGCTACAATTCGTGCCAAAGGCTTTAAGCCACGTTTTTTCGCATTTGTTGCAGTCATTAAAATAAGACTTGCGGCACCATCTGAAATAGAGCTTGAGTTGGCTGCAGTAACTGTCCCATCGGCTTTAAAGGCAGGGCGAAGCTGAGATATTTTAGCTAATTTGCTTTCATCGGGTCCTTCATCTTTATCGACAATAACGTCTCCTTTTCGGCCTGCGATGGTTACAGGCATGATTTCTTCATCAAAAGCATGATCTTGCTGAGCCTGTAAAGCACGAGTTAGAGAACGAATTGCATAGTCATCTTGTTGTTGACGGCTAAAATTGAAGTGAGCAGCAGTTGCTTCAGCAAAGCAGCCCATTAATTGACCACGGTCATAAGCATCCTCTAAACCATCCAAAAACATATGATCTTTGAGTTCACCATGGCCTAAGCGATAACCTGCACGTGCTTTACTCAATAAATAAGGAGCATTGCTCATGCTTTCCATACCGCTTGCTAAAATTACATTTGCAGAGCCGACTTTAAGAAGATCATGAGCTAACATGACGGCTTTCATTCCAGAGCCACACATTTTATTTATGGTGGAGGCACCTGCTGAGTCTGGAATGCCAGCAAAGATGGCTGCTTGTCTTGCGGGCGCTTGA
>NZ_LNXV01000029.1:151611-243062 GCF_001467025.1 Legionella brunensis | reverse complement strand
CTCTTAAAAAATTGCGAAATCAAAAAAGGCCGCAAAATAGCTTCTTTAGGCTTGGCTTGGACTCTCTGCGCGACTTCTTAACCAACTTGAAAATCAATACCACATTGTTCCTAAAATATTTAAATTGTATCTCTATTAGACCCATGGAGAACGATTTTTAAAAAATTGTCCCGTACAAAGATTTTATTCATTTCATTATTGCCAGTTAATAGCGCTAATTGAAAGTAGCAATAAAGTTTGTTGTTAATGATCAAGCGTCGCAAGAGTACACAATTCTTGTGCTATATTTAAGCAATGTGAAGGTGCAAATTTCTTTTCTTACTTGCTTCGTGAGTAGGAAGAAGTTTTCGGGGAGTGTAATTATGGCTCACTTAATTTTTTCTGCCTTGCCTCAACCAAGACGTCCTATATCCTTTATTAAATCGGATGTCACTGTCAAGGAGTGCGTTAAAGTAATGACGGATCAAGATATAGGGGCTCTGGTTGTACGTGATGATGAAAAAAATTTGGTGGGAATTGTGAGTGAGCGGGATGTTATTCGAGCTTGTCTAAACCGTGGCCTAGATCCGCATACTGCGACAGCAGCCCAGGTTGCTTATGCCGAAGTAAGTGTCTTGGATCTATTTGACCCTGTTGAAAAAGCAATGGAAGTGATTACACAAACTAAAAGGCGTCATGTTTTAATTGAGGAGCGCGGAGAGTTAGTAGCCATTTTATCAATTGGGGACTTATTGTTTCATTTACTCGAAGATAAAACGAGAGTCATTGAGCAATTGGAAAACTACATTCATACCTATTAAATCTTGTACGTCTACAACCACAAAGCTAAGCTTTTGTGGTTGTAGACTCTGAACTCAAAATTAAACTGACTATCGCTTTTAAATCATAGTTAATATTAAGATAAGGCTTATTAGTAAAGGAAATTATTCCTATATCTTTCGTTGGAGTTAATTGTACGTATGTGTTAACACCATTGACCCAGCCATTTTTCATAATTAGCAGAGGTATACCTTTTGCCGGAAACTCTACACTCCACCCAAGAGCCATGGCGTCGGCACTAAATTCATGTGGATTATCAAATTGAAATTGGTAAATATAACTTGCCTGAGTTAGTCGAGTATTTTGTTCAGAATCAGGAGAATGCCTTAGCTGATAAGCAGTAAACTTTAGCATGTCAGTCATTGTTGAATAAATGCCGCCACTGGGTTGTTCGAATCTGAACTCCCAATCTTTTTTAATTAAATCATCGTTCACCCAGTAACTTGCTACTTCACGTTTTGCTTGGTCAGCTGAAAGTTTTACGGAGGTGTCTTTTAATGCCAAGGGTTGACTAATTAATTGCTGTAATAATCCTTCGTAATCCGTGTTCATTTTTTTAGCTAACAATTGCCCAAGTAGGCCAAAACCAACATTGGAGTATTCGTAATGAGTGCCGGGTGGATAGGTTAATTTGGCATTTTCATACCAACTCACAAAATCAGGTGTGTCGTAAGGATAATTAACTTGATAATCATCGTTAGCAGGAAGGGTAGGTAACTGTCTAGGAAATCCAGAGCTATGTGTTGCCAGATGAAGAAGAGTAATAGGTTTTTTTTGCTGTATTTCATTTCCTAGCAGCTGATCAATAGATGTATTAAGTTGAACTACACCACGATTAACCAAATCAACCAACATTTGTGTTGTAAATACTTTAGAAACAGAACCAATTGGCCAGATGGTATCCATCTGAGGGCGTTGCCCATTCCCTTTGACGGTTTCTCCACAACTAATCACCGCTTCTTCATCGCCTGAAATGATGCCAATCATTAATGCAGGGACGCCACTTTGCTCAAAAACAAAGAGCTGAACAAAATCAGTGATTTTTTCTAAAGGAAGACTATTCTTGTCAGTTTTCTTGATAACCTGGCATGTTGGTATTGCATAAGTTAGGGATGGCAGTAACAATAAACTTAAGGTTATGATTCTTAGAAGCATATATTTGATCCTTTTTCAAAATAGTTGTTTTCACTTATCCTAAGGTGCAATTTTAAGGAACAAACTGTGTGGGAGCAATTGACATTTGTTTTGTAAAAGGAAATTTCAGGCAGAGTAAGGATTGTTAAGGGGAAATTAGAGATGGGAGCAGTATTGAGATTTATTTGGGGTAGTCTTTTTTACGGGTTAGTATCTTTGGCCTGGGCTGATGCTTCACCCTCAACCTGGTTTACTCAGGAAGCAAATAATCAAGTCAAAATCCAAGTGAGTCTTTTCTTATCCACTACTTGCCCTCATTGTCATAAAGCAGATGCATTTTTTCGTGATCTTGAAGACAATACTTCCTGGATTGAAGTCCATCGCTATTTTATTAACAAGGATAAGGCAGCACTGACAACTTTTAACCAATTTTTGGAACAGCAAAACGCAGATGACTTTAATGTGCCTTCAATCTTTTTCTGTAATTCACGCTGGGTTGGTTTTGCCGAAGCTGAAACGAGCGGCAAGACATTACTACGTGGATTGACCTATTGTCGTAACCAGATTACTAAAACAGGCCAATTAAGTGCAGCAACAACGAGGGTGTTAAGGCAGTGGGCTACAGCTACCTGGTATGGAAATATGGCGTCTGAATCATCTGTAGTACCATTTATTTTTATGTTGGCAATCACTGATGTTTTAAATCCTTGTTCACTATTTTGTATTTTTACCCTATTTGCTTTTTTATTAGTGTGTGAAAAACGTTCATTGCAATTAACGTTGGGATTATTGTTCTTAATTGTCATGGGGCTAGTGCATTATGTACAGCAAGTACACTCAGTTTTCTTTTTTCAATATTACAATAATTTGCGCATTCCTTTAATTCTGATTGGATTAGCTCTCCTTGCTTATGTTTTGGGTTATTTTAAAATACTCAATGATAAAAAGCCGTATGCATTTTTAACTTTGGTAGGATTAAGTGCTTTGGGGTTGCAGGCCTACACGCAAACTTGTACGCCAAATTTAGCACTAATTTTTGAACAATGGCTTTTGGCGCAGCAATTTTCTCCCCTAAAAATTCGTATTTTGGAAGTGACATATCAGGTTTTATATTTAGTCTTTATGCTGTTATTCGTTTTAATTATAATTTTTGTGAGCAAATTAGCTCGTTTTGCAAAATATCGAACTATTTCGACTAAAATAGCCACTATTTTTCTATGTATAGTGGCTTTATTTTTTATTCTTTATCCACAAGGGCTTGCAAAACTTTGGATATCTTTTCTATCCTTTATTGTATCAATAATTATTGCGTTCTTAGTAAGAAAAAGGACTTGGTAGGGTCAGTGTGCGAGCTGTTTTGGGATAAATTACTTAGGATGCAAAATGGCAAAGAAAGATTCGCCGCCTTCCTTTTTCCCTTTTCTCTGCGAAGTTGAAAAGGGAAAAACCTATTATTGGTGTGGTTGTGGAAAAAGTAAAAATCAACCTTTTTGCGATAAAATGAATTGCGGTAATCAATGTATCCCATATAAGGCTATACTTACAGAGACAGTCTCCTTTTGCGGCTGTAAGGAAACTAAAGACCCCCCTTTTTGTGATGGGTCTCATGCTAAAGTAATGCTTGAATATTTGAAAAAAAAGAAAAAGTAACTTTAGGATTATAAAAGGGATTTAGTAATGCTTGATCAACAATTAAAAAAGAAAATTGTTAGTACGATTAGCCATTATGAAGAGCAATGTAACAAGCTCCAGGGTGAGGTTAATGTTCTTAGAAAGGCTATTGATAAGCTAACGACTCTTCCAAGTGGCATTCACGTTGATTTGGATAAACACCTGCTAGATTTAAAGGATGCACTTAAGGAAAATAAAGATCCCCAATCTATTCAACAACGTGTGGCATCACTAGTTGATGTCATGATAAATCTACAGCAAAAAAGACAAGAAAATAAGATTATAATTACTGATTTTATTCATCAAGGTGCTGATCTTTTAGGCCAAATGTTGATTGAGCTTAAGGATAAACATGCTTTCGAACGCATGGAGCAGTTATTAAAGGCTGATACTGATGAAAGAAAATTGATAGGACAATTTAGCCAATTACTGAAAGCATGTGTTAATTGCGTGGCTCAACAAATTGAATTTTGTGAGCAACATCATAAATCCCCGGATATGGCGGCTAATCTTCTCAATAGCCATATTAATTCCAGCTTAAATAAAATAGTAGAACATCTACCTATTCCTGAGGATCTTCTTAAAAAACAAGAAGAGATTAAGACTAAACTTGAGCAGCATTTAACAGAAAAAGAATTAATTGCAGTTGCTGAGAAATTAGCTGAATTAATAATAGACTCATTTAATTACGAGCAAAACAAGCTGAAATTATTTTTATATGAGTTTTCTAGTCACTTGCGAGATTTCAGTAAGTATCTACAATTATTTAAGGACAATAATATTTTAGTAAGACACGATGCCGAGCATTTAGAGCAAGAGGTCCAGCTTAGTATCCAGGAAATTAAAAGTCACATGGATAATTCCTATACAATAGAAGAATTATCTAAAAAAATTGAAAAAAGTTTAACTACCATAGGAATGCACATTAAGGAATTCAAAGAACAGCAAGAAAAACGTTTGGCGGAATATGAACATAGAATGACTGTTTTACAGGATAGGCTTATGGAAACAGAACGTGGAGCCAACGAAATAAAAAATATGCTATCCTTCGAAAAATTAAAGAATAATCAGGATAGTTTAACTGGCTTGCCGAATAGAGCGTCTTATAATGAGCATATTTTGGATGCTTATCATCGTTGGCAAAGAGGTTTTGGTGATTTATCAATTGCCGTTGCTGATATTGATAACTTTAAGGTAATTAATGATACCTATGGACATTTGGCTGGGGACAAGGTTTTAAAAAAAATTGCCACGCTGTTTAAATCTTCTATTCGTGCCGTTGATTTCATTTCGCGCTATGGTGGTGAGGAGTTTGTCTTTATTTTTGAACGTACACACCTTAATAATGCAGTTAAGGTTGCCGAAGGATTACGTTCTACCGTTGAAGAATATGATTTTTATTATAGAGAGCGGCGAGTATACGTCACTGTTTCTTTTGGTTTGACAAATTTGCAACATGGTGACGATCTTGAAACTCTATTTAACCGTGCTGATGAAGCCATGTATCGGGCAAAACGTAATGGTCGAAACTGCATAGTCACTTTATAGATCCTCCACATGATGTTTCTCTTTCAATATGTGACTTAGTGTAAATAACTTGATCTACGCGTTCTGATTTGGGATCATCAGTGCATTCAAATTTGTTGGCGTTAGTATGAGCAAATTAAAAAATATTCCCATTGTGGTTGAAAGTGGTCAAAAATACCGTACCCAACAAGGCGTTGTAGCTATCAAAGATGGCGTCAAATCGACAGAGGATTCATCCGAAAGATTGCCTAAACCCAAGTGGTTACGTATCGTTAACCAGACGACCCCAGCTTACCATAAAGTGAAGGAGGAGGTCGTTAAACATCGCCTGGCTACAGTCTGTGAGGAAGCAAAATGCCCTAATATTGGTGAATGCTGGTCCCATGGTACTGCCACCATTATGCTAATGGGAGCTGTTTGTACCAGAGCGTGTCGTTTTTGTGCAGTAGATACTGGTAATCCTCATGGTTGGTTAGATACTGATGAACCTGAAAATACTGCCAATACTGTTGCCTTGATGAATCTTGACTATGTCGTATTAACCTCAGTAAATCGTGATGATTTAGCAGATGGTGGAGCTAAACATTATGCTGATACAGTACGAGCAATCAAAACTCGCTGTCCTAATACTAAAGTGGAGGCCTTAACTCCGGACTTTCAGGGAGTAGAGGCTAGTGTGGCTGTTTTGTTGGATAGTGGTGTTGATGTTTTTGCTCAAAATGTTGAAACTGTGGAGCGTTTAACGCACCCAGTTCGAGACAACCGTGCAGGTTATTGGCAGACTCTAAATGTCTTGGCTTATGCCAAGCAATATCGGTCAGATGTGCTGACTAAAACCAGTTTAATGCTGGGATTAGGCGAAACAGATGAAGAAATTATCAAAACTATGGATGAGTTACGTGCGCAACAAGTTGATATTTTAACCCTGGGTCAGTATTTGCAACCTACTAAAAATCATCTACCGGTTGCGCGTTACGTCACCCCGGAGAAATTTTTAGAGTTTCGAGAAATTGGACTTCAAAAGGGTTTTTTTGAAGTTGCTTCCGGTCCTTTAGTGCGCTCAAGCTATCGAGCAGACCGAGTTTTTAAGCGTGATAACTTGGGGTTATAGCTACCTTGACCTATCTCAAGGTAGTGTTTTAGAATTTCAGTTTTCCTGCCCATTGCTTTACAGAGGGTAGGTTTCCCCATTACGTGAAAGACAAAGTAGGAAATAAAAGGCGTGTCTGGAACTCTAATACCCGTTATTCTCTGTGGTGGTGCAGGATCACGATTGTGGCCAGTGTCTCGTGAATTACACCCCAAGCCCTTTATTCGTCTAGCAGATGGACAGAGTCTACTGCAAAAAACCTTTCTGCGAGCAGCCTCACTTGATAGCGTGCAGGAAATTTTAACAGTAACGAATCGGGAGCTATTCTTTAAAACAGAAGATGAGTTTTGTGAGGTACGTGATACAGAGACAAATCTATCTTTTATTCTCGAGCCTTTCGGACGTAATACTGCGGCTGCCATCGCCGCCGCCGCATTGCAAGTTGCAGAAGCTTATGGACATGAATCCCTCATGCTTATATTGCCTGCAGATCATTTGATTTCAGAGCAAGAAGCATTCGCTCGTGCAGTTAGCAGCGCAAAAGCACTTGCCTTAGAAGGTAATTTAGTGACTTTTGGTATAGAGCCTCAAAGTCCAGAAACGGGCTATGGTTATATTGAGGCTGAAGGTAACTCGGTTTTACGATTTATTGAAAAGCCTTCTTTGGACAAAGCTAAAGATTATCTGGAGAGTGGCAGGTTTCTTTGGAATTCGGGGATGTTTTGTTTTTCTGCTGGTAGCATACTGAAAGAAATGGAGCTTTATTGCTCGGAAATTCTTTTGGCCACAAAAAATTGCATGGAAGTCTCCCGCATGGCAACCGGCAAAGGTTTTTTCCAATTAGAGCTTGAAGCTCAAGCCTTTAATAAAGTGCCTGAAATCTCACTTGACTATGCGGTTATCGAAAAATCTAGCAAAGTCGCTGTGGTACCCTGCAGTATTGGTTGGAGTGATATAGGCTCCTGGAATGCGCTTGGTGATTTGGCGAAGCCCGATGAAATGGGGAATCGCATTGAAGGAGAGGCTTTGCTCCATGATGTATCGGATTGTTACATTCGTAGCCAAGATAGACTCGTAGGAGCAATTGGTGTTGATAATCTTTTTATTATTGATACTCCTGATGCCTTATTGGTTGCTGATAAATCACGGGCTCAGGATGTCAAGAATATTTATGCCCAGTTAAAAGCTCAAGGGCATGAAACTCATAAAATCCATCGTACGGTCCATCGTCCTTGGGGATCATACAGTATTTTGGAAGAAGGCCCTCGTTTTAAGATTAAGCGTATTGAAGTACGACCTAATGCAAGTCTTAGTCTCCAGATGCATTATCATCGCAGTGAACACTGGATTGTGGTTAGTGGCATGGCAAAGGTAATTAATGGCGAGCATGAAATGTATGTTAATACTAATGAATCAACTTATATTCCAGCAGGGCACAAACATCGCTTGGAAAATCCTGGTGTGATTCCTCTAGTCATGATAGAGGTACAAAGCGGTGAATACATGGGTGAGGATGATATTGTTCGCTTTGAAGATCGATATGGGCGTAGTTAAATTTTGAGCCCATATCTTAATTTGACTTATGCTCAATGCAGCAAAAGCTAATGACAATTAGGCAAGCTCAATCCCACGGTTACTAAAATAGCGCCGTAAAAAATAAGCAATTGCCAACATCAATACCCCTAAACCTAAGGCCACTATTCCCATTCCTAAATAGTAGTGTTGATAAATACCAATGCTTTCTATTGGAGAGCTAATATTTTCAGGGATGGCGACAAGGGCTGCTAATCGGCCTGAGATGGTGTTAGATAATGAAGACGCGAGGTACCATACTCCCATCGCAAAAGCAATTTCTTGGCTATCACAATAAAGACCTATCATGCTCAATCCCACCGCCGAAACCCATAACTCTGCAAGTGTGATTAATATGTAGGTAACTCCAATGAAATTACCATTTGCATATCCATTGTGACTAATTGCTGCGGCTATTGCCAATAACAATAATGAAGCTCCTGCCAGCAAAGTGCCAGCAGCGAATTGATAGGGTATGATAAAGCGTGGGAATCGAGCATAAAAGCGTGGTAATTGCGTGCCTAGAATAATAATTAGAAAGGGATTTAGCATTTGATATTGTGCAGGAGAAAGATGAAATCCTAATAGCCTTAAGTCAGAGTTGTTATTAGCGAATAGGACTAGAGTGCTATTCATTTGATTATAAATGACAAAAAATACCACGGCTTCCACAATAAGTAATAAAGCAACCAATTGTTTACTGCGGCTCACACCCGACAACGATAATGTTCTTCTTAAAAACCAAAAAATGCCGAGTGCACATCCGATACTGATGATGAGGCTTGCCTGATAGACATGTGAGTAAGCAAAAAGCGTAAATAAATAGATAATAGTAATATAAGCGAATAAACTAAATTTATTTTTTGTCGAAAAACAGGTTTTATCCTTTCCCCAAATAACATTCTCATAAATTGAATAGCGTTTGGCAAAATTTAAAGCAGCAATAGATTTTCCAATAAAAACCAAGGTGAGAACGGATAAGGGCCCATACTGACTATCGAGAAGGGCGGGAGAAATAATAGTGGCCAATAAAGCACCAACATTAATTGACATATAATAAAAAGTCATTGCGGATTTTGCTTTAATCGCATCCTCAGCATAGATACAAGATACCATGCTCGATGCAGTACCCATCAATAAAGAATTCGTTGCAGGTACCAATGCATAGGCAGCAATAAATAAGTGATCGCCATGTGAAGTTAGAGTATAGCCACTTAGCATGACCAATAGGTATGCTATCGCTAACATAATACTGCCAAGAAGAATGGAGCGCCGCACCCCGAGTACTTTATCAGCCATAAATCCGCCAAGAATGGGCATTAGATAGCCAGTTGCTTGGCTAATTCCCAGAAAAGCATAGGCTTTTTCTTGAGAATAACCTAACCCATGAGTGAGTAGGGGACGTGTCAGGAAGAGAATCAACACAGTATTAAGTGCATAAACTGAGAATTGACTCCAAAAAGTGATAAAAATAATATTACTGGTTTGTTGCTGACGAATATTTAATTGGGGGAAAAAGTTTCTGATCGGTTGTGCCACCATATAAACTCCCTAATCCGTAGGTAAGTGGTTAGCTTAAATCCTTTCAGACTACTTTATCGCAGGTTTTATTTTTTAGCTAATATAATGTCCACAATATGTGTATCGTGGTAAGGAAAGGTAAATATTTGGCTGAAAAGGCGCTTTAGACGCTGCAATAAAAAATTCTTAGGTAACATTCTGATAGTAAGACTATTTAAAAACCAGGTTCCTTCAATACCAAATTTTATTAGCTCATCAATATTTTCCAGCATAATAGGGATATATAATCGCTCGTGCCGTACCATTTTGAATTGATGCTGTGCAAAAACATGCATTAACTCATCTAAGCCTGAGGCAACAGTGGTGTTTTTTATCAAGGTTTTATAGTAATGACCGACCACGGTGCTTAATAGAGTTCCTTCAGCAATAAAATTAGCTAAATAATGCTGAGCAACAGGGAAGGATTCATAAGTTGTGGTAATCAGTGAGAAATAACCGTTGGCTCGGGTCAATAAATCAGCTTCGTTAAATAGAGTATGAATGGGAATGTAGGCATTAATAAAATGTGCCAGTACTAAATCTTGACTATGATGTGGAAGATAATGGCTAGCTTCTGTCGCACTCGCTTCTATTGTTGTTAAAGGCAAGGTTTGACGTGCGCGAGTTAACATTTCTGTGGATATATCAATGCCTGTGAAATCTGCTTCAGGCATAAACTCTCTGAGTTTTTCTAAAAATGCCCCGTTACCAACCCCAAAATCTAATACCTTATAATGAGGCTTTAACCCTAAATGCTCTCGTTTAATTTGTGCGATTGCAGCGCGATGACTTTGGCTTATTGAGCCAAATCGATCAGCGGTGGCATAATGGCCCGCAATTTCATCATACATGGCCTTTAAGGACACCAAATTTTCCAATTCATAAACATTGGAACAGTATATCTCTAATTAATAGTTTTATGCGACTACTCTGTTCGTATATTTTGTAAGTGATGAGTAGATCTGGAAATGAAAGAAGAAGATTTTTTATTCATCTGGTGGTATTATCAATGGCAATAATTTTATCTATAAAAAAAATAATAATTTGCCGATGTTAAGGAAATTATAAGGAGTGGCAGTGGAAGGAAAGAATTCTACCGTAATGCATTACGATGAAATTGATTTAGCTGAATTATTGCGTACGCTTTGGAAGCGTAAGTTTTTGATTTTATTCATTACTTTTCTATGCGCACTTGCTGGAGCTTCTTACATCTTTGTAAGGAAGCCTATTTATGAAGCAAAAGCTTATATTTCTCTCCCCAGCTTAGCTGATATAGCGGCTTTTAATTATGGCCGCACAGGAGAGGACTCCAGGATGAAGCCTTTCAGGCCTGCAGAGATTTATCAAATTTTTACTGATAATTTATTGTCTGAGTCAATAAAAAGAAAATTTTTTAAAGTCTTCTTTTTATCCTCTCTGTCAGAAGTAAAAAGAAACACTTCTCAAGACAAACTTTATGATTCTTTCTCAAAGCAGATCGCTATTAAGGAACTTTCTAAATTGCCCCCTTCGAAATATCTTCTCACCGTAAAAGGCACTAATCCTGCTCAGACTGTTATCTGGGCAAAAGATTATATTGCACTTGTAAGTCAAAAAACTGCTAGTGATATCATGCTTATTATCCAAAATCAAAAGGAAGCAGTAACTGAAGATTTGGAAAAGCAAATAGCAATGAAAAGAGAGGTTGCGAGTAAGAAGCGATCTGATCGTTTGACGCAATTGCGAGAAGCTTTAACGGTTGCCCAAGCCATTGGGATTAAAGAACCTTCAATTTCCTCACTAAATGGTACAATAACAGACGCATCAACTTTCAATGAGCCAAGTATGATGTATTTACGTGGTAGCAAAGCCTTGGAAGTAGAAATTAAGAATTTAACCCTAAGACAATCAGATGATGCTTTTATTCCAGATTTAAGAACTTTAGAAAGCGATTATCATTTTTATAAAACAATCAAGATCGATTCTGAAGATGCTACCGTGTTTCGTTTGGATGGTGCTATACGGGTACCCGATTTACCAGTATCTCTTCAGGCAAGTGTACTAATTCTGTTATCTATTGTGTTTGGACTGCTATTAGGAGTAAGTTGGGTTACTTTGCAACATTTTTGGTTAAAAAAATAATAATATTAGGCTAAAGGGATTTTTATGATTAACACCCTGACTGTTTTTGGTACCAGGCCTGAAGCGATTAAGCTGGCTCCTGTTATAAGAGAGTTAAAAGCTCATTCTCAAGTTAACAATAAAATTTGCGTTACAGGGCAGCATCAGCAAATGCTGCAGCCAGTTCTTGATTTATTCAATATAAAACCTGATTTTAATTTGAATGTTATGTCAAAAAATCAAGGTTTGACCACGCTAACGACAAAAATACTCACCGGTTTGGAAGAGTTATTCAATAACTTCAAGCCTCATCTCGTATTGGTTCATGGCGATACGACGACTACTTTTGCGGCTTCTCTTTCAGCCTACTATCATCAAATCCCTGTCGCGCATATTGAAGCAGGACTTCGAACTGGAAATATCAATTCGCCGTGGCCTGAGGAAGCGAATCGAAAATTAGCAGGGGCTTTAGCAGCGATTCATTTTGCTCCAACAGAACTTGCCCGTGATAATCTTTTGAGAGAGGGTGTATTACCAGAAAAGATTTATGTTACAGGTAACACGGTCATTGATGCTTTATTCGAGATGACTAGGAAAATTGATGCAGAACTAGAGTTTGATATTCAGCTAGCGAAGAGTTTTCCTTTCTTAACAGCCAATCGTAAAGTAATTTTAGTTACCGGACATCGGAGAGAAAATTTTGGTGTTGGATTTGAGCAGATTTGTCATGCGATAAAGCAGATAGCCATAAGTTTTCCTGAGGTAGATATTGTTTATCCTGTTCATTTAAATCCTAATGTGCAGCAACCTGTTAATTCAATGCTAGGTGGTATTCCCAATATTTATCTCATAGAGCCTGTGAATTACCTTCCTTTCATCTATTTGATGAAAAGGTCCTATCTTATCCTCACTGACTCAGGTGGAATTCAGGAAGAGGCTCCCTCTCTTGGAAAACCAGTATTAGTGATGCGAGATACAACTGAACGTTTGGAAGCGATAATTGCAGGTACGGTGAAATTAGTTGGTTCTAATATTGAAAATATTGTTAATGGAGTCAAAGAACTATTAACAGATGAACAAGTTTATTTGGGCATGAGCGAGGCAAATAATCCCTATGGTGATGGATTGGCTTCATCAAGAATTATGCGGATTATTTCCCAAGTCACGCTCAAGCCTGATAGCCATGAGGATGTGGTTTCTAAAGAAATAGAAAAAAATAAAATTACTCCAAAGGAAGAGTCGCTTGTATGATAACAAACTATCAGAATTTATTTCCTAAGGTTTCTGTTGTTGGCCTTGGGTATATCGGTTTGCCAACGGCTGCAGTGATAGCCTCACGAAAAATAGAAGTTATTGGTGTGGATGTTAGTAAAAAAACTGTTGATACCATTAATCGTGGTCAAATTCATATTGTTGAACCAGAATTGGATATTTTAGTACATGCCACTGTAAATGAAGGTTATCTAAGAGCAACGTTACACCCGGAAACAGCAAATGTATTTCTGATTGCTGTTCCAACTCCGTTTAAAGAAGAACATCAGCCTGATTTAAGCTATATTGAAGCAGCAAGTTTAGCTATTGCTCCCTTATTACAGAAAGGCAATCTGGTCATTTTAGAGTCCACCTCTCCTGTGGGAGCCACAGAGCAAATGGCTGAGTGGTTAGCACAAGTACGCAAAGACCTTACCTTCCCTCAAACGCATGGGGAACATTCAGATATACGAATTGCCTATTGTCCTGAGAGGGTGTTGCCGGGTCATGTATTGCGAGAGCTCATTCAAAATGATCGAGTTATTGGTGGCATGACCCCTAAGTGCTCTGAACTAGCAGCACAATTCTATAAAGTTTTTGTGGAAGGGGAATGTATAGTCACCGATTGTCGAACTGCAGAGATGTGTAAGTTAACAGAAAATAGTTTTCGAGATGTTAATATCGCTTTTGCCAATGAATTATCCATTATTTGTGACAAACTTGATATTAACGTATGGGAATTAATTAAATTGGCGAACCACCATCCTCGCGTTAATATTCTCCAACCAGGTCCTGGTGTTGGAGGACACTGTATAGCAGTTGATCCTTGGTTTATAGTAAGTAAGACACCCGATTTGTCACCGCTTATTCGCACCGCACGTGAAGTAAATGACAAAAAACCTACCTGGGTTCTCGGAAAAGTTGAAGCCGCTGTTGCGCAGTTACTTGAAGAAAAAACCCAAAAACAAGCCAAAGATATAACTATCGCCTGTTTTGGCTTAAGTTTTAAGGCGGATATAGATGATTTGCGCGAAAGTCCTGCACTAGCGATTACCAAAGAAATAGCTTTAAAACACCCAGGGCATGTTTTAGCAATTGAACCTCATATAGACACTCTTCCTCTTGAATTGATGAATATTACTGAGTTAAATACTATCGAACAAGCTTTAGCAGAGGCTGACATTGTACTCATGCTCGTTGATCACTTACAATTCAGACAAATTCCTGCCGATATTTGCCAAACTCATAAAGTAATTGATATCCGTGGAGTGTGGTCAGCAACAAAAGTTTGATTTTGAAAGGACGTTTACATGTTTAATGATAAAAGCATACTAATTACCGGTGGTACTGGATCGTTTGGTAAACAATACGTAAAAACAATTCTTGCTCGTTATAATCCCAAAAAATTAATTATCTATTCACGTGATGAATTAAAACAATTTGAAATGCAGCAAGAATACAATGATCCTTGCATGCGCTACTTTATTGGAGATGTACGTGATAAAGATAGACTAACGCAGGCGATGCGTGGAGTGGATTTCGTAATTCATGCGGCAGCACTTAAACAAGTTCCTGCTGCAGAATACAATCCCATGGAGTGTATTAAAACCAATATTCATGGTGCAGAAAATGTCATCGACGCTGCGCTTTATAATGATGTTGAAAAAGTAATTGCCTTATCTACCGACAAAGCAGCTAACCCAATTAATCTTTATGGGGCAACTAAACTTGCCTCCGATAAACTCTTTGTCGCAGCAAATAATGTTTCTGGTGGTCATAAAACCCGATTTGCTGTCGTTCGTTATGGCAATGTGGTGGGATCTCGCGGTTCTGTAGTTCCATTTTTCCGGAAATTAATTAATGAAAAAGCAGGTTATCTGCCAATTACTGATGAAAGAATGACCCGCTTCTGGATTACTTTGCAACAAGGTGTGGATTTTGTTATGACTAATTTTAGTCGTATGCATGGTGGCGAAATTTTTGTGCCCAAAATACCATCCATTAAAATTACTGACCTAGCTTCGGCAATGGCTCCAGATTTTCATCAAGAAATTGTTGGCATTCGACCTGGTGAAAAATTGCATGAAGTTATGTGTCCTGCCGATGATTCACATCTTACTCTGCAGTTTGAGGACCATTATGTTTTGCGTCCTACGATAACATTTACAAGTCATAATAATGATTTTATTGCCAATCGACTGGGTGAAAAGGGACTTCCAGTTACTCAAGGATTTGAATATAACTCTGGGACTAACGATCATTTTTTATCCATTGAAGAAATTATCAAGTTTAATGAAATGGCAGGAGTATAAAAATGATTCCTTATGGGCGACAAGACATTAACGAGGCTGATATCGAGGCCGTGATAAAAGTTTTGCAATCTGACTTTCTGACCCAAGGACCAGTAGTCCCTCGTTTTGAGGAAATGCTTGCTAATTATTGTAATGCAAAATATGGAGTTGCTGTTAATAGTGCTACATCTGCTTTGCATATTGCTTGTTTGGCTTTAGGTTTAGGGCCAGATGATTGGCTATGGACTTCTCCAAATAGTTTTGTTGCCTCTGCAAACTGCGCGCTTTATTGTGGTGCACAAGTTGATTTTGTAGATATTGATCCTCGCACGTACAATCTGAGTGTATCAGCATTGGAAAAAAAATTAATCCAAGCTGAGCTTGAGGGGAAGTTACCCAAAATAGTTATTCCTGTGCATTTCAGCGGCCAATCTTGTGATATGAAAGCTATTCATGCATTGGCGCAACGTTATAATTTTAAAATTATTGAAGATGCTTCTCATGCAATTGGTGGTAAATACAAAGGTGAACCCATTGGTAATTGTCGATATAGCGATGCAACGGTATTTAGTTTTCATCCTGTGAAAATTATTACTACTGCAGAGGGTGGCATAGTCTTAACAAATGATGCTGAGCTTTCTGAAAAAATGGCATCGCTGCGAAGCCATGGTATTACTAGAGACCCACAAAAAATGGATAAGGCATCGGATGGTTCCTGGTACTATCAGCAAATAGAGCTTGGATTTAACTATCGTATGACGGAGTTACAAGCGGCATTGGGTATTAGTCAGATGAAACGTCTTGATCAATTTGTTACTCGCCGCCATCAAATTGCAAAATATTACAACGAAGCCTTGATTGAGTTTCCTTTGTTGACACCTTGGCAACATCTAGATAGTTATTCTGCTTTTCATTTATATGTGATTCGTTTGGCTATTAACGATTTAAAAGTAAGCCATAGGCAGGTTTTTGAAAATTTACGAGCGCAGGGTATTGGGGTTAATTTGCATTATATCCCAATACATACTCAGCCCTACTATAAAAAATTAGGTTTTCGGGAAGGTCAGTTTCCTGAAGCTGAAAATTATTATTCTGAAGCTATTACTTTACCTATGTATCCGGGACTTACTGAAGAACAGCAAACTAGGGTTATAGAGGTTTTAGCTAATGTATTACAGGGAGCGTAGATAATTTATCGATGTATTCATGAATAAATATAAAATTATTATCTTGATACAATGCCGACTCTCATCAAGCAGATTGCCGGCAAAAGCTCTTTTGCCAATTGGTGAATATCCTTCTGTTGTTTTTTGTGCACTGCGAGCCGCAAGCACAGGGTTTCCTGTTATCGTTGCGACTTCCACTGATAAATCTGATGACATTTTAGAGCAAGTGTTACGCAGAAATAATCTTCAATGTTTTCGTGGTTCATTAGATGACGTACTTTTGCGTATGACTGAGGCTGTGGCGGCATATCACGATGATGATTTGGTAGTGAGGCTAACTGCCGATAATGTTTTTCCTGACGGGAATTTTATTAATCTGGTAGTGAGTCAATTTGATGAAAGCAAATTTGATTATTTAGGAACATCATCTCCTCAAGATGGCTTGCCTTATGGCTTAAGTACGGAAGTTTTTAAAGTTTCGGCTCTGCGTGAAGCAAATCGCAAGGCAAATACACCTTTTGATAGAGAGCATGTGACTCCCTATATAAAACGACATTTTCGTTGTAAGCAATTTCTCTTAGAGCATGTTCCTCCAAGTTGGCAACATTTACGTTGCACAATGGATACTTTCGATGATTATCTGAGACTGCTTAATCTTTTTAAACAAATTGATAGCCCTCTTAATACCCCTTGGATGGAGCTTGTTAAATACTTGGAGTTAAGTACTAAATTGGGTACCGTTGAGAAAAAACGGCAAGAAAAAAGATATGAAAATCTAGTTTTCGGAACTGCACAGCTTGGTTTGCCCTATGGGGTTGCCAATCAACAGGGTCTTCCTAGCGAGGAGCAAGCCCTTGCTTTGATGCAAAAGGCTATTAAAGCGGGGGTTATGTGTTTTGATACGGCGAGAGCCTACGGTTTATCAGAGCAGAGAATAGGGAAGGCTCTTAAGGCTAATTCAAAAGAGGATATTCATGTTATTAGTAAGCTTCATCCTTTAAATTATTTGTCTGATGAAGCCAGTGATGAGCAAGTTCGCTTTGCTGTCAAAGCTAGCATATATGAAACTTGTTATCATCTAAAGTTGTCAAAAATTGATACATTACTGTTACATCGTTGGGAACATCGTTATCAATGGCGAGAAGCAGTCTGGGATGAGCTAATTTCGTTAAAGCAGGATGGAGTAATAAAGCAAATCGGTGTCAGCGTATCTACTCCTGTTGAAGTTGTCGAAGCCCTTCAAGAGCCACAAATAGAGCATATTCAATGTCCAGTGAATCTTTTGGATTGGCGTTGGCGACAAAGCGAATTTTTGGCAGCCATTTCAAAACGCAAGGATGTTGTTTTTTTTGCACGAAGTGTTTATCTCCAGGGACTTCTAACTTTAGGGAAAACAAATTGGCCCAATTTCCCTAATGTAGATGCCTCAGAGCTCAACGAGTTACTTGATAAGTTAGTGACAAGATTTGAGCGATTGAATCGCAAAGATTTATGCCTCGCCTACGTACG
This sequence comes from Legionella brunensis, assembly GCF_001467025.1. Classification (GTDB taxonomy): domain Bacteria; phylum Pseudomonadota; class Gammaproteobacteria; order Legionellales; family Legionellaceae; genus Tatlockia; species Tatlockia brunensis. The sequence goes on along the minus strand of NZ_LNXV01000029.1, from coordinate 225,372 downwards.
AGGATTACCTTGGGTCAATAGTCTTGTTCTGGGGATGGAAACAGAAGATCAATTGCAAGAAAACCTCGATTTGTTTAATACAATGCCACTAACATTAAAACAAGTAGAAGAGACTAATCAAATTCTCCCTCAACTCCCAGAGAGTTTTTTGAATCCTGCAAAATGGAAGTTATGAAATGACATTTAAAAGTTTGACTAAAGAGTTTGAGCTTAATGACCAGATTATTCTTATCACCGGTGCTGCAGGCTATTTAGGACAAGCAATAAGCCATGGGGTGGCTGCAATGGGAGGTATCCCGATTCTTTGCGGACGCACCGAAAGTTCACTGCGTCAATTAGCTGAGGAAATCAAGGCAACAAATGGTAATGCTTATACAGCGTGTTTTGATATATCGCAAGCAGAAGAGTGCCAAGGAATTATTTCACAATTAAGTACAGAGTTTGGAAAATTGGATGGCATCGTTAATTGTGCACATAGCGGTAGAGCTGGAACAATAGAATCATCACTTCCCAATGATTTTGAACAAGCACAAAAAACACATGTGAATGGTCCTTTTTTTTTGATGCAAGCTGGGCTGGAATTGCTTAAAAATGCAGCGAAAATCAAACGTGGAGGAGCTTCTGTGGTGAACGTTGCCTCAATGTATGGTCAAGTCAGTCCAGATCCTCGGATTTATGGCAATAGTGGGAGTAATAATCCTCCTTATTATGGTGCTGCAAAAGCTGGTCTTATTCAGTTAACGCGCTATATGGCTTGTCACCTTGGCCACTTTAATATTCGTGTGAACAGCCTTTGTCCTGGCCCTTTCCCTCCTGAGTCAATAAAAGAAAAAAATCCTGCTTTTTATAACCAACTTTGCTTTAAAAATCCCCTTGGTCGTATTGGTGAAGCACATGAGGTAGCGGGACCAGTTGTTTTCCTGCTCTCCGCAGCTAGTTCATTTATTACGGGGGCAAATTTGGCTGTTGATGGGGGATGGACAAGTTGGTAAAAAAGCTGAAAATTGCTTTTCGCGTAGATGCATCTCTGCAAATTGGCACGGGCCATGTGATGCGATGTCTCACTCTGGCTTTTGCATTAAAAAAATTAGGTGGGGAATGTATTTTTATCTGTCGTGAAAATCAAGGCAATTTGTGCAATTTTATATCCGAAAAGGGTTTCAAGGTATATAGTCTTATTTGCTCTCCTAATAACTCTGATTTTAAAGAAAAAAAACTATCTTATAGTGATTGGTTAGGTTGCTCTTGGCAGTTAGACGCACAACAAACGGAAGAAGTTCTCGCTAAAAATGCCGTGGATTTGTTAATTGTTGACCATTATTCATTAGATAAAAACTGGGAAGAAGGGCTTCGGCCTTACTATAAAAAGTTAATGGTTATCGATGACTTGGCAAATCGTGAACACGTATGTGATCTGTTATTAGATCAAACCTTTGGCAGAACCGAGGAGGTTTATCGTAGTTATTTGCCAAATTCTGCCCAAATCCTAATAGGTGCTCAGTTCTCATTAGTTAAGCCTGAGTTTGCGCACTTAAGACAATACAGTTTGGAGCGCAGGAAACAACCTGCTTTTAAAAAAATATTAATTACTATGGGGGGAGTGGATCAATTCAACGCAACAGCCAAAGTGCTAGATGGACTTTTACTCTCTCAGCTACCGAAGGATTGTAAAGTCACTATTGTTATGGGAATGCAAGCTCCACATCTAGCCAATATCAAGGCTCGAGCTTTAACTACTCCTTGGCAAACAGACGTTAAAGAGAATGTAGAGAATATGGCAAATTTGATGGCGGATGCTGATTTAGCTATCGGCGCAGCAGGTAGTACTTCCTGGGAACGATGTTGTCTGGGGCTGCCAACACTTTTGGTTGTTTTAGCAGACAATCAGCTTGATATATCTAGAGCTCTTGCAAAAAATAATGCTGTCATTAATATTGGAAATCCTTTTTCAGCGGAATTTTGTAACCTGTTAGCCGATTCTATTAACAAGATAATCAGTAGTCTGGATGTATTAAGTTCATTAAGTCATGTTTGCCGAACAATAACAGATGGTCAAGGCGTGTCTTTAGTAACGAATAAAATCCAATCGTTGCTGAGCTGAATTCATATGAGAGAAAGAAGAATGTCAGATAAAAATGCTAAGATCCGTGTCATGGCAAAAGATGACCTTTTACAAGTATTAAGCTGGCGTAATCATCCTGAAATCCGTCGGTTTATGTACACCACTCATGAAATAGAGGCTGCAGAACATTTTGCCTGGTTTGAACGAGAGTCTAATAATAAAAACAAAATATTATTGATTTTTGAATATAATCAGATTCCCAGTGGTTTTGTCAGTTTTAATATTTTACAATCAGGCAGCACTGCTGAATGGGGTTTTTATATAGCTCCTGATGCACCGAAAGGAACTGGTACAGCTTTGGGGCATGCCGCGCTAGATTACTGCTTTGATGAATTGGGGTTACATAAGTTAATGGGACATGTATTGGAATTTAATGAAAAGTCCATTAACTTTCATCAAAAGCTAGGATTTCTCCAAGAGGGAGTCTTTAGAGAGCATTATTTTGATGGTCTTGTTTATCAAGATGTAATTTATTTTGGTTTACTACAACAAGAATGGGTGGCTAAGGAGAGAATAAATCATGACAATTAAATCTGAACTTATAATTAATGGTCGACGAATTTCCATAGACAGTCCACCTTATATAATTGCAGAACTGTCTGCAAATCATAACGGTAACCTTGAAAATGCTTTACGAATCATAAAAGAGGCTAAACTAGCTGGTGCCGATGCAATAAAGCTACAAACTTATCGACCTGACACGATTACCATAAATTGTGATACCGAAGATTTTTGTATTGAAGGTGGCTTATGGGGAGGTAAAACCCTATACCAACTCTACGAAGAAGCACATATGCCTTGGGAGTGGCACGAGCCTTTATTCAACTATGCGCGCGAATTGGGAATTACCATTTTTAGTTCACCTTTTGATACTACAGCTGTTGATCTTCTTGAATCGTTAAATGCGCCTGCTTATAAAATTGCATCATTTGAGGCTATTGATCTGCCCCTTATCAAATATGTTGCACGCACAGGAAAGCCAATGATTATTTCAACTGGATTGGCGAATGCACAAGAGATTGAAGAGGCGATTAATGCAGCTCGAGAAGGAGGATGCAAAGAGTTGGCAATTTTGCATTGTGTCAGTGGTTATCCTGCTCCGGCGGCTGATTATAATCTTCGAACGATTCCCGATATGCTCCAAAGATTTGGGGTTGTAACTGGTCTTTCTGATCATACAATTGATAATATTACTGCTATCACTAGTGTTGCCTTAGGTGCCTCAATCATTGAAAAGCATGTGACATTAAATCGCTCAGGTGGTGGACCTGATGACAGTTTTTCATTAGAGCCCAACGAATTAAAAGCATTATGTCGCGATAGTAAAATAGCTTGGGAAGCTCTAGGGAAAGTAGATTATGGTTGTAAGCCAAGCGAGCAACCTAATATCAAATTTCGCCGCTCCTTATACATAGTTAAATCAGTAAAGTCCGGAGAGGTTTTTACTCAGAATAATATAAAGAGCATTCGTCCCGGTTATGGCATGGGGCCCAAGTTTTATGAAAAAATCCTAGGTAAAAAGGCTTTGAGAGATATTCCTGAGGGTACCCCATTAAAAAAAGAATTTATAGAAAATTTTAATCTAGATTAAACAAATATCTTCTGCTATATTGCCGTACTCATTATGTTTTAATGTAATTGCTGGTGCCAAAATATGAGTCTAAAATTACCTAGATTTGTTGCATGAAATTGTGTTATAGGGGAGCATCTTGAGGCGCAATTACATTACAGATAGCTCAAATGTTGATAAATTTTACAAACTATCATTGTTTATAATCGTTATTCTTTTATTCTTAGCTCCTGCGCTTCATACTTTAAAGCTAATACGAATAAGTGTATTAATACCGTCTTTAACTTTTTATATCGGTTTCCCATTAGTTATACTCCTATTAGCATTTTCTTTTGCGATATTAATTCTAAGAAATGGTTTTTTTGTCGATTTTTTTGAGTTATTACTTATTTTTATTGGTTTTTGGACAACTTGCTGGACAATTTGGTTCAAGGGTGATTGGATCGACATTGGAGGGAATGTCTCTCGTCTTATTTTTGTTTTTCTTCTATATTTTACCACCCGTCACTACAAACTTATATGGACTAAGGAGTTAATCTTCAAATTAGCCTGGTCTGGTGCAGTTGGCGTTATGATTGGTTTGTCATATTTATACATTCTTGGTGTGTTTGGTCCATATCCCGTGTACATGGGTTTAAATTCTGAATCAACGTTATTGCTACTGGCTTTAGCTTTAACACGATGCATGAAGAGATATAGATTGACAATCGTTTTTGTAATGCTGCTCATTATTTTATCTGGGAAACGAGGGGTTTTACTTGCTGCTATAGTAATGATGCTCTGCTCTTGGATATTTCCTATTAAGTATTCAGCAATTTCCTCGCGAATATTACAAATGATTTTTATATTTTGTAGTATTGTGCTTGCTTGTTTAATTGTAGGGTTAAATGGTTCGCTCTCTTTCTTACCTGAGCAACTAACAAAAAAATTTCAAGTTTCGTCTGAACAATCTACTGAAGCAAAAATCCGAAAAATTACTGCAGGTCGTAATTTGGAGGTTACCGCGGTAGTACATGAGTGGCAACAGGATCCAATTAAGTTTTGGATTGGTTCAGGTTTTGGAGCGCATTTTACTTTACAAAATGAAAATGAAGAAATTACTAAGAGTACTGTACATATTTCCCCATTGGGTCTTGTGCATATTTATGGGTTCCCCCTAGCTGTAATCCTTATCTTCTCTATTGTTTGGAAAATTTCTTGGGTGATTGTAAAGAGATCCTTTAAGGACGAATTAATATACTATCAGGCATTGGGGTTAACTAGCTTAGGCTTATTTACTGTCTCAATGTCATCTTTTATTATAATGCAGAACTATCTTTTATGGATTGCATTGGGCTTAATGTCAAATCCTAGTCTAACTTTAAATAAGCTCACGGAAATAGCAAATGATAAACAAAAAAATTGAAAGCTCACCAAAAAAAATTTTAGCTTTTGCTCGTCGAAGACATTTTAAACGCATTATCTCCTTGGCCTCGCAACTTTTTGGCCAGGATGCGGAAATACAGCTTATTTCCGATGAGCGTTTAGGAGGAAACAAAGTGGACTGGTGGGGCGATGTTTTTTATCAAGAGCTTAAGTCGTCCTCCCGTAATACTAACTCCTATCTGCCTATGGAAGATATAATACAAAGGTGTCGTTTTTTAAGAACGCTGCCATTTAAAACTGCATCTCATTTAGCTGTTATAGCGTACCGAACTTGGGAAATTATTTTAGAAAAAAACGATTATGATATTGTGTTATTATTGCCTATCGATTCTTTTGTTTTAGATACCTTGCAACGTGTTGCGAAGGAGAAAGGTATTCCTGCATTTTCTCCGATTAATACTTTATTTTCAAAACGAGTTCGCTTTACTGTAAGAGGAGAATTGCTTGGCCAATTAAAGATGACATCGGTTCTTGAGGAGAGTTACAATAACAGCTTAAACCAGCTTACTAAAATTGATTTTCGACCAGATTTTCTTATGGGCGTTGATAAACAAGTTAAGCAAACTGCTATTCGACGAATGATAATTGATGCCATAAAACGTCCTGTGTTTTTCTCTTACCGGCATTTGTTTAGAGATCCTCTAAGTTTCTCTTTTGCTCCTTGGCCAGTTCAGAGGACTAAAATGGTTTCTTCTTTCTCTCGTGCACAAGAAATTATTAAAGTTGAAAAGAACGCCTTAAAAGAATTGCCCAGAGAATTCATACTTCTACCCTTGCAATTTTACCCAGAAGCTACTAATGATTATTGGATCTCTGAGCTTGAGATGTGTAACCATCATGCTGTTACTTTAAGCCTCGCAAAAGACCTTTCAAAATTCATGCCTGTGGTTATTAAAGAGCATCCTGCTTGTATCGGAAGAAGAAACGAAAACATATTAAGAACTCTTTCAAAAATTCCTAATGTTTATTTTGCTCCAACCATGAGTTCTATAACATCATTATTGGAAAAGACAAAATTGGTTGTAGGCTATGCTTCTTCAACAGCCATTCAAGCTACATTGTTAAATATCCCGTTATTATATTGTGGTTCTCCATATTATAACGCTTCTCACAAAAATGTTCTTATGCGATTAACAACAGCAGAGGAGCATATATACATTGCCCAAAATGCCATAAAATCGAATACGGAAACGCAAAGACTACAACAACTAGAGAGTTTAAAGAAATTATTTATTTCTTCTGGTGAAGGTAGCCTGGGTGCCTATGCTCCTATGGGGGAGAAATTACTAGCAAGCGAAGCTGAACCCCGTATAACAAAAGACTTACATGATCTAACTCAACAAGCGATAAAACTGACGGCTTAATGGGAGGATATCAACAATTGAATGGATTTAAAGCAAATAAAACCCAGTCTTTCGGCTTATGGAAAAAAGAAATCGTTTTAATTGCGAATGTCTTACCAGCCATTTTAAGTTTTTTCTTAAATCTTTTAGCGATTATGCAGTTAGGTGTTGCTGGTTTCGGTAAATGGATGATATGGCGAAGTTCTTGTCAACTTACTGCAAATATTAATCCGGGTTTTTCTCAATCATTGATATTGTTTCTCCCAAAATTAAGTTACAGCAAAATTAACAAAGCAAGTGTTATAAAAACTAGTTATTGGTCATCACTTGGGTGGGCTGTCATGAGTGGGCTATTATTTTCCATGATAGCCTATCTAGGGTTTAATGTTAAAGGAGTTGAACTTATTGTTCTAATTATTTATTGGGAGGGGATTGCATTTGTTGGTTTTACTGGAAATTTAGCCAGAGGTCTAGAAGATGGTAAAGGTTTATTAATTGGGGCGGCTGGTAATGCGTTAGGATCAGTTTTTTGTCTGGCGATTCTTATTGCTAGCCCAAATTGGAGCTATTTTGTTTTGGCTAATGCCCTAGCTCTTTGGCTGCAAGGCCTAGGTCAATATATTTTCAATGTTGAAGCAAGACGTTCTTTCCAAATTCCCTTTAGTAAATATAGAGTAAGGCTTCGCCGATCAGTCCGTGTAGGATTCCCTTTGGTTATTCGTGGGTGGACACAAACAGCAGCACAATATGGTGATCGTATCGTGATAGGCTTTTTTTTTGGGGCGGCAGCAACTGGAGCGGCGGGAATCGGTAGCACTTTAGCATTACCACTCGTGATGGCAAGTTCCTCTTTGATGTCTTGGGCCTTACCTTTATTAATTAGTAAAAAAATCTCATTGGAACTAATCCCTCGCTATCTTAAAACTTTAATGATAATAGGCATAGCTGGGATAATAATACTCCCAATTCTAAAGCCCATATTATTTAAACCTAGTATGGAAAGTTTGGATACATTGAAGCTAGCTGCAATGGGATATTATATAACAGCACTTATTGGTATCTCTAATCTACTTTTGCTCCCTTTAATGGTTAATAGGCGCGTATGGCAAGTAGCATTTTTACAGCTTATTTTGATACTTTGCTTCTGGGGAGGCATTATCATGGGGTATCTGATAGGAGATAGTCTTTTTCTAGGATTAGTAATTAATAGCTATTTCTTAACTTATATTTTGCTTTTTTTTTATAAAAAACAAAATAAAATAAGTAATTCTAAGGCTTTCTTAGGGGTACTTCTTCCTCTATTAATAAGTACTTACTGTAAAAACATTGAATATTTTTGTTCAATTTCTTATATTCCGTGGTTAATGGCTTCTGTAGGTTTAATATTAGTATGTAAAGCTGCTTGGCTTTTTTTATTTGAACGAGGCTCTGCTTGGTCAACACAAAGATAATGAGAAGTGGGCTAAGTGATGTTCTTTGACAATTAATTTATTAGTTGAAATATAGTATGAAACTGATCTTCATCAAGGCTCAAGCTCTATTCTCCTTGGGTTTAGTAAATTCGATTCAAATATTGATTTATCGTATTTATAAAAAGCTTGGATTCTTTATTGAGCTCCAAAGTACATGTCTTAGTGGGATTTTCTTTCATGAGATTGAATTGACTTGCTCTGAACAAATTTCAGTAAAAAATTGGTTAGATGAGGTTAGATATTTTGGTTATACACCAGTCCCTGTTTTGGATATTCCACCAGACTGGCATCTAAATCCTTTAACAGGAACACGATCTCAATCTTCTCGTCAATGGTGGCGTATTCCAGATTTTGATCCTAGTGTTGGGGATATTAAAATCTTCTGGGAAGCTTCTCGGTTTGATTGGGTATTGTCTTTTGCTCAACGTGCAAAACTAGGTGATAAAAAGTCTCTAGAAAAACTTAATTTTTGGTTAAATGATTGGTGTGAAAATAATCCCTCGTATAGGGGAGTCAACTGGAAGTGTGGGCAAGAAGCAGCTATTCGCGTCATGCATCTTGCTATGGCAGCAGTGATCCTTGGGCAGGCAAATCAACCATCTTCCGTACTTTTAGAGTTAATTGTACTTCATTTAGAACGCATAGAGTCCACGCTTAATTATGCAATGGCTCAAGACAATAATCATGGCACGTCAGAAGCTGCAGCTCTTTTCATAGGAGGGAGCTGGGCTAAGGCTCAGGGTAATAAATATGGGGAGAAATGGAGTCGACTCGGGCGAAAATGGTTAGAGAATCGTGTTTCCCACTTAATAGATACAGATGGTAGTTTTAGCCAATACTCACTTAATTACCATCGGGTTGTTCTTGATACCCTATCTATGGTTGAAATATGGAGGCGATACTTCTCTTTGCCTGCATTTTCAAAAAAATGGCAATTACGTGCTAGTGCTGCTGCATATTGGTTGGCAAATATGATTCATCCTAGCACAGGAGATGGCCCTAATATAGGTGCGAATGACGGCGCCTGTTTTTTACCTTTAACCGATACAGATTATCGGGATTATCGACCTTCTGTGCAGCTGGCGATGACATTATTTAATAATAAAAGGGCCTACTTCGAGGAGGGGGTGTGGGATCTGCCTTTAAAGTGGCTTAATATTAAACCTGCTGCAGAAGTTATGGAAAAACCTAATAGTACTTTATTCGACAAGGGTGGATATGCCGTAATGCGTCATGCTAATGCATGGGTTCTTCTACGCTATCCGCGGTTTCGTTTTCGTCCAAGCCAAGCGGATGCTCTTCACCTCGATTTATGGATTAATGATGAAAATATATTGCGAGATGGAGGCTCTTATAGCTATAACGCAGAACCTGAGTGGCTAGCTTATTTCCATGGAGTATCAAGCCACAATACTATTCAGTTTGATGGTCGAGATCAAATGCCTCGTCTTAGTCGTTTTCTTTTTGGAAATTGGCTAAAAATTAAGTCTATCTGTGAGCTTCAGAAAACAGAAGATACTGTTAGTTTTGGGGCTAGTTATCGTGATAGCTATGGAGCAATCCATGCTCGCTTTGTAGAGCTGACTGAGAACAACTTAACTGTATGCGATGAAATAAAGGGGTTTAGCAATTCTGCAATTATGAGATGGCGATTAAAGCCAGGTAATTGGTGCATTGAAGGCAACAGTTTGACTAATGGATTGCAAACAATCAGGGTTAATACGGCTATTCCTATTAAGCGTTTTGAGTTGGTAGATGGATGGGAATCGCGTTATTATCTTCAAAAAAATCAGTTGCCTGTGTTAGAAGTGGAAGTTGAGCAACCAGGCGTTTTGGTGACGGAGTACAACTGGTAATGAAAGTACTATATTTTCATCAACATTTTTCTACCCCTAAAGGGACTACGGGAATTCGATCTTATGAGATGTCTAGACAACTTATCGAGCGAGGACATCAAGTTACTATTGTTTGCGGAAGTTATGGTGAAGCTAATACAGGTTTGATTGATTCTTTCAGAAATGGTCAGAGACGAGGAATTGTAGATGGTATTGAGATTATTGAATTTGACTTAGCTTACTCCAATAGTGATCGATTCGCAGTTCGAGCACATACCTTTATCAAATTTGCATTGAAAAGTCTGAAATTAGTATTTACAGAACAATATGATTTGATTTTTGCTACTTCAACGCCACTAACGGTATCTATCCCGGGTATATTTGCACGTTGGTTTCGACGCAAGCCCTTTGTATTTGAGGTTCGTGATTTGTGGCCAGAGCTGCCCAAAGCTATGGGTGTGATACAAAATCCAGTGATATTGAGTGCTATGTCTGTATTGGAATGGTTATCCTATCATTCCGCCCATCGTCTAATCGGGTTATCCCCCGGTATTGTGAATGGAATATTGAAGCGAGGCATAGTACAGGGAAAGGTTAAATTAATTCCTAACGGATGTGATATTCAAATTTTTTCTGCTCCTACCTTACCTTGGCGTCCTGAGGCAATTGGAGAAAAAGATTTTTTTGCAGTCTTTGCTGGCACACACGGCATTGCAAATGGTTTGGACGCTGTGTTGGATGCTGCTGTTGAATTAAAGCATCGAGGACGAAAGGATATTAAACTGCTTTTAATTGGGCAGGGTAAGCTAAAAACCAGTTTACAACAACGAGTTTTTCGGGAAAATTTAGATAATGTAATTTTCCATGATCCTGTGGATAAAGAAAAACTTGCTGGTTTAATGGAGACTGCAAATTTAGGGTTACAAATACTCGCTGATGTGCCCGCATTTTATTATGGTACGTCCCCAAATAAATTTTTTGACTATATTGCATCGGGTTTACCAGTATTAAATAATTATCCAGGTTGGGTTGCAGATTTAATTACTCAAAAAGATTGCGGGTTTGTTATTCCACCAAATACAGCAGTTGCGTTTGCTGATGTGTTAGAATACGCTGCAGACAATCGAATGGTATTGCGTGAAAAAGGCGAGCGTGCTCGACTTTTAGCTGAAACTGATTTTGATAGATTGGTATTAGCTAATAATTTTGTAGACTGGCTTGAAGGAGTATGTGTTGGTTAAACGTATTTTTGATCTTTTTACCGCAAGTTTATTGTTAATTTTAATGGCTCCCATTCTTTGTTGTCTGGCTTTACTTATTCGCTGGCACATGGGAAGCCCCATTTTATTTCGTCAACAGCGCCCTGGACTCCATGGAAAACCCTTTTATATGGTTAAATTTAGAACAATGCTGGACTCAAAAGATTCTAATGGGATTTGGTTGGCTGATGATAAACGCCTAACTACATTAGGCAAGTTCTTGAGAGCTAGTAGTTTGGACGAAATACCTGAATTATGGAATGTTTTAAAAGGAGAGATGAGTATAGTTGGTCCTAGGCCTTTACTTATGGAATACCTGCCTCTTTATAATGCTAAACAGAGAAGACGCCATGAGATGAAACCTGGTATTACCGGACTTGCTCAAGTAAATGGTCGTAATGCCCTCGCATGGGAGGACAAATTTAAATTAGATGTTTGGTATATAGATAATCAATCTCTGTGGCTAGATATCAAGATAATGTTCCTAACAATAAAAAAAGTGCTCATTCGTGATGGAATTACTAGTGAAGGCAGTGTTACTGCTGAAAAATTTAAAGGGTCTCAACAATGAAAAGATTAGCTATTCTGGGCGCGGGTGGACATGGTAAGGTTATAGCTGATGCTGCACTGGCTTCGGGTTGGGAAGAAATTATTTTTTTTGATGATGAATGGCCTGCTTTAACAAGAGTAAGTCATTGGAATGTTATTGGTAATAGCTGCGCTTTGATCACTGAAAGAAGCAATTATGATGGTGTTATTGTTGGGATTGGAGCAAATTTGTTTCGTTTAAAAACGATTAGAGAGTTGTTAAAAGCCAAAATTCCAGTAGTGCGTATAATACATCCTACTGCTTCTGTAAGTTCCTACGCATTTCTTGGAGAGGGTTCTGTGGTTTTTGCTAATGCTGTAGTGAATATTGATGCGCATTGTGGTATTGGTTGTATTATCAATACTTCCGCCTCAGTTGATCATGATTGCAAATTGGGTGATGGGGTGCATATTTCTCCGGGAGCAAATCTTGCGGGTGGTGTTCACGTTGGAGATGGAAGTTGGGTTGGTATAGGAGCCTGTGTACGACAAAAAATAATTATTGGTAGTGGTGTAGTAGTGGGGGCTGGCGCTGTAGTGGTAAAAGATATCATGGACAATTGCACTGTAACAGGAGTTCCCGCAAAGTTAATGTCAATTAAACAGAGGGATTTAATGTGTTAAATACAGCTTTTTCGCCATGGCCAAGTTATACAGAAGAAGAAGCCGATGCCTTACGACAGGTATTACTATCAAATAAAGTCAATTACTGGACAGGTACTGAATGTGTAGAGTTTGAAAAAGAGTTTGCTGCTTGGGTTGGTGTAGACTATGCAATCGCTTTAATGAATGGCACAGTTGCTTTGGATGTGGCTCTTAAAGCATTAAATCTTGGGCCAGATGATGAAGTTATAGTTACTTCCAGAACATTCATTGCTTCGGTTTCCTCGATTATACTGGCCGGAGCGAACCCTGTGTTTGCAGATGTAGATGAAGATAGCCAAAATATTAACGTTGAGACGATTCGTAAAGTATTAACACCAAGGACCAAAGCCATACTCTGCGTTCATCTTGCTGGATGGCCTTGTGATATGGATTCTATTATGGCGCTTGCTGAAGAGCATGGATTATTTGTTATTGAAGATTGCGCTCAAGCACATGGGGCAAAATATAAAGGTCGTTCTGTTGGCTCTATAGGGCATATCGGAGCCTGGTCTTTTTGTCAAGATAAGATTATGACAACTGGTGGCGAAGGCGGTATGGTAACTACGAATGATCGTAATTTATGGTCGTCCATGTGGTCTTTTAAAGATCATGGAAAATCATGGGATGCTGTGTTCAAAGCTTCCCAAAATTCGGACTTCAGATGGTTGCACCATAACTTTGGAATGAATGGTAGGATGCTTGAAATTCAGGCATTACTTGGAAGATTACAGTTAAAAAAAATGCCTCTTTGGCATGAACAAAGATTAGAGAATGTAAGAAAAATTTGGAATACTGCAGCAACTCTGCCTGGCTTAAGGGTTCCGCCAATTCCGGATGAAATTGAACACGCCGCTTATAAATGTTATGTATTTGTTAATCCACAACAACTAAGTCCAGGTTGGAATCGTTCACGTATAATAGAGTTTATTAATCAACAAAATGTTCCTTGTTACTATGGTTCGTGCTCGGAAGTTTATCTGGAAAAAGCATTTGACAATACGGCGTGGCGTCCATCAACAAGATTACCAGTAGCTCAAAGACTAGGAGAAACTGGTTTGATGTTTCTGGTTCATCCAAGTTTAACAAAATCTGAAATAGAAAAAACTTGCCAGGTTCTCAGGGATGTTATGCTGAGGGCGACAGAAAAAGTAATTTAATTGTAGGAATCATTAGCAGAACGCGGATAAGATATTTATCAAAGAAATAGAGAGTGGTAAGACACTAAGGATCTCGTGTGAAAAATCAGCCCAATATAGCCTCCAATCATACTGAAATTGATTTGATAGAGCTAGTCAGACTGCTTTGGAGTAAGAAAATATTTATTGGTAATATAACCCTGCTTATAACCTTATTTGCCTCTATATTTATTTCTATCTTAAAACCGTTTTATCAAGCAAAATTTACTTTTATTCCTCCTACAAATAACGACATTGCGGAATTAAATCTGGGTCGTGAGAGGTTGTTAAATCTAAAGCCTATAACTCCTGCTGATTGTTTTAATATCTTTCGAGGTGTTCTTTTATCTGATTCGGCCAAGCAAGCATTTATAAAAAAACAAAGAGAAGTAAATCCTACTAAAGCTCCTGTTTCAATAACAACAATGCTGGAGTCTGCTGGTCGCTACTCTTTGACTATTACTGCTCATAGTCGCGCAGATGCTGAGCAAAACACACTACTATTTTATAATATGATTCTTGAGCAAGCTAGGGAGAAGATAAAAAGTTCTCTTGAACATGAAATAAATGTCGTTAATAGACACTATCAACAGAGGGTGACATTGGCTCTCAAAAGCGCTCAAACAATGCGTGAAGATCAGCTAGTAAGACTCAAAGAAGCATTGGTACTTGCACAAAAATTAAAAATAGAGGAGCCTTCACCACTCTCTGGTTTAGATGCCAGTATACCCAACCCTTCTTATTCAAGAGGAGTAAAAAGGTTAACTGCAGAAATAAAAAGCCTCGAAGAGCGTAAATCTGATGTTCCATATTTTCCAAAATTACGTGATTTAGAACAACAACATAATGACATTATGGTGTTTAAACCAGACTTTAAGGATATAAAACTTGCACTAATCGATCATAATATTTCCATATCTGGTCCTATTAATCGCCATAAATACGTTCTATTAGTCTTTTCAATATTGGGTGGATTTGTACTTGGATGTTCAATTGTCATTTTGCGTAATTTTAAGTCATTATTGAGTGTTCAGAATCGAAATTAATTCCATTAAAGCATATTCATGTAATTATATATGCTTTAAATGTGCACGCGACCAGTAACAATTAGCCATGTAATAGGTCACTGGGGGTTAGCAAAGACCATAGATTTTTGCCCGGAGAAATGATCCAACAAAATCTAATCTTACTGGGGAAAAACGGACACCTCTCTCTGAAAACTACGCCACCAATTCGAACTCAAATGGTGTGCAGTAGTCAATAGCAGAATGCATTCTATTTTTATTATAATAAACTTCTAGGTACTGAAATAGGCTAAGCCTTGCCTGTTCACGAGTTGTATAGATACATTGATGAACTAACTCAACTTTTAGTGTGTGAAAAAAGCTTTCAGCTATAGCGTTGTCCCAACAGTTACCTTTTCGACTCATGCTGCCAATTAAACGATAGTCTTTGAGAATGGTTTGGTATTTTTTGGAGCAATACTGACTTCCTCTATCAGAGTGCACTAGGACATTCTTGGGGAACTTTCGTGTAAATGATGCCATCATTAATGCATCACAGACCAATGATTTCTTCATGCGCTTACTCATTGACCAACCAATCACTGCGCGCGAATAATGACTACTGCAAGATAAAGCCAGCCTTCCTGAGTGCGAATATAGGTAATATCACAGGCCCATTTTTGATTGATGGATGTTGTGGAGAAATCACGATTGCGCACATTACTATAAACAGGTAAGTGATGTGCTGAATCCGTAGTAACTTTAAACTTCTTTTTTGCAACAGCCACCAAACCCATTTGTTTCATCCACCTGGCAACATGGGTATGACTACATTGCTCATTATGACTTTTTAAAACTCGGGTTATTCGGGGCGCACCATAGCGCTTTTTATGATGGTTGAAAATGGTAGCAATCTTTTTATCCAATGCTTCATTGGCTCGTTGCTGACTACTCAATGGTCTTGTGCAATAGGAGTAAAAACCGCTGCGACTCACTTTAAATAGTTGGCACATCAATGTAATTGAAAACTGTAATGAATACGTACTTCATCCTAACTCCTTGGCGAAGTACGTGGCAGCCTTTTTTAGGATCTCTTTCTCCTGTTCAAGACGCAATAAACGCTTCTTTAATTCTTTATTCTCTTCAAGAACCTTGCTTATATCTGCCTGAGTGATAACTCTGTTATCGTGCTCAATAAACTGTTTCCTGCATACTTTGTCTTGCTTACCCATTCATGCAGCGTCGGCCCGGGAACTCCTAACTCTTTCGCTGCCTGATTCACATTACCATAACTTAATGCAAGACTTACCGCCTCTTGTTTGTATTCTTTACTGTACTTGCGTACTTGCCTTTCCATTACTTACACCTCTTTGTTCGTTCATAAATACTAACAAATTAGTGTCCGTTTTTCCGCGGTAAGATTAATGGGCTATTTTATGTTTTTTAACACAGAAATTGATAAGATATTTCTTAATCTTATTTGATCTTTTGGCGGTGGCTTTGGGTGATGAGTTCCCCCTAAAAACGTCTTTGAAGTTTATTAGGGGTGACCTATTACTAAAGTGTCTTTATAATCTCAATAGCGCATTACATATACGCGTTCATTTAGAAGTGTTTCCTTAAATGGAAGAGCATAAATATTAAGATCTTCTGGGGTGTTCACAATAATTAGTTTCAGCACAAAACCGTTTAGCAAATAACGTGGTGCGTAACTTGGCTCCTTTATTATTTAAATGATAAATTGTGTCGTACATCATACTTTCTGGAAAAATAGATTCTGATTCCTCACCTATAAAAATTTGGTTATGTTGAATATACCAGTTTCTAACATATTCCATAATTTTTCTATCTGTTGCTATGTCCACTGTATTTGGGTATGTACCAATTACTATTACACCGTTCTTTTTTGCCCAGCCAAAAAAATCAACTAATATATCTAAAGCTATGTAATGAGGTAATGGCCCCGATGTTTTTATAAACCTCTGCGTTTTTTCTCTATAAGGAGTTAGTAGCTTATGTAAGCCTTTTTTAATTCTCTCATTAGACTTATTGCAACACATATCCCCGTTTTCATTAATGCATTCAGCTAATAATGGTAAATCTTTATATGAGTTTCTATAGCCTAATCCTCTCATAAGTGAGTCGATGAAATGTTCTTTATTGAATACTCGCATATATTCAATTTTATCAGGCAATTTTAAACTCTTAAAATAGTCAAGTCCGAACCCATATGAAACACTGGTAACAACAAAATTATTAACTGACTTTGAAAATAGCACGTGGTACTCAATTGGAAGGATCAAAATGTCACCACGATGTAAAAAAGGCTTCACATAGTAAAGCATGTAGTTGACGCCTAGGCTTCCTTGAACAGCCATGTTGATTGTCGGAATGCCAGTGATTTTTTCAAATAAATTTGCTCTGAAACCATAAAATGCATTTGATCCAGATAGTACGATAACTCTTCGAGTGCCATTTTTAAATTGAAGAATATTTTGTTTGATTTTTAAAAACTCATAAGTATATCTTTGTCGAGTATCAGCAATATGATTAGCACCTTTTGAAAAAAGAAAAAACGCTATGCTAAGAGCTACACTTAGAAGTGCTCCAATCGTAAATAAATAGTTTCGATGTGTCTTTAACATAATCAAAAGTTAAAATAAACAAACGGCGCTTGGATATTTAACGAAAATGTAGCTGTTAAACTCCAGAAAAGTAAAATTGTCACCATAACAGCATTAATAATGTGTGGACGCCAATATAATGGTGTTTGCTGCAGAGTGACTTGGCTATTAATTTCATTGTCTGGAAAAGAATATCTCATCCATTGTAAAGTGTTGGGGGCAAGAATACAAAACAAAAAAGTTGCCATAGCAGAGAAATAGAAATGAAATGTGAATACTCCTTTCAATTTAAAAGTGCCAGAATCGCCAAGCATTGCAAGAACTACTTTATTTGCAACTGTTAGATTTTCGCTGCGAAAATAAATCCAGGCAATTAAAATGAAGCAAAATGTTAATAACCAACAAAAATGTTTATATAAGGGAAATTCTCTAATTTTTATTTGGAATTTTTTTACTAAATAGTCCCACAAATGATTGATAACTAGTAGTGAGCCATGGATAAATCCCCATACTAAAAAAGTAACATTGGCCCCATGCCACAATCCCCCAATAACCATAACAATCATTAAGTTGAGATATTTATGCATTTCCCCCTTTTTATTGCCACCCAGAGGGATATAAAGGTAATCTTTTAAAAAACTAGATAACGATATATGCCAGCGTCTCCAGAACTCAACAATAGATTGACTTTTGTATGGAGAGTTGAAATTAATAGGGAGCTTTAATCCAAATATTATTCCAAGTCCAATAGCCATTTCAGAATACCCTGAAAAATCGAAATATAGCTGAAATGCATAGGCTAATGCTGAGCTCCATGCTTGGATAAAGTGAGGATGAAATGAAGCAGTTTTGTAGGCTAAAAATGCTTGATCCACAAAGCCAGAAAAATAGTCCGCGATGATGGTTTTCTTGAATAAACCAATTACAAAAATGGTTAACCCTACAGAAAGATTTTCAACAGTTATATTAATTTTATTTTTAATCTGACTTAGCATGTTTCTTGGCTGTATGATTGGTCCAGCAATTAAGCGTGGAAAAAAACTAATCAGGAATAGGTAATCAAAGAAAGTATGTTTTATTATAATTTTCTTATAATTATCAACTAGATAAGCAATTTGTTCAAAAGTATAAAATGAGATGGCTAAGGGTAAAGCAAGTTTTTGTATATTAAAACCATAACCAAAGATTGTTAGACTTAGATCGTTAAAAAAATAGGCGTATTTAAACCAAAAAAGCAAAGCGAGATTTATACTAACTCCAAGAGATAGCCATAGTTTATCTTTATTTTTTTGTAATTTTTTTCCTAATAAGTAATTTACAACTATCGAAAAAAGAAGTAAATAAATATCTGAAAATCGCCATAGAATATAAAATATTAAAGAAGAGAGGGTCAAGAAGAATAAATAAATAGGTTGATTAATCTTAAGAACGAAATAAGAAATGATAAAGACCAGGGGGAAAAAAATAAAAATAAACGAATAGGAATAAAATAACATACTCTTCCCTAATGTATAATAACATCCTCTAGATGATTAATGTCAGCGCCTAAAGCCTATCATCATCAGCCAACTTGTTAGTATAAAGGTGGTGGGTTCTAATTAAAAACCACCATACTCATAAAAATCAACGAGTATAAGACCCAAAATAGCCAGTTGCAAGCGTTTGTATCAGTTTCCAGGACAAGATCTTCTAAATCATGGCTAAGGGCATAATTAAGACAATTTGTTTGCTATAGGGATCGACAAATCTACATAGAAATGATCAAATGTTTCTTTTTTACAAAGGAACATCATGCAATCGGACCTATTATCACACTTCAAAACACTTGAGGATCCCAGGATTGAAAGAACAAGCGTTATCCATAAAGTGAAATTATTTCTTTAATTATTAGTGCCACGATTTCTGGATGTGAGAGTTGGAAATCCATCAGAGATTTCGGGTTGCTTAAACTTGACTGGTTAAGGCAGTTCCTTCCTTATGAAAATGGTATTCCTGTTGATGATACGATAGCGCGAGTTATGTGAAAGTTGAACACAAAACAGTTTGCCAATTGCTTTAGTAGCTGGATTCAAGTAGTAACAAAAGCAACAGATGGTGCTGTTATTGCCATTGATGGAAAAACTTTGAGACGCAGTTTTAACACGAGTGATGAGAAATCAGCAATTCACATGGTCAGTGCTTGGAATAGTGCTAATGGCATTGTATTGGGACAAGAAAAAACGGCTGAAAAAAGTAATGAGATCACAGCCATTCCAGAGTTATTAAATAGTTTGGCTATTGAAGGATGCATCGTCACCCATCGACGCTATGGGCTGCCAGAAAGATATCGCAGAGCAAATTGTAAAGCAAAAAGGCGACTATTTGCTTGCACTCAAGGGGAATCAAGGCAATTTTCATGAGGAGGTTGCTTCATTTTTAACATGTGCAAAAGAGGCTAATGTTAAGAATTTAGAGCATGATTTTCATGAAGAAATTGACACTGGTCATGGCCGAATTGAAACACGACGCCCTTATGCTGTTGATTTTAAAAAATACAAAAAACATATGCCAGAAGGGCTGAAATGGAAAAATTAACTAGCGTAGTTATGGTTGAAATGATCAGATAAGGGCGTGATTTTAGAACCATGGATACGCGTTTTTATATCAGTTCATGTACTCCTGTAGCTGCACTACTTCTAGACTCTAGCCGTAAGCATTGGGCTGTCGAAAATTCTTTGCACTGGACGCTTGATAAGATGAATCTAGAGTTCGAAAAGATGCTGCTTCTGAAAATTATGCTATTTTCATGCATATTGCGCTCAATATCATTCGTTGAAATACTTCCATTGATGCGAGTGTTAAACGCAAGAGGCATATGGCCGCGCTTAATAATGATGTACGTACAACTCTCATTAACGGTTTAAATTAAGATGCGGTTGCCCTGTATGAGTTTCCTGTTTCAATCTAAGAGTACTGTCAAATTTTATTGAAAGTAGAGATTGCTTAATTTTGTTAGAAGAAATATACCAAATTAGAATTTTGAGATAGTATAGTCGAATTTTATGCCATCAAAAATGAGGGACTAGATGCGAATAAAAGTATCTTATTTAAGGGTTATTCTATTCATTTTACTCTCAATTATTTTTTTAGCTATTGCGGTAGGCTGCCGTCCTGATTTTGTAGGGAGTGATACAAAAAATTATATTCTTCTTTATACCCATAGTTTAACTATGGATACTTTAAATACCCAGTATGGAGCTCTGTTTAATTTTTTCTCAAGCATCTTTTTTTATCTTCATTTATCTTCTGCTTCATTCTTTACGTTTATATCCTTGATTAATTTCTGTTCTCTGGGACTAATTGCATTCAAACTGCATAAGTATCTTGAGTTAGAATCAAGTGTATTTTTTACTTTTTTGTTACTATTGGCATGCTTAAGCTTTTCTCCCTTTTACTACTCTGTCCAAATTAATGTAATAAGACAGGGAACAGCAACGATTAGCTTACTGCTTTTTTTCCTTCTCTTACTTTGTCGCAATGGGCCTTTACCGTTAATAGCAACAGCTTTATTTGCGTTTGGTTTTCATAAAACCACAATTATCTATTTATTTTTTTCGGTATTAACTTTTTTCTCTTACTCATTTGTATCTATTACAACATTCGTACTAGCTTTTTTTTATGTCGTTGGTTTGACTAAAAAAAGTTTTTTTTGGCTATCACAAAACACCCCAATCGATTTATATGATAAAATTTATAGTTATGGTCTGACTGCAGGTTATAATTCTGGAAATAGAATAGATTTTACCTGTTTCACGATTTTTTCAGGCTTGCTTTTTTTTATCATAGGGAAATATTTCTTAAGTGACATAAATCAGAAAAAATTTTTCCAGCTATTGAAAATATACTGGATTTTGACTATTCCGTTTTTTCTAATGGGATTTGCTGCTTTTGCCGATCGCTATCTTTTGCCCGCCTGGTTTTATCTTTCCATTTTAAGTACAGCACTATTACTTTTTATAATGCCTAAGTCCACCTTAATAACTAAATTCGTTTGTTTGGTTTTTTTGTGCTCAATGATGGTATTTTATGTAGTTGTACAGGGCTTGTATAATATGCTGCCATTTTAATAAATTAACAAGGTTTTTGTTATTGTTTTTTACACTACCTTAATTTTAAGAGATAATATGCAAGTAAATCCTTTTCTTTAGAGATGGAGTAATGGCTAAAAAAATTAAGTTAGCTCGAATAGCAAGGGTTTCAACCATCCCGCTTTTTGTATTTACACAATTGCGTACGCAATTGGAGGCTATTGGTGATACAGGGGCTGATATTACGATTATTACTAGTCCTGATGAGCTATTAAGTACAATGAAAATAAGTCATTGTAAACTGAAGACTGTGCGGATTGTCCGAGAAATTAGCTTGTTTTCCGATATTATTTCCTTAATTAGTTTAATAAAAATGTTTCGTTCCGGACAATTTGATATTGTTCATTCTAATACTCCTAAAGCTGGTCTACTTTGTGCCATAGCGGCCAGGTTTGCTCAGATTCCTATTCGCTTGCATACCTTTACTGGACAAACATGGGTTACTATGAGTGGTATAAAAAAATCTATCGTTAAAGCCTGCGATAAGTTAATTGGTGTTTTAAACACGCATTGTTATGCTGATAGTCCCAGCCAGCGTCATTTTCTTATTCAAAGCAAAGTAATTAAACCTGAAAAAATTTCTGTTTTAGGTATTGGTTCCTTGGCAGGAGTTAATATAGCAAGATTTAATCCAACCAATTATACTGAAGCAGATAAAAACAAAATACGAGATTCAGTTAAGGTTAAGCAAAATGATTTGGTCTTACTATTCGTAGGACGAATAACGAAAGATAAAGGAATTTTTGAACTTATAAAGGCATTTGGCGAGTTGATAAAAAATGAAAAAGAAATATCGTTGATTGTTGTTGGACCTTTTGAACAAGGTATAGAACAAGATGTGAGGGTATTAGCTCAGCAGTGTGCTGGTGATAAAGTTATTTTCCCAGGTTTTTGTGTAGAACCGGAAAATTTCATCGTCATTGCAGACATTTTATGCCTTCCCAGTTATCGGGAGGGTTTCGGAACTGTCGTTATTGAGGCCGCAGCAATGGGGGTGCCCACAGTTGGTACCAACATTTACGGTTTAACTGATGCTATTGTTGATGGTAAAACTGGACTGTTAGTAGAACCAAAAAATGTTGAACAGTTAACTGCTGCTTTAAAGAGGCTTGTTTTGGATGAAGAGCTCCGTGCAATAATGGGAAAAAATGCACAAAAAAGAGCAATAAATGAATTTGACAGCAAAAAATTTGGTCACCTAGTTGTAGAGGAATATGAGAGATTATTAAATAGTTCCCCGAAGCAACCCTAGGTATAAGCTTTCCAACAGTGTATTAATAATGAATGTTACAGAGTAAAGTTTTAAATTTGAATTGGTGTACGCATAAAGGCTTGTCCATACGACAGTATTTGCTTCACTAGATTTTAAATCTCAGTCGCCTTAGAGTCTCTGTATGGTTTGTCTAATTATTGAATAATCTCTTCAGGGGCAGTCTAATATCTATAATATTCGAACTTGCCTTTAAAATTACAAATAGTAAGAGTAAAATGAGCATCAATTTGGTTTGGGGCGAGCTTCTGTCGAAATTTTAACAGCTTCTGTTCCCTAACTATTCTCAATAGATTGGTTCTAAATATGAAAATAATAGTTACTGGGGGGGCCGGTTTTATAGGTTCGGCATTAATACGTTATCTCATCAATAACTCCGAGCATGTTGTACTCAACTTAGATAAGTTAACTTATGCGGGTAATTTGGAGTCATTACAAACGGTAAGTAGTCATCCTCGCTATAGCTTTGCGCATTCTGATATCTGTAATATTCAACTTATTCAACGTATTTTTAATGAATTTCAACCAGATGCTGTTATGCATTTAGCTGCTGAAAGTCATGTCGATCGCTCTATTACTTCAGCGGTTGATTTCATTCAAACTAATATTGTGGGCACTTATTCTTTACTTGAAGTTGCAAGAGGATACTGGATTAATCTTCCTCATGATAAGCAGCAAACATTTCGATTTCACCATGTTTCTACTGATGAAGTTTATGGTGATTTAGGGCATACGAGCGCTTTTTTTACAGAGGACACAGCCTATTCCCCAAGCTCCCCCTATTCTGCCAGCAAAGCTAGCTCAGATCATTTAGTACGAGCTTGGTATAGAACTTATGGATTACCGGTATTGTTAACTAACTGCTCCAATAATTACGGACCTTATCAATTTCCCGAAAAATTGATTCCTCTAATGATATTAAAGGCATTAGCAGGTGAGTCTTTGCCAATCTATGGTGATGGAAGTCAGGTTCGAGATTGGCTATACGTAGACGATCATGTTAATGCTTTATATTGTGTTTTGACTAAAGGTAGGTTAGGGGAAACTTATAATATTGGTGGAAATAATGAAAAAACAAATCTGGAAGTCGTAAAAACAATTTGTAATATTTTACAGAAATTAATTCCTCAAGCTACCTCTAACATTAAACATTTTCAGGATTTGATTACCTATGTAAAAGACAGACCGGGGCATGATCTTCGTTATGCAATTGATGCTCAAAAAATTAGAGATGAACTCGGATGGATTCCCACAAAAGATTTTACCCAAGGTATGGAAGACACAATCGAATGGTATCTTAACAACCAACAATGGTGTCAAAATATCAAAGATGGTTCTTATCAAAATCATCTTAATTCTTCTAAGGAGCTATGCCAATGAAAGGTATTATTTTGGCTGGTGGAACTGGAAGCAGATTATATCCAATCACCAAGGGTGTTTCAAAACAGTTATTGCCCGTATATGACAAACCCATGATTTATTACCCCATTTCAATATTGATGCTGGCGGGTATTCGAGAAATCTTAATCATTACTACACCTGAAGATAAAGAAGCTTTTGTGCGCTTATTGGGTGATGGCAAGCAATTTGGAGTAGAGTTAACTTATGAGGTGCAAGCGAAACCTGAAGGATTAGCTCAAGCATTTACAATAGGTGAGTCTTTTATTGGCAATGACTCTGTATGTCTGGTATTAGGTGATAACATTTTTTATGGTCAAGGCTTTAGCCCTAAACTGAAGCAAGTGGCTAACCGTACGTCAGGAGCTACGATATTTGGCTATCAAGTTAAAGATCCTGAGCGTTTTGGCGTTGTTGAATTTGATGAGCATTTGCAAGTGATTTCTATTGAGGAAAAACCCAATAAACCTCGTTCAAATTATGCAGTAACGGGTTTATATTTTTATGATAATCAAGTCGTTAACATTGCAAAGCAAATTAAGCCCTCATACAGAAATGAACTTGAGATAACTTGTGTTAATCAGGCTTATCTTGAATGTGGTCAATTATCTGTAGAATTACTAGGGAGAGGATTTGCTTGGCTCGATACAGGTCATCATGAAAGCCTTCTGGAAGCTAGCATGTTTGTACAAACCATTCAGCATCGGCAGGGACTAAAGATCGCGTGCTTGGAGGAAATTGCTTATAACAATGGCTGGTTGTCTGATAGTGAGTTGTATGCGATTGGCTCTTCTTTAAATAAAAGCAATTATGGCAACTATTTGCTTTCTCTCTTAGAACATCCTCATAAAGCAAAATGATAAATAGTCCGAAGAATAATGACTTGATAATAACTTATTTTACCTAGGTGATCTTAAACATGATTAGTTTCAACAAACCTCCACTATTAGGCACCGAACTTCGTTATATATCTGAAATTATCAGTAGCAATGCCAAGTTATGTGGTGATGGTAGTTACTCCAGACAATGTGAAGAGTGGCTCGCAAAGCCTGAGTCAGTTAACACAGCACTTCTTACTCCGTCTTGCACGGCTGCACTGGAAATGGCGGCATTGTTAATTGATATTCAACCGGGTGATGAAGTAATCATGCCTAGCTATACTTTTGTAAGTACCGCGAATGCGTTTGTTTTGCGTGGTGCCCAAATAGTATTTGTCGATATT
Organism: Legionella brunensis; assembly: GCF_001467025.1. Taxonomy (GTDB): domain Bacteria; phylum Pseudomonadota; class Gammaproteobacteria; order Legionellales; family Legionellaceae; genus Tatlockia; species Tatlockia brunensis. The sequence goes on along the minus strand of NZ_LNXV01000029.1, from coordinate 200,293 downwards.
CGTCCTGATACGATGAATATTGATGAAAAAAAAATAGAGGCAGCAATTACTAATAGAACTAAAGCGATAGTACCTGTTCATTATGCAGGAGTTGCCTGCGAAATGGATACTATTATGGATCTTGCTGCTCGTTATAATCTTTATGTGATTGAAGATGCTGCACAAGGTGTAATGGCCACTTATAAAGAGCGTCCCCTAGGAACTATCGGACATTTAGGTTGTTATAGTTTTCATGAAACTAAAAACTATACCTCGGGTGGAGAGGGTGGGGCATTACTTATTAATGATTCTCGTTTTGTAAGCCGTGCAGAGGTAATTCGCGAAAAAGGAACGAACCGCTCCCAGTTTTTGAGAGGCCAAGTTGATAAATATACTTGGAGAGACATTGGCTCAAGTTTCCTACCTAGTGAGTTGCAAGCCGCTTATCTTTTAGCCCAGCTGGAGTCTGCTGAGTTAATTAATGAAAAACGTCTATCACTTTGGCATCAATATCATGAAGCATTTAAAGTTGTGGCAGAAATTATAACGCGTCCAACTATTCCCCCTGGATGTACGCATAATGCTCATATGTACTATATAAAGCTTGATTCAAACGTGAAGCGTGAAGCATTTATTGCCAAGATGAAAGCTCACGATATTCAGGCACCATTTCACTATATTCCACTACACTCAAGCCCAGCCGGATTAAAATATGGGAAATTCTCAGGGAACGATGAGTTTACAACCTCTGAAAGCGAGAAACTCGTTCGCTTACCACTGTGGTTTAATTTGTCTCAATCTGATGCTGAATTAGTAATCGATAGAGCAGTTGCAAGTCTGAGGGAGTTGTAGTGCAGCAATTAAAAGTTGCGATATTAACTGCTTCCTCTCATTTAAGTCGGTTGCTTGTTAATCTTTATATTATCAAGCAAATTGCACTTACCCAAGGACCAGAAGGTCTGGGCTTATTGGGTAATTTTATGACTTTGATAACCATTGCGGGTACGCTGGCTGGAGGTGGTATTGCTTCAGGTACTATCAAATACATCTCCGAATACGCGGGTTCGATTTACAAGCAGCTCGGTTTTGCTGGGAGTGCCTTTTTTTACACGGCTATCTCTGCGCTACTAACTCTGAGCCTCGGATTATTATTTATAAAACAACTGACAATGTATGTATTTTTAAATCAAGATTACCGCATATATATATTTTTCTTCTTGGTTGCTCAGATTTTTATTTCTTTTAACAATTATACATATGGTTTGTTAAATGGTTTTCGAAATAATTCAACTTATACAGTTTTGGTTGTTGTTGGCAGTCTTCTTGCAGCGGTTCTTGCCTGGTATATGATTCCAAGATATGGCGTTTGGGGTGCGGTGGTAGCTGTTACGGCGCCTAACCTTTGTCCGTTTATTCCAATTGCTTACTATGGTCTCACAGGGCGCTTTTTGAGGCATTTGCGTTTCTATTCTATAAAGCAGGATAGTTTTTTGCTCAGTAAATTTAGCTTAATGCTTCTTTTTAGTACGATTTGTTTTCCCATTATTGAAATGTATATAAGAAACAAAATTATTTATTCGGTGAATATAGAAACAGCTGGACTTTGGCAGGCTATTACTAAACTCTCTGCTGCATATCTAAGTTTCTACTCACTGTTTTTATCATTTTATTTCGTACCCATGGTGTCACCAAAACAAAGTAGTGTAAATATTATTCGACATGTAAACAAAATGTTGTTCTTTATTGGTAGCTTATTTCTTGTGATGATGCTCTTTTTTTTCTTTTTTAAAAATACAGTCATTGAGCTTGTGTATAGTAAAGAATTCTTAGGCATCAGTGACTTATTTTTTATACAAATGATGGGGGATTTCTTCCGGGTACTTGGGTGGGTGATTGGTTTTGTTGTCGTTGCCAAAGCTGCAACCAAGTTATATATTTTTGGAGAAATTCTACAAGGTGGGCTCTTTATTCTATTGTGTTCGATTGAGTTAAATTATTCTGCGTCTTTGTTTGGAGTGCTATTAGCTTATGTTCTGACTGCCATTTTATATTGCTCTATAACTTTAATTGCTTTTTATTATTTTTTTTGCAATAAACGTTCAACATTAGCCATGGAAATATAAGATTTTTGTGGCAATTAAAAATTATTTCTCTCTAATAAACTAGCTGTACTTTACTTATCAATAGTCAGTCCTTTACAATGCGCGGGTTTGTCCTATTTGATTTATACTTAAATTTTTACCCGAACTGGGTCTTAATGTTTTGAAATCAACTATTGTGCTTTTATACATCTATTAGGTTTAAAAATGGTCTGCTCTCTAATTCATTATAAGGAATGGGATTCCAATTTCTTTGAGAAAAAAATTTTTGATTTAGATGTTAAGCAGAGCAAAAGTCTATCTCTGGCTTATCTTGATAGCCTATGTGATGAGATTATTCAGGCGAAGATATCAGCAAAGGATACTGAAAAATTGGATGAGCTGCAGCAATTAGGATTTTTGATTGCTGAAACAGAAATGTGTTTTGAGAAGTTACTTCTAGAGTTTGAGTGCTCCAATCTAAATTCAAAAATAGAATTAGCAGATCTTAATGACATTGTTGCTGTTACCTCTCTCGCTTCACAAGCATTTGCATTTAGTCGCTTTCGCTCGCCTTGGTATAAAACAGATGACTCTGCAAGATTTTATTCAGAGTGGGCGAAAAATGCCATTCTGGCAAGGCATGATGATCTCTGTTTGAAAATGGAGGATGAGCAGAGTAGGTTAGTTGGTTTCGTAACGGGTAAATTACTTGATAAAGAAACAACAAGAATAGGGCTAATTTGTACAGATAAGTTAGTTCGTGGCAAAAAGGTGGGATTTAATTTATTAGCCGCAATAGAAAATTGGTCTAGAGTTCAGGGAGCCTCAAAAATTCTTGTTAATACCCAAGGTTCTAATTTAAGAGCTTGCAACTTCTATTTGCAAAATGGCTATCGATTAAGAGAAATTAACTATTGGCTATATCGGTGATTATGGCTCCTTTAAAAGAAATTACCTATACTCTCATTCCATGAAATGATGACACAGCCGTCATACTATTTAATATTCCATATAGTTTATACCTCATACTGAAATTCTCTAGGGGAATTTTGTCTTGCTATGTCCTATCAAGTTAAGTTACTCTCCTGCGTTAAGCGAGTATGATGGGGGCACTGCTTAACTCCCATATATTTGTAGTAAACAACAACTGAATTTAGCTAGAGAATAGATTTATGAAGGGTACAGTAGTTGTCTCGTGTTATAATCAGAAAAATTACATAAAAGAATGCATAGATAGCATATTAAGTCAAAAAACAAACTATGAATTTAATATCTTGGTTTCTGATGATTGTTCTACAGATGGTACGCAAGAGATAATAATTGATTACTCCCAGTTGTACCCTGAAAAAATTCAAGTCATTGCTCGAGATAAAAATGTTGGTCCTGCTGTTAACTATATAGAAGCTCATAAAGCAGCTACTGGTGACATTGTGTTTCACTGCGATGGAGATGATGTCATGTTGCCGGGAAAACTGCAAAAACAGTTTGAACTGTTCAACCATGATCAATCACTCAATCTTATTTTCCACCGCGCATTATATTTTTCCGATGATGGTAGCTATTTAGCGGAAACTGGCAATTCTAGTGCTGATCAAAATGTTATGTATTTCAATGCCGAAGATTTAGCTTTATGGGGCTCTATAACGGTACATAGTGCTTATGCTTATCGTAAATCATCTCGCAAGGTGGCAGATCCCAAGAGGGAGTTTATGGAGTGGTTTTTTGGCATGGATTCATTATTGCCGGTAGGACGAGGTGCTTATATCAACGAGGTGCTTGTAAAATATCGTTGTAATCCTAAAGGAGGAGCTTATTTAGCGACCCAAAAAGGTCGAATTAAGGCCTATGGGATTTATTTTCAAGATTTATTTCATTATTTTGACTTGTATCCAATGCTACGTAAGCAACTGTATGCGAATTGCCTAATAACAGCACTTGGAATGCTTAAGAGCCGTTGCGGGTTAGCTAAGAAACTTCCGTCTTTTTTGCTTAAAAATATTTTCTATTTTAGATTTGCAAATTTTAAAAAGACGTTAAAAATGCGAACGGCGATTGCACCAGCCACTAGAATTCGCTGAAATAGAGTTTTCTTTGGCAACTTTTTTAAAGCACTAAAACTGTTTAAGCCTTAATAATTAAGTTCACTGCCTACTGCGCTACTGCTGCACTTATTTGTTGTCGTTTTGCACTTTCAACACCGGGTTGGTCAAATGCATTAATATCCCAAATAACACTTTGAGTGTAAATTTTGTGCTCATACATTGAAATAAGCTGTCCTAATGTAAACGGAGAGCAGTCGTTTAACTGAATATGATTTAGAGGCTTGTTTCCTGGAATATAGCCGTTAGGATTTGAAGTATCATGGACACCGTGAGCAAGCACATACCTTTTTGCTTCAGACATCTCATTAATTATTTCCTTGGAAAAAGATTTTACGGTCAGAAAATCTACAGCGACTTTATGAGTACCTTGGCAAAGTAATTGATAGTAGCTGTGTTGAGCCTGATTACCTAGCCCACCCCAAACAATGGGACCTGTTGCATGATTAACAGCTCGCCCTCGCTTATCAATAGATTTGCCATTACTCTCCATATCGAGCTGTTGAATGTAGGGGACGAAATACTCTAGTTGTTGAGAGTAAACGAGAATGAGCAGGTTATTAATATGGAGAAAATTATTATTCCAGATGCCTAAAAGTCCCAAGAGCACAGGTAAATTACTTTCAAAAGTTGTATTTTGAAAGTGTTTATCCATGCTATGAGCACCGGCTAAGAGTTGGAAAAATTGCTCATAACCAATGGCAATTGCGGTAATTAGACTAATTGCTGAGCATAAGGAGTAACGACCACCAACCCAATCCCATATAGGCACAACATTGTTGAACCCGAACTCTTTTGCTCTTTTAACATTGGCCGTGATCGCAATGAAATGTTTATCCATTTGTGTCGGATTATTAATCCAACTTAGCGCCTTTTTAGCATTGTATAAAGTTTCTTTTGTTGTAAAAGATTTTGACGAAACAATAAAGAGTGTTGTTTCAGGTCTTAAGTGGTGAATTGCATTTTTTAAAGCATTAGGGTCAACATCAGAAACAAAATGATAATTTAAGTGAGGTGCAGCAAGCTCTGATAACGCACGAATGGAGAAGCGGGGGCCTAGATCAGAACCACCCATCCCAATATTTACTATGTCTGTTATAGGTTTCCCAGAAAAACCTAACCACTCTCCTGAGCGAATGACATCGGAAATTGTTTTTATTTGTTCGCGAGCTGCTAAAACATCAGGAAGAATGTCATAATTATTGACGAGTATTGGTTTGTTGTCCAAAGTGCGTAAAGCTGTATGCAAGGCTGGCCTGGCTTCACTATTATTAACAAAATCGCCCCGCATTAAAGCATCAATTTTATTCTTTAAATCACATTCATGAGCAAGATGTAATAACAATTCCAACGTTGTTGAATTTATTCGTTGGTTGCTAAAATCAACAAGAATATTTTGCGTAGAAATAGCTAGAGCTCCTCGTCTATCGAGGGAGTTTTTTAATTCTTCGATAGTAGCTAAGCGCAGGGAGTGAACGTGATTTTCTAATTCAATCCAGGAATTGAGTTCGGTTAATTGCTTCATGCGAAATATTTTTAAAATTTTTTCATAAAAATATCATTAATAGACCGTCTAATAAATAGAAAATGGTAAGAAATTATTCGTTTTTAATGAATTATTGGGTTAGGCTATCCAATTAATAAAAGATGGCTATATCTAATGCAGTTTGCATAATTTCATGGACGAAGACTATTTATTAATAAAAAAGTAATTAAATCAAAAGGATTGGGAAAAATAGTGGTTTTTTTGTGCTCTAATCTTATATATTTTAATAAAAAATTAAAAATAAAGGTCTTATTTTTTAATTTTTCTAGTATAATACCTCGCTGTTTTTTCAGACTTAATACTTTGCACTTGTGAAAGGTTGATATTACTCATAATTCAGAATAGTAGGGTAATTTTGCGTCCTATTTTGGGATTTTCTTAAATGCTGTACAGCGTTCAGTTTGGTCTAAAAAGAACAAAAAAAGTACTTTTTATTTTTTTAATAAAAACGAAAATTAGGTGTTCTTAATATTTCGTTAAGAATCATTGTGTAAACTTACGATCGAACAGCCTAAAATTGTTTATAATTTAATCAAGTTGTAGCCGCCGAGAGCACCATGGAAGCTTCTATGGAATAGATGGTGGCTGCTATCTAAGGGAGAATTAGTCATGTTAATTTTGACTCGGCGTATTGGTGAAACTTTAATCATTGGTGACGATGTAAACATCACTGTCTTGGGTGTAAAAGGAAATCAGGTGCGCCTCGGTATTAATGCACCGAAAGATGTATCTGTACACCGTGAAGAAATATACTTACGTATCCAACAAGAAAAAGAGTCAACTGATAGCGAAGAAGCTGTATAACCCAGATTTTATTGCAGTCGTCCTGTCCCGAGTACAAATGGAGTTGTTCGCTTGGGACAACCTCTTTCCCCCCTCTAAATTGCACTTAACGATGTATCCCCAGACGATAGATAATGAATAATTCCTTGTTCGTCTTTTAGTCCTAGTTGCCCTAGTTCATTAATGCCGCAAGCATATCCCTGAATAGAGCCCGTTGGCTGAGAAACGGTGATGAATTTACCTGCTAGATAATCAACTTCATGCCATTCGTCATGAAATTTTGCAAAACCTAGTTCCAAAAATTGCTCCATATACACGTGCAATCGATAAATTAAGTTGGCTAATAATAGGTTGCGATCATGTTTTTTCCCGGTTATTTCGTATAAAGAACACCAAGGCTTATCCGGTAAAGGTTGCTTATGAGTAGGGGTATTTACATTCATGCCAATGCCAATAATAACCTGAGCATTGCCATGAGTCTCTGCCATAATTTCTATCAAAATGCCGCACAGTTTTTTATCATGCCATAGCAAATCATTAGGCCATTTTAATTGGATGTCTTCTTTAATCTGACTATCCTTTAAGCTGGTAAGAATAGCTAAGGCTACAACCAGGCTAAGACCTGATAGTTGCGATAGACAGCAATTAAGCTCCCAACGACTAGAGCAGTAGATATTTTCACCAAAAGGAGAAACCCAATGTCTTCCAAACCGACCTTTTCCCTGCGTTTGCATTTCAGCACAACAAATATCTAAATTATGCGTATTAGGCAAGCTTTTCAAAAACTGATTGGTAGAATCTATTGTTGTAAACAAGTGAAAATTAATGGGTGATGTGAAATGGTAAACGGCAAGATAGTGACGAATGGCTGGCTCATTTAACAATTGCATGGAAGAGGTGAGTTGATACCCTTGCTGAGGCAAACGTTTAATTGGTAATCCCATCTCAATCAGTTGGCGAATATGTTTCCATATGGCCGTGCGGGAAACACCTAATTGCTCACCTAAGACACTCCCACTATAACAACCGCCATCAGCCAGCTGTTGGATTAATTTTAATTGAATAGGGCTAATTTGCTTCATAGAAAAAATATTCGAATACAGATTAAGCGTGGAATTATAAAATGAATGTTGAGCCCATATTGGCTCAACATTCTCAGATCTTCAAGAAATTTAAGCACGGCGAAGCGCAAAAGCAAGGAAAATATAGGTCCAACCATCAACAATTAATTCAACAGCGATAAATAAACCTATTATCCATAACCCACTTAGAGGCCAGTGCATTAAAATCATCACACCAAGAGCAATAGCGACAATACCAGCAAGCAATAACCAGCCCCATCCTGATGATCCTCGAAGCATAATAGCCATAAAGAAACGACTTAAACCGATGATGATTAATACACTTGCCAGTAGGGCGGTGATTAATGCGGAGGCCAGAAATGGATCATAAATGATAAGACATCCGCCAATGATATACAGCATGGCAATAAACGCATGCCAAGTTACAGCTCTCCAGTGCCTGGATTTAAAAACATCCACAATTTGTAAAAATCCGCCGATGATTAACAAAATACCTAAAAAAAGCATGCTGGCAAGTGTTAACCCAACGACCATCCCAAGGCCAATGCCTCCAAGGATGACAAATAATATTCCTAAAGCCAGTAGCCAACCCCAACTCCGTTTAAGCTCACGTGGCTCTTCTAATAGCACGGTAGTCATAAAACATCCTTATTAAGTTATTTATCCCAAATAAAGCATAAACAAAATTAAGGCTTCCTGCATCCCATTATCAAATTTTTCAGATCAAAGAAAAGGAAAAAGAGCGTTTCTGACCTTTTTCTCCCAAATTATGGATATCTTGAATAGGGGTTAAAGCAGAGCTTTTATCTTTATACCATCGTTGTTCATCCCAACGTAAATAATGGATGGGTTCATAGCCTAATGCTCTTAAAAGAGGCACCCCTTTCTCTCGTAGCTTGTCCTTCTCTTCTTCAAATATTTCACTGCAACGTAGAATGTAGAAAGGGTTATTAGGTACTGCTTTCATTGCTGCTCTAAAATAAGGATTACAGTTTTCATTCAAACCAAAGAACTTAATCAGATCTCCGTATAGAAAATTAGCTTTACCTAAAATTAATTTTAATTCTTTATCACTGGTGTCATTACACAAATCGATGATTTTTCGCAATAGTTGGGCAGTGTTACGAATGTTATCACTATGCTTGTCATTGTGTTCTGCTAATTTTGTATGTGATTCTGCATCAATTGCGAGAGGGGATATCGTGTAAATTAGGTAATCGACTTGCCGCATTAAACCAGTGACTAATACTTTTTGATGCAATTTTTTCTCGTTGCTTGCTACAGGCTTACACTGATTAAGCAAGTTAATAGCTTTAATAATTTGCTCAATCTGGCAAGTTTCAATTTCATGAGTGACAATGTCGTTGTTAATTAGCGACTCGGCATATAAACGCAGTTGCCTATAATGTTTTTCAGAACGATCATCGTTTTCATCCAATTCGAGCGCTTTTTTTATCAACCGAATTGCTTGAAGTATAGGTGTCTCAATCCCTATCCAGTTTTGCTGCTCCCGAAGTGCTACTGCAGCCTTTTCTTTGCTAAGGCTGAGATCTTCAAAATAGTCAGCTAACTTGACAAGATCATCAACGTAAATTTGGCAATCTTTTAACCCAGTAAATAATTGGTAGGCTTCCTCATATTTTTCTTCACTCACCAAAAGTCGCAGAGCTTGGGCCGGAAATTTTTGAGCAAAGCTAGGATAAAAAGTAGCTACAAATTTGATAGTCTTTAAATTCTCCGTATCAGCGGTTAAATACTGTTCAGAAAGAGCGGCTGCTAAGGGAGAGTCCTTCTTTATTAACGCCAGCACCTGCTCGTTGTTAAAGTGTTTTTTCACTAAAATTGCTGCCTCTGTGGTATCTTCTAACAACTCAATGAGAGGCAGGGCTGCTTTGAAATTTTTTCGCTCCAGATAAAATGCAATAAAAAATTGCTTATCCTGCAAACAAATATCTGGTGCAAATTGAATCGCTCTTGCAATCAGCGCCTCATTGTCTGCAGACAGATTAAGCACATAATTTAAAAATTTTGCGGCAAGACTGGTGTTCCTTCTTGATTTCACATGCTCAATACATTGTTTAGCTACTTCAAAGGCATATTTACTATTCTGTATGGAAACATAATTAGGTAGGGAAGACATGTTCTCAAGTTGACTTATGGTGCGTTGAATAAGCAAATCATTTTGCGGATCGAGTTTAGGAATCTCAGACCAAAGCTCCAGATTAGCCCAGGTATTGCCAAAGCTATATTCATCAGAGATTTTAGGTTGTCCTTCGGGAATAACAGAAGCTTGGACGTGGTCAGCATAAAATTTAATTAAATCGTTTTGAATCTTTTGGGTAACATCATTTTTTCGTGGACTAGAAAATTGTCTAATGAACTGTTCACTTACACCATGTCGTTGTAAAGAATGCAGCGCTCCTTGAGGGTATCCTTTTAGATAACCATAATAAGCGAATTTATATAACCCCAACTGAACTTTTTGCGTCTCACAATGGTTATTAAATCCTAGCCAACCTTTAAATGCTTCAAAAGCATACCTGAGTGTGCTTGCTGGCCGGATATTATAACCGTTGGCGTATAGATATTTGGCATTGGCCAAATGATAGATGGCTTCGGAATACTCGTGCTTATCGTCTTGGTAGAGTAAAACATCAGGATAATACCCCAAGTACCATCTTTTTTCTTCGGGTATTCTTTCTAGCAGGTCTTGATTAATACGGGGCATACGGACTCCAACTGCTGGCTAGGATCAATAATTTTTGATAAAAACGCTGTATACACTATTCAAATTGTGCAATTAATGGCGTAGAGTGATTTAAAAATGGGCGAATAGTACCATAAAGGTGATAAAAAAAACATGGAAGATGAGTGATGGGATTATAAAAAATCTAAAGGATTAACAACTCCGTACCGTATAATTTTAATTTGCGGATCACAACATAAAGCTGCACTGCAGGCTACTTTGGGCATAAAAGAAATCATTTGCCAATGCCTTTGGTGTTTATGATCGACAATTAAGGCATTTGTCGGCGGAGTGACGGGGACATCAAATTGTTGGGTAGGATAAGAAAGTCCTAATCCGCAGGCTTTAATTAGGGCTTCTTTTTGAGCCCAAAGATGGAAAAAAGCCAATGGTTCTAGATGCTTTGGCAATTTAGAAAAATGAACAAGCTCTTGTGGTGAAAATATATTTTTTGCCATCCCTTTATAAGGTCTGGACGAGAATAGCTCGAGATCAATGCCTAAGGGGAATGCTTGACCTATGGCCAATAAAGCCAATTCTCCTGAATGACTTAAATTAAATTCGAGATCAAAGGGATTTTTGACCCACGGTTTTCCGTGCTGGTTGTATACGAATGAGATTGACGCAGCCTCTTGCTTTAGATAGGCCCCTAGAATTGCGCGCAACATGGCACGAGCCACTGTAAAGCGGCGTTGGTGACGAGGAAAATAAAAGCGATTGGCACGTTTGCACTCTTCCTCGTTGAGCAGGGAGGTCGCTTGCAGAGGCAAATTAGCTAATGAGAATTCCCAAATGTCAACGCGTTCTTGTTGCAAAACATAATTGTTAGAGGGTATGGGTTGAAATAAGGCCATATAATATGCAGGAACGGTAGCGTCAAAAAGCAGTTACAGGTATCATAGCGTATGAAAATAAATTCGCCAAATGAGTAACAGATGAGTCGACAATTTTTGGATTTCGAGCAGCCTATTGAAGAATTGAATCAAAAAATTCAAGCACTACGTATGGTAGGCAATGATAATGAAGTTAATCTAAGTGAAGAAATCGCGCGCCTTGAAGCAAAATGCGAAGAATTAACTGCCAATATTTTTTCAAACCTAGAGCCTTGGCAGGTCGCCCAAATGGCACGTCATCCGTTGCGTCCTCAAACGACCGATTATATTGAAAATATTTTCACAGACTTTCAAGAGTTACACGGCGATAGGCATTATTCATCTGCTCCTGCCATTATTGGTGGTTTAGCACGATTAAATGGTGAGCCTGTTATAGTTTTAGGGCACCAAAAGGGTAAAAGAACCAAAGAAAAAGTATATCGTAATTTTGGAATGGCGCGACCTGAAGAGTATCGTAAAGCGTTGCGATTAATGAAAATGGCTGAAAAGTTTAAATTGCCGATATTTACCTTTATTGATACAGCTGGTGCATATCCCGGTATTGGGGCAGAGGAGCGTAATCAATCAGAAGCTATTGCACGAAATCTGCTGGAAATGGCTAAATTAAAGACCATCGTTATTTGTACCGTTACTGGTGAAGCTGGGTCTGGGGGCGCGCTTGCTATCGGGGTTGGCGATCGGGTATTGATGTTACAATACGGCATTTATTCGGTCATTTCTCCGGAGGGTTGTGCTTCTATCCTATGGAAGGATGCAGCTAAGGCTAGTGAGGCAGCCCGGGCTATGGGTATTACTGCCGATAGAATTATTGAGTCAGGTTTGGTTGATAGCGTTGTTCCTGAACCTTTAGGGGGAGCTCATCGAAATGTCACAGAGATGGCTATTCGGCTAAAAGAAATATTGATTGATGAGTTGCGTATCTTAAAAACTTTGTCTATAAATGAACTTTTGCAGGAACGTTACCAAAAATTTATGGCTATGGGGGCTTGTGACTAAGCCACTTCTAGATACCAAGTTTTTGCAGCAGCTTAAACGGTATGATCGTCTAATAATTGGTTACAGTGGAGGGCTAGACTCCACTGTTTTACTTCATAGTCTCTCCCTTCAATCTGAACTTACCCCCCAATTAACTGCAATACATATTAACCATGGTTTAAGTCCCAATGCTCTTGAGTGGCAAAAGCATTGTGAGCGATTTTGCGACAAGCTGCGTATCCCGTTAATTGTTAAACAAATCGATTTTAAGCGGAATGCCAATATTGAAGATGCTGCTAGACGGGCGAGATATGCTGCGTTTATGGAATTAATAGGCGTTAACGATTGTCTAATTCTTGCTCATCACATTAACGACCAAGCTGAGACGCTTTTACTACATCTTTTGCGTGGGACAGGAATTGACGGTTTGGCAGGAATGGCTGATACAAAAAAACTAGGTCAAGGTCAATTATTGCGTCCGTTGCTACATCTTTCTCGTGCTACTTTAGAATCCTATGCAAATAGCCATCAGTTGCTGTGGATTGATGACGAAAGTAATGAAGACATTGATTTTTCCCGAAACTATTTACGGCATCAAATTATACCCTTACTAGTTTCACGCTGGCCAAAGGCAATAAACAATTTTGCCCGTACCAGTGATCATTGCCAACAGGCTCAAGCCAATCTTGAGGATTTGGCAATAATTGATTGTCCGGATTTAAAAAGAATCCCAAATCAATTATCAATTAGCCAATTAACCAATTTAAGCAAAGCACGATTAGCCAATGTTTTGCGGGTATGGCTTAGGCACAATCAAATTAAGTTGCCACCAACAACAACATTTAATCGTTTAATTACAGAAATGGTTTATGCCAAAAAAGATGCAAATCCTCAGGTAATTTGGGAAGATGTTTGTGTTAGACGCTATCAGGAAAGGTTGTATTTGTTAAAAGAGTTTTCTCAAGAAGCATTAGTTACTTTTCAGTGGTCTTCCTTTCCTAAACCTTTGGATTTAGGAAGAGGTTTAGGTACTTTGTCTGCGAATCTTAGTGATGAAGGATTAAGTATTCCTGCTCAAAGTTCAATTGAAATACGTTTTCGTCAAGGTGGTGAAGTTTTTTGTTGGCATGGCCAAACAAAAGCATTAAAAAAATTATTTCAAGAGTGGAGGATTCCGCCTTGGTTGCGTGATCGTATTCCTCTAGTCTACATCAATCAGCAATTGGCTTGCATAGTAGGATATGCAATAAGCGATCGTTTTTATGTCTCTGCGCCAAAGAAAGCTTATCAAATGTCGATAGGTCACGGTTGATTGTTAATAAAAAGTTAATGGTTGTTAATTATTACCCATCTTTATTAATTAAAATTCAAAAAATATAATTATCCTATATGTGTAAAAAGGGTAATTATAATGATTTCAAAGCTTCGCATCTCATGGTTATTAACCTACATTTCAATTGCTTCATTTTCGGCAGCAATAATTACTCCTGCTTTACCACAAATACAAATGCAATTTGGTTTGTCCACTGGTGAAGTAGAATGGATAGTTTCTGCGTTTTTAGTAGGTTATGTTATTGGGCAACTTATTTATGGCCCTTTAGCGAATCGATTTGGCAGAGTATTGGCTTTACGTATCGGTTTAAGTATTAATCTGGTAGGTGTTCTGATTTGTTTGTTGGGACTGGCAGAGACAAACTTTGGGATTATTGTTTTAGGACGCCTAATTAGTGCCTTAGGGGCGGCAAGTGGTTTAGCATGCACCTATATGCTAATTAATGAATGGTTACCAGAATCGCAGCGGGCAACTGCAATGGCTTATAGTATTTTATCTTTTACAATGGGGATTGGACTGGCCGTTGCTTTTGGCGGGGTAATGACTGAGTATTGGCAATGGTCTTTATGCTTTTTAATCCTGCTAGTTCATGGGGTGGTTATGCTGTGGGGTACGTGCATGTTTAGCGAAACCCTACAAAACCCACAAGAAATTAACCTACGTGCAATTGTAGCCAATTACCGACGAGCTCTTTCTTGTGGAAAATTAATTGTGTTTTCTTTGGTAATTGGACTTTGCTCAGCAATAGGATACTGCTTTTCAGCAGCGGGTCCACAAATAGCAAATGACATTCTTCATATACGAATTGTGGATTATGGGTATTGGAATTTACTCAATATGTTGGGGATGTTAATTGGCGGTTTATGGGCAAAAATTTTAGTGAATCGCCTGCCGGCAAAGAAAGTGATTGTGATTGGTTTGGCCGGGTGTATTGCGGGCATTGGAAGTCTAACGGGAATGTTGTATTACCATTCTTTTTCAGCAAGCTGGTTTTTCTTAAGCACTATGAATTTTTACATCTTTAGTGGTTTATTATTTGCAGCGGGTTCTTTAGTTGCCTCTAACGCAATTGCAGATAAAGCAAGTGGCTCGGCAATGATGAGTTTTATTAATATGTTCAGCGCCACATTAGCGGTAATCTTGATGGGCTATATGAGTACTAATCCATTAAAAGCTTATGTGGAAGTTCTAATAGGTATGTGGATTTTGGTGGTGGGTTTATTGTTGGTGCAACATTGCACCAACAAAGTTGAAGTGATGTCTTATGAGGTCTAGCCTATCAGCATTCAGGGTGATTAACAGCCAAACCACCCATCGAAGTTTCCTTGTAAATACTTTGCATATCTTTACCCGTATCTTTCATCGTACGAATCACTTTATCCAAAGAGATTTGATGTTGACCATCACCAATTAAAGCCATACGCGAAGCATTAACCGCTTTAACAGCACCCATAGCATTTCGTTCAATGCAAGGGATTTGCACTAAGCCCATTACCGGGTCGCAAGTCATGCCAAGATGATGTTCCATAGCAATTTCAGCGGCATTTTCGATTTGTTCAATTGTGCCCCCTAATACCGCTGTAAGTCCTGCTGCGGCCATTGAAGAAGCAACACCAACTTCACCCTGACAACCCACTTCAGCCCCAGAAATAGAAGCACCTTCTTTATAAAGAATCCCAATGGCTGCTGCGGTTAGAAAATAAGTGTAGATGTCCTCTTTGCTCCAACGATCATGAGCTTCCTGACAGTATCTAAGAACCGCAGGAATAATACCAGCAGCACCATTAGTTGGCGCTGTCACAATCCGTCCGCCAGCCGCGTTTTCTTCATTGACAGCCATGGCAAACAGATTGAGTTTGTTCATGATGTCAGATTGCTCAAAAACACTGGGCACCCCTTTATGCTCTATCAGCTTTTTATATAGATCAGGTGCACGTCGTTTAAGATTTAATCCGCCAGGTAAATTACCAGGATGATGGCAACCATTTTCAATACATTCGTCCATTACCTTGGCAATGGCAAGAATACCGTCATGAATAGCATCGGCTGTTTTCCACGTTAACTCATTAGCCATCATAAGCTCGGCAATCGTCATCTTATTTTTGTGGCATAGTGTCAAAAGTTGGCGAGCAGTTATGAAGGGATAGGGTGGAGGACTATTGACACTCGATGCGTGATCAAAGTCTTCTTCTGTCGTTATAAAGCCACCACCAATTGAATAATAGACTTGAGCGAGTAGCATATTGCCTTGTTTATCATAAGCAGTAAACCGCATCCCATTACTATGTTTAGGGAGGAGCTCTTTTTGCAAGAATAAAAAATCAGAATTTTCAGAAAACGGAATCGTTTTTTCCCCCGCCAAACGGAGTTCTTTAGAAGCAATAATTTCTTGCATCCGAGGCACCATGCTTTCGGGGATGACTGTTTCTGGAGCCTTTCCTTCTAATCCATTCAAAATGGCTTTATCAGTGCCATGACCTTTGCCGGTTAAAGCGAGAGAACCATAAAGTTCTATCTTGAGTCGCTCAGTCTTATCAAAATGTTTTCCTTTAATTAATAAATCTAAAAAAGCGTTAGCTGCAAGCATTGGTCCTACCGTGTGAGAGCTTGAAGGGCCAATGCCTATGGAAAACAAATCAAATATGCTAATACTCATTCTAAGAACTCAGTGGTTTAAATAATGTCAATTTTAGAAGGAAACTTACACACAAACAATAAGAATGTAGCCTTAATACTAAAAGAATAGCCAAAAAATTGATTTTGCTTAAGGCTTGACTAGTAATTTTAATTAAATTTAGGCAGAATGGTTGGGCATTTTTGCAAGTTCTATTCTGACCAAAGACAAAAGGGGAATTGTTTATGAAGATGAGACTGGTCGCTGCAGCTGTCATAGGTTTGACAATGTCAACGGCAATCGTTGCTGCCGATGCATCAGCTACTGCCACACCTGCACCTGCAACATCTGCTACACCTACAACATCATTAAATAGTGACATGGATAAGCTGTCTTACAGTATTGGCGCTGATTTAGGTAAAAACTTTAAAAAGCAAGGTATTGATATCAATCCTTCAGCAATGGCCAAAGGTTTGCAAGATGGTATGAGCGGTGGGCAATTGTTATTGACAGAACAGCAAATGAAAGATGTATTGAATAAATTTCAAAAAGATTTGATGGCAAAGCGTACTGCTGAATTCAGCAAGAAAGCTGACGAAAATAAAGCTAAAGGTGAAGCCTTTTTAAATCAGAATAAAGCAAAAGAAGGTGTTGTTAGTTTACCAAGTGGTTTGCAATATAAAATAATTCAAAAGGGTGATGGTGCTAAACCTTCTAAAGAGGACACTGTTACCGTTGAATACACTGGTACACTGATTGATGGCCAAGTTTTTGACAGTACCGATAAAGCTGGTAAACCAGCCACTTTCAAGGTATCACAAGTGATTCCTGGGTGGACTGAAGCACTACAACTGATGCCAGCTGGCTCAACTTGGGAAGTTTATGTTCCTGCGGATTTAGCTTATGGTCCTCGCAGTGTAGGTGGTCCTATTGGTCCAAATGAAACATTAATTTTTAAAATTCATTTGATCTCTGTAAAAAAATCTGACGCTTAATTAAAAGCCGGTGCTCCTGATACATGTCGGGAGCATTAATTTTATTGAATTCTTAATCTTGCTTGCTCCAGTTCCATTCTATTTCAAAAAAATTATCATGATTTCCAGGGCGTGCTTACATTTCGCGATTTCTCAGTAAGTAACATTAAGAATTTAATTGATTAGAATTATATGAATAAACGTTTATTAATTATTTTTTTACTGGGATTTTCCTCAGGACTCCCGTTGGCATTGCTAAGTGGAACCTTACAAGCTTGGTATGCTGATGTAGGGATGTCTGTGTTGGCAACGGGAATGTTAAGTTTAATCAGCTTACCCTATGCATACCGGATTGCTTGGGGCCCTTTACTCGATCGATATTCTCTCTTGCCTATTGGAAGAAGACGAAGCTGGATGCTTGTTATGCAGATTGCTTTGCTAGTGGGTTTTAATGCCATGGCTTGGTTTTCACCGAAAACTTCTCCTGAAATTATGGCCATTCTGGCCTTTTCCCTCGCTTGTTTTTCAGCTACTCAAGATGTAGCCATTGATGCGCATCGTGTAGAGTATCTTTCTACAAGGGAGCACGGGTTAGGGGCTTCTGTGGCTGTTTTTGGCTATCGGTTGGCTCTTCTTATCGCTGGAGGTTTAGCACTGGTTATTGCTAAACATTTTGGTTGGGCATTTACTTACCGTTTAATGGGTATTCTCATGGTGGCTGGCATTATTGCTACCTTATGGAGTTCTGAGCCTACTACTCAATTAACAACTAGTACGAGTTTTGTTAGCTCGTTTATTGCCCCCGTTAAAGATCTGTTAACTCGGCGTGGTGTTATCCCATTATTGTTTTTTATTTTGTTCTACAAGTTAGGAGAGGCATTCACTGCTACAACAAGCGGCATAGTCATGCCATTTTTAATTCAAGGGGTGGGATTTTCCCTTGATACAATTGGTTACGTAAACAAGATGATTGGCATTAGTTCCATTCTTTTAGGCGGTTTGGCTGCAGGAATGATTTTAATGCGTTGGTCCTTGTTTAGCGCTTTGTTAGCATTTGGTTTATTACAGGCAGCAACAAATATTTTGTTTATCTTATTAGCAATTATGGGAAAAAACTTGGCATTGTTTGCCACAGCCGTTATTTGTGATAACTTTGCAGCCGGTATGGGGTCAACAGCATTGGTTGCACTATTTATGCGGTTGGTCAATAAGTCATTTACGGGAACCCAATTTTCCTTATTGGTTGCTGTCTCAGCATTGCCGCGAATTTTCTCAGGCCCTTTGGCCGCGATGTTGCAGATGTGGCTCGGATGGATAGGCCTCTATCAATTATCATTTATCCTGGCTTTAGGTTTTGTTCCTTTCCTTTTGATGATAAGGGAACAGACTAAAATTCCTGATGAATTTAATTTTGAGAAGCGTGAAAGTGTGAGAGTGGTGTAGCACCTGTCCCTTATTTAATAAGCTCAGCATCAGAGCAATTCAAAATTGACCTGCTGGAGCTGTTGTCTTAAAGATAGATATCACTAATATCAATGGGGTTATAGGCATTCCACATCTTGACAATTAAGTCGTCTAAATACGTTGGGAAGGGATGATATCCAGGAGCGTAATTATTTTCCAAGATTAATTGTGCAGCTAAATTATGAGCATAAAAGATTGGATCAATAAAATGAAGTAAAGTGGGGTGCTTTAAAGAAAAGTTAATCGGCATCCCTGAGAACAGTATCTGATTATTATTAAATCCGGAACCTATTTCGTCGCTTGCCCCCATATTAGCAATGAGTGATTGTGGACAATCTTCTGCAGTTAAATAGTGGGATAATGCTTGTGGTTCGCCGGTTGCTGTAACCAAGCAGAACGCTTCTTTGGCGCGTTCTTTGATCATACTAATTTGGGAAGCATGAAGTACTTTGACACCAAGCTCTTCTGCTTTTCGCAATTGTTCCTTAGATTTATCAACGACAGTAATATAGGGTGTTTCTCGTCGCAAATATTTTACAATTCCACGTCCTACTTTGCCAAAGCCAAATACCATGAAATGTTGCTCACTAATTGATTGCCTGGATTGCTCCTTAATGGCTCTCACAAAGGATTCGCCGGTGCCATACATGCCTTCTAATTTTTTTAAGTTAGATTCATCAACACTAATGACTGGGAATGGTGTCGTCATTTGCTTGTAGAGCTCACCACCGCTTTGAGTTAATTCAACAATACCCCTTCTAATCTTTACATTAGGCATGTTAACTACTTCGGCACAACAATCTAAAGCAATATCGAATTCTCCTTTGATTTCATTGTGCTTTTCTATGTATGTAAGTCCTAATTTATTTAAAAAAGTTACAATATTAGTTGCAGGTGATTTTTCTAAAAATTGAGTGTGCGTCACAGTTAAATTTGCACCTGCAGCTAATAATGACTCTAGTTTTACCAAGGTTTCATAGGTTAAAGGGATATTGTGCAATAATTTAATTCCAGCCAAAGGTTTGCTTTTAATCCATTGATTTCGCAAATCATTGAGGAGTTGCGCACGAGAGTTTGGGAATATTTCTAAATTATGCTGAGTTAATGAAGAAAGAGCATCATTGTTTGGCATTGTTATATATCCTTATTAACAGTTTTTAAATGACTCAGAGTTATTAGAAGGACGATGTAGAAAAAGAACTTTAGGAAGATATCATAATGAATTTTGGTACCGAGGGTGGGACTCGAACCCACACGGTGTCACCACCACCGGATTTTGAATCCGGCGCGTCTACCAATTCCGCCACCCCGGCATAGGCGGCCATTATAACAAAGAAATGCTGTGATACAATGGGAAATCTAAAATTATTTGCTACGCTTGTGAATGTATTGCCTTTGAATGAGTTTTTTTATAAAAATTAAACAATAACTAATCAATTAAGTGCAAATCATGAAAAAAATAATACTGGTAAATATGGCAGGTCTGCTCTTGTTCACATTAACAAGCAAGGCTGCAATGTTATCCTGCCCTGATCCTGACACAACTTCATTAAAATGGGGAGTAATCCCTAAACCATGGATTGAAAATCCTTATTCGCCCAATCGTGTGCAAGGTGAAGATGGGACTCGTTTTGTTAGAGCCAACATCATGGTTGCTGGTATGGGACGAGGGGTAGTATGTGCTTATAGTAATTCCTTAGGACTTTATTCAATTTGGTGGCCAGTAAGAGTCAAAATTCCGGCTCGGACTGACTATAATTGGATCGATACCTATGGTGGTTTTGTTTGTACGCAATCACTCACAGACTGTATTTTTAGCATTGCCACGGATTAATAAGATATTGCTTGGTTGCAAGCATTCTTCTATCCCTAAATATATTCTACCTGGTAAATAAGAATAACTATGATAAGGTTAGGAGCAAAATAAACAGATAATCTGGAATAATGGATGTTAGTGAAGCAGGGACGAAACTTATTTTATGTTTTGATTATTCTATCTGTGAATCTGGCAAATGTTATTGCACAAACCTATGATAATCCCTGTACGGGGTCTCCACAGGTACTCGTATTGACCGATCGTGGAGGAAATGTTGACAGTCCTTGCTCTCTCCCATTGAAAACAGCGTTTTTAGAGGGGGGCTACCAATATCAAACCCTTAAGCCCTCTGGTTGGCAGCAAACTTTTCCACAAGGTGAGTTTCGAATTGGGTTGCCAGGACACAATGAGATTGGATTGTTTTTGTCTAATTATAATCGTATCAATGAGGCTCCTTTTTCTGGCTATTCACCCTTTAGTTTTGATTTTAAACATCCATTCAGTTATGGCCAAAATTGGATATTTACAGGAAGTGGAACCGTCATATTTCCGGGTGGAAGTTCTGCTTTTGGTAGTGAAAGCTTAGGTATAGCTATAAGTGGTATTGGCATCTATGCTTTTAACGAGCAATGGAGTGCTACCGCGATGCTTGAGGGAGGCTCGTTTACTAATCCTACTTTGGAAGGTGGAGGGCGTTATACGTCATTACTACCCGACGTATTAATCAGCTATGCGCCTATTGAAAAGATAAGTCTTTATGCTGAAATCTATGGTCAATCACAAACAGGACCTCATGAGAGCGGCGCGGTAATTGTGGATTGTGGTTTTATCTATATGCTTAAGTCCATGATGGCGCTAGATTTTGGAGTGTATCAACAACTTACTAATAATCCTAATCAATACAATAATAGTGTCATTGCTGGAATCACATTAGTACTTTAAGGGCAATAACTCGCTTAAAAAACTGCTGGGTACCAATGGTAAGATCAAAAAAAATGTTTGTTGTGTTATAATTGCCCTGTTTTTAATTTCTGCCAAAATTCAAGGGTCATGATGTTTCATCTTGAGAGTCAGTTAGCATATCCAAGCCAAGTAACGGATTATCTTTTATTAAGTGGCGTGGATAGTGTAAAGGATGGAGGGATATTTGAACACGAAGGAATTACTCATGTAGTGAGTATTATGCAGAATGCACCCGAACTGCCCCCCCTCATTAAACAACTGATTATCCCAATTCCTGACTCCAGAAACGAAAATATCCTACCCTATTTAAAAGATGTCTTTGCTTTTATAGAAGAAGCAAAGCAAAACAACTCAAAAATTTTAATTCATTGTGAAAAAGGAATGTCTCGTTCAGCTAGTTTTGTTATTGCTTGGCTTTTATATGAAGCACATCAATGGGGCCATAAAGTCAGTTATGAAAATACGTTGAATTTACTTCGCAGCATCCGAGGTGTAGTCGCTCCAAATTCCGGATTTGCAAAATTACTTAAAGACTATAGTAACGAACTTAACGACAAACTCTATTCGCTGGAAAAATTAAGCTTTGATTTACAAGTCATGATTGCTCGTGAATTTCCCCCTTTAGATTTATATAAATTAGGAGGAGTCTCAACTTTTTTTAAAAAATTTGTTTCCACCAAAGTTGACTCTTTATGGAAAGCACATCTGCAACGTGATTTTAAAGAATTAGGTGCCGATGATTTAAATTTTTTGACTAGTCAAGGATGTTTACTCAAAGAGATTTATAAAAGTTGTTATCTAGCAAAAAATGCCAAATTACCTAAATTCAACTTGCCGGTTTTAGTTGGTTTCTTAGGTCAGGAAAAACTTGTGAAAGCTTTTCAAAAATGCCACAACAGTGATCAAAATGCTCTTGGGGACCTCTTTTTAGGTTGTGCTTACTCAGATCACTTGGCTTTAGTGGAAGAGTTATTGCCTACTCTTGACTCAACGATGAGGCAACGGATTTTATTTTACGCGACTGCTGCAGATAATGAAGTTCTACTAAGAGCCATGGATGCAAATTTTCCAAATTTGAATTGGCATGAAAAAAATGCTCAAGGAAATAACTTGTTGTTCATTGCAGCGTATTATGGCTCATTCAATGCTTTTCGCTTTTTATTTGAACAAAAGGGAGTGGATGGGATGGGGAAGAATAATGCAGGAGCTAATTTATTAGAGTCGCTATCGTTCTCAACTAATTGTGAGCTTGCGCAATACATGAAAGATAATTTACGACAACTGAATCCCTATGAGAAAAATAATTCCTCATTAACACCATACCAAATGGCTAAGCGAAGAGAGAACAAAGTCATCCTAGACATTTATGATGATTGGTTAACACTGGAAGATTATTATTGCCCAATTTACTAACTTAAGTTAGGAGTTAGGTTTGGAGAATCATTCTCAAAAATTTGTTCCTTACTCATTTCATAGCTTTGTCCGGTTTCTCTTGAAAAAATGAAGCCTTTATTTTTAGCCGAGTAGGTCACGGTAACCATGGCTGATTTTTCTGTGCTTGGCGAGTCAAGTCTCGCATTCTCCCAAAAATCTGCATCCATGGAATAATCGAATTTAGTAAGCTTACTTAGCCTAATTGTAAAACGGTCAGGTAACATTTTTGCCTCATGCAAGCCATGTAAGCCACTCAGAAATTGACTTAACGTAGGTGTATAGTGACCACTACAGTTATCAATAATCAAAGTAACTTCTTGCTTTTCTTCATTCCACTGGTAGTCTATCCAACCTGCTGATTGGGTTTCTTTTCCAGCTTTAAATTGTGAATGCACTGTTGGATTGCCAATGTATAGAGCGCCATTCTTACCAATGGCATACATATAAAACTTCTTGGGAACTGCCGCATCATTTTTATCGTAAAGCCAGCGATTATTTTCATTAGCCTTGATCTTGTGTTGCTTTCTCATTTCTTTATCAAAGAATGAATAGAGTGAAAAAAGACCTTGTGTATAGAAAGCATCTTCAGCAGCCTTATCGGAGCTGACTGTTGCCAGATTATGTTGACGGCTGTTAACTCGTGTACGCATGATAGGACCCACAAATTGAATGACGGTTTTTTCCTAACCTAATTGTCCTGTTATTTTTCAATGTATCGTATAATGCTTAAGGAAGTATTAAATTTGTGGGACATTTAAAAATACCTCAGTTTTATTAGTGTTTAGCTAATAAGGTTTCAATTTCTTGACGAATCTTTTTAAAAGAAGCCATTGGTAAATATTGTTTCAGCACATTTCCCTGAGTGTCGATTAGTATTTTTGTAAAATTCCAAGGAACAAACTTCAACGGCCGCTTTTTGATGTTTTGTAAAATGTAATCATATAAAGGAGCTTGATTAGCGCCTTTAACATCCAATTTTGCAAATAATGGGAAGGTTACTCGATAGCAGCTTTCTGCAAAGGTTTTAATTTCTTCGTGAGTTCCAGGTTCCTGATGAAAAAATTGATTACAAGGAAATCCTAGAATACTAAAGCCTTGCTTTTTATAATCTTGTTGAAGTGCTTCTAATTCAGCGTATTGAGGAGTAAAACCGCAGCGACTTGCGACATTGACAATAAGCATCACCTGACCTTGATAGGATTGCAAATTAGTCTGGGTGCCATCCATTTTCTCAACATGCACTTCATAAATTGAGTGGTATTCCTTTTTCAATTTTGTACTCCTTTAACCTATAAGTTTCTGAATTAGCCTCGATCCTCAGTGATATTAATCATCATTTCCAGTGCTTTTTTAGCGTTATCAATAATCCATTGTTGGTCTGTCTCACTAAGTCGTTGCCGCGAGCCAGTAAATTCATTGACCAAATCTCCTGCTCTGACTTCGTTATAAACCATTGTTTTGCCTTGTCTTAAAAGATCAAGCAAAGCAACCAGATGAGGAGGATCATTTCGTGACATGGTCGCACACCCGCAGCCCATTCCTTTCTCATGATCTTTTTTAGGAGCTTCAGCGAGATTCACTACCTCAATGCCAAGATGTTTACAATGCTGTTTCACATTTTCAACCATGTGATTTTCGGTACCAATCGCATATTTTTTGCTACCAGCTTTGTCATTGACTACATAATCCCAAATAAAGGCTGTGGAGCCAGAATGTTGTGCGACGCGGATAACGTCATTACGGCATTCAGGATGAACAACTGTTGCATAACCTAAACTATGCCAATACTCACACATTTCTGGCTGGTAATGAGTATGCACTGCGCACTCACTTGAGAATAAAATGAGTTCTGCCTTATCAAATTGGTCTAAGGTTTTTTTGTCTTGATCAGGTAAAGAATATTGTGCGCCTGCGGTACCACCTGGCCAATAAGCCAGATTTTTTATACCCATCCAATAGGCAATATTTTCTCCCATATGTCTATCAGGAATGAATAATATTTTTTTATTTTGACGACGAGCCCATTCAAAAATTTTTTTGACATTTGAGCTAGTACATACGGCACCTCCTTGTGCACCGGTCATTGCTTTAACTCGTCCGGAGGTATTCATGTAACAGACGGGTAAGATATTTTCAGGGCCGTATCTTTCGTTAAGATCTAAAAAAGCAGGCTCCACCATAAAATCCTTCGCTAACATTTCCATGGTGCATCCTGATTTAGGATTGGTAATGTACACGTGTTGATGTTGATTCGCGAGAATAGCAATAGACTCTGCCATGAAATGCACTGCTGATTCGATAATGACAGATTTTTCAGGATGATTGGCAGCCATCAAGGCTAATTGGTAGGAGTCGCCAATTTGTCCACCAAACTGCTCAACAAGCCTAACAATGTCTCCTCCCATATAATAATGAGCAAGCAAGAGTAATTTGTCACCAAAATGTGCTTGTGCTTTTTTGAGATAGGGAGTCATCCAAGACAAAACAGTAGTTAATTTACGATCAGGTAGCGCAAGGTATTCTTCTGCATAAGGGATAAAATCTTCCTGATACCAATCTAGTGGGTAATCACTCTGGCAAATACTCATGTCATTAGTGATACGCATGAGCGTTTTTTCAGGTTGATAAATGGAATGACTTTTAAACATCCAGGCACCTTAAATTAAGTAAAAGGGTTTTGCGGTGAGGTTAATCTAGCAATACTTTCCTCTGCTTTTGCATTCTTATGGGGAAAGTCTTCACGATAATGTCCCCCACGTGATTCCCTTCGTGATAGTGCTGCTTTGACAATCAATTCCGCATTCAATACGATATTTCGTAGTTCAATAAAATCACGAGTAATACAGTGTTTCCAATAATACTCTTCAATGATTTTTTTTCGTTTCATAATTAATTGTAGTAGATCTTGTAAGCCCGCTTCAGTGCGCACAATACCCGCATAAGAAGTCATTTCACCTCTTAATCCGCGCCAATGGGCATTGATTTGACTCGCTCTTCGGGGATTGACTTCCCCAGGTGAACTCCAATTAGGAATAGTCTCGATGACTTTAGCTGGAGTCGTGATATCTTTAAGAGTACATCTGGCCGCATTACTGGCCATGACAAGTGCTTCTAATAACGAATTGCTCGCTAAGCGATTGGCGCCATGCAAACCTGTAAAGGCGACTTCGCCTATCGCATACAGACGTTTTAGATCAGTACGGCCATCGACATCCGTTAAAACCCCCCCACATTGATAATGCGCTGCAGGAACGACAGGGATCATGTCTTGGCTCATATCAATGCCAATATTTAGTAGGGTTTTATAAATCTGGGGAAAACGTTTTTGCAAAAATGATTTAGATTGATGTCTAATGTCTAAATATACAAAGCCTTGCTGGCCTTGCTCTATCTCACTAAAAATAGAGCGGGCAACCACGTCACGAGTGGCTAATTCCATTGATTCTGGCGCATAGCGCTGCATGAATCGCTCGTTTGTTTCAGGATTTACTAATAAACCACCTTCACCACGGACCGCTTCAGAGATTAAAAAATTATTCAATGAATGATGGTGCAATAGGGTAGGGTGAAATTGATAAAACTCCATGTTACCTACTCGAGCTCCTGCACGATAGGCCATCGCTACACCATCACCAGTAGCAATCATAGGGTTGGTCGTATAACGATAGGTTTTACCAGCTCCACCAGTGGCAAGAATCACACAACGAGCAACAAACGTATGGATGCGATTTTTCTCACAGTCTAATACATAGGCACCAAGAACCTCACCCTGGATATCTGTGCGGTGGGGATGATAGTGGGTAATTAAATTAACAGCCACGTGATGCTCAAAAAATGTTATTTGCGGGTGCTGTTTAGCTGTTTCTAAAAGTGTCTGGGTTACAGTTAAGCCAGTTTGATCACCAGTATTAAAAATTCGACGATGAGAGTGTCCGCCTTCTTGAGCCAGGGCAAAATCGCCACTTGTTTGCTTAGTAAAATTAATAGGATAACTCAGTAAATCTTGTATGGCTTCAGGTGCTTGGCGAATGATAAATTCGACTGCCGGTCGATAACATAATCCATCGCCGGCCTGTAAGGTATCTGCAATATGGGATTCTTGCGAGTCATCTTTAGCAACGGCTGCCGCTATCCCACCTTGTGCGTAGCGACTGTTGCACTCAGTACTTTCAGCTTTGCTAACTAAAGCAATTTTTACGTGCGGCTGCATTTTGAGTAGTTGCAGGCAATAATTAAGGCCTGCCAAACCTGTCCCTAATACTAGAACGTCAAACTCTTTAGCTTGTCCTTGTTGGTCTAATGTGGTCATGAAAATGCTTTTACCAGTTGTGCGGCTAAGCCGGTGTATTTTTCTGGTGTTAATTCAATCAATTGATTTTTCACTTCTTCTGGAACAGCAAGTGATTTAATAAAGGTTTTTAAACTCTTTTCGTCAATACCTTGCCCGCGGGTAAGATTTTTTAGCTGTTCATAGGCATTAGGCACATTATAACGACGCATGATAGTCTGAATTGCCTCAGCTAATACTTCCCAATTGGCGTCCAGATCTGCCTTTAAAGCAATTTTATTAATTTGTAACTTGTCATTTCCTTTGGCAATAGCTTGAAACGCTATCAGTGTATAGGCAAAAGCAACACCTATATTGCGCAAGACAGTTGAGTCCGATAAATCTCGTTGCATACGTGATTGGGTAAGTTTATTCGCAAAATGATTAAATAGGGCATTAGCCAAACCAAGATTACCCTCAGCATTTTCAAAATCAATGGGGTTTACTTTATGAGGCATTGTTGACGAGCCAACTTCTTCGGCGACCGTTTTTTGCTTAAAATAATTGAGTGAAATGTAAGTCCAAATATCACGAGTATAATCAAGTAGGATGTTATTAATACGAGTCATAATGTGCGAGACCTCAGCGATTCCATCATGTGGCTCTATTTGCGTCGTGTAGGCACTGAACGATAGTCCTAATGAGCTAACAAAATTTGCACAATGTTTACGCCAATCAACCTCGGGATAGGCAATAACATGAGCATTGTAATTGCCTACAGCACCGTTGCATTTCGCGGGTATAAGTACCTCTGCCAATTGTTGTTGTGGACGCTTCAAACGTGCAACAAAATTTACGAGCTCTTTCCCAACTGTCGTCGGCGTTGCAGGTTGACCATGAGTTCTTGACAACATCGCAATATCTCCATGCTGTTTACCTAGCATGGTAATGCTACCGATAATTTCGGCAAGTGTGGGTTGAATGACCTGGGCAATCGCCTCTTTGATCATCAAGGCATAGGCTAAATTATTAATATCTTCCGAGGTACAAGCAAAATGGATAAAGGCAGTGTATTTGCGCAGACTTTCAAATTGCTCTAGCTTTTCTTGCAAATAATACTCAACAGCTTTGACATCGTGGTTGGTCTTTTTTTCGTAATCTTTGACTTTTTCAGCTTCTGCCTCATTAAAATTTACCAATATTTCAGCCAAATAAACTTTTGCATTATTATCGAGCTGCGGTACTTCAGCAATTTCCTTATTGGCAGCCAATGTCTCAAGCCAGCGAATTTCAACCATCAAACGGTAATAAGTGAGAGCAAACTCACTAAAATAGGGACTTAGAATGGTAGTTTTTTTTAAGTAACGTCCATCGATAGGTGAGATAGCATTTAATGGAGATAATGTCATGGTGAATCGCCGCAATCATAAAGCGCATATGATATTAGATGCAGCCGCAGATGTGAACCAAAACTATCGCGAAATGGAGATTTAATGTGCTAATAGACCCTGCGGCTTGGCCGCAGGATAAGTATTTATAAAATTATGCTTATGGAAAAGTCGGGGATGCATGCTGATTTGCATCCGGTTGCGTGTCTACAGGAGCAACTGTGTCGCCAAAAAATGTTTGGCCTAATGTTGCTCTGATTTCCGATATTACCACAGGAGCGGAAGGAATATTTCTAGGGTCAAGCACTGATAATTCCTTGCGAATAGTAGCGGTTAGCTCTCGTAGTTCATGAGAATCTTTAAGCTCTTTATAAGGGAAAACATGATACTTGGTTTTACAACCATTAAAGTCAGCAGGATTATCAACTTCATCTCGAAACAGTGGGTGAGCGTTATTGTGTAGGGTTAGCCATGGTGTGAGATTTTTGTCAAAGTCAGTAATCTTGGTGGTTCCAGGAACAACTTTCCATTTGGGGGGGCTAAGCTCATTTGGTTGGGGTTTATACTCATAAAACTTAACAATTAAACAGGGGGTTTTCATCTCTGTATAAGTAAGCTCATCTTGAACGAGCTCATAGTCAAGACATCCTTCTTCAGAACGCGGTGCACTCATTGCTTGCTCAAGAGTTGTCAACCGCTCTAGCAAGTCAGTGTATCTGTCAAGGGTTGCTTGTAGAGCGACAATACCTTTAAGCGACTGCAATTCTACAGGTGTTAACGGGGTAAATACAACGGCATTTTTTTCTTTCGGTCCAAATAAGTCAGGTACTTTACTACCACTCCGGGGAACGTCCTCTCCAAATTGACTAAAATCGATATCGTCAGTCCTGAGGTTGTTAAGACCTTCTTCATTCAGTGTGCGGTTTCTATTTAAGGCGTTAATGCCTCTTTGTAACGTACGACTAAAGGGAAGATAGGCGATGAGGGCTTGTTTAAACACATGATAGAACAACCCTTCATTATACCCTTCAGTTGCACCTAAACGTGCACTACTAAATATATCTTTTATGCTTTCCACAGCTAAAGCAATCAATACTGCAACAGTAGCAGGAGGAACTATGATAAGTAGACCAAGGTTAGTCAGTACTGCTGATAGTATAGCTATAGGTAGTTTGTTTTCTTCAGTCTTATCGTAGAATAAGGATCCAACCAGTGCGGGAATGATGGTTAAAACTAACCCGGCTATAAACACGATACCCATTGCGAGAAGAAAATTAACAAATAAAGATTTAAGAGGGTATAAAATTATACCCAGTAGAAAACCACTGAGTTTATTAAGAGTTCGAAGCATAAAGGTACCTTAAGTTAAAACTACCAGAGGCAGCACGGCTTGGTTTTAAAAAAGGACTTTATGTTAACAAAATACACAGAAAAGGTAAACAGAGAGATTAAAGTTTGTGTCTAATTTAATAAAAACAGTATATTTTCGCTAATGCATAAAGATATCATGATTTGCTATAATCCATGACGAACAAATTAAGAACATACTGAATAATGTCTGAAAATCAACTTCATTCCTCACCGCTGGGACAAAAAACTGTCTACATCGAGACTTATAATAACTCGCTTCTTTTCCCTATTTCTCGTCAGCCAAAACGTGACGCAGTAGGAATTTATGAGCAATCTCTGCCGTTTCACGGTTATGATTTGTGGACGGCTTTTGAGTTGTCATGGCTTAATGAAAAAGGTAAGCCTGTGGTTGCTGTTGCTGATATCATCATCCCTTGCGATTCGCCAAATTTAATTGAATCGAAGTCGTTTAAATTGTATTTAAATTCATTTAATAATACGCATTTCAGCTCCAAGGAAATAGTACAAAAAACGCTGGTTCATGACTTGAGTAAAGTTGTGGGTCGAGAGGTAAGTGTTGCGATTTACTATCCCACGAGCTTTGATAATTCTCAAATTGGCCGTTTGGAAGGATTCTGTTTGGATGATTTGGATATCAATTGCTCTGAATATCGAGTTAATTCAACATTGTTAAAGACTGTCGATGAAGAGGTACAAAATATTACCCTTTATAGTCATTTATTAAAATCGAATTGCCCGGTAACAGGCCAACCTGATTGGGGGTCTGTTGTTATTAAATACAGCGGGCTTCGTATTGATAATGAGACTTTACTGCAGTATTTGGTTTCATTTCGTAATCATAATGAATTTCATGAGCAATGCGTTGAGCGTATTTTCATGGATCTTATGAAGTATTGTCATCCGGCTAAGTTGACCGTTTATGCACGTTATACTCGAAGAGGCGGATTGGATATCAATCCTATTCGTTCTAATGAAATGATTGAGCCTCCTACAAATACACGTTTATATCGACAATAATTTGGCTTGTCTCAAAGATGGACTCCGCGGTCTCAAGACGCTAAGAGTATTTAATAAGAAATCCATTATTACCGGGGCTTTCATTCACATCATCCACTAATTTAAGTAGAATGGTGGTCATTTTTAAGGAAGTAGGGGAATAGGGTTATGGCAGTCAGCATACATACAATTGGTTTTGAGCATTTAGGGATGCGAGATCTTGAACAAGTTGGTGGTAAGAATGCTTCATTGGGTGAGATGATTAGCTGTTTATCGTCGGCTGGCGTTCATGTCCCAACAGGATTTGCTACTACCGCTGACTCCTTCCGCGAGTTTTTGGCAAAAGATAAACTTGATCAAAAAATTTATGATTTATTGGCTTCTTTAAACACTGATGATATCTCTCAACTAACATCTGTTGGTAAAACAATTCGTGAAATGGTGCTGAGCCACTCCTTTTCGGTGGAATTTGAAAATGCTGTTCGGGCTTCTTATAACGACTTAGTCAAGACTATTGGGCACAATGACTTTACCGTAGCAGTGCGCTCTTCTGCAACAGCTGAAGATTTACCTGATGCTTCATTCGCAGGGCAGCAGGAAACCTATCTAAATGTTAGAGGGATAGAAGCTATTTTAATTGCAATTAAGCAAGTATTTGCTTCTTTATTTAATGATCGTGCAATTGCGTATCGGGTTCATCATGGTTTTGCACATCATGATGTTGCTTTATCTGCAGGTATTCAGCAAATGATACGAAGCGATTTGGCAGCAAGTGGTGTTATGTTCACTATGGATACAGAATCAGGCTTCAATGAAGTTGTCTTTATCACTTCTTCTTATGGTTTAGGTGAAATGGTGGTACAGGGTGCGGTAAATCCTGATGAGTTTTACGTGCATAAACCAGGTTTGAAGGCTGGTAAACCAGCAGTAATTCGTCGTACCTTGGGTAGTAAGGCAATGAAAATGGTTTATGCCAATGATTCTACCAAAAATCAGACAGTCACCACGACAGAAGTTAGTCCGCGTGAAAGGTTACTGTTTTCTTTAACTAATGAAGAAGTCGAGCAACTTGCCAAACATGCTCTTGTCATTGAAAAACATTATGGCCGACCCATGGATATTGAATGGGCTAAAGATGGTAAAAATGGCAAATTGTATATTTTACAGGCTAGACCAGAGACGGTCAAAAGTCGTGCAAATTCTCAAGTGCTAGAGCGATATACCCTACAAGAGCATAGTGAAATACTTACTGAAGGGCGTAGTATTGGCCAAAAAGTTGGTCAAGGACGAGCAAAAATCATTACCGATGTGAGTGAAATGCATCGAGTCGAGCCTGGGGATGTATTGGTTTCAGATATGACTGATCCGGATTGGGAGCCAGTTATGAAGCGGGCATCCGCTATTGTTACCAATCGGGGTGGTAGGACCTGCCATGCTGCTATCATTGCGCGTGAGTTAGGAATTCCTGCTGTTGTAGGTTGCGGTGATGCAACGAAAGCCATCAAAGATGGTGATGAAGTAACTGTAAGTTGCGCTGAGGGGGATACAGGTTTTGTATATCAAGGGATGTTGCCTTTTGAGCAAATGAGTCTTGATGTTGATACTATGCCTGAGTTACCTCTTAAAATTATGCTTAATGTGGGTAATCCTGAGCGTGCATTTGCTTTTCAATCCATCCCTAATGCAGGCGTGGGTTTGGCGCGATTAGAGTTCTTAATATCCAATACTATTGGTATTCATCCTAAGGCATTGTTGGAATATGACAAACTAGAAGACAAAAAGTTAAAACAATTTATTGATGAGAAAACAGCGGCTTATGCTTCGCCTGTGGAATACTATGTTGAACGCTTAAAAGAAGGGATTGCGACGATCGCTGCTGCTTTTTATCCCAAGCCTGTCATTGTTAGACTTTCGGATTTTAAGTCTAATGAATATGCGAATCTGGCTGGTGGAAAGCACTATGAGCCTCATGAAGAAAATCCCATGCTAGGTTTTCGTGGTGCATCGCGTTACATTTCCGATGATTTTGCAGAGTGCTTCGCATTGGAATGCAAGGCAGTTCGCCGAGTTCGTGAGGATATGGGGCTTAGTAATGTCGAAGTTATGATTCCTTTCGTACGCACAGTGACTGAAGCCAAAGAGGTAATTGAGGTTTTAAAACAACACGGGCTTGAGCGAGGAAAAGAAGATTTACGTATTATTATGATGTGTGAATTACCTTCTAATGCTTTGCTAGCGAGTGAGTTTTTAGAGCATTTTGATGGCTTCTCTATTGGTTCAAATGATTTGACTCAGTTGACATTGGGTTTAGATAGGGATTCGGGTTTGGTAGCTTCACAATTCGATGAACGCAACGCTGCAGTGAAAGCCTTATTGCACATGGCAATATCAACCTGTAAAAAAGCAGGAAAATATGTGGGGATTTGCGGTCAAGGACCTTCTGATCATCAAGACTTCGCTCAATGGTTGATGAAAGAAGGGATTGATAGTGTATCATTAAATCCAGATTCTGTATTAGAGACTTGTCTCTTTCTTGCTGGCAACACTCAATGAGACGTTACCTTAAATACTTATTATTAGCAGGACTTTGCCCTGCTTTATTATATGCAGGGGTCCCACAAGATTCTCACCACGATCCCATTGCCCCGATATTGCTTTGGGTTACTCTTATTTTATTCTTCGCCATAGTCGGCCGTTATATTGCCCGTCGCTTAAAGCTACCAGGTGTACTAGGTGAGCTATTAATGGGCGTACTATTAGGTAATCTTTGTTACTTTTTTGGTTTAAATCTCGCTGTAATTTTGCGTGAAGGCCCTGAAATTTTTAATATTATGGGCGAGATATTAAAAGGGATGGCGCTTCCGCAAGCGGTAGCCACTAATATTACCGATCCTGTGTATGCGAAACAGGTAATAGCCGCTTTAACAGGTCAGCATGGGCTTGATTTGATAAAAGTAGGGTATGTTCTGGATGTTTTTTCTCGCTATGGGGTTATTTTCTTACTTTTTATGGTGGGCTTGGAAAGTTCCATTGAAGAATTAAAGCATACTGGTCGTGAGTCTATACTGGTGGCACTTATTGGTGTCATTGCGCCTATTATTTTAGGTTTTACTGTTGCCCATCTGTTACTTCCTAGGGCTTCTTATAAAGTCGATCTATTTGTGGCTGCAACCCTATCTGCAACGAGTGTGGGGATTACCGCACGTGTACTTGCGGAGATGAAAAAATTACGTACACGTGAGGCGCGAACTATTTTAGGTGCGGCAATGATTGATGATATTCTTGGGCTGATTATTCTGGCTGTAGTGAGTTCATTAGTAATTAACGATGCTGTCGATTTTGCTATGGTGACGCGTATTATTATTTCTGCTCTCTTATTTTTTGCAACAGCTTTAACTCTTGGGCCTATCTTGTTACGTAAGGTAGTGGTTTTCTTTGATAATTTTTTAGAATTTTGGGAAGTTAAATTACTCGCTTCGTTTATTTTTGTAATGTTTCTGGCGTGGCTTGCGACTTTAGTTGATCTTGCCGCCATTATTGGTGCTTTTGCTGCTGGACTGATTTTGCATGACGGCTTTTTTATTTCCAAAAAAGGACAACCTTCGGATGCTCGAAGCATTAAAAATTTAGTTGGACCGCTCGAATCTATCCTTGCTCCCTTGTTTTTTATTTTAATTGGTATTCAGGTTAAGCTTGAGGCTTTTGCTGATTGGCATGTGTTGCTTATGTCTACAGGACTTACCATTGCAGCAATTGTAGGCAAATTGCTGAGTGGCTTTGGAGGTAGCAGTAAAGACGATCGATTACTTATCGGTATCGGGATGTTGCCGCGTGGAGAGGTAGGGTTAGTTTTTGCATCGATAGGTCGAACATTGGGTGTAATTTCTGATCAGCTTTTCTCATCCATTATTCTCATGGTTATTGTGACAACCTTTCTGGCTCCGCCACTCCTGAAATCAAGATATACTAAAAATCAAAGAGATGTTAAAGAATGATGTTAGATAAAGTTCATATCCTGTCAGATGTGAAACGGGCATTAGCGGAAGATATTGGAACTGGTGATATTAGTGCGGCTTTGCTTTCACCACAATTAATGGCAGAAGCAGAAATTGTCTCTCGCGAGCCCATGCTTGTTTGTGGCTGCCCTTGGGTAAATGCTGTATTTGCCGAAATTGATACAAGTATTGTTATTGAATGGCTTGTGCAAGAAGGGAGTTGGCTTGATGAGGCTACAATATTATGCCGCATTAAAGGACCGGCTGCTTCTATTTTAACAGCAGAGCGTACCGCCTTAAATTTTTTACAAACGCTGTCTGCAACAGCGACGCAAACGCGGCGTTATTTACTGAAACTGCAAGGTACAGGCACCCGTTTGTTGGATACACGCAAAACAATTCCAGGCCTGAGGATGGCTCAAAAATATGCAGTGGCCTGTGCCGGAGGAGTTAATCACCGCATGGGTTTGTATGATGCTTTTTTAATCAAAGAAAATCATATTAAATCCTGTGGTTCAATTACAACAGCAATAGCCAAAGCAAGGCAAAGTCATCGTAATTTTTTCATCGAAATTGAAGTTGAAACGTTGGATGAATTGCAAGAAGCGCTGGCAGCCAAACCTGATCGTATTTTGCTCGATAATTTCAGCAATGCTATGCTTGTTGAAGCAGTAAAAATAAACCAACATCGCTGCGAATTAGAAGCATCAGGTGGTATTGGTTTATCAACAATCCGTTCTGTGGCTGAAACAGGGGTTAATTATATTTCGGTTGGTTCAATTACCAAATCAATTCAAGCAATTGATCTAAGTTTACTGGTTAGGGAAGTCAAATGAATCCACGTATAGTTTTTACCGGTGGCGGTACCGCTGGCCACGTCACACCAAATTTAGCATTAATTGAAATCTTACAAAATAGTGGCTGGAAAATTGATTATATTGGTTCAGAGGATGGGGTAGAAAAAGGCATGATTAGCGCTTTGAATATTCCTTACCATGCGGTTCATAGTGGCAAATTGAGACGTTATTTCAGTTGGAAAAATTTTTTAGATCCTATAAAAATTTTTCTGGGTATCAGTCAGGCTTATTGTTTGTTACGAAAACTTAAAACGGATATCGTATTTTCCAAGGGAGGTTTCGTTGCTTTCCCAATCGTTGTTGCGGCGTGGCTGCATCGAATTCCAGTCATTGCTCATGAATCTGATATGACACCTGGACTGGCAAATCGTTTAAGTTTTCCCTTTGTTGATAAAATTTGTGTTACCTTCGCTGCTGCCAAAAAACATTTTAAAAAACAAGAAAAAGTTGAAATTACAGGAACTCCCATCCGAACACTGCTATTTAAAGGTTCTAAAGCAAAAGGTTTGGCATTATGCGGTTTTAATGATAAGAAACCTTGCTTATTGGTGATGGGTGGAAGTCAAGGAGCTGCCCCCCTAAATAATGCTTTAAGACAATGCCTATCTACTTTATGCGAAGATTATCAAGTTATCCATTTATGTGGTAAAGGCAAGGTAGAGAATGATTTGCTTAATCGAGAAGGTTATTGTCAGTTTGAGTATGCAAATGAGGAATTAGCTGATTTATTTGCTGCGAGTGATTTAGTTATTTCTCGTGCAGGAGCCAATGCTTTATATGAAATCCTGGCTTTGGAAAAACCACACGTACTGATCCCCTTGTCCGCCAAAGTAAGCCGTGGTGACCAGATTCAAAATGCAAAATATTTTAAAGAACAGGGAATTAGTGTGGTTGTTGAAGAAGAAAACTTAGCACCTCAGTCTCTTTTAATGGCTATCACAGAAGTGAATCAACATAAAGATGAAATTATTGTTAAAATCAAGGGGCTTCAGATCGAGTCTGCTACCTTGAAAATTATTGATTTAATCAAGGAGCAGATACATGTTGAATCCCCAGAGATTGTATGATTATGTAGCCAAGCAATGGCAGGACAATATTCTCCCAAGCCTCTGTGAATATATTAAAATCCCTAATAAATCCCCTCATTTTGATCGACAATGGCAAGAACATGGATATATGGAGCAGGCTGTTAACCATGTGGCTGATTGGTGTAGAACTCATGCGCCTGAAGGAATGACTTTAGAGGTTATTCGTTTACCCAATCGGACACCATTGTTGTTTATGGAAGTGCCAGGACAACTTGATGAAACAATTCTGCTTTATGGACATTTAGACAAACAACCTGAAATGAGTGGTTGGCAAGAAGGATTAGGGCCTTGGAAGCCTGTTATTAAGGAAGGGTGTCTTTATGGTCGCGGTGGCGCGGATGATGGTTATGCCGCTTATGCTTCACTTACCGCAATTCGCGCTTTGCAAGAACAGGATTTGCCTCACGCACGTTGTGTGCTGATTATTGAAGCTTGTGAAGAAAGCGGTAGTTATGATTTACCTTTCTATATTGACTCTTTAAAAGAAAAAATAGGTGAGCCTGCCCTGGTTATTTGTTTGGATTCCGGTGCTGGTAACTATGAGCAACTCTGGATGACAACGTCCCTACGAGGCAATGTTACAGGGGAGCTTTCTGTTGAGTTACTTACAGAAGGTGTACATTCTGGTTATGCAAGTGGCATTGTGGCAGACAGTTTTCGTGTGGCAAGGCAACTAGTTAGTCGTATTGAAGATGAAGTCACCGGTAAAATTAAAATGGAGTCTTTATATTGCGAAATCCCACCAGAGAGAGTACGACAGGCGACTGCTTGTGCCGCAATTCTTGGTGATGAAGTCTATACCAGCTTTCCTTTTCATTCCGGTGTAGAGCCCGTTGAAAAAGATAAGCAGCAACTGATTTTAAATCGTACATGGAGACCAGCCCTTGCTGTGACAGGCGCGATGGGGTTACCAACAACCGCTGATGCAGGAAATGTATTGCGACCTAAAACTTCACTAAAGCTGTCGATGCGCCTGCCGCCTTTGGTATCCCCCAAAAAAGCTGCAGCAGCAATGCAAAAGACTTTAACCGAAAACCCACCTTATCAAGCAAAAGTGGATTTTCATATTCATGATGAAGCTATGGGATGGAATGCTCCTGAAATGGTTCAATGGTTAGAAGAGGCTATCAACAATGCATCAATGATTTTTTATAAAAAACCCGCAGCCTATATAGGAGAGGGAGGAACAATTCCTTTCATGGGGATGCTGGGGGAAAAATTTCCCAAAGCTCAATTTATGATTACGGGTGTCTTAGGTCCTCATTCAAATGCGCATGGTCCCAATGAGTTTTTACATCTGGAAATGGTAGAAAAATTAACGGCTTGTGTTGCCTATGTACTTAACTCTCATTTTAATCATATAAATCTCGACAGGTAAAAAAAATATTGCCATACTCCACAACTTCTTGCAGGTAAGCAAGAAGTTACGGGATTAGAATTTGGAAATATTTAATCCCACTATCAGTCCAACAATTAATGGAGAAATGTTAAATGAAGGCAAATTTATTTGCTGCTGTATTATCACTATGTATTGTATCCCTTCCTATTCATGCAAAAGCCGATGCAAATAGCTCACCCACAGCTAAGGCTAAGGTATTCTCTGGTAAAAAGATCGATTTAAATAAAGCTGATGTTAGTGAGCTTTCTAAATCTGTAAAGGGAATAGGCCAAAAGCGTGCAGAAGCTATTGTTCATTATCGCGAAGAACACGGTAACTTTAAATCGATTGAAGACCTGTCTCAGGTGCGCGGATTAGGCAAACAATTTGTTAAAAGCCATCTCAAGCAGCTGCAAGAGGTTTTTATCATTGGCTAATATTTTTGGCAAAAAATCGTAATAAAAAGGCGGGGTTACCCGCCATTATTTTACAAAATCTACTCTACATAAATATAAGATGTGATTATTAGATAAAAACAAATTAAAAAATCAAGCGACTGATAGAAATCAAGTCGATTGGATTAAATAATCTTTGAATTTCGAGAGATAAATTCTCATTGTTATAAGAAATAAATCTTCGTTATGTAACTTATTAATTGGTGACTTAAAAAATCTTGATAAAGATCTGTCGATTTTTATTCAAATATAGGGTAAAGTACTCCCCAAAAAATAATGAGGTAGTGCTGCACATGTTCAGGAAATTAAGGGGCGTTTTTTCCAATGATTTATCCATTGATTTGGGAACCGCGAATACATTGATTTACGTCAGGGACAAGGGAATAGTTTTAAATGAACCCTCTGTGGTTGCTCTTCGCAATGAGTCTGGCCAGAAACGCGTTGCTGCTGTTGGCTTGGAAGCGAAGCGTATGCTAGGTAGGACGCCTGGTAATATTAACGCGATTAGACCAATGAAAGATGGTGTAATTGCTGACTTCTTTGTTACAGAAAAAATGTTGCAACACTTTATTCATAAAGTCCATGAAAATCGTTTCTTACGTCCAAGCCCACGTGTATTGGTTTGCGTACCTTGTGGTTCTACACAAGTAGAGAGACGTGCTATCCGCGAATCAGCCATGGGTGCTGGAGCTCGCGAAGTCTTCTTGATAGAAGAGCCAATGGCTGCAGCTTTAGGCTCCGGTATGCCAGTTGAAGAAGCCAGTGGCTCTATGGTAGTTGATATCGGTGGGGGTACTACAGAAGTCGCAATCATTTCGTTAAGTGGTATCGTTTACCATCAATCAGTACGCATCGGTGGTGATAAGTTTGACGATGCTATTGTTTCTTATGTTCGTCGTAATTACGGAACTTTAATCGGTGAAACAACTGCTGAGCGCATTAAACATGAAATTGGTTCAGCTTTCCCCAGTCGTGATCTGTTTGAAATTGAAGTAAGAGGTAGAAATTTGGCAGAAGGCGTGCCTCGTAGCTTTACTCTTACAAGCGCTGAAATTCTCGAAGCATTACAAGAGCCACTTTCAGGAATTGTAGGTGCTGTTAGAGCTGCCTTGGAATTGGCTCCACCAGAGTTGGCTGCAGATATTGCTGAGCGCGGTATGGTGCTGACCGGTGGGGGAGCTCTATTGAAGAACATGGACACTCTATTGATGGAAGAAACAGGCC
This sequence comes from Legionella brunensis, assembly GCF_001467025.1. Classification (GTDB taxonomy): domain Bacteria; phylum Pseudomonadota; class Gammaproteobacteria; order Legionellales; family Legionellaceae; genus Tatlockia; species Tatlockia brunensis. Next base: position 160,492 of record NZ_LNXV01000029.1, on the reverse strand, counting down.
TGCCCGTGCTGGTTGCAGAAGATCCTTTAACCTGCGTAGCGCGTGGTGGTGGTAAGGCATTAGAAACCATGGATCTTCGTGGCGGTGATTTCCTCTCAACAGAATAATCCTAAAGGCAGGCTTTTTGCTGAAAAGAGCAAACACAAAGTATTTGGTTTTGTGTTTGCTTCTGCTTTGTCCTTTTTGCTCATGTTTTCGGACTACCACTATAAATATCTTAATAGTGTTCGTAGTGGTTTTGCTTTGCTTATTTCACCTCTACAATTTGCTGTAGACTACCCTGTGCGAGTCATTGGATGGGTGCAATCTTTAGTGGGTACCAAAAAAGCCCTAATTAATGAAAACATGCAGCTACGATATCAGCAAACGTTATTGGAAGCAGAACTACAAAAATTATTAGTCATTAAAGAAGAAAATTCTCAACTTCGAGAATTGCTCTTAACCTCTTCAAAGGCGCAGATGCGTGCAATGGCTGCACAAATTTTGGCTGTTGATACGAGCAGTTCGCGCCAGCTTTTTGTATTGAACAAAGGAAAACGCGATGGTGTCTATATGGGGCAACCCGTTCTTGATGCTAAAGGGGTGATGGGGCAAATCATTGATGTAGGCTCAATGACAAGTACTGTATTGTTGATATCCGATTCAAAAAGCGCAGTTCCTGTACGAAATAATCGCACTGGGGAGCGAGCTATTTTGGTAGGAACAAATAATATGAGCCAACTATCTTTAATTAATTTGCCAAGAACTTCATCAATTAGTAAAGGTGATCTGTTAGTTACCTCTGGTTTGGGCCGTTTATACCCAGAGGGGTATCCTGTGGGGCGAGTTGAAGCAATAAGAAGTATCCCTGGAGATGCCTTTATTAAGGTGGATGTTAGTCCAATTGCTTTGCTCAATAGAAATAGGCTGGTTCTACTGATATGGCCTGATAAAGAACAGGCTGCATTAACAGCCCAGATTAATGAGCGTTTAAATGCAATCGGAGAAAATGCATGAACTCATTATATTTGCGCTTATTTATTGCAATTGTATTAGCATTGGCATTAACAATTTTGCCGCTACCTGATTTATTAATTGGATTGAGACCGCCTTGGGTGTTAATGCTGGTTCTCTACTTACAATTTTTTTTACCAAACTATTTTAATGTGGTAATTCTATTGGTTATTGGCCTGGCCCTTGATGTATTGTTGTCGACTGTGCTTGGTGAACATGCATTTGCGTTATCAATAGTTTCATGGATTGCAAGTAATAAAGCTCGGCGGTTTAATTTTTTCTCTATGGGGCAGCAAATGGCCTTAATCGGTTTTTTCTGTTTGCTATACCAAGTGCTGATTTTGATAATGGAAGCTTTTCTTGGCTATCATATCGCTTTGTTAATGTCTATCGGTAGTGCTGCAATCAGCATGGTTCTTTGGCCTTGGGTTAGATTGCTAGCGGATGATACTCTACGGGCAAAAGCCTTTTATGCTCGTTAATTTTTATTCTGCTAGATTAGAGCTTTTTCAGATCGCCAGGATTTACCGAGATAATGCAATATTCTCCGGGTAGTAAACTACCTAAAGACCAGTTTGCAATTTTATGACGCACCAGTCTTAAAGTAGGGAAACCTATTGCAGCAGTCATTCTACGGATTTGGTGGTTTTTCCCTTCACACAAAATAATCTCAAGCCAAGCTGTAGGTACAGTTTTGCGGAAACGTATTGGAGGCACACGTTCCCATAGCAATGGTGCATCAATAATTTTAACTTTGGCAGGTAAAAAATGAGTTTCTTTAAGAATGAGTCCTTTACGCAGTGGTAGCAGATCGTGTTCTTGAGGCACACCCTCAATTTGTACCCAGTAATGCTTTTCTTTATTAAAACGGGGGTGAGTTAATCGATGTTGCAATTTGCCATTATTCGTCAATAAAAGTAAACCTTCACTATTTTTATCCAAACGACCAGCTGCATAAAAATCGGGTAAATTAATATAGTCAGCCAAAGTTTTGTCGTGCTCTTCGCCTGTAAATTGAGTTAAGACACCAAAGGGTTTATTAAACAGTAAAATATCTCTCATAACATGCAATCTTTAAAAAGGTTTATTATCGCTGCGAAACGCATTTGGGACAAAGGCTTTTCGCATGCTATGATTATTTACTTTAAAATTATTGACGGAGTTGCCAATGACATTCGAAAAAATTCATGTTCCAGCTCAGGGACAAGCCATTACGGTTGCCGCTGATTTGTCACTAAAAGTTCCTAATTTCCCAATTATTCCTTTTATCGAAGGGGATGGTATTGGGGTAGATGTTACTCCTCCAATGCGGCGTGTAGTTGATGCTGCGGTGGCAAAAGCCTATGGTGATAAAAAGAAAATTGCATGGATGGAAGTTTATGCTGGGGAAAAAGCAACGAAGGTTTATGGTGGCGATCAATGGCTTCCTAAAGAAACATTGGATGCATTAAAAAAATTTGTTGTAGCCATTAAAGGGCCCCTTACTACTCCTGTTGGCGGTGGCATTCGCTCGTTGAACGTGGCAATTCGTCAAGATCTCGATCTCTATACTTGCCTGCGCCCAGTTCGCTATTTTACAGGTACCCCAAGTCCTGTGAAGGAGCCATGGAAAACTGATATGGTTATTTTTAGAGAAAACTCTGAGGATATCTATGCGGGGATAGAGTGGCAAGCCGACACGGCTGATGCGAAAAAAATTATTAATTTTCTCCAAAAAGAGATGGGTGTTAAAAAAATTCGTTTTCCTGAGCATTGCGGGATAGGTATTAAGCCTGTTTCTAAAGAGGGTACTTCACGTTTGGTAAAAGCTGCTATCCAATATGCTATTGATAATGACCGTGATTCAGTAACTTTGGTTCATAAAGGCAACATCATGAAATTTACTGAGGGTGCTTTTAAAGATTGGGGTTATCAAGTAGCTCGCGAAAGCTTTGGAGCGAAAGAATATCAAGGTGGTCCTTGGATGCAATTGACGAACCCCAGAAATGGTAAGTCTATTATTATTAAAGATGTAATTGCAGATGCATTTTTACAACAAATCTTGTTAAGGCCTGAGGATTATAGCGTCATTGCCACTCTTAATTTAAATGGTGATTACATATCAGATGCGCTGGCGGCCCAAGTTGGTGGAATTGGAATTGCTCCAGGTGCCAATATTGGTGATGATGTTGCGGTATTTGAGGCAACTCATGGTACTGCACCAAAATATGCTGGCCAGGATAAAGTGAATCCAGGTTCTCTTATTTTATCAGCTGAGATGATGCTACGTCATATGGGATGGACAGAGGCTGCTGATTATATTATCAAAGGAATGGAAGGTGCCATTGAAGCAAAAACGGTTACTTATGATTTTGAACGTTTGATGGAAGGTGCTACTTGTGTCAGCAGTTCGGGATTTGCTGAAGCAATGATTAAGCACATGTAAACTATCCTGTGATTGGATAGGATTGGGCGTAATATATCTTGGTGATGCGTAAACGCATCGCCAAGATATTCGCAGCAATATAGACCCTCTGGATGTTTATATTGATGCTATAAGTCCATAGTTTTGTCGCATACTTAAAATATTGGTCTTTAGCATTGTGGTGGTAAACCAATGTTGCACACTGTCTGGCCAAATAAATGTCTATAGGTCTTATATTTCCAGATGATTCAATCTGGAAAATTGTTGTCTAAACAAAAATATAGTTAGGGCATCATAGGGAAAATTTCGTAGCAGCTCTATTTTACAGACTCAGGATGTTGGTAATTTAAAAAACAGTTATGAAAAGCCAATATGAATGTAATCTAATCAAGATGTTGTTGATTATCGCAAGGTTTAATTTTTTAAAGAAATTAAATCAATTTTTACTGGCCAAAAGTCCTTTAGAAGTCTATAAAATTAATAAAGGGTGTATGTTATGAGTAGATGGTCTTTAGAGGAAATCGTTGAGCGAAAAAAGGCTGAGTCAGAAGTACTACCAGAGATTAAACAGCCTAGGAAATATAAGGTTATTTTACTTAATGATGATTACACCCCAATGGAGTTTGTCGTGGAAGTATTAAAAAGGTTCTTCCACTTAAATGAAGAAATAGCAACTCAGGTGATGTTACAGGTTCATATTGTGGGGAAAGGTGTTTGTGGTGTTTTTACAAGGGACATAGCAGAAACGAAGGTTGCTTTAGTGAATGATCATGCTAGGAGTAATCAGCACCCCTTGTTATGTACCATGGAGCCAGAGTAATGGTAGTGTGGGTGGAGAGGAGCAACGACAATGTTAAACAAAGAACTTGAATTCACCTTAAATCTAGCCTTTAAGGAAGCAAAAGAGAAGCGTCATGAATTTATGACGGTTGAGCATTTGTTACTATCGCTGCTTGATAACCCAGCTGCAGGCAACGTGTTACAGGCTTGTGATGCTAATATTGATGCTTTGCGTCGAGATTTAATTGAATTCATTGATGAGACTACTCCTAGAATTCCAGAAGATGAGTTGGATAGAGAAACTCAGCCTACGCTTGGTTTTCAACGTGTTTTGCAACGTGCTGTATTTCATGTGCAATCAGCAGGGAAGACTGAGGTTACAGGTGCCAATGTGTTAGCGGCAATCTTTAGTGAGCAAGAGAGTCAGGCTGTTTACTTTCTACGTCGCGAAAATATTACTCGTTTGGATGTGATTAACTATATCTCTCATGGTGTTTCTAAATACCATAGTGATATGGGTGAAGGTATGAATTCTATGGATGAGGAGACTTTAGGTAGTGAAGTTAATGAGTCACCACTTGAAAGTTATTGCATGAATCTCAACAAACGAGCTAGATTAGGCAAAATTGATCCATTGATTGGCCGGCATGAAGAAATCCAACGAACGATTCAGGTATTGTGTCGTCGCCGAAAAAACAATCCGCTGTTAGTAGGCGAGGCAGGAGTAGGTAAAACGGCTATTGCTGAAGGGTTAGCGCGTCGTATTGTTGATGGTGAAGTCCCCGATGCTATCCACAATTGTGTAGTTTACTCCTTAGATTTGGGGGCTTTATTGGCTGGTACTAAATATCGCGGGGATTTTGAAAAACGGTTAAAAGCTGTTCTAAAACAATTATCACAGCAAGATGGTGCTGTACTCTTTATTGATGAAATCCACACTATTATTGGTGCTGGAGCTGCTTCAGGTGGCGTTATGGATGCATCAAACCTTATCAAGCCTTTGCTGGCTAATGGTGAGCTAAAGTGCATAGGTTCAACTACTTATCAGGAATATCGCGGCATTTTTGAAAAAGATAGAGCTTTGGCCAGACGTTTTCAGAAAATCGATATCACAGAGCCTAGCGTTGATGAAACGTTTGAAATTCTTAAAGGCTTGAAAGGACGACTGGAAGAACATCATGGCGTGAAATTCTCTATTCCTGCATTAAAAGCAGCAGCTGAGTTATCCGCAAAATACATTAATGACCGTTTTCTACCTGATAAAGCAATTGATGTAGTGGATGAAGCGGGTGCATATCAGAATCTGCTGACAGTGAATAAACGCAAAAAAATCATTAGTGTCGCAGAAATTGAAAGTGTGGTTGCTAAAATTGCCCGTATTCCTGTCAAGAAGGTTTCTGCAAGAGATAAAGATACATTACGTAATCTGGAGCGGGATCTAAAATTACTGGTTTATGGTCAAGATGATGCCATTACAGCACTAGCCTCTGCGATTAAACTTGCTCGCTCAGGTTTACGGGAGCCACAAAAACCTGTGGGTTGTTTCTTATTTGCAGGTCCCACTGGGGTTGGGAAAACAGAAGTTACTAAACAACTTGCCAACGTATTGGGTATCGAATTACTGCGCTTTGACATGTCTGAATACATGGAAAAACATACTGTTTCTCGTCTGATAGGAGCGCCTCCAGGTTATGTTGGTTATGATCAAGGGGGCTTGCTAACAGAAGCAGTGACTAAAAATCCTCATGCAGTTCTCTTATTGGATGAGATTGAAAAGGCTCATCCAGATGTTTTCAATTTATTATTGCAGATCATGGATCATGGCACATTGACCGATACTAATGGACGTCAGGCTGACTTTAGGCATGTTATTTTGGTCATGACTTCTAATGCCGGGGCAAGTGAGATTAGCAGAAATTCTATCGGCTTTTCTCTCCAAGACAATAGTGGTGATGGTCTGGAAGTCCTTAAGCGACAATTTAGTCCTGAGTTTAGAAATAGATTAGATGCAATCATTAATTTTGCACCGCTTGACAATGTCACTATCGGTTTAGTAGTTGACAAATTTATCATGGAACTTGATGAGCAATTAAGCAACAAGGGAGTTACTTTTAAAGTTGATCAAGCTGCACGTGATTGGCTCATTGAACATGGCTATGATAAGTCCATGGGTGCCCGTCCAATGGCACGATTGATCCAAGAAAACGTGAAAAAACCCCTTGCTGATGAGTTACTTTTTGGTAAATTGGCTAATGGAGGTCATGTAACCTTAAAGGTAAAAGATGGTAAGTTGCATTTTGATAGTCATGATCATAGGGAAGGTGTTTACTAAGTTGAGCACTAGTTCAGTTTCAAAAAATGCGCTTTAAAAGCGCATTTTTTTTGACAGTTTATATCGTCTTGAAATTGCTAACAATTACACCTGTTCTGAGTTAAACTAACAAAATTTTTATACCCTACTGGTTATGCATGCTAAGTGTTATCATCATTGCTAAGGATGAGGAAGCAAACATTAAGCGTTGCTTAGAATCTGTGCAATGGGCAGACGAAATTATTGTTCTTGATTCAGGCAGTAGAGACAATACCGTTGCTATTGCGAAAGAATTTACTGCTCATGTTTATTGCACTGACTGGCAAGGTTATGGAATTCAAAAACAACGAGCATTAGCTTATGCTACGGGCGATTGGATCTTAAATCTTGATGCAGATGAGTTTGTGGATAGTGGGTTGCAGGAAGCAATTAAACAAGCAATCAATAATGATACAGCAGATGCTTATCGAATTCCTATTTGCATGAATTTTTATGGTAAGCTGCTTCGTTTTTCCTCAAGTCCCAAAAGACACATTCGTCTTTTTAAACGGACTGGCGCTCGTTACAGCAACGATATAGTTCATGAAAAAATAATATTACCTTCATCCGCCAGGGTAGCCAGACTGAAATTAGCAATTCAACACTATTCTTTTCAAGATATAAGCCATGCTCTTTATAAGGTTAACAAATACTCTTCTTACAGTGCTCAAATAAGAAGAAAGAAGCAAAATCCCCCCAATTTTGCAAAAATTCTTTTGGGAACAGGTTGGATGTTTTTCCGTTGTTATTTTTTACAGCGGGGATTTTTAGATGGACAAGCAGGTTTTTTATTTGCGACTTTAAATGCGCAAGGAACGTTTTACCGTGGTATTAAACAGCTCTATCGTGATACTCAGGTTGATGAATTACCCAATATATATTGAGAGATAATTAAATGGATATTTTACTTAGCTTTTCACAAAGACTCCCAATGCAAAAATGGGTTACTGTCTTATTAGCAGCTACCTTACTCACTTTACCCATGAGTTCCACTGCAAAAAGCATTTGTTTAAGCCTCTCCCTAATAACTATCTTGCTGACGCCAGCTTTTCGTAAAGATGTGGTAGAACTTTTTAGCACCAAATGGGGCAGGGCTTGTTTGATTTTATTCGCCATATCTCTTATTGCTTGTTTCTGGAGTCCAGCCAATATTGCTGATAAAAAATTCATGATTGCAAAATATAGCAAATTACTCTATTTCCCTATCCTGGTTGCTGGATTTCAAAGTGCAAAAACAAGACAAATGAGCCTACAAGCCTTTCTTGTGGCCATGATTATTACTTGTGTATTATCTATTTTTAAGTTTCACGGTTATTTACAGTCATTCCACTTCAATCCTGACCATGTTTTTCGCAATCATATTATGACTGGCTATATGGTTGCTTTTGCTGCTTACATATCATGTTTGTTTGCTTATCGTCAGCAAGGTAAGATGCGCTTTGTTTATGGTTTACTCGCTCTGCTATTCAGTTATCAGGTTCTTTTTGTAAGTGGTGGACGTACAGGGTATATAATTTATCTGTTGCTAATGTCATTTTTTTCGTTGCAGCTGCGTACTTGGCGACAAACGATATTTGGTTTATCGCTGGTTTTTGCACAGGTTATGACTAGCTATCATACAAGCCCAGTCATGAACGAGCGCGTAGATGGTCTCACCCAACAAATTCAAAGTTATCAACATAATCAAAAAGATACAGATATTGGATTACGCTTACAATTTCATCACTATGCGTACCAGCTATTTAATCGTCATCCATTATTTGGTAATGGAACAGCCAGTTTTACTTATTATTTTGAAAAAGAGCAGCCTGTACCTTTCTGGAGTTGGAAGTTACAGGAGCCACATAGCCAGTATTGGTTGGTGGCTGCTGAATTTGGTCTATTAGGAGTGGGGGCATTAGGGTTTCTCTTTTTAAGTATGATTCAAGCTAGTTTACGTTTGGACAAAATGAAAACGATAGCTTTTGCGATGTTAATACCATTTATGATAGGAAATGTATCAGACTCTCTGCTTCTTTATTCAGGCTCAGGCTATTTCTTTCTCTTATTTATGGCTCTTTGTTTTGGTGAAAAGCTTGAGATGACTAAATCCAAGAGAGGACAATTACCTTAGGCAAAAGGTTATCCCCTAGTACTTAATTGAGTTTAAAGTACTAGGGGACTTAAAAGATTATCATCAACCGAGATGGACTGTAGAATCAATTAGTAAGCTACTAGAGCTATCAGCCAGTAAACTACTGTCAACAAGAGAACTTGTTGATAGATCACCGCCAACATCGGTACTTACAGACGCTGTTGCAGTTAAATCACCACCAGTTGCGGTAACGGGATCTACGGTTGCAGTTAAATCACCG
>NZ_LNXV01000029.1:149974-151445 GCF_001467025.1 Legionella brunensis | reverse complement strand
CCAGTTGCGGTAACGGGATCTACGGTTGCAGTTGAATCACCGCCAGTTGCAGTAACGGGATCTACGGTTGCAGTTGAATCACCGCCAGTTGCGGTAATGGGATCTACGGTTGCAGTTGAATCACCCCCAGTTGCGGTAACGGGATCTACGGTTGCAGTTGAATCACCACCAGTTGCGGTAACGGGATCTACGGTTGTGGTTCCATCCCCAGTTGCGGTAACGGGATCTACGGTTGTGGTTCCATCCCCAGTTGCGGTACCGGGATCTACGGTTGTGGTTCCATCCCCAGTTGCGGTACCGGGATCTACTGTTGTGGTTCCACCACCAGTTGCGGTACCGGGATCTACGGTTGTGGTTCCACCACCAGTTGCGGTACCGGGATCTACTGTTGTGGTTTCACCACCAGTTGCGGTACCGGGATCTACTGTTGTGGTTCCACCACCAGTTGCGGTACCGGGATCTACTGTTGTGGTTCCACCACCAGCTCCTACAGAGGATGGGGTTATAAAACCTATTTCAGTTATTGTGATAGGATTCCCATTCATATCGGAATTAAATAAAGCAGTCGTCGTACTGCCTCCCGTACTTCCTGTCATACCATTAAGATTAATTCCTGTACCGGAAGTGCCTCCTTCAGAATTCAATATCTGCATACCTTGAATTAACCAATTTTCCCCGGTGAAATTATAATCATTTCTCTCAATGATCACTAAGCCATCATTATTGCCCAAAGTAATAGCTTCGTAGCCAGAAGGGCCTGTACCTGGTCCTTTAAAGATGTCATTATTTCCTACTAAAATTGCCTTAGTCGTAGTTGTATTAGTACTAGGATCGATGAGTTTCAAGATAACAATCAAATCCTCTAACGTACTGATACCATCAAATTTAAGGAAAACAGCCTCGGCTTGTGCGTTTGGTGACAAAGAGGTATCGCCCTCAGGATTGGAGGTAAATAAATCCAGATCAAGAATTTCATCAAGATCAAGAGTTGTTCCTGCAACCCCATTTATCGAATTTGTAGCATTTACCCACGATGCTGCCGCAGTAATTATTTCTCCGTTAACAAATTGGTTGGGTGTTTCTCCTGCATTGAAGCTACCTTTATAGCCTGTAAATTGAGCAAAGAAGTTGTCGGCTAATTCAGTAACAGAGACTTCAGGTTGTGTGTTGTCAGTATTAGTTGATCCTAGCTCATAGCCTATAAAGGAGCTTCCTTCGGATGTCCTTAATAGTTCACCCGATGTTAGTGCTGGGGCATAACCAAAATCAATGTTATTAACCACTTGTGCAGCTGCAAGATTGATAAAATAAGGTTCATTGCCGGTGGATAAGGTGCCGCCAGGAAGATTATTGCTGACAGCAAATTCATCAACATCCACCCAATATTGTCCTGGAGCGACATTTACAAATTGGTAGAATCCATTGGCATCCGTGACTTTAAATTCAATCAATTGATCATCTGCATCACGAA
>NZ_LNXV01000029.1:149639-149964 GCF_001467025.1 Legionella brunensis | reverse complement strand
GAAGATTATTGCTGACAGCAAATTCATCAACATCCACCCAATATTGTCCTGGAGCGACATTTACAAATTGGTAGAATCCATTGGCATCTGTGACTTTAAATTCAATCAATTGATCATCTGCATCACGTTCACCTAGGATGCCAGCATCGCGGTATAAGGAAACACCGATATTTGCTAGTCCTTGCTCACTAGCACTTTGAACTCCATCAGCATTATCGTCTCTAAATACGGTATCTCCAATTATGCCGCCGGGTGCATAGCCAAAATCGATATTATTAACAACTTGCGCTGCTGCGAGATTGATAAGGTAGGGTTCATTGCCGGC
>NZ_LNXV01000029.1:142997-149629 GCF_001467025.1 Legionella brunensis | reverse complement strand
CCAATTATGCCGCCGGGTGCATAGCCAAAATCGATATTATTAACAACTTGCGCTGCTGCGAGATTGATAAGGTAGGGTTCATTGCCGGTGGATAAGGTGCCGCCAGGAAGATTATTGCTGACAGCAAATTCATCAACATCCACCCAATATTGTCCTGGAGCAACATTTACAAATTGGTAGAATCCATTGGCATCCGTGACTTTAAATTCAATCAATTGATCATCTGCATCACGTTCACCCAGGATGCCAGCATCGCGGTATAAGGAAACACCGATATTTGCTAGTCCTTGCTCACTAGCACTTTGAACTCCATCAGCATTATCGTCTCTAAATACGATATCTCCAATTATGCCGCCAGGTGCATAACCAAAGTCAACTGAATCGATGATTTGTCCTGCTCCTACAGTAACCAAAGTAGGCTCACTGCCCGAAGTTAAAGTATGATTTGGGATATTATAGTTAACAGAGACTTCATCAACATCAACCCAATAATTTCCAGGAGTCACATTGGTAAATTGATAATATCCGTTACTATCAGTGACTTTAAAATCCACTAATTCATCTAAGGCATCTCTTACACCCAGTTCGCCTGCATCACGGTACAATCCAATTCCTATGCCTGCAATGCCTGGTTCAATGAAATTATGATGGGTATCTGCATTCAAATCGGCAAACACAAAATCACCAATGGAGCCACCAATTGGATTGATTGTTATGCTGACACTGCTGGTAGCCATTTTTGGATCTGGCGCACCATTGGTGGTGCCATTATCACCAATTGTATAATTAATTGTATCTGTACCGTAGTAATCAGCTAAAGGGGTATATGACAATGTACCATCGGCATTAATAACGACACTACCATGAGCTGCAGCGGCACCAATGACAGACAATGTCTGACCTGCTTCATTGGAGGGACCTGCCACATCATTGCCAAGGACATTAATGAAATTATTGCTCGAACCTTGATCTACCGTTGCGCTGTCGGGAGCTGCAGTTGGTGCGTCATTAACTTCAGTTACTGTGATACTGACACTACTGGTTGCCGTTTTCGGATCGGCTGCGGCATTGGTGGTACCATTGTCCTTTATGGTGTAGGTGATTGTATCATCTCCAAAATAATTGGTATTTGCCGTGTAGGATAATGTGCCATCCGCATTGATAGTAACGGTTCCATGTAATGCGGTAGCACTAATGACGGATAAGGTTTGTCCCGCTTCGTTGGCAGGACCTTTGCTGTCATTGCCAAGGACGTTGATCACATTATTGATTGAATCTTCTGCCACCACAGCACTGTCAGGATTGGCAATAGGGGCATCATTTATTTCTGTTACATTGATAGCCACAGTACCAACGGCCGTTTTCGGATCGGCTGTGCCATTGGTGGTACCATTGTCCTTTATGGTGTAGGTGATCGTGTCCTCTCCGAAATAATTGGCATTTGCTGTGTAAGATAAAGTGCCATCCGCATTGATGGTAACACTACCATGTAATGCAGTTGCACTAATAACGGATAAGGTTTGACCTGCTTCATTGGGAGGGCCTTTGCTATCATTGTCAAGGACGTTAATTACATTATTGCTGGAATCTTCTGCCACCACAGCACTGTCAGAATTAGCAATAGGAGCATCGTTTATTTCTGTCACATTAATAGCCACTGTACCAACGGCTGTTTTCGAATCGGCTGCGCCATTGGTGGTACCATTGTCCTTTATGGTGTAGGTTATCGTATCCTCTCCAAAATAATTGGCATTTGCTGTGTAAGATAAAGTGCCATCCGCATTGATGGTAACACTACCATTTAAAGCGCTTGCACTAATCACGGATAAGGTTTGTCCTGCTTCGTTGGCAGGGCCTTTGCTATCATTGTCAAGGACGTTAATTACATTATTGCTGGAATCTTCTGCCACCACAGCATTGTCAGCATTTGCAGTGGGGGCATCATTAACTTCAGCCACATTTAATGTGGCAATTGCCGTGGAAGTACCACCAGCACCATCTGAAATGACATACTCAAAACTAGCAATGCCATTAAACTCACTAAGAGGAGTAAATGTAATAACGCCATCGACAAATTGCACAGTACCATTCACTGCATTTTTTACTTCAATAATTTGTAATACATCTGGATCAACATCGGTATCGTTGGCTAGAAGAGCAGCGGGGGAAATAGTAATTGGAGTGTCTTCAGACATATTAATCGTATCATCATGTGCAATAGGCGCCGTGTTGATATGTATGATTTCGACGGCTTCAAAATTTCTTACGGATAAATTAATGCCGTTGAAAGTAAAATATGCATTTGCATCATAGCCTGAGCTTAAAGGATTCGAATTAGCATTATTTGCTATCCATGTGCGCAACGCTTCGATTTCTGTTTGTAAAAATTGATATTCGGGGGTAGTTAGTTCAAAAATTAAGGTGTCAAATCCTGCTCCGCCATTATAGACATCAATGTCAGCGCTATTAATGCTTGTGTGAATGACAATATCACTACCATTGCCACCATCAATACTGTCGTTACCACTGCCTCCTGATAAAATATCATCACCCTCACCACCGGTAATGGTATCATTGCCCGCATCTCCGGAAATAATATCCTCTCCCTGACCTCCCATTAACTTATCATTACCATCACCACCGCTAAGCGTATCGTCACCTGCTCCACCATTAATGGTGTCATTACTTGAAGTTCCCGTTAAGGTATCGTCAGTTGATGTGCCAGTAACCGTAGCCATTTCGATCCCCTTTCTCATGAATGATTCCAGCATATCCAGTCACCGAAATCGATTTGCCAACAGGATAAGTGTTTTGGGCCAAGACTAATCCTATATGCTACGTTACGCCAAGCCGTAAACACATACCTCACTCAATGATTGCTATTGGGACGATAGGTGAAATAAATCCTATCGACTATGCCCCTGGGATTGAGTCTTCCTTGAGCGATTACGAGATTGAAAAATTGGTGAGATCCCTGATGTTCTACGGAGCTTAAGCGAATTTCATTGGGTATTTTTTAATTATAGGATATTGTGTTCAAAAATTGCATAATCGCTAAAAATTTTTATTTTAACTGATCTAATAAAAAGTAGGTTTTATTAATTTGGCTATTTTGGGTATTTCTACCCATATTTAGCTGTAATAATTGGTATTGTAATTGATCAAATTATTTGAATTTAGATCTATTTGGTGGTTTATGAAGAATGAAAAACAACCTAGCGAAAGGAAAGCACGCGAATTGTTGCATGACATAAAAATGAAGGTTAGGAGTCTAGGGAAGAGGATTGTTGATGATTGGATACAGTCTAATATCGACGGAGAATCTTTGGGGGAATGGCTAAGATTAAAAACCGTCATTAATATGAATCATGTATGCAATGCTTTTTATCGAGGGAGTGCTTTTTATCGATCGGACAATTACCATTTTGCTAATGCAATACAACCGCGTGATGAAAACAATGAAACTATAACAACGATGGCCTCATTAGGACCGATAGATTATTATGGTCTAACTGATGAGACTTATGATCAACTCCATGTTTGCAGTAGTTATACCATTGCCGAGGGTAACCATAGCCCATCGCAAATTTTACTAGATTTATTGTTTTCACGTACATCATTAGATTGTTCCGCAGCGCTACAAATTGCAAATTATCTTACCTTGCTTGATGCATTAAAATTATGTCATGGTGCAAAGGGCGCGCAAATATTCGATACTGTATTCGGCTCAAAACCCAACGAAGCACATAACCTAAATCAATTGCGTTTTGGGACAATGGGGTGTTTTTGGAGCGCTGATTGGCATGATTTCTCACCGCTTTATTTTTTTACTGTCTATGGTGAACCTAAGGTGACGTTGGAGAATCTGCAAAATGATCCTGATAAGTACGTGGGCTCTCGATTTTACATTCGGGGAAATGTTAATTATTCGAATAAACATCCAAGAGAGTCTGCTCAAGGCTGGAATGTAATTTTTTTAGGCTTAGATGAAAATCGAGCACCACTTTTTTTAGCTGCTTGTGAGGTCGGTCAGCGATTTATTTTTACTTATCAGGAAATGCTGGCTATTTTGGAGGCAGGGTTTAATAAATTCCCTGAATATCAAAATAATCAATACGCCTCTAGTTTTTGCCAAGAGGGTGATTTAGTTGGATTGAAGGAAAATAGCCAACTACTGTTTGATACTCTGAGAGTCAAGGTATTATTAACTCATCCTTCAGAATGTATAAAAATACTCAGTGATTATTGTCAGCGAAATTACACCCGGGCAGTACTTCCCGAAGGTTATGATACCACTTCAAAAAATATCAGCCCCAAAGTAATTCATCTCCCAGTAATTCAGGAAGTAAAGGATGATCATGATGCTACTTTATTAAAATTTTGCAAATCTGATTTTAGACCTGATCCTGTAGAATTGAGAGTTCGTGATGATTTGGATCGTAGTCTTGAAACAATCAGACGTCGCCATTTGTATTTCTTTAACGACGAAGAAGCACGTAAAACCTATAAGTTTATAAAAAAAGCGGCAAGGCTGCTTAACGATATTTACGCTGCTGATTCTGTTGAAGATGAGGAAATTGCAATTTATTTGCAGAAAACATTAGTGCGAATTAATAAGTTAGAAGAACAATTGCGACAAAATAAACTACAACAAGAGGAGCTAAAGAGTTTAACTGACTTCGTTGAGCAACTAGAAGTAATCGAAACTGAAAGGAATCAGCCTTTATAAACACAAGATGAGATGCAAAACCCTCTAACGAGGGTTTTGCAAGAATAATCAATTGAATGTAAGTCGATCTTCTTCGCCAGAGGGCACTTGCGTCGTAGCGATGGATGGTTGGAAAAAGGCGTTCGGCTGACGACGTATCTGCAAGCTGGCTAATTGTAGTAGGGTGCAGATTTCCATTAGCTTGGATAAGAAAACTTTGCCTTCTCCGAACGTTGGGTTCAGAGGGGGATCAATAATTAATTGTTCGTGCGGGGTAGCTTGAACTTGTTTTCTGATGTATTTAGGACGCTCAAGAGAAGCCTGACTCTCTGTGACTGCAGGTCTGGCTCCTACATCGAACTGCTTGGGAAGAGCGTTTTTAATCTGAGATAGAATTAAACTTGCTTGGGTGTAATTTTCACTTTCTGGGTTATGGTAATGTTGAGTTCTAATATGTAAATAGGGTCGTGTCATACTTTTAAGCACCTTTCCATCGAATGGAATAAGATCTTGTATTACAGAGTTATTTGGGAAGGATTTTTTTAGAATGGCAAGAACACTATTGACAAAATTCGTATCTTGACTTCCTTTGACTTCAAATTGTTTCAAAATCTTTACTTGATTAAGAAGCTCTTCAGGATTAACTTGCTTTATAATGCATGCTTTGCGATTGTTACCTAAATCTTTTATTTCTATATCAACGAATTTAAGGAGCATTAGACTATCAATTGCTCTTAATGTCTGTTGCGTTGATGAAAGATGGGTATCCATTGCAGGAGTGCGCAAGTCAATAGGGAACTCCATATTGGAAGAGTGGAAATAGAGTTCAAATTCAATACCAAAAAGTAGTTTTAAACCGTCTTGGATTTCAACTAAACCGGAGCCAGTTTCACTATTTAATGAATTCAATAATTCAAGAATAGAGAACATCTGTTTTTTAGTTTCTTCTTCTCCTTCATCCTCTTCAATGGTCTCTTTTAATCTGATAGCCAACATATTGCCATTGATGGTTGCCGGTGTATGTGTTACTCCACGATAATAACGTTTGTCATTAAAGGACATACGAATAGGAGTTGTGTGAACAATCTCTTTTTGTTCCTGAATATCAATTTTGTTTAAAATATCACGAGGTAGCATTTTAAGTTTTTCAAGATCACAACGCGTAATAATAAACTCCACACCTTCGGTGTGAATTGTATGCCCCTCTTCATATTCTATCGCGTTTTGAGTAGCCAAATAGGCTAAAACAGCTCTAACATTTTTTATTTTCTCTTGATCTTTTATGGGATAGGTACGCAAATCTGTTGTAGAACCTTCTTCCCAGGAGCGACTACCGGAGTTTTCAATGCGTAGGGAGCTGTCATCAAGATGTAGCTCTTGACACAGTATTTTTTTTACCTGATGAATATAGGCAAGCCCATTTTCATCTAAATTGGCCATTAACTCAATAATATCTTTCATTTAAGAGAGCTCCTTTTAGGAATCTATTTGAAACTTCGAAATTAAGCTTCAAATAGGTTATAAAACAAACAAAGAGCTGCAATGTTAGATTAATTTTCACAAAAAATAAACAAAAAATGGATTTATTGGGAACGGCACTGATATCTAAAATGCCAATTTTAATTGTTGCCAGTATTGGTTATACAGAATCAAAGTTTCCTCACCTACATCACGCTGAAAATATCCGTGCTTTAAGGTTTCACTAGAGGGATAGACAATTGGATTTTTGCTGATTTCTGTTGGCAGAAGGGTTTTGCTTTTTGCATTCGTTATGGCGTGGCCTTCGCTCAACGCTATTTTTGCACCAATATCAGGTCTTAGCATGAAATTAATAAATTCATAGGCTTCTTTGGGATGTGGTGGATTGTTGGGGATAGCAAGGCAATCAACCCAAATGACAAAACCATCTTCAGGATAATTAAAA
>NZ_LNXV01000029.1:58303-142869 GCF_001467025.1 Legionella brunensis | reverse complement strand
GAGCCGATTGTTGCATCTTCGTCAATCATAATGGCTTGAATACTATCACTAGCAAATAATTTAATATTAGGAACCAATTGTAATAAATGGTGGAATGCTTCTTTTATGTGTTTAGGGTTCTTGTCATTAGGATTAAATCCCAGGCTCATTAATGCAATGGCAAAGATTTCTCGAGAATCGTCCAATAACATCAACTGCTTTCGCCAACGCGGTTGCCAAAGCTCTTGCCACTTCTTAGGAGGAGTATTCACAAAGGTCTGATTATAGAAAATACCTGTGGCCCCCCAAATTAGCGGAACACTATAATGGTTTCCAGGATCATAATCATTCTCAGTAAAGTTTGGCTCAAGATTGCTAAGATTAGGTAATTGACTTTGGTCAAGAAAAGAGAGCATTCCTTGTTTTTTCATTCGTTCTACAAAATAGGCAGAAGGCAAAATAACATCATAAATGCTATTGTTGCTTGCCTTTAATTTAGCATACATCGTCTCATTGCTGTCATAAGTGGAAAAATTAACCGTAATTCCAGTTTCATGTTCGAATTGCTGAATCACTTTTTTCGGAATTTCTCCACCCCATACGTAGACATTGACTACGCGTTCTGCACATAACGCGGTTGATATAAGAGATAAAATAAGAAGTAGGAAAATACGATTCATGGTGCTCGACTTGATAAACGATGTGAAAGAATGACCATTATCATTGATATTACAATGGTAATCGTACATAACGCATTAAGTTCGGGTGTAACTCCTGCCCTTACCAGCGAGTAGATGGTCAAAGGTAGGATGTTAAAATCAGGTCCTGCAACAAAGTAGCTTATAATCACATCATCAAAGGATAGGGTGAAGCAAAGTAAGAATGCGCTTAAGACCGCTGGCCATAGCAAGGGTAGTAAAATTTTTGTCAATGCAATAAAACGTGTAGCCCCTAAATCCAGAGCACTAAAGTAAATGTTAGGGTCGAGCGTATGAATGCGGCTATTAATTGTTAAAACAACAAACGGGATACAAAAGGTAATATGAGCTATTAGTAGACTAAAAAAGCCTAGAGGAATATTACTAGCATTAAAAAATATTAATAAAGCTACCCCCAGCACAAGGTCAGGGATAATAATTAATAGTAATAATATTGTATGCAGTGACTGGCGATGACGACTGCGAAATAAAAACAAGTTGACACAAGTGAGCAAACCTACAGTTGTAGCAATCGTTGAGGCACTTAACCCTAAGATAACCGAATGAATGAAAGATGCCCATAACCCACGATCATGAAAAAGTTCGTTATACCAGCGAATAGAAAAACCATGCCATTGTAAAGAGAACTTTGCGTTATTTACCGAATAGATAACCAAGACCAAAATTGGCAAATAGAGCATTGTATAAACAAGAAAAAGAAAGAGTTTTTGCGAAAATGTTTTCAATGTAACCCCTCCCTGTTTTGGCGTCTAAAGATTACGAGCAGGAGTAATAGCATTGCCGTTAAAATCATACTGGTTGCTGAGCCCTGGGGCCAGTTTCCCAGTACAAGAAATTGATCTTGGATTAAATTGCCTAATAAAATTGAACGAGCGCCTCCCAAGACATTAGGAATGTAGAATAATGTCATTGCTGGTAACAATACTAATAAGCATCCCGCTGCAATTCCACTAGCAGTATTTGGTAAAAAGACGCGGAAAAAGATATCCCATTTACTTGCTCCTAGATCTTTGGCGGCCTCAATAAGTCTGAAATCAAAGCGCTCCATATTGGTAAAAATTGGCAAAACCATAAAAGGAAATAAGTTATAAATTAATCCAATAATGACGGCAAAATTTGAATACAGTAGAGGAAGGGGCTTATCGAGAAGATGCAAATTCAAAAGAAGGGTATTAAGTACTCCTTTTGCTTTAAGAATAGCAATCAAAGAGTAGGTACGCACTAAAGAGCTCGTCCAAAAAGGAATAATAATAAGTAACAAGAGTAAGGATTGGTGCTTGGATTTAACTAGCAAATAACTAAAGGGATAAGCAAGAAGTAGACAACCACCTGTTGTAATCAACGCAATGAATAAAGAACGGAAAAAAATTTTTACGAAGGTGGGAGTTAGCAAGGCGGAGTAATTCTCTAATGTAAAAGGCATTGTTACTAGATGAACACTATCTCTAGATAAAAAACTGGCGATTAATACCAAACTGAGTGGTATTAAGCTAAAAACAATAAGCCAGATATAAATTAAAGAAATTGAAAATGATTTAGCTTTCATAATTATGATCACACAAAATTCTTATCATCCTGCGCAGGGTTTGGGAACAACGTCGTATCCTGAGGTTATTGCGGCTCGTGAGGCAATAAAAATTCCCAGCCTGTTAGCCAATGCACCCAAACTGTTTCATTGGGGGAATACTCCAATTTATCATCATCTTCATCAAAAAACTCTGATGCGTTAATAATTTTGCCTGAAGCTAACTCCACCTTTAAATCAACGGTAGAGCCTTTATAAATGATATCGATTATCTTGCCGGGTATCATTTCTTTGGAGTCTTCTATTTCAGATAAACTCCAAACTCTAATATCTTCAGGACGAACAATCAGATGCAATTTATCGCCAGGCTTGTAATGATTGGTATTTTTACAGTGCAGTGGAATTGATTCAATTTCAGTCAATAGAGTTTGATCAGAAACTTCATCAACTTCAATATCAAAAATATTGGCTTCACCAATAAATTTGGCCACGTAAAGATTTTTGGGCGTCTCATAAACTTCTCGGGGGGTACCAATTTGTTCAATATGGCCATGATTAAAGATAACAATTCTGTCTGACATAGATAGTGCTTCTTCTTGGTCGTGAGTCACGAAAATGAAAGTCATATTGAGCGTTTTTTGCAGCTGCTTTAACTCAGACTGCATGTCTTTACGCAAGCGATAGTCCAAAGAGCTTAAAGGCTCATCAAGTAATAGAACTTGTGGACGATTGATGATGGCACGAGCTATTGCTACACGTTGTTGTTGCCCACCACTCAGTTGTTTAATGTTTCGCGCTGAAAAAGCTTCTAATTGCACAAGACGTAAGGTTTCTTGCACACGCTCTGAAATCTCTTTTTCATTAATCCCTTTGCAACGTAAAGCAAAAGCAACATTTTCATAAACTGATAAATGAGGGAAGAGGGCATAGCTTTGGAATACTGTATGTACATCACGTTTCTGGGGAGGTAAAGAATTTACACATTGTCCGCTAATATAGATATGGCCTGCAGACGGTTGTTCGAAGCCAGAAATCATTCGTAGTAGTGTTGTTTTACCACAACCAGACGGACCTAGTAAGGTTAAAAACTCGCCATGATAAACAGATAATGAGACACTATTGAGTATGGTTGCTGAATTATAAGACTTATAAAGTTGTTTGATTTCTATAAGTGGTATCATGAGGTTTGGCTATAAAAAGGACAATTATGAAGTCTGATAAAGCACTTGTCCAGACCATAATTATATTTCAATCCCTGGCTGGTCTTCACAATACTTCATCAGCCGCAACGTCACAGTCAATCTGTACAATTACCAAGTAGAAAAGCCCCCAGTTGGTGATTGTAAACTACATACTTCGGAGATACCGCCATTGTTACAAACCACAGCTCCTGTCGCATCATCAACAGTTAAAACGCCTCCTTGCCAGAGACAGCAACCTTGGATTTTCTGTAAATCCATTACCGCATGTCGTGTGCAGTAGCAAGATGAATAATAGCCGTTATTGCAAACATAGCGACCAGCTGAGGAATCACAGTAGTTGATACCTCCCATGCTACCGCAACAATTCATCTTATCGCACTTTGGAATAAAAGTGGTTGATTCATCACAAATAACCGTAGTCTTTGCAAAACTAAGAGAAACGACTAGTAAGAATACAGTAGCAATGAATGAACTACACAATAACCGCATGACTTATTCCAACAATAATATTTGTTTATTTAGAATAACATAGGTACAAATAGAAAAAGAAGCTGTCTTTGGAATCTTTGATTACTCAGGCGTGTCATAATTCTCAGTGTGGATACAAAGCGTCTGGCAACCCTGAGTAAACCTTTATTTGCTATGGCAACGAATATTAGTACAGTATTTTGTGCGCTATTGACGATTATTTTGATGTCAAACGGGCAAAAAATGGCTGATAAATAATACTTTTATCTTAGCAAACCAAGCATTTATGATGTTCCTTGCCTTCTTTCATTTCTTTTAATAAAGATTGAATTTGTGTCCTCTCTTTCTTCTCCAGAGTTCTTCGTAATTGTTTTTCAAGAGTAGAGATAGGGGATTCTTTATAATAGTCTTTGGCTTGAGGATCAAAATCGTAATTTTCCCAGAGGTAACGTGCTGTTTTGTAAGCTTTTCCTTCTATTGCGGCAAGTAAGGGTGTTTTGTTTAGACTTAAGAGTACTTGAGCTGCAGGGTCAATTATCCCTCTCTTAAGAATTGCTTTAACCGTAGCAAGATCATCATGACGTGCCGCCATCATTAACTCACCCCACAGCTGATTTTTTAACCGAGCTTGCCTAGTTTTATCGAGATCCAAACAACTGTCATTGGCAATGCGATTAAATAAGCCACAGACTTGAGCGACACGCCCCAGGGTTTTGGCATTAAAAAAGCTAAATGTACCTACCAGAAGCTCTTCAGGAAGAGAAAAAATGTTAACTGGGTTTTTGAGTTTCATAAAGCCAAACTACGATTAATTGAAGTTCAATAATAATACATTTTGTTGGTTAAATTAATATTAAGAGCATTAATGCAGGACAATTAATCAAATTGGACTGATGTTTATATTAGGGTTCTTGAGGTACAACAAGCCACATAATTAAATAGACTAAAATAGTTGAACCACCTAGAAGCAGGAGGACAACAAAAATTAGTCTCATTATGGTGGGATCCATACCGAAATATTCAGCTAATCCTCCACAAACCCCCGCGATCATTCGCTCTCGACGTGAACGATAAAGTCTTTTTGGGGCGGGGGTGAGTTGTTTCATAGCTTCTATCCGGTTAAATGAACTGTTAAATTATAGTTTAGATCTAGCATTTTATCGCAATCATCCGGGGCTAAAATCGCATGGTGCTGAGAATATTCTCTCATAGTTTTTCCTACGAAGCTTTCAGTATTTTTTAAAAACAAGACAATTACCTACATAAAATACATTGCAAATGCTTCATTTGATTTCAATAATACTCTGACATGACAGATTTTTTCTAGTATAGAGTCAATAATAAGTAAATACGGAGCAAATCATCATACGGAGCAAGTCATGATAAAAACAACGATTTATTCTTTTTGCTGTTCATGCCTTATTGCAAATGTTGCTTTTGCTCAGGATATTTGTCAGAAAGCACTTGAAAGTATCTATGAGAAAGACAGCGACATTATTGCGGTTATAAAATTAAATACGCATGAAAAGCGCCTATATTCATCAACTGTTGAAGATAGTCAAGATTGTCAGACTTATCTTCCCTTCTTATCGGTTAAAGATCCTGATGTAATCCAGTCAAAAGATGGACTGTGTATGGTTTTGCCAGCAGGGGAGCTCAAACCAAATTTATGCGGATTACGCGTTACACTTTGTAATACGGAGAAAGATTGTCAAACCATTGATATTCATTTAAAAGCAGAGTCAGGCCGTTACGTGGGAGCAGAACCTGTCTATTATGAAATGACATTTCCTCAGCGATAGTCGGTTCGATGCCCTTTAATTCCCCAATAGCGATACGGGGGTTGGAATATCGGCATACTTCCATGCCGCATGAAATGCTTTCTCAGTTTGCTCGGCTTTGGAAGTATTACCCAGTTGCCGCAAGCTTTTTGTTAAACCAAATAGTGCCCATCCATTTTTGGGGTATTGTTTTAAAGCTTGTTCATATAGTGTAACTGCTTTCTTGGGCTGACCCCATTTTAAATAGGCATCTGCAAGCATTTCTTTAACAGGAAAATACCAATCTGGAGGCTCATGGTAACGCATATTTTGTTGTAATTTCATTGCCACTTGAAGATAACTTAATGTTGCCCCTTTGTCTTTTTTTGCGTTGGCGATATTGGCTTGTAAGACAGCCTGGGCAATTTTTAGAAGAGTTATGCCATTTTCTTGCAGGTTTTGATTATTAGGACCTGCTTGAATTATCTTATCAAGTGCATGTAATTCCTTATTTGCTGCTATCTGATCGTTAAGATGGACGAATGCCATACCGCGAGCGTAATGCCACATTCCTTGGGCATATTGATATTCATCGAGTGGTTTTTTCTCATTTAATAATTCTTTCCACATGGCAAAACGAGCTTTAACATAATAAGGAACGGGTATGAACCATTGCAGGGACGATTCGTTTGCCAACCAATCGGGAAAGGGGTTATCAACTAGGCTTGACGCAGCGGATAATGCGAGAGCCTTACGCCCTTCCATGGTTGCTGTAGTTCTTAAAAAATCATAATTATGGAGATAGAGGTAATTAATTTCAGGCTCAAATCCTTGAGCACGACAAGTTTTGTTATAATTATTAAATGCTGCAATCGCCTGTAAATTGGAATTACTACCTTCATGATAGAGTCCTGTAAGCATATAAATATGTGTTGGCATGTGAACCAAATGCTCAGAACCTGGCACAAGAGTTGTTAATAGATTGGCATTATCCAGGGCTTTTTCAGGGTATGGTGAAGTTTCTATGACGTGAATGTAATAATGATTGGCGCCAATATGCCTCTTATCTTTGGCAAGAGCCTCTTTTAAGACTGCAATAATCTGAGGCGTTACTGGATTAATTTTTCCATCGATATCCCAAAATTTCCACTCAATGGTTTCAAATAAAGCCCAGGCATAGAGTGCCTTAGCATGATTATCGAGAGGGTAGTTTTTTATCAACGCTTTCATTGCTGTCGTATAAGCGGCTATTTCCTCAGGTGAGGATTTATCAGAAGATGAGCTCGCATCATGGCAGCTAAAAGCACTTAGCATTTCTGGGATTTGTTCTTTGGGTGGATGCTTAAAACGAAGTGCCAGGGCATTAATGTAGGCTTGCTCAGTTGGTGTTTCATAGTCTTTTAATGTAACTGCTTTGTGAATTGCCTCCCTTGCTTCTTTATACTCTAAGCCAGACATGGGGGCATTCATTTTTGAGCTTAGTGCTAAAGCAAGTCCCCAGTAACACATACCACAATGAGGATCCAATTTTGTTGCTGCTTTAAATGAGCGAATGGCTTCACCCCATTCAAATCCGTAATATAATATCAACCCTTGATCAAAAAAGCGTTGGGCAAGAGGAACTTGGGTGGAGATGGGGAAGTCGATAGAGCCCAGATCATCAAATAAAGGGGCTTCCAGTTTCGTTTGTTGTATTTTGGCAAAAGAAAAATGAATGCTGCTAAAGAAGATCATTACTAAAACAACAATATTCCTAATTCTCATAAATTAACCTATATAGTTGCGATCCTGTTGAGTGAATCGATGGCATTTGTATTTAATTTAAGGATAAAAAATTGGTTATATCCAGGTATATAATTCACCCTGTCATTAGGATTTGTTGAGAATTGAGAGCTCAGTTTCATTTTCGCTTCGCGTCCTCAATTGTCAACAGGACGCTAGTTTTCTTCCAATACAGGAACATTATTGGTAAGCTCTTGTAAATCTAAATCCACAGATTCAATCTTTTGAAAACGTTGTGTTATTTTTTTAGCGGAAGTATTAACCTCACTGACATCCTGGTGTGCCAAGTCGATATGCTTGGATAATTTATCCATACGTTTCTCAAAGCGTTGGAAATCGTCAGCGAGCGCGTGCAAATGTTTTTGAATAATGTGCACGTGTTTTCGTGTTTCGTCATCTTTCAAAACAGCTTTGGCGGTGGTTAATACAGCCATCAGCGTGCTGGGTGACACTAACCAAACCTTTAAGCGTTGTGAAAGAGCAACAATCTCGGGGTAATTGGCATGGATCTCTGCAAAAATAGCTTCTGCTGGAATAAACATGACAGCACCATCGGCTGTTTCATTAGGAATGATATATTTTTCAGCAATGTCTTTTATATGTTTTTGCAAATCTTGTCGAAACTGCTGCTGTAACGATTTTCTCTCTGCTGAAGCTGCCTCGGTATTCATTAATTTTTGATAGGTTTCTAGCGGGAATTTAGCATCAATCACCACGTTACCAGTTGGGTCTGGTAAAAATAGAATGCAATCCGCTCTTTTTTGATTGCTTAGGGTGTATTGCATGCGATAGTGAGTGCTTGGTAAGACATTTCCAATAAGTGTTGCTAATTGCACTTCACCAAAAGCCCCTCGAGCTCGTTTATCTACTAACACATCTTGCAAACTAACAACATGAGTGGATAGCTCTGTAATTTTTTTCTGAGCTTCATCAATAATAGTTAAGCGTCTGACTACATCGGTAAATGTTGAAGAGGTCTTTTCAAACCCTTCTGTGAGTTTGTGATTAACTTGTTGAGTGAGGCTGTGCAGATGGTTCCTAATTTCCTCAGTGAGTGATTGCAAATGAGAGGTGAGAGAGCTTGCATGTTGTTTGAAGCTATGATTCATTTGCTCTCTTACATCTGTCATGTGGCGTTGTACAGTGTCACTAATTAACTGCTGGCTCGCTAACTGTCCTTGGGAAATTTTTTCTTGAACATGATGTTGGCTGGACTGGTAGGATTGCTGCAAATCAAGATGCAGCTGGTGAAGTAGAGAAGTGAATAATTGTTGTATTTTTTCAAATTGACTTTCAGTGACAGAGCGTTGCTTGGCTTGGCGTACAATTATCCACACTACTAGAAAAAATTGGAGGGCAAGTGCTAAGACTATGCCCTCGATTAAAGAGAAAGAAGAAAAAGAAATCATACTATCCTAAAGTTGTTAATTCGATGGGTGTATTGTATTCGTATACAGGTTTCAACTGGCCAAAATCGATCAGGTGAAGATAACCAAGGTAATAGGGCGCTTTATAACCAGTTTTTAGATTAGAATCAAATGCAAAGTTGATGGTGTGTTTTCCCTGGGATAACCAGGTTGCTGATTGTACCGCGGTAATAGGATGTATTTTTCCCTCGGAATCGCTGCCAAAAAGCACCGCTTCTAAAGCATAACGACTGCCGGTTGCCACTTCAACTTTTGCATAAAAAGACAAAGGCTCATTTTGCAATGCTCTGATTTTGTGGATAGTGGCTGAAGGAATCACATAAGAAAAAGCTGTATGAGCCTGACGAGTAATGATTTCATCCGCTATCTGCGTTGAAGTTTCAACAGCCACATACCAATTTTCACCTTGGGCATTTTTATCCGATAATAAATCTATCTGAGCCTGATAAAGATTGTTACTGAGTTGTTCGAGATTTAACGATGTGACTTCACCATTGGGATTTACCAGTGTTGCGCTGATGTCATCTATTGGGTAATTGAATTCATCATCGCTTAGTTTAATAGTAACTTGCAACTTATCGCCATAATGGTAGCGAGCTTTATCTGTTTCAATGTTCAGGTAGGTTGGGGCATTTTTATCGTAAACTTGAATAATAAAAGAGCCGTTGCTATCTATTGATTGAGAACTACTAATAATAAATTTGCCGGCTCCTAGCTCTGGTTTTAATTGAAGCGCCAAAAGCTGCCCCGCAAAAGCCGTGTCCTTTAAAGCTTCATTTTTTGAAAATAAACTGGAAGCCTCTTGCAGACTAAATTGTTTCCCTTGACTATTTTTAATATAAAAATTGGGGCTGGCAGTTAATGTTGAATTGGTTGAAGAAACATGAATGACTGCGCCGGGTGCTTGAGTATGAATGGCAATGCCATTCTTTAATTGCTGTGGTGTTGCTTTAATTTGATATTTACGGCTAGATTGTTGATGCATTACCTTTTCTTCTAAATTGTTATCATCCGTTGGCCAACTTGAATTTAAATCATCATGAGACAAGCTCTCACATTGCTTACACTCATAAGAATAGATAGTTTGGCTTGGTAGGGTGATTGCTAGTGATTGAGTAAACCATACCGTTGTTAAAAGTATTAGATATTTTGATCTCATTGCAACGCTCCTTGTGCAAGCAAATCTTTGCGAAGAACTTGTTCGAAATTAAAGCAAGAATGTCTGCTTTGATTATGGCTTAAAGGAATTTGATCATTTGTTTTTTGCCAATCATAGAACCAAATTTTACCTGCAAGGGATTGTGAGCTGCAGTTTAAAAAACCATCAGAGCAGTCCTCTAAGTAAATTTGTGTAATTTTCAAACCAGTATTAAGTAGGTAGCCATTACAATAACTGGCTTTTGAAATTGGTGAAGCTGTCACATCAGTACCAACGACAACGCGAAATGGTACAGGAAGTGAGGGACGACCACTGGTTCCAAATAATATTTCCGCATTATAAAGTGCCATGTCACCGACGCGTTGCTGTTTGACTGAATCATTTTTATAGCCAAGCAACCATCCCACTTTTGATTCAAAACTATGACCATCCATCACCTCATCGGCTAAAGGTGTACCGCCACTGGATGGAGCTAAAGCAATGACTTGGTTTATTTTTTTGCTTAAAGTCATATAGCGATTATCATAGCTTGGATTAGATAAAATCCAGCGGATTACGTTTGCACCATTAGAATGGGTATAAACAATTAACTTAGTAATTTGTTTCTTATTGATAAATTCTAAAAGTTGATTGGCAACGCAACCTGCGGCACTTTCATGCCACATGTAATGAGTAAAATCACAGGCTAGCACGATATTGTTATCAGAATTGGGTAGGGCTTTTGCTAAAGAATCAATAAACCCCCTTTTCCAATAGCCGCCATCAGCATCTTCACGGTGATCATTGGTGCCATGCACAAACGCGATGCCTACATTTTCTCCTACGGTAGCAGAATAACCACAGGAAGAGGCAATCAATAAAATAAGGCAGGCAAAAAAACGTTGTAAGTCCATTTATTTTCGTCCTTGTCTAAACCCAAGAGAATATCTATAACATACCCTTACTTCTGTCAGCAAGAGGGTAGTTTTTTCTCACAGAAAAGTTACTATTCAGGTATTTGCAAATGAGGAGATAATGCTAAACTGCTTATTTTAATTAAGGGACTCTAGTGGATGAGTCAAGATATTACGCTTAAAAAAATCAATAGCTTGCGCGATCAAATCAGATTATATGATTATCATTATTATGTGCTGGATGCTCCTCTTGTACCCGATGTTGAATATGATCGTTGTTTTAAAGAATTGCAGACCCTTGAGAATGAAAACCCTCAATACATTACTCCTGATTCCCCAAGTCAACGTGTGGGTGTTAGTCCTGCCGGTGCTTTTGAAGAGGCTATCCATGTAAAACCAATGCTGTCATTGGCTAACGTGTTTTCCACAGAAGAACTACAGGCATTCATGAAGCGGGTTGCAGACAAACTTGATGAGCAAGAAGAGCACTTATTATTTACTTGTGAGCCAAAATTGGATGGTCTGGCCGTTAACTTAACTTATAAAGATGGTTTATTGGCTTATGCTGCAACTCGTGGCGATGGTGCAGTCGGAGAAAATATTACTAATAATATCAAAACGATCGCGGCTGTGCCTTTGAAAATACTTACCGATAATCCGCCTAAGTTAATTGAAATTCGTGGGGAGGTTTATATACCAAAGGCTGGTTTTGAAGCCTACAATGCTAGAGCAAGAGTAACTGGTGAAAAGACTTTTGCTAACCCACGCAATGCAGCAGCTGGTAGTTTGCGGCAATTAAATGCTGCAATTACGGCATCCAGACCACTAGCAATCTATTTTTATGGAATTGGCGCTTGTGAGGATTTTCAATTGCCGGATAGCCAGTTTGGGCAATTGGAGCTTTTGAAAAGTTGGGGTTTCAGAGTTTCTAGCGAAACCAAAAAAGCAATTGGTTTACAAGGTTGTCTTTCATTTTATCAAGCCATGCTAAAACAGCGTATGGATTTACCTTATGAGATTGATGGCGTTGTTTATAAAATAGATAATATCGATTTACAGCGTGAATTAGGGTATGTAGCCCGTGCTCCTCGCTTTGCCTGTGCCCATAAATTTCCAGCTAGCGAAGAAATGACAGAGTTAATGGCTGTCGATTTTCAAGTAGGTCGTACGGGTGCGATAACCCCTGTCGCCCGCTTAAAGCCAGTAAGCGTTGCAGGTGTTACGGTAAGTAATGCTACATTACATAATATGGATGAAATTCAGCGTAAAGACATTCGCATTGGTGATACGGTGATTATTCGTCGAGCAGGCGATGTTATTCCTGAGGTTGTCTCGGTTGTTCTTGAGAAGCGCCCGTTAGAAACGAAAGCCATTCATTTACCAACCCATTGCCCGGTTTGTAATGCAGATGTGATTCGCGAAGAAGGAGAGGCCGTTGCACGTTGTACAGGAGGTTTGTTTTGCAGTGCACAACTTAAGAGGATGCTTTGGCATTTCGCCTCACGTAAGGCTATGGCAATTGACGGTTTAGGGGCTGCTCTAATTGATCAACTAGTCGAAGAGCGGTTAGTGAAAGATATATCGGATCTTTATAATCTTGATTTGCAAGCCATTACTGATCTTCCTCGCATGGGGAAAAAATCTGCAGAAAATTTACTGGCAGCAATTGAGAAAAGCAAAAAAACAACGTTTCCCCGCTTTTTATATGCTTTGGGTATTCGCGAAGTTGGGGAAGTAAGTGCACGGGTTCTAGCGTCAGAATTTCCCGATATTGCCTCTTTAAAAGCTGCTTCGGTTGAGCAGTTAATGTCACTAAAAGATATTGGCCCAGTTTGCGCTTATCATGTAGTACACTTTTTTGCACAAGCTCATAATTATGAAGTCATCAATAAATTATTAACCTGTGGAGTTCATTGGCCTCATGAGGAACGTAAACGTCTGGATGACCAGCATCCTTTTTATGGTAAGACAATGGTGCTTACAGGCACTTTATCAGTGATGGGGCGTGAGGATGCCAAAGCTCGCTTATTGTCGGTTGGTGCTAAGGTTTCAGGCAGCGTTTCGGGTAAAACAGATTATGTTGTGGCAGGAAATGAAGCTGGTTCCAAGCTTGATAAAGCCATGGAGCTTGGAGTTAGGGTATTGAGTGAGGATGAATTTCTCGCTTTGCTTACTTGACTAAAAATATTGTGGCTACCATCATACTAATTTACATTAGACTTCTTTCTAAACACTACTGAGGCAATTCCTGCCTCAGTAGTGTTTAGAAAGAAGTCTATTAATTGTTAGGGATTTATATTTTGGTAATACTTGGCAGATTAGGGCGAATACTTGTTTTATTGCTAAGTACAGCTGTTACTTCTCATGCAAGCAGTTGGATTTTTAATAATCCCTATCCTGATGACGATGCTTCAGAAAAAATTTATTATTCATCTTTTGCCGAACAACCCAAAACACTTGATCCTGCTAAATCTTATTCAAGCAATGAATACCAATTCATTTCGCAAATTTATGAACCCATTCTTCAGTATGATTATTTTATTAGACCTTATACCCTAGTGCCTTTGATTGCCACGACAATGCCTACCGTGCGCTATCTTACTAAATTTAATCAAATTGTTCACGATCCAAAAGATGAAATTGCTTTTTCTGTTTATACCGTTCGTATCAAGTCTGGTATCTATTTTCAGCCACATCCAGCCTTTGCTAAAAACAA
This sequence comes from Legionella brunensis, assembly GCF_001467025.1. Classification (GTDB taxonomy): domain Bacteria; phylum Pseudomonadota; class Gammaproteobacteria; order Legionellales; family Legionellaceae; genus Tatlockia; species Tatlockia brunensis. The sequence continues at coordinate 129,239 of NZ_LNXV01000029.1, read as the reverse complement.
AGAAGGTGAATATTTATACCTTAATTTATCTGAAGACTATCTCAATGATCATGATATTAGTAAGTTATCAGACTTTAAAAAGACTGGAACACGGGAATTAACCGTCGATGATTACATCTATCAAATTAAGCGTTTGGCAAGTCCGGCCGTTAACTCACCTATTTATGGCTTAATGAGTGAACACATTGTAGGATTTCGTGATTTTGCTAAGAGTTTGCCAGATAATGCACAACAACATGGTTTTCTTGATTTAAGAAAATATCCCATGGCAGGTCTTCGCAAAATTGATGATTATACTTTTGAAATCACACTAAATAGTCAATACTCTCAATTCATGTTTTGGTTGGCGATGCCGTTTTTTGCACCAGTTCCTTGGGAGGCAGATCGTTTTTATTCCCAACCCGGGATGGATGATAAAAATTTAAGTTTTGATTGGTATCCCCTAGGAACTGGCCCATTTATCCTCAGTGAAAACAATCCCAATCGACGTATGGTTCTCACAAAAAATCCAAACTTCCGTCATGACTTATTCCCAGCGAATGGCTCAAAAGAAGATCAAGATGCTGGCTATTTGCAATATGCTGGCAAACCACTGCCTTTAATTAATCAAGCCATTTATACGTTAGAAAAAGAATCAATTCCTCGCTGGAATAAATTTTTGCAGGGTTATTATGATTTATCAGGAATTAGCACGGATAGTTTTGATCAAGCGATCCAAATAAGTTCTATAGGGACGCCCACGTTAACTTCAAGTATGGAGGCTAAAAAGATACGTTTAACGCAAACAACGGATCCAACTATCTATTATTTAGGTTTTAATATGTTGGACCCTATAGTTGGTGGCCGCAGTGAGAGGGCGCGAAAATTGCGGCTTGCTATTTCGATTGCAGTTAATTTTGATGAAAATATTGCTATTTTTTACAACGGGCGAGGTCAAGCTGCACAAGGGCCAATTCCCCCTGGGATTTTTGGTTATAAAGAGGGTATCGAAGGAATAAATCCTTATGTTTACCGATGGGAAAATGGCAAACCTAAAAGACGTTCAATTCATGAGGCAAGACATCTGATGCGTGCGGCGGGTTATCCTGGGGGGATTGATCCCAAAACAGGTAAGGCCTTAATTTTACATTATGATGCTCCTCTTGCGGGAGGGCCTGATGATAAGTCTTTGCTTGATTGGATGCGTAAGCAATTTGCCCGTATTGGTATCGATTTAAATATTCGTGCCACGCAATACAATCGCTTTCAAGACAAAATGCGAACAGGAAATGCTCAAATCTTTAGTTGGGGATGGAATGCGGATTATCCAGATCCTGAAAACTTTCTATTCATGCTTTACGGAGCTAATGGTAAAGTCAAACATAATGGTGAAAATGCTGCCAATTATGAAAACCCTAATTATGATCGCTTGTTTGAGCGAATGAAGAATCGTAGTAACGACTTGGAACGACAAAAATTAATTGATCAAATGGTTGCGATGGTCAGGCATGATGCTCCTTGGGCATGGGGAATTAATACCCAAACGTTAATCTTGAGCCAACAATGGGTATCACCGACAAAGCCTAATATAATTGGTGTTAATGGCTTGAAATACATGGCCATTGATGTGGCAAAACGCAACCAATTGCGTGAACAGTGGAACAAGCCTGTCCTATGGCCCATCGGCTTATTATTTTTATTCGTTGTCTTGCTGGTATTACCGCTATTGCTGGCCTATTACCGAAAAGAACAACAAAGTGCGCCGAGAGTAAAAACATGATTCAGTATCTATTGCGTCGAATCTTGTATGCAATCCCAATTTTATTGGGAATTAACATCATTACGTTTGCCTTATTTTTTATGGTGAACACTCCTGATGATATGGCTCGCATGCAGTTAGGTGAGAAGCATGTAAAACCAGCTGCTATTATCCAATGGAAAGTGCAACATGGTTACAACTTACCCTTATTTTATAATGCAGAAGAGTCGGGTCTTCGACAATTTACGAAAACTCTTTTTTTCCAAAAATCGCTTAAACTATTTGCGTTTGATTTTGGTGTTTCTGATGCTGGTCGTGATATTAGTTATGACATTTCTCATCGCATGTGGCCAAGTCTTGCGATAGCTCTTCCAATTCTTATCTTGGGGATGATAGCTGATATTATTTTTGCGATGGCAATGGCCTTTTTCCGTGCCACGTATCTTGATTTGAGTGGCGTGGTTTTTTGTATCATCCTCATGTCGATTTCCAGTTTATTTTATATTATTGGTGGGCAATATCTGTTCGGTAAAGTTCTGCGTCTAGTTCCTATCTCTGGCTATGATAATGGTTTGGACAGTATTAAATTTATAGTATTGCCTGTCCTGGTTGCTGTTCTTGCCGGGGTGGGGTCCGGGGCAAGATGGTATCGCAGCTTGTTTTTAGAGGAAATGAATCGAGATTATGTAAAAACTGCACGAGCGAAAGGGTTATCTGAAGTGCGAGTACTATTTCGCCATGTATTAAAAAATGCAATGCTACCTATTCTCACCGGGATAGTTGTTTTAATTCCCTCACTATTTATGGGAAGTTTGGTGTTAGAGTCTTTTTTTGGTGTTCCGGGTCTTGGAAGCTACATTATTGATGCTATCCAGCAACAAGATTTTGCTATCGTAAGAGCAATGGTTTTTTTAGGATCTATCCTTTACATCGTTGGCTTGATATTGACCGATATTTCATACACCTTGGTGGACCCTCGAGTGAGGTTTAATTAGCTATGGAGTTATTATGGACTGACAAGTGTTTTTTGGGGGTGTTGGTTATTAGTATTTTGATAACTCTTTTCAGTTTACGCAAAAAACACATTAGAATGGCCTTTAAGCGGATTTCGCAAAGGCCTTTAGCGGTTAGTGCCGGTGTTGTATTATTATTTTTTTTAGTCATTGGTGTGTTGGATTCTATCCACTTAAATCAATCTTCTACTGAAATTAAGAACGCACCTCCAGGCCAAAATGATTCAATGTTAGATAAAATATTAATGCCTCTTGGCGCAGTCTATGAAAAAACTTATTCCGCTCCTTTAGCGCTCAATGTATATAGTGTTGAAACAATGCTTGTGAATGACAAAGTGCAACAAGTGTATCCTCGCTTAAAGTATGTCTCCAATACCATAAAAAATAATTATGATAGAAACCAGAGAATTATGCGGATTCTACTTCGGACACTAATAGTTGTTTCTTTGGTGAGCTTGTTGTTATGGGGGACGTTGGTAGTAATTTACTCGATACTTAAAAAAGAATTGATAATTCTGCCCGGTAAATCAGGTACAGGTGTGTTGTTTACTTTTTTTCTTTGTTTGTTTATAGCACTTGCAAGCTATTGGTTATCTCGCGACTTCCATCTGTTGGGTACAGGAAAAATTGGACAAGATATTTTTTATTATACCGTTAAAAGTATTCGTACAGGTCTTGTAATAGGCATCCTGACAACATTATTTATGCTGCCGTTGGCATTATTTTTTGGTATTGCTGCAGGCTATTTTGGTGGGTGGATGGACGATGTCATACAGTATATTTATACGACACTAAGCTCGATTCCCGGTGTGCTTTTAATTACTGCTTCAGTCTTATCCATGCAAACCTATATTGCAAATCATCCACAGCAATTTGCAACGCTAAGTAAAAGTGCTGATGGCCGTTTATTTGCACTTTGTTTAATCCTTGGCGTTACCAGCTGGACTAGTTTGTGTCGTTTGTTACGCGCTGAAACTTTGAAATTAAGAGAGATTGATTATGTGACCGCTGCACGGGCTCTAGGAAGCAGTTCTATGACTATCATACGAAAGCATCTTTTACCCAATGTGATGCATATTGTATTAATTACGTTAGTTTTAGACTTTAGTTTCCTTGTTTTGGCTGAAGCCGTTCTTTCTTATGTTGGTGTGGGAGTGTCACCGATGACAATCAGCTGGGGCAATATGATTAATGGCGCACGTTTAGAATTGGCAAGAGAGCCTATCGTCTGGTGGCCAATGATATCGGCTTTCGTCTTGATGTTTATTTTAGTATTGGCCAGCAACCTTTTTGCAGATGCTGTGCGAGATGCTTTTGATCCTCACCAAGCTTAGGGTAATATAGCTCTTTTTTTATCAAGAGGATCAAATAATGCCCTTATTAGCGCAAGTAATCGATGAATTTAAATCAGGATTTCAATACCTTAATGGTGCGGGTCACCGCCAACCTGAATGGTATGAGTTTTGGCAGAAATACGATTTTACTAAAAAACGATTTACTGATGAGAAATTGACTGAAGCCATAGAAATTGCTGTTCAAGACTGTAATGGCAAATTGGAGAAACTAAAAAGTGAGCATGGGGATCAAGATTTTGATAGTCATAAGGAAGAATTTTTTACAATTGTGGCTGACGTTATCCATAGAGTACAAGTGAAACGGTTTGCTCATGGAGAAATTTCAACAAGGAATTTTGAACATGCTAATCAATACATCTTTGAGCGACTATTAATCCCCAAAGGACCTGGTACTTTCGAAAGTAAGTTAATTGCGGGACTTAATGCTGTCAAAGCCAAGTTTCCTGAATTGACGACTCATATGGATAGTGCTACTAAGAAAGTTAACCGCTCAAGACAAGGCTATACAGTATTCTTTCATGAAAGTGCCACGAAAAATAGCGCGGGTGAAACTATTTACTCTTCTTCCGAGAGCGGTGATATGAATAGTATAGCGTCACGAGAAAGCTATGCTAGTAGTAATATTAGCAAGCTAAAATTTTGATGAAGTCCCTTTAAAGTTAGGGCCTTATAACAGTGAGCAATATTCTCTAAAGAGAAGATGGATTTCATCGGAATTATCAATCCAGGGATAATGACCTGCATTGCTGATTTCTCTTATGAGAATATTGTTTCTTTTAAATGTTTCTAATCGAGTAAATAATTTTAAAGGAGTTATGCGATCACTATCTCCTGCGAATATCAAGGTTGGTATCGTTTGTGGGATCCATTGGGCTTTGTAGTCTAAATCAAAATGCTGAGCAGACCATTCACAGGTTTTGTAATTAAAGGGTAAATGTTTCAGAGCAGAAATTCCTTTTTCTAATCCAGCGCTTGTAAACAAATAGGGGGCGGAAGCAACCGTCATTTTTTTTAGAATGTCATTAGCAGGGTTTTTAGTATACTGTGTCTGCAATTGCTCAAGATAATCAATAGGATGTTTGCTGACATACTCCATAAAAATAGTTTGCCAGGATGCGTCAGGAGCGGAGTCCATTAATACTAAGCCTGTAAGTAAGCCTTCTAGTTCTGCAATTGATAAGGCATACATTCCTCCTGTTGAGTGTGCAGCTAAAATCACATTGTCCAAAGAGCTGACAGCTTCAATAAGTGCGTCTGCCCATCGTGAGAAATAATGACTGTCATCCGATGTGGTATTGGAACCGTCACCCGGCAAATCGAGATGCCAAATAGTACCCGGTAGTTTAAGACTTGCTGTTAGTTGACTTAATGATTCTGAACCTAGGCCAGGCCCCCCAGGTAAAAATAGCCAGTTAAATGGTTTGCCTTCATTTGCATGAATGTACAGTAAGCGTGCCTTTAAAGCGGTCCAAAGATATTTCTTCATGATGTAAAAGAACTTGCTTCGATGAAAAGGGTAAGAATAACAATGAATAACTAAACTGCAAAATAAGACACGATTAGTAAAGTCTTGGGGTGGAAAGAATTTCCCCAAAAGTTTTTGAAATTTCTATCATCTCATCAGTTTTGGTATTAATTGCCTGCTTAAATAATTTATAGGGATTATGACTAGGTTTATGATGATTGAAAATAAATCCCAAAGCATTATTGCTATCCCTAATATCAATTAGATATTTGGTTTGATTATCTCTATCAAGATTATTAGTAACTTTGATACATTCATGTAGCAATTCCTTTCTGTATCGCTGCAATTGGTTTAATTGATTTTTGGTTAAATCACGATGGCCTATATTGGTAAGAATGGCTAAAATCAGACTCATTTGCTTATTCTCCAAAGCTAGATCAAGAGCTGATTTATTATCGGGCCCTGTTTGAAGAATATTGGCTCCACGGGCCATAATTTTACAAAACATTTCTGTAAAGCTTTCTTCTGCAGCAATATAAGCTGCGGTTACTTTATCGTTCGCAGCGATGTCTAAAGCACTAGTCGATTGCAGAAGAAGATCCATGGCATCGAGTTGATTACTTCTTGCTGCAAAATGAAGGGGGATATATCCCTCGCTTGTGGCCTTATCAAGAGGGATTTTAAGTTGGTTATATTTTTTCAAATAATCAAGATGCCCATAATAAGCTGCAATATGAGCTATTGTCATTTTGCTATGAGAAGGTTCTTTTTGTGCTCTTTGTTCATCAAACTCATTTAGATGTTGCTCTCTAAATTGGTTTAATTTTTCTATTACAGTGTTGGAGGGGAGTTGGTTATTCGTTGCAAAAATATCAATATTAAAAATAATGTTATCGTTTGTAGAGAAAACTCCCTTTATGAAAGAAGCTAGGTCTGCAGTATCAAATTTATAATGCTCAATCTTCTCTCCCAAAAGTGTCTGCTCAACCATAATCCATTGATTGGAAGGTTTATCAAAGCGAAGTCCAAAACGGTGTTGACCAGAGCTAATTGAAATGGCCAATTTATCATATTCATCAGCAATGATATCACAAAGATCATCCAAGTAGGCTTCTAATTCTTGTTTATCGTAGGCTCCTGGCTCACTAAATATTTTTTTTAAATTGCCCCGATTTTTTATTATGTCCGAAGCGGTGATCATTGATATGGTTTCAATGTCTACTTGGGTTAAATGTTGATCGAGTAAGAATCCCGAATATTTTGAAGGTTTTTGGTAAAGTTGAATACCATCAAGGAAAGCAATGATTTCCAATAAATCATATTCTTGAGTGGTTAACTTCTTGGTGGGTATACCTGCTTTAATCTTTTTTCTAACGGCTTCGATTTCTTTGATTAAATCTTTGTTACTCTTATTTGAGTTGATAATTGTATTTAACCGATTAAAAAATTTAGTTTCTTCCTCTGGACCACTTAACCAGGCTTGCACCCACATTAATGTTAATCCTGCACAGACCCCCTTTTCAGAGACATTTTTATAATGTAGATCGGTCATCAGATTTATTACTTTCATCATGACAGCAGATCCTATAAATGCGAGTAGTATTGGACTACAATTTAGTAAGAACAATATTTGTACAATTTTATTATAGTTAAACCAGAAATTTTGGGGATTGGTTTTTTAGGGCAAAGAAAAATAGGCTGAAGAGAGGTTTTTTTGTTAAAAAATCATAAAGACTAACCTTTTCGTACTCAAAAAGTGATTATAATTAAACTCAGTGTAATTATTTAGGTTGAAGGAATGGCTAAGTCAATAACTACTAGGATTACGAAAGATCAGTCTACTGTAACGCAAGATCAAGAGCTCCATTCAGATCATCACCCATCTCTTTTTGGCAAAACACTTATCTGGAATCTTGATAAAGATAATGGGGTAGGTAAATCACCTAATGAGTTGTCCAAAGGGCTGGAAATGGAAGCTTATGCGATTGCGCAAAAGATGAATGAAGGTGTCATTGACAATGGGATGCTACAAGAGCTACCTCATGGTGAGCAAGATAAGTTTATTGCGGCAATTGAGAAGTATTTAGATCCTAAACAAGAGCTAGGGATGAAGTATGCCAAAAATGGTACTCATGAGTTTGGTAACCTGATTTTCTATCGTAAGGGGAATGCTGACCCTACAGCTAGCTTCAGTCTTGAGGAGAAAAAGTTACAGGATGATGTGGCTAAATTACAAAAAAAATATGAAGGGACCACTCCACCTCAAGGACAAGTATTAATTGGCCTAGTGACAGGAGAGGATGGTAAAAAACGTGTATTAGTGGATGTTCATGCTGAAAGCGAGAAATCAACGCGCTGTCCTCGTGTCAATTTAAAAGAGTTAATGAAGGAGATTAGTGCTCTTGAGGATAACCACGGTGTTGAAGTTGTGGTTGGCGGAGATATGAATGCGGGTAAGTCAGCCTTACCAACCGAACTTGGGACACTGAACAGTAATCTTGCTTACGAGCATAGCGAAGACAACAGTGCATTCTTGAGAGATGGTAGTGGTATTAGTGTAGATGCAGTGATTTCAACTGATAAAACAACTAAATTGCAGTCATTACCGAATATGAATGTTTGTGACCAGGCTTTTATTAAAAAATTTGATAAAGATAAAAAAGAAAAAGAGGAAGCTTTAGATAAACAAGCTGCTCTGGATCAAGCTGCAGTAATATCGAAATTGGCAACGAATCCTGTTTTCAGCAATGTTACAGCGACAACTGGTAATTTTAATGTTACTTATCGTGATAAAGAATCACAACCTTATATGACTAAGCTCACTTTTCGTGATGCTAATCAGGCGAGACAATTTACAAATTTAATAGCTGTCAATGATAGAAAGCAATTATTTCAGAAGGAGGGAGAGGTTTATCTTACTGCGCAAGCATTTGCTAAAATAATGAAGGCAGATATGAGTCCACCAAAAATTAGCTCACCGAATCATGATAAATTGCCTCGCCCCAAATTAAACGAATTGCAGAATATCTGCAAAGAAAAAGCACAGACTGCCTCTGAAAAACCAATATCGAAAACGCCATATATTGAGTATAGAGATACTGCTATACGGCAGGATACCCGCGGGGTCGTCGATTATTCGATGCAATTGACTTTTAATACCCCGGAGGAGGCTCGCGCTTTTAGCGATGCTATGGGGTACAAAAATAAAACGAAGCTATTTCAGAAGGATAATACGGTTTATATCGCTAAAGATATTGAGGAAGATTTTATTAAAAAAACTTGTGGGAAAGAAAGTACCATGAATTATAAAGCGCGCTTAGGAACTTTGGTTCAGGGCAGTGAGAAGACTAAACAAGCAGTGGAGGAAGAGTCCTTAGAGCAAGCCCATAAGGTTTGATAAAATGAATCCATGCTAAGGTTGCTCTTAGCATGGATTAGAACTTATAAAAATTCCTTGATAATATTTATCTGATAAGAATTTGGTTTTACCCGTAAATTATAATCTCCCCATCCATGACCTGTTGACCAAATTGTCCAGCCGGCAAAACCATAATCTTTACCTTGAGCGGAATTATCCTGTAAGTATTGTAAAAACTGACGTAAGGGAGAACTACAACTACTGGCATTTCTGCCGGTACCAAATTCAGTAATGATGGCTTTTAGGCGATTTTCTTGCAAATAATCGATAAAAGCATTCAAATTAAAGCCATTAGCACCAGTGGTCGTTAAATCCTGCAAACAATTATCATGGGTACCGCTATAATTGCTATCGAGATACTGATGAACATTAATCAGTATTTTTGACAGGTCAGTTATGCCTGCTTTAGCAAAATTATCGCGACTAAATAAATCTGCATTGCTATAACGTTGACCATCTTTACCGTTCCATTGGTGAGTTGTCCAGGAATGAAGTCCTGACCAGCTATTACCTTCAATCAGGATATAGCCAGTAAATTTTTGGCCACGTAATAGCTTGATGATAGAGGATTGAATAGTAAATACTTTCTCGCCAGGAACATCCACAGGCTCATTCATTAAATCCAATAATAAGTAGTCTTTATTAACGGCTGGATCGTTTTGCATTAGGGTGGCTAATTGTCCCCAAACTGACTCATAAGCTTTTTCGTCCAAATTTAATGTGCCGTCGGGGCAGGGGCCTGATTGGCCACAGCCGGAATATTGTTCACCAAATTTGGAATATCGCATATAGGCGTGTAGGTCGACAATCGTATGAACTTTTGCTTGAGTAAGCGTTTGCAGGAGAGGCTTTATAAAATTGTTGTAGTAAGCAAGATTTAAAGTTCCTTTGCCAGCTCCATCCAACTGTACATAGCCCCAGCTTATCGGGATACGCACGGTATTCATACCTATATTAATCAGTGATTGCGTGTCTTTTAAGTCTGAATTACCGCTAGCACTATCTTTGATTGAAAGGTTGGGTATGACTATAGGATCAATGACTTTGCCAAATTCCAAGCCTGACAAATTAAAGCCAGCAAACTGCCATGATTTAGGTGTTTTAGCCGGGGAGAATTGTGTATTTGTTTCGATCGGCGTGTAAGTAATTGCTCCACCCACAAGACCTTGACTGCTGATGCTTGGTTTTTCGTAAATAACATGAACGCCCGTAGGGGCAGAGTAGCTGCTGATTGAATTATTACCAGAGTTACTGATATTAAAGCCAACATAACCAAGATAACTGTTAGATGATTCACAACCATCATATCGCAAGGTTGCTCCAGCATAATAAGGATTTCCTGAGGCTTTATTTGCATCACCGGATTGTCCAGGGGCTAGTTTTAAAGTGACATTTCCTGATTCATTTTGAATGCAAATATAGGGTTTAACTGAACCATTAGGTCCCACCCCATGAATATTATTAGTCATTGTTGCACTGATAGCTGTTCCAGGCAGCAGTAAAATCATTGTTGTTAGTTTTCGCATGTTTTCTCCTGCATTCACATTTTTTCATCGCCTGGGCGGTCTTAAGGATTTACAAGTGGCAATGAATATAAATTAAATTATATGTATAATAACAGGACAACATGGGTTGAAAACCTGTCTTTAATAACAGGTTATGGATAAAAAAATGCATGAAATTTGCTCAAAATTTGTTTCTGCAAAGTCAATAGAGCATTTAAATCAACTTGTAATAAGCTATTTTTATGGCCAAGGAATCACAAGTCTTGCCTTTACGTACTATAAGCAACATACCAAAAGTGGTAATAAGTTGGTTTACGATTGGGTAACACCTCAACTTCGAGCTTGGCATGAGCATTATCTCGGAGAAAATTATGCGGATATTGATAGAACTCTTGAGTCGATGGAGCAGGGGCTGATGCCAATTTTTTGGGATATAGACTGTCAACTTACGAGTGCCAAGAATAAGCGTGAGCTACGTATGCGCCAAGAATCCAAAGATTTTGGCATTCATCAAGGATTATGCATTCCTTTGCATGGGCCAAATGGTGACTTTGTTGTCCTGGTTTTGCACCAACGCATTCACGAAACGGGTTTGGATCACTGGCAAGAGAAGCAATATGCTTGGTTGGCAATAAGCCAATGCTATTTCCATTATCTGAGACAATTCTTGTTAGAGGATTCAAAGTTCGCAGTGAAATTAACCAAACGTGAACAACAATGTCTTAAGTTGACCGCACAAAATATGCGAATTGATGCGATAGCTAAACTATTGGGCATTTCGCAACGAACGGTAAATTTTCATATACAAAACGCAAATAAGAAGATGGGAGTGAGTAATAAGTACTTGGCGGTAATGCGATGGCTTACAGATCTATAATTACCTTCAATTATCTGATTTGCTATTTGTTTATAGCTTAATCCTTGCAGGAAATAATAACCTGTATGAGCTAAGGTATAGTTTACATCAAGATTTTTGCCACTCGCTGAGAGGTGGATGGTTTTAATCTGTGTGTTTTCTATGAAGTAATCGATTTCTCTATAAAACTCTTCTTTGCAAGCGAGTTTTTAATTAAACCAAGTTCTTTCAAGCTGATTGCATGCGTCAGGCAATATCAATAATTTTTTGAGCTTTATCTTTAAAATAAAGGATAAAGCGTTCCAGAATTTCCTGATGATGCAAGTAAAAGTCATTTATTTGATAGTTGTTTCGGGTGGTTGCAAAATTAAAATGCTCTTCTTGTGTTTCATTGCTTTTAATAATGGTAAATCCATGATCGATATTGAAGTTTAGTCGGGTATCTTCAAACACTGGCATAACAGTACTGTCTTTGGTAATCGCATCCCAGAGAATGGCATCGTGTTCCGGTTACATGGAAGAAAGATATTCTACGTAGTTTTTATTGATACAATTTTTAAGCCAGGCATAATTATTGGTTAGAAAAATAAAATTATCATTAATTGATAATTTATATGAAAAGAACGTTAAATCAAATGATCAAATAGAGGTTGGGCAATTTTATCAACCGCATTGCAGCCAGCCTTGAGTAATTTATCACCCAAGAGTAGTAGTTTTTTTTCCTCAATTTTTCATGTCCCTAAATTTAGACCTGATTCTTAAAAATTATTCTAGAGTAGGGGATATAGACTTGTAAATAAATGACAAATCAATAAAGTACAGAGCCAAAATAGATGATTTTTTATTTAAGTTCGCTGCAGCCAGGCTACTTGAGCATAGCTGCTTTTTTATAGAAAAGTCACCAATTTCGTACTTGCTCTCAACAACTGACTTCGGTACAGTTCACTCATTCTCTTGAGTAAAAGTTTTCACATTATGCAAGCGCGTTTTGTTCATTTGCGGGTACACACAGAGTTTTCCATGGTAGACGGTTTAGTGCGTATCAAGCCGCTTATGAAGTCACTTGCTAATAAGGGTATGAATGCAATAGCAATTACTGACTATTGCAATCTCTTTGCTGCGGTGAAAGTTTTCAAGGCAGCATTGGAAGCAGGTATTAAACCGATTTTAGGAAGTGATTTACCTTGCTATGATCCCGCTAACCCTGAACAGGTTACCTCGCTTGTTCTATTATGCCAAAATGAAATAGGGTATCGAAATTTAACCTGTTTGGTGTCCAAGGCTTATCAGGAAGGCCAATACCAAGGCCAACCAAGAATTCAATCTCATTGGATTAATGAACATGCAGAAGGGTTAATTGCCTTATCAGGAGGACGATTCGGTGCCATAGGGAAGGCCTTACTAGCAAATGATGAAACAAGTGCTTATGCATTGGCTAAATCCTTTATGGATATTTTTCCTAATCGTTTTTATTTGGAAATACAAAGAACAGGGCGAGTTGATGAGATCGAATATAATGAACGCGTGGTACGTTTGGCGGAGGAGCTAAATTTACCTTTAGTTGCCACTAACGATGTGCGTTTTCTCCAAAAAGAAGATTATGAAGCACATGAAGCGCGAGTGTGCATTCACGAAGGCTACACTTTGGCGGATCCCAGACGAAACCAGCTATACAGCCCACAACAATACCTTCGCTCCGCGCAAGAGATGATTGAGCTATTTAAAGATTTACCGCAAGCCCTGGAAAATACGGTTGAAATAGCCAAACGATGTACCGTTAAACTTGATTTAGGCAATAATTATTTGCCTAATTTCCCTATTCCAGAAGGGTCTACAGTAGAAGGTTATCTTTCAGAGTTATCCAAGCAGGGTCTTGAAGAACGTCTACAGCAAATTTTTCGTGATCAATCTCCAGAGACTATAACAAGTTTACGCTCTCCTTATGATAAAAGACTGCAGGTTGAGTTAGACGTAATTAATACCATGGGGTTTCCCGGTTATTTCCTTATCGTGGCAGATTTTATTCAGTGGGCAAAACAAAATGGTGTCCCAGTCGGTCCTGGAAGAGGTTCTGGAGCAGGTTCTTTGGTTGCTTACGCATTAAAAATAACCGACTTGGATCCACTACTCTATGAATTGCTATTCGAGCGTTTCTTAAATCCTGAGCGGGTTTCGATGCCTGACTTCGATATTGATTTTTGCATGGAGGGGCGAGATAGGGTTATTGAATATGTTGCTGAGAAATATGGACGACAAAGTGTTTCACAAATTATTACTTTCGGTACGATGGCTGCAAAGGCAGTGGTACGCGATGTGGGGCGGGTTCTGGGTCATCCTTATGGTTTTGTCGATAAGATAGCGAAATTAATTCCTTTTGAAATAGGAATGACTTTGAACAAAGCGCTCGAGGATGAAGAAGAATTAAAACGACGTTATCAAGACGAAGAGGAAGTCAAAGAGTTAATTGATTTAGCATTAAAACTTGAAGGTATTACTCGAAATGCAGGTAAACATGCTGGTGGCGTAGTGATTGCACCTTCAAAATTAACTGATTTTACTGCAATTTATTGTGAACAAGGTTCGACCCAATTAGTTAGTCAATTTGACAAAGATGATGTAGAGGCTGCAGGTTTAGTGAAGTTTGACTTCTTGGGACTGCGAACGTTAACCATCATTGATTGGGCTTTGGCAATTATCAATAAACAAAGGGTTGCCCAAGGCGAGCTGCCAATTGATATCTCTCTCATTCCTACAGACGATAAAAAAAGTTTTGAGCTATTAATGGCTTGCCAAACTACAGCAGTTTTCCAGCTGGAATCCCGTGGCATGAAAGAGTTAATTCATCGCCTCCAGCCAGATTGTTTTGAAGATATAATTGCATTGGTTGCTCTTTTTAGACCAGGTCCTCTCCAATCAGGGATGGTAGATGACTTTATTGACAGAAAACATGGGCGTGCTAAGGTTGAGTATCCCCATCCAGACTTGGAACCTATTTTAAAGCCTACCTATGGGGTTATTCTTTACCAAGAACAAGTGATGCAAATCGCCCAGGTTTTAGCAAATTATACGCTCGGGGGAGCGGACTTATTGCGACGAGCCATGGGTAAGAAAAAGCCTGAGGAAATGGCCAAACAACGAGTCATTTTTACTGAAGGTGCGACAGCACGTGGTGTTGATGAACAGGTTGCTACGCATATTTTTGACTTAATGGAGAAGTTTGCTGGCTATGGATTTAATAAATCTCACTCTGCGGCTTATGCACTAGTTGCTTATCAAACGGCTTGGTTAAAGGCACATTTTCCAGCTGCATTTATGGCCGCGGTCATGTCTTCGGATATGGATAATACTGATAAAGTAGTCACCTTTATAGATGAATGCGTGCAAATGCAATTAAATGTTTTACCGCCCGCAATTAACCAGTCCCATTACCAATTTACTGTAGCTGATGACAAAACAATTCTCTACGGTTTGGGGGCGATCAAAGGGGTAGGGGAAACGGCAATTAACTACATCGTGGAAGAAAGAATAAGTGGAGGGGTTTATTCGGGTTTATTTAGTTTTTGTCAAAGAATGGATTTGCGTAAAGTAAATCGTCGAGTGTTGGAGGCTTTAATCAAAAGTGGTGCAATGGATTGTTGGGGTATAGAGCGCTCCGTGTTATTCACTTCGCTTGATAAAGCTTTAAAGGTAGCCGATAAAACTCACCAAAATCAAAATAGTGGCCAGACGGATTTGTTTTCAATATTGGAAGAAACGGTTAATCAAGAAGATTATGTCGAATGCAAACCATGGCCAGACACAATGCGGCTAAATGGTGAAAAAGAAACGCTAGGACTTTATATTACTGGACATCCAGCAAAGCAGTACTCTCAAGAGTTCAAAGCCTTTGTTACTCCTATTGCCAGACTTAATCCCAGTGTTTTAAAAAAAACATGCATATGTGGTTTGGTCACAACATTACGAAGGGTCATGACTAAGCGAGGAAAAAAATTGACAATTATTGGCGTTGAAGATGCCACTAATAAATTGGATGTTGTGGTTTTTTCCGAGGTCTATGAAGCTCAACAAACAAACATACAAGTGGGGCAAATGCTTGTTGTTGAAGGGGAAATCGCACCCGATGAGTATAGTGGTGGCGTTAAGATGACTGCTAATCAACTTTACAGTATTGAAGATGCACGTACGCGATTTGCCAAATGTATTGCCCTTGCCTTATCGCCTAAAGATAATGAGGTGATTTCTTCACTGCAATCCATATTAAAAGCTCATCAGGGTGAATGTGTCGTGCAGATTCGTTATGCAAGTCAAACCGCCACTGCTGCTTTAAATTTGGGTCAGCAGTGGCGAGTGACGCCAACTGATAATTTGTTAATGATTCTTGGCGATCTATTAGGGGAACAAAACGTTGAATTGAGCTATTAGTTGACAATAGTTCGTTGTGAATTAGACCTAAATGATCAGCGGTCTGTCAAAAAATTATCGAAGGGGAGTTTTGCCTCTTTTTTTGCTGTCGGGCATAGGCTAACATGTCATAAAAGCTGCTAACGGATTGTAATAATGACTTTTTTTTCACGAATGGGTTTGGTGACTATAGCTTGCTTGCTCTTGAGTAATTTGAGTATGGGAGCGCGCAGTAATGATTTCTATAGAAATTTTTGGATGCCGAAATACCATGGTGAACGTTTAAATTATTGCATGTTAGATGGTAAGTGTGGATCTGTGGTCGCCAATCGCTATTGTCGGCTCATGGGTTATGAGCGAGCGGACCAGCAGATTATCGATAATAATGTGGGTTTAACGAATTATTTATTCTGCAATTTAAGATGTAAAGGTTGGCATTGCAATGGGTTTAAAACCATCCGTTGTGTATCAAACATGTCTCATAATCCCCCTAAGGCTTATCATTATCGCTTAAGACGCTTTGTCTACCCTCGTTTTAATAATTATCGTGTTGATTGGTGCTATGATGGTCATCGCGGTTGCGGACGTAAGGCAGCGTTTTCATTTTGTCGTCGCATGGGTTATCTGGATGTTCGTCGATTCTCTATTCAAAAACATATTGCGGCTACTAAAGCAATTGGCAATCAAAAATTATGTTTTGGGGTGTTGTGTAATGCTTTTGAGTCTATTGACTGCAATCGCTAGGACTTGTTATTTATGACACTGATAAAATAAATCGTCATTTATTTGACAGTATATTGGTTGGTAACCAATACTCAGATTAGGCAAGCTGGATGTAGGGATAGAGCTATGAGTCGCAATGAAACTATTTTCATTATTGATGATAATAAAGAACGTTCTCATAAGCTCACCACGATTTTAAATTTTGTTGGCGAAACTTGTATTCAAGCTAATTATTTGAATTGGCAAACTTTCTCTTTTAAGAATGTTCATTCAATTGTAGTTGGGGCGCAAGAATCTTATGAAAATACCTTTGAGTTCCTCAATGATGTGAGGACGATAGTGCCACAATTGCCGATCATCCTTATCGATTCACCTTTTCCTGAAACTCATTATTCTGTAAGTAATGTGCTTGCAAATCTCTGTTTTCCTTTTACGTATGCTCAAATGCTCGAAGCTTTGCATAAATGCCAGATTGCTAATGAAACACTATTGGCTGAAAAATACAACAAAAAGCGTACGCCTTTATTTCGTAGTTTGGTAGGTAACAGTGATTCTATCCGCCAAGTTCGTAAATTGATTGCTCAGGTTGCAGATACTGAAGCGAGTGTATTAATTCTTGGTGAATCAGGTACAGGTAAGGAAGTTGTAGCAAGGAATATTCATGCTTTTTCATCACGACATAATAAGCCGTTTATTCCTATTAATTGTGGAGCTATTCCGGCGGAATTGTTAGAAAGTGAGTTGTTTGGACATGAGAAAGGAGCGTTTACTGGTGCGATTACCGCTCGCCAGGGACGGTTTGAATTAGCAAATGGTGGAACTTTATTTCTTGATGAAATAGGGGATATGCCTTTAGCAATGCAAGTCAAATTATTGCGTGTATTACAAGAGCGCTGTTTTGAACGGGTCGGCAGCAACAAGAGCATTGATGTTAACGTTAGGATTATTGCTGCTACTCATCGTAATCTGGAGGAGGCAATTAGTGAAGGGACATTTCGAGAGGACTTATTTTATCGTTTAAATGTTTTTCCTATTGATATGCCTCCTTTACGTGCCAGGCGTGAAGATTTGCCTTTGTTGTTAAACGAACTTGTCTCTCGTATTGAAGGCGAAAACAGGCCTGGTGTTCGTCTTATGCCTGCGGCTCTAGATGCGTTGAGTTGCTATAGCTGGCCGGGAAATGTACGAGAGCTAGCCAATCTTGTTGAGCGCTTATCCATTTTGTTTCCTAATGGGATTGTAGATTTCGAGGATTTGCCCAGACGTTTTAGAAAAGATAGCAAGTTGTTAATACAAGGAGTTTTGAATAGCGAACGGGAAACTCTATTGGAAATATTAAGTCCAGACGCAATTACTAGTGATGGAATCGATTTAAAGGAACATTTAGTAAAGACAGAGCTTGCGCTTATTAGCCAAGCATTGAACGAATCTGATTGGGTGGTGGCCCATGCAGCTAATTATCTTAACATGCGACGTACTACTTTAGTTGAAAAAATGCGTAAATATGGTTTGACCCGTCCTGATCGTGCATAGTTAGTGATATTGGACCTCTTTAAAACTTGGCAGCAGAAAAGTACAGCGATGTGCTGCATGGCCACGTTGTACACGGAGTAACATGAGAATCCGGGCACCTTATCACTTAAATGCA
The DNA here is from genome assembly GCF_001467025.1 of Legionella brunensis. Taxonomy (GTDB): domain Bacteria; phylum Pseudomonadota; class Gammaproteobacteria; order Legionellales; family Legionellaceae; genus Tatlockia; species Tatlockia brunensis. The sequence goes on along the minus strand of NZ_LNXV01000029.1, from coordinate 111,117 downwards.
ATAACCTAAGGCAGTAGAGCTTTGAAAGAGGTCTATTGGCTACTCTTGTTGATCAGAATCTTGAGTCTCAGAAGCTTCTGATTGAGGTTTGGCCGTTTTGCTTTTCTTGGCTGTAGCAACAGTGGTAACTTCTTCTTCCCCGGTCTCAGTTGTTTTTTTTGCAGCTACAGCGACTTCTTCTTCAGTTTTAGCTTTTTTAGGGCTGGAACTTACCACATCCCCCGTATCAGGCTGCTCGCGTTTCTTTTTATAATCGTCAATAATTTCTGAGACGCTTTTTTTAACATCTTTAAAAAGTTTACCGGCTATTGATGTAATTTCCTTAAAATCAGGAAGCTTTGATTTAAAGTCACTCATGATTTACTCCATATTGATTAATTAGCGATTATTAATAGTAATTATACCTCGACTTTAGTCCTTTTTAACAAATAATCAAGTATGAAGTTAGGAGGAGTGTCCTCAATTAATTCTCCAGCTGCAGATTATTCAAATTTCTGCTTCATAAGCAATTGAGTACACGCCTTAATCAGAAACTAGCCGTATTGTGGTTGGGTATGTGCTACCTCTGGATTTTGCAAATCATCATGAATATTATGTAGTTCTTTAGACAAACCTTGTTGCATGCCACCTTTAAACGTACGCCCACCAAAAAAAGTTAGACCAGTACCAGCAATTGTCGATGTTGAGAGCAGACTAAGAGCAAGCGCTAGACCAAAAGCACTAAGAAATGCGCTGCTGCCAAATGTCGCGACTAATCCTACAACACTTGCTGCAATAAGTAGTAGTCCTGCGACAACAAGCAACGCACCGCCGATTTTTTTACCAAGTGAAGAAGAACCTGAAGCATGCTCAGCAAGTAATGCTAAATGATCAACTAAACTTGGATCAGAACCCTGAAAGAGAATTTTGTTAAAGTCACGAATGACCTGTGTATAAAAATGATAATCGACGGGTTCCTTTTTTGATTTTTTGTTTGCAATTTCTAATTCAATTAAGCTTACTGCTTTGCCGATATGAATCTGAAGTGCATTTTGCCGATATAGTCTGGTTTTCGTATGAGAAATTTCTTGGTCGAAAATTTGTTTTTCATACGCTAGTAATTCGTAATCAGTTAAATCTTGAAAATATGGATTGTTATTTTTTACTTGACTGAAGTGAACATTTGCTGACTGCCCTGTTTGTAAATGGTCTGGCAAATCGCCATTCTCAAGTATATGTGTTGCTTTAAGTAGATTGGCCAGTAAATCGCTGAACGGATAATCGTTATCTCCTCGCTCTACACGATAATACATGTCCCAAAGAAATGCGCAAAGACGAAGATAGTAAATTTGGTTTACTTGAATCGGTGAAGGAGTAATCAGTTCAAATGTAGGCGGTGTAAGTAGTCCTGCAAGTTTAGCTTGAATATTTAACAGGCAAAAACGAACTTGTGGTGAAACACCTGCCGGATGAGTATTGCTATATTTTTCAAATGTTTTTAGTATTTTTTCATGTAACTGTTCTACTAGCTCAGCAGGATTATTGGTCAATGTTTCTAAAAATTGTTTGCCTGCTTTAATGTGATCCTCCGTCCACGCTATCTTTGAGCTGGTTTCGCCAATGATTGATTCAGCCCGTTTAATTTCATCAAGATGAGATTGAATAGTTTTTTTCAATTCACCGCGTTGTATTTTTACTACATTTAGCTGATTTTGTAATTGTAGTAAGTTAAGTTCTGAAACTGCGTCAGCAAAGCCCTCAAAAATATTACCATGATTATGTGAGGGGTGACTATGGTGATGACCATTATGTTCATGATGATGGTGATGGTGACGTCTCTCTAATTCGCTTTGTATAGTCAAAATTTGTAGTTGTATAGAATTTATCTCATTATCAAGAGTCAACAGACGAAGATTAAGCGGTTCTAACGTTTGTTTTTCTCTTAGCACTGTTTGTGAGGCTGTATCAATTGCTTTTTTTAGGGTGGGTAATTCGTTTTCCCAGGATTGAATCTGTGTTTGATCATAAATAACAATTTTGACTGGACGCATGATGAGTTATCCCAAAATTTGAGTGGCTATATCATACTGAATACCCATAAAAGTGTCAATAAAAAACACAGTTTATACGTTTGTTATGCAGATTAATGGGCTGTACAGATGGGGTGTGGCGCCGGGTGAAGACAAGCTAACCCGGCTTGCGGAAATTAAGCCCAGGGATGCACTAATTTCATAACTGGTTTGAGCATTTTTTCTGCCAGAGATTTTTTACCATGAACTGCGATTTTGAAAGCATTAAAATCAGTCATTTTTTCTGTAAGATAATCATCACTAGTTATTAGTTTATCGACAAGTTTTAATTCGAACGCTTCTTTTGCCAGCCAATGTTCGCCAGTCGCAACTTTATCAATGTCCAATTGAGGGCGATTGGCTAATACATAAGCTCTAAACGCTTGATGAATCTTTTCTATATCTTCCTGGAATTTTTCACGGCCTTTTTCAGTGTTTTCGCCAAAAATAGTCAAAGTACGCTTAAATTCGCCAGCGGTTAACAACTCAACATCAATATCATTTTTTTTCAACCAACGATGAAAATTGGGTAATTGTGCGACAACACCAATGGAACCAATGATCGCAAAAGGCGCTGCAATTATTGTATTAGCAACACAGGCCATTAAATAACCACCGCTTGCAGCCATTTTATCGATACACACAGTAAGTGGAATATTTTTATCGCGTATTCGTTGTAATTGCGAAGCAGCGAGGCCATAGGCATTGACTGCTCCTCCTGGGCTTTCTAAACGTACAACAATCTCATCTTTGGGCTCAGCAATAGCAAGAATTGCGGTAACTGCCTCCCGAAGTTGCTCTGCTTCACTTGCTTTTATATCGCCATGAAAGTCGATTACATAAAGCGATGATTTTTCATCTTTGCTTTTTTTCTTCTTCTTTTCAGGTTTATGATTTTTTACATCATGAGACATTCGTTGTTTAGTTTCTTCATATTGTTTATTGAGCGAGGTTATTTCCAGTTTGGATTTGGGCTTACGACTTAAAGCAGCAATACCGGCAAAAGTTAATAATACGGCGATTACTAGAGTCAATGCTTTTAATAGAAATAAACCATATTCAGATAAGAACGCCATCATCTACCTTAGCTAATGAAAAGAAACGATTATCGCTATGACCGCACTATGGTGCAAGTTTTTTCCAGTGAAAATAAAGCGCTTCTAGAACTAATCTGTATTAATTTGAGTTACCAAGAAAGAAAAACACCATGTTAAAGAAAGGCAAAGACACTAATATTGTAATAACTATACTTAATGTATGAGTGTTTAAAAAAGGACTGGTCATGAAAATATATCAAAACCCTCAGCCACAGGCAGTGGAGAAAATAAATAAAATTCAAGCTAAGCCAAGTAATTTAGCAGGTTCAAAACATATGGGCGATAGAGAAAATCTAAATACAAAAAGAACGGATAAAGAAATTTTCCTAACTGAGTCTGAAGAAATGGCTTGGAGAGATAGTCTTGAAAAAGATAAGTCTAGCAATTCATAAAACCCATTTTTGATTGAGTTATAAGGAAATTCTCTTGCCAGAAATGCCAATTGTAGATAGTCTGCCTCTTTTAATTTTAGCTACTTTTTATGCTTGAAATCCGTGCCCTTGGTTTTGACTACCAAGATAAACCTTTGCTTAGTCAAGTGACATTTACGTTAAAAGCAGGGCAATTATTGCATTTACGAGGTAGTAATGGTGCCGGGAAAACGACTTTACTTAGGTTATTGGCAGGTCTTTTAAATCCTTTAGAGGGTGAAATTCATTATGAGGGACAACCGATAATGAATAATCTCACCGCGTATCAGCAACAACTTTGCTATGTGGGACATAGAACTGGCATCAACCCTTTATTGACCGTAGAGGAAAATTGCTTTTTTGACATGCATTGGGGACGCCGGGATATTGATCTGAGCGCACTACTTAAAGATTTTGGTTTGCACGGCTTACGCGATGAAATTAGTGCTCATCTATCTGCGGGACAACGTCGCCGTGTGGGGTTATTACGTATAGTAATGACTAATGCGCGTTTATGGCTATTGGATGAGCCTTTAGTTGCCTTGGATAAAGAGGCAATTAACCGATTTATGCAGACTCTTGAAAATCATCTTTACCAGGGGGGGCAGATTATTTTGACATCCCATCAAAATTTACCTTCAAGTAAAATAGATTGTCTGGAGTATTGTCTATGATTCAGACATATCTCGTTATAATTCATTTGCCAAAGTGGATATAGATATGGTCAATCTAACGATTCTTTTCAAGCGACAGTTTCAGCGAGAGGCATTGCTTCATCTTCGCCAGCCACGGCTCTTGCTTCATTCCGTATTGTTCTTTTTAATGGTAACAGTCTTTTTTCCATTAACTATGCCCCCTGAAGCCTCAACGATGCGTGTTATTGCTCCCGGAGTAGTTTGGATAGCGATGTTATTAGCAATGTTGTTGTCTTCAGCAGGACTTTTTCAGCAAGATCATGAAGATGGTGTAATAGAGCAATGGTTGATTTCTGGTTACCCCTTGAGTCTTATTGTCAGTGCTAAATTGTTCGTCCATTGGCTGCTGAACTTGCTGCCTATGTTGATTTTTTGCCCTTTATTAGCCTTATTATTTAACCTAACTCCTTATGAAACAGCTGTCTTAATTATCAGTCTTATTGCAGGAACTCCAGCTATCCTTTTTTTATGTGGGCTTGCTGCTGCTTTTAGTGCTGGAAAGGGAGTATTGATGGCATTAGTTTTATTACCTTTAACTGTACCTATTATGATTTTTGGTAGTGGCAGCTTGACCGCCGTAATGCATGGATTTCCGGTTGCTGGCTACCTGACATTATTGGCTGCAATATCAGTTTTAGCGACAGCCTTTTTACCTTTTGCTATTGCTACGGTTATTCGAATTAGCCTTGCTGACTAATATTATGATAAAATCGCGGTTTTTTTATAACGTCTGGTTGTCGTTCAGAACGAAGTAATGATTGTTCATTGGACTTGGAAAAGACAGCCTAATACTCATTAGATGAATTTAACTTTGTTATGTGGAAATTTCTATACCAAATGGCTTCACCTAAAACATTTTATCAGCGCACTAAGACGTGGCTTAGTTGGCTAGGTGTCAGTGCATGGGTGTTTTTAGTTTTGGGGATGATTTGGGGGTTGGTTTTTGCCCCTCCTGATTATCAGCAAGGCGATGCCTTTCGCATTATTTATGTCCATGTACCCAGTGCTTTTTTATCCATGGCGCTATATAGCTGGATGGGATTTCTAGCAATTCTTTTACTCGTTTGGCGCATTAAAATGGCAGGTTTAATACTGGGACTGGCTGCCCAACTTGGTGCTTCCATGGCGTTTCTTGCGTTAGTTACAGGCAGTATTTGGGGTAAACCCATGTGGGGCACTTGGTGGATTTGGGATGCTCGATTGACCTCAGAGCTGATTTTACTCTTTTTATATTTGGCTATTTTAGCTGTTAAAAATTCTTTCCAGGACAAGGAGCAAGGCGATAAAGTCGCGGCTGTGCTTACTTTAGTTGGTTTAATTGATTTACCGATCATTCATTATTCAGTCTATTGGTGGAATACGCTGCATCAAGGATCAACCTTATCGGTATTTGCAAAACCAAAAATTGCCACTCCCATGTTATATCCATTATTGTTGACTCTAATTGGTTTTATGCTTTATTGCCTTTGGATTATTCTTCACAAGGCCAGAAATGAGCTTTTACTACGTGAGCGTAGGCAACAATGGGTGAAGGCTATGTTCGAGAGGGGAGAAGTATGAGTCAATTGACCCAATGGTGGAGTATGGGCGGATATGCTATTTACGTATGGCCTGCATATGGATTGGTTTGTGCTGTTTTGGTAATGCATATACTGGGCATCAAGTCGCAGCATTTGCGAACTATTAAGAAATTGCAGCAATGGTTTAAGAGACAAGAATGAACCCCATACGTCAGCGTAAAATTTTTTTATTGTTGTTTATTGTCTCTGTTTTAGGAGTAGTGACAGGTCTGGTTTTATATACTTTAAGACAAAATATTAGTTTATTTTACACACCTACCCAAATTGTAAGCGGAGAAGCCCCTAAAGAGCATAACATCCGTTTAGGAGGGATGGTTGTAAAGAATAGTATTATGCGCGCAACTAATGATTTATCTGTAGAATTTAAATTAACAGATTTTAAACAGACTGTGACTGTTAACTATCGCGGGATTTTGCCAGATCTTTTTCGTGAGGAGCAGGGTATTGTTGCACTGGGTAAATTGACTGATAACCATCATTTTGTGGCTACAGAAGTACTCGCAAAACACGATGCCAATTATATGCCTCCAGAAGTAAAAGATGCCTTGGCTAAAGCGGTATCACAAGATGAAAAGAGAAACGCATGATTGCTGAGATTGGTTTATTTTCTTTGATATTAGGTTTGGTTTTTGCTGTATTGCTGGCAGTTATTCCAATCTTTGGTTTGTGGCGTAATAACATACAGTGGATAGCTTCCGCTCCTTTGTATGCTTGTGGTCAATTTATTTTTATTGCTCTTGCTTATATTTCTCTTACGCTTTGTTTTTTACGTGATGACTTTAGTGTTATTTACGTCTTAACTAACTCTAGTGTCTCTTTGCCTTGGTTTTATAAAGTGTGTGCAGTATGGGGTGGGCATGAGGGCTCAATGCTATTGTGGGTTGCCATTTTAAGTTTATGGATGCTTGCTGTCAGTTTTTTCAGCTCAACACTCGACAAGGCCATGCGTGCTCGTGTATTGGTAGTTCTTGGTTGGGTGAGTATAGGGTTTATTCTTTTTCTACTATCAACATCTAATCCATTCGCACGGCAATTTCAATTATTGCAAACACAAGGTCGGGATTTAAATCCCTTACTGCAGGATCCGGGCTTTTTATTTCATCCTCCCATGCTCTATATGGGCTATGTTGGCTTTTCAGTGGCTTTTGCATTTGCCATTGCAGCGCTTTGGGTCGGTCGAGTGGAAACTACGTGGGCAAAGTGGACAAGACCCTGGACTTTAGCTGCGTGGTGTTGTTTGACAGCTGGTATTACTCTGGGAAGTTGGTGGGCTTATCGTGAGTTGGGCTGGGGAGGTTGGTGGTTTTGGGATCCGGTGGAGAATGCTTCATTTATGCCTTGGCTTGTTGGGACAGCACTGCTACACTCGCTTGCTGTTAGTGAGCAAAGACACCAATTTAAAGCCTGGACTCTTCTCTTGGCGATTACAGCGTTCTCACTTAGTCTTATTGGCACGTTCTTAGTTCGCTCAGGTGTTCTGACATCCGTGCATGCTTTTGCCGTAGATCCAAAACGTGGCTTATTTATTTTGTGTTTCTTATTCATGGTTATAGGGGGCTCCTTACTCTTGTTTGCCACAAGAGCACAGACCCTACAAAAACGTGATAATCCCTCCGTACTTTCTCGAGAAAGTGCATTACTCTTGAACAATGTTTTTCTGGCAGTCATGATGCTTACAGTATTAATGGGAACTGTATATCCACTGCTGATTGACGGACTTGGCCTTGGAAAATTATCTGTTGGCGCTCCGTATTTCAATTCTGTTTTTATTCCTTTAATGATCCCATTACTAATTTTGATGGGCGTGGGAATTCATTTAAATTGGCAACAAGATAGTTTACACAAAATAACGCTGCGATTGCGCAGTGTATTAGTGGCAAGCGTACTTTGCTCCCTAGCTCTTTTATGCAGTTTGACCAAGGTAATTAATCTTTCTGCTTTATTAGGATTAATTCTGGCTTTTTGGGTCATCTTTAGTACTTTGAAATTAATTATGCTTCGTGCCAGACAACGTGGGATTTTAAGTTTGGGACAAGGTTTTTGGGGAATGATAATTGCTCATTGCGGTGTGGCGGTGACGGTCATTGGCATCTGCATTTCAAGTAATTACGGCATTCAGGACGATATAAAAATGGCACCTGGTGATAAAGCACAACTTGCCAGTTATGAAGTGAAATTTATAAATGAATCCACTTTAAAAGGCCCAAACTACCACGGTACGCAAGCTCGTTTTGAAGTTCAACATGGCAATAAAATAACAGTCATCTACCCGGAGAAAAGAATTTATAATGTTGGGCAGATGGCAATGACTGAGTCAGCAATTGATGTTAGTCCCTTTAGGGATATTTATATAGCATTAGGCGAGCCATTAGATGACAAAGCCTGGTCAGTTCGCCTCTATTATAAACCCTTTATTCGCTGGATATGGGGGGGAGGCTTTATGATTTTGGCAGGAGGATTATTTGCTTTAAGCGATAGACGTTATTACCAAAGACGTCAAACTGCTAGTATTACACCTGAGGTTACTGCATGAAATTCTGGCGATTATTTCCATTGATAATTTTTGCTGCACTGGTGGTTTTTCTCTGGCGGGGCTTATCGCTTGAGCCGCAAACCTTGCCCTCTGCGCAAATTGGTAAATTACTTCCGGACTTTCAATTAACGACATTGGGAAATGAACAATTATTGACTCCTGAAATCTTTCGCGGGCAGGTGGTTTTGCTCAATGTGTGGGCGAGCTGGTGCTCAGCTTGCGTTGAAGAGCAAGTTTTTTTGATGAGACTTTCACGTGAAGGTGTCCCCATTTACGGTTTAAATTACAAAGATGATACGAACAATGCAAAACGCTGGCTAAATGAATGGGGTAATCCTTACCGTGCTATTGGAGAGGACCATGAGGGAAAACTTGCTATTGATCTAGGTGTTTACGGTGCTCCGGAAACATTTTTAATTGATAAAAAAGGGGTAATTCGTTATAGACATGTTGGTATTTTGGATGAAAAAGCTTGGAGTGCAGAATTTTTACCGCAAATGAAATTATTGCTGGAGGAAGCATGAGAAGCTTTAGAACTTGCTTGCTTGTAGTTGGCATGTGGGTAGTACCGACAATACTGATGGCAAATTCCTTTTATCCCCTTGATACGGCTAAACAAGAGGCCCAGTTTTCATATTTATTAAAAGAATTACGTTGCCTGGTTTGTCAAAACCAAGATTTGGCCGACTCCAATGCGAGCCTTGCTAAAGATTTACGTGAGCAAGTGTATAATTTAGTCAAGGAAGGGAAGGCTGATAGCGAAATTATTGATTATTTAACTGCTCGCTATGGTGATTTTATTTTATTTAAGCCACCAGTAAAACCGTTAACGGCGCTATTGTGGTTTGGCCCCGCTCTTTTTTTGTGTGTGGGTTTGTTTATTTTTTGGCGTACTTGTCTAAAGCGAAGTTCACATGAGTAAATGGTGGTTATTGACCTGTCTTATTCTGCTAGTATTACTAGCAATTCCTGTAATTTTATATCCTTTTCGTCAGTCAAAAAGGGTGTTTTTTTTGTTAATACCACTGACAATGCTGGCTACTACCGCTGCTTATTGGTATTGGGGCGCAATGGCTGAGTGGCAGCATTTTCTAAATCAACAAGAAAAGCAAAAACAAGTGCAGGCTGTTCTTCAGTCGATAAAAAGCCCTGGACAAATTATTGAGAAATTGAAGGCCCGCTTGCAGGTTGAACCAGAGAGCGCGCGAGGCTGGTATTTGCTAGGCCGATTATATACGAGTCAAGAACAATGGATTCAGGCGCGTGATGCCTTTGCGAAAGCACACCAATTAAATCCTGCAGATGAGGCTACTACTGTGAACTATGCACAAAGTCTTTGGCAACTTAATCAGCAGCAATTTGATGAACCTATCAGAAGCCTGTTCAAAGAGCTATTGCAAAAAAATCCGGATCAGCCTGATGCTCTGGCGATGTTAGCAATGGATGCTTATATGACACATGATTACCAGCAAGCAATTAATTATTGGCAACATTTATTAAAGTTAGCTCCAGAGCAATCGCAAGAAGCACAAATGATCCGCAAGGCAATTGCCAAAGCACAACAACAAATGCAGTCTTGATTAGCACGGAGGTTGTGAATTTCTTTGGCGAGACCAAGGATTATAGCAAGCTTTTGGATCCAGTGGTCAAGCCGCGGGAATTCGATGGGTTTTGCTCATCCCCGCGGCTTGCCCATGGGGTCTATAACGTAGGTATTGACTTTACCAATGAGGACAATCAAAAATGCAGAAACTCCCCATTTTAAAACCAGGGGACAGTGTTGAGATTATTGCCCCCGCGTCCCGTTGTTCCCATAAGCATTTGCAAGATCTTAGGGAGTTATTAGTCTCTTGGGGACTCCATTGTTTGATCGATGAAGCTATTTTTGGTGAGGATTTGCTATGTGCTAATAGTGATGAAGTTCGTTTTGCTTCGCTAAAAAGAGCTCTTGAGAATCCACAAACGAAAGCTATTATTTGTGCACGTGGTGGCTATGGCAGTATGCGACTAATCCCTGAGTTGAGCAAAATGACTCCTCCTGCCACGTCTAAAATTTTTATCGGCATGAGTGACGTGACTGCATTACATCTGTATTTTCAAACTAAATGGCAATGGCCAAGCATCCATGGAGCCTTAGCCGTAGATAAGTTTTCTCCTGAATCCATTGCTGCGTTAAAAGCATTATTATTTGGAGATGCTATGACAGTAGAGTTCGATGGAACCCCTCTTAATGCTTGCGCGACCAAGAATACGAGGATTGAAAGTACGGTGATTGGCGGTAATTTATCGTTAATTCAAGCAAGTATTGGGACAAATTGGCAAATTAATAGTGAGAATAAAATCATTTTTCTAGAGGAGATTGCAGAGCGGGGTTATCGTGTTGACAGAATGTTAACGCATTTATCGCAAGCTAATTTGTTTAAAAATGCTCGGGCTATTTTACTGGGTGATTTTATTGGCGGTACTGAGCCTGATGGAACTTCTTTGATTCAACCTGTACTAGATCGTTTTGCACAAAGTTGCGGGATTCCAGTCATTCAAATAAAAGGAGTTGGTCATGGATTTACCAATTTTCCACTTCCTTTAGGAGCAGAAACTTACTTGGATTTAGGACAAAAAGCTAAGTTGGTAGTTTCCCTTTTTAATTTAAAAACTACCTATTGTTAAATTTATGTGTTAAATAGTTGGAATTCGTCTAGACTAATGTTGATCAGGATGATGAGGTGTAACTATTTCAAGGAGTGAAAATGAATAATCGTGTTTATCAGGTAATAGAATTAGTAGGTTCTTCAGAAGATGGCATTGAAGATGCTATTAATAATGCTATTGCACAAGCTGCTAAAGACTATGGAAAATTAGACTGGTATGAAGTTATGGAAACTCGAGGTTTTATTGAAGGAAATAAGAGTAAATATTATCAAGTGCATTTGAAAATTGGTTGCCATGCCCATTAACTCATGAATGCTTTTCTCCTGCTATTGCAGGAGAAAATTGTAAGTTGATAGCGGTTAAGCTTCCTCATATTCCCGCAAGGCTTTCAAAAAGTGCAAGCCATAATGATTGAGTTTGTGCTGACCAACACCAGAGATGTTGAGCAGCTCATCCACGTTTTGGGGCTTATCCCTGACCATCTGATGTAAAGTGGTATCGCTAAAAATCATAAAAGGTGGTTTATTTTCTTCATCGGCGAGTTTACGTCGCAGAGCACGTAATACCTCAAATAACGGACTATTAGCTGTAGCAAAACTCTCACGTTCCTTGGTTTTAATCGATTTCGCTTTTAAATCAACTTGAGGGAGAGACAGTGAAACTCTTTCCTGATTTTTTAGTATGGCAATTGCCTTTTTAGTAAGACGAAGAACATTAAACTGGTTAACATCCTGATAGCAATAATCACGGTGAATCAATTGCCAAGCTAATTGTTTCCAATAACTAGCTGGTTTATTTTTACCAATACCAAAGGTACTTAGTTGATGGTGGCCGCCTTTTTGAATTTTTTCGGCTGTACTTCCACGAAGAACCTCAATGGTATAAATCATGCCGTAACTTTGCTGCAATCGATAAATACATGAAAGTAGTTTTTGTGCGTCTTCAGTGGCATCGATTGTTTGTGGTGGATTGTCGCAAATATCACAGTAACTACAGAGATTTTCCATTGGTTCATCAAAATAGCGCAGCAAAATTTGACGACGGCAGTGGGTTGCTTCTGCAAAGGCAAGCATATGGTTTAATTTGTTCGTTTCAATGCGTTGTTGAGCCTCATTTGAAGTGGTCGCGATCCAACCACGTAAACGCCCACTATCAGCAGGGTCGTAAAATAATAGCGCTAGGGCAGGTAAGCCATCTCGGCCGGCTCGACCTGTTTCTTGATAATAACTTTCAATGTTTTTAGGTAAGTCATAGTGCACTACAAATCGTACATTGGGTTTATCAATCCCCATACCAAATGCTAGCGTTGCAACCACAATGTCGATGCGATCATGACGAAATAAGCTTTGAACCTCACGCCGTTCATTGTAAGCAAGACCAGCATGATATGCCCTTGCCCTTATCCCCAACTCTTGTAATTTAACTGCTACTCGCTCGACTTCGTTGCGCGTGCCACAGTAAATAATGCCTGATTGCTGGTTCTGTGTTTGTAAAAACTGCTGCAATTGCTTTATCGGATTATTTTTAATAACAACGGTATAGTGAATATTTGGGCGATTGAAGGAAGCAATGAATTGCTTGGGCGCATAATTTAATTTTTTAATGATATCTTGCCGTGTTTGCTGATCGGCTGTAGCAGTAAGAGCAATGATTGGAGTTTCAGGAAACTGAGTTTTTAGTAAGCCTAATGTGGCATATTCTGGGCGAAAATCATGCCCCCATTGCGAAATACAATGAGCCTCATCAATAGCAAATAAAGCAAGATTGCATTCTTGTAAACGCTCTAAAAAAGAGGTACTCATTAAACGTTCTGGGGCAATATAAAGTAGATCAAGTTCATTGGTGTGAAGCTGCCCAAGAACCTGTCTTGCTTCTTCGCTGGTTAGAGACGAATTGTAATAGGCGGCACGAATTCCTTGTAATTTTAAGGCTGCGACCTGGTCTTCCATCAGAGCAATTAAAGGCGAAACGACGATAGCAATACCTGGTCGCACCAATGCAGGAATTTGATAACACAGCGATTTGCCACCACCTGTAGGCATGAGTACGAGCAAGTCTTTTCCAGTGATGAGATCATGAATGATTTCTTCTTGAGGATGACGAAAGGCATCAAAACCAAAACAATCTTTTAACACATGAAGAGCTTTTGCATGAAAGGGTGCAGCTTGTCCCGTAGTTTCCATACGTCTTTCTTTTTTTTATTTAATGGACGCGAAAAATTGGCAATAATAGCATTCTTAGTAAACTAGCGTTAACACTTTATTTGATGTTTTATCTTTGCGAAGAAGGGCGCTGTAATACGCCATCAGATAGATATATCATAAAGCAATTGAGAACACGCCCCTGGTAAATTTTCTAGTCACTGTACTCGTTTGACCAGCACAATATGTGTTATGGTTTAAACTATTTTAGTTAAGTTAAGGAAAGCTATGGATTTTAAATTCAGTGAAGAGCATATTGCTTTTCGGGATATGGCTGCTGAATTTGCACGCAATAAATTAGCCCCTAATGCGGCAGCTTGGGACGAACATAATCATTTCCCTATCGACGTAATGCGTGAGGCAGCAACGTTGGGTATGGCAGGCATTGTTGCGGCTGAGGATATCGGGGGAGCTAATTTAAAACGTCTTGATGCAGCAATAATTTTTGAGCAACTGGCTGCGGGCTGTGTGAGTACCAGCGCTTACCTGTCCATTCATAACATGGTTACTTCTTTGGTTGATCGCTATGCACAGGAGCCTTTACGAACTACTTGGGCCCCTCGATTAGCATCTATGGATGCGTTTGCAAGTTATTGTTTAACTGAGCCTGAATCGGGTTCTGATGCAGCCTCTTTAAAAACCCGAGCGGTCAAAGAGGGTAATTATTACCTTTTAAATGGTGCAAAAGCGTTCATTTCGGGTGGCAGTGTCAGTGATGTATATTTGTGCATGGTAAGAACTGGAGATGAATCACACCATGGTATCTCTTGTCTTCTCATTGAAAAAAACACCCCAGGTTTAAGTTTTGGCAAGCTCGAAAGAAAGTTGGGTTGGCATAATCAACCTACTTGCATGGTCTATTTTGAAAATTGCCGTGTGCCCGTTGCAAATCGTGTCGGGGATGAGGGTATGGGATTTAAAATAGCCTTAAATGCCTTAAATGGTGGGCGGGTTAATATCGCTGCCTGTTCTTTGGGTGGTGCCACAGCCTGTTTACGACTGACTCAACAATATCTTCATGAGCGTAAGCAATTCGGTAAACCGCTCACACAAATGCAGGCTTTGCGTTTTTATTTTGCCGATATGTTAACGGATTTTGAAGCAGCACGATTGATGGTTTATCGTGCAGCCGATGCTCTCGATAAAAATGATCCTCATGCACCCATGTATTGTGCTATGGCTAAACGATTAGCTACAGATGTTGCTTTTCGCATCAGTGATAAAGCGATGCAATTGCATGGAGGATATGGTTATCTTCATGATTATCAAATTGAGCGTATTTTCCGTGACCTGAGAGTGCACCAGATTCTTGAGGGCACTAACGAAATTATGCGCGAAATTATTGCTAAAGCAACCTTAGACGAGAACTATGTGATTGATTAGGGTCTATTTACAACTCTACTATCTTGGCCAAAAGCTAGCGAATTGTACAAAGACCCCAGTAAGGATTTGTTTTCAATTTTTTAATAACATGAATTAACAGGAGTTTTGCATGAATTTGATTGAAAAAGAGTTGGATAATAATGGCATATTGACCTTAACCTTAAACCGCCCAGAGAAACTGAATGCATTAAATTCTGATGTTCTCCAAGCTTTAAGAGAAATTTTTTCATCAGCTAAAGAGAATACAAAAATTAAAGCGCTCTTATTAACTGGCTCTGGCAAAGCGTTTTGCGCTGGTGCAGATATTTCTCGTTTGGCGGAATGCAATGCCCAAACAGGTTATCAATTCGCTTGTGAAGGACAGGATGTATTTAGACAGTTGGAAACTTTAGGTAAACCATCCCTTGCTGCTGTGAATGGTTTTGCATTTGGTGGTGGTTGTGAGCTTGCTATCTCTGCAACAATAAGAATTGCCTCTACTGCTGCGCAGTTTGGCCAGCCTGAGGTGAAGTTAGGTGTTATTCCTGGTTATGGGGGTACACAACGTTTGGCACGGTTAGTTGGTAAAGGCCGAGCAATGGATTTATGTTTAACAGGCCGCTTTATCAATGCTGAAACTGCCTTGAATTGGGGATTAGTTACTGAATTGGTTGAGCCTGAAGCATTGCTTGAGCATGGCAAACGTACCCTAAACACAATATTGTCAATGGCTCCTTTGGCGGTGACTAGCGTGATGGAAGTGATTGATCATGGTTATGACCTCTCATTAACAGATGCTTTGCATCTTGAAGCGATCCATTTCGCCAAAGTTTGTGCTACAGCCGATAAACATGAAGGAGTTGCTGCATTTTTAGCAAAACGTCGGGCGGACTTTAAAGGAGAGTAGGTATGACTTCAGACATTGTTTTCGCCCGTGAAAGACATTTGGGGTTAGTAACCCTAAATCGTCCGCAGGCTTTAAATGCATTAACTTTGGACATGATCAAAGCATTGCAACAACAGCTTCTCTTGTGGGAAAAAGATGCGGCAATTCATGCAGTGGTAGTTCAAGGTGAGGGTGAAAAAGCATTTTGTGCGGGTGGTGATGTGCGTTGGTTATATGCCGCTGGATTGAGTAAGAATCCAGAGCAAATGCAGTTTTTTTGGCATGAATATCGTTTAAACCATTATATCCATCGTTTCAGTAAACCTTATATTTCACTAATGGATGGCATTACCATGGGAGGTGGTGTCGGAGTTTCGCTTCATGGTTCTCATCCTGTTGCTACAGAGCGTTTCATTTTTGCGATGCCCGAAACAAGTATTGGTTTTTTTCCCGATATCGGAGCAAGTTATTTACTGGCTCGTTGTCCTGATGCCACAGGTATTTATTTGGGGTTAACAGGAAATCGACTTCAAGCGCAAGATGCCTATGCTTTAGGTTTGATAAAACAGATAATTCCTTCGGCTAAAATCCAGGAGTGTATCGAGGCTTTGGCCAATACTGATCTATCTAACAATGCCCATGAGGAAGTTGATGCTTGTTTGAACCAGTTTGCAATGCCCAAAGAGAAGGCCGCAATTCATTCACAACAAGCAGCAATCAGCCGTTGCTTTTCTTTTTCTACTGTTGAAGAAATCTTTACTGCATTACAAGAACAAGGAGATGAGTGGGCAGTGACAATACTAAATAGTTTACGCCACAAAGCACCACTAAGTCTTAAAGTTACCTTAGCTCAAATTCAAAAAGCAAAAACAATGTCGATGGCCGAATGTATTTCTATGGATTATTGTATTGTAAACCAGTTTATGCGAGAGCCAGATTTTTACGAAGGAATTAGGGCTTTATTAGTGGATAAAGATAAGTCGCCTCATTGGCAACCTAATAATCTGGAAAAAGCGACAGCAGCAAAAGTAGCAGATTATTTTGAATGCCGAGAAGAACTTATTTTGATTGCTTAATCGCCGAATAAAATGTAATAGCGAATGAGAATGGTCCATGGATTAGACATTGAGTCTAATCCATATCGTATTTTATTGTAAAATTAACTAAACATATCTTTCTAAAAAAAGAGATTTATCTATCGTTGTTGAATCATTGTTATAACTTTCAACTAAGTTGAGCAATAGATTGGGTTTCTAATCGAGCAAGTAGTTTAGATTTTGATTTAAAACGAGCAGATTCAGGATTATTAGTGCCGCAAATCAGCCGTTTATTTACTTTACTCACCCAAATCAGCAATGAATTCTCATTGTGGCTTGCATATAAATAAATATCAAAATTGCTGATGATCAAGCAATAGATTAGATTAGTACTAACAATGAGCCGGGGGCATGATGTCAATAAATGATTTGCCTAAAGAAGTACTTTTGTTAATTTTTGAAAAGCTTCCTTCCTATATTGTTTTGCAGATTGCTTCGACTTGTAAGCATTGGTATGAAATAACGAATGATCAAGTATTTTGGAAATCACGCTGCGAGAATGAATTTAGTTCGAAGGCGATACAAGCTATAAAACGTAAAGAGCTTAATGGAGACTCATGGAAAATGACCTATCTTCATTTGGTTGGCGCCACAAAAAAAGAATACCAGCGCCTAAAAGAAAATGAACTGTATATCTCTAAAACTAGTAGATTACTATCCGATCGTGAGTTAAAAATTACTGCTGCTGCCTTAACAGGAAATACAGCTCTGCTACACGTATTCCTTAATAAGAATGAGCTCCATTTAAATGAAGTACTCGATCTAAATCTTTGGGATGTTTTTGGAGAGGAGCTTTTATACGAGGACCGTCATCAAAAATATGGTTATGAGCTTTTCGAGGAACCTTACGGTGTCTCTTCTTGTTTGATCGATTTTATCTGTTTACATCAACAGCAATCAGTTTTGGATATTCTTTATTTGCTTTCATTGAAGGAGGAGCCTAAAAATCGTCTTTTTTGGGCTGTTGTTTGTAATCAGTCTGAACGTGAATTAAGGCAAATTACTAATGGTATCCCAAGCCAACTTACCGAAACTTCATCCATAAATAATTATCCTACTCATCTATTTGAGTTGGCAGCAATTTTGGGTCATTTTAATTTGTTCAAATTTCTTCTAGAACAGCATTCCTGTATATCATTTGCATTGATTAAAGATGCACTGGTCATTGCCACATATAGGGGGCACGTGAACATTGTTAAGTGTTTGCATACCTATTTTGCAGATATCCCTGCTGAAGAAATTATCTTTTATAATTATCTCATTGAAATTGCTGCTTCTCATGGAGAGGTTGCTATTTTGCAAATACTATTAGAGAAGAATTTAACGCTATTTGCAGTGAGGAAAGCTTTTAGGGCAGCTGTATTGGGGAATTGTCATAACGTATTGGAAGTTCTTTATGAAGCATACCCCAATGTCTTTATACCCTCGCTCTTGAACGAAATGATATCTGAAACACGAAGTGTCACTAATCCGCTTCAAGTTCTTCTTTTTTTATTTGACAAGGGAGCTAAGATCTCTATAGGCAAGGTTCGTAATTTTGTATGGATGCAGCAAGAGTTACTGCAAAAGATGGTTTTTTGTGAGATAAAAATACAAAGTGCTTTAGAATTAATAAAAGAAGAGGTCGAAAGTAGTTTTGGTCTGAATTATTTGGTTAATACCTTCGCTAATTTTTTTCAATCCAAGCCTGGAGTTTTTCTGGAGCAAGCCTATAAGCTTGACCCAGTTCATTTTGATCATCGGCTTGAAGTGTTAGTTGCCAATGAGGCTTGTTTATATAGTGAAAAAATTATCAATAAATTAATTTCTAACATAGAGTCTATGTCAACCAGAGTTTTCATTACCGCAAAATTCAACTGATTTTGATAATCAATTTAATATTTCCTTAAGCTTTCCTAGTTAAAATCCGCCGATTTCAAGCTACCTCAAGTTAATCCCTGCTTAAGAGTTGAGAAAATCCTATAAAATGATTGGATTAAGTACGCTAATCATTGAATAAACAATAATTTAAGGAGTATATTATGGCGGAAATTCTGCATACGGTTTTTACTAGTGAAAACAATATTTTCTTGTCTAAAGAAAAAGGGTCATTTGTAGGGCCAAAAAATCGGTTTTTTACAGTTTTTAAACCCATTCAATCTACGAACTATAAATATTCAGATTTCACCTCTTATCTCTTAAATCCTGTCATTGATGTGTGTTTAGCCCCAGTATTTTTATTGGATGTACTTATTAGTGTCACAAATACCTTAGCATCACTGCTTAAAGCTTTTCATATTTGGTCACATAATCAACAAAGTACTTCAGGTCTAATCGACGGGCATACAAAAAATGAGCTTGGTGAGGCTGGCCAGCATTTCCTAACTGCGATTTCTGCTTTAATTTCTGCGGTTATTAATCCTCTATTAAGTCTAATTAGCTTGGTTACGCGTCCCATCGCAAGTATTGTTAAAGGCTTTGCTGATGCTTTGGATGAGTGTTCCTCAGCTTCTCATCGTATATAAAGTGTTGGACTCGAATTAATTTGGGTCTTGAGGCTCAAATTAATTCGTTATTTTGTATTGAATTCCCAGAGATATTCTTTTAGGTCTACACGACCATTTAGAACAGTAACCCCTTCGCTTTCTAAAAGGTTTTTTTGGAGGGAATAAGTATTGCTTAGTAAAGGAAAAGAAAGCTGCCCATTTGATTTTATCACTCGTTGCCATGGAAGATTGTGACTTTGGGCACAAGAATGAAGAAGCCAGCCTACTCCTCGAGCCCCTTGTCGATTTCCAGCAAGCCCTGCTATCAACCCATAGGTAGCAACTTTTCCTTTTGGAATAGCTTTAATGAGTTCCAGTACCTTTTTTGAAAACTCGGTTTGCGTGTCCTTATTGGTCTTTTTCATGCCTATAAAATAGCTATTCAATTCTTAAATGTATTATTAAGTAATTCTTAAGGAAATCGTAGTAAAATGTGCGCAAAAATTGGGGGAGCTAAAAATGCGCGACTTAAAAATTGTCATGATGGGTGAAGCTGGTTCTGGTAAAACACAGCTTGCAATGCGTCTTGCTCAAAGAAGAGTCAATGGTCAACCTAAACAAACAGTAGGTGTTGGTTTACTGACTTATAAATTTAAAGAGGCACAAACCTATTTACGAATATGGGATCCTAGTGGAAGAAAAAACCACTTTGTGAATATGCGCAAAGACTCCTACCAAAATAAAGAATTAGCCCTTTATTGTGTTGATTTAAGTCAAGCTGTGACTGAGGAGACGCTACAATCCATAAAAGAAGAAATAAATATTTTTAGGGGTGTAAATGCAGAAGCACCTATAATTTTAGTAGGGACTAAAGCAGATCTTTGTCAGGAAGATGCTGCCACCAAATTGGAAGCGATAGAGAAAGAGCTTGAAAAAGTCGGTATAACATTTCAAAACACGATTGTAACTTCAGCAAAAAATACGCACGGAGCAGACGATTTATTAACTTTATTAATACCGGAGCTGAAGCGAGAGGTAAATCAGTCTACTGAGAGACAAGAGTCAGTTTTTGAAGAAGCCAAGGAAAAGCTATTACTTGAGTTGGCAAACTTGCCTCAAGAAAAGCTAGAGGCAATCACTAAGAAAATAACCCATTTAGAGAAAGCCTTAGGCAAAGCTTCTCAAGTGCGACAAATTGATAGAGCGCTCAGTAAATTTGAGCAAGAATGTCAGGTCATTCTCGAGGGAGAACACCCCAATATTATAAATGCCATTTTTACTTTCAGTGCTGCAGTTTTAGTGACCTTTTTAGCTGGAGTAATCGGGTTTGGCGTCGGTTATGTGGCTGGCTTGTGGTCAGGTCCTGGGGCTTTTATTAGCGGTCTTGTTGCTGGTGAAATGGCTGCAGTTACAACTGTAAGCGTTTGTGGTTCACTAGGTCTTTTGACCGGTGGTTTAACTGCATGGGGTTTATTTAAAACATCTAAAGAAATGGCGGCTATGAATGAGTTCACGCAAACCATTCGAGAGGATATTGCTGAAAACCTACAAATATAATTTGTAATTTATTTTAACTGCGTTTTAGAATTTAAGGTTATAGTGAGCGCAGTTTATATAGGTCATGACAAGCATTTAGAAATTACCATTGAAGAGGTATTTTCTAGCAACTATATTCCATAGTAAAATTGTCTGTTTTGACTGTTTCCCTTAAAATGCACACTATTCTGTGCTCTAGCAGGTTCTTATGTCTGATTTTTACCAGGATTTTTGCAAACGGCGAACTTTCGCCATCATTTCTCACCCGGATGCGGGTAAAACCACCGTAACTGAAAAGCTGTTATTATTCGGAGGAGCAATTCAGCTTGCTGGTACAGTTAAAGGGCGAAAAGCCGATAGGCATGCTACGTCTGACTGGATGGAAATGGAAAAAGAAAGAGGAATTTCTATTACTACATCAGTGATGCAGTTTATTCACAATAATCACGTAATGAACTTGCTTGATACACCAGGTCACGAAGATTTCTCTGAGGACACCTATCGTACATTGACTGCAGTTGATTCTGCTCTAATGGTTATCGACGTTGCTAAAGGGGTTGAAGAACGTACAGTAAAGCTAATGGAAGTCTGTCGTTTACGCGATACGCCGATCATGACATTTATCAATAAATTAGATCGTGAAGGCCGCGAGCCTATTAGTTTATTAGATGAAGTTGAAACGGTTCTTGGGATTCAATGTGCACCGGTCACCTGGCCTGTAGGAATGGGTAAGCGTTTCAAGGGTATTTACCATTTGTATCAAGACACGGTTTATTTATATCAACCGGGGAAAAATACCCAAAAACAGGATGCCCAGGCAATTAAAGGGTTAAATAATCCTCAATTGGATGAATTATTAGGAGAGATTGCGCAAGAGTTACGCGATGAAATTGAACTGGTTAAAGGGGCATCGCATGAATTTAATCTACAAGATTATCTCTCTGGTAAATTAACTCCAGTATATTTTGGCTCTGCAATCAATAACTTTGGTATCAAGGAACTTTTGGATGATTTTGCAGAGTATGCGCCAGGCCCTATGTCTCGGGCCACTGTAGAAAGAAAAGTGAATCCCGAAGAAGAGGCCTTTAGCGGCTTTGTATTTAAAATACAGGCTAATATGGATCCTAAGCACCGTGATCGCATTGCCTTTTTACGTATTTGCTCCGGTACTTTTAGAAAAGGGATGAAGTTATCCCATTTACGAATTGGTAAAGAAGTACAAATTGCCAATGCTTTAACTTTTATGGCAGGAGATAGGGCGCATGCAGAAATGGCTATGGCTGGCGACATTATTGGCTTGCACAACCATGGGACTATTCGTATTGGCGATACCTTTACTCAGGGAGAGACATTAAAATTTACGGGTATTCCCAATTTTGCACCGGAGCTGTTCCGTTTAGTACGTCTTAAGGATCCTTTAAAAAGCAAAGCTTTGCTAAAAGGGTTAATTGAACTGTCCGAAGAGGGGGCAACGCAGGTATTTCGTCCATTAAATAGTAATCAATTAATTTTAGGTGCAGTAGGGGTATTGCAGTTTGATGTAGTGGCTCATCGTTTGAAGCATGAGTACAAAGTCGATTGTATCTATGAAACAGTGAATATAAGCTGTGCTCGTTGGGTATACTCAGAAGACGATAAAGCAATGTCTGAATTTCGTACTAAAGCTTACGATTATTTGGCATTGGATGGTAGTGATTCTTTAATGTATCTGGCACCTACGAGAGTTAATTTAACAATGGCAGAAGAGCGCTATCCTAAGATTCATTTTTCTGCAACTCGTGAGCACTAGCAGATAGATGCAAGGGAATTTAATTCCCCTGCATTTTTAGATTAGGTAGAACAACTGGCTGAAACAGTGCTGTTGCCTTGATTAATTAACTTCACTTTACCGCCAGATTCAGCAGTAATGATGACCTTATCGCCATCGTGAACAGACACTATGAGGGTATCCCCTTTTGAAAGGCTAATGTCGTTAACTTTCCCGGATTTTTTTAAAACTTCAACAAAAATATTATCGATCGTATCATGGGTGTGAATAGTACAAGTGGAAGTAATGGTCCAGAACCAAGCATTTACGAATTCTTGAGGCTCGTTAGGCGGTAATTCATATTCCATGCTGAGCCCTGCAGTAAGGTTATGAGTCACAGCCAAGACGTTTGCACTAAATAATGCACCAGCGCAAAACAAGCTATAACCTAGCTTTCGTAACATAAAGATCTCCTCGTGAAAAAGCAATTAAGATACCCTTATTTTTTTGTCATGGCAAACAGGAAGAAATATCTCGAAATATATAAAAAAGCTTATAAAAATCAAATGATTTTTTTTTGTTATTGGTGGGAGTAATTTGTAGCAATTGGGTTTTAAAGGCGCTAAAAATTTTAAAAAATAAAGGAGATAAGTGTCTGTTTTAAATGATTATTTATAGTGAATTTTAATTAAAAAATTAGGAGATTTTTACTGATAAAATGGCTATCTGAATACAATTATTGTTATCGATCTTATGATTTAGATATGGATTTACTGTGTATTAGCGCCTCATAGAGGCGCATGCAGGTATCGCGAGAAAATTAGATTTCTCCTAATGCTTTAGCGATTGATTCTGTCATCATTTTAGCATCGCCAAAAAGCATATAAGTGTTATCACGGAAGAAAAGATCATTTTCAACTCCAGCGTATCCTGGAGAGAGGCTGCGTTTCACAAACAAGACCGTTTTAGCTTTCTCTACTTCTAATACAGGCATGCCATAGATTGGTGAGCTAGGGTCGGTTTTGGCTGCTGGGTTTGTAATATCATTAGCGCCAATGACAAAAGCAACATCGGATGTAGCAAAATCGCGATTGATTTCACTTTGTTCAAATACTCTATCGTAAGGAATATTCGCTTCTGCTAAAAGTACGTTCATATGCCCAGGCATACGGCCAGCTACTGGATGAATTGCGAAGCGAACGCGAATATCGCGTTTTTCTAGCGCATCCACCAGTTCTTTTACTGCATGTTGCGCGTGCGCTACCGCCATTCCATAGCCTGGGACAATAATGACGTCTTTGGCATTACTTAAAAGAAAGGCTGCATCTTCGCCATTTGCTTGATGAATTTGTTGATTGTCATGATGCGCCGCGGCAGTATTAGCATCAACCCCTTTGATGCCACCGAAGATAACGTTAATAATCGAGCGGTTCATCCCAACACACATGATATAACTCAAAATAGCCCCGCTTGCACCTACTAAAGCGCCTGTAATTACTAACAGATGATTGCTTAACGTAAATCCTATGCCTGCAGCTGCCCAACCTGAGTAGGAGTTTAACATGGAGATAACTACAGGCATATCGGCGCCACCGATGGGAATAATTAATAAAATACCAATCAGGAATGAAAGTGCTGCCATTAAAATAAAGGCATGGAGGGGTTGGTTAATCACAAAATAAATAAAAAGAGCAACGATAACAATTGCAAGGATTAGATTTCCTATTTTTTGACCGGGATAGCGAACTGGTTTCCCGGACATTAACCCTTGTAACTTTAAGAACGCGATTATTGAGCCGGAAAAGGTAATTGCTCCGATAATAAGTCCTAGGCTCATTTCTATTAAACTGGCTTTTTCAATCGCGCCAGGAGTGCCAATGTGAAAAGAGATGGGTGATAGAAAAGCACAAAAAGCAACAAGAACGGCAGCAAGACCAACTAGAGAGTGAAATCCGGCCACTAATTGGGGTATGGCGGTCATATGAATTTTAAGGGCAATAATAGTGCCTACAATTCCCCCGGCAATGATTAGACTAATGAGTAACCAATGATGGTGGACGGAAGGTATCATCAGGGTTGAGCCAATGGCAATAGCCATCCCCAAAATTCCCAATAAGTTACCGCGACGTGATGTTGCGGGGCTTGCAAGACCTTTAAGGGCCATAATAAAACATACAGCAGCGACTAAATATAAAAATGGAAACAAAGAAGTCATAAGCTTTTCCTGTAGAGGTTTATCCTAAAATTCCAGGGCCTGTTTATAACTCTACTAGCCTGATCAAAAAGCTATCGAATCGTAAAATCCCCTTCTTTTTTATACTGATTTTAAGGTTATTTCTTATACATGCGTAGCATGCGCTGAGTGACCACAAAACCACCAAAAATATTAATCGCAGTAATAAAAATTCCTAATCCACCTAGCAAAGTAATGGTACCTGTAAGCTGAGCTCCTGCTGCGATTAAGGCACCGAGAATAATGATACTCGAGATGGCATTAGTTACTGACATCAAAGGTGTGTGAAGTGCTGGGGTTACTTTCCAAACCACGTAATAACCAACAAAACAAGCGAGCACAAAAATAGTAAGAATCGCGATATAAGGATTACCAAGCGTATTGATATTAGGCATGTTGTGTTTCCTTGACCATTTGAAATGGGAGATACTGACCATCGTGACAAAGCATGGCTTGTTTAATGATTTCATCATTCGCATTAAAAGAAATTTCTGCAGATGCTGGTGCTAAAAGGCGAAGCAGATTTACTAAATTGGTTGCGTATAATTCGCTAGCTGTCGCAGGTATCAATCCTGCAAGATTACTATAGCCAATGACAGTAACCTCACCATGTTTAATAATTTTATCTTTTTCACTTAGCTCACAGTTTCCGCCCCGAGAGGTGGCCAAATCCACAACCACTGAACCAGGTTTCATTGCTGTTACAGTGTTTTTTGTGATTAAGATAGGAGCCTTTTTGCCAGGAATTAATGCCGTAGAAATGGTGATATCAGTTTGTCTTGCATATTGATCAATGAGCTCTGCTTGCAGGCGCTTATATTCCTCACTAGTTTCCCCAGCATAGCCTCCACTTGTTTCTGCATCCTGCTCTATGCTCACTTCAATAAACTCGGCACCTAAACTTTCGACTTGCTCTTTCGCTGCGCGGCGAACATCAAAAGCATAAACAACTGCGCCTAAACGTTTTGCTGTGGCTATTGCTTGAAGGCCTGCAACACCGGCACCAAGAATAAGCACTTTAGCGGGATGAATCATACCTGCAGCGGTCATCATCATTGGGATTGCTCGTTTAAAGTGAACAACTGCCTCAAGTACAGCACGATAGCCTGCCAAGTTTGCTTGTGAAGA
This sequence comes from Legionella brunensis, assembly GCF_001467025.1. GTDB lineage: Bacteria > Pseudomonadota > Gammaproteobacteria > Legionellales > Legionellaceae > Tatlockia > Tatlockia brunensis. The sequence continues at coordinate 85,450 of NZ_LNXV01000029.1, read as the reverse complement.
TAAACTGTCCATACTCTGGGCACGGCTGATTCGTGGTATAAGATTCATTGAAAAAAGGCTAATTTTTTCCTTACAACCCCAGGTCAATAATTCACCTGTCGGCTCATTATCAAAATGCCCAATAATAAGAGTTTTAGGTCTAATGCCAGTTAGTTCTTTGGTGGTAGGTTCATTCACGCAGACAATAATATTTGTATTAGCCAACAAGGATTTTCTATCAGCTACAATAGTAGCCCCAGCTTCTTGGTAGTCGGCATTGCTAAAACCTGAGGCTTGGCCTGCATTGGACTCCAAGGTAACTTCTAATCCCATTTTTAGGTAATGCTTTACCGCATTAGGCGTAATGGCAACTCGTGTGTCTTTGTCACTCTCATTTAAAGCTGAAATAATCATGGAGAAACGTCCTTTTCACCGTAGACTAATCTTATCCTATTGGAATCGATTTGATATTGCTAGTTTTTTTAATAAGTTTTCGCAGTAAAAAAAGAGCCAGACATTATCTTCATTAAAGATTAAGTTAATTTTGTTATAATGAGGCAAATTAATACAAACTTCTCAAAAAATGCATTACTCTGATTGTTATACACTTACCAAAAAACTCAAAAGTAAAGCCTTGGCTGCGCAATTGAAAAGATCACTAAAAGAATTGGAAAAAGCAGCGAATGAACCTAGCTTTATCAGTTACCTTAAAAGCAAGTCTTTCTCCAATAAGTCAATGTTTGAATTACGGAAGGAATATGATCTGTTGCAGTTAAACAAGGTCTATAATGGAATCAGAGCAATAAAAAAAGACCATCTAAATTCCGATGACGTAATATTAAAGCAAATTAGTGTCATTTTAACAGATATTAAGAAGACTGCGAAAAAGCAAATTGAATCATATGATCTTTATTACCAAGATGATCATTTTTCTCAGCTTGCAAAACAATATGCAACTCACTTCATTCCCTTTAATCAATCAAATGATCCTTTCAAAGGGTCTGATTTCAGTGGATTTTGCTGGGGACATAGTCATCGTTATGGACGATTGGCTTCAAAGGGATTATTGGATCAATTGTCTTCTGCATCCGATAAAAAACTATATAGTTCGTGGAAAACTAACTGGACTTTTGCTGATATTCTTTTCAGGCGAGTGGGTTGGTATTTTTGGGTTAGCCAAGAAGTAAAAATTCGCCAAGCTCTCTGGAATTTTTTAAAACAGTTGGATGATAAGACTACCCTCAATTTTAATTTCCTGGTAAGCAATTGGGGTTTTCATTCTACAGGTCTTCGAATGGTAGGTGATGGCATTGAATATTATGAAAATAATTGCGGCATAGTAAAATTCAGTAACCGTGAAAATGCTGTTAATTTCTTGGCGCGTCATCTGCTTCATTCCGCGGAAATTGTAAACGGTGAAATTAAATTCCTAACGGTTTATAAGCTTCCCTATGAGAATATAGCCGAACATGATATTTTTGCCGATGTGCCACAAAGCCTCATTCAAAGGGGAGAAATTAAACTTGCTGAGGCTGAAAAAATACCTCTTCCTCCTGAGATAACTGGGGCGATCGATGCTTTAGAAACGTATGCCGATAAACTCCGCAATTTAGGAGATATCAAAGCTAAAATAAAAGCAAATGAAATTAAATATTTAACAGCTGAATTAGCTTTATTGCCTATAGATAAGATAAAGGCTCGAGTTGAAGGGATTCTTGGAAATAAAGATCACAGTTTAGTGATAAATCGCGGTACAGGATTCTATTTTTTCAAAACAGGATTCCAGAGTCATTGTACTACAGAAACGCTTCTGCAAGAAATCCAAAAGGCTTGCGAATCAGAGGAAAAAGCTTCATTGGTAATGTAATTTTATGTAGAGAACAGGCAACACTTATAGAAAATAAGTATAAAAAGGATTTTTTTATTTTATGTGGGCGCACTGCTATTATCAATCTCATCTCCAACATTATCAAAAACTACCAACTCTCTTTCTAAATTTTTTTGCTTAATTGGCTTAACTTTTTTAGGGTGATAAGTAAACAAGCACCAACTGTTACCAAAAATGGGATTATCGAGAGTTTCTCTTGCAGTTTCTCTGTACTTTGTCGGAGGGTTTTTAGGATCTGCCTGGATAACCGTGGCAGTCAGATTTTCTTTAACTATTTCAACATTATTGGAGGTAAGGACATGGTTTCCTATGGAGGGTACTTTTTTTCCAGCTAAGGTAAGTTTTTGTATCAAACTTTTTGTATCAGAAATTCCTAATCGATTTGTTTCATTATGCTCAACACAGATTTCAACTGTGATCAAAAGGACTTCTCCCGATGAAGTTTTAATCCGAAGTGCACCTCGATGTTGATTAATATCATTTACTCTGACGTGTGTGTCGCCTAACAATAGATTGGGTGAATGCTCCGAATTGTAATAATCAGATTTTTCTAATAATTGATATAATCCTTCATGGGTCAGATAGATATCTAAATAAGCTTCACTATCAATAAAATTTTCACGATAAAGAGGATATTTTGGACTGTCTTTTATATATTTGGGATCAAAACGGTCAGGTATTTTTTTATCAAGATGATGAATTAGTGGAGTACCATTTTTTTTTCTTGGCGATTGTATATGTAAAACTGTATTATGAATTTCCCCATCTGACCATAAAATGGGTAAGGAGGCCAGGACTAAATGAATATTGGGAGGAAGCATTTTTGAGTAAGCAGAAATTTCGGAGATGATTGCCTTATATTCCGATAAACTAAGGGGACGCTCATTTGTATATAAGCTGAACTCGTTTAATGTAAGTCGGGTAATAAGCTCATAATCGGCTCCTTCGGCTAAAACCTTAAGATGCATTTTTGCCGTATAAGCAATTAAATTCTTAAGGTGAGAAAGTAAACGAGAAGGCAGATCACCACTGGCTAATGCGTGACTTGAATTGAACTCTCCTTTATTACCTATCCCAATAATGTTCTGAATTTTAACTTTCATATCTTCACCCGGGCTATTTATGCCAAGAATTTTATCAAATTAAAATTAAGGAATGATTAGTAAATGGACAATGTGATGGAGTTAGTTCATGAAAATGATGAAATCACATCATTAAATTAGATTGAAGAAGTATTTTGCTTGCCTGAGAATTGTATATTGATAACCATTTCGATAAAGTAAGCGTTTATTGCAGTAAGTCCAAATAAAATATGGAAATTCTTTGTTTTTTTGCAGGGATAGCATTTGCTTATTCCAAATCGCTCTATTCTCTTATGTTCCTTGTCATGAGCTTTATTGTTAGGCCACGATGGACTCTGCCTTGCTGGTTTTTTGCTGCTATTTTATGGAGTTTGGCACATGGGTGGTGGATTGCTGATATCACTATGCCTTCTAATGTACGTGTGATTCCAAAGGCTATTTTAGAGGGGGAAATTGTCTCCATTCCGACGAATGGTTTTTCTAAATCACAATTTCAATTTCAGGTAGAGCGTTTTGATAATAAACCAGCTAGATCAACCATCCTATTGTCTTGTTATACTCATTGTCCAAAATTTAAGGTAGGTGATCATTGGCATTTTGAGGCAAAGCTTAAGAAACCGGTTAATTTGGGTAATCCTGGCAGCTTTGATTTTGTCAGTTGGTTAAATGCGCGCCATATTACCTGGACAGGTTATATTAAACCCTACCATTCAAAGCAACTCGTTACACTCAAGAGCCCAAAGAGCTTGTTGAGCACTCGCGAGCATCTTGCCTCTAATGTAGGGAAACTGATGCCTTCCACTGATACTTTAGGTATTTTTGAAGCGCTAACATTAGGGCTAACTAACCATCTTGATAAAGCACAATGGGAGTTATTTCGGCGAACTGGTACTACACATTTGATGGTCATCTCAGGATCGCACATTGGTTTAGTGGCTGGTTTAAGTTTTGCATTAATGAGATGGTTCTGGACTCGAAGTAAGCGGTTGTGTCTTTATTATCCTGCTGCACAGGCTGCCAGCATTGCCAGTTTTTTTATGGCACTTATTTATGCTGTGATGGCAGGTTTTGCGGCATCCTCGCAACGAGCAATGTTTGCCTGCTTCTTCTTATTGCTAAAAAATTTTTTAAACCATCGATACACGTCTTGGCAAGCTTGGCGTTATTCTTTATTTGCCGTGTTGTTATTAGAGCCTCACGATATTTTGTCACCTGGATTTTATTTATCTTTTCTGGCAGTAGCGAGTTTATTTCTTGGCAGTCAACGCTTATCTGTCACTGGGATTAAGAAAAATATCAGCTTACAACTTGTTTGTCTTTTTGGCTTAATGCCACTGACATTATTTTGGTTTTCTTATGGGGCTGTGAATGGTTTTATTGCTAATTTATTGGCTATCCCATTGGTTGAGTTGGTTATTGTTCCTTTGTCTTTAGTTATCCTGGTTATAGCTCAGTGGTGGAATAGTTCCTTGTTGTTTGTTCCTGTTGATTGGGCTATTAAAACTTTGCTTTATTATTTAAAGTGGATCGATTCGCTTTCTCTACTAAACTTAAATTTTTCATTTGTCAGCGTACTGTCGCCTTTGGGACTAATGTTAGTAATGCTTATTCTTTTATTTTTCCCTATCAAAACGATGCTTCCCGCAACTATAGTGTTAACCATTGCAGCACTTTTCCCTGGGTATACGAGTGTGAAACAGGGGAGGGCTCAAGTGAATGTATTGGATGTGGGGCAAGGATTAGCGATTGTTGTGAGAACGACAAACCATCTGCTTATTTACGACACGGGGGTCAAATTTTATCAAGGAAGTGATATGGCAAAATTAGCGATCATCCCTTTTCTTAATACCTTAGGTGTTAAAAAAATTGATAAAGTAATCATTAGTCATCCTGATTTAGACCATCGTGGTGGTCTCGCGTCTTTAGAAGAAAACTATAAAATTAACGAATTATTAGTGAATAATGTTGCTTTTTATCATCGTGGTAAAAATTGCCATCACTATTCTGAGTGGGATTGGGATGGGGTTCATTTTCGATTTTTAGCAATTAATAAGAATTTTAAAAATAAAAATAATAATTCTTGTATCTTACAAATTGAAAGCCAGGGGAAAAGAGTGCTTCTAACAGGAGATATTGAACGCTTAGCAGAAGATTATCTAGTGACAAGGTATAAAAAGCAGTTGACTGCTAACGTGTTAGTAGTACCTCATCATGGTAGTAAAACCTCTTCGTCTGTGTCATTCATCAAACAAATAGCGCCGCAATTTGCACTGATTTCAGCAGGTTTTGATAACCGCTATCATTTTCCGCATAAAGAAACGTTACGCATATTTAAGCAGCAGAAAATTGCCTTATTCAATACAGCCGATTGTGGTATGGTGTCAGTACAATTGCCAAACGATAGGGGCCATATTGAACCAGTTTGTTTTTATAAGTCATAAGTGAATAACAATTGTTCTTTTGGAGGTCTTATTGACAACAAAATATACATAATGTATCATGTGGCCACTTTACTTTTTTATTGTGGTACCTATGCGCGCACTTGCTTTTGTGGTGTCTTTGATAGCGGTTCTTATTACCTTTAGCGCTAATGCAGCGACTAATTGCCAGCAACATCAATGTCTAGTTGTAGTGGATGCTGGAAGTACAGGTTCACGAATTCATATTTACTCCTATGATTTAGATAATACGAAAAGCCCAATTAATATTGCTGAAGTTTGGTCTAAAAAAATCAAACCGGGCTTTGCAACCATCGAACCTAATGCTGCTACTATCGATGCTTATTTAACCACCTTATTTTCTGGTGCTCCTGAAAGCAATTTACCTGTTTATTTTTATGCCACAGCGGGTATGCGTTTACTGCCCCAACCAAAACAACAACAATTTTATAGCATTCTGCAACAATGGTTTGCTAATCAATCAGGATGGCAACTGCAAAAAGCAAAAACTATTACTGGTACTGAAGAAGGCTTATTTGGTTGGCTTTCTGTCAACTATCAACTGGGTGTGCTGTCCTCGAGTGAGCAGGATTTGGCAGGTGTCATGGATATGGGCGGTGCTTCGGTTCAAATTATATTCCCTGTACAAAAAACGGAAGGAATTAATTCTCAGGATATACGACAATTTGATCTTTATGGCCGTCACCTTACGCTTTTTATTCATAGCTTTTTAGGATTGGGACAAACAGAAGTTGCTCACCAATTTCTCGATGACTCTACTTGTTTTGCCAATAATTACGAGCTTCCTACAGGGGAGTTTGCAGCGGGCGATGCTTACTCCTGCGAAAGCGACGTATCTTCTTTGATGAATGCTGTGCATAAAGTTAATCATGTGGTGCAACCTGCAATAGCTGCGAATCAAGTCAATAACTGGTATGCAATCGGTGGAATGTCTGAGCTTGCCAAAAGCAAACCGTTTCAATTCCAGAACGAATTTACTAATCAAGATCTACTTGAACAAGGCGATTCACAAGTTTGCCGTCAACAATGGTCTACTTTAGCTGCCCAATACCCTGGAAACGATTACCTCTATGGTTTCTGCCTCTTCCCATCTTACTACTATGCTCTGATGGTAGATGGCTACGGTTTACAACCCCAACAAACCGTTCACTTAATGGCAGCAAACCAAAACACTGACTGGACCATCGGCGTCGTCCTAACACAAAAGCAAGTCTCTTAAGAGGCTTGCACCACAACATTCCCCCGGTATAATAAATTCATCGCCGTTGTAGCTCAGTTGGTAGAGCACTTGATTCGTAATCAAAAGGTCTGCGGTTCGATTCCGCGCAGCGGCATTGTAAAATCAATGGGTTACAAATCATAAGTCAAAAATTGTAAAAATTTGGTACCTATTTTGGTACCAGTTTTGAAATGTAATTGATAGACATTCATTGATATCAAAGTAACATTGGGTATTCTCTAAATCTTGGCCAACTTTACATCCAATCACAACACTCTATGTCATACTCTATAATATAATGTTATTTCATTGTGATCTTTTATACATTTTCCAAATTTAGTAAAACAACTCATTAATCAAATCAGGGTGGAGACCAAATGTATCTTGAATCCAAGCAAATTGTATTCTCACCATCAGATCTAACACAGTTTATGGAGAGCCCCTTTGCTTCATGGATGGAACATTTCGCACTCATACATCCTGATTTAATACCCCCTGCTGATGAAAGCGATGAGTTGATGAATGTTTTGCACGACATGGGAAATCAACATGAATCAGAAGTATTAGCTGCGTTTGAAACTAAAGGGTTAACAATTGCTAATTTGCACAAGCGAGCTGATTCATACAAAGCCACTATAGATGCTATGAAAAATGGGGTAGATGTTATTTATCAGGCTCACTTGGAATTGTTACCGTTTAGGGGGTATGCAGATTTTTTAATTAAGATCCCAGGTAAAAGTACTTTTGGAGATTATTGTTATGAAATTTGGGATACCAAATTAGCAAAGTCAGTTAAGGCTTATTTTCTAGTGCAATTATGTTGTTATGCTGAAATGCTTGGTGTAATGCAGCAAACGAAGGCTGAGCATATCACTATTATTCTAGGTAACAAGGAACAAAAACGATTTAGACTTAATGATAATTTTTATTTCTACCAGAATCTTAAACATAAATTTTTATCTGAACATCTACATTTTGAGCCAACTAAATGTCCAGATCCAGCCTCATCAAGAGGCTGGGGGAGATGGAGCACATATGCCGAAAGTCTGCTATTAAAAGCCGATCACTTAATTCAGGTCGCTACCATTACTTCAGGACAAATCAAGAAATTGAATAAAGCCGGCATCAATACCATGACTGCTTTAGCCGAAGCAAATGGTAACACTGTAAAAGGCATAAAACCTGAAGTATTTGAGCGGCTAAAAGCTCAAGCCAAAATCCAAAAAGAGAGTATTGGAAAAGAAATACCAGCTTACCAGTTAATCGATAATGATGATGGACAAAAGCAGGGATTGGCTTTACTACCCCCACTATCCAAAAATGATATCTTTTTTGATATTGAAGGATTCCCTCTGGAAGATGGAGGTTTGGAGTATCTTTGGGGTGTGACTTATTTTGACGATAATAACCAGCGTCAGTACATGGATTTTTGGGCGCATGATAGAGATCAGGAAAAAGAGAGTTTCAGAGCATTTATTGAATGGACTTATCAACGATGGCAACAAGATCCATCCATGCACATATACCATTATGCCAGCTATGAAATTACAGCTTGTCGTAAACTAATGGGCAGATATGGTGTGTGTGAATATGAAGTTGATCAGTTACTACGCAATGAAGTATTCGTTGATTTATATAAAATTGTAAAAGGTGCTTTACTAATAGGCGAACCACGTTATTCGATTAAAAATGTTGAGCATTTGTACCGTGCCAAACGAGATACGGAGGTAGGTTCTGGAGGAGATTCGGTTGTTTTTTACGAACGGTGGCGAGAAAATCCTGACGGTGATACCTGGCAAACCTCCAAGGTATTAAATGATATTCGTTCTTACAATATTGATGACTGTAATTCTACTCAGGAGTTAGTAGTCTGGTTAAGAGACAAGCAGAAATCCAGCGGCATTTGCTTCCTTGGTAAAACAGAATTAGTTGAGCCGGAAATTAAAGAAGAAGTTAATGAAAGTATTAAACTTCGCGATAATTTGCTAGCACGAGCTGCGCAATTGAAAAATAAGGGGCAGGAACAATTATCTAAAATTAATACTGTGATGGCATGGTCAATCGAATTTCATAGACGTGAATCAAAACCTGTGTTTTGGCGTCTGTTTGATCGATTAGGGTTAAGTGAAGAAGAATTACTAGATGATATTGATTGCCTGGCCTTTTGTCATAGAACTGAAAAACTACCTTATAAGCCAACACCCAAAGCTCGTAATTTAGTCTATGAATATTCATTTGATCCAACTCAGGAATTCAAGGGTAATGCAAAAGATTACTATTTGTTAGGGAATGAGACTCCAGATGGTAAAAACATTAAAGCGGCTTACCATGCAGAAGGCAGTGATTTGGAGCATGGGATTATTGCATTGCAGATAAAAAATGAGCCTGATAGCCCGATTACTTTGATTCCGAATGAATATATTAAGCCTGACCCAATACCTCAAGCAATTACAAAACAGGCGGAGGAGTTTTTAAAAGGAGCGCTTACACAAACAGCTATAGTTGATTTTCTGGGTAAATCTATCCCTAGAATCAAAGGACATAATTCAGGTCAGCCAATCGCTCCTAGCCATGATCCGAAACAACGATTGAATGAAATCATTCAGGCAGTTATTAATCTGGATAACAGTTATCTGACGATACAGGGACCACCAGGAGCTGGTAAGACATACACGGGTAAACATTTAATTTCTGAATTGATTAAACGAGGTAAAAGAGTAGGCATATCTTCCAATAGCCATAAAGCGATTAATAATTTATTAATTAGCACTGCTCAATACTGCCATAAAGAGGGAATTACGGGATATTTTGCTTGTGCAAGTAATACTGACCCAGCTATTGATGATTTGAAGATTAGTGTGTTGGAAAATAAAGATATTGCTGGCTTTTTGCAGGCAGGCTGTGTTGTAGGAACTACTGCTTGGGGTTTTTCCAGAGATGATCTTGAAAATGCCTTTGATTATCTGTTTATTGATGAAGCAGGACAAGTTAGTGTTGCCAATTTAATTGCTATGAGTCGATCAACTTCCAATATCATCTTAATGGGGGATCAGATGCAATTAGGTCAGCCTTCACAAGGAAGCCATCCAGAGGACAGTGGCTTATCGATTTTGGATTATCTGTTACATTCTACCCCAACTATACCTGATTCCATGGGTGTATTTTTGGGAACAACATACCGTATGCACTCGGCTGTAAACCACTTCATTAGCGAAGCTATATATGAGGGCAAATTGGAAACCGCTCCAGAGAACGATGAGCAATTGATAACTGTACCTGCCGGGTATCATAGTGTATTGAACAAGGAAGCTGGAATAATCACTGTACCTGTGATGCATGAAGGTAATACGCAAGCTAGTGATGAAGAAGTAGAACAAATTGTTGTTTTGGCTCATGAATTGTTGGGAAGGACTTTTAATGCTAAAAACGGTCAACAAAGAATAATTGATTGGAAAGATATATTGTTTGTTGCTCCATATAATTATCAGGTCAATAAACTCAAAGGGGCTCTTGGGGATCAGGCTAGGGTAGGGAGTGTAGATAAATTCCAAGGTCAAGAAGCGCCTGTTGTGTTCCTAAGCATGTGCGCAAGCAGTGCTAACGAGTCGCCTCGCGGATTAAATTTTCTTTTTGATAAGAATCGCATTAATGTTGCGGTATCAAGAGCACAATGTATGGCAATTGTGGTTTATTCTCCAGCGTTGCTGGATTCTGTACCAAGTAACGTCGATCAAATCACTATGATGAATTTATTTTGCCAATTAGTGAATAGCAGCGATTTGTTGATCTAAATATAAACAAAATATGAGATAAATAATCATTTTGAGGGTTTATATGGATCATAGTGTAAAAAAACACTCCTTAATGTGATTGTTTTGGTGAAATAATGAAATTATAATCCGAACTGTTATTCAAGGATATTAATAAGGAGATGTTATGAACGTATATTATTCTAATAGAATTGATGCCGACGAAGATAAAGATGAATATATGCCTTGGTAAATAAAGGAGATATAAGTATCTCCTTTGATAGTTTTATATTGATATGAAATTAGTTTTTAACAATGATGTTCTCGCGGTCATTGATGACTTTCTAGAGCAACCATCTTTTGAAAAAATTTGGAATTTTATTCAAACTGAAAAATTCAAGTTTGTTCACTCTTCTAGATGGGTAAATGCTTTTAATCTTGAGGATGGCTCTCCTTTATGGGGCAGCGTCACTATTTCTCATCCTAGGCCGGAAGCTTGCACAACAGAGCAAATTTACCCTACAGACACAACCATTGATTTATTTATAAATGAATTAATTGCAAGATCTTCTGATTATTCTCATTTAATTGGTTTTAAGGATAGAGATTGGGATTTTTTCTATGCTAGACCTTATCTATATCCTAGAGGCTCAGGACTTTCTTGGCATACAGATGGTAAGTACAAAATTTCAGGAGCATATGTATATTACTGCCATCCAACTTGGGACATAAATTGGGGAGCTGAACTACTAATAAATCCTACTCCTCAACTTGATTTCGATTATCCTGAAGTGACGTTAATCAATAATAAGAAGAAAAAAGTAGGATACCATCTAAACAGCGCTGAATTGAATAAATATGCTGATGATGGAGTTGGATATTATATTGTCCCAAAACCCAATAGGTTGGTTATTTTTAAAAATAATATTCTGCACTGCATAAAAAAAGTAGAAAATGCAGCCGGTAATCACGTAAGGGCATCAATAACGGGTTTTTTTATGAGTAATGAGAAAATAAATGAAACGAAAGGGGCAGAAAATGAACATTCAATCTAACAATTATTTGAATTAGTTACCCCCCGCCAAATTATAGATAACTAATCTGAATATGCTTGGAATTATGAAATGAATTTATTGCATCAAATCACACCTATTCTAGCTCAAGAAAAAGTAAATTTTGTTATTTTGATACCCAATTCAGATGAGGCAGTTTTATCTAATTTTATACTTAGGGAAGAGGATATTCCGTATAATGAACAACCAAGTCATTATCAATTTAGAAAATGGTCTGCTTGGTGTTCTGCTCATTTTTCCTCTTATTACTTCTTGGTGAAATATAAAAATGCTCTCTTAAGATGTAAGCAATTTTTGTATGACTTTGGACCTTTATCAACATTAGATCACGCTGCTTTATACGATCATTGGGTTTGGGAAATGAACCCCCACGTTTTGAATCAGGAAAGTATTTGTTGGATTGGTTATGATTATTCGAAATCGAAAACGTTAAGTTTTTTATCCCATGGGACTAATATTGAACTTCGTCTACTTGAAGGAAATTTAAAGGATGAGGAGTTCTTAGAACTTTGTAAATTTTTTTCTCCTCTTTCATCATCAAGTGAAATCTTAGAAAAGAGCTTTTTTGAACTATCGTATTGGTCACGCTACAACAACTGCGTAGAAAATGCATGCATTAATAGAAATGAATATAAACCACCTTCAAGTTTATGGAATTTAAGATGGCCAATGCATAATATCCTTAGTGGAAGCAAGCCAGATCACAATCTAAAGTATTTAAACTATCTAAATTTGGATTTTATTGCCGATAGTCAAATTATTTATGGCAATAAAGATCAAATAGAAGAGATTCAACTGGTTATGTTTCCGAAGAATGGAAAGAAAAGCCAAATTGCATGGTTTCGTGTTTTTAATAAAGCCTCTTTTCCAATAAAGAAACCACCACTTTCTAGATTGCCCAATATGAATTCATTTAGTGGATACAGTAATTTTAATTTAACTGTCCTAAACCCGAAGAGTGATATGATTTCCAGCAATATATACATTGCCAGTGTTAATAATTGTTATGGGCCACATGATGCTCTTTGGTGGGATAATGAAAATGCTTATCTACTACAGCTAAGTGCTAGTGTAAATAACTCTATAGAGTTATTTAAGGAAATTTTTTGTCAACTTATGGATGACAAATGATCAATGGACTCATTCACTTTTAGTATGGATATATTAAGCTAGCACCAAAAGCTACCAGTAAAGCTCCAATCCACTGATATTGGGAAATCTTTTCACCAATAAAATAAGCAAATATTTGCGCAAATACTACTGAGGTATTACGAAGAGTAAGGGCTAGACCAGCTTCAGCATGACGCAATCCTATTAAAAATAGCAAGAAAGATAATGCGCTTATAATTCCTCCTAGAGAAGTCATTTTCCAATTGGATTTAACTTGTTCTTTGAATGTTTGTCTTTGTTTTTTCTTCATCAAAAGAAAAACACAGGGCAAAGCAATCCATAAAGCTGCAGAAAAGAGCGCTGCTGGGTTTGCACCATATACTAAAGAACGACCATAGCATAAATGATAACCAGCAATGCAGATGCCACATAGAATAGGAAATAATAGTTGTCTTGATTGATCAGGGTTAAAAGTTTTGCTTGTTAGTATCAATCCAAAAAGAACAGAGGATACACCAATGATGCTAAATAAATTTATATTTTCACCAAGGAAGCATGCTGAGATAAACCAGACAATTACCATGGCGCTTCCTCGCATAATAATGTAGGCTTTCCCAAGCGAAGACTGACTTAGACTTATAGCTAATGTGATTATATAGCCGCCTTCAAATAAACCAGAGGTTAGTGCCCATAAAAAGGAATCAGATGTTTCAAACAATGGGCCAGAGAAAAAAGGAATAAATAGAAGCGAAAATACAGTTGCAAAACTCATAATTCCCAATACTTCGTAATAGGGTGTTGAATTGCGTTTGGCAAATGTATTCCATGCTGCATGGAGTATTGCGGATAAAATTATAAATACACCAGAACCCATTTTAGTTCATTTTGAGTTAAATAATCGATTATTGTAACATTGAATCAACGGGCTATAATACTTGTTTAAAACCTAATAGAAGTTCCAAAGGGATTTTAGAGTTTAAAGTAGTAGAAAAGAAGCCCCAAAGAGGGGCTTAATAGCTTGAAAAAATATATGCCTGTCCACCAAACTCTACCGAACAATAATCACTAATAAAAAGATCCCGAGCAAAAGCCTCAAAATCAAAATAGCAGATCAAATTATCCGGTATTTGATGGGCATAACAGTCATCAAATAACTGCCTGGAAAAATCAACCTCTGAATCATAACAACCTTGATAATGCTCCTCCAACATAGTTTGTGCTTCATCTATCGAATAATCACAGAGAAGGGCTAAGCCCAGTTCCCCATGCTCTTTAATAAATGATGCGTACCCAACAATATTGCATATTGATTCGTACTCATGGATTTTGATGCTGCCGAATCCTTCATAATCGTGTATGGCGTATTCTTCAGCATTGGGTTCAGGGCTGTTATCCAGCATTTCCCAGATTTCTTCCATAATGTCATCTTCGCTTTGTGTGGCATCTATCCAAACACCATGCAGGATGGCATTGTTGTATGAGGCTAAACACGCGACGTAGATTGAAGGGGTGTCCATGGGATTATCTCCTTGTATTAAGGGAGCAATCCCACACAGGAGCTTGCTCCCGTGGTAGGGTATGATTAAAACGGAATTTCTTCTGAATCGGTTTGCAACATTTCACGCATTTGCGCCATGTGGTGCTCTGCGGTCTTGTTGCTAGATTCATCAGCAGATTTGGAGTGACTGAGTAGCTGGATATGATTGACGACGACGCTTAAGGTTTGATGTGTCTTACCTTCATTGTCAGTCCATTGATTAGAACGCAGTTTACCTTCAAGGTATACTTGTGAACCTTTCTTTAAATATTCAGCTACTTTGGTAAGTTTTCCAAAAAGCACCAGTTGATGCCATTCCACTCTGGTTTGCCATTCATCATTTTTTTTGAATGATTCATTGGTAGCCAAAGTGGCAGTGACAAAAGATTGTCCGTCTTTTCCGGTGATGCTTTTAGGATCAGCGCCGAGATTACCGATTAATTGAACGCGGTTTAAAGATGCAGTCATTGTATTCTCCTGTTATTGTTAAATGTGAGCCGCATAACAGAAAAACATCCGCATAGGCAGGTGGTTTTCTGTTATGCGGATAAGACTTAATTTGCTTCAATTAACAAGCAATTCGTTGAGTATCAAACTGTTTGACAAAGGAAATCAGGGATTCCAATTTGTGCAAACTTAACTCTGCTTGCTGAATGTCATGAGGATTGATTTGGAGTCGATGGCGACTTAAATCATTGACACAACAATTCAGTTCAAATAGCAAATGTTCAATCTCAAGATGTGCTGGTTCCTGTTGTTGCATGGTAGCTCCTTGGGATAGGGAGGATTAGCCCCAAAGGGATAATTCATCCCAATTGGGTTATGCAAAAAAGATCACCGAAACATCGGTTGATTTACCTGGTTATTAATGATGATGTGCTCGAAGCACTCCTCGGGCGCAAAGCCGTAAAGACAACTCCTGATGGGGTTTCCCTGCTAAACACTTTGCCATGGAATTAGGGAACAAGATGGCATATCACAAGACCTATAGGTTTCGTCAGAATTGCGCTGACTCATCAGTTGTGTTGCTTTCAGATTATCAAGCTAGTACTCGAAAGCAAGGATTTTTTCTTGTTGATATTAAATGAGCTCAATTGAAAGCATGGTATAATTTTCTCCAATTCAGTGTTAATTCATAATAGAAGTAATCAAGTGTTAAATCACATTGGTTTAGATGTAAGTAATGTGTAGCACTGGAGGAAATTATGAAAACCAAAATAGTTAACTTTCTTGATGAAGAACATAAAATAAACCTATTATCCCTATATCCCTATATCCCTATATCCCTATATCCCTATATCCCTATATCATGATACATGGTGGTCTAGTGATCGAACTAATGAAAAATTGAAAATATTTATTTTAATAAGGCCAATCGATATTTTCCAATTTCTTGAAAGCCAAGGGCTTTATAAGCGCGTATAGCAGAATTATCATTGGTGAACAAAATAGCTCTTTTGACTTTCTTCATAGCAGCTTGCTTTAAACAAAGATACACAGCGGCCCTGGCAAAACCTTTATTTCTTAAAGAGGGAGGGGTATATACCGGACCTAGCTGCACAATATCAGGTAAATGGGCATTGAATCCACACAGTGAAAGGGGTGCATTATTTACAAATAAAACCCAACGATTTTGACTAAGCTGTTTATCTTGAATTTCATTAATAATGGATTCTTCAAGTTTGGGATTGTTAGCATCGTCTCCAAGTGCTTCTATATGATAGGCGATAAGCCATTCTTTGATGACATCCATTTCACAATCCTGCACTGGTTTGAGTGTGCAGCTATATGAATGAATTACTTGAGGTGTAATCATTTTTTCAAGATTAAGTGAGAATAATTTTTCCTGATAATTAATAGCGAATAGGGATGATTGTAAGTCCAGCTTATCAATGACAACATTGGCTTGAGAGTCTTCACCTAGTATTCCGGCAATTAACCTTGTCCTTTTAAGTTTAAATTTTTCAACTAATGCTGATAACGCAGTAAAATTTTCAGCCTGCATCATCACATTACCATTCCAATAATGAGCTAAAACTCCATTAAGTTGGTTGTTCTCGAAGGAACCATAATACTCTCCGTGAAATGGCTCATCTTGGTAAGTTATACCTGAGTAATACAAATTGTTCCTAATGAACATAGTCGTTTCTTGATAATGATTGAGATAGGATGACAGTTCATCTATATACAATTCGTCTAGC
Source organism: Legionella brunensis (assembly GCF_001467025.1). Lineage (GTDB taxonomy): Bacteria > Pseudomonadota > Gammaproteobacteria > Legionellales > Legionellaceae > Tatlockia > Tatlockia brunensis. The sequence continues at coordinate 69,153 of NZ_LNXV01000029.1, read as the reverse complement.
TTTTTTATCACAATCATTTTTTCCTCGGTAAGATGAATATTTTTAATGCACTTTTAAGACATATGCTAAGATAGCCCAATATTGGTTGTTATTAAATACAAAACATAGCATATGATTACCTTACTCCCTCATAATCCTGCGTGGATAGCAGCATTTAGCATTGAAAAACAACAGTTATTGCAATTGGGTATCAAGAATATAACCCAAGTTGAGCATATTGGCAGTACAGCTATTTCTGGCATTTATGCAAAACCAGTGATTGATATTTTAATTGGTGTTAAGTCTTTGAGTGAATTTACTTCTGAGGATATCCAAAAAATTGAATCCTTGGGTTATCGGTATAATCAAGTTTTTGAAACAGTTTTTCCACACCGGCGTTATTTCCAAAAAGATAATGAATATGGTGAGCGCACGCATCAGATTCATTTAGTTAATTATCCATCTTCTTGGTATGCGAAGCATCTGTTGTTTCGCGATTATTTGCGCGTTTACCCCGGTATTGCTAAAGAGTATGAAGCACTTAAGCTCAATTTGAGCAAAATCCATGACAATACGATTGAATATGCCAATGCCAAGAGTGAATTGTGTCAGGCTATTGGTAAGAAAGCTTTTTTGCATTTTGGAGTTAATAAACCAATCATAGAAACCTCTCGGCTTATTGCATTTATTCCCCAAGTAGCTTGTCACGAAGACTATGCAATAATGCTTTCAAATCTTGAGTTTATTCAATGTTATGGTGTTTCATACAATGAAGGCCAGGCTTTAAATCGTTTGGAATCGGATATGACGCATTACAATCAATATGGTTTTGCTCCCTGGATGTGGTATGACAAGGAAACCCATGGCTTTGTTGGGAGAGCTGGATTAAAGACATTTGTATTAAATGAAAAAGAAGAAGTTGAGTTAACTTATCAAATAGCCCAAATCTACTGGGGAAAAGGTTTAGCGTTTGAAATGGGGCAAGCATCATTGGATTATGCTGAAAAGCATTTAAATTTGGCCAGTACTATTTGTTTTACAGCACACAGTAATTATTCATCATTGCGAGTTATGGAAAAATTAGGTTTTAAATTTGAGTTTGATTTTGAGCATGCTGGAATCACGCACAAGTTGCATCGAAAATCTACAATAAAGAAGCAATAGAGGCCGCCTTAATGGATAAAGTCAAAATTAACATTCACTTAGTCGAAAAACTGATTACTGAGCAATTTCCACAATGGCAATCACTGACTATTCATCCAGTTGCTCAAAGTGGTTGGGATAATCGAACGTTTCACTTAGGTGAGGAAATGGTGATTCGTTTGCCTAGCGATAAGCAGTATGAGCCACAAATAGAAAAAGAATATCAATGGTTGCCATGGCTCTCCAAACAGCTCTCATTTCAAATCACGCAACCTATTGCACTAGGAAAACCATCACCAGCTTATCCATGGCATTGGAGTATCAATCGCTGGATTGAAGGGGAATCTGCTTCAAGACAGAATATTCATGATATAAAGTGTTTTGCGGAAACATTGGGTAACTGTTTAAACGAACTTCAATCTTTAGATGCTACAGGTGGGCCTCAGGCTGGTGCACATAATTTTTATCGGGGAGGTTCATTGAAGGCCTATGATCATGAAATGCGACTTGCAATTCCTAAAATTAAAAACGCTCATGAACAAAGTCTTGCAGTATCATTATGGCAAGATGCACTTTCTTCTGAATGGCGCTTGAGTCCTGTTTGGGTTCACGGAGATATAGCGGTTGGAAATATTTTGGTACATAGTGGAAGATTGCAAGCGATTATAGATTTTGGCCAGATTGCTATAGGCGATCCAGCATGTGATTTGGTGATAGCATGGAATTTTTTTTCCAGTGAAGAACGGGGTGTGTTTAAAAATGCAGTTCAACTGGATAATGATACCTGGATACGAGCTTTAGGATGGGCATTTTGGAAAACCTTATGTTGGCCAATTAAAGGCACTGATGTAAAAGAGGTTTTGCATGAAATTTATAAGGATTATAATGCGCTTAAATAAACATGCCGGAAGTATTCAATGATTAAGGTTTGGGAATATAAATGCAGCGTTGGCATTATAAATATTCGTGAATAACAGAAGTACAAGTCAAAGTTTTATCCCAACTATTTGAGTTTAATCAATTATGAACATGAATAATGAGAACAGATTTCATTTTAAACCAGTGAGTAAAACACAAGAAAACCTTGTTCTTGATTGGATTAGTCAGCCACATATTAATGAATGGCTTCATGGAGATGGTTTAAGTAATACAATAAAAGACATTCATGAATTTTTGAACGATGGGGAACCGTGGGCTACTCATTGGATAGCCTATGATAATGAAATCCCCTTCGCTTATTTAATTACTTCTGAAATAGAGAAATCAGAAGAATATCCTGATGGTGCAGTTACACTAGATTTATTCATTTGCAGATTGGATTATATCGGTAAGGGATTGTCCGTAAAGATGATTCATGAATTTATCTTAAGTCAATTTTCTGATGCCAAAATAGTGCTTATAGATCCTGAGATCGCTAATGAGCGTGCGGTTCATGTTTATAAAAAAGCTGGTTTTGAAATCATTGGGGAATTTATAGCTTCATGGCATCCTGTGCCACACTATAAAATGCAATTGTGTATTGAAATGCTAAAAACAAAAGGGGTCAGCCTAAGTAGACCCTGACTATAGCGATACGAGAATGGCCCATCTCAAGGCTTATAATTTCCCGGGCTTTGCGATCTATTTCTTTTTGATTTTCAGGTAAATGTTTCGATGGGATGCCTCCTTCAATAGGGCATTTAAATGGTTTATTGTCTGGAGATAATTGACTGGTGAGTTCATGATAACGCCTTTGGGCATAGGCGTGGCGTAAGCCATGGCAGTTTTTTAATCCCATCTTTTCTGTCTCAGTTTGGTATCGTCTTAGATGCTGTTTATAGGTTTTACCTTTGGGGATTAATGATTGATTGTGTGGAATTTGACGAAAGGCTTTCTCTAACCATTGTCTTTGTTCATTACTAATAATATCAAGAGTTCTCCCTATACCGCCTTTGGTCCAGCTGGGCTTGATGACTAAATGATTTCCTTGCCAGGCTTCACTAATGACCAGTTTCATTGATTCTTCACGCCGCAGACCAAAAAGATACTGCGCTTCTAGCGATAAGCGTATCATTGGGTCATTGCATTTGGAAAAATCGACATCTTTAATGGCTTTATTATAGGTTGGAGCATAACTGCGCCGACTAATTTGATAATGATCATTGCTTGGTTTGACGAGCTCTGGTTTATTTAGTAGGACGGACACCTTCCGTAATTTAGCCATGTAATTTTTGATGGTGGCAGGGTTTTTACCCTGATTTTTCCAGTGCTCAACTAAGACATGAATATGTTTGGGTTTTAAACCTTTGATATGCGCGACCATTAACCCATGTTCGTGCAGATCTTTAATACAACGATTAAGAATATGACGCATGTCTGCCTTGCTGGCGTAGGAGTATCCTTTGAGATCCTTTAGACATCCATTTATCGAATAAAGTGCGTTTTTTAGTTTTGATTTACTCATGCAGGTATGACCATAGTGTGTTTCGAGATTTAATGCCCATTTCATCGTGTAGGAGCAAGTAGGTTTGGTAGTTACCTAGAAGTGGCAGCAGATATTCATACATTTGCTTGGCATAAAGATAACGCCAGGATTTTTTTGCTGGTAAGTCATGTTTTGCAAGGGTATTGTGCCAATCTGACCGGATTTGTTTATAGCCCAAAAAGTGTATCAGGCTGATACCATTAGTTAGTTGGTTTAAATCAGACAGAATTTGTTTTTGCACTTCATTTCTGATGGGAATCATCCTGTCAGCAGAGTTAAATGCGATATCACGGGTAATCCAGAGTTTTTGTTCTTTGATATGGATACCGGGTTTGATGTGGAATGTTTCACTAAAAGTTAATCCGAATTGTGTTTGCAATGCCATGATTAATTGAGAGGTACTATCAGTGAATGATTCCCAGATATTGGGCTTCCAGTCTAAGCGTTGGCCTGATAGTCTTTGACGGTTTAATTGCAATGATTTGTTATCTATATTAGGTATTGGGCAATCGATACTCTGTAAATAGTTTCTAATGATGGTCATGTGACGCATGATGGTTGCATCTTTCAGATGGTATTTTCTCCAATGCTCAACCAGTTTTTTGATATGCTCTTGTTCCAAGTTATTCCATGATTTAGGTACATCACCAATACGAAATAAATCATCTATCATTTTTTGAATGACGTAAGCCCGTTGTTTTCTCTCTCTGTAGCTGCCGTTATTATCAAGTTGTAAATAACGGTTGGCTGTTTGTCGTAAGGAATATTTTCTCATCGTCCAATCCGAAAATTCATTTGCCCTGTCTCTGGTTTAGTGTTGGTCGAGCGGCTCACTCAAAGATGAAACCCGGCAAAAGCCGTAAGCTCGAAGTAGGGGGGCAAAACAATCGTTATATGGCAAACGATCTCGCCTGTTTACAGCAGTTTTTTGTGTCGGTGTTTTCTCCTTATTAGTTGATTAATAAAAATGACAAGACAATGGGCCTTATCACAAGTCCATGGTCAAATTGAAATAAATTGACTTAAACTCCCGAGGGAGTTGCCCTGCCGGATGACAGAGATTCCTAGATGGTTTTCCCGACTAAACGTCCAGCCACAGAGTTAGGGAATGAAGTGGCGTTGCATAAGACGTCAGAAGACGTTTCGCCGGAATCGCACCAGCTCATCAGTTATGCTTTATTTAAAACTATCAAAGCGGTGCTTGCTGCGCAAGGGTTTAAGGAGAAGAATTTTGTCCTGACGCGTGAATCGCGCCAGGACAAAATGACTGAATGTGTTGATTTTACTGGGTAAAATCAAGGTTGGTTTTCTGCGTCACTGCACATTTTTGCAGTGACGCAGAACAGAGGAGTAGAATACGATGCATTAATGATTGGGTTATATATTGTCAAAGGATACTCTGAATCAGACTTACGTTCATTGCCCCTCAAAAATTTGTTTTGTGTAGTCTAAACTTGGAGGGATTATATGTACGCAGAAGAAGGATTAATATTAACTTTATAGAACTGGGGCACATGAAAATTTTTATTGGAATATCAAAAAAATAAGGGGGCATGACTCGCATGAAGCATATCAGACTGTCTAAAATAGAAAAAATGAGCCTTTTTAAGGTTATTCTTACTGTTATTTTTTTCTTCACAGAAATAAACGCCTATGCAGGCATGGAATCCTATCATATTAAATATCATAAAGATTCCAAAATAAAAAATGTATCTTTATCCAATATCGAGATATTAATAGAGTTCCATCGTAATGGAAATTCAATTGGGAGAATTACTACAAAAACAAGTAATACTCAAGATATTAAAATAGATAACACCTATGGAAAAAATTTGATTATTCATATCCTATCAATGAATATAGATGGAAAAAGGATAAGATGCTGGGGTGTATCAACACGTAAAATAAATACCATTGAGATTCAGTGTGATAAAGTTGTTTCATTGAAAAAGATGGAAGAAGAAACTAAGCCCTCTGATTCAATTAATTGAGAAAGGGATGCGACAAGCAATAATTCTCCTCAGTTCTTTTGATTATGTCTTTTGGTTTTAAAACCCCATGACTTAGAAAGAATAAAAAAATCCAGGATTGCTGAGCTAAAATACTGACTATTGACACAGAGAATCATGTAGCATGACACTATAAAGCACTAAAATCATCAGGGAAAAAACCAAAATGACAAATAAAATTCGCGGTAAAGTAAAATGGTTTAATGAAGGCAAGGGCTTTGGCTTTATTGAAAGTAGTGGCAAGGATTATTTTGTCCATTTCAGTGCCATACAAAGTAGCGGTTTTAAAACCCTTCCCGAAGGGGCAACCGTTCTGTTTAAAGTAGGCAAAGGACAAAAAGGGCCGCAAGCAGAGGACGTTGAACTCGTTAAATAATTAAATAACCAAATCAAGGAGGAAGGAAGGTGAATAAACGAATTGCTTTAGTAACGGGAGGAACTGGTGGCATTGGAACAGCCATATGTCAAGAAATGCAAAACCTCAATTATCAAGTGATTGCTTGCTACTTCAAACATGGCCATCACGAATTAGCAAGAGAATGGCAGAAAAAACAATCCACGCAAGGATTTGATATCGACATTGCCTATGCGGATATTTCTTCCTTCAATGATTGTGAAAAATTAACGGATTTGGTGATAGAGAAGTACGGCAAAATTGACGTTCTAGTTAATAATGCAGGCATTACCCATGATACCAGCTTGAAAAAAATGACACCGGAACAATGGCAAGAAGTCATTAATGCTAATTTAAATAGCGTTTTTAATATGACGAAAACCGCATTATCCAACATGCTGGATAATGGTTATGGGCGTATTATCACGATTTCTTCAGTTAATGGACGCAGAGGTCAATTTGGGCAATGTAATTATGCTGCCAGTAAATCAGCACTCTACGGATTCACCAAAAGTCTCGCGCAAGAAGTCGCAAAGAAAGGGATCACGGTGAATACGGTCTCCCCTGGTTATATTAAAACGGAGATGCTCGCCTCCATGAGAGATGATATTTTAGAAGCAATCGTTGCCCAAATTCCAGTTGGACGAATAGGGCAGCCTGAAGAAATTGCTCGGGTCGTCGCTTTTCTTGCTGATGAACAAAGTGGCTTTATCACGGGTGCTAATTTTGATATCAATGGCGGGCAATACATGTAAATAACTAAGCGTCAATTTGGAGTTACTTTTGGTTTATTAGGCCTTGATATTATAACCGCCATCCACATAAAGGATCTGACCGGTAATGGAGGCGGCTTTATTGGATACCAAAAAAGAGGCTGTTTCACCAATGTCCTCTATTGTAACCAGCTGATGCAAGGGCGCTTCCTTTGCCGCCTGTTCCATCAGCTTATCAAAATCAGCTAAACCTGAGGCCGCACGAGTGCTTATTGGCCCTGGAGAAATGGCATTGACTCGAATCTTTTTACTGCCAAGTTCCATGGCGAGATAGCGCACAGAGGTTTCTAAAGCCGCTTTAACAGGTCCCATGAGATTGTAATTTTTAACCACTTTTTCAGCACCATAATAACTCATGGTCATAATACTCCCTCCATCGACCATCAGTGGTTCAGCGGCTTTTGCCAATCGGATGAGCGAATGACAAGAAATATCCATCGCCATCATGAAGCCATCTTTCGAGCAATCGACAACACGACCTTGTAAATCAGTTTTTGGTGCAAAGGCAATCGCATGGATAACAAAATCAAGACGACCCCAGCAGTCTTTTATTTTCTGAAATAGGGCATCAAATTGTTCCTTATCCGTCACGTCCAAAGGCATAACAATAGGAGATGACACTTTTTCAGCCAAAGGCTGTACATAACCCTTGGTTTTCTCATTTTGATAAGTGATGGCTAGTTCAGCACCCGCTTCATGTAATACTTTGGCACAACCCCAAGCGATGGAGTGCTCATTGGCAATTCCAACAATCAATCCTTTTTTATTCTCCATCAGCTTTTACTCCCGTTTGACGTTCAAGAAGTGACATGGCATGAATTGCCATCATGCGTTCTTCATTGGCTGCAACAACCCGTGTTTCAAAAGGCTTAAGAAATGTCACATGACGCAAGATAGTGCTTCGCACAAAGGCTGAGTTCTCACCAATACCGCCCGTAAACACGATGGCATCCACCCCACCTAGGGTTACTGCCATCATCCCCATGAATTGGGCAGCTTTAAGACAGAAATACTCTAATGCAAATTGAGCCTTTGCATCTTTGCTGTCTTGCAAGGTTTTGACATCATTGCTTAGGCTCGATAAACCAAGAAGCCCTGATTCATTGTAAAGAAGGGACTCAATCTCATTGATAGACAAACCTAGATTACGCATCATAAACGTCACAGCTCCGGCATCTAGACTCCCACAACGAGTTCCCATGGGTAATCCATCCAGGGCTGTCATGCCCATCGTCGTATCAACGCTTATTCCACGGTGTATGGCACACAAACTCGCTCCATTGCCAAGATGGGCTGCAATAAGCCGTCCCTCAGTCAATGACGGCTCATATCGCCGCAAGGTGTGAACAATCCATTCATACGATAATCCATGAAACCCATAACGACGAACACCTTGTTCCCTTATCTTTTGTGGCAATGCATACTCGGTGAACAAAGCCTTATGATGGGCATGAAACGCTGTATCAAAACAAGCAATTTGAAGTACCTCTGGTTTCAGAGTACCGATGAACTCAATGGCTTTGAGATTATGGGGTTGGTGTAAAGGAGCCAATGGGGCTAATGCCCATAATTTCTGCATGACGTGTGGATTGATTAGCACACTGCTTTTAAAGAGGGTTCCACCATGCACAATGCGATGAGCAACTGCAGTCATCTGCCACTGTTCACTCCACTCCTCAAGCCAATCCAAAATACGGCGTAAAGCCTCTTCGTGCGAGCAATTATCAGAAAGTATTTTTTTGTCAGCCAGCTTATTCTCCGGGTTTAGCATGGCATCGGTGGCTATAAAGGAAGGTCTCCCGCCAATATCAGTTACCTTCCCTTGAGCTAAAAGTTGCGGGTTTAATTGTCTTGAAAAAAGCTGAAATTTGACGCTGGAAGAGCCCACATTAATCACAAGAATACTGGCTGCTTTGATTGCAGTCATTTGATTCGTCCTTCCTTTCGAGCTGCCGCCAGCTTAACAGCCAGGGAACAAGAGAAAAGCCGCGTTCGAAGTGAGTCTGCTCGGCTCACCAGAATGATTGGAACACGAGCACCCAAAACAATTCCGGCAGCATCCGCATGACCTAAAAAAGTCAATTGCTTGGCCAAAATATTCCCAGACTCGATTTCAGGAACCAAAAGAATATCCGGATCGCCTGCCACGAGAGAAATAATCCCTTTTTCTTTGGCTGCCTCCTTGTTAATCGCATTATCAAAAGCCAAGGGACCGTCAAGAATGCCATCATTTATCTGTCCTCGGTCAGCCATTTTGCATAAAATAGAAGCATCAACCGTGGCTTGCATCTTAGGGTTGACGGTTTCGATGGCGGCCAGGATGGCTACTTTGGGCTTCTTGTCCTCGCCAAACAATACTCGCCAAAGATTAATGGCGTTTTGGCAAATGTCCGCTTTGTCGGTGGCAGTAGGGGCAATATTAATCGCAGCATCTGTAATGATGAGTGGTTTGTGGTAAGAAGGGATATCCATGACGTAGGCGTGACTCACACGATGTTGCGTGCGTAAGCCCGAGGCGGTGGGTACAATAGCCCCCATTAATTCATGAGTGCTTAATGAGCCTTTCATGATGGCATCAATCTCGCCGGAAGATGCCAATTCGGCAGCCTTGCTTGCTGCGGCATCGCTGTGCTCCGTATCAATCGTTTCCCACTGTGATAAATCAATACCTGCCTCTTGAGCTGCAGTCTTCATTTTGACCAAAGGGCCAATCAAAATGGGAATAATGAGCCCTGCTTTTACCGCATCGTTCACCGCTTCCATGACACTCATACTAACCGGATGCACAATGGCCGTGCGAACAGCACCTATACAGCGACACGCTTTGATTATCGCCTCGAAGCGATCGTGGTTATGTATTTCTATAGACGGTAAATGAGTCCGTGCAACCCGTACTTTTTTCGTTGGCGCAAGCACGGTTGCCAAGCCCTCGATGACCGTTTCCCCGTGCTGATTCACACCCTTGCAATTAAAAATCACACGGGGCTTATTCGCACCCTTATCCTTGACGATGATGGTGATGGTGATCGTGTCCCCTAAACGCACTGGCTTTTTAAATTGAATGTCCTGTTTAAGATAAATGGTGCCTGGACCAGGTATAACAGTACCAAGAAGTGTTGAAATCAGCGAGCCAGACCACATGCCATGACCCACAATACCATGAAAAATATCGCTTTGGGCAAACACCGGATCCATATGAGCAGGATTCACATCGCCTGACATGGCAGCAAATAAATTGATGTCGTCTTGAGTGAGTGTTTTACTTAGACTCGCTTGACGGCCCACCGTAAGCTCATCAAAAGTCACATTCTCAAGAAACTCCTTGTCCATTTTTCTTCCCTTTTATTTCTGCAGTACATAAGTACCTGGTGCAGCGGGTAGTGAGGTATTCATGACCAGTGGAGGGACGCGTTTTTTAGCCGATTGCTGCACTAACCAATCATGCCATTCTTGCCACCAGGAGCCTTCTTGTTGTTTTGCGATCGCAAGCCAACTCGCAGGATTGAGGTAAGCATCACCTTTCTTGCTCTCATGAACACGATAAGAGCGCCCAGGATGACCTGGTTCACTCACAATCCCTGCATTATGTCCGCCGCCGGTAAGAACGAAGGTAATATCACCCTTCGTCATCAGGTGAATTTTATAAACAGACTGCCAAGGCGCTACGTGATCTTTTTCGGTACTGACTGCAAAAAGTGGCAACTGAATGTTTTCAGCAGCCACTGGTTTTCCTTCCACGGTATAACGGCCTTCTGCAAAATCATTGTTTAAAAACAGTTTTTCAAGGTATTCGCTGTGCATTTTATAAGGCATTCGGGTGGCATCCGCATTCCAAGCGGTTAAATCAATCATCCCACGCCGCATCCCGTGCATGTAGTCTTGAACCATTTTGGACCAAATTAAATCGTAGGCACGCAACATTTGAAAGGAACCGGCCATTTGTTTGGTATCAAGATACCCTTGTTCTCCCATCATGTTTTTAAGGAAAGCCACTTGGCTTTTAGTAACAAAAAGCATTAATTCCCCGGCTTCAGTAAAATCCCCTTGGGCTGCAAGAAGGGTGAGGCTATTTAAGCGTTCATCCTTAT
>NZ_LNXV01000029.1:0-58217 GCF_001467025.1 Legionella brunensis | reverse complement strand
CTCATCGCGGCCGCCGTAATCATGGCTAGTGTGCCACCTAAACAATAGCCCATCAGATTAATTTTTGTTTGAGGCAGAATGGCTGATACCGCATCAATCGCAGCCATGGCGCCTTGGCGATAATAATCATCCATTCCTAAATTACGATCCTCTTTATCTGGATTGCGCCAGGAGATGATGAACACGGTATGCCCTTGTCTAACAAGCCACTTTACCAAGGAGTTATGGGGGGATAAATCGAGAATATAGTATTTCATAATCCAGGCAGGGAGAACCAGTATGGGCTCTTTATACACGGTTTTAGTCTGAGCTTCGTATTGAATCAATTCGATTAAATGATTTTGAAATATTACCCGTCCTGGGGTAATCGCCACTTGTTTGCCAGGGATAAAATGTTCAGAGCCTGTAGGAGGTGCGCCTGTTAGCTTTTCGAACCAGTCTTCCATAGCGATTTGGCTGCCTTGAATGAGATTAAGTCCCCCAGTGCGAATGGCTTCATGGAATAAATCAGGGTTAGACCAAACACAATTGGAAGGCGATAGGGCATCGAGGAATTGTCGTGCCCAGAACGAAACGGTATGCTCCACCTGGTCGGGTAATCCTGGCACATGGGTTGTGGCGTGTCGCCACCAATCCTCCACCTGCAAAAATCCTTCTGCATATAAACGCCAAGGCATAGGCTGCCAACTGTCTTTTTTGAAACGTACGTCTTTGCCACCGGCAGCACGCTCAACACAAATGATGTTATTAATGCAATCATTAGCATGAAAAACAGGATAAAAGGCCAGTTCCCATAATACTTCTGGGGATTGTGCTAATTGCCAAAGCCAAGTGGAGTAGGAAGAGCCTATCGCTGCAGGACTTATCCCCGCAGTCCATTTAGCAAGGTTTGCTTGAAATAACTGACCGAAAAAAGCAAAGGCATTATCTGTAGTATCTGCATCATCGGGTACACAGCAAGAGTCTATATGTTCTGAAGATTCTTCCTGCTTAGTTAATATAATGTTCTTGGGGCAGCATTCCTTTTCTAGTCCGTTCATCACCGATATCCCTGGTATTAAGCTATAGAATCAATAAAATATAGTAAATCATAGCATAAAATTTAACCTGTCATTCCATTTTCAAAGAGTTCTAACGCCATTTTATTACCAAAAAGGTGGTTTATGGTGTTCAATATCTGTTGAACTGATTAATTCAAAATTATATTAAATCTAATTTATTGTGACAAAACCTTTCGGGCGTACACATAAAGATAAATGCTCCTTTTATTAATTATTCGATGATTCTAGGGGTGTGGCATAACATGCTGTACAACACGTTATATTAGTCATTTTTCATTTCAGGAGCATTGACTCAATACCTAGAGTACGCTCATCTCTTTTTCAAAAAGTGACAATGATTGGCAGCGCGTGTTTTTAATAGTGCTATTATAATAATAAGTTATCTAATGATACAGGTTGTTTTTATATTGATTCAATAATCGCCTTATTTCATTGCAAGGAGCATTGCTATGCAACCTATCAGACTATTTAAAGTAGTTATTGGGGTAGTGATATTATTAAGCTCAACCCTTCTGTTTACCTCGTGTGCTTCATCAACAAAAGCCACTAATTCACATACTGTTTCTCATACCTATGAAGGGCACAATACTGGAGGGATTGGTTGGCATTAAGCTTAATGGCTTTTCGATGCCTTTCAAAGCCTATTCTTCTGCAAATTGAGTTGCTCAGGAGGTGAAAAAATATTAGTGCCTTCTAGGATGAGCAACCCAAACGCGCCCAACAGATGCTTTACTGTGTTTGTCGCTATTCTTATTATCATTACTTTTAGACTCATTGGTTGTCGTTGTCGCAGAAGTACACGCGCAAACAAAAAAGGTAAAAATTATCACTAAAAAAGTAATTTTTTCTAACCTGGTTAACCTAGCCATTTTTGCCTCCCTAAAATTAAGGTTATTTATTTTAAACAAGAATTTCTATTAGTGATGAATGTCCTTTATTTCTTTTTAGCAATTTTGTGCGATAAGGGCATTGAAGTCCAATGGTGTCGAGTAACCACTCCTCATTGTTTTCTAAGTCGTTTAAGTGTTCTTTGTGCTAAGCTATATATTAATTGTTGCGGCAAACGAGACGGTATTTTCATGGACGAACATAATTTAAAGCGAGCGAAAGACGCTATCCCCAAAGAACAAAAGTCCTCATTGACCGAGGTATTTTCTCAATCTTACCCACTTTGGAATGATTTGTTTCATTATCACATTGATTATTGGCAGCGAAGTGTCCTATTTTTCGACACACTTCGTCAGCGGGCCAATGACATGATGGAACATGAACAACAAGGGATGCCACCACCTCTGTGCTTTAGGTATGAGCTGGTGCTGGATGGCAGAACCTTGGAACCCAAAACGAATTATGCGCTACTTAAAATTCTTGAAATTGATGATGTGTGTTTTGAACAGTGTTTCGACCCCAATAAGCCGCCAGTCATTATTGTTGACCCAAGGGCAGGTCATGGGCCAGGGATTGGTGGAATGAAACGGGATTCTGAAATAGGAATTGCGCTACATCGGGGTCATGCCGTTTATTTTGTCATGTTCTACCCTCAACCCATCCCGCATCAAACATTGGCTGATGTATTGGCAACAATGAAGCAATTTGTTGCACAAGTGAAAACCTGGCATCAAGACCAACCACCCATTCTTTATGGCAATTGCCAGGCGGGTTGGATGTTGGCGTTACTGGCTTCTGATTGCGCAGGCTTGGTGGGCCCACTCGTGATGAATGGCTCTCCCATTTCTTATTGGTCCAGTGGCGAAGAAGAAGTAAATCCCATGCAATTGCTCGGCGGGCTTTTAGGCGGTGTGTGGCTTACTCGTTTCATTACTGATTTGAACGATGGAATCCTTGATGGGGCATGGCTTGTACAAAATTTTGAACTGTTAAACCCCACTACCGCCATTTGGGATAAATACCACCATCTCTTTGATGCAGTTGACACGGAGCGCGAGCGCTTTTTAGATTTTGAACATTGGTGGAATGGATTTTATCACTTCAGCACAGAGGAAATAACAGCAACGGTTGAGAATCTTTTTATTGGTAATAAACTAGAGCGAGGTGAAATTGCTATTCATCATGATTGTGTTTATGATTTAAAGCGCATCCATAACCCTATTGTGATTTTTGCTTCGCAAGGGGATGAAATTACACCACCTTATCAAGCCCTGCATTGGTTAAGAAGAATCTATCCAACGACAAATGATTTAAAAAAAGCCAAGCAACGCATTATTTATCTTTTGCATCCTACCATCGGTCATTTAGGCATTTTCGTTTCAGCCAAAGTAGTTCGCTTTGAACACCGCGCCATTTTGGAACATTGCGCGGCCATTGAGAAGTTACCACCCGGTTTATATGAAATGATAATCACCAACCCAACAGGCAATCCAGATTGTAGCAAGGAGCAATATGAGGTTTACTTTAAAGAACGTGATCTCGCAGAACTGTGTTCCAGCAATCCCATCGAACCCTTCGAGAGGGTGCGCAAACTGTCTGAGGCAAACGACACATATTATCGCGCTCTTTGTCAACCTTGGATTCAGGCAATCAGTAATCCTCTCCTGACATTCTGGCTAGAGAAAACGCATCCCATGCGTCTGAGCCGCTATGTCTTTTCTGAAAAAATAAATCCAACCATGCGGCTCATTTTATTGGTAGCAAAAGCAGTCGAAGCGAATCGTCAGAGGCTAGAAGGTACTAATTTATTTAAAAACAACGAACAGCTGTTTTGTGAGATGGTTCGCTCGTCATTGGAGGCAGTGAGGAATGTGCGAAATAACCTCATGGAACACTTATTTGAATCCCTTTTTGGTGGAGATAACAAGGATAAAGGATGATGAACACAGAACATGACCAACACCAACAGACCAAAAAATCCGGGTTTCCTTCTGCGCGTGGATTTATCCTAATTCTCATTTTCGTGATTATCGGTTATTACCTTTTCACAGAACACAAAGCCCATGTGATCGGTTTTTTGGCGGCTTTTCCCTGGTGGATACTGTTGTTTTTATTATGCCCTTTAATGCATCTTTTTCATGGTGGGCATGGGGGACATAGCAATCACAAAACGCAACATGATAAAAAAGATAACAACCTGGATTCGAATGAAAAGGATAGATGATGGAACATTCTAATGCTTATGGTCTTTGGCTTTTAGTGATGGTTAACTCAGCCATTTTTATTCTCTTTGCCCTCAGTTTTACTCAACTCAAATCCAAACGCGATTTGAAGAGCCTTGGCGCCTTTTCTGCCTTTGTCATCGCTTATTTTACGGAAATGTATGGATTTCCTTTAACCATCTACTTATTATCCGGATGGCTTTCTAACCATTACCCTGGCATTAACCTCTATGGCCACGATTCGGGTCATCTACTGCATACGCTATTAGGGCTGAAAGGTGATCCGCATTTTGACTTATTCCATATCTTGAGTAACGTATTCATCTTTGGCGGTCTTTACCTCATTTATTCGGGGTGGAGTACCCTTTATGCGGCGCAAAAAACCAATCAACTCGCCACCACAGGACTTTATGCCTACGTTCGGCATCCGCAATACGATGGGTTCATTCTAGTGATGATTGGATTTTTATTGCAATGGCCAACGCTTATTACCTTAATCATGTTTCCCATCCTTGTTTACGTCTACGTACGTCTTGCTCACCGAGAAGAACAAGAAACGCAAGCGTTGTTTGGGGAAGCCTATCAACGTTATGCGGCAAAAACACCCGCATTTATCCCCCATCTTTTTCACAAACGCCAAAGAAAAGGAGATCTGCCATGATGTTTCTATTTCACACAGCTATGACGCTGGGCTTAATTGCTTTTTCATTAGGTGTAAGTCTCATTATCTGGGGGCTACGCAATCAAGGAGCTGGCGTACAATTGGCAAGAGTACTGGGATCTTTAGTCGCTATTATTGCTGTGATTAGCATGCTATGCAGTAGTTATTATGTCATTAAATATTGGCATGAGGGTTACTTTGAATCACCTGCTGCTATAGTGAAAGATCGGGGATAAAAACCTATAAATGAAGTCGAATACGAAACATATTATCTTGACGTTCCTGTATTGCCGATAAAAATGGAACGCTTATTCACATCAATCCTGATTTGATCAAGATGATTAATGAGATGGAAATAGCACGATCTGCCAAATGCTGTGATATAAGAAATTATTTTTTGCAGAACATTGAGGTCATTGCTATCACAAGGCTGTACTCTAGTGATAGGTAAAAAACAAAGAGAAAAAAAACAAAGAGAATTGAAAATGTAATGCATTTGTTATACAATTTAATTATAAGATATTTTGGAGTAAATAACATGAGTAAGGCAGCGACAATTAATGCTCGTATTGAGCCTGCTCTTAAAATGCAGGCGGAAGCGATATTGCATAAAGTAGGTTTATCTACAGCCGAGGCAATTCGACTGTTCTATAGTCAAGTTTGTCTTCAAAATGGTCTCCCGTTTGAGGTAAAAATACCGAACAAGAAGACACTTGATGCAATTAAAGAGCTTGAATCAGGTAAAGGAGAGCGATTTAAAACCATGAAGGATGTTTGGGATTCTATAGATAATGCTTGAATTAGAATTAGCCACTCAATTTAAGCGCGATTTAAAAAAGATAGTGAAGCAGGGGAAGGATAGAAAGCTAATCGATTCGATTGTGGGGCAATTGCAAAGGGAAGAACCATTGCACCCAAAGCATCAAGATCATAACCTTTCTGGAAATTGGCATGGCTATCGTGAATGTCACATCACCCCTGATTGGCTATTAATTTATAAAGTCATTAAGGATGAGTGTATGCAGTTGCTAAGATTATCGAGAACTGGCTCTCATTCTGATTTGTTTAAATAGGCATAGGTTCAATTGAATTTAATTATTTTAGTTCTTATTTAAAAACGTTATTAACCCACCGAACAAATTCAGTCACATTGATTAAATCTATTCTTCGTTTTAACTGGATGGTTCGTTACACGATGATTACGTGTTAACCTTGTGTGCATTTTAATAGCATGGATGTAGCGATCTGCCACCTGATTATGGTGATTGGAAAAGCTCTCAAAGACGTTTCTGTCGTTGGCATGGTAAAGGGCTATGGGAACGCTTGCTTGAGATTTTAGTTAACGAGTCTGATTATGAATGACTTATGATTGATGCAAGTAACCTAAAAGTACATGCTCATGGAGCGCATAAAAAAGTGTGAGGTAATTAGTCGAGAGGCTACTCGACTAATTATATTTTTTATGTCCATTTAGGCAATGGTGAGTCCCATGGCAGAGGACCTCAAGGCAGCTATTAAGTAGCCGATCTTGAGGTTTGGGATGAGTAGAACGGCTAGATCATTCCAGCTGAACTCTTCTTTTTTGATTTCTAACGAATCAGTGTCTAAGCAAATAGCCTAGCATGCCAACTGAAAGCCAAAAGACACATCTCATCATCATACAGCCTGACTACTGAATCAAGGAGTAGTCGAAGCACCTGAAAGGGAATAAGTGGCGCGAATTTGTTCAAGCACCTTTTGCAATTTTTGCCAGTTTACCTTCGTGCCTTCTTTATCGTTAGCGTCACCGGTTTTATCAAGACGCTTTGCCAATTGCTCAGTGTATCCCACGTTTTGCTGAAGATTTTTTAATTGTTCTTCGGACAAGTTTTTACTTAAACCAGGTAGTGCTTTGACTAAGTCCCGAATCGCAAACGCATGCTGATGAATGGTATCCAACTGATTGTTGGCAAGTGCTTTATTAATTGCTGTCGTGCGTTCATCTATTGCCTCCCAAATGGCCGGAATGGTGGTTGGGATGGATTGAGCCTGCTCATCAGGGTTGGTTGCGGCATGCAAAGGGGATAATAAAGCCAATAAAACCACCAGCAAAGAAAATAAATCCACTGCTTTCTTATTAATACATTCCATTATTCGACTCATCATGACTCTCCTTGAGGGTTTTGGTTTTCCTTTAAATACAAATGCTGCTCACGCCATGCTTCGATGGCATTATAAACTGTTGGTACTACAAACATATTTAAAAACGTTGAGGTAAATAATCCTCCTAGCAATACTTGGGCCAAAGGACGCTCAAGCTCCTTCCCAGCAGGAGAACCCCACAACAGAGGGATTAAGCCAAGAGCGGCCGTTGCTGCTGTCATTAACACGGGCACCAAGCGGTCAAGGGTGCCCTGAATGACCACTTGTTCACGGCTTTGTCCTTGGATGCGCAATTGATTGTAGTGACTCACTAAAATAATCCCATTACGTGCCGCAATTCCAAATAAGGTGATAAAACCAATCATGGCCGCGACACTCATGTCACCACTGGCAAGATACAAAGAAACCACTCCACCAATCAAAGCCAGTGGTAAGTTGAACATCACGAGCAGTGCTTCACGGAACGTGCCAAAGGCCTTATGAAGCAGAATCAACATAATGAAAATAGCAAGCCCACCAAACACAATAATTACGCGTGAGGCTTGTTGTTGACTTTCAAATTGACCACCATATTGAATAAAATAACCGCTCGGTAGGGTGACCTTTTCCTTAACTCGTTGTTGCACTTCTTGAATCACACTACCTAAATCCCTCTCTTGCACATTAAAGGCAATCACTAAGACGCGCTGGACGTTTTCGCGGTTAATCGCAAAAGGCTGAGGCTCTAAGCGAATATCAGCCACAGCACGCAAAGGAATTTTGGTTTCCTGATTTGTCACTCCATGGGCATCAATGAGCATGTTTTGAATGGCTTTAATGCTGTCTCGCCCTGTTTCATTCATGCGCAAATACAAATCGAACGTTCGCTGGCCTTCGAGAATACTTGATACTGTTACACCATTGAGAAGAACTTGCACATCCTCAGAAATTTGCCCGACATTAACCCCATAACGAGCCGCTTTCTCTCGGTCAATGTTGATGATCAACTGTGGTACATTGATTTGCTGCTCTTTGTTAATATCCACTATTCCTGGAATGGTTTTCAAAATGGCTTCGACGGACTGGCCTAGTTCGTTAAGGGTCGCAAGATTATCACCAAAGAGCTTCACCGCCACTTGTGCTCTGACGCCTGATAGCACCTCATCCATGCGATGGGCAATAAATTGCCCTACGTTAAACAGTGCTCCTGGGATGTTCGCTAGATCTGCGCGAATGCGTTGCAACAACTCATCCGGAGACATGGTTTTGTCTTTGTCAAAATTTAAGCGCACATCAAACTCACTAACATTAGGTGGTAGTGCGTCTTCATCCAATTCACTGCGTCCTGCCCGTTGGGCAATGGAGATAACTTGCGGATACTTCAGCAAAGTTTTACTGACCTGTTTACCTAATCGCATGGACTCATCCAAAGAAGTTCCAGGCAACGTGCTCATCACAATAATAAAATTACCCTCATGAAATTCAGGTAAGAACGAAGTCCCAAAAAAAGGAAGCAAGGCCAAGGCGAAAAGAAAGGCACCGATTGCCATGGCCACGACTGTTTTACAATGGGCCAGAGACCAATTTAACCCAGTTAAAAAATGTTTTTTTAACCAAATCACAAAACGAGTTTCCGCTTGAGCGTGTTGGGCCGCTTCTTCTTCCGTCAAATGATAACGTTCTTCTTGCGATAAAGCATGCATCACTACTTTAGTATCCTGCTGTTTTTCCGTTTTTCGTACTAAAAGAAGATAACAAAGAGCTGGCACCATAGTAATAGAGACCACAAGAGAACCTAATACTGAGGCGATATAAGCAATCGCTAAAGGGCTAAAAATTCGCTCAGGAATACCTGACAAAAAGAAAATAGGCAAAAACACCAAGCTAATAATAATGGTCGCATAGACCACTGAACTTCTAATTTCCAAAACCGCATCAAAAACAATTTCAATGGCGGGTAGAGGTTTTTTGGCCAATCGATTAAGTCTTAGTCGATGTACTACATTTTCAACTGTGATAATACCATCGTCCACTACCTCACCAATAGCAATTGCCATCCCTCCTAACGTCATAGAGTTAATGCCAAAACCAAAATAGTGAAGTACTAGAATACCCACAATAAAAGAAACCGGCATGGAGAGAAAGGTAATGAAGGAAGCTCGCCAGTTCATTAAAAAGAGAAACAATATAGCAATCACAATGATGCCCCCTTCAATAAGGGCTTTGGTCAAATTGTGAATGGCTGATTCAATGAAATTGGCTTGACGAAACACATCGGTGATTAACTCAACACCCGCTGGCAAAGATTTTTTGATATCGGCTAAAGCGTGTTCCACTTTCTGAGTCGTGGTTACCGTATCGGCACCGAAGATTTTAGAAACGGTACCAATGACCGCGTTTTCTGCATTATAAGCCCCATCCCCTCGTTTGATTTCACCACCAAAAGCGACAGTGGCTACGTTGTTAATGGTGATGGGTACTCCATTACGAACCACAATGAGTGTTTTTTTAATGTCTTCCAGCGTCTTAATACGCCCAATGGTGCTCACAACGAATTCAGTACCTGCCTGATGAACAAAAGCACCAGGCACGTTTTGATTTCCTGTCGCTAACGCTTGGCGCACTTCTTCAACCGTGATGCCATAGGCCAGCATGCGCTTAGGGTCAAGTCGTACCTGATATTGCTTCACTTCCCCACCTAGAGACACCACGGAAGCGACGCCACCAAGAGCCAAAAGGCGCGGACGGATGGTCCAGTCTGAAAGTGTACGTAATGTTTCAGGGCTTGCAGTTCGACTAATAAGCGCATATTTAAGTAGCCACCCCACTGCCGAGGTGACGGGCAATATCACTGGTGACGAGACACCTGGAGGAAGACGGTTTATTACTTGTTGAATCCGTTCATTAACCAATTGGCGATTGCGATAGATATCCGTTTTATCATCAAATACCACAGTAATCGTCGATAGTCCGACGGAGGTTTTTGAGCGAACACTGGCTACTCCTGGCGTTCCATTGATGGCACTTTCTAAGGGATAGGTCACCAAAGTTTCCACATCTTGGGTGGCCATACCAGGCGCTTGGGTTTGTACCACCACTTGTGGTGGAGCAAATTCAGGAAAAACATCCACGGGCATTTGTTTTAAGGTATAGCCACCCAGTAAGCAAAGGATAATCGTTAACGCCAAAATCAAAGGGCGATTATGTAAAGACCAGGCAATTAATCGCGTAAACATTTAATGATGCTCCTCTTGGCCTGACTGCGGTTTACTGCCCCCAGTGAGCCATAGTGTATAAAGTTCGCGATTGCCTTGAGTCACAACGAGGTCGCCAGGCACTAAGCCGTCTGTAATCTCTGAGTAGTCATCGTCTACTGCACCTACTTTAACGTCCACTCGTTCATACTCATCCCCATTTTGCACAAAAACGAATTGCTCATTATCCGCCTGTAAAAGGGCGGTATTAGGCACCGCAAGTGCCGCTTCATTATGAGCTAAAATGACATTGGCACGAACAAACATGCCCGGTTTGAGTAGTTCTTTCTCATTATTCAAAGTAATTCGCAGGTTCACTGTGCGAGTTAACGGGTCAAGATTGGGTTCAATTAAAGTGACTTTGCCTGGAAAAACCAGCTTTGGGTAACTCAACGCATGAATATTGACTTCCTGTCCTACCTTAACCTTGCCTAAATCTTCTTCATAAACCTGGGCAATGACTAACAGTTTATCGCGGTTGCTGATGTGAAAAAGAACCGTATTCGGTTCAACGGCTTGACCTAAATTGATGTTTCTCGCATCAATGATGCCGGCAATGGGGGCTGTGACCGCCACACTGGGTGGGGGATTACCCACTAGTCTTGATTGCACAGTAGCTAAGCGTTGTCCTGTCTTGACACCATCGCCTAAATTCACATCAATGGCCGTCACGCTCCCACTAATCCGAATACTGACATCCGCCTGCGCATCGGGTAAGAGTTGAATTTGGCCATTCAAACCAAGCATTTGCGCCATGGGACGATTGGTTGCTTTTGCGACTTTGATTTCGAGCATTTTGGTTTGTTGGGGTGTCAAATGCACAGGACCTTTGGCTCCTCCTTCACTCACTTCGATTTCTTCTCCATGGGCAAACACTCCCTGAGCATGGATGAGGAGACCAAGAAAAACACTGGTGAGTAAAATTGCTCTAATTCGCTGTTGTAATGCCATCATCATAACCATTCCTTTGATAAGCTAAGTAAGGACAAAATCCTTGTGTGTGGCCAGGGCCAATGGCCGTACATAAAGCCACATACACTTGTAAATACTTTTCTAAAGTCGTGAGATAAGTCATTTGCAAATCATTTTGTTGTTTTTGCACTTGCAACACATTCAAAAGCGAAATTTGTCCGTTTTCATAAGAGTCACGCGCCAGTTTCACGCTTTCAACGCCTATTTTAAGAGATACGCTTTGCGTTTCTCTAAGGCTCATCCTAAGTGCTTTCAATTGGGCATAGTTACTCGCTATTTCTGTTTCAATGCTTAAATTCAAGGCGCGTAACGCCATCATCGCCTGAGTTCCCGTGCGACTTGCCTCTAAAATTCGTCCCTGATTCTGATTTAAAAGAGGAAGTGGAACAGAAAGCGTCATGCCCAAAGTGCGATCGGCTGGTTGGGGTGGTCCCTCTTCCACCACAATTTTATCTTGTTGGACACCAAGCCCTACTGTCCAATCAGCAAAGCGCTCCGCTTTTGCCAAGCGGCGATCGGCAATGGCGCGGTTAATTGATAGAGCAATGGATTGGCGGTCAGGACGATTATTAAGTGCTAACGTTTTTAGCGCAGGTAATTCAGGAAAATTTTGCCCTGTATTTAGGTCAGCCTTAAGAGATAAAGGAGAATTCGCATCTCGGCCCATCAATTGGTTCAGTGTGGCCATTTGACTGATGCGAAGGCTATGTAATAAATGCTTTTCTTGAACAATGCGCAGATACTCAATGCGAGCTGCATTCTCATCCAACTTTGAAATTTCAGCGGCATGATAACGATTATGGATGACGTTCACTAATTCTTTGTTGATTCTTAATAAATAATTCAATTGTTGCAGGCGACGCTCCGTAATCACCGCGGCATAAAATGCATTCGCCACTTTGGCACTGAGTTGACGCTCGGCCTCCCTAATTTCGGCGATGGCTTTCATGACATCGAGGCGTGCGACAGTCTTTTGTTTTGCAATACGTCCAGAAATAGGGAATGCTTGACTAAAACCAGCACTGCGCGAATACTCTCCTTCATCATTAAACAAGCGATCATCATTGTTTGAGAGATTAAGGTTTGGATTAGGCCAAAGACCGGCTTGGATCAATCGGGCCTTTGCAATAGCTACATTATAACGAGCCGCTTTTAAATCCTTGTTATTTGCTAGAGCAATTTGGGTTATTTCCTGAAGGATCAATGCATTCCCTGCTATTGCCGAATAGGAGCACAACAGGAGCACTATCCAACAGGAAAACTGCCAAGCACGATAATGTTTCATAAACGGGAAGACTCAAAATGATTATTAATTTGTCTTACAGCGGTAGGCTTTACCCGCCATCCCATGATCCGCCACAAAATCATTTTTGGGATTGCCTTCATAAGTTTGCTGATGTTCGGTTACCCGAAGTGTATTTGCTCCTAAAAGCGCTGCCTTGTTTCTTAAGATATTGAGTTCATCCTTAATCAAATGCTCATGGGATTGATAAGATTGGCTCATCCCATTGCGATCGTAGGCTCTGACCTCACCTAAAAAAGTGCAATTCTTTGTAGGCTTTCCTGACTGTACAATGGTTACTTTTTCGCCTTCAGGAGTTAACTTGGCATTATAAGAACAACCAACAAGGACTGCCGGAACCATTAATAGGAGAGTGCGTTTCTTTAGAAAATGTGTCATTAATCAATACCTTTTTTTTGTTATTCTATCCTTTCAGTATCTCTTATCCAATGTGATTAAACAAGGCATGACATCAAGAAGAAAAAGGGGACTCATTAGAGTCAATGAACTGTTATTGAGAGACTGGTTTTTGTTGGCTTTTACTCCTTATGGGGTAATCTGATTTCCACTAAAATTGATTGCATTATTTTTTGTCGTAATCATGGAATTATAGACACAAACCGAACCATTGATTTTTCTTTGTTTTGCTGCATAACAGGCCAAGTCAGCTTCTTTAATCACGGTATTCACTGAAGCCGAGTGGTGATTCATCTGGGTAATGCCAATGGAGCAACCCAGATTAAGCTCAGATAGAGTACCTTCTTTTAGAGATTTTTTCGTCACCGTAATAAGATTCTCAGCAATCTTTTTTGCCTCATCCATGGAGGTGTTCTCCATCAAGACAATAAATTCGTCCCCACCATAACGAGCCACTACATCATCCCTTCGCAAGCGCTGCCTTAGGAGTCCACCAAACATGTGTAACGTGGTGTCACCTACCTCATGACCATAGCGATCGTTGACCGTCTTAAATCGGTCCATATCAATAAAAAGAACAATAACAGAGCCTTCATTCATCTTGACTTGTTGAAATCGTGTGTTCATCATCTCAAAAAGATACTCTCGATTATTGCAGCCTGTCAGCGAATCATAGGTTGCGTGATGCCGTAATACTTCATAGCGATTTTTAAAATCATCCATCAACTCCATTTTTTGAATGGTATTGGTCATAAGACGACAAGATGAATAGATATAGGTAGCACCTAATAAAAGCACGCTGGCATAAAAATTATTAAGACAGTGGGGATCGACTAATAGACCGTAAAAAATGCTGGCTGAATAACTGAGAATAAAAACCGCAATAAAAGCAAGATAACTGAACCACTGCCTGCGATAATGATTTGTTTTTTGAAGTAACTTATTGATTAAATAGGCTCCACTGATAAGAAGGACAATACCTAACACGATCATTACGACTGGGAACACCATAATTTTGCCTTAAAAACAGCCTGATTGATTCCTTTTAGTATAGATTCTGTCTCTTGATTTGTCAGAAACATTTAAGGGCGCAAATAAAAAAACAGCAAAAATTAATAAAATTGTCTAAAATTGAATAGCGGCCTGTCATTATCGGCCATCGTGACACTATTCATCGTTTAAGGGAGAAAACCATGAAGATTAGATTATTTTTAATTCCGGCCATATTATCATTTGGCCTTATCAGTTCATTGGCGCAGGCAGCCGACACAGAAAATAAACAAATGACGGCGACGTTTAAAACACAGGATGGAAAGACGATACAGTGTTTGATGGCTCCAGAGGGCAGTAAGGACATGAAGACGGGTGACATGATGGAAATGATGAGCATGCATAGCATGCAGGGAAGCCACATGAAAGGATGCCACATGCAGGGAAACCAGATGAAAGGATGCCCCATGAAGGCGATGTTTAAAACACAGGATGGAAAGACGATAGAGTGTTTGGTGACCCCAGAGGTCGGTAAGGAAATGAAGGCAGGCGAAAAGATGGAAATGATGGGTATGGGTATGCAGAACATGGAAGGAAGTGGCATGGAGGGAAACCATCAGTAATTTGAGGATAGAGGTATGGCGTGCGGTTTGTTTGGGCATGGAGTTTGCAGGGAAAAATTAATTTGGACCTGCAAACTTAAATAAAGATGGCACATAAGACATTGATATGTCTGTGTATGTTTTATCTCTTGCTGCCCTCCTTATTTCTATTGAAAGCTTAGGGTTATAGACACAAACCGAACCATTTATTTTGCTTTGCTGCTAAATAGGCTAAATTAGCATCTTAATCACGGTATTAATTGATGCAGAATGGTGGTTTGTCTGAGTGACACCAATGAAGTATCTTAAATCAAGAGTTGATAGTATTTCGTCTTTAAGACGATGGCTTGCTACAAATATCAAGGCTCTCAACACTTTTCTTGGCTTCATCCATGAAAATACTCTCTCGCCATCATAATGAATTGGCTGTTAAGCATATTGTTTAAAAACAGTACCTATTATTGCTGTGTTTAGAACCTCAATTGAGCATGATTCATGTCGTACTAAAATAATGTTGTTGTGTCCCTTGGGCCACGACGGCTTCGCCGTAACGATTTAGGGCGTGTATATAAGCTGCTGTACGCATATCAATTTTATTCTTTTCCATTATTTGATACACTTTTAAAAACTCAGGTACCATAATATCATGTAACCGTTGTTGTACTTGTTCACCACTCCAGTAATATCCAGTTTTATTCTGTACCCATTCAAAATAACTGACAGCAACCCCTCCCGCATTAGCTAACACATCGGGTACTACTAAAATATTTTTATTTTTTAAAATAGGTTCAGCATCTAGCATTGTTGGGCCGTTGGCAATTTCTACAATCACAGGTGATTTTATTTTTGCTGCATTATCTTTGGTAATTTGGTTTTCTAATGCGGCAGGGATAAGTAAATCAACATCCAATTCCAGAAGTTCTTCATTTGAAATTTTGTTCGCTTCAACTAGTTCACATTCGCATACTGATCTAGTGCAGTAAACTGCTTGAATATTCTTACTACTGTTTTTTTTATGAATCAACGTAGGAATATCAAGTCCTTTTGCTCGATAGATACCTCCTTGAGAATCACTTACTGCTACTATTTTATAACCTGACTCATATAGACAGAGTGCGATGTGCTGTCCTGCATTTCCAAATCCTTGAATTGCTACACGAATGTTTTGGGGTTTCCAATTTTTTTTCTTAGCTAATTCATTAATGCAATAAAAAGCACCACGACCAGTCGCATCCTCCCGTCCATAACTGCCACTTAAAGCAATGGGTTTCCCGGTGATAACAGCAGGACTGTATTCTTGTTTAAGTTTAGAATATTCATCCATCATCCAGCCCATAATCATGGCATTTGTATAAACATCGGGTGCCATAATGTCTTTGTTAGGTCCAATAAAACTGGAAAAATGCTCCAAGTAAGTCCGGCTTAAACGCTCCAATTCCAATCTGGAAAGTTGTTTTGGATCAACTACAATTCCACCTTTCGCACCTCCAAAAGGAATACCAATTACTGCGCATTTAATTGTCATCCAAAACGACAGAGCCTTTATTTCTTCGAGAGTAACGAGAGGATGAAAACGAATACCCCCTTTAGTTGGGCCACGAGTATTGTTATGATGAACTCGATAGGCGGAATACATAGCTAAACTGCCATCATCTTTTCGAAGAGGTAAAGACATTTGAATGATTGCTTGAGGATGCTTCAATCTCTCGATAGCTTCTGGATCAATTTCTGCATACTGATAGGCAACATCTAATCGTGCTAATGCATCCGTAAAAATGTTATCCATTCAATATTCCTTATATGGGTTTTGAGAAGAGTCCGGTCGGACTGTTCCAGCAATTCTTGTGTCTTATCTTCTTATGGGTGTTTAGTATAGTGAAAGAAGAAGTTATAGCCGTTATAGCTTTCGCTTTCTTTCACTTTTTATGTTTTATAAAGATCGTACAGTATCTTAAGCTGCCTAAAACCTGTATTTACACGATTAATAAAAACACAAATCACCCAAATAACATAAGTTATATTTCAAAATAAGGAATTTATCAACGGTACGAAATTATTTTGCTATTAATTAACTAATTAGTGTTGCTGCCATTAAAGTTGATGAGCAATATAAAATAAAATTATTTATGGTCTAACTCAATAGTTGATTATTTACATAATACACAAATATTAGGCTCTCCTTGAAATAATTGAGTTGGAAATAACCCTCCGTTTTATTTACAAGAATAAACTTAGTAAAAGGTAGTATTGTATTTAGTATCTTTTACTAAGTTTATTCTTGTAAATAAGTTAGTAACCTATATAATAGGTAGTAAATAAATTACTACTATTTAATAAAATAATTATGATACAAAATAATTGCCATTATGCTAGGTTCCGTGAACCAATTTTCTAGCGCATCCATATAAGCGCTCCGGCCAAATGTAAGAACCCGGAAAAAGCGGTCGTTGTTTTATCAAAACGAGAAAAAACACGCCGAAAGTGTTTGATTTTGGAGAAAAAAGCTTCAACTAAAAACCGCTCTTTGTACTGCTCTTTATCGATTTTTCTTGGGTTCTTCGCATTCTTTTTTGACGGAATGGTTGCAATACAGCCTTGACTCTCCAGTGTGTCAACAAGTGCCTGTGAATCATATCCTTTATCTGCAAGAACTATCGTGTCACGCTGCTCCTTCAATAGCTCTGCTGCTTGAGTAATATCGTTTCGATGTCCCCCGGTCAGGATAAACTTAATCGGATTCCCCAGTCCATCCACCAAAGCGTGAATTTTAGTGGTAAAACCTCCTTTACTGCGCCCCAATGCCTGAGCATCATTCCCTTCCTTGTCGTAACCAGATGCACACGCATGCGCGCGCACTATGGTGGCATCAATCATGACGGCTTGATCATCAACATCGCTAACTGAAGACATTAAGCCAGTCCAAATGCCGCGATCTGACCACATTTTATATCGCTTGTGAATTTTACGCCAATGTCCGTAATAGGGCGGGAGCAGGCGCCATTGACAGCCTGTACGTAATACATACCAGACTCCTTCCACAAAGCATCTTGTCTTCTCATTATTCTTAATGTGCAATCCTTTTACTCCTTGCAGAAAAGAATAAATTGTATCCCAGACTCGTTCTGATATATTATTATACATGTAGGCAGTTCCATTAGTGTTGTTAACGATCGCAATCGAATTTCACTATAAAAACTGCCTACTTTTCAAGTAATTAAAAAAATTGGTTCACGGAACCTAGGCCTTCATTGGCAAAAAAATATCTCGATTTATTTGCGTTAGGATTAACTTCTGCTCGAGGATTATTTGCTAGAAGAAGAATGGGAAAAACCGAGTTTTTGAAAAAAGATTTTATCCCCGCAGCAGAAAAAGCTGGTTATGTTGTTGTATATACAAACTTATGGGAGTTAGAGATAGATCCTGCAACAGCATTAGTATCAGAATTTTATAAAATGGTAGAGCCTAAAGGATTTACAAAAATCTGGGATAAATTGAATCAATCAATAAATTTCAAAAAATTTAAAGCTTCTGGAAAAATACCTGGCATTGGTGAAGGATCCGTAGAAGCAGATTTATTAGATCCTAAGAGAGTCACAGGTACATTATTAATGGAAGCAATGAACTCTTATGATCGCAAAAAAATAAAAATGGTGTTAATTATAGATGAAGCACAAGTTTTAGCTTATGAAGAAAACTCACATTTTGCCCATGCTTTAAGAGCTGCTTTAGATGTTAGAAAAGAGGGTATCAAAGTAATATTTGCAGGAAGTTCTGAAACGACGCTTAGACGTATGTTTGGGGTTGCATCTGAGCCATTTTACAATTGGGCACCATTAGAGTCGTTTGAATTATTGGGTGAAGATTTTGTAAAAGCTATGGTAGAGAAGGTAAATACCATTTCTAAATTTCCCTTGGCTATAAATGATGGTATTAATGCATTTGAACAACTTAAAAATACCCCTGAATTTTTTCGCAGATTTATAGAATATTATTTGAGTAATCCAGAGCAAGGGCCACAATCAGCTATTGAACATACCAAAAATAAAGTATTTAGTGATAAAAACTTCCATAAACAGTGGAGTGCATTATTACCTACCGATATGGTTGTTTTATCAATGATTGCAGATGGAATAAAAGACTTATATGGCCAATATGCTATAAAAAGACTTGGTGAATCTCTTGGAGTAGGGGGGAATGTAAATAAAAATACCATTCAGAATTCATTAAGGAGATTAGAGAAAAAAAATTTAATTACCAAAATTGATTATGGCACGTATCAATTTGAGGATGAGACTTTTTCAGATTGGGTAAAATATAAGGAAGATTAGAACTTAGAAGCTGTCTAGAAAGTTGCAAACAGAATATTAAATGCTAAATGAATAATAAGGGAGTAATCATGGGCTGTGATATCCATATTGAAATAGATATATATCAAAAGGGTAATTGGGCTGGTAATCCCCCAAAACTTCCTGACTTTCTTGAGTCACATCGACTCTTTAATTCATTTTTCTCTTCACTTTCAAGATATCATGTATCCCTATTTAGTGGTGCTTATAAAATCCAATCCCTTTTATGTCCGTCCAGGCAGTCGTTTGATGGCACATAAAACATTGATCCACCTGTGCATGTTCCTTTCTCGCTACCTTCCTTGATATCATGCGAAAATGCTCCATGTAATGACTGGGTGGCGCTTGATGACATTGGGAGCAATCCTTTGACCTAGGGGATGGATGAATGAATTCTGGGATGTTCCAATCTGACGTTTCATGGCAGGCAGAACAATTGTTGCCAAATAAAGTAAAGTGTTTGTCTTCATTTTGATGACACGTGGTACATTGCAGGGTGCGCTCGGCAGGGGATACGTGCGGATTGATGAGCGGTGATTGTTTTGGAGATTCATTCATTTCCAAGTAGTGCTGAACTTGCTCAAAAATCAATCGTTGCTCTTCATTTTTGACTGCATTTTTTTTAAGTTGCTTTAGCTCAATTGCAACAAACGCATTATGATCCATTTGGGTGGGACGTCTATTTTGGCCTTGATGTTCCGAATGACATTCAACGCAACTTCCAATGTCGGCATGAAATGAGGTGGGTTGTCTTTGTAAAAGAGCAACATCATTCGCATGGCAGGTGATGCAGTTTACGGCTTCCACTCCTCTGACAGGCGTATGGCAGGCATTGCAATTGTGACTGAGAAAGGAATGCGCTTTAGATAATGTTCCGGGACTTGCCATTCTTTGCCATTCAACAGGATTAAACCAATTCGTAGGCCCTCCTTGTTCATGGCTGGGCGCATAATAGGCTGCAACAAACAGTGAAATTAAAACAGCAAGGGCAGCAAATAGGGCTCCACTCAATTTCATTGAAACCACCTTAGCCCAAAGTAAATTCCAGACCAGACATGCAAGGCAAGCAAACCATACAACACAAGGGCAATCACAATATGCAGCTTCAACCATGTCCGAAAGGCGCGTTTGAATTGTTCATGAAATTGAATGGCGTATTCCAGCTCCGCAATGGCTTCAACCAAACGTAAGGCACGTAGACTTGCTGGGGCTGTGTTTTCGCCAGTTAATACGTTCTCATTAAATAGCCAAGATGCGAAACGCGCTCTCATATAATGAAAGCGTGTTAGGGTTTTCTTTAAATCAGGGTTCGTTTGCATTTCCTGAGCTACCCTTTGATACTGATTCTGAAGGCCTGAAAGGAGTTCTTTTTTCTCACGAACTTCATCGGCTATAAAACTCAAGAGGTAGCGCCCCACAAAACCACTTATCGTGACAATTAAGGTCATCCCGGTCAGGGCAATACCCAGCACACTTTGAAATTTATGTCCGGTATGAATCAGTACTAAAATGGGGCCAATAATGCCTGCATAGATATGCCAGGAAAGTAAGGTGTTCATGGAAACATACTGGGTGACCCAATGTTTTAAAATAGGGATACGTTTAATAAAAAGGTAAAATAAGGGCACGAGCATTAACACGGAACCACTAATGCCAATGACGCCACCCCACAAGCTTCCTGCAAAACGAGGAGACACATGCACCGTAAATCCCAGCCATGTCATCATCATGAGCAGAATCAATCCGAGTGCCATCATGCGTCCTGGTGCATTCATCACACATCAACCTCAATATTCTCATCGGTTTTGGCCTGGCATGCCAGGATAAAACCGTGCTGCTTTTCTTCCTCTGAAAGCGCATCATCACAATCCATGGATACCTTGCCTGTGAGTAATTTCACTTTACACAGCCCACACTGGCCTGTGCGACACGAGTTATCAATAGAAACACCATTGGCCTCGGCGATTTCAAGAAGCGTGTAGTTGGGTAAGATTGGGGCTGTTTTATGAGAACGCGTAAATAAAACAACTGCCTTATTTTCTGGTGCAATAGCCTCCATTTGTTGCGGGGTCAATGGTGGCTTCATGGCCGTACCAAACGCTTCGGTATATATCTGTTTTTCAGATACACTAAGCTCCTTTAAACTATTCAGCACCGCATTCATCATGCCCGGAGGACCACATACATGGATGCGACGCTTGGCGACATCCGGCACCAGATAGGAAATGATGCTGGTTGTGAACTCGCCCTTTAAACCCATCCACACCGTTCCTGATGCGCGTAACATGGTGGCAAAGACATTGAGGTTAGGGTACCTTTTTTGCAGCCGCTCTAATTCGTCACGAAAGATAAAATCGCTGGTTGTTCTGCAGCAGTACAGTAAATAAATATCACCGTGCCATCCTATATCCGTTAAATAACGAATAATGCCCATCATTGGGGTAATTCCCACCCCGCCACAAATAAGGACAATGCTCGATGCTTCTTCTCCGGTAAAAGTAAATTTTCCATTGGGCCCCATCACCTCAAGCACATCGCCTTCTTTAACCTCATCATGCAAATAACGTGAGAACAAACCTTGTTCTTCGCGTTTCACTGTGATGGCACAATAGTGAAGTTGGGTAGGCGTTGAGGCGATAGTATAGCTTCGCTTCACCCGTGTGCCATTAATGGTAGCTGTGATGGTGATGAATTGACCAGGGAAATAGGTAAAAGGCAATGCCACTTCTTTTAATGATGCGAGCAAAAAGGTTTTTACCCCCGGTGTTTCATCAAAGATACGGCACACACGCAATTGCCCCTCCCACTGATCAAGGGGGATTGTTAGCGTGCGCATGACCGGGAACTTTGGTGGTTTCGCAGGTGTTGCTAATTCCCCAGAGGACTGATGAGTCTCTTTAATGACTTCCGAAGCGGCTGCAGGAGGAGGACTCATTGAGCTCGTGGCTGAAATACTTGGAGAAAGGACATCTCCTTTGCTGGTCAAACTCTCAAGTAATGCCGATGCCCTTCGCATTTTAAAAAAATACATCCAAATCATTAGGATAAAGAAGACAAGAAACAGCGTGATAATCGTCAAATGAAACAGCGGGCCACCTAAAAGTGTATGGGTGGCAGGTGCCGTGGGGAGTAAATTCATTTCCTGTTTGAACCATAATAAGGCCACTTGGCGTGGCACCTTTCCCTCGGCAAGCGCACGAGATGCAGCCAATCCACTATCATACTGTGAAAGACCTTCACGTATCGAAGCGACTGCATCCTGCATCTGAGAAAAATTCGTCTTAGCCGATGCTTTAAGAAGCGTATCAATCCCTTTCGCCATCAAAGACAGGCCCGATTGCATCCGTTCTTGTGCCAATTGTTGTATTTCACTGCGCCTTTCCAGTGGGATATCGGGCAGACTCATCAACGAGGGATACAGCGCTTTTCGTTTCGGCATGCCCATTTGCTTCATCATCTCACCCATAGCACCCATCATGTCTTTACCAGGAGTTTGTCCAGTTACACTCGGAATGACACTGAGATTACCCTGGCTGCTTTGATGATGACTGGCATGCTCATCGGATGCCTGGGCATAGGATGATGCGGTGGCGCCCATTAAAATCAAAACCAACAGCACTTTCAATAGGGGCTGCCATTGGCGAATTGTCTTATTGGTGTTGTGATATCGAATCATTCTTTTCCACGATAAAGTAATATTTCCGAGCTATGCCTATATTATGCTATTGATATTAGTACTATTTTACAAGGGGTGTCCTCGCCAATCATCCCCCTTTCGAAACCAAAGAGGGCGCAAGAGATAGGTCCTCACTCAATGTCCAAGTGGTGTTCCTTCATGTCATTGCCAATAATCGCTTCCGCACATCGGATGATGTTCTGAATTTCTTCAGTAATTTCTTCTTGACGCAGTATATTAAGATATTTTTTTAATGCGCTTCGTTTATTCTCTAAGCTATCCAAGGCATGATTCAAATGAAACAGCCTTTGGTGGTTTTCACCATAAAATGATTTATAAAAAATGGAATAACACATTGAAAATAAATACTGTTCAGCAAACTCAGATAAAAATTGCTCATGGGATAAATTGAGAATCGGTGGAACGGAACATGGCTTGTCATTGGTTAAAAAAAACTCTTGGAATGGACGCACTGTTTTTACCTCAATTTGATTTTTTTCCTCCTCATTGAACAGGATCTCCCACTGCCAAGAGTGCCATTCCATACGCTGTTGTGATACTACTTCCTCAAGAGACTGCAACAGATGTAAAATCACCGCAGGAATTTCTTGGAGAGCATTAGCGCCATCTAATGCTTTGATGACACGCGAATCGTTTGCCATTTTCAAAGCCAATTTACGCCCTACGACAAGGAATACTGGCAAAAATTCAGGGTCTTGTTGTTCCCTCTCCGCTATCCAGTGAAGCACGCTATCATTAAAACCACCACAAAAACCTCGTTCAGAACCAATAAGAATATAAAGGGAAGAATTACCATTTGGTGTATTCATGGGGGAAATGGGGTAAGCACTAAAAAAATCACGCCCTGCGTCTCTAATGGTTTGCATGACTTGTTCCTGCATAGGAAGAAATTTGGTGATTTTATTGAGCTCAATAGAACAAAGAGTTTTCATGGCGGTCATGATATTACCAATGTCGTCTAAGGCCGTAAAATGATCGTTTAGTTGACTACGCTTGGTCATAAATTTCTTCCTAAAATTCAATGCGCCTGAGAAACAGGCATGGTACTACCCATTTAACCAGCCTTTGACTGCATTGCTCCATTCCTCGCGAGAACTGGCCAGTGACAAGCTGCTTTTTTTGACTTCTTGCTCTATTTTTTTTAGAACCTTGGGGATGTCATCTAAACTTAAGTGGGCAAAGAGTCCCTCATTGTAGGCAATCAACCAGGCGAGTTGGAATTCAATTGGCAAGGGCGAAAGACGCTCTTGTTTAAATACTTCTCTTAACAGTCGTCCATTTTGAATGTGTTGTTGCATTTTAATATCGAGCTTAGCCCCAAAACGCGTAAACAGTTCCAAGTCAAGAAATTGCATGTAATCCAACTTCATTCGACCCGCCTCTTTTTTTATGTTGGGGTGTTGGGCTTTACCGCCTACGCGAGAAACGGATTTGGTGATATCAATTGCCGGTAGAAATCCTGCTGAGAATAAATGTTCATCAAAAAAGAGTTGCCCATCGGTGATTGAAATCAGATTTGTGGGGATATAGGTCGCAATTTCCCCTTGTTTTGTTTCTATAATAGGAAGTGCGGTCATACTGCCCCCTCCCATTTCAGGAGACAGGCACGTTGAGCGCTCTAATAAGCGAGCATGTAAATAGAAGATATCCGCAGGAAAAGCTTCACGCCCAGGAGGCCTGCGCAGTAAAAGCGACAGTTCACGGTAACAGTTGGCATGAGCACTCAAATCATCGTACACGACCAACGTATCAAAGCCTTGCTTCATCCAATGCTCCGCAACAGCACATCCTGCGAAAGGGGCGAGATAAAGCAATCCGGGTAATGAGGTGGCCAGTGCCACAACCACCGTGGTGTATTCCAACGCCTGAGTTTCTTTTAGCAATTGGATGGTATTGGCAACCGTAGAACGTTTTTGGCCAATTAACACATAGACACAACGCACGTTTTTATCTTTTTGATTGATCACAATATCAATAGCCAAGGCGCTTTTGCCCAACCCATTATCACCTATAATGAGTTCCCGCTGTCCTTTTCCAAGAGGAATGACATTATCAATCATTTTATTACCGGTATAAAAAGGGCGCGTCACAAAATCACGGTGAATAATAGGGATCGATAAAATGTCAAGTAATCCTTGTTCATCACAGGGTGGTGGTTCCTCTTCATCTAATGGATGCCCTAAAGGATCAACCACTCGCCCCAAAAGCGAATCCCCTACAGGAATACTTAATGAACGCTTCAGATGAAACATAGGCATCCCGGATTTTAATTTTTTAGTTTGCAACAACATGATGGCGCCTACAAGGCGTTCGGTGAGATGAAAAACCATAGCGATACAACAGCCATCGACTGAAATAAGAATTTCATCAATAGCTGCTGTTGGCAGCCCTGCGATCCAGATAATTCCATCGCCCACTGAGACAACATGCCCCACTTCAGAACGCCTTACTTCAAAGTGATAGTTCTCAATTCGTTGCCGTTGATGCTCAAGAATGGAGTGGTTGTCGGGTAAGTTCATTGTTCGTCTCGGTAAAGAATTTTAATTCATCGCGAAGATTCGCTTGTAGAAGGATTGAGCCCATTTGAAGTGTTAACCCGGCCAGAAGCGCTGGGTTTTCAACCCATTCTATAGTTGGTTTTTTACACATTATTTTTTCAATGGCCTGACCTAGGCGGCGTTGTTGACTTTTATTGATTGCATAAGCACTTTGGACAACAAGAGTATCCTGTTCAGAAACATCCTCCATTAATTGCCATGGTTTTTCTGGATAACGATTAAGGTCTTCGATTGTTTTTTCAATGATTTTCTGTTCAAGGTGCTCATCAGCAAACTGGATTAACAATTTTTCTGTAAATTTTCCGGCCAGTAACAGCGCTTCTTTGGCATTTTTTTCAATATATTCTTTGGCCTTTTTCATTTCACGTGCATTTAATTGTTCTTGTTCTTTATTTAACTTTTTTTCAAAATGGAGCGTTTCCTCCGACTTCCATCGTTCCATCGCTTGTTGGAATTCCTTTTGCAACGTATTTTTCTCTTGTTGCCAATCCGCGAGACGATGTTCATATTTTATTTGTAACTGCTGGGCTTCATTGTGACGTTGTTCCGCGTTTTCTAATTGTTCTTGGACCATGTGCCTGCGCTTTGCAATGGTTTGCTGGATTGGGGCATAAAAAAAATAGTTTAAAATCCAAATCAAAACAAGAAAATTAATGAGTTCCAATAAAAAGGTTGACCACGATAGCTCCATTTTTAGTCCTTATTGAGAAACGAGATAAGACAATAATGGATTTCTAAATAAAATAATCAAAACAATCACCAAGCAATAAATAGCCAATGATTCAATCATGGCTAAGCCGATAAATAAGGTTCTGGTAATTGATTTTTCAGCCTCTGGCTGCCTTGCTAACGCATCAAGAGCATGACTTATGGCACGCCCCATGGCGATCGCAGGACCTATAGTCCCAATAGCAATCACCAATGCGGCAATCACTGTTGATGCTAAACTAAACCAGCTGATACTGTTCATGACCACTCTCCTTGTTTCTTCAACTCGTGGGATTGAATACCCCCGGCAATATAGATTAAAGCCAGCATACCAAAGATATAAGCTTGTATCACTGCTTCAATAATATGAAGCATGAGAATGGGTATCGGTGCTAAGAATCCAGCAATCATCAGAACAATAAGTGCCGTTAACTGAAGACTCATGACGTTACCAAACAAGCGGATAGCCAAAGCCAATGTTCTCGATAATTCGCTAATTAAGTGAAACGGTAATAAAAAGGGCGTGGGCTTCAAGTAATGCTTTAAGTAGGCTTTCCACCCCTCGGCGCGAACTCCAAACCAATGCACGGAAAAAAAAGTCACTATCGCTAGAGACGCTGTGACTGATAGATCGGCTGTAGGCGAATAGAATCCTGGAATAATGCCAATTAAATTGGAAATAAGGATAAAAATCCATAACGTGGCAATAAAAGGAAAGACCAAAGCAACATAGGTCAAAGGCAGCACTTCGTTCATCGTATCCTGCATTGCGACCACAATACCCTCTAAAACAACTTGGCAATTCCCCGGAAGAAGCGATAAGTGTCGCGATGAAAGCCATAAAAAAAGGAGCAAAGCCATCATAATGAGCCAGGTGGTTAACACACTTTGTGTGATGACCACTGAGCCTAGCGAAAAGGATAGTGCGTTTAAAATCCCTTCTTCCCCCATGGCTATTCCTTAATCAGGAGGTACACATTCACCGCACCAACGATAACCCCAATAATAATTAAGTTGATTGTCCAGCTAATAGAAAAACCCTTCAGTTTGCTGTCTAACCAAACCCCTAGGTAGGCCCCTGCAATAATAGGCAAAATAAATACAAATCCCAAGGTGCCTAAATAAATCGTTTGTGCTAGCACAGTGGATTTTTCCCTTTTTGCTTTGTTGATTTTGCTCACGTCCAATTTAACGTGTTGTGCCAGATCTTTTTTTGGATCTTTAAATTTCATAAGCATTCTGCCGTTTTAAATTCCATAGACGCTGTAACATCTCTTCATCCAAACGATGTAAACTGTCGTTGATACTGATAAGATGGTCTGCTTCACTCTTTAATTCGTTCTCTAAGATATGCTGTATGGCTTGATACTCTTTGTGGCGAACATAATGTCGCGTAGCGAGAAACAATTGATTGTCTTTAAAATAGAGGATTGCTCCTGGCAAAGCCAAATATTCCGTCTCATTATTATCGTAACGAAACCATGCCAAACCGAAATGTAAGCACGTCATCATTTGGGTATGCTGGGCTAAAATACCAAACAGGCCTGAAGCATCTTCACCAACAAAACTAACGACATGAGACATTTTTTCACATTGTGTCGAACTCTGTAAGTATAAATCGAAACACGCCATTTTTAGTTTTAGCTCCTTTTCATGGTGCCTATCATATAGCACTCATCCTCAGATAATTCATCGAAATCACCATTGATGAACGCCTCGCAATCGGCTAATGTCTCTGCTAATGACACCGACTGTCCTTCCATGGCCGTTTGTTGTTTCGTCACATGAAAAGGCTGGGTAAGATAGCGTTGCAGTTTGCGTGCTCTTAATACCATAGCACGGTCTTTAGAGGAAAGCTCTTCAATCCCCATCATGGAGATAATGTCCTCTAATTCATCATAACGTGCTAAATGCTCTCGTACCGCTTCTGCAATCGAATAATGGCGTTCCCCCAGCACGATTTTATCCATAAATTTACTTTTAGACGCCAAAGCATCCACTGCGGGATAAATGCCTTTGCCCGCTTGGGCTCGAGAGAGCACCACAATGGAATCCAAATGGGTAATAATTCCAGTCACTGCGGGATCACTCATATCATCCGCGGGAACATAAACCGCTTGCACTGAAGTCACAGCACCTTGAGCCGTTGACGTAATGCGTTCTTGGAGTTCTGCTATCTCTGTCATTAACGTAGGCTGATAACCGACATTAGCAGGCATCCTGCCTAAAAGGCCTGAAATTTCACTGCCGGCTTGTACAAACCGATAAATATTATCGACTAGAAACAGTACGTCGCGTGCCACGGTGTCTCGCAAATACTCCGCATACGTTAATGCCGATAACCCTGCTCGAAAACGAACTCCAGGCGGCTCATCCATTTGACCAAAGACCATCAAGGTTTTTTCCATCACACCTGCTGCGTTCATTTCATACCACAACTCATGGCCTTCTCGTATGCGTTCCCCAACCCCTGCAAAAACTGAAATGCCCTGATGCCATTGAATAATGGCATGCATCAATTCCATCAGCAGTATGGTCTTTCCTACGCCCGCACCACCAAACAATCCTATCTTACTGCCCCTGACGAAGGGGCAAAGCAAATCAATCACCTTGATTCCCGTCTCAAGAACAGTCGCCTGGGCTGTCTTCATTTCAATGGGCGCAGGACTTGCTAAAATATCGCGATATTCCTCAGTGTGTAGCGGCAAACCCCCATCAAGCGGTTCGCCAAAAATATTTAAAAGTCGGCCCAGGCAATGGGGAGAGACTGGAATGTGCAGTGAGTTGCCTTGGTCATACACGGCGAATCCCCGCTGCAACCCAGTGGCCCGATGAAGGGTCAATGCCTTCACATGATGTTGATCAAGATGCTGAAACACTTCTAGAATATATCGGTCCGTATCGGAATAGGTATTAAGCGACTGGTGCAAGGGCGGCAACCTATCGCACCGTATGGTGACAACAGGCCCATTGACTTCGACAATATGGCCGATTAATTGTTCATTATCCTTAACAGCAACCGAAATGTTATCCATTTTTTTAATTAGGCTCATCACACCAAATAGAAAGCTTATACCTTGCCTTCTGGGCTTGCAATAGAAGGAATCTTCATAAAGCAGGATGTCCTGTTATGAACCAATCCGACTCACTTAGGTCAAATTAAATAACCCCACCACCACGGGCCTTTTTATAACCTATGAATCATACGATTAGAACGCGTTTATCAAAGATATGGACTCGCTTTATTAATGACTACACTAATTGATGGAACGGATCGCATCGAACTCATCATCCCAGTCCAAGACACGGTTTGGTTCGTTCTTTTCATGAAACTCTTTCTTTTGTGGCCGCCATAATGCGGTTTCTTTTTCTTCTTCTACACATTCTTCGACTAAGGGTTTTAAGACCTCCGTATCCATCCTAATCATTCCTTGTTATGAGAGTTATTATCAAGAACCTCAACATGATTGGAGCATGAAAAAAATTAAGCCTTTCATTCTGTTGAAAGGCTTTCTATTTAAAATATCACGGCAACACCGAAAGACACCGTCGTCTGAGTGGTCGATTCTCCTAAATCAGTAAGAATCCTCTTGTAGACACCATAATCTTTGTCATACTCAAATTCAGTAAAGACATTTAAACCAGGCATAACGCGATAATAAGGTCTAATGATATAACGCATTTGATTTAAGCCAGAACCAATCTCATTTTCGACCACGGTATGAGTGGCGAGAATACTGCGGATCCCCGTTAGGAAGAAGAAGTTATTGGTAAGCTGGGTAGCCCGCGATAACTGAATGTCAAACTTAACACTGCCATCACGATAATAAGTTCTAATGTTGGTGTCAATGTAATAAGGCATCAACCCTTCGATGCCAATACCGGGTTGCCAATAAGGTCCTCCAGGGCGATAAAAATAATTGACCCCGCCTTTAATGGCCCAGAATTGACTAATCAAATGCCAATAAAAAACATCGATGTCCGCATTTTCAACAATTCCTTGATAAATTTCAGCATCCTCAGTATACAGCTGGAGTTTTTGGTAATCAGTCCCATAATACCCTCGAAACGTCATTTCTTGAGCGTTATGAAAAGGATCGGCATTCACCTCAAGAAAATTGGCCCGATAGAACCCTTGATGATGTCCTGCGGGGTGAGTAATAAGGGCCTTATCAATAGGCATCACCTCATCGACTCGGACAATCGGTCGATTGATATAGGGTGTTGGCGCAATTTCCGTTTCAGGCTTGGCTTTTCCGTTCACCACGTCGATAATGGTTTCATATTGGAATACCCGCGCCATACCCGATGTCATGTGAAACAGATGATGACAATGGAAAAACCATTGGCCGCTGGCCTCCGTATCAAAATCAGCCACCGCAGTAGCACCGGGATCGACTTCAATGGTATGCAACAAGGGATCATAAACGCCATGACCATTGCGTAAAATAAACCAATGGCCATGAATGTGCATGGGATGGCGCATCATGGAGTTGTTGGTAAAGATAATACGATAGCGTTTTCCAGGTTCAATGACAATCGGTTTTGCTTTGTATTCCGGCAAGCCATTAATCATCCAAATATACCTGTCCATATAACCAAACAATTCCATGCGGATGATCCCATCGACGGGTATATCCGGATTGTTGGTAGGAACCGCTGCGGTTAATTGTTGGTATTTTGTTCCTAGGGTTTTAGCGCTTATGGAATTGGGCGCTGAAATCGTATCCCCTATAATGGTTGGTTCGATGGGCATGGTCATGCCATTATCCATGGACATCCCATTGTTCATCGTATCGTCTTGCATGCCTCCATCACCCGACATCGTAGCGTGTTTCGTCTGCGTGGTAGACTGGCTCCCCATCGAACCCGTTGACATAGAACTCATGGGAGGCATGCCTTTTGGTTTCATTGGTCTGGAGGCTGAAGTGGACTCGTTCATTGAAGAAGAGGGGGCTGTCGACATTTTATTTTTAAGTATGGAAGCATGATTCATCCCCGACATCCCTTGGTCTTGTTTCATAGAGGACATGGAGTGATTAGAGTGCTTGGTATTACCCGGACTATTTTGAGAAGTCATTGCTGGCATGTTGTGTTGATTACCTTGCGAACTCATCGTTTTGGAATGGGAAGGCATGGCCATAGGTTGTTTCATTGCCATACCCCGCTTATTACTCATGGAATGATTGTTTTTTGCCATCGAGCCATGATTCATCCCTGACTTCATCATGTTGGCCATCATCTCTCTTGTGACAGGAAGAGGCTCTGGAAAGGGTACAATGTGCTGATAATCAACGGGTTGTCTGGGCTTAGTCACTAAGGCGCCATAGACTTTGCCCAGCGTATCAATGGATTCAGCATAAATAATGTAAGGCCTGTTTTTTTGAATTTTAACCAAGACATCATAGGTTTCCCCAGGTGCAATCCAAAAATCATCGATGAGATAAGGGCGCACATCATTTCCTTGGCTGTGCACCATTTCCATTTTGGCATCAGGAATTTTAACGCGATAGATAGTACTGGCACCAGCACCAATGAACCGTAACCTTACGGTGTCCCCAACTCGAACAGGTGCCGTCCAGGGGGATGATTTAGGCTGACCATTGAGTAAATACGCATCATAAGCAATGTCGCTTAAATCATAAATACTCATGCGCATTTGCTGCATCATTTTGTAATCAGCGATTAATTCTTTACGTTCTTTAGCTGGTGCTTTGCGATAGTCATGCAGAAATTTCATGAGCGAGGGCTGCAATGGGAATCGAGGGCTATAGTAATCCCCATCTTTTTTTAAATTAGCAAACACGTTATCGGCAGGGGTGTTGCTCCAATCGGATAATACCACCACATGATCTTTGCTGTATTTGTAGGCTGGGGGGCTCGGTGGGTCAATAAGAAAGGCGCCGTACAAACCCTCTTGCTCTTGAGCCTTGGCATGGGCATGGTACCAATAGGTTCCTCTTTGATAAAGAGTAAATCGATAATGGAACACACCTCCTGGTGGAATGGCTTTCTGACTGACGTCCTCGACACCATCCATTTGCCAGGGGACAAGTAAACCATGCCAATGAATGGAGGTTTCCTTATCCAAATGGTTGTACACATTAATGGTGACCTGCTCACCTTCCTTGAAATGTAGGGTAGGGGCAGGGATTCGACCATTGACGGCAATGGCACGTCGAGGTTTACCAGCAAAGTATACGGTTTTATAAGCCACTACCAAATTAATCGTACGCGCTGGGCCACGTGGAAGGGACAGGGGTTTTATTGCCCTGGCAGGTTTCTTTTTAGCCGGTTGTTGTTCCGTTTTTTTCCCCGTAGGTTTGGATTGAGATAGTGTCGTCTTGGAAGAAGTCTCTGTTGGGGTCGCCGCACCATGCTGTTCATGTTGGGCAAACAAAGCAAAAGGACTGAACACCAAAAGGAAAAAAATAAGAAAATAGTTCCTTAGTACATGATGGAAGTCCTTTTTTAACATGTTACTATCCTTCTATAAAAATTTAATGTTGAAGTACTGCTTTTTGTGCTTGGGTAGGTACAAGAACACCATAACCATAGCGATAGACTAACTCTCCTCCATGCCAGGCCGTTGTTAACAACAGTGCTTGGACAATGAACAAAGCAATCAAGAAAGCCAGGGTTGGTTTTTGGGTTTTACTATAACGCAAAACAGACCAGCAAGCCATTAATAGGATAGTGCTTGCTGTGACGAGAGCCCAGTTTCGATGAATCACTTTCGCTGCATGCATGACCTCATCATGCTTCACCGTATAATAGGCATAAAACCCGGCTGCTACAGTAGTTAGAGTACTCAGTGCCCCTAGCCACAAACACCAACGAGCCACTATTTCAAATTCGACAACAAAAAGATGTGTTTTCCAGCGGGTATAAGACGCCAAATAGACTAAGGCATACAATAGAGTCGAAATAGTGAATAAGGCCACTGTAAAATGGACAAAAATAGGATGCCAATTAGGGATGATTTCGATCATTGCCTGTGTCCTCCTTGCTGATTTGGGAAATAAGCTATTTCTACCACTATGTCATGAAACACTTCGGCCGCAATAATAGAAAGGATACTATTGCCTCGAATCAAAGATGACCTATCACTCGAAATTACATTCTTCACAGTGTTATCCGCCGCAGCCTCAGCGCATTGATAATAACTGAAACAGAAGAAAGCGCCATAGCCAGTGCGGCGATGATTGGACTTAATAGTAATCCTGTGAATGGATACAAGATTCCCGCAGCCAAAGGGACACCCAATATGTTATAAATAAAAGCGAAGAAAAGATTTTGGCGTATATTACTCATAGTCTCTTCTGACAAACGGCGAGCCTTGGCGATACCACGCAAATCACCATGCAATAAGGTAATACCAGCACTCTCAATAGCCACATCAGTCCCTGTTCCCATGGCAATACCAATATCAGCTCGTGCCAGTGCCGGTGCGTCATTTACCCCATCTCCTGCCATTGCCACGGTGAGTCCTTTCTCTTTTAATTCACTTATAATACGGCTTTTATCCTCGGGCATGATTTCAGCCACTACCTTTTTTATGCCAAGTGTACCTGCCACAGCTTCTGCTGTTTTTTTACTATCCCCTGTCAGCATATAAATTTCAATGCCGCTTTGTTGAAGAGATCGGATAGTTTCAGGAGTAGTTGATTTAATTGGATCCTCTACCACCAAAAGAGCTACCGTTTTATCATTGATTGCCATAAACATCACAGAGGCACCTTTGCCACGAAATTCATCTGCCTTTTCAAAAAGAGAAGCATTATCGTTCCCATGCTCTTGCATTAATTTGATATTACCAATGGCAACACGATGACCATTTACTTTACCCACTACTCCTTTCCCAGTTGGGGCGTCAAAATCTTGAACTGGTTCAAGAGCCAACTGTTTTTCCTTTGCAGCACTCACGATGGCTTGGGCAAGCGGATGTTCGCTTTGATGTTCAAGCGATGCTGCTAGCACTAATGCCTCTTCCTCATTTAAGCCTTGATCAGTTACAATCTGCGTCAATTTGGGGTGCCCTTCAGTGAGGGTTCCTGTTTTATCTACAACAAGCGTGTTCACCTTTTCCATTCGTTCAAGCGCCTCAGCGTTTTTAATCAATACACCACTCTGAGCACCTTTCCCTACTCCTACCATAATAGACATCGGAGTTGCCAAGCCTAAGGCACAGGGACA
The DNA here is from genome assembly GCF_001467025.1 of Legionella brunensis. Taxonomy (GTDB): domain Bacteria; phylum Pseudomonadota; class Gammaproteobacteria; order Legionellales; family Legionellaceae; genus Tatlockia; species Tatlockia brunensis. The sequence goes on along the minus strand of NZ_LNXV01000029.1, from coordinate 24,242 downwards.
AGCGATGATTAATACAGATACAGCAGCAATTAAGCCATAGCTAAGTGATGGTTGTGGCCCCAACAATGCCCACAAAATAAAAGATAGCATTGCAATTAAAATCACAGCAGGCACAAACCATCCAGATACAGTATCTGCTAAACGTTGAATAGATGCGCGGCTTCGTTGAGCATCGCTCACCATCTGAACAATACGTGAAAGCATGGTATCACTACCAACGTGAAGTGCTTTCATAACAAAACTACCCGTTTGGTTAATCGTCGCACCAATAACTTTAGCACCTGCTTCTTTAGTAACCGGAATAGGCTCCCCAGTCACCATGGATTCATCTACAAAGCTTCGTCCTTCTTGTACTTCACCATCTACCGGTATTTTTTCACCAGGGCGAACGCGCAATAAATCACCGATATTAATCCTATCCAGTGATACTTCCTCCTCACTTCCATCATTCTTAATACGATGTGCACTGTCAGGTGCTAATTTCAATAAAGCACGGATAGCACTGCCTGTCTGCTCTCTTGCTTTTAATTCCAGCACTTGTCCTAATAAGACAAGGGTAGTAATGACAGCTGCCGCTTCAAAATACACAGCGACCACCCCTTCTTGACTTCGAAAAGCTATAGGGAATACCCCAGGCAGCAGTACTGCCACCACACTATAAACCCATGCTACCCCAATACCCATAGCTATTAGAGTAAACATATTCAATTGACGTGTTTTAAGAGTTTGCCAGCCACGCTGAAAAAATGGCCAGCCACACCATAACACAACAGGTGTAGCAAATAGCAGTTGAATCCAGTTTGAAACACCGGCAGATATAATGTTTTTCAACAAATGTCCGCCCATCTCCAATACCACAACAGGTAAAGTAAGAATCACTGCCATCCAAAATCGGCGCCTCATATCAAGGTATTCAGGATTTATTTCACTTTCGGCGGTCACTGTTTCCGGCTCTAAGGCCATACCACAAAGAGGGCAAATCCCGGGATTAGTCTGACGTACTTCAGGATGCATGGGGCAAGTATAGATGATTGCACCCTCTGTTTTGGAGGAAGCATCGCGTGACTTCTGTACCCTATGTTCCTGATGACAACAAGCGTCCTTTTTTCCAGTGTTTGTATGCTTTTGTTGATGATGGTCGTGTTTCATTGATCACCTATTCGTATTAGTAGTTTCACTTAAGCAGAGAACATGTTTCAATGCCCACCGCCATGGCCACCCGCACTGTGTCCACCATAGCCTCCATCGACCTCAGTCTCTTGCGAGCCATGCTTCATGGCACCATCACAGGCACTTAAAAAGAACGCTGCCCCGATTAGTCCAACAAAAACAATAAACACCCTCATTGTTTTAAAAATTGACATGTAACACTCCTTGTAAATAATAAATGTAATCGTCTTACTTATCCTTTTAAAGCCTTTGCTAGTTTGTTTTTTACTAACTCCTCCACAATCAAATCACTCACATCAATGGTATTGGTTATATGACTTACCGTATTACAAGTAATGATTTGCGTGCCTTCCATTTCTGATAATAGGGAATAGGCATCTTCTGCAAAAAGCGCATGCACACCAATGCAAGTCACTGACTTAACTCCTAAATCTTGCAAATGCTTCACCGTTACTATCATGGTTCTGGCTGTGGAAATAATGTCATCGACGAGTACCGGCGTAGAGGATTGAAGCGTGGGGACAGTAGGCACGGAAATCACCACCTCTTTATCACCCCGTCTCTTTTTTTCCAAAATCACATAGGGAAAATCTCCCTTTTCTGCAATGTCGGCAACCCATTGCTGACTTTCCATATCGGGCCCAATAAGCACTGGCTTATTAATGTGGCTTGTAATCCATCTCGATATATTTGAAGTAGCATGTAAGACAAAAGTAGGAATGGAGTAGACTTCATCTAAAGAGTTATAACGATGCAAATGGGGGTCGATGGTCATGAGCCAATCAAATGAAGTGGAGAGTAATTCAGCAAAATAACGCGACGTAATCCCTTCACCCTGATGAAAACGTATATCTTGACGTAAATACGGAAGATAAGGGGCAATCAAGCCGATTTTTTTAGCTCCTAATTCTTTAGCTGTTTTAGCAAAAAACAGCAAAGGCAGTATTTTTCCATCGGGTCGGTTTAAGCTATCCACTACAATGAGGCTGCGATTTTTAACTTCCGAATTAATTTTTACGTACCACTCTGTATCTGGAAAACGATGCAACGTGACATCACCCACCTCCACTTGAAGCGCTTCTTTTAAACGTCTACTGATTTCTGAAGCATCAAATAATGAAAATAAAATGGGCTTCAAGGCTTCTCTCCCAGAACAATGGTATTTTGTTTATCGCGAATAAAATCGCGAGCATAAGTCATCTCTCCTGAAGACTCTGAATGGATGGTGAACAAAGGCTGTCCTTTTTCAACTTGGTCGCCAATATGAACATGCAAATCAACCCCTGCTGATTTAGACTTAGGGGCCCCTGCAAGCTTGGCAATTTTTGCGAGAATTCGATTGTCAATGAGAGATACTTTACCTGCTTTCTCAGCACCAATAGGGTGAGTAAAACGTGCCGCCGTCAATTCCCGCATGCCTCCTTGTGCCTCACAAATCGCCTGAAATTTTTTAAACGCCTCTCCGCTATCTAATAATTGTTTGGCTATCGATTGACCTAAGCCAGGTTGTACTGTTGATGAAAATTCCAGTACTGCTCCTGCAAGAGTTAATGATTTTTCGCGCAAATCCTTTGGGGCATGAGGCAATCCTTGTAATACCGCCAACACATCGCGTGCTTCCAGGGAAGGGCCAATACCATTTCCTATCGGTTGTGCGCCATCAGTAATTAGGGTATGGACCACAAGGCCTAACTGTTTTCCTACTTCTTCAAGGGATTGCTTAAGAAGTAAAGCCCTGGACTTATTTCTGACTTTTGCGGTAGGTCCCACTGGAATATCAATAACGGCATGGGTTGCTCCTGTGGCAATTTTTTTAGAAAGGATTGAGGCGACCAATTGACCTTCACTATCTAACTCAAGAGCACGCTCCACCCGAATAAGCACATCATCGGCAGGGCTTAAGCTCACAGCACCTCCCCAAACGATACAACCGTTTTCCTTTTCAACCACGTGACACATAGCCTTTGGGCTCAGTGACACCGGTGCTAAAGTTTCCATTGTATCTGCAGTACCTGCTGGAGAAGTAATTGCCCGAGAGGAAGTTTTTGGGATAATCAAGCCAAAAGCAGCTACAATGGGAACCACAACAAGGGTGGTGCGATTTCCTGGCAAACCACCAACACAATGCTTGTCTACAATCAAAGGAGATGACCAGGATAAGCGATCGCCACTGTCAATCATGGCTTTTGTAAGTTTCATGATTTCAGTATTGCTTAAACGTTCTGCGGCACTGGCCGCTAAAAAAGCAGAAATTTGCAAATCAGAAAGACGACCATTTAAAACGTCATCAACGATGGCTTTGATTTGTTTAAAAGAGAGTTCATTACCATAAATCTTCGTATGCACATAACTTAATGATTCCAGAGGTTTAGGATGGGATAATTGGATTTCATCCCCTTCTTTAGCATTTAAAGAATCCCAGGCATAGTGTGACAAGCTGGCTTCCCCGGGCTTAAGCAGCTCTGAGGTAACGACATTAAGCGTTGCGATAATGGAGCGTTTGCCAAGGGTCACTTGAATACGTGTCTGCACTTCAAAGCCTTCTGCATGACACACATGACAATCCTCTCGCATGTAAATAATGGCTTCATGATACGTCTTGATGCCTAAATATTTTAAACGCAAGGCATGACCCACTTCTTTTGTCACGACAAATCCTCCACATGCTGGTAAGAAGGAATCATGCAGGTGAAACCAAATTGCTGTTCAATCTTGTCTTTGAGCGATTGTGCACTGTGAGGTTCACCATGAGTGATAAAGACTTTTTTGGGTGGCCGAATAAAGTGCTTTAGCCAACCTAACAGTTCCTGATAATCGGCATGCGCAGAAGTACTGCTCATGACAACGACCTTGGCGCGTATAGGAATCATACTACCATGAATTTTGACCTCACGTTCCCCATTGACAATCCTAGCACCACGAGTGCCTCCTGCTTGAAAGCCGGTAAAAAGAAGGGTGCTCTTAGGATCAGGGGCAAAGGCTTTCAAATGATGCACAATACGACCACCCTGGGCCATCCCACTGGCGGCTATAATGATTTGAGGCATTTTATGACGATCGAGTTCTTTTGACTCCTCAGGGGTATTGATATAAGTAGCTGCGTTACATAAGCCATGGCATTGTTCCTCATTTAAACGATGATCCTCTTTATAAGTGCAGAGCAAATGGGTCGCATTGATGGCCATTGGGCTGTCTAAAAACACTGGAACGTCTTTGTGAACCTCTCCTTTTTGTTTCAGTTGATAAATAAAATAAAGAAGACTTTGCGCACGCCCTACGGCAAAGGCTGGAATGACGACAGAACCCCCTCGTTTGATGGTTGTATTAATCACTTGCCCCATTTGCGGCAACGGATCAGTTGCATCATGCAATCGGTCGCCATAAGTGGATTCCATGATCAGATAATCCGTGTCTTGAATGGGGGTTGGTGCCTTCATGACCGGATCATAAGGTCGACCAACATCCCCGCTAAACAAAAGGGAACACTTGCTTGTTTTTATTTTGATCATCGCGGCACCCACGATGTGTCCTGCACGATGAAATTCGAAGCTAAATCCATTAAATAATTGGTGCGGCGCATTAAAATCAACGGTTTCAAAATGTTTTAATGCCGTTCTCGCGTCTTTTTCAGTATAAAGAGGAAGCGCTGGCTTATGTTTCGAGAAACCATATTTATTGGCTAATCGTGCTTCTTCTTCCTGAAGATGACCACTATCCGGTAATAAAATAGCACACAATGCTTTTGTGCCGGGTGTTGCATAGATTTTTCCTTGAAATCCATTTTTTACTAATAGGGGCAAATAACCGGTGTGGTCAATATGCGCATGAGTGATAATCACAGCATCAATATCGCGCGGGTCAATAGGCAATGAAGCCCAGTTACGTAATCGTAATTCTTTATACCCTTGAAAAAGACCACAATCGATGAGAATTTTTTTAGAATCGATGGTCAAAAGGTATTTTGAACCAGTAACGGTTTGGGTTGCCCCTAAGAACGTTAATTTCATCTTGCCTCCATTAGACTTCCTTGTTTTTTCAAATCCACTTGCCAGCGCCACATCACATAAACCACGGGAATCACAATTAAAGTCAGCAATAGTGCTGAAAAAATCCCACCCACCATGGGAGCCGCGAGGCGTTTCATCACATCAGCACCAATACCTGTCGCCCACATCACCGGTAACAAACCCAGTATATTCGCAAGCCCTGCCATCGCCATAGGGCGAATACGCGATACGGCGCATTGCTGCACCGTTTGAATCAAGTCCGGCAAGGTTTTGAGTAATCCTTTTTCTTTTTGCTCGTTGTAATCAGAATCAAGGTAAGCGAGCATCACCGCACTCGTTTCAGCAGCCACTCCAGCAAGTGCAATCATCCCAACCCAGACCGCGATACTCATGTTGTACCCTAATAGAAGGAGCAGCAAAAATCCGCCAAGTAGAGCAAAGGGTACACCTAGCATCACCATCAATGTCTCAGTGATGGTGCGGAAGGTAAAGTAAAACAAAATAAAAATAATGGCTAAGGTGAGTGGTACAAAAATTTTAAGTCGTTCATACACGCGTTGCATGAATTCGTATTGACCTGACCAGGCAAGCGTGTAGCCCGGGGGTAATGTGACTTTTGCCTTGACCACTTGCTTTAACTCTTCCACGTAGCTTCCAATGTCTCGTCCGCTAATATCAATGAACACATAACCTGCTAACATCGCATTCTCATCGCGAACCATGGCAGGACCTGAACGAAAGGTTAAAGTCACCAATTGAGCAATAGGTATTTCAGCACCACTGGGTGTTTTCACTAAAATACGATTGATCTTATCCGGATCATCGCGTAATTCTCGCAAATAACGCACATTAACAGGATAACGTTCACGGCCTTCAATTGTGGTCGCTATGTTTTCACCACCCACGGCTGATTCGATGATACGATTGACATCCATAATGGTTAAACCATAGCGCGCAAGCTCGTCTCGATGGATGTCAAAATCAAGAAAATACCCTCCAGCCACCCGTTCCGCATACACCGTACTTGTCCCCGGTACTTCTTTGGCTACCATTTCGATTTCTTTGCCAATGGCTTCAATTTTTTTAATGTCAGGACCAAAAACTTTAATCCCTACAGCGGTTCGAATTCCTGTGGTGAGCATGTCATTACGCGCTTTAATGGGCATAGTCCAGGCATTGCTCACACCGGGAAATTGCAAGGCTTTGTCCATCTCAGCGACCAGGCTTTCATAGGTCACGCTTTTGCGCCAAAATTTCTTAGGCTTAAGTTCAACAATCACTTCCATCATGCTAAAAGGAGAAGGATCGGTTGACGTATTAGCCCGTCCCGTTTTTCCAAACACATAAGCCACTTCCGGGAATGATTTTAATTTCTTATCCATTTCCTGGAGCAGTTCTGTGGCTTGTGTGACCGATATGCCAGGTAAAGTAACAGGCATATATAAAATCGTACCTTCATACAGAGGCGGCATGAATTCTGAGCCAATGAGTTTATAGAGGGGAACCGTGGCTAATGCTGCTACCACAGCAATCGCTACTACAACACCACGGTAATGCAGTGCTAATTTCAAAACTGGTGCGTACATTTTTTGCATCACGCGGGTAATGGGATGTTTTTGCTCGGGGATGATACGCCCACGCACCAAAATAGGTAATAACATGGGGATTAAAGTAATGGCCAGCAAAGCACTCATAAAAATGGCTAAATTTTTTGTATAGGCCAAGGGTGAGAATAACCGTCCTTCTTGGGCCTCCAGGGTAAAAACCGGCATAAACGATATGGCAATAACCACTAATGATGCAAAAATGGCAGGGCCTACTTCTTTCGCTGAATCAATCAACACTTTGTTGCGATCGCCGGGACTTCCTTTTGCTTCCCAATCGGCTAACCGTTTGTGTGCGTTATCGACCATGATAATGGCCGCATCCACCATATCCCCAACCGCCACAATGATGCCGCCAATGGACATGATATTAAGGCCGATATTGAAAAAATAAATGGGAATAAACGAAATCAAAATAGCAAGCGGCAAAGTAATAATTGGAATCAAAGCGGAACGAAAATGCCCCAAGAAAACAATGATTAATAACCCAACCACCACAAGTTCTTCAATCAAATTCCAGTTGGCCGTTGAAATGGCTTCTCGAATCAGATTACTGCGGTCATACACATTGACCATTTTTATTCCTTCTGGAATGGCAGTAGCCAATTCTTTGAGCTTATCCTTGATTCGACCAATCACTTCCAAAACGTCTTCCCCAAAACGCATGATGACGATGCCACCAACGGTTTCGCCTTGACCATTTAAATCGACCACACCACGACGCATGTCTGAGCCTAGCTGCACGGTTGCCACATCTCGTAATAAAATCGGCGTCCCATTGGCATTCGTACCAATGGCTATTTTTTCAATATCATCTGTCGACGTGATATAGCCTCGTCCACGAACCATGTACTCTGTCCCTGAAAATTCAATGACACGCCCACCAGTATCATTATTGCTCATACGAATTTTTTCAATAATTTGGGGTACAGAAAGTTTATAGGAAAGTACTTTGACGGGATCTAAATTAATTTGATACTGCTTAACAAAACCACCCACGGTGGCGACCTCTGATACACCAGGTATAGCTCTTAACCAATAACTTAAATACCAATCTTGAAAAGTGCGTAAATCGGCCAGATTATGCTTCCCGCTTTCATCCACTAAGGCGTATTGATAAATCCAACCGACTGGTGTGGCATCAGGGCCTAATTGAGGGGTCACGCCTTCAGGCAGTTTTCCACTCAATTGGCTCATGTATTCTAAGACACGTGAGCGCGCCCAATAAATATCGGTTCCGTCCTTAAAAATGATATAAACGTAAGAAAAACCAAAATCAGAAAAACCGCGAACTGCTACAACGTTCGGTGCGGATAACAATGCCGTTACAATGGGGTAAGTGACTTGATCTTCCACCAGATCCGGTGCTCTGCCCATCCATGTGGTATACACAATCACTTGCGTATCTGAAATATCAGGCAAAGCATCCATGCGAGTATTTTTTAAACCCCACCAACCGCCCAAGGAGAACCCCACGACAAATAGCAACACGATAAATCGATTGTTTGCGCAGAATTCAATTATTTTCTCAACCATGTAAATCCCTTTATCGTATTAATGCTGCATACCACCCATCGCAGCCTTTAACTGACTTTCAGAATCAATGAGGAAGTTAGCAGAGGTAATAATGTTATCTCCCTCTTTGATGCCTTGTACCACCTCGATCAAATCACCAGCACGCACACCCAATGTCACATTGCGCCACTCAATTTTTCCATCACCATGATAAATAAACACCACGGCACGCTCACCCGTTATCAAAACAGCATTTTTGGACACTACAAGTCGCTTGCCTAAAGGAATTTTTAAGTCAATATTGGCGTACATCCCCGGTTTTAATTGATCCTTGGCATTATCCACCACAAAACGAACCTTGGCGGTACGAGTTTTCATATCGACCGTTGGATAAATAAAATCAAGTTTGGCTTTAAACAATTGATTAGGCAAATACGACAAGGTGACATCTGCTGTTTGATCGAGTTTAATATAAGGTAATTCATACTCATAAATGTCGCCTAAAATCCACAAACGAGATAAATCGGCTATGGTATACAGTTCATCTTCTGGTTTGATTCGCATGCCGACTAATGCCATTTTATGAGTAACCGTTCCATTAATTGGAGAATTAATGGTCATCGTATTGGTAATTTTACCGCTTTTTGTCAAATGCTCGATTTCCTTCTCAGAAATTCCCCACAGCAAAAGTCTTTGTTTGGCTGCCTCAAAAGACGCCTGTGAGCCTGATATAATTGAAGTGTTTTTGTTTTTACCAAGAATTTTTTTGGCTTGTAAAGCCAATAAATATTCTTGTTGAGTAGAAACCAGATCAGGACTATAAACAGTAAATAAAGCTTGATTTTTTTTGACTTTCTCTCCGGTAAAATTGACGAATAATTTTTCTATCCAACCATCAAAACGCACATGAATATGGGCAACCAACCGTTCATCTACTTCAACATAACCCACCGTACGAATCGTTTTTTCAATCAATTGGCTTTTTACCGGCTCCGATGTAATGCCTATGGCTTGTAAGCGAACTGGGTCTATCATGATTAAATTGTCCGAGGTGGATTTTTTCATATCCATCTTGTCATGAGTACTTGTTGTTGATTGCGCAATACCTATTTGAACGGCGATCAATAACACAATAAATAAGACGATTGGCTTTCTAGACTTCATGTGAGCTTCCCTGTAATTTCTTCTATCTGCGTGATGGCTTTTTCGTGATTTGCCAACTCATTATGCAATTCAATTTCATTTTCTTGTAACGTCAGCAGGTTATTAAGCAAGGTTAAAAAATCCACTTTACCAACTCCATAATTGGCTTGTGATGAATTAAACGTTAGTGTGGCCAAAGGAATGATGGAGCCTTGGATCAATTCAATTAACTTTGCAGAACGCTGTTCCACTAAAAAAGCGTTTTTGACCTGGAAAAGAAGTGCTTGATAAGTGGTGTGCAAATCTTCTACTTCAGCATTGTAACGAGAAAGGGATTCTCGCAAGCCATTATTTTGCTTCTCCATAAAATACAAAGGAATAGTGGCTTTCAAGTTGACCATATATCCGTCATTATTCGTTACTGTGTTATGTAATTTTCCTCCTTCAATTTCAACATCAGGAAAATAATTCATTTTACTTAATTTGACCGTTTGGCGTCGTTGCTCAACGCTTCGTTCGCGTGCTTTTAATTGTGGAGAGCGCTGTTTGATGAGGTTATTGAGAAATGCCAAATTATGACGATGATGGGTTACAGATAACTGCGGTGGGGTATGAATTGCAATATCCAAAGGTCGATTTAAAAGACGGTTAATATCAGCCTCAAGCGATTCCCGCTCTTGCTTTAAAATAACCAAACGCATATCCAGGCGAGCGATTTCGGTTTGCGCCCGAAAAATATCTTGTTGCGGTACTTTTCCCACGCTGTAATTCACTTGAGCACTTTTTTCAAGCTCTTGCAGAAGCAGTAGGGTTTTTTGCAGGATTTCAATCGATTTATTAACCGAATAAAGGTTGTAATAGATACGCTTTAATTGGGCAATAACAACCAGGCACGTGGCCTGGAAGTCCGCGGCAGCCCGTTTTGCCTTCTCGACTGCTATTTTCCCACGAACTGCCAGCTTCCCTGGAAATGGAATTTCCTGACTTGCACCAATCATTTGTAGCCGCATGGGATCAATATTCATCGGGGAACCAACACTGACTTTAGGATCAGGGAGTGAACGGGCTTGGGGTGCAACACGATTGGCAGCGATCCAGCGCGCATGAGCCGCCTTAATTTGTGGGTTATTTCCCTTAGCCTCTTCAATCAGCTTCTCTAAAGCCAGTATTGGCGCAGCATGGCTTAAAGAGAAAACAGGGTAATTGATCAAGCTGGTAATCAGGATGACCCAGAAGCCTTTTTTAAAATTAAAACGCCTCATGAGGTGAATTCCTTAATGTAATCATTTTCTTCAATTCCAAAATCAGTAAAGGGATGGTTCCTAAGACTATCCAAAGCAAGCATTCAGATAAAGTCACTGGACTAATTCCAAAAAGACGTTGCAAAAAAGGGACATGATGAATGAAGATCTGCAACGCAAAACTAATGCTGACAATAAAAAACAAGCGCATGTTTGAAAACAGTCCTACTTGCCATATGGTCTTGGTTTGACTACGAGCCCCAAAGGCTCTCAATAGTTCAGCAGTCACTAAAACAGAAAAAGCAGCGTCCTGAGCCTGTATCAAATCCGCATTGACTAAATATTCGTAAGCAAATACACCAAAGGTGACCAGTGCCGTTAAACAGCCTATAAAAGATACCTGCTTGAAAAATGAAAAATTCATCAGAGATTGTTGTGATGATCTTGGCGGACGTTTAAGAATTCCAGGCTCAGCCGGATCGGTTGCCAAAGCCAATGCCGGCAAACCATCCGTCACTAAATTTATCCATAACAATTGGATTGGCAATAGTGGTAAGGGCCAGCCGATTAAAAGAACACTAAAAACAACCAGCAGTTCACCCATATTTCCCGCTAATAAATAAGCAAGCGTTTTGGCAATATTGTCATAAATTGTCCGCCCTTCTTCAATCCCATCGACAATGGAGGTAAAGTTATTATCCATGAGAATAATATCGGCAGATTCTTTAGTCACTTCAGTGCCTGTGATCCCCATTGCGATACCAACCGAAGCTTCTTTTAGTGCCGGTGCATCGTTTACACCATCACCAGTCATTGCAACCACCATGTGATGTTTTTTCCAGGCACGAACGATTTTTAATTTATGTTCAGCAGTAACGCGAGCATAAACAGCAATCTGTTTCACACACGCCATAAAGTCATCATCAGACATCTTATCCAGTTCATTACCTGTCATCAGGCGATCGCCTGGATTCAGTATCTCTAATTCACGAGCAATTGCTTTGGCGGTATCGGGGTGATCGCCTGTGATCATGACTGGTTTAATGCCTGCCATTTTACAACGCTTAACCGATGCTTTTGCATCAGCATGCGGCGGATCCTGGAGTCCTATGAGTCCTAGTAAAACAAGATTATTTTCAATGTCTTCATCAGCAGCCTCCAATAATGAAGAATCGCATTGCCGTTGTGCAAAGGCCAAGATTCGCAATGCTTCACTGGCCATCAATTGACAGGATTGTTGCATACGGGCACGTTCTTTAGGGGTTAATTTTTTGATGCCCTCTCGAGTCAAAATATGGGTACAGCGTTCGAAAATCACTTCAGGTGCCCCTTTGACAAACGCAGTCAGTTGCTCTGCTTGCCTACGGATTATCGTCATACGTTTTCGTTCTGAATCGAAAGGCAATTCTCGTATGCGAGGAAAAGTAGACTCCAGATTATCACGCCAAATATCTCCTTTGGCAGCCGCTACTAATAGTGCAATTTCTGTTGGGTCCCCAACAGTGGATAGTTGTTCTTGTTGCAAACGAATTTCTGCATTGTTACACGCCGAAGCGGTGCTCAAAACCGTCTGTAACAAGTTATCTTTGGCGACATCAACTTCTTGACCTTGGGAAATAAAATGACCATCCAAGTGATATCCTTCACCTATGATACTGTACACTTCCTCTGCGGTAATGAGTTTACGGGCTGTCATCTCACCCACTGTTAATGTCCCGGTTTTATCCGTACAAATGACTTGGAGACAACCCAGAGTTTCCACAGCTGACATACGCCTTACCAAGACAGCACGTCGTACCATGCGTTGAACACCTAAGGCTAAAGCAACAGTGACTACCGCAGGTAAACCCTCAGGAATAGCTGCAACAGCCAAACTCACTGAGCTCATAAACAATTCAAAAAATGGAATACGACGTAACCAACCGAGAATAAAAATCAGTAGAACAATGGAAAAACAAAGCCATAATAGCCGGGAGCCCACTTGATTAAGCCTTTTTTGTAATGGGGATTCATCACGAGAAGCCTCATTCAACATGGTCGCAATACGTCCCATTTCGGTACTCATACCAGTTGCGACTACCATGGCTCGACCTGTACCATTCGCCACGGATGTTCCCATAAAGACCATGTTTTTGCGCTCAGCGAGTGGTGTTTCAATACTACAAAGATTGAGATTTTTTTCAATAGGCAATGATTCACCAGTTAAAGGGGCTTCCTCCGTCTTTAAGGAAGACAGCTCAAAAAGACGAGCATCAGCTGCAACTAAATCTCCTCCTTCAAAAAGAAGAATATCGCCTGGCACGATATCGGAAGTAGTGATCATCTTGGCATGACCATCTCGAATTACCCTGGCTTTAGGGGAAGCCAATTTTTGCAACGCTAAAATAGCGCGATCAGCACGAAATTCGATAATAAAGCCGATAATGGCATTCAAAACCACAATGGCAAAAATGGCAATGGCATCTACTGTTTCACCCAGTAAAAATGAAATGACTACAGCGCCTAAAAGAACCCAGGTGACTAAACTGTTTACTTGTTGGAAAAGAATTTTCAAAAATGAAGTTTTTTTCTGTTTGACCAATACATTAGCGCCAGACTCTTCTAAGCGTCGTTGTGCTTCTTCCTCAGTTAAACCAACTGATAAATCAGTTTTAAGTACTTTGGCCACTTCTTGGGGCTTCTTGTCATGCCAAATCTGCGTCATTGTCCATCCTTTGAATCTGCTCACCTATTATTCATGTGAGTTTAATTTCCCTAAAAATTCAAACGCCTAAGTTGGTATTATAAGAGAATCAATACTCATGACAAACCCTTACAATTCAGTCTAAAGCCCCTGATGTTAACGACCACTGCCACCTCCATGGCCTTGCGCGACATGAATATTTTAATTCTTTGTACTATCGTTGGCAGCTCCACTGTTTGTACAAACAGCAAGTAATAAACAGCAGGCTAAAATAAACCAATGACTTTGTTTTATGATGATTTTTATCCATGATTTTAAAAGGAAATAATTAAAATATAGACTGTCATTCAATCACCAGTCAAAATAAATAGCTCTAATTGATTGAACGGATAACATCAAACTCTTCTTCCCAATCCAAAAGATAGACTAGATTATTTTGTGCATGATTACTATTTTTTGGGTGAAAACAGAGAGCTTTTTCTTTTTCCTCTTCGGCTCTTGCTTCAGGAAAATACTCCAAGATCTCCATATCACTCATGATAGTTCCATCGATAAATAGATTACCTAATAATAACTTAAAATAAAGTGAATTATCTTAAGCATATCTAATTTTTCTTATACTTTAATTCGCTAAACTGATTTAAGCAATTGAATGAAATGTTGTATAAACTCTAAAAAAAACAGTAATCATATAAAGCGGTTAATTGAAACCTAGGTAGTTAGTGTTTATCTACGATATAATGATACAGAACGGTTGAGTGTCCTTGGAGCCAAAATTATTGTGAAAAAATTTATCATTGCCCTCATTGGTTTGCTATTAAGCAATTCGTATTATGGAATTGCTATTGCTGGAAATTCACATCATCATGCGATGAAAAATCCCTCAAAAAATTCATCGAAGTCACAGCAAAGTGCTACCATGCGATTATCAATTCAGAGGATAATTGAAAAAAAGGATAAGAAACTAGTCTTCCTCAAGTTATCTAAAACAACAAATAATAACCCAGTTACCCTAAACGATCTTGTTGAGGCACATACACAAAAGATTCATTTATTGATTATTGATGACAATCTCATGGACTACAGCCATGTTCATCCAGTTGAAACAACGACACCCGGTGTTTACCAATTTGAGTGGCAGCCTATCCTCAAAAATGCTTCTTATCGTGCATGGGCCGATCTATTGCCTGCGAATACAAAAATTCAGGAATATATTATTGCTGATTTTCCATCTCCTAAAAACATTAAGGGATTAGGAGGTCATATTGATCACCAGCCTTTATTTGAAAGCACTGTTGATGGCTATCAGTTCAAATTATCTTTTGATAAAACACCATTACAAGTGGGGCAACCAGCCATGGGTAAAATAGATATTGTTGATGCCAAGGGAAACCCAGTTCATACGTTAGAACCAATTATGGGTGCCTATGCTCACATCGTTGGTTTTAATGAAGACTTTAAAACCGTTACCCACGTTCATCCTATGGGGAAAGAACCCCAAAATAAGGCTGAACGTGGAGGACCCGAATTACAATTTCATATTGAGCCCAATAAAGCGGGATTTATTAAATTGTTCACCCAAGTACAAATTAATGGGAAAACACTTTTTGCCCCGTTTGGAATCCCAGTAAAAAATACAATGCAATATTAGATCCGCAATACTGGATACATCACTTGAATCACGAATCCATTCATCTCATATTGAACAAATAAAACTGGAGAAACCATCCATTGGCATGGTGGGTTAATTTTCTGGTAGTTGATTGATTTTCAATTTCATTGAATAGATATCAGATGACTTATCTTTGTGGCTTAAAGGTAAAGGAACTCTTACTTTATAAAGTTCTCCCCCATTTACTAAAACAAAAGCCTGCCCCTTTGGCAAAGAAATAATATCCTCTACTCCAATCATAGGCACAGAAGAAGTTTGTACTCTGTCCTCATTGGTTGTATTAAAATAAACCCCATCTTCCCCATGAGGTGTATCATTAACCATAGAAACTTGGGTATGTCCAATAACTCCAACTTGAGGCAGCACTTTAACCAGTAAATTGGCTGTTTCTTCATTTTTAACACGCAGCATAATTAGGGTATTAAAATTTCCCTCGGATACTTCTGCTTTAGCCCTGGAACCCAGTGCAACTTCCATATCTTGAATAGTTTGAGCGTAAGCGGTCACTTGAAAACCAGCACCGCCCGCTTTATTGAGAATCTTCACAAAAGAATCCTGGATAATCTCTGACAGCTCATCACAATGCAGATTCAATATATAACGAGCATTGGGTTCCTTGTAAATTTTACCAGCTGTAGAAACCAGATCTGACAAAAAAGCTTTACCCACTGCTTGGGCAATATTAGGATTAGTTAAACTATCTAAACCAATATAAAGCACTTTCTTATTTTTAATCACATCCATCAGCTCAATGTCACCTGCTTTGGCCTTTGACGATAGAATTTTTGAAGCATTACTTTTATTGATTTCAGACAATACAGGGCCGACGCTGGCTGTGATTTTGTCATAGTAGTGTTTATCCATAATAGCTGCATCATAAAGGTCTATCAGGATTTGGTCGTGAAGCGCTTCGGCATTGTTGCTTTTGATGGTTTTGTTGATGTGGTCTTTGACATATTGAATGACTGCCTGGTGGCGTTCCATAGGGGATTTGGTTTTATTGTTTTTACCAATCTTGCTGTCATGTTCCTCTATAATAGCTTCAATCTCTTGATGATATTTGGGATAGTGATTGGGTAGAATGGTGTCGGCATATGTCATCAATAGTTGATCTAATCGACTGATATAAAAGGCTATGGATTGGTAGGTAATGGGTTGTTTCATTTCTTCAAGACAAATGGCAACGATATTAACATATTTCCATGCAAAGGCTGCAAATTGCTTCCCTTCACCTTCTGCGGATATTGCATCGGTGATTCGTGTAGCCACTTCACTGATTTGGTCGAAATTTTTGAGAGGATTATATCGTGCGGATTTCTCTGGAAAGCCTAAGTGAACGATTTTGAAATCTTCTGTTCTGCCTGATACCTTACAGGCAGCCATCATGTCTCTAACCAAGTCCTGGTCGCCTTTAGGGTCTACAACAATAACGGCATCACCGTTTCGGATGTCCTGGTTAATCAGAATACTGGCTAATCGAGTTTTGCCGACTCTGGTAGTACCAACCACAAAAGTATGACCTACACGTACATCTTGAGGAATGTAAACTGGTTTATCTTCTTCTCCAACTCCGTGAAGGAAAGGACTTCCTCCGACGGGAGGATCGGGTCTGAATGGATTTAACTTGGAGCGGTTGTTAAGCCATTTTGCTAATCGAGTGTGTTCATGGTTTTGGCAGAATTGTCTGGCCAGCTGATAGCTATAGCTCCTTTGCATGAACTTTTCATTTTTGACCTGTTTGATTTGATGCAGCTTTTGGGTATGGCTTGGTCGCCAGCGGAAACCTTTACCTAGAAATAGCCAGTTTTTGGATAAAGGAATTTCTGTGGTGGATAGGGCATAGGTTGGCATGGCTAAAAGTCTGTGCTGATATCGCTTAACCTTTATTGCTTGCCATGCTCTAAAGACACCAGGGATTGATAGTGTAATCGCTGCATATAGACTCATTGTTTGCGTAAGCAAGAACAGATGTGGTTGGCTATAAGCGAGTAGAGCCAAAGACAAACAGGTAATCGCTGACCAGGCTTCGGTTGGTTCCCGAAATAGGTTATTAATAGGATATTCGCTCATAACATTCTCCAAATCATCAGTGCATCAATAAATAAGAAAATAGCCAGTAGATACCAGCGGACTTTGAGGGCTGTTTTGAGTTGTTCGGATGAGAGTTGATTATTAATCTGTATGCGTGTGACCAGCTTTGGCCATAACAAAATCAAAGCCAGATAAAGTAGTCCATGTAAGCCTAGAAACAACGGTTGTATATTAGCGAATGTATGTTGCCAACGAGTAAGAATATTTGTATTGATAATCCAAGGAGCAATCATCAATAAACCAATGATTGGTAAAATGGCTTGAATCAGTACTATAATGAATGAACGGATGTAATGTTTAATCATAGGGATAGCTCCAAATGAGAAAGGTATTTCGCTTGTTGGCGGTAGTTCTTGATGCCCTTGTTGGCGTAGCCGAGGATAAACCTGCTAAACGCTATTTGACTGTTTATGAGGCTCAAGAAAAATTTGATAAGGGCTTGATTAGTATTCGTGAATACAATGAATCCCTTGAGTCTAAATAAGGTCTTCATCGAAGACCTCCTGATATCACTTTAACACCTGTTTTAGCTACCTGCATACCTGATTGACTTACGTTATCGCTATGGCGTTCAGTACCGCTGACTAAATCCATAAGACCTGCACCAGCGTCACCGCCAAAATGACTAGATAATCTGAGTAACAAAACGGGTGCTACAAAGTAAAACATTACAGCCATATTCTTCATGGCCGAAATAGCATCGTTTTCCCCTAATGGATCAAGCACAGAGCGTTCGAGAAATCCGACCAGATGCCAGAGGTATTGAAGAAAGATAGCCATAACAAACAAGGCGCACAGACTGCCCAACGCTCTTGGACTATAGCAACTTAAGGACAATACCATTGGCGTTAAAATGATTAAAAAGAACATGAAAAACGCTTGCATGACGGGCAGGGTTTGCATGATTGCTTCTCTTTTTAATGGGGTGGATGTCCATGATTTTGTCCATTGTCCGACATTGACCAGGCTATGGGTAATGGCAGATGCGACCTTTCCATTGTTATTATCCATGAGGTTTTGCACAGAACTGGTCTGCATGTCTTTGCTTTCTTGCAAGAGCATTTTCGCAATAAAATCTTCTGCGCTGATGTCTGCTTTCCAGGCTTTTGGGTGTTTCACTTTATATTGGCGAACTCTATCGAGCATGGCGTAGTAATTTAGATGCTTGTTAAAAACACTGGCCTGATTAGAGACTTCAACCAGGTCAGTTTTGATTTTGTTCCACCATTGCTGACAGCTTGGATATCCATCTTCTGGCAATCGTTCGGGTGGAATATCGCCACGATTAGCTGCTTTTTCAAGATTGCGATTTGGGGCTTGATGAAAGGTAAATCCTGACACGGGTTGGCGAGCGTGAAGTTTGCTGTAATACATCTTTTGCAGAATTTTAGAACCCATCCAGTTTAAATCATCTTCACCACCATAGCGTTTGAGCATAGGATCTAACTCACTGGCTTCATGCTTTTCACTATTGAATTGAGTTCTTGCTTCAATAAAACATTGCCTATGAAAATCCAATGCTTGTTTGCGAACGCTTTGGGGTAGATAGGTTGATACCAAATCGCCTTGAATAGATTGCAAACTATCGGTGCAACCCGTTACCTTCATAAGGCTGTAAGTGAAGCTCGACATGAAATTCTGGATAATGGCAAAGCCTATAGGAATTTTGACCTGGTTAGTCAGTAGATCTGCAAAGGCTTCATCATAAGTTGTGCCGCTGTCGCCAATGACCGCAGTCGTTGGGTTCTTTAGTCCACATAGGGGTTTAAATTGTAAGGCTTTGGTTTCCAATGGTACGCAAGGATAGACAAATAAACTGCATATCAGGAAAGTGACTGCCAATTCATAAAGGAAATTATTTAAAGCATGTTCCACAGCATAAAAAGCGCCAGCTGGATTAAGCACATTTTTAAGAAAGCGATAGCCAATGGCCAAAAAGCCAAGATATAACAGCCCTGTTTGCCACAGGGCGTTAAATAGAACCTCATACTGTTGCCAGCCTAGATAGGTGGTGTAGAGGGATAAAGGGTTAAAGACGATCATGATTAAGCTCCTTTATTTTCTTTGACGTAGATTGCACCATTTTTTACTGCTGGCTGTTCATGATCCTGGCCTGGGATATTTTGGTTTTGTGCTTGGTGGCGAATGTCCATGATGGTTCCCAAAGTCTCATTCATCATTTTTTTGCGGACATCGTTTTCAAATGACAATGAGTGAATGTCATCATCCAGTTTTTTCAGTGCAAAAAGGACCATGTTCATAGCAGGTTTTAAGTTTTGTACTTCTTGTACTTGCAGTCCTGCTTGTAAAATACGACGCATCATTAAGGCTTTATCCAACATGTTTTGGACAGCAATTTCCTCAGCTAACTTCGAGACAGTGAGCATCTGTTCTTCACGAGGTAAATGTTGAATTGTGATAATGACTTCATCAGTAATCAGTAAATTGGAGGCGCTGACTTTATGCAGATTTTCTTCGGTCAGTGTCCATGTACCATTGACTAAATTCCATAAGGCTTTGGCAATGTTCTGACTACAGGTATTAGCGTTCGCACAGCTTTGCAATAAGGCTGATAAGCCTATCCCTGCTTTAGCATCGTGATTTTGTTTGTTTTCACTGCTGCTGACTTGAATATCACCTAGAACCTTAACTGCCCAATTGGCAGCATCAGTAGGTGTTGGCCAGCTTAGTGTCATAGGGATTTTAGTACTTGGTTTCTCCAAGGAATTTAAAGGTTTTCTCTCCAAAAGAATGTTGTACCCAGCAATGACTACATCATTAATCACCTTAATGGGGCGTTGGAATTTACCGCCAGCATTGCCTTTATCGCTGCCTATCCAGGGTAGACCGTATTCATCTCGTTTTTGGGCAATACTTTTTGACGTTTCGGTCACATCGACGTTTTCCTTCTTAGCCCGTTTGGCAGCATCGAGCCATCCCTGACTATCTGATACTGATAAGATGCCTTCCATAGGAGATTGGTTTTGTTCCAATGCTTGTTTGACTTCCTGACAATCTTTAACTTTGAGGGTAAATTCATTTTGCGCGCTAGATGCAGCATTTTGTAGAACATTGTATAAAGCAGGCATGGACTGTTGTAGCTTATAAAGCGGAAATCCTGCGACAGAGCCTTTCAAATTATCAATTACACCGCCAGGGATATTTAATGCTGATTTCTTTAAATCCTGAAAAGTATTGGTAATGGATACCACAGGATTAAAACCGCTACAGGAAAAGCCCATACGGCCATCTATATCTGCACCAATAACCAGTGTTTGATCTTTATTGACGGGTGGAATAAATAAATTAGATGTTCCTCCTAATTCGTAATAGTAATCAGATTGGCTAGGCATAAAGCTGCCAGCTTGGATCAGAGAGGGGATTAGTAAACTAAGTAGTAGTGATTTCTTCATGGCATCGTCCTATCGTTTTTGAGGTTGTTCTACTTTGGGAAAGGTTAAAAAGTTCACGAGTTTGCCTTCGTGCTGGATACAGCCGCGGTATTTACGCCAGAGGACAAATACATAATTACCATTACCCGCTTTGTCATCTTCTGTACCAAAGTCCTGTGCATCCCCTGGGTGAATATTTCGGTTAATGGGGTAGATTTCCTGCCAGATGACCTTGGTGTTTCTGGGGTCATAAATGGCATTAGCTACTACACAGTTTCTCCCACAGGAATTACGAGTTGATTTGGTGACATGTAAGGGATTTTTATTGGTGACGATATCCGCTGCGTGCATGGCCGCTACAACTGAGGCTCTATAGTTATAGGGCTGAGTCACTCGCATTAATCTTGGAATTTCAGAACCCCAATTTTGGGTGAATGTGCCAATGTCATGATTAATTAATAGGTATGGATGAGTTCCCATATACAACAACTCAGCGGCTTCTGTTCTATCCATGACTGCATCAGCTTCGGCAAGATAATAAGGAACACCAAAACCTGTTTCAGGTCTATGTGACAGGTAAGGGATACGATAGAAAGCAGCAGGGCTGCCAATAACATCAACGATACGGGTGCGTTCATCATTAATATGAAGATCGGTGGTTTGGCCGCTGTCATTGCCAAAACCTAATTCAGAACCAGTCGCAGCTTTATAAGCTTGTTGATACAGTGTTCTTGCTGCTTTATTTTCGTAAAGCGTTCGTGCCTCAAGCCAGGGATTTTCTTCTGGCTTATTGCTGACAGTAATGATTAGATCAGGCAAGAATTGCTCAACCGCGGGCGTGACTTCAAGCCTGGGCGGTAGACGGCCTACAGCCCAGGTACAAGAACCAATCACTTTATAATGGCTGTTTTGAAATAGCTTTTGCAAGACCCGTGTGGCTATGGTGAAGGTGTTCACTGGGTGAGGAGGGCTAGTGCTTTCTAAAGCAAAGGACAAGTTAGTCATAAAAATAAGCCCTATTGTGAGTAGCCGTGTTAGGTTGTTCGAGTTTTTTAGCCATGATTTCAGCAGCTTCAAGGACATCATGTTCTTTCTCCAGGAGGTGGCGTTGTGCTTTTTCTGATTTTTCAGTCATTAAGAGGGCAAGCAGGTAGCGAGGCGGAATGACACGAAACAATCCCTGATAACGTGACCCTAATAAAACTGCTTCTGCATACAAGCCTTTTTGCGAATCAATATCTCTGATTAAGGTTTCCTGCTGCGGTGTTAATGATTTAAAGCGTTTGACATCAGCAATTTCTTTTTCATCAAGTCCCAATAAAATCCAGGTTTCAATCAACGATAAAATTTTGGTGGCCTTTTCTGAATTCATGTCCGTGACGTTTTGGGTAATAGCAACTAGCCAAAGACCGAGCTTTCTTGCTACTTTGGCAATCAGTAAACACACGGTCACAACAGAAGGGATTTGAAATTGCAAATGGGACTCATCAATAAAGAGAAAGGTTGGTCTGTTATCGTTCTGGGTGGCTTCCGCCATGGCTAGTATTCTTGGTAGCAACGACACCATGACCAAGGCCAGTTTGCCGGTATCATCCTTAATGGCTGAAATATCAACATGAAAAATATCAAAGTCACCTAAAGGCTCTGTCGGCACATTAAAAAAACGAGATTTGACACTGTTAATCACATAACTGTTCAATCGATCGTGCATATCAAGGATGCGGTCTTTCTTGCGAGCAACTGTTTCTCTATCCAGTCGTCGTTTAAAAGCACTTACGATATGCTCAGTGAGCATTTGCGGTATTTCATTGTTAAAGGACGTTAAAATTGCATCACTTAACACTTCGATTAATAGAGTTTCATCAGCCAAAGTAAATTGTTCTTCTTCCAAAGCATTAGCCTCAGTAATCATGGTACGTAAAGCTAAAGCAAGCTCGGCCAGATAAGATCGGTGACCATCACCACAGACCACGTCTTCTGAATTAGCAGGTTCTTGAAGGTTGCTCTTTAATTCCATGATTTTTTGAGCAATTAAGGTAGCCTGCTCTGTACTTAAATTATCTGTGATTTCGGGAATGGCTTTATATGCTTCACAAAATGGATTTAATGGGACTGCTTCATCTTTCTTATTGCTCAGTAATAACTGGTTGGTCTTTTTACCGTGCGCTTTGGCGTGAATGAGTATCCTGTCAAAAGAGTTTCCCATTTCAAAAAGCACTACTCGGGCATCTTTCATGGCCAATAAAGATTGAATCATCCAGCCCGTTAAAACCGACTTGCCACCACCAGAGTTTGCGAAAATAGCGCAATGAGAATTTTGGCTAACAAAATCATGATGCAGTAAGTCAAAAAAAACAGGTTCACCCAAACGATTGAAAAAAGGGAAACAAGGTAAATGTCGTGCCCCTTGGTTGCGTCCATAGACCGGAAGCAGTGCTGCCAGCTCAGTGGCATACATCAGACGATCAAAACATAAATATTTACGGGCATAGTAGGGATCAAAATTAAAGGGTAGAGCATTGAGCCAGGAATTTAGAGGATGGAGATCATAGTTGGAATGAATCAAGGGCATTTTGGCATCATTGAAAATCGCGTGCAGATTTTTTTCTATGATTTGAGCTTGTTGCTCATCTTCGGCTTGATAGAAAATGGCCTGATTAACCCAGAACAATCGATTGCCCATACTTAACTCATTACGGGCTGTCCTAATATCATCTTTGACTTCCTGAGGTTTTAGACTGGTTCCTACGATTCCTTTTTCCAATCGCGTTAAATGGGAATCAAGATTTTCATCATGACTAAAGACGACTTGGATTGTGTAGATGCTTCCTTCTGGCAAGGTATCTAAAAGTGCGTATCGATGTTTGGGATTGGCTTGCTGTCTTTCTCGTGAGACTAAACCAATGATAGGCGCTTCTTTTAACCCATCCACATATAGAATTCTTTGTTTCATTCCTTCAAAGATGAAGCCTTGTTCATCGCTTTCAGGTGGAGCAAAGAATACATTTTGCGCTAGGTTAAAACCTGCTGGTATGGGATTCGGATAAGGGTATTGTTCTAATATCTCGTCAGCTGATTTGGGATTAAACCAACGTATCCACCACTGGTAATAATCTTGCCCTTTGAGGCGTTTAATTTCCAGCCCTGGTGAACGCAGTTTGGTTTCAATCTGACTAATGACTTCTTGATGTTCGAGAAGAATTTGCTCTCGAGGTAGAGTGGTTTGGTGTAATTGTCTATAAAACAAAACTCTGATTCTTCGTCTTCGTCCACGGTAGGGCGCGCCTGTTTTGGGATCAATAAATAAGCCTTCGGGTCGGGTCATCTTATTGTAGAGATCGTGCAGGCGTTCTAAATAATCTTGCGTTAATGGACTTTCTCTAAATTGTTGGGGGATTTGGGTTTTAATATGAGTGATAACGGGATCAAGGCAATATTCGTCTTGAACAAACATCTGCATGACCCAAGGATCAACGGCATGAAGTGGAACTACCGATGCAAAGGTATCCCGAATTTTATTAAATACGGCTTGTAAATATTCAGGTGAAGCGGCTTCTGCTTGAATGTCACCTAATTCAAACCCCGAACCTAAACTTTTACCATCGGCAAATAAAAAGACCTGCTCTTGTTCATTAAAATCAACAATAGCCAGTCTATCGGCAAAAGAGGGTAAAGGATTGGCGTAACGCTTTTTAACGGTTTGTTCCTTTATGGCTTGGGGATT
>NZ_LNXV01000028.1 GCF_001467025.1 Legionella brunensis | reverse complement strand
CATATTACCAACAAAAGACAATACTAATTCGCTTGTGTTTACCCTTTTTACTTTACCAAATTGTTAATGAACGTCCGGATTAACCAGATGAAAGCACTCTTCTCAAACTACTTTCATCTGATAAATCGCTTGAGATGTTTGGTGGAGCCGGGGAGGATCGAACTCCCGACCCCCTGCGTGCAAGGCAGGTGCTCTCCCAGCTGAGCTACGACCCCTCTTTTTTACTGCAGCTTTTAATTTTACTCGGCGTTATTGATACTCGCTCGGTTACATACTCGCGTATGCGCCCCCTTTCTTTCGTATCAATGCCTTGATTAAAATAAAAACCTTTGCAAAAAAATTTTGCCATAACCTTTATTACATTTGGCAAAAAAATTGCTAACATCCTTCGGCTACATCGCCTGATGCACATGGGTTGTTTCGCTCCCCGCATCGGATGGCTTAAAAATCAATCATCTCTTCTTCTGAAAACAAACTGTGTGGGCACTTCGGTGCAAGTCGTGCTTAATTTTAAGGAGGTGATCCAGCCGCAGGTTCCCCTACGGCTACC
>NZ_LNXV01000027.1 GCF_001467025.1 Legionella brunensis | reverse complement strand
ATTTTTGAAAACGGATTGGCCCATGGTGGTTTACCGTTAGCCCTACAAAACCATGCCCTGATTAAGCATTTAAATCTTCAGGAACAACGGGAATGCCTCATCTCAGCTGATGAGAAATACATGGTTCTGCCGAATCCAAACCATGAAGTACGGCTATTCTATGGTGATAGATATGGCGATAAAAAACTCACCGTGCAAAAAGATTGGACGATTGATGGCAAAAAGCACGGCTATGAACTACAAGCGCTGACCAAGAATCACCTTGCATATCACGCCAATGAAGAAAACATCCCGGTTACCTCTTCCTTGCCTCTAGCCTTAACTGATGGCACGTCGGATTATTGGTATGCCACTAATAATTCAGGAGAAGGGCTCTTAGTTCAAAATAACAGTCCCGTTTATTCCATCGACTCTAAGGGAATAATTACAGTCCTGGATAAAGAGGGTAAAAAAACACCTTATCAGTTAAGTCAGCTTGATAAGCGATGGCATTCCGTTATTCATAATTTTGAGAGTAACAATTTTATACTGGCTCACACCAGCGCTAGTCATACTCTCATTAAACTGCCACGGTATAACCTGACATTAGAAGTCGACACCGCCGGTACCGAACCTGCTCTTGTGTACCCAGAAACTGGCGAACGCATCGTTGAGGGTTCATCACCCATTCACCCCAATGTGGGGGGGCTCGTGCTATCGAAGGGGGATTACAGCCGCTGCCTCGTGCCCGTAGCCCGATTTTATGCAACCGAGGATGATGCTGAACAAAGTGATTTCTATCCTGTGGTGCATGACACGAATGGAACGATTGCTAAAGCTGAGTTAAAAGCAGCCTGGGAGCGCCAACCTCCTGCGCAAGAGCCCATGTGGCAATACCAGGGTAGCGAGAAATACGTGAGCTTCCGCTTACAAGATGGAGAACCTGTCGCCGATACTGTCGCTGATGCCCTTTACTTAGCTTACACCTATCTTGCTACAGACCAAACAGAAAAGGCATGGGCTGTATTAGAAGATTGCAATACTCGTTTGGGAGGATTAACCGGTGATCCAGCAGAATTACAGTTTCTTTCCTGGATTTGCAAAGATATGCCTCA
This sequence comes from Legionella brunensis, assembly GCF_001467025.1. Classification (GTDB taxonomy): domain Bacteria; phylum Pseudomonadota; class Gammaproteobacteria; order Legionellales; family Legionellaceae; genus Tatlockia; species Tatlockia brunensis. The sequence goes on along the minus strand of NZ_LNXV01000027.1, from coordinate 1,129 downwards.
TATCCTACCTAATTCAAATATAGATGCTGAGGATGCCACCAAAAGTACCCCCCCCTATGTAGCATGCCAATTAAAGGCATTAGGTCTTGCCAGTGATTTTCTCATGCAAGATCGCAAATTTGATCTAAAAGCGCCCAGCCTTGAGGATAGCGCTAATGCCCACTATGCGTTAAATCAACATCAAGGCTTAGAAAAATTCCTTAAAGCGCTTCCCGGAACAATTTACCAAACCTTTGACCGTTATCAAAGTATGGGGCGTCACCTTGAACATGGTTATCAACTGTCCAATCACGAGCGTAAAAGCCTGTTGGATTACTATCACATGTCACAACCCAAACCCGACAGAGCACCTCGGGGTTCTTTGGGTTATGAATGGATGAATTTAACGATTGAAGCCATCCAACAAGAGCGTGACGCACTTCTTGCTCGAGAAAAAGCAAAAACCTCGACGCCTGCTGACAAGAAAAGGTTAGAGTTTATTGATAAGCAACTCAAAAAATTGCAAAATGTGAGCAAGAAATCTACAAAGCTTGAAGAGGTAAGCATCGACTTAAGCATATCTTCCTCTAGTTTCATTAGAGAAGCTCATCTTTTACCTGGTACGGTGAAAGCTCTTGAAAGCTGGCAGGATGATGTTTTCGATTCAAAACTAGGTACAATAGAACTTACAAAGGCCGTTGCCGAGCTCTCTTCAAGCATGACTGACGATACCTTTATCACGAATTTTCCAGCGTACTTGCAATTAGCACGTTCAAATAAAGACCCCGAACTCCAGAAGCGTTTATTAACGTTCTGTAAGCAGACCTTACTTGCTAGTCGCCATGTACCATTCTACAACCAAGAATCAAATATTCCGCTCCTGTGTAATATTTTATATCGCGTAGTCAGCATGCCAGGTCACCATTATAGTTGGGGGGCAGTCAAATTTTCTCAATTGGTAAGCATTGTCAGTGGATTTGAGGTAGGTGAAAATACTATCGGTGAAAGTCCAAAAGTACCACCTATTAAAGTTCTGCAAGCGAAAGATATTTATACTAAAGTATTAGCAACACCTGAGCAGATACTCGCCCGAAAACGTCCGGAACATATTCCGCTCGTTGCAACAAAACTGGAAAAAACCTCCCTTTTA
>NZ_LNXV01000026.1 GCF_001467025.1 Legionella brunensis | reverse complement strand
AGAAAAAATTAAATTACACCTCAGGTGAACCGATCCCACTGGATCCGACGATCATCAAAAATTCCACAGCCCTTTATGGTTTTATAGACCCTCAATTCATTAAGGATGCTCCCAATTTTGACATTAATTACGATTGGACACCCTTTAAAAAGGAACTGGCAACCAAGCTTGTTAAAGAATCAAATAGTCCATTACAGCAATTTGTTAGCAAAGCGGCAGTGAGTTATAAGAGAAATGTTGATAAGGAACTCATCGATTACATCATGGGTGTTAGCGACACGATAAGTGAAGTCGTTGCGAATGCCACTCCGCAAGAAAAAGAGTTGCTTGCTTTCTTAAAACAGCAAGTCAGCACTTTACTTCCTGAGACATTGCATCAGAAGGTTAACGTAAGATACGGAGCAACCAAAGAAGCCGGTCTAAGTCCAGTAGAGTATACCCTTGCTATCCCTTATGGAGGTAATGATAACCCTAACGAGGGAAGTCGCTTTGGTAATGAGCTGGAGGCAATCAACTATACTATTCAAATGATGCTTATTAAGGGCATCAGCGAAGAACTCTTCAAACAGCGTATTGCTGAATGGCAAGCCGTGGCTCGCCAGGAGTTATTCCAAAATCCTATGTTCAAAAATATAGACGATACATCGGTAGCTAAAGGGTTTGCTCTCTTAGAAGAGAATTCCGGGATTGCTAAGGAACAACGTCTAACTTTAAGTAAAGTCAACATTGATGATCCTGTACAAATGGCGGCTCTTTATAAGCGTCATCAATATAACCGCACACTTGCTTTTTCCCTCTTACAAGAGCGCTCATTAAAGCAAATTCATCACGATGGTGCGATTATCCATAGTGATTCTTTTAATCATATTGATATTTACCGCAGCTCACAAGGGGTCTCTGGAACGCCAGGAAACCACACAACCTTCCATCAGCGCCTGCATTTCGATGTCAAATCCTCTCTCGGCAGTGATGGTTATATTATTGAGGTGTTAC
>NZ_LNXV01000025.1:7999-11655 GCF_001467025.1 Legionella brunensis | reverse complement strand
CGCGTCTCAGCTTCATATTTATTTTGAAGACCGTATGAACCTGAGACTTAGATAATCAATGAGGTGACACAGTTAGATGAACACTCTCCAGGGCGCAAGTTCCGGAGCGTTAGGCCTTTTATGCAACATTAATCCTCTCATCCCAAATTTCATTTGGCGTTTTAAATCCTAACGACTCACCTTCTTGCTTAGAAAAAAAATTTCCTCTCAGATTATGGTGTTCCCGGATCCGAAAACTTAGCTGACTTCTTGCTTTCAATATCGGCAAGATGATCTAAACTCCTGGATCTTTTGAGCAAACCAAACCTTCCTAGATTGGCACTTACTCTTGCAGTATCAATACTAAGCGGATAACAATGAAGACCAAAGTCCGCGAGAACTTCCATTTGTTCCGGGGGTAATTTCAATCTGTTTCTTCTAAATTGATAATATGTCTTCTTTGCTTTGGTTGGGTAAGCATTATCTGCTTCCATTTTCTGATCAATAAATTCTTTAATAACCGTAGGCAATGGTTGGTTTGCCGAAAGACAAGCACCCACAATAATATCGCGAAATTTCTTGCCACAACTACTTGTAATAGTATCAATAAAGAGTGTGCGATTGATTGGATCCCTAACTTCACTTAACGAGAGTTGATGAGTTTCACCCTCCATCGTTGGGAGAGTGCGCAAACTACCTTCAGCATTTGAACGTTTTTCATTTTGTAATTCTCTGCGAGCTGCCAAATGCATTCCTAGTGGTCCCAATTCGTCCTTACCAAGGTGAGCATAATTGCGAGCTGCTAGTGCATCAACGGCTTGGGAGACAAGTGCCGTAAATTGTTCATCATTTAAAATGTGCTCTGGATCATCTTGATCAAAATTTAGTAATTCACTCCATTTGTTTTTCTCGGCAACAGCTATAGCCACCGACACTTGCGCGTGGATAAGGGCTTTTGCCTTAATCTCAGCAAGACTAAGGGTATCCCGAATAACCTTCGCTGCATCAAGTTGCTCTTGGAGTTGCATTATTTCAGCCTGAATATTTTCATCGTCTTCCGCTTCTGGCAGATTAGTAAGATCGTCTTGGCATTCATGAAGTTGTTTTTCTATCACAGGGATTTGACGAACTTCTTCAGGAAGCGCACCCCGAACCCATTGATCAAAAAGCCGGTCAATCGTAGCTAGTTTACGTTCATGAAAATATAATTCTAATTGTCTATCCTGCTCCTCTTCCGTGTCTAAATATTTAGCCATAGGAAATTTAGCATGCCATGCCTTAAGTAATTTATCCCCTGCGATAACCGCTTGCTCACCATCTTCAGGCAAGGCTGTAAGGATGTATCCAATACCTGTCGGTCCACTGGTATCGATGACAACAATTAAAGAACGACAATCCCGAGCAGAAGCTCTCATACCCGCTAACGTATCTTCATCAAATAATCGAAATTGTTTACCGCTATTAAGAGAAAATTTGGGATTTTCAGGGATGGTTTGAAGCACAGGGTCAACTAGAGCATCAACTTTAGTAAATAAATGCATTGTATCATTAATCTCTCTTTTTTGCTGCATATTAAATCTCCAGTGAATGACAGGTTATAGAGCACTCTGCGAGAAACTCATGTTTACTAAAATGGGCATAACCATGCCAAAAAATAGGGCTGAAAGATAAGTAGATTTACATCTTAGCAGGTTTTTAAATTTAGAATAGAGCGCGGGCTACTTCCCAAGGCTTGACAGTTGGCTCCAGAGACTATCCTCCACGGTCAAGGAGAGTCGACAGATATGATCAAGACATAATTGCAAGCAGCTAGGCTATGTTTGCTTTATTGTTCCAATGCCTTAAAATAATTTACTTATTCCTAAAGAAAAATTTATTTTTTATGTGGAAGTCATCCTAAGCATTTTCCGAGCTTTGTTTTGAATTGAAAAAGACATTAATAAGAGTTACGTTTATGAGTTGAATTCACCAACAAAGCATAGGTCTCGCAGACCTACGCCTACTAAATTAAGCATATATTACTGAAAGATAAACCTGGATCCCTTGCAATAATCATACAGATCACCAGGCGTAATTTTTATTTATGGATAGGATTTAAAGTAATTTCTAAATTACTTTAAATTACGACGAATAACCCCTGTTCTAGAGTTTTCATCAGCAGTGTCATAGGTCTCCTCGAAGTTCTCTTCCAGACCTTGCTTATTTTTACTCCGTTTGAATAAGCCAAGACTACTGCTATGTTCATAACCGAATTGATGCACAGCTTTAACTAACGCTTTCTTATCGTTAGTTTCTATAAATTTTTTTGTCAACTCAACTGCTTCAGCAGATCTGGAATGTGGATGTTGTTGTACGTATTCAAGAACATCCTCCCAAGTACTGCAAGTATTTTTTTTCTGTTTAAATAAGGAGGATTGTGCATCATACAAAGCTCCATAAATTTTTTGAAATTCAGAAAAAAAGCCTTTGTCTACTGATTCTTTTAACCGCTGTATTGTTTCTACAGGATATGCATCTGGGTGCTCTTGAGCCAAGCTGTAAGCCTTTATACAATCAGCAGTAGTAAAAATTTTATAGGAAAGAACTTGATTGATAAGGTCAATATCCTTGTTCTTTACTGCAGTCATAAGTGGCGTTAATCCTTCGCTATTTTGTTGCAACGGGCCATAAGAAATTAATTGGTCAACAATTTCTAGATGATTATTTTCTATAGCTAACCGAATAACCTCTTTATACTGCTTGTCATCAGAACTAAGGGCAGTAATATCTATTCTCCCCGATTTATCTGCCAAGTACTTCACTACATCCCAGTGACCTAATTTTGCCGCCAATAAAATGGGCGTTTCGCCTGCTTTATTCTTTAGTTTCAATGTGATTTCATCGGCTACATCAATGACTTTCGTTAACAGCTCGTCTTGCCCTTTTTTCATCAAGAGAAAATGCAATAAATTATTACCAGTACCAGGCATATAATAGTGAGTAGCAGCCCCTGCCTTGAGTAACTTCTCAGCGAGCTCAAATTTATCGTCAATAACCGCACATAATAAAGCACTGCCGTACCTTGCTTGTGCTTCTTGGCTGCTATTCACGGGAAATTCAGCAAAAACCGCAATGAAATCCCAGCGCTTTTCTAATAGGGATTTTTCAATTGGGTTCTTACCATCACTCACTTTTTCCTCGCGGATAGCCGGCATGCTTTGCAATAAAGTTCGCAATTGCTCAACAGTTATCGTCTCCCAAGAGTACTCCGACTTAAGACTCTCTAATTGTTGCACAATGTCCTTTTTGCCTTCTTTTTCCGCTAGCTTGCTCACTTCTTGATACTGTAAGCTGTCATTAATATTTGTTTTTCCTAACTTAGTGGCCAGGAGCTTCACGACATCCCAACGGCCTGATTTTGCCGCCAATAAAATGGGCGTTTCGCCTGCTTTATTCTTTAGTTTCAATGTAGCCTCATTGGCTACATCAATGACTTTCGTTAACAGCTCCTCTTGCCCCTCTTTCATCAAGAGAAAATGCAATAAATTATTACCAGTTCTGAGTATATAATAGTGAGTAGCAGCCCCTGCCTTGAGTAATTCCCCAGCGAGCTCAAACTTCTCAGCAATCACTGCATCTAATAAAGCACTGCCGTATCTTGCTTGTGCTTCTTGGCTGCTACTCACAGGAAATTCAGT
>NZ_LNXV01000025.1:0-7989 GCF_001467025.1 Legionella brunensis | reverse complement strand
TCTCAGCTTCATATTTATTTTGAAGACCGTATGAACCTGAGACTTAGATAATCAATGAGGTGACACAGTTAGATGAACACTCTCTTTTTTATATTTTTCAATTTGTTATCTTCTTCTAGCAAATTACTTTGTGGCAAATTAAGTCTATTAATCAACTCATCTAGCATTAATTTTTTATTATTAGGATCAATTTTTTCAGCTATCTTTGCGACTTCACTTCCACAAATATAAGATTCCTTAATTTGATCATTTTCTTTGTATAAAATACAGAATATACCTTTATCATTTTTGTCACTATCAACAATAACATATGGCTTCTCGTCTAGTAATTTTTTTGCATTTTCTTTATTAGTATCAATTAGATAATCATCACTTTCACGGATAAAATCAAAAAATTGTAATTTTAAATTAATATGATGCTCAGCATATTTAAGAATGTTATTTAAAGTCAAAGGGGAAACCTCCTCTAACTTCAAAACACCTGTTTGATGTTTGGTTTCATTGTTTCTCCGGTAAGTCAGTCCAATTGCAACAAATGGCTCTCCTTCAGGTCGGTAAATAATTAAAGACATTGGATTTTTTGAAATTTCATCCCTACAAGATTCCATGTTAGAGATATCAGGGCGAAGCAATCCTGTTTCTTCTGCTTCCCTTTTTATTTTTTCTATTTTGATGGACTCATTTGTTTTATTAGATTTTAACATTTTGCAATATTCCAAAAAATGTTCCTTATCACGAAATGTCTTATCTTTATCTGTTAATACACTAACAATTTCATTGTCTAATTTTCTTTGATTAAACTCTATATTAAAAATTTTACTACTTATAGTATTCTTTAATTCACCTTCAGAAATTTTAAAATATAAGGTTATTTTATCTGGATTTTTTTCATTATAGACAAAGCAAAATTCATTTTCTTCCAAATCCCAGTTGGAGCTAGGAGCATGAGAGAAAAAATTTTGTGATCCTGTTTGTGTAGAAGTTACATTTCTATAGTTAGGATCTTCGCGAAGCCATGGAGGTGGCAAATGGTCAATAAAATCTCTAACTGAAGGTTTAAAAATTATTTTCGTATCATCTAAAACTTGACCTTCCTTATCAAAAAAAGCTGGGACAAACCTCATCCCATAAAAATAAGTAATGCCATAAGGAAGTAATAATTGTTCTCCTTTTTTAATATCTTCTGTTGTTCTTATAATGACACCTACGTGAAGTTTTCCATCTAATTCATAACTAACCGGTTCAAATCTCACATTTGGAAGGCCTATATCTTGCAAATCATCGCTTTTGACTTCTTTACCATCAGGGGTTAAACAATATTTTTCAATCTCACTTTCACTTAAACATCCATTAATTATTGGAGAAAAATGGTCAGTAATATCTTTAGCACTAAGAACATAGCCGCCACCTAAACTAGCTTCGTAATGATCTGTACTCCCTGTAGTGGATGATAGATGTTTTACTTTTCCATGATAAAATCCGATAATTTCGTCTTTTGGGAGCGGTTCTTTTGCTTTCACACCTTTACCAATTTCTTTTGAAATAGGTTCAATCGAAAGTTTATCCGAAAAATCAGGAATAAAATCTAGTGAAATTTTTCTGAATTTTTTCAATAATAATTTATATTCCCACTCATTCGCTACTTCAGTATCATCAGTTGGAGCCCGTTGTCCTTTCATAAAATCTCAAGTTTTAAAAAATTAAATAGTACAAGTATAGTATATAAAATTAATGCCATTTTTGATCATATTGATCTTTTTTTAAATCGATTGGGGGCTTATGACTTCACTCCAAAGAGTGGTCATGGAGGCGTTTTGAGAGATAGTGACGTTAACGTGCCTTGAGTGTGAACGCTCTGCCGCTCTAGGTCGCTTTATGCTGTTGATGCCTAACAATGCATTGATTTTAAAAGACTTTAAAAGTTAAGTACTTTGTTTCGAACTAAGGTGTCGGGGGGCGAGTCCCTCCGAGCGCGCCATTTAATCGGTTTTCTCAATTACTGTGTCTTCTACTACCAGACATACTTTGGGAGAGAGTCCATTCAATTTCTTTTCCAAAACTACTGTTTTAATCTAAACTCAATCCAGCATAGTTGAAATGTGGTTAAAGCAATAGCAAATTAATATAAAAGCATTTGTTTAAGTCAATTTTTAAGAGTTAACTTAGTCAAGATAATATCTTTAGCATCTCTATGCTTTAAAAATTGCTTGAGGTGTTCGTAGGAGATGATAAACCATTTTATTTAGGAGTTAATGTGCTTGTAGAGCATGTAGCAGTTAAGTCTGCATAGCCTAACTGGGCCATACCATCATTCTGAATTAATTCATTCTCACCTCACTATCCTGATAGCTATCACCGATATAAGCATTGATTGTGGAATGATTCGTCTAAATTTTAGGTGGTTTTTTTAATATAGATGGCTATTTCGCGTGAAATCCTGGTTGCAACCAGGTTTGCTTGTAGGGTGTGCATCGCAAAACCATTTCATAATTGAACTCAAGGAGGAAAATGATAATTGAGATATAAAAATTGATAATGTATCGGACGGTCAGGTTATTGGTGTTGTAGTAGCCATAATAACTTTCGTAAAGAAAAGTTTGTAAAATTAACTCTCTGATAATTTATCAACGGCTGGTTTAAAGGATAATATAGCTCTGTTTGATTTCTAATACTTTGCTACATTTAGAATGATGGCGTAGGCGTAAAAGGGGGGGGATGGATAATCAATTTAAGGTCGGCGATGTAGTTATATTAAAATCTGGTGGACCTAAAATGACAGTGGTCTCTGTTGAAGCAGAAAATGAACTAAGATGCACTTGGTTTGTTAATGGTGAAATAAAAGAAGATTTTTTTATATTGGATATTTTAAAAAAAACTGAAGAATCTGATGAATAGTTTTTAGCAGCATCGGGACTGAGAACAGCCCTCAGGAATGAATTAAATAATATTAATCTGATCGCTTGTGCATTTCAGACACCAGGCTTTTATAAGGAATGTGGTTTTAAAACAGAGTTTGTGAGAAAAATACTACAAATCCAAAATTAACCATAACCTTCTTTATTAAATATTTGGATAATGAAGCTCAGTCTTAAGTTATTGGCCAGTACTGTGTGTTCATTTTTTCTCGATTTATAGTCGAGATTATTTTTATGAGTTGAATGATGACTACATTTAATCTTAATAGGTATGCTGAGGAAACGTTCAGTCAGCTAATACTTGAGGAAACCCGAGTCGATCACATTGAGTTTCAGAGTTGCCAATTTAAAGAATGTAAATTTCTTGGGGTTACTTTTAGCAAAGTAAAATTTATTGACTGCGATTTTGAGTCGTGTGATCTCTCTCTGTCAAAGTTTCCAGGATGTAAATTTTCTGAGGTCTCATTTAAACATTCCAAACTTGCGGGAATAAATTGGACGGAATTGAGCTGGCCATTGGTAAAACTTACGAGTCCACTCTATTTTTATGAAAGTAATCTAAGCCATTCGAGTTTTTTTGGGCTTACGCTTGATGATTTAATCATGGAAGGTTGTAAGGTTCACAATGTTGATTTTAGAGAAGCCAATTTAAATTATGCGAGTTTTGTTGGAACTGATTTACAAAATAGTTTATTCATGCATACAAACTTAAAACATGCTGATTTCACGAATTCCACCAATTATGGTATTGATACCCAATGTAATACGGTAACTAAAGCAAAATTTTTATTCCCAGATGTCATTGCATTGTTAAATCACTTAGATATAAAAATTAATGGTTGGCCTAATGACGATGAAACTTAAACCACAAATGAACCTGCCATACAAAGGAATGAGCATAAATGAAATCAAACTGCTTATTGAAAATTATTCTTGCCAGTGCATCTCCAAGACAGTTGCTACTTGCTGTTAGTGAAAGATTTAGCCTGCAAACCCTAGGCATAAAGGTAATACTATGGAATAATAATTAGCCAATTTCAGTAATATTTGTCTATTTGTATGAAAATAAAAGCAATTTCCTTAATAATCTCTATTTTTTTACCTGTTGCTTTATTTGCCGGTACCGCAACTTGTCCTTTATCAAACGGAATCAATGTACACACCACAAAGCGAATTTTAAATATTTGTAAACATGGCACTGTAATTAAGACCTTTAAAGTAGCTCTCGGATACAAGGGCGTCGGTAAAAAGAAAGCGGGTGATAATAAAACTCCAATTGGTTTATATAGGTTAGCTTATCCAAGAAAATCCACCCAATTTAAAGTCTTTATTCCAATTCTCTATCCGACTTCAAAGCAATTAGCTGCAGGATATACAGGTCGAGATGTAGGTATCCATGGGCCAACTCAGTCATCTAGATTTAGTTGGTTTAACAATTTACCAAGCTCAACGCGTGGATGCATTGCTGTTGGCAAAAATAACTATATCGAGTATGTGGCTAATTGGGTAAAATCCAATCCTGGGACTAAGGTTTTAATTATTTAAATTTAGACAAAAGTAGTTTAGGTCGCTTATTTAACCAAACTTCGTACTGATCTTCCTTAGTCCGTGGCTTGCAGTCGGGAGTTGTGTCAGCATGGGCGCGCCATTTAATGTATCGTTTTTGTATGATCTTCATTGTTCATATGCAAATTGGGTGGCAATGATGAATGGGCCAAAGATGCGTTTATGGTATATCAGTCTAATATAGGCAAACATATAAAATAATGCGAGCCTCTCACGTCAGTGCGCAAAATATTCACTCTTGTAAATCCCCACAGGCTATATTAGCATTTATTTTCTTAAAGGAGTGTATTAGATGCTTAAAGGGACAGCTCACCATTCATTTGTAAAAATTTTTAGTAAAGTTGCAAAGAAGAAAACCCAACAATTTGTTTCCGCGCTATTAATATATAGCCAGTTACTTCAAGTAGCTGCATTTGCTGCAACACCTATGCAAGTAAACCACATGTCATCTTCTTCCCCCTGGAGAAATTCAACTCAATCCATAACGCCAGAATTGTCATCCCCTGTAACTCCTCTTGAAAGCCTCTATTTAAATAATCAGCAGTTTGGATTGAATGGCCCTTTAACCTGGGGAGTTAATTATAGCGATTTAACCGGAACTTTTTTAAATGCTCAGTACTTATTTCCTGTAAATGAGCGATTGGTCTTTGCAGCACTTGGTGAATATGGCTCAGGTCAGTACCGCTATGGAGGAACTGTTGGTTATGAATTCCTGCCCTTATCACAAGTAAAGTTTACAGCGGAGCGTTTTAATCAGCGTTTGCCTTTTCAATTTGACTCAGGAGCTATTGAGGAACGAGTTCATCAAGATGCCTATGGAGCAAGATTTCAGCAATTATTTGTACATCCATTTCTTCAAACAGTGAATGCCGGAGGCTATTACGCGGATGCCTCTGATAAAAATCTTAATCCTTTTGTATTTGCGTCAAATGGTTTAAATTGCAGTAGTCAGGTAGGCATTGAGTGTATTAATTATCGTCATATTGCTGGAGCCACTAGTAAAGGTATTGATGCAGGAGTAGAGGTATTATTAACACCTGCAACATTAGTTGGTGGCAATATTTATTATGACCAAGTTCATTACCATACTCTTTTTAGTGATATTTTTCATGAGAATCGTGAAGGTATTGGCGCCGCAGTTAAAATCAATCACTTATTTAACAGTCAGTTTAAATTTTTGGGAGAAGCGTCAGTTCGAAAAATTTATGACAGTTATCAAGGTGGTATTGGTTGGTTGCCTCCGCTAAAAGATAAAAGATTAGAGTTCGCTTTAACAGGGCAGCATCTAGTTTCCCACAATAGCACTCCAAATAATAACAGTATTAGCTTACAGGTGAACTGGACTCCCGGTAGTAAGGAATATGAAAAACGTTTTAATTGGCGTGGGAAACAACTTGCTAGTGTAGCTCAGTGGGTACAAATGCCAGCTGTTCATATGAATCAAGTATTAGCTATAGCTGAACAAGTTACTCGTTATTTAGCCCCGGCTATCACCGCAGTTACACCTAATAGTGGCCTTTTTGCTGGCGGCAATACAATCACTATTTCTGGTTTTAATTTTATACAGGGTGCTCAGGTATTTTTTGGGAATCAAATAGCCCCATTAACGACAGTACAATCATCTTCATTAATTAATGTAACAGTCCCCCCAATTGCATCAGTTGCTTCATCTTTAGGGGTTGATATTCGAGTACAAAATCCTGATGGTCAGCAAGCAACGCTTCCATCGGGTTATACATACGGTACGCCTCTCCTTCCTAAAATTGCTAAGGTAAGCCTTAGCAAAGGGAATATTTATGGAGACTCAACGGTAGTAATTACTGGAAAAAACTTTACTGAGTTGACCAGGGTTTCTTTTGGTGGGGCCGCAGCAAAAATTGTCGCACAAAATAAAACAGAGCTTACTGTGATAACCCCCTCACATGAGGCCGGAGTTGTTGATGTGGTTGTGGCAACAGAAAAAGGAAGCACTACAGCAAAAGGAGTTTTTACCTACGTTGCAGACGCATTTCAACTGCCAATAATTAAAAAAATTACCGCAAACTCAGGAGCTACTACTGGAGGTGAAACAGTTACAATTTCAGGCTCAAATTTTGATGAAAATACTTCCATTACTTTTGGTGGCGTGGCTGCAAGTATTGTGTCACAGAATGATGCGGAAGTTGTTGTAACTGTACCCTCTCATGACGCTGGGGTTGTCGATGTGGTTGTGACAACAGGAAAAGGAAGCGCTACAGCAAAAGAAAGCTATACTTTCGTGGCAAATTCCAATTCCTTTAATGCTAAAGCGCCAACAATCGAAAAAATTATCGCAAATTCAGGAGCTACTACCGGGGGTGAAACAGTTACAATTTCAGGCTCAAATTTTGATGCAACTACTTCCGTTACGTTCGATAGTGCGACTGCAAAAATTGTGTCACAGAATGACAAGCAGGTCGTCATCACTACACCCGCACATGATGCTGGAGTTGTCGATGTGATCGTGACTACTGAAAATGGAAGTACAAAGGCTACTAACAGTTATACCTATAAAATTAAAAAACAAGCTAATTTTGCCCCTCCTTTGATCGTTAATATCTTTCCTACATCGGGACCTACATCCGGCGGACAAAGCGTTACCATAGTTGGTTCAAATTTTGTGGTGGGCGGAAGTACGGTGATATTTGGAGCATCTCCTGCAACCATTACCTCAGAGTCCTCAACTGTCTTAGTAGTGACTACTCCAGCGGGGGTGGGTACTGTGAGTGTGGTAGTTAATACCGCAGAAGGTTCTTCTAATCCAGCGTCTTACTCTTATGATGGACCGACCATTGTGGGTGTTTCTCCCTCGTCAGGACCTACGACTGGAGGGCAAACAGTAACCATTACAGGGAACAACTTTTTTCCTGGAGCACAGAGTGTCACGTTCGGAGGTATTGCGGCTCCTATCGTTTCATCAACATTTAATCAAATAGAAGTCACCACACCACCGAATAGTCCTGGTCTAACGAACATAGTAGTGACTACTGCAAGTGGTAGTTCTAATAATGGCTCTTATACTTATGTGGCGTCTCCCACTCTTGCAACGGTATCTCCTGACTCAGGACCTACCGCGGGAGGACAAACGGTGACGATTACTGGTAGCAACTTTGTTGTTGGGGGTACGAGTGTTAGTTTTGCAGGCAGTCCCGGAACTAGCGTAAATGTGAGCAGCTCGACCCAATTGACAGTAGTAACTCCGGCAGGGACTGCGGGCCTTGCCAATGTGGTCGTCACGACAGTAGGCGGTAGTTCTGGCAATGGCTCGTATACCTATGTGGCGTCCCCCACTCTCGCAACGGTTTCTCCTAACTTGGGACCTGCATCGGGAGGACAAACGGTGACGATTACTGGTAGCAACTTTGTTGTTGGGGGTACGAGTGTTAGTTTTGCAGGTAGTCTCGGAACTAGCGTAAATGTGAGCAGCTCGACCCAATTGACAGTAGTAACTCCGGCAGGGACTGCGGGCCTTGCCAATGTGGTCGTCACG
>NZ_LNXV01000024.1 GCF_001467025.1 Legionella brunensis | reverse complement strand
CACCGAAAACTACTTAAAAGAGCTTTTGGCATTACAGGAGCAAGTTAATGAGGCTCCATTAGTAACCACGAAAAAATCAGCGCCTGCAAAACACATTTCTACTCAACTACGAATAGACAGTAATGTAGCACCTACTGCAACTGGGAATTATAGTAATTTCCGTTATGATGCTAACTTACCTAAACCAGTTAATTTTGGCCAGGGAAAGAATTTTTTAACTAATATTAAACAAGCAGTTCGTGATATTAAGAATATCAAAGACCCTGCTACACAGTATTATTACCTTGAGCAACTCATTCTTGCACTCCCTATCCAAACAACAGGCACCCCCCTTTACCAGGAGCTTACGACCTTAGGTGACTATGAAGAGTTCGGAAAATGCATGGATGACGTACAAAATCTGCTCAATGGGCCCAGCGGGCTGAGAAAAAATTGGCTTAACAAGGCACAAACTGGGGCATTCAATATAATGGAGCTTAGTGCTCTTGCTCTCCAGATTAACATTCAAGATACTATTGCCAGAACCAAAAATTTACCTGTATTTACGCCCTTCGCAAATACTGTAATGCAAACAATTATCGGTAATAACCAAAGAAATCCCTTTTGGGCTACAAATCACCCGGGATTTGACCAAAAATTTCAAGAACTGCAAAACCGGTACAACGGGTCACCAACCCAGACCCATCAGGAGTTTTTTGATTACCTGAATGGATTGCTCAAGACCGAGCCCCAATTAAAGGCCGACTTAGAAAGTATATACTTAAGCGATTATAAATCAGAAACATCATCGCTCCATCAGGAGATAAGGTCAAGAAACCTGCAAGCGCTGTATGTACTGTCCGTATCACCACCCATAAAAGGTTGGAAATCGCTTGACCCTAAATTTAAACCTATCATTGACAAAATCCAGGCACATCTTAAATTTGAGTCCACAATGCGACGGGTTATTACTCCTCATTTTGATCTCGATCTTTCAGATAGCCAACGACTCGACTTGGATAAAGATAAACATGGTAGCTTCCTTATCTATAGCCCTTTGTATGCTTCTTTTATCACCTGGCAAAAATTGGCAACAAGACTTTCTAAGCATCGATATGTGGTTGAGGACTCATCTGTGCTTGATGCCTTAAATAAAGATACTACGGACCAAACTCCCTACCAAAACAAAGTTAAAGCAAGAACTGCCAATGATATTCAGCTTCATCCATCAAAGAAGGAATCGGATGCACTGTCTAGTCGACATATAACCCAACAAGACATTACTACTCGTGATTATTTTCACTTAAGAAGTGAACCCAAACTCCAAATAACATTAACCCTTGATTATTTTACTCGCAATATTGCCAAACTTTCCAAAGAGTCTGATAAGCGGTATGTCGAGGCGAATCTTTTCCAGCCAGGGCTTTTATCAGAAGCGTTTAAAAATCCTACGTTCTTCCCGCAATTTGATAAATTTTTGAAAACGGGATTTCGCTTTTTTAACAAAAATGGGCAATGTACACGTGATTCACTGGTGTTTTTCCGATTGGACTACTTAGTCAGTCGCTATCTCTACCTTAGTGATAAACCCGCAGGACTTAAACGTCTTCAGAATGTGCAAGAAGCCCTCAGCAAACAGCTTGCACTCCCCAATGGTCCTGACGAAACGTATGTCTTGCAACAATATTTATTCTTAACGGTCATGACCCAAATTGAAATGGGTGAAAAAGTGTCCAGTGAATTGTTTGCAACTGCCTTTAACGCTTATTTCTACTTACAAGGCCATGCTGATCCTCTTATTCTTCAAGATTTAAATCACCGTATCGAAGTGGATGCTGCAATTGCCAAATTCCAGGCTTTGGCAAGTCAACAACCTGAGCATGAAATAACAAATGCCGTTCAAAA
Organism: Legionella brunensis; assembly: GCF_001467025.1. Taxonomy (GTDB): domain Bacteria; phylum Pseudomonadota; class Gammaproteobacteria; order Legionellales; family Legionellaceae; genus Tatlockia; species Tatlockia brunensis. Next base: position 56 of record NZ_LNXV01000024.1, on the reverse strand, counting down.
AACGTTGGCAGCACACTCACCAACATTAATGCTGGAAAAAGGCCGATTTCCTATCT
>NZ_LNXV01000023.1 GCF_001467025.1 Legionella brunensis | reverse complement strand
TACAGCAGACTAAACTCTGCAACTGACAATTGATTCTTTTTAATCTCTCGGAGTAATATTTCTTGTTTTTTTAATTTTGTCTCGCCCTTATCAAGGGCTTGGATAATTGCTTTTATTTTGGGATTGTGGAAGTTACTATTATGAATAACTTCTTTTTCCAACCTTACATCAAGAATCTTTTTAGCTTCGGGATCCCCTGGATGCGCACACAAATTTACCAGGGCATTTACTATGTAAACAGCACTAATATTCCCCAGTGAAAATAAATTAGAACCTATAGGCGATTGTTTAAAGCTAAAGCAATTTCTTTTGCCATGATCATTTAATTCCTCCATATCAATTTCAGAGCCGCCACTCTTAAAGAAGGAGGTTGTTTTTTCCAAAAGTTCAGGACTAAGGAAACATTCAATAACAACATCATCGCTATCATTTCCCCAGAATTTATCACGCACTAGTCTACCAGCGCTTAGAGCTTCTTCTCTTGATTCGAACACCAAAATGCCATCCTTATTATGCAACTCCTCAGCAATTTTTGAGCGTAGCTCATCATTTTCTACATCAAAAAAATCTTTAGCATAGTCTTTTTTTGTGTTTGGATTAAAACCAGGAATATAAATGTAATAAGTTTTGCTTCCAGGAGGATTTTTCACTTGCTTATCGTTGAGATGAGGTTTAATTTCTTCCTCAAAAACCTTCTGAGCTGCTTTTTTCGCTTCCTCTGTTGCCTTATGGAACTGTTTTAAGATCTCTTCAAATTGTTTTGCTCTTTCCTCGGGATCCTCAGAGAAAAAGGTGGCGTTCACTTCCTCTGCCACTGGGTTTCCTGTGTCATCAATTTGCCCCTTATCATATAAGGGACGAAGCACCTCATCTGACAAAATTGCATAGGCGTTAGAAATATCTTTGAATCTTTCTTGAGCTTGAGGATCATCCTTATTTTTATCGGGGTGATGCTTTAAAGCCTGTTTTTTATAGGCCTTTCTAATGTCTTCGGCAGTGGCTGTTTCATCAATCTCAAGTAGTTCATATAGTTTTTTTGCCATGCTTTTTTGCTCATTAAAAGTAATATATGCTAATTATATATCCTTGTGTATTAAGAGATTATTAAGCAAACGATAGAAAGTACTGTGTCGATTGAATATTGGTGCATCAGGCGCTACTTACCAGTAGTAAAAGCGCCCTTATTAAGTTTAATTTGAAGTCATGGAAGGCATTGATTTCAATATTTCTTCCTGTTGTTCTTCTATTTTTTTGACCGCCGAGGTTCTTCCCCAGGCTCCTGTGAAAACTGAGT
>NZ_LNXV01000022.1 GCF_001467025.1 Legionella brunensis | reverse complement strand
GAACTCAGTAGTGAAACAGACCAGCGCCGATGATAGTGTGAGGCTTCCTCATGCGAAAGTAGGTCATTGCCAGGGCTTTTTTCCTAAGTAGTGATTCGCAAAATGTGCGAATATTGTGCTGCTTAATGGTTACTGATGTAACCTGGCTAAGGCACATAGTGAAAGAGTATTGCTGGCGTAGCTCAGTAGGTAGAGCAACTGACTTGTAATCAGTAGGTCCCGGGTTCGATTCCTGGTGCCAGCACCATCTAGATCTAGTCCTGTTACTGGACTAAGGCTATTGACTTTAGTCAGCCCATGAAAGAAAATGGCGTTCTTTTGGGAGGGGTTCCCGAGCGGCCAAAGGGATCAGACTGTAAATCTGACGGCTCTGCCTTCGAAGGTTCGAATCCTTCCCCCTCCACCAGTATTGAGAAGTACGTGAGCAAGCGGGTGTAGTTCAATGGTAGAACTTCAGCCTTCCAAGCTGATAGCGTGGGTTCGATTCCCATCACCCGCTCCAAGTTTTATAACAGCCTGTGAATAGTGCAGACTGTAGTTAAAGCCCACATAGCTCAGGTGGTAGAGCACTTCCTTGGTAAGGAAGAGGTCGTTGGTTCGAGTCCAGTTGTGGGCACCATACAGTTAACAACTTTTGAATGGGGAGATCTTTCGATGGCGAAGGAAAAGTTTGAGCGTAAGAAGCCGCACGTGAACGTGGGAACGATTGGTCACGTAGACCATGGTAAGACCACATTGACTG
>NZ_LNXV01000021.1 GCF_001467025.1 Legionella brunensis | reverse complement strand
TGAATACCATCCTCTAGAAACCGGTAAGCAACTACATCCGGGAGATTTATATTGCGAAAATCAAGAATTTCACACAAATTTTGATAATTAACGAATGGCATAGATCCATTTAAATGCTGGCTATTCAAGATAAAACACCCCCAACAAGCGTGTCCCTACCCCGTATGGTTAATTTAAACAATCCATCGCTTAAATTAATTCGCTTGCGCGATAAGCATTTCGATCGTTACTGCTGTGTATGAAAATAAAATTTCCATACTAAATCAACGATCTACGTAATTTGAATATCCCTATGATGGACACAGTCTACTGCGAACTAGGCAACCTTAATACACTCCTTGGTACCTAGCAGTGAAATAAAAAAATGTGAACCTGACCATTGCCTATTTGAGTTATTATAGAACACATAGTGTGTTTTTTGACAAATTAATTAAACTCTGTTCTCTTTAAAAATAAATTTATTCCTTCATATGCGCTAATTTATAAATAATTAGCAGCAACGTATTTCTGATATGAGGTATCTCAGTTTTTGTTAACTTTGTTTGGGTAATCATTGATTTAAAAACAGGCATTTTAGCCATAACATTTTTGGATAAAAAATTACTAATAAATAATGGGGCTAAATTTTTAAGATGAATGTCATCAGTGTCAGCAATGACCTGCATTGCATTCTCAATATATTCTTCAACAGTAAGAAGTTTAATTGACTTTGACTTAGGCAGCTTCTCAATTAAATCTCTAGGACTTAAGGTTTCACCAGATACAAGGTGATATTTATTATTGTCACAAGGATACTTTATAGACAAATCAATTATCGAGCGAGCAACAAAATCTACTGGGACTACATCGACAATAGAATTTAAATTAACAAACCCGCCAATTTTCATAGATAACTTCATAAATAAAAAAGTTAAATCATCGCTACTCGTGACCTGAGATTTCGTGTGAATTGTGATGCCACTTGGTCTGTATATTGATATTGGCAATCCTTTTTGTATGCCTATCTCGCACATCTTTTCACAGACCCACTTGGTTTGAAAATAACCATTTGTAGGCGCCTCCTCAGGCAAACTCATGCTTTCATTAATTTCTAACTGTCCATCAAATTGACTATTAAATACACCTATCGTAGAGACAAAATGGAGTGGTTTAATTTTATTAGTAGAGGCAACTTTCATTAATTCATACAAACTTAGCACATTAGCATCACGTAAATTTTCATAAGGATAAACAAAATTAACAACGGCAGCAGAATGAATGATTAAATCCATAGATTGGGTTACATAGGTATAATCATCATCAGATAATCCTAATTTTTGTCTTGATATATCACCGCAAAGACAATGGATTCGTTTTTCTTCCGCAGTATTAATGTCTATTTTTTTCTCTCTTGCGCACTCCAATAATCTTTTTTTGGCCTCATCTTTTGAGGAACCACGGATAATGCAGAAAATTTCGGCATGGGTTTGCTCTAAACATTCTTTAAGTAAATGAACCCCTAAAAACCCGGAAGCACCGGTTAGAAAAATTGATCGAATATTATGGTCAAATGGTTTTACATTATTCAATACAAGCTGCTCAACCAATTGAAGATCTTTTCTATAATCAAAATCGACGGTTTTTTGTCGATTATTAGCGAATCTGTCCCTCACTAACTTGGCTTGCAATTCAATTGTTGTGGCCTTGAATAATTCAACTAAATCAAATTCAATATCATATTTAGCTTTGAATTTTGACAGCATTAATACGGCCTGCAAGGAGGTGCCCCCCAATGAGAAAAAATCCGTATGAATGTCAATGTCAGCCTGTGGAAATATCTCGCGCCATAAACTCGAGATATATTGCTCGTATTCGTCTTGAGTAACTATATTTTTCGTTTTATTTATTTTACTTTCTCGTATAGCTTTTAAAAGCTCAGCTGGGCTCATCTTCTGCAATTCTAGAATTTTTTTATTATCCATAGGTTAGACCTGCTTTAAATTTACAACATATCCATCATAATTGGTTTCAGTATAGATTGACTTTAAAAAAAATTCTGCCGGAATATTCCGTTCAGTTTTTCTGAATTTAAATTCAATTTTTGCTATTTGTTTTATCCTGCATAAGTCTACTAATTTTTGATACATTATTTGCTCTACGCCTCGACCTAACGCGCGGCAACTCAAAAGCATACTATCGACAACTAGTTTTTGATTCGCCAGGTTAACTATTAGAACCCCTACTAACCCATAATCCCCAAATTTGTCAGAGACAGTTACCGTATACACTTCAAAGCAATCTTTTGTGATAAAACCAAATATCTGGCTTTCATCGTAGCGAATCGATGTTGTATTGAATTGATTGGTTCGCATAAACAATTGCGTTACCCTTGGAATATCCTTTTCAGTAGCAGGTTTAATATCCACTTGTAAATTGAGATGCTGAATAAATTCATCCAGGGAAGTAGTCGATTTCTGAAGGCTCTCTCTTTGCTCATTTTGTTTATAAAACTCTGCTCGTTGCAAATCCTCTTTTGTCGTTTTTGGCCTATCAAAACTCCAAATATTATCTAAGAATACAGCCACATCGCTTTTCTCATGGGGAAAGTGTATCACTTCAATTTCAGGACACAGTTCTTCAACCTCAGCACATTCCAAGAGGTTATCATCAATAAAAATAAAGGAATCAAGCCCTAAATTTAATTCTTTTGCCAACTGTATTAAATTAGCCGGTTTATTATCCCAATTAATTTTAGTTGCGAGAATATCGTCCCAATTTAATACCATATCGTCCCTTTGCTCAAAAACAGATTTCACATCTTCGAGTATATTTTTACTGCATAAAGCGAGTAGGAAGCCCTGGTCTTTTAATTCCTTAATTTTTGATTGCAATTGAATATGATTTTGATTGATTTGAATACCCTGTACCCCATCTTCACCGACCACCCCATTCCATAGTGTATTATCACAATCAAGGATAATCACTTTTTTAGGGTTTCTGCGAAGAGCGTCAAGTTGTCTAACTGCATAAGTGGCTAAGGCCATAAAGAGCTCATCATTATATGGGATACCACCTTGCTTATAGGTTATTTCATCGAAATAATCGTTAATTTCATAACAATTTAATAACTCTTTATGAGTCTTTATATAGATAGATGCAGCATGTTGAAAATGTTTCTTAATTTGAGATTCAATTTTGTTAAAATTACTCGCCTTTTTTCTTTCCGGTGGCGGCGTGAAGAATAAAAATGCTAAATTTTTGCTTGTATTTGCATAGTATTCAAGGGCATTAATCAAATCTTTGATTATTGATTGATCTATCTCATCTTCATCCTTAAACCAATCATATAAAGAGAGAAAAATAAAATTGCTCTCATTGTGGTAAAGAATACTCTGCTTATTCAAAAAACTCTGAATCACCTGATTATAATCACCAACTTCCAAACGATAAGCAGCTTTAATTTGCTCAAACCAATACTCCATGAATGGTATAATGGGCTCGATAGTAAATGTTGATAATAAGCTAATTTTTTTCTCTTTAGGTACTAGTGTCAGATATTCAAATTTACTCATTGCTAGTTGCTCGGGACTCAACAAAGTATTACTAACGACCGCATCACTCAACTCGTTGACTTCTTTCATGAAATTTTTAACATCTTTAGAAGAAAACAAATGCGTGTTGTATTTCACTAAAAGCTCGGTATCTTTACCTTGCCTTACCTCGAATACAAATGGATCTAGACCCAACCCATTGTTTTTATAAAAAATATCAATATCTCGATATTGACTTTCTCCATTGGAAAATAGTTGATAAACAAATATAAATTCAAATAATACTTCATTTTTTTGACTATTTAGTTGTTTTGCAACATTGTGAATACTGTAATCGGAAAACTCTATTGACTCTACGATTTGATTTTGAAGATTTTTTATGCCAACTAAAACATCTGGATAATTTTCATAATTAAAAATCACCGGTAACAAATTTACAAAAACACCTAAAGTTTGATTCCAATCACTAGAATTTCTTCCAGAAAAAAGGGTGCCAATATTTAGTTTATAGGTATCTATTTTTTTACTTAAAACCAGATAATAAATGAACATGAAGAAATTTTGTAGGCTAATGGAGTTCTTTGCGCAAAAAACTTTAATATCATTTATCCTATCCTCTTCGACCATCTCAGTAAGACAAGCAATATTTATATCGACACTCTTGGTTAAATAGCCTCTCAAATTTGAATGGGAAATTAACCTTTTCCAATACGCTTCAGCCTTTTTTCTCTCAATAGACGCATCATATGATTCTATCCATTTGGCATATTCAGAGTATGGTAAAGATTGTTGGATATTTTCACCATGGTAAAGTGTTAAGAATTGCTCAACAAATACTTTCATTGATATGCCATCACAGACTGTATGATGAAAAACCACTTGCATCACATTATCATCTTCATTTTCTATCAAAATAACTCTAAATAAGGGCCCCTTTTCCAAATTGAATGGTCGCAATGTATTTTCATCAAGTATGTCATTAATATTTTGTTTTTGAGCTTTTATTTGCGTATAAAATGCATTAGGTGATAGCTCGGTAAGCTCCGAACTTAGAATCTGCGAGTCTTTAATTTCAAAGTGAGATTGAAGAATTGGATGAATATTTACTATTTTTAATATCGACCCATGAATTTTATTAGCATCTATGGGAGAATTAAATTTAAATGCCAGCGATACATTATAAGCTCCTTTATTAGAAGCTAATTTATCACTCAAATAAAAGTTCAATTGTCGGGGAGTAATTGAATATATTTTTTTAACCAAATCAAAATTTTGATTTGATGGTTTTCGAGATAATATTTCTTGAGCATCAGTAGCCTTTAATGGAGCAATTTTTTTATTAATATACTTTACTAAGAGGTTTGGGGTGTAATGCTCAATAAGATCTTTTAAACTAATTTCTGTAGCACCTTTCAGGTTCTTATTCAGTCTACCTAAAAAATCAGTAAGCATCAGCGAGTCCAACCCCAACTCAAAAAAATTATTATTCGCATTAATCATTGTTGATTCTGGCACATTCAGTACATTAATGATTAATTTTTTAACCACATCAATAAGCAATTTTTTCCTATTGTCAGGGTGTTCATTAAGAACGTCGATTAGCCAATTTTCTTCTGTACCCTCAGCACTCGCATCCACTGCCGAAGAGCGATAACAATAAAGGTATTTAATTTGATTATTTTCAACTAATTCAGCACATCTTTT
>NZ_LNXV01000020.1 GCF_001467025.1 Legionella brunensis | reverse complement strand
GCATCAGTTTGTAAATCCTTGACTTGCGCTAACGGGTCGCCTGCTAATAATGGCCGTTGTTGATGAAGCCATCGACCTACATGACGAACTGTTGCCATCGTTCTATTAATAGAAGTAGCTTTATAAGGTTTGCCAGTTTTTTCAGAAATTGTTTTACATAAATGTTTCTGAAAATGCTTGCTAACAGCCGGTCTCCAGCTATCCACCAAATCATGCCCTACTTCCATTTGAAAGAAATTTATAAATTTTGATAAATCTTTCATTTTGGCTTGTTCAGTTTTCTCAGGAGCGCCCTTCACATGCACTGAGTAATAATAAGACAACCACGCAGAAAGTGAATTGGTGTCAAAATGAACATCTAACGGGTGGGAAATCTTATCTATCACAAACTTTCGATTTTTGGAATTTTGCTCGTCCAGGAAATTCATAGGGTCTCATTTTTATTTTTCCCCCATTATAGCCTCTTTGTGATGGATAAGGTACGTTATCTAGCTCAAATACACCTATATAGAATAAGCTTTAATTCATAAAAACCCTAAGTAGAAAATAAACTACTAGAGTTAATGATGAATCGACCAGGCTTTGTGCCAAAAGCAATGTAATGGCAACCAATGAGTTATCATTAGCTAAAATTTATAATTTGAATTTTTGTTGAGTACCCCCCTCTAATAATGCCTTCTTTTTTATAAAATCTTGTGACTGTTCTAAGACAATTGACTTACTAATTGTCGATGGATCTTTATTTTTCAAACTCCAAAAGAGATGATTTTCTGCATTTGTAATCTCAGAATTCCTGATGGAAATCTCATTTCTAGTCTCTAATTCCGTATTTGCTGATCTAGAGTAAGGTTCTGAAAATTCCTTTTGCTTCCCGGGAGCCAGTGAAGCTGGGGACAATTGATCGGTACTACCAAACTTATAAACAGGATCACTGATCAATAATGAAGACTCACTAGTTCTTTTAGGTAATGAAAAAAATTTTTGTAGCCTTTTTTTATTCGCAATATCTGACGGAGTTTTTTGCTCTTTTTCTTGAGTCAAATAGTCAGTTTGAGAGCCATCGCTTTTTGAACGTGTAACCGGAAGATTTCTAGACTTTTCGGATGCTTTGATTTGCGTCGTGATAGAGTCATAACTTGCTCTTGTATCAATCTTATAACTGTCAAGATGTGAATAAATAAGATTTAACACTTTTTTAGGAAAATAATTATTTGGTGGATCATCTTTCTTCTTAATATACTCAAGACAGGCCTCTGGAGTTACATCTTTCAAATAGAGAAGAACCTGACTAAATGCTTCCGTTGATTCTTGAGTCTTTGTACTGCGATAAGAGGAAATAATTTTACTAGCTGCAATAGCTTTTAAAACCTTTTTATCTGGCAAAAGTGTTTTTTCCAGGGTAGATATAAAAACATGAAATTTATCTTGGAACTCTTTTGGATAGCTTGAAATTATTTTTAGGCTTTCCGCAATAATTCCATAAAAATTATTTAAATTCGAACCAAATACTTGATTGTTAAATCGAAATTGAAATGGTTTTATTTCAATCTGCTGTTTTTTTAGAAAATCACATCCTCGATCGTATTTCTCCTTATAAGCTTCTGTTTTCCCCATATTTAAAATTTCCACTAACTCCTGTCCTGGAAATTCCAACATTAAATATTGAACTTGAGAGCGATAATTATTGTTTTCAACTTCATTTTGAATTTCTTCAATAAAAATTTGATATTTTTTTTGATAATATAGCTAATTCCATATAAATTGAATATAATCAATTATTTATGACTTATTCCTTAGATTTTAGGCGCCATATATTAAAGATAAAAGCAGAAGAACAGTTAAGTTATGATGAAACCTCATTACGATTTAAAATAAGCAAATCCAGTTTAGTTCGCTGGAATAAGGGACTAGAGCCGAAAAAGACACGTAATAAGCCTGCAACAAAGATCGATATGGATGCCTTAAAAGCGGATGTAAGCATCTACCCTGATAGTTATTATCATGAACGAGCCAAGCGACTTGGAGCCAGTAAGACAGGAATATATTGGGCATTGAAACGTCTAGGTGTCACCTATAAAAAAAACATTGTCCCATCCAAAAGCAGACGCCGAAAAGCGATTATTGTTCCAGAATAAGATTCAAAGATACCAGTTAACTTCCCGTCCACTGGTTTATCTGGATGAAAGTGAATTTGCGCATGATATGCCCAGAACACATGGATACTCTTTCAAAGGAGAGCGTTGTCATGGTACTCAAGATTGGGGAGCTCGTGGACGCACTAATGCTATAGGTGCATTACTTGATAATTCGCTACTCAGTGTGAGTCTTTTTGATGGGACAATAAATAGTGATGTATTTGAAGAATGGGTTGAGAAAGATTTATTACCTAAGCTTCCTCCGCACAGTGTTATCATTATGGATAATGCAGCTTTTCATAAAAAAGCATCAACAAAGCAACTAATCGACAATGCAGGACATACTCTGGAGTTTCTTCCTCCCTATTCTCCAGATCTCAATCCCATAGAGCATAAGTGGGCCCAGGCTAAAGCAATTAGAAGACAGCACCAGTGTTCTATAAATGAACTTTTTCATAAATATTGTACATGAGCATTTTATATGGAATTAGCTATAATATTGACGATCTTCCGTTGTGAGCCAAAATTGTTCTGCTCTTTCATTATTACCAACTAATTTTGATTCATTATTGACCAGGGCTTTTAATGTTGATTGATGATTTGGATTGAGACAATTACCTAAAGTAATCATACCCTCTCGTTCAATGAGAAACTCCTGATCATTAATTTTAAATAAAGCTTGGGTAAACAATTGAAAATTGTTTGCCAGAGTAGTGCTGATGCCAACACTTATTTTACCATGGGTAATAATAATTTTTTTAGCTTCGAGATATTCTCGGTACGCTGAAGTTATCCCATCAAAATTAGAAGTTAAAACCGGGGTATTACGTCTATCGATAATATCGATTTTTTTTAATCCTTTTCTCATTTTTTGTCCTTAATGAATACAAGTTCAAGAAGAATATTTTTATATCGTTCATTTGGATTACAATACACTTTTACTTAGGCCCTTTGGGGGTTCTTCCACAGGATCCGTCTAAGGTTACTTCCGCTTTTATTAATTATTCTTGCATCGTTTTATCCTTATGAAAAGCAGCATTATCCATGATAACCACACTTTTTTGGGCAATTTGGGCAACAAATCATGCTCAACCCAACTATTAAATGTTGTCGTATTAATTGTTCCTTCAAACAAGCTAACCGTAAGTAATTGATTGTCCCGTAAAGCTCCAATGGCATTAATACGACCACGTTCTCCCCAGCCGCGCAGCCCATAACATCGAGTGCCTTTTAGAGAGTACCCATGAGTACGAGGCATATTGTGGGCAAAGCCACTTTCATCCAAGTAAATCAGGGGACTCCTTCTTCTTGATAAGAAGCTATCTTTTTTTGAAAAGAGTGGCGCTTTTCCTCATCTGCTTTAGGATTATTCCATGTTTTTTTTATAGCTTAATTTTAATCGAATTAAAGCAGAACGAATCCCTGTTTTACTCACATTAAAACGCGCAGCTCGCTCATATTGATAACTATCTGGATAATAGGCAACATCCCTTTTAAGAGCGCCCATGTCTATTTTTGTCGCAGGTTTATTGCGTTTTAGGTCAATAAGCCAACGCATTACACTTGCCTTACCTACACCAAATCGAATAGATACCGCTTCTAACTTAATCCTTCTTCTGCTCTTATCTTTAATACTTTTTTGCGAAAATCTAATTAGCACGTCATAAATAATTGATTATAATGAATTTATTATGAATAGACTATATAAAGTACTAATAGGTTATCTGTGTATATCTGTCTTTGTACTCGGATAAATATATGATAATGATTTAACTATTAATTTTTGCTGTTAGCGGTTGGTTTTTATAGGGGTATTAGGTACTTGAAAAAAATCGCCACCTTGTTACATGACGCGATGATAGAGATCTTGATGACAATACAGACTATTTTAAGGGCATTCCGATTGCACACTCCTATAAAACATACAGATATTCGAAATTTTCAGTAAACAACAATCGGGAAATTAGCCTCCGATAGGAGAAGCCTGCGCTTTATCAGATAGGCTTTAAAGGATAATGAAGCTCCCTTTCCTTTTTGTCTTGGCCTCATACAATGCCTGGTCTGCCCTAACAATTAAATCATCAATATTACTATCCTTTTTATCCACTATGGTTGCGCCAATGGTTACAGTCACTTTCGCCTTCTGATTATTTAATATGGCATTAGTAATTGTATCTGCCTTATTTTTTAAAGCTTTGCCATCCAGCCCTTGAATCAGTAAGATGAACTCATCCCCGCCGAATCGACATAAATAATCTGTCGTCCTAATATTATTGAGACATACAGATGAAACTACCTTTAATTGTTCATCACCTTCTTTATGTCCATAGGTATCATTAATAGTTTTAAAGTCATCAATATCAATGACCATGATCGCAACATTACAATTACCCCTCAAATAACTGGCAAAAGAACTAGCAGCCACTTCATAAAAACGATTTCGATTAATAGCGCCCGTAAGAGAGTCCTTGGTCGCCAGTTCGTATAAATTGTTCTGCAAATTTTTCTGCTGAGTAATATCCCTCTCTATCGCACCAAAATAAGAAACTTCACCATTAACATTTAATAACGGAATTACTGAAAATTCCAACCAGTATTCTTGGCCACTTTTACTGTAGTTAAGAAGCTCATAACTAACAGATTTTTTAAGTGCCATTGCTCTTTTTATACATCTTAATGTATGTTTATCCGTTTTTGGGCCCTGAAGAATACGGGGTGTTTGACCAGCTACTTCTTCCCTCGTAAAACCGGTTAGCTTCTCAAAAGCTTTATTTACATACTTGATTATAGGGTTTTCTATATTGCTATCTGTAATGATAACAACGTCATTTGTTGATTCGAGTAGTTTAACCTTATATCGGTCAAGATTATCCATAAAATTTCACACTAATGTACTTATGCCTAGGCTTTAACACAAATTATGCATGGATTTCATAGCATTGCAAATCAATAGATTTTACTCTCTTAAATATGCTGATTCGGATAAAACTCGACATCCAAGGAAGACAAGGCCTGCCTAATTGCGACCTCCTCAAAACTTTTTTCTGAAAAAAGTAGCTGATGAAACGGCTGTCCTGCGGACATAATGATGCGCTATATTTTAGCTAGTCTTAAATCATTAAGCAGCAGCAATTCATTTAATTGTTTAAAGACGGCATCAATTCTATTATCCAAGCAGGGAAGACCAGCAGCTCACCCTCTAGGTGCTGTAGCGCACGTTTACTAAACTTTGTTCGGATTGTTTTTGCAAATTTTATAGACAGAATTCTAACTATTAACTTTATATGATGTTTGACAAGGTATGCACAGATTTATCCACAGATTTTGTGGATAAGTTGGCTCAAGCATTATTAGTGTCCAAATAATAAGAACCCTTATCAGTAAAGGAATTTAATTACTATCAAAAGAGAGTATTGACAAATGAAAGATAAATTTTAGAGAAATTATCCACAAGCTGTGGTGATAATAAAAACGTAACTGCGGACAGACATATTAACAAATAATTTCTAAAAAAACAGTCTTGACGTTCATGTATTTTTAGAAATTTATTTTCTCCAGCAATGTAGCCTAAAAAGAACCTTCTGTTTTAATCAAACTTGCTCTGCTCGAAATGAATACCTTTTAAACGCGGTAATTTCCATTTGCCGTAAAGAGTCTGAAGCACCTGTTCGACAATAGATTTGTTCATCTAGCCATACCTTTTCATGTGATAGTTGGTCGTTAGGAATAATTGACCACCAACATTTTGGCAACGAACCTGTGCCATCGGACCAGCGATAATTCCTTAATTTTAATAAATCCTTTTTATCAAAGGCCGCCTTTTCAGCGCACAATAAGGTTTCCTTTGTTTTAACATTGTTTTTTAATTCTTCAAAAGCACCTTCTTCCTGTAATAGAAGATTTAAGGTTGCCCAACAATCAATAATAGCCCTATGCCCTTCATAGAAAAAGCCTAACTTAAAATTAAGGTATTCTAATTTGCTGCTTTCATACCCTCGATTTCGCCAATTTATATCCTGAAGCGTACAGCCAAATGGTCTTTTCTCGACTAGTTGTCCTACTTGTTCTGGGGTTTGTAGTTCTAAAAAACTCCTATCAAATCGACTGTTATGGCAAATAAGGAGATGGGACTGTTTCAGCATTGCATGTACCTTATCCCAATCAATGGCTTTGCCTTTTACATCCTCATTGGTGATTCCTGTATAATTTTCGTAATTTCTTCAAGAATTAATTTGTGTGGGTCGTTTAGCTCATTATAGGTATCAATAACCTCAATAACTTTGCCTAAGGACTCATTGGGTTCGACTTGTTTGGAAGACAAAAGACTTTCCATGTATTCTTTAGCCTCAAGCATCGCGGGCAAGCTGTACTTCTGGTGGTAGACCAGACGCTGCTCTTCATCATGCCCCAGTTGTTTTGACTCCTCATCCCTCTTAAATGGAATTGAAAGCCATTTCATGATGGGCAAACAGTGCTCCGGGTAAAATGTCTGTAACTCGTCAAACTTACGAAATCCATGAGATAAGCCGTTGCACACAATAGTGTCATGGGTCTCTGGAATATTATGGCTTAGCACATCACACATTTGGATGACTTTTCCTTTATTCTTATGGCGCTTATTAAGAAGACGCTCCATGTTTTCACCAGAGTGACGTTGGCTATTATAAAAGAGCGCTATTTGATGGGCGCCGTTTTGTGCCAATATTCCTGTGGTGTAAATGCCAGTGCGTTTTTTATGGGGGTTTTGTCGGTTGTGATGAATCGTATCTCACTGTATCGTCGTTATGAATTAAAGAGCCATTAGCCGCGAGTATCTCTAAGGCGGGGAATACCAATAACGCACACCCAGCAAGTTCTTCCATCAGTTGCCATTGGGTAGATGCCGGAATGGGCAAGCCAATGAGTGATTGAACGTACTCTTGCCGATGAAAGGGCATGGCCATGTAGTATTTTTTATAAGGCCAGGATTGCTTTAAAACTGGGATGATATTTTTCTTGGTGGACATGAGTTGGAATATCGGCTGAAAAGACTTCATTGCATAAAGCGCATCGTAGCTTCTCAATCCAGTATTTATCAACAGAGGCTAGATTTTGTCCTTTGATGTTAATGAGGATAGCGGGATTGATGGAGTAAAGCTTGCACCACAGTAAAGTGGCCACGGTTACCCAAAACTCAGGGACTCCAATGGAATGGTGTGCTCGTTTGCATTGATGTAAGCGGTATGAGGAAGGCACCCATGCCATTTGGGTTCTTTAGGCTCATGGTTCTCGTCATTTGATGCGCTGGGTACGGGCTCTTCTGTGGCGGTGTTATTCTGTTCTGCCTTTGGAGATTTGTCTTGCTGTTTAGTGGTCTTATCTCCTTTGCCAAAGATAAGCCGCTTTAAATTAGAAACCGTGATTTTATGCTCGACCAGTGCGTGAGGAATCCAGGAGGCTAGATTAATGCACCCAATGACAAAGGGCTTTCTTTCCTCAGGTAAGTTTGATGAGTGCACCAGTGCAACGATTTGCTCTACTTCATCAGATGATTTTTCAATGACAATGGGTAGTTCTTTTGCTGATGTCATTTAGCAACCCTGCTTCTCTTGAGGGCAGCAAGGTTAGCTAGCAGTCCTAATAAAATCAATAGGTTGTAGTGAAAATGCTGATTTAATGCTTTTTTGCTGCAAAATCACGCATCAGCCAGGCTTAACTTGGAGTATACTTCAAGAGAATCTCTTTTAGCATGGCCTGAATAAGGTTGAATAAAAGCGTCATCAATGTTTTGCTTCTTAAGCCAAGTAAACAAAAAATGTCTTAACTTATGGGGGATATGGATCGCTCAATACCTGCAAGCTTAGTATCTCATAAAAATTTTTAATAATGAGCTAGAGAAAGAAAAAATTTGTCTCAATGCTAAGGATTGGTTAAATAGAGTCGCAGAATTTTATTATAAACAAGAAAATCTATGTTCTTGCCATTTGGATTTAAACCCCGGAAACATCTTATTACACGAGAATAAAGCCTTTTTAATTGATTTTACTGATTCTCATTTGGATGACCGATTTATTGATTTAGGAAAATTTTCTGCCTATATGGGGTTGGGTACAAGGGAAAAAAAACTTTCTTAAATCATATTTTACTCAGGATAAAGTTTCAGAAAAGGAAACAGCGTTAATTAACATTGCTCAAATGATATTCGAACTTAGACTCGGTATGGTGGGCCTTCTGAATGCAAAAATAGATAAAGATCAGCTCGCTATTTTATTATCAAAACAGGATGATTTTAGTCTTCAGCATGATTATCTCCATGGAAAAATTGAAGATCAAAATAATTTTTTTAAACGTATGATCCAAGTTTTTTATCAGTCGTGGCAACAGAAAATTAATTCAAAAGAACATATAAATGATCTGGAAATCCTATTTAGTCCAAGTTATAAAAGCTTTTTCCCTACTAACATTCCAACTATTCAAGGCAATCAAATGAATCGCAGCAAAGAGAATACTTATAATTAAAGTAGTAAGGTAGTGTTTAAATAACTGTGTCATCTCTTTTAACTTGTTATAATTTCAACACTTAAAAGAGGTGCCCATGAGTAAGAATAAAAA
>NZ_LNXV01000019.1 GCF_001467025.1 Legionella brunensis | reverse complement strand
CTCCATCTCGAACTCAGTAGTGAAACAGACCAGCGCCGATGATAGTGTGAGGCTTCCTCATGCGAAAGTAGGTCATTGCCAGGGCTTTCTTCCTAAGCGGCTTTTAAGCCGCTTTTTTTTTATAAATTTTTATCTATTGGGTTGAGAAAGCGTAACTGAACCCACAAGGTTTATACTCAAAATAAATCGATTTAATTTTTGCATAAATTAAAAGGATTTCATTCAATGTTTAATTTTACAGGTGTCTACACCGATAAATATCAGCTCACAATGGCTCAAGTCTATTTTCTAAAGGGATTACAAGATGATAGTGCTATTTTCGATTATTTTTTCCGTAAGCTCCCCTTTGAAGGTGGATATGCGGTTTTTGCTGGATTAGGTGATATTTTAGATATTCTTCAAAATTACCATTTTTCACCGTCAGATATTCATTTTTTGAGCGAACAAGGTTTCCACCCAGAATTTCTCAATTACTTAAAAGAGTTTCGTTTTAAAGGAGAGATTTATGCTTGTCTGGAGGGGGAAATAGTATTCCCTACCAGTCCAATTTTGAGAGTAGAAGCCAATATTATTGAAGCACAAATTATTGAAACAATTTTATTAAATGTAATTAATTTTCAAACGCTTATAGCTACGAAAGCTAATCGCATGCGTCAAGTTGTTGGTGACAGAAAATTAATTGATTTTGGTTTACGAAGGGCACAAGGTCCTGGAGGCGTGTACGCGAGTCGTGCAGCAATTGTTGGTGGATTCAATGCAACTAGCAATGTTTGTGCAGGGAAAAATTATCATATTCCTATTTCTGGTACCATGGCACACTCTTTTATACAAAGCTATGATGATGAATTGACTGCTTTTCGCGACTTTGCAGCGATTTGGCCTAATGACTGCGTCTTATTAGTGGATACCTACAATACACTAGAGAGTGGATTGCCCAATGCAATTAAAGTCGGTAAAGAGATGGAAGCCAAAGGCTACCGATTAAAGGGAATTCGCTTAGATAGTGGCGATCTGGCTTACTTATCTAAAGCCGCTCGACAAATGTTAAACGACGCTAATATGCATGATGTGCAAATTACTGTTTCTAATCAATTAGATGAATATGTTATTAAAAGCCTAAATGATCAAGGTGCACCAATTGATGTTTTTGGTGTAGGTACTAATCTCGCCATTGGATATCCCGATGCGGCACTTGATGGGGTATATAAATTAGCTTTTGCAAATGGTAAACCTCGTATTAAATTGTCAGAAAATATTAGCAAGATAACTATACCTGGAAAGAAAGAAGTCTATAGGGTTCTGGATCAGAATGGCGCTTTTTTGGGAGCGGATGTGATTACTCTTGATGCTGAGAAAAAACAGGGGATTGATCTAATGCATCATCCTTTCGAAATTTCAAGGTCGTTCCCTCTAAACGGCTATAAAAAAGAACCCTTATTGCACCAGGTGATGCAAAATGGGCAGTCATTATTGGAGTCGCATTCCCTCGCTAAGATGGCAGAATATTGTCAAAAGCGTTTTAATCAATTGCCTGAAGAATATAAACGGTTTAATAATCCCCATCTTTATAAGGTGGGACTTAGTACGCAATTACGAAATGAACGCGAGACATTAATCCAACAACACAAAAGAATTTTATGAAAACACTGATTATACTTGATGTCCAAAATGATTTTTTACCTGGGGGTAGTCTAGCTGTTCCTAATAGTGAAGTGATTATTCCAATAATCAATGAGTTGCAGCCACACTTTGATTTGGTTATAGCAACTCAAGACTGGCACCCGCCAAACCATAAAAGTTTTGCTTCTAATCATTCAGGTAGAAGTTCCTTTGAAAAAATTTTCCTAAATGAAGTGGAGCAAACTCTTTGGCCTGATCATTGTGTACAAGGCTCACATGGGGCGGAATTTCATCCTCAATTAGCTACTCAAGCAATAGAGGCAATTTTTCGCAAAGGAACAACTGCTGATATCGATAGTTATAGTGGTTTTTATGACAATGGGCATGATAAAAGTACTGGCTTGGCAGGCTATTTAAGAGCAAAAGGTGCGTCACAACTTTATTTTTGTGGTTTATGTGCAGATATCTGTGTTTATTACAGTATTAAAGATGCTGTCGCCGAAGGATTTCAATGTTACTTGATAGAAGATGCCACTTATCCACTTGATGCTGATGCTTTTCAAGGAATAAAGAAAGAGCTGTTGAGCAAGGGGGTTACGATTATAAAAAGTAGCCAAATTAATGATAGTGAACAATAAATTCACTCAGATATTTATTGTTCGCAATAGAGAATTTTGTCACATGTAGGATGTTTTTTTAGATAACATCCTGTTTTGTATACGAGTTAAGAAAATAGAGGATTGAATTCATTTGACTCGGCATGTTGATTTACTGATGCCATGGAATGAGAAAAAGTTCTGTGGCGGTTCATACCAAATTTTTCTTGTGTTTCAGTAAAGTTTAAAGCATTAGAAAAATTTACACACATCGTTTCTAATATAAATTCAGAATGATATTTTTCCAATGATTGCTGAGCATAGAGCGCTAGATATTTGTAATTTTTGGGAAAATCAATAAAGGTGCTTGACCTATGTTGACTTTCTTTAACGGCATGAGAGTATTCTTCGGTTAGAAAATTTAATTCATCGAGGATGTTATTATATAGCTTCTTTGCCTGTAAGAAGTTTTTTTGAGCAATAGCAGTATTGAGAGCATCTGAAAGACTATAAACATAAGCAAAGATATGCTTGACGGATGTTGCTTTAAATTTCTCTATTAACTCACTCGTGTTACTGCAATTTGGAGAAACTTCGATTAATTTTTGCAGTTTAAGGGCGGCCTTTGCCAAGTCTTGTTTGGCTTGAGTTACCTTGCCGACAGATAATGAAATTTCTGTTTGAGCAATATTTTGTTCTAGAGCATTAATTAATTCTTTCATGTTAGCTATTTAAGAATCAGGAAGTTTTCAAATTTAACATTATTAATAATTTTTGGAAAGTACATATTTAAACGATTATGAAAATTGGATATGCTCGAGTCTCGATCAGAGTTATAAACGTTTTTCATACGTTAAAATGGAACAATTATGAATACTATAAAGAGTGCGTTAGCATCGATTAATTCATTTGAAGAATTTGAAGATCTGAAACTAACCAACGAAATTTTTGAAGATGTTGTCAAGAAAATTCTTGTGCTCCACAATTTACCTTTAAAATCATTAGCGCTTTTTTCTGAAGGAACTAATATTGTATTTTCTTATGATGATAGTTTGGTTATTAAATTGTTCCCTCCTTTCCACCAAGACCAATTTGAAAGCGAACGATTAGTTCTTAAAGCTCTTGAGGGGAAACTATCAGTTAAGACTCCTGCTCTTAAGTATGAAGGAAAAATAGCTGGATGGCCTTATATAATAATGACTCAGCTGGAGGGAACCCTGTTAGAAACACTTTGGCACACCTTGGATCATAATAATAAATTAATTATTATGAGGGAGCTTGGCTTATTAATACGAGACGTTCATTCTTTATCAACACAAGGTTTAGAATCGATTGACTGCAATTGGAAAATGTTTATTGAAAATCAAATAACATGCTGCATAAAAAATCATAGAGTTAAGAATTTATCCCCTACGTTACTGCAACAAATTCCTTCTTATATTGAAACAGTTAGTGAGATTTTACTTGAAATTGAAAAGCCGGTTATTTTAACTGGAGAGTACACGCCAATGAATTTTTTAGTCACTAATGTTGAAGGAGTTTGGCATATTTCTGGTTTAATTGATTTTGGTGATGCAATGTTAGGTCATTATAAGTATGACTTATTAGGTCCGGGCGCATTTTTAATCCAGGGTGATAAGGAGTTACTAAAGGCTTTTTTAAGTGCTTATGGTTTTTTACCTAATGAATTAAATGCTGAGCTGAGTCATCAGTTAACTGCATTAATGCTTCTTCATAAATATAGCAATTTAGAGTTTCAAGTAAGGATTGCCGATTGGAAAAGTAAAGTATCTTCTCTGAAAGAATTAGAACATTTGGTTTGGGGATTTTAATTATCATTTTATAGGCTCTTAAGTCGGTTAGCCGTTATTACTCCCTAAGAGCCTAATTTGTTATAATATCAGATTCGATGCTGTCGATGATGGCTGACTTTGTATGGAAAAATCATGGGTAAACAATGTGTAAGGTGACCGCTGGATTAAATTTAAACCAAACAGGCGCTGTGTTTCGCCAAAATTGAATGCATTACTAAGGTTGTTACAAGCTTGTGCTAGTTTTCTTGTCTCGTTATATTTCTGGACTGACTGCTCAAAATGATGAAGTAAAGAAGTGTAATCTTTGGTAAAACTAATAAAGACAGGGGATTGCTCTTTGCCATCTCGAGTAGCGTGTGAATACTCTTCCTTCATAAATCCTAGATGAAATATTATTTCTTTATATAATCCGTTAGCTTGAACAAAATCATACTGCTCCACAGCTATATTAAAATCATTTATTAATTTATGAGTCAGTGCTAAATAAAACCTGGTTGATGTTGCTGTAAGCTTTTCTGTTAGCATAGTGAGTATACGAAGTTGTAATGCAGGCTCATCTAAAAGGCAGTGGTTTTTAGTGAGATAATTGAAACTGGCGGAAATATTTGTTAACACTTGAGACGCCTCATCAATACAATTTTGAGTTAATAGACAGTCTATTTTAGATAAACCATCAATCACGGTTATAATCAATTCATTAAACATAATATTATTTTTATAGTCAAAAAGGTCATTATTGTATCAGCTATTTAAGGTTAAAAAAATGTCTATGATTATTAATTTTGATCAATATTTGCAGCTATATGAAGACAAAACGATGTAATGCTTCTGTATCAGTGCATTAAAATACCCAGGATAGAACTTTGCTTTTCCTGGGCATTTGCGATGTGAGTTAAGATTAGACTAAATTAGTATCTTTTACATCGAGAAGAATAATTTTCTTATCTGTATTGCTGGTTAGAGACACTCTGATGAAATGATCCTTCATCAGTTTTTTAGCAATATCATAAGCTTTTGTTTTGGTTTTTCCTTTCTCTAAGCGTAACCAAGTGTATAAGGTTAAAAATGAACCATCACTATGGTTATCATAGAATGCATTATGAGAAATAATACCACTCTTGTTTTTTATCTGAGAAGGAACTAGATATTCATAGCCTGTAGTCATCACAAAGAAATTTTTCGTTGCCTTATCAGCCTCCGCAGGTACGTCTGCGGCTTTGAAGGTCCAAACATCTTTGACATCATTGTAAGAGACAAGTTGCAGCCAGGTGTCGTCAATGGAAGGGAAGAGGTTATAAATTGAGATACCGCTGATAGCTTGCAATCTTGATGGTAAGTCCACAGTAAGCCATTTCACAAGTTCAACTTCTTTCTCGAGTTGATCAAGAGAAGGCGGAACGCGATAGATATTAAAACCAAAACCCCAAAATGCCCATAAATAACCATTGGCTTCTTTGTAGGTTTCTTTTTGTGCCGCAGTAAGGGATGATTCTTTTGCAGGTATTCCCTCACCACCATCATTGGTAGAAGAAGATAGCCATCCTCGATTAACAAACTCCACCCCAATGCCCGTAGTGTTCATGCCTGAACCATGATTTTCAAATTCAACCAGATCATTGAATTGTAAAATGGTGGCATCTCGTTTTACTGACATGTGAGATGTTTCATTATTTGAATCATCAAATCCATCCCCTGTATCTGCTGCTGTTTCGTGCAGTACAAGGTGCATAATACCAAATGGATCTCGGTAAGCATTTTTACGGCGATTATGGACCACGGTATTATCAGTTTTCCAATCCTTGTAGTTTTTTATACCTGTAATTCCTGTATTAAATTCAACAGTATTAATCACTAACGTATCTGAAGCAGTTGGATTATATTCGTTTAGGCTTTTCACGATGTCTGCTTCTGTGGGGTCATTTCCTTCACTTGCTTTAATTTTCTCTAAAAAGTGAACGACCTGAGTTGGCGGTAATAATTCACTATCAGTAATGAGTTCTTTAAAGGCATTGGAGAACTCCTCAAATGTTTGAACTAATTTCTTGCCTTGTTTCGGATCAATCACTTCCAAGGATTTTAAATCGGTACTGATGCCAGTGATAATCATCGCATGGGCAGAGAATCCCTTTGTTTGATCAGCATCAGTAGTTACCCATAATGGACCGTACTCAACTAACCAGTCACGATAATTTTGCGCGCTATAAGTTGATAATGGTTCACCCTTCATACCAAGGGAAGTAATGAAATTTTGTTTTTCAGTATAAGGTAAACCGGCTTTTTGATTGTAGAAGTTCAAGTATTGTGCACCAGCCTTGGTTAACACTTCTTCAATTGTATAGTTTTTACCATCTTTCCAGCGCATCATCATGGTAGCGACTGTGGCCCAGCAGGCATTGTCGTTTTCTTGTTTGATAGGAGAGATACCACCTTTGCCTATTCGTGTTTCAATGGCAGGTCCAGTGGTCGCGCTCCCATCAAATTTAGTATTCACTTTGGTGCCATCTGGTTTGGTTATTGCAACCTCACCACTCTTGCTGCTATTGACCTTATCTATATTTTTATTAATACCTTCCTGTAATTTATCGGTATTAGCATCTTTAGGTGGTTGTGTGGTGTTTGCACCAGCACCTAAATAAGCATTTAATGCTTTTTCGGTAAGATCCATTTTTTGTTTTTGATCTAAGTTAGGATTACTATTAATTGCTTTAATAGCATTATCTAATCGTTTATCCATCATCTTTTGAATTTCCAATTTTGCTGCTTCTTGGCCAAATGTTTTGGTTGCATCATAAGAGGCTTTCAAGGCTTCCAAGGCATTGGTTTGATTTTGAGTAAGCCCTGTAATATCTCTAAATGAATCAGCTTTGCCTAATAATGAGAGGGTAGCACCAAGACCAGTAGGATCGGGAGCATTAGGTGCATTCTGAATATTAACCATCGGGTTAGGGAAGGCTGTGGGTTGTAGATTACCTGGTTCAGCCCGACGACTATCAGTGCTAATGGGATTAATCGCAGTAGGACTATCGGGAATAGGTGATTCTTCCCAACGCCAGAAACGGCTTTCATCTTTTTCTTCACAGGAGTTGCAGGAACCTATCATTGCTTCGGCATAAACGCCTTTTGTGGGTACACTAACATTAATAGGATCACCTGCAGAAACCATATAATAGTCAGTCAATGAGTCCGATGTTCCAAAGTTAGGGTCGAGATTTAAGCCTTGAGCCACTGGAAATACTAAGCTGTTACCAACAATACCGATCAACTCGTTTTCGACTAATGATGCCAAACTTCGACCTAAACCTTTACCAGGCAGAATAATGCCATCTAGCAGTAAAAATCGTCTTTCTGGAGACATATTTAACCAAATAGCTTTATGATAATATTCTAAATTGTCATTTAAATGGTCAATTAAATTATTAACAAGAGCAATATCGTCTTTGCGGGGATCTCGTAATTCATCAATAGTTGGCCCTGCATAAAGTGTTGCGCCGTCGCTAGGTGACAAATCATCATAAATACTTTGGAAACGGCATAAAAACCCTTCATAGTGACTTGTTTTATATCGTATAAATCCAGAGGTGACTATAATGGAGGAAAAATCAGGGAGTACATTGGTGGTTCCACAACGAATTTTAATATAGTGGAGTTTATCCCTGCTAAATTGAGAAGGGCCCATAAAATTGACGGAAACATTGAGAGTCCCTTCTTTTCTATAACGGGAAGTGAGTGTGGTATCGAAATCCATGGATGAAATTTCATTGCCGGTTTCGTCGGCAACATGAAAAGTCAATGCACCAACAAAGGCTGTTGCAATTTTTTCACCTAATACTTGGTGAAAAACTTGATCCTTATTGCGAGCATTTTTTAAATGATGATCATAGAAGCCTCGTGGGGTATCGGCTCCAAGAAATGGTATTAAACTTTGCCAATTGGCTTCATTGATATCTTCGATGGTTTTTTTCTGATAGCCAACAATCATATTTTGACCGCCATAAATCGGTTTGGAATAATCATCGACCTCTACTAATTTATCATCTGGTCTGCGAATGATAAATTTAATTTGAAAATTCCCGGATGCATTGAGAATTTTTTCAGAAGCAAAAGTACCAGAGGGGAAATTACTATCAATCCATTTATTTTTAATGCGTCCTGCTGCTTCAAAACCTTTGGATAAAGAGCGATTTAACAACGCTGCATCTAAGGTCTCTTTCCAGCGTAATAATTTATTCAACTCAAACTGACTCATTAGCAATGGTACAAACAAACATTCACGTGCTTCAGCAAAGCGTTGACGAACTTTGAAATGACGTAAAACTTCATAATATTGAATAGTAATTGCATGACAATGATTGTAATTAGCAACTGTTTCTGACGATACTTCAAAGCGCTCACCTTGAGAAACGGTTTGTATTACTGAGGAGCGCTGGCTGCGAACAGCATTCGCTGATTGCATAATTCTATCCCTGATTTTTTGTAAATCACTGGCAGAGGTTTGCCTTAAGCTTTTTTGAGAAGCAGTTGAACCAGAGTGGCCTACACCTCCTGAAACGCCAAAAAGAAGGCCTCCCACTACGCCGCCAATTCCAGCACTAGCACTCGCTGTTGTGGCGCTTGATTTGCCAGAAATGTTCTCTTCAATAACTCCTTTGGAAATTTCAAAAATATCTCTATCGCGGCTCAAGGAGTTATAGAGGCTTTCTTCATATTCTAAGGACTGAACATTGGAGGCTGACTCTCTTCGCTCCCAATCAAAAACGACGATTTGTTTTTTTTGTCCAGGTGCTAGAGGTAGGCTATAAAGTAAATCGCCCAAAGAGTAACCATCGGCAATCCATTCTGATTTAAAATGCAATAAATGACCATGTGCCACGGACACTGCTTGATATAACGTTGGTTCTAAATCCCAATCAACTGCATTTTCATTATTCAGAATGACGCGCCCCAGGGCTTTGGTCTCAGCTTGAGTAATTCTTTTTTTGAAGCGGAGGCTTTCATTCATTTCAATAAGATCAACAATATTGTCTTTAGTAATGCTTGTTTCACGTTGTAGAAAATTCTCCAAAACACCGCGATTAATTTTTATATTGCGTAATGTTTCTGCCAACTCATTATCTTGTGGCACATGTGTGGTATCTGGGCGGCTAGCTCTGGTTATTACTTCTGTACGGGGACTTCTTTCGGTTACTTCAGGAATGGGAACTCTTGTTCGATTTGCAAGATGACTGAAAGCAGGTAATTTAATAATGGGGTCAATAATTTCCCAAATACGTATAGGATGGTGTGTTAAGATATCATCCAGGGTAATATCATCTTCTTCCTCTAAGACATAACCTAAGATCTCAGGCTCTGTTGTTCGTACCAAACTGAAAAAGGAATACTCCTCCAAAACTCGTTTGGTTTCGTGCATATCTAATCCTTGGCATGCACAATCCGCACTGTCGGCATGTTGCTCTCCTTCCATTAATTCTGCAACCAGGATTACATTCTTAGGAAATACATGAATAGGCGCTTCACTGTTAATGTTGACTTCTTCTAAACGTATTGGCAGAGGATTTTCGAGTACTTCGTGACCTATTCTTGCGGTTGCTTGAGCAAAAGAACCTTCGGGGTATTCAATAAAGAAATAACCATTTGCTTCTGTTCTTACACTGGCTATGGGTTGTAATGGTTCTTCAGCAGTTTTGCTTGCCTCAAAAATAATCTGAATATCTTCCATTTTTTTCTTGCCACTTTTTTCCAGCAAACGTCCATAAACAAATAGAGGCTTTGTCTCAAGGGGTTCTGCGTTAGGCTCCGACAAGACTAGCGGACTATAGTCAAACTCCAAAGTAACAGGTACATTTTCTTTTAAAGTTCTAGCAGGAGTTGCTGTTTGTGCCAAGACATTGGTTTTTTTAGAAACAACACCAAAAAATACATCTTTTGTGCGAACTAGGCTGTTACTTAGATTAATTGCAATTTCACCTGAAGTTGGTGAGGTATAGAGATCACTATGGGGTTGTAGTCCTTCAGTATCAGTTTTAGTAAAGTAGGAGACTTGTAGGGCAATATCACCTTCAGGGATAGAGCCACCTAGATTTTTTAGCTGGACTGGTATTTTCATAGCTATCCGGCATTTGAAGATAATGCCGCTCCTTGTATTGATGAGTTAATATGTCAATTCCAATTGATCATATTTTGCTCAAAATCCTTCCATGGGTAATTTAGAATTATAGACGATAAAATAAAAATTTTGTGGAGGAGTCTAAAACTGAAGCTAAAGGTCTCCCGAATATGAGAGACCTCTAATTAAGATGATGCATCAGCTGCTCGCTGTGATTTAGCAGTAAATAAACGATTGCTGATGATATTAATACAAAGACCGCTAATAACAAGAAGCCCTGCCTCTAATTTCCAAAGTTGAAATGGCTCACCTAAAATAATCACCGAGCCTAAAATTCCCACTACAGGAACTAACAGAGTGAAGGGGACTATCATGCCGACCTGATAACGGCTCAGCAGCCAATTCCATACTCCATAGCCCACCCAGGTTGAGATATATACGATATAAAGCAGCGCAGAACCCCCACGCCATGACAAATGATTGTAAGTCTTAAGAATAGTGCTGGGCCCTTCAAATACTAGGGTAAGAACTAGCATGGGGATAACAGCAACGAAGCTTCCCCAAACAACCAAAGATATCATATTCACATGACTGGCTTTTTTCGTAATAAGATTGCCAGCCCCCCAGGTAGCTGCGGAAGCTAAGATTAAAATAAAGCCTAAGACAGAAATATTGCTATCGAAATGCATAGCAACTAATCCAATGCCCATAAAGGAAACTAGGGCTCCAATGATGCGTAAAGGATCGGGTTGTTCTTTTAAGAAAAATACTGCAAAAAACATGCTAAAGAAAACTTGCACCTGGATGAGTAGCGATGCCATACCAGGAGTCATGCCGGCATGCATTCCTAAAAAAAGTAGAGAAAA
Organism: Legionella brunensis; assembly: GCF_001467025.1. Lineage (GTDB taxonomy): Bacteria > Pseudomonadota > Gammaproteobacteria > Legionellales > Legionellaceae > Tatlockia > Tatlockia brunensis. The sequence continues at coordinate 10,677 of NZ_LNXV01000019.1, read as the reverse complement.
CTGTAAGGCAAACATAAATAGGCCATAGGAAGCTACCAATTTAAAGGATACAGCGGGTGGTTTTATAAAAAAAATGGCGGGAATACTTGCTAAAGTAAACCGGAGAGTACAAAGCAACAGGGGAGAGATTTCTTCAAGCCCTAATTTAACAAAAAGAAAATTAAGACCCCAAACAACTGCTACTAACAGTGCTAATAAGATATGAGAAAAAGGCATTATTATTCAATCCGCTTAATAAGTGCTCTATTTTAACTTAAAAATTGAATCTTGTTTAGATAAAATTCAGCTTTTAATAATGGTGGGCAAGTTTTAATTTTAGAGAGTAAGGTCGGTGAACGAAGCTAACAGGCTCACCGAACTATGAGAGTTTTATTTAAGAAAGTCGTGCGTAGCTAATTGATAGGTATTTAAAAAGTCGTCTTGAATAACGGTCGCTTTATTATTAATTGCTTTTAATTCTTGATTCTTTTGCAATACACCTGAGCGGAATTGCCAACCTTGAGGCAGTTTAAGTTGAGTGTTTAAATTGCTTAATGAAGCTTCGGTTTGTGGTTTTTTTTCAATACTATACGATTGCATAACAAAAACCTGGCCTTGAGGATCAATTAACTCATAAACTGGTTTCCCAGATTGGTAGACCCAGGTGGTTTGACGATTGACGGTATGTTGCTTGTAAGGTTTTGAGCTGGTTAGCAAATCGGAGACGCTCAATTGCAGAACACCCGCTTCTCGCATTGCAAGTCCACAAATGACTTTTTGCTCAGGATTAACTAACTGAGAATTAGTCATGCCATCGATAACCCAATAACGTGGACCATTTAATTTGACGACAGAAGCTTTAGTCTCATTTTTTACAGAGTCAACAGTTATCTTATCCCATATTGATGCAGGGCAGTCGTTCAGTCCAATGGTGTTATAAACCGCGAAACTTAATCTACTTTTAGACAACAAAATCTCACAGTAACGAGAGTCGCGAAGACCACTAATCTGCTTGGCATTGGCTAGCAGAGGTAAACAGAAGAAAGAAATCAATAAAATACAGCTACGCATGGATAGAAGGGCGTTCATTACCGTTAACATGAGTTATCTCCAATTAAATACTCAATCCAAAATAAATATAAATAGTCGCTCATTTATTTTCAATAAGTTATTTATTCTTAAAAAAAATGTTCACTATACTTTAGAGATAAACCAAGGGTGTCTTTTTTATGAAAACTATCACAGTTGCTATGTGGGATCCTGGCTTTAGTCTGCAGGATTTAAGCTTAGAGGAAAAAATTAATTGTATAGAAAAAAAATTTAAAGAAGCCTATGAGTTAGCGATGACTTCAGAACCGTTTGACGAAGATGAAACGTTTGTCTTTATGTGTCCTGAATTCACATTACTTGATATGAATAATTATGAAAAAAGTTTCTCATTTCCAAAGAAGGATTTTTTAGAGGCCGAAAAACGGTTACTAAAGTTAGCATCAGATTATCCTCGTGCCATTATTATTCCTGGCACCGCCTATGTAGAAAAAAAGTTGGATTTAGGTGATCAAGTCAAAGAAAAAAAATATGCAGAAACAATAAAGCAGTGGCAATTGAAGAACCTAAAACGCTTGCAAGATTTTAAAAAAGAAATCAAAGATAAAACGTTAGTAAAAAATATTGCATCTATTTTTTTCCATTCCTCAGAAGATAAACCTAAACGATACGCCAAGCGAGTTGAGGCAGGGGAGTATATTGATGCCTGGTCTGGAATATTTTACTCTGGACACTCTTCTGCTGTATTTTCGCAAAATGGTGTTCGGTTTGGTATCGAAATTTGTGCAGATCACAAAGATGGCATTTTGCGCTTGGAACAAAAAAGGACCGGCCAACAAGTTGATGTACATCTGATTGTTGCTAATGTGATGCATACCATCCCGAGTAAGGTAGCTGAAAGTGAGGAAAGTACTATTGTTATCAATTGTGCTGGAAATTTTACCTATAATCCTATTGCTGCGAAATCTACTGGAGTTTGGGTAACTAACGGCCAAGGTGATTTGGAGCCGGTAGAAAAGGCTGAGGCATCGACAAAAGATTTGCAAATTTACTTAAAAATTCCTGTACTTAATCAAAAAAATACGCCTTCTTCGTCTATACAATGAAATTCTTTCAAAACTTAAATAACGAGCTTTTCTTTAAATAAATTATTGATTATAGTGGATATTCATTAAAATAACCGCACTGAGGTTTATTTATGAAAATTACTTTCACCACCAATCAATCTTTTGTTCCTCAATTGGCAGAAAAGCTTCATAACAATACAGATACCGTATTAGATTTGTCAGGTAATCCGCTGGGAAAACGAGATAAAGAAGAGTTGTTAAGCTTAATAAAAATACTCATTCACCACTCAATTACGTCAGTTAATTTATCTCAGACAGGATTACAGTTAAAGTCAGGTGCTGAGTTAGTTGAAATTTTATGTGAATTTAAAAATACGCCCATAGTCACTGTAAATATATCTGGCAATTGGTTGGGAGTAAAAAAGACCAATGATGAATTAAAACAAATAGCACAGGCTCTTGTTGATGCTGGATTTACTGAAATTAACTTGTCTAGTAATCATCTGGGGAAAGTGCAAGAAAATACCTTGGAAGAAATATTTAAAATTTTGAATCATCCTTCAGTGGTTAAAATTCACTTGGACAATAACCAATTTGATCATTTGGGTGGAGCTCCTTTTGTCGCTGATTTTCTATGTCGTTTACTAGGTAGCAAAGCGGTACTACTTGCTGGTAATGATTCGTTTTCTCAAACTGTTAAGACACGAATGGCATCACTTCTTGAAGCCAATAGTGAGGAAAAAAGTACCTTGGTTTTTCAATAGTAAAAAGCTCACGTTAAAAAGGGAAAAATATCAAAAGGAGAGTTGAACGTGAATAAATCAGCCTTAATTATTCGTAATGTTTCGTCAATCGTCCCTGATGAGATTCAATCTATCGTAGCACTTGCTGGTTTGGATCAAACGATTGCAGTTAATGCCCAAGCAGCTGAGTCTGTTAAACAATTCCAAACCAAAATTGCGAACGGTGAGAAAATAACGGCTGAATTGATTCAAGATGAGGCGGTCAGAGATTATCTTTACGAAGTAGTAAAAGCAAGGACGGGGAGTCATGTCATTCTTCACCTTGATCACAATAAAGAAGATGCAGAGCAATATATTCTCAGAAAGCTTGATAATCTTAAAAAAAATGAGCATCTGAATTTATTGTATTTGGGAGGAGGTCATGGTGGTGGTCATAATGGCTTGGTAGATGAAGAAACAAATGGTTTAAAAAAGAAATCAGTATTGGCAATTGTTGAAAAAATTCGCGACAAAGAACTCACTGCCGGCGCGGCCATATTTGGCTCTTGCTATAGTGCGGCATTTACAAACCATTTCCGAGATTTTGTTATCCATAAAGGGGTAATGCTGGCTGATTCAGTTGAGTGTAACAATAACAGTTTTACGAATGTTGTAAGCTGGATTAATGACAGTGAGAGTAATGAATTTTTTTCTGCTGAGGAAATTGATAGTTTTAAAGTAAAACCCAGTGACTTGCGAGCAAAATTCAATGAATTTGTCGGCATGAGTCCCGAATTAGATAAAAAATATCTTCTTATTGCCTATGCTGATTACACGCAAAAAGAACTAAGTACGCTAGATTATGAGCAAGTAAAATTGGCTCTTTCTGCTGACAACGAACTCAATTCAGCTGTATTAGAGCATCGCACTGATTTATTGGATAGAGAGTTGGTTGCTTTTAGTCAGGATGCTGCTGAGGCACAGGGGCCACTAACTGCCGATGTTTTAAAACCTCTTATCGATAAATATCCAAGAATCAATGATTATACGGCTCATCTTTTTGATACGGTGGTTTTTAATAGCAATATAGAAAAATTCATTAACCAGCTTCGTCAAAAAATAGAGGAGTTTGCTTCGGACAATGATCCTGATGATGATGCAGATATCTCTGAAGAATTATTCCAATATTTGCAAACTCAGTTTCAAAAGCCAGAGGAAAAAAACTTTCTGAAAATTTTTGAGCACATGAATAAAATCGAATATGCGCAAAATCTTGAGGAGTTGAGAGAGTTTACCAAGAACAAATTAGCTGCATCAATTGCGGAGTACTATGATTCAACAGATGATTTGGGACCGCAAATTAAAATTCTTGAGGATGAAGAGGTGCTGTATCAGAAAATACTGCAAACGATGCAGACGGAGACCTTAACCTCCAAAGTCTTGAGTAGTCCTACTCATAGCGCATTATTAAAACTTAGTGAGGCCACTGGAAAGCCAGCTCATGCTTGTGTTGATGCCTATAAGCGCATTGAAAAAGTGATTGAAATAATTCGTTCTAACCTTTTAGTTGATGTGATCATCGAAGAGGATGTAAGAAAATTTAACCAGATTTCTATGATGAATGATTTTAATGCTCGCTTTAAAAATGCCATGCTAGAGTCACAAAAAGTTGTGCAGGCTAGGGTGGCTCATGAAGATCAAGTAGCTCTTGTTATCGAGCATAATCATGATTTTAAAGATAAATTTTCTGCCCTGAAAGCAAATTTATCTGATGAGGAAGCTGAGTCTGAGAGTGAAGGGGCTACTATTTCAGAAATATAACTTGTTAAATGAGAGAACATTGTCATTCTAATTGAAGGAGGAATGACAACATACTCATACTTAAGAATGAAAGGTTCTTCTCATTTAGCTATTGCAAAAGAGTAGCACTGCCTATTTTTTGATAATCTTTGGAATTATCATCATAATAGTTACGAAGGTTTTTGGGCATTAAATTACCCAAATCTGGATGCTCACTCAAAAAATGGGCTAAATTATCGTCATGCTCCCTAACATGAACGTTACTCTCACTCAAACCTCTCAAAATATCTTTAAGTTTGCTTCCTTGGGCAAATAATTCTGAGGCGTTAATTTTGTTGTGGACTAAGAATATTGCTTGCATCCTTACTGCATCAGTGCAATCTGGGTGTTTTGAGAGTGTTGCTAAAAAATTAACCTCTTTAACTCTATCACTATTTTGCAGTAGATTTTTTATCCATCGCCAAAAACCACTTTCTCCATAATGAGTATCATAGGTCAGAGTATAATAATGCTGAAGATTGTCTAACGCCTCTTTTAAATCTATCTCTGCATTTTTTTCAGGACTTGTTATTTGTTTTTGGATAAAGGTCTCAGATACTTCCTCAAGATGGCGTTTAAACTTTGATGTTTCTAGATCTAGCCACTCGCGCTCTTTATCTAAAAACTGATATTTAGCTTCAAAATTCTTTTTATTGATGGATTTTCCAAGATCTTCAATCAGTTTTAGATGGCAATTTTGGGCTGCTTCTAATGCTCGTAAATATTTCACGGCTTCAAGTTCAAAGTTTTTCCGATTCTCTTGTAAGTCTAGGGAGGATAGTTTCTTTTGCGCACTCAGTAGAGTATTAAAGTATTCAACAATTTTCTGACGTATTCTTGAATAGTGTTCGCGTACATAGTCCCAATTATTTTTTTTAAGTGCTTGCTTCTCTAACTCATTGATTTCAACAAGGGCAGCCAAGTTTCGAAAATCATGAACTTGCCCCAATAAACCTTTGCCTTGCGGCTCTTGCTTAAAAAAAATAGCATACTTTGTGGTTAGTTCCTCGATATTTTTTTTATTTTTATCAATTTCCAATATTAACTGTGCATGCTGCAGGTGACTGCTCATAATTACTACCCTCGACTTATTTAGCCCATTTTCAAATGGTAACAAATATTTAAGTCGAGGGTTAATTTTAAATCAGAAACTAAGCATTAAATGAATTTAACATTTCGCCAAGACTACTAACACCACTTTCCGTTTGTAACATAGCCTCTATTGTCGATAATTGTGCTTGTTCATTTGTTTCAACCATTTCTTTATGCCTTGAGAACAATGAAATGGACATTAGTGATTGCTGATTTTGCGAAGAATTAAATTTTATTAATCGATACGCTGTCAGTAGTTTTTTATGTTCAAACGAGCCTTTAGTAAGAAAATCAATTGGTGCATTTCCGGCATCATTTTTTTGAAATAGGTTACCGCCATTTTGAATCAGCAAATATGCTGCATCAAATTTACCTAGTTTGCATGCATAGTGTAAAGGTGTCCATCCTTTTGCATTGCTAGGTGAAACATTAACATTGGTAATCCCTTCATCAATAAGTTGGACTAAATCACTAATATTATTAGCCTTGGCAGCAATGCAGAGTCGAGTAGATTCCTTGAGTTGTAATTCATGAAATTTATCTCTAGCATAAATCCTGGCTCCTGACTCAGGATATTTATCGTCCTGCAAATGTGTAAGGTCGAGCATATCACGATTGAGATTACGCATCTGAGGTTTTTCACCACGATATGTCTCATCTTCCGGGGAATAGTTCTTCCAATCATCATCAGTTATAACTTTTCCAGTCTGGGTATCTAGGTAGGCCAATGAAAATCCTTGCTCAGTAAAAGAGCCCGTTGATGTTTTTACGCGGAAATTTGATAAATCTAGATTCCCTTTATTAGTCTGGTCAAAATACTGAAGCAAGAAATCGCCATTTTTTTTGGATTCTGCATGATCCTTCCACCCGCCTACAATGGTCACTGAACATTCTGATAATTTGAGGTTATCTCCTAAAAATTCTTTAACGAATGTATCAAAGTTTGAACGACAGCAGTTATCATCCCAATGCAAAACGGTACTTTTTTCAGGGTGATAAATAAAAATAGCATAGCAACTGCGAACACTTTCTGTGCCAAGAAGAGGGCGCTGGTCACTTGGGGAAATAGTTAAATATTCTTTTTGCAAAACAAGGTTCATTTTATTGGATAGGGAGGATTTAGGCATATCTTTCTCTTGTTGATAAAAGACGCCTATCATATCCAAATCTTCTTAAGGAAATCTTAAGTTATTCAATTAGTATGTTAATTAAGCATATTGACTTTATTCTTGCGGAATTGCTTTCTGTTTTGCTCGCTTCTCTGACAGCAAAATCGCAAAAAATATCATTAATGCGCCAATGAAAAATTGAACAGTTAATTTTTCATGTAAATAAATTGCGGCAGTTATTGTTGCAAAGACGGGCTCGAGTGAAAAGATAATTGCGGCCTTAGTAGAGCTAACATATTTTTGAAATTGAAGTTGCAGCAAGAAAGCAAAAATTGAGGCAAAGATGCTGCAAAATAAAATGGCAACCCAAACATTACTTTGTGAGGGGACTGCAATTTTTGTAGTAAATAAGCTGGCAATCCCAGCTAAAATGCAAACAAAAATGGATTGAATGAAAGTTAAGGAGAGTGGTTGGTGAATCTGGGAGGCTTTGCCAGCGAATAAAATATATCCTGCAAAGCAAAATGCACACAATAAAACCCAGAGATCACCTTGATTAACTGTAAATCCATTAGAAAGCGTAATGAACCCAACACCAACCAAGGCGATTAAAGCGGCGCCAATTACATAGATGGAAGGCCACTGTTTAATAAGGAAAGACTCAAAAAGGGCAACTAATATAACTGACAGTCCAGTGATAAAACTCGCAGTTGAGGCTGTGGTGTAACGTAAACCGATGGTTTGAAATATAACTGTGCCAGCCAAGAAGAGACCTAAAAATGTGCCATGAAAAAGGGTTTGCCGATTGAACTTTATTTTTTTCCAAAAAATAAGGAGTAATAAGAAGCTAGCAATACCAAAACGCCAAAACAAAAAATTAAATGGCGTTAGTGTTGCAACCGCATCCTTAATGAATGCAAAGGTCATCCCCCAAAACATTGTGGCTAATAAGATTGCTCCAGCACCCAAAATAGATTTATTTTTATTCATTGTATTTGATACTCTTTTTTTGCTCCACAAGAGCGTATGGATCTAAATTTGATCATTTTGACTATTTTATTGCGTTTTTCGCGCGAAGGAGGCTAAAATACGGCCAGTTCAAATTATGGAATCAAAATGAAACATTACCTGTCGCTATTTTATTTTTTTATTTTCTCACTATCCCCAATAATATCGAATGCTTCAACCATTGATAAGGAAAATAATTTCTTAGTGATGTCTGATATTCATCTTGATCAAACCACCACTCATGTGATGGATATTAGTCCCTTAAAAGCAGATAGGCGCAATGATCTTGATTATCTTACTTATGAAAGGTTAATTTCTGAAGTAGATTACAACATTAAAAGTGGGATCGTCGCACAGCCTAAATTTATTCTCATTCTTGGTGACATAGTAGGACATACTCGTTATTCCTCAGAGACTACCTTAGAAAATGAAACAACTGTTTTTAAAGTTTTAAAAGATACTTTCCCTAATACTCCGATACTCTATACCTTCGGAAATAATGACTCTCTCAAAATAAATTACGGACCATTTATCGATTCAGGGCGCAGTGAGTATAAAAGTCCCTATGACGTAGCAAAAAAAGCTGCAGGGTGGAGCAATGGTTTTTTATCAACAGGGATACTGTGTGCGGAGCAAAGCAATTACCCATGTATGATTTCTGAAGATACCACGAATGGATACTATGCTGCCTATCTTGAATCTCATTTTCGTCTGATTTCATTAAATAGTGTGCTTTTCTCTGTTCATCGAAAAACGACAGAGCAGGAGGCAAATAACCAATTAAAATGGCTAGAGAGCCAATTAGAGTTAGCTAAGACAAATCAAGAGAGTGTTTTAATTGCTATGCATGTTCCGCCAGGTAATAACATCCTTGATCACTCTGGGTTTTGGTCGACAAAAGATCAAGTGGTCTTTTTAAAGCTTATGAAAACCTATCAGCATATTATCACTGGCTTATTGGCTTCGCATACTCACACAGAGGAATTAAAAATCATTCAAGATAATACTCAGAATAATATTGCTGGAATCTACCTGGCTCCTGGCTTATCAACTTCTCATGGAAATGAGCCTTCTGTAAAAACATTTTATTTTTCAAGAGAAAATGAACAATGGCAATTGTCAAATTATGAAGTGTTTCATTTCTCACTTGATAAAGCCAATTTGGTATTTAATAAACTGTATGATTATCTAAGTTACTATTGTATCAATCAAGAAAACAAGTTATCACAATGCCTTAGCCATGTGACAGCCGAGAAAATGGATAAATATTTGGCTGCTGGCAATAAAAATTATGCTGGCGGTGTAATACGATCGCTTAAAGATATAATTCTAAACGCATAAAAGTTCGATTAATAATTTCTTAATAACTGAAGTATATACTGCATACAAGCAATTACAGGTTTTATTACTACTTTAAGAGTTAAGTGATCGAATTTTAGACAAATAATTGTTTTATGAATTACAATTACTTAATGCAAGAAATATTACAGTTTCTATAAAGAGATGCAAATTATGACCGATTTATTCAAAGATAACCTCACTGCTAAAGAAATAGAAGAAATCCTTTCTAGTCATCTCACAAAAAAAGAAGAAATTAAAAGTAATAAAAGTCCCATTCAAAAATTAGCGGAAGAGAAGCGTTGGGATTTAGTCGAGGTTTTTGCCAAATTCCCTGTGAACAGCACCCAAGAAACACAAGCAAGGTACGGCAGCGCTTTATTAATTGCGGTTATTGCCGACAAATTTGACCTCGCCGGAAAATTACTGAAGGCTGGGGCTTCTACTCACTATTATCAACCCAGAACTGGTAATAATTTATTGCATTTTCTCTTGATGAAAGAGGGGCAAGAGGAGCTGTTAACGAAAGTCATTGATGTAGCCTCATTGGCTACATTGAAACTAAAGAATAAAGCAGACGAAACGCCCATTTTATTGGCGGCAAAATCAGGACGCTGGGATGTTGTGCAACGGTTGGCTGCTAAATTAGGAAAAACAAATATTAATGACAGCTTACAGTATCAAGAAGTGAGCCAACTAGCGAAAAATGCGGGCAAGCAAGACGTTGTGCAACAATTAGAGAGTCTTAAATCGGAGTACTCTTGGGAGACGATAACTGTTGAGCAATTGCGAACTTTATTGCAAAGCATGCCGGCTATCCGCGAGGAAAAAATGAGTGATGGTAAGAACCCAATTGAAAAATTAGCGGAAGAGAAGCGTTGGGATTTAGTTGCGGTTTTTGCTGAATTTCCTGTGAACAGCAGCCAAGAAGCACAGGCAAGGTACGGCAGCGCTTTATTAGATGCGGTTATTGCTGATAAATTTGAGCTTGCCGGAGAATTACTCAAGGCAGGGGCTGCTACTCACTATTATATACTCAGAACTGGTAATAATTTATTGCATTTTCTCTTGATGAAAGAGGGGCAAGAGGAGCTGTTAACGAAAGTCATTGATGTAGCCTCATTGGCTACATTGAAACTAAAGAATAAAGCAGGCGAAACACCCATTTTATTGGCGGCAAAATCAGGACGCTGGGATGTTGTGCAACGGTTGGCTGCTAAATTAGGAAAAACAAACATTAATGACAGCTTACAATATCAAGAAGTAATTAAGCTAGCGGAAAAAGCAGGCAAAAAGGACGTTGTGCAACAATTAGAGAGTCTTAAATCGGAGTACTCTTGGGAGACGATAACTGTTGAGCAATTGCGAACGTTATTGCAAAGCATGCCGGCTATCCGCGAGGAAAAAATGAGTGATGGTAAGAACCCAATTGAAAAATTAGCGGAAGAGAAGCGTTGGGATTTAGTTGCGGTTTTT
>NZ_LNXV01000018.1 GCF_001467025.1 Legionella brunensis | reverse complement strand
GGGTTATCTTGGCGGCCAAGCCTGGTTTGGAATACATTGTCGGATTTTTTGCTTGCTTGCGAGCAGGGGCAATTGCGGTTCCTGTTTTCCCCCCGGCTAATACCCAAATGGCTTTTCGTTTACTGCATATCATTCAAGATGCAAAGCCAAGCCTTGTATTATGTGATAAAACTACGACAGCTTCTTTAAAGAAGGGAATGATTGCGAATCGATTTCTACCTGCAAAATTTAAAAAGATGGCGGGTTTGAATGAAACCTATGTCAATTTATTTGATATACTTAGGAAAGCACAGATTCCCCTTGTTGCTACAGAGAAGCGCAAAAAATACTCTACGCAATTGGTTCGAACTAATGAAATTTCCCTACAAGACATTGCCTTTTTGCAATACACATCAGGTTCAACGGGGAATCCCAAAGGTGTCATATTAACGCATGCGAATCTCCTTAATAATGTAGAAATCATAAAAAATGCGATGAATCATACAGCAGATAGTCATGTCTTTTCATGGCTCCCTCCTTATCATGATCTAGGCTTGATTGGCTGCATGATTGAACCTCTTTATGCCAATATAACGGCTACCCATATGTCTCCTGTTGATTTCATTACAAAACCTTTTCTATGGGTGCTCAATGTTTCTAAATATAAATGCACCACAATTGCCGCTCCTAATTTTGCTTTTGATCTTTGCGCCCGCAAGACAGAGGATTCTATTGTTAATGAGCTGGATTTGAGCTGTCTTGATACGGTTGTTAATGGGGCCGAGCCTATTTCTATAAAAACCATGGATCTTTTTTATGATAAGTTTAAATCAGCAGGCTATAGAAAAAACACGTTGCATCCTTGTTATGGATTGGCTGAAGCCACTCTCATGGTATCTTCCAAATTGTTTTTATCAGAGGCTAAGGTTATCAATGTCGATCCTCATCATTTTGGCAATAACAAGATCAACTTAACAAGTGATGCATTGGAAGGAGTTCCTTTGGTAAGTTGTGGTATGGCACGCACGACTGTCAAAATAGTACACCCTGAAACACATATGCTGTGTCAGGACAATGAAGTTGGAGAAATATGGGTTCGCGGTGAGTCAATTGGG
>NZ_LNXV01000017.1 GCF_001467025.1 Legionella brunensis | reverse complement strand
AAGCGAGCTCTTGAAAGATCCTGATTTTATGCTTGCTGCAGTAGCACAGGATATTATGTTGCTTATTCATGCAGCGGACGAGCTCAAAGGCGATCCAAAATTTATGCTTATGGCGGTCAAAGAAGATTTAAGAGCGCTTACATTTGCCGCCCCTAAACTAAAAAAAGATCAAGAATTTATGCTTGCTGCGGCCCAGATCAATACCATAGCGCTTTCGTTCGCTGATCCTGAGCTCACAGAAAAGCGAGAATTTATACTTGCGGCGGTAAAAGCAAATCCCCAAGCGGTTAAATCTGTGGTCT
>NZ_LNXV01000016.1 GCF_001467025.1 Legionella brunensis | reverse complement strand
AAAATCATCATTTTGATGACAGTCATTCACAAGCAGCTTCGTTGTCTAATCAATTGGGTGCTGATCTGCGAGAAGCAGAAACAGCCAGTCGTAATGTGGATGCTTCCCTTGCCAAAGCCACACGCATCCAGAATGCGAAAAGCTTCGTGGAGTCTCATTCTTCTCAAATAACCACTGATTTAAATCAAGCATTCCCAGCCTATGTAGCTGCTAAGCTTAATGAGTCAGAGCGTGATGAATTGTATAGCCGCCCAGGGGATCTGCAATCGCTTAATAAACTTCAGGCATTAGGCCAGGAGTTTATTGCATCCAAAAGAGATGCGTTAATTACCCAATTTGGTAACACGCAGCAAAAGATGCAGATTGAATCGTTGTATCAAAAAGAACAAAACGATTTTATTGCTAAAGAAAATCAATTAGGAGCCCACTATCAAAAAAACAGTGAAGAGTTTCTTCAGCAAGCACAATCAATGAAGGTTGGCATTGATGGAAAAGAGCTTGGAGTATTTCAGCAAGAGGTACATCAGCAAAACGCTACTTTGCCTCAAAACCTTAAGCAAGGGGAGCAATTGATTAAGTCAGATCAGCATGATCTAATGAATGAAAGGGATTTGAAGTTACAAGAAGGCATGGTCAATGCTCAAAAAAATGTAGTAGTGCCAGAGAGTATGCACCTGCCTTTCGAGAACAAGAAATTACATAAAAAAGGAGAGTAGAGTGGATCCACAACAATTAAAGCAAGTCATAGCAGAGGACATGAAAACTATTAAAATGTTAAACCCAGAGATTATTCCTGCTCGTGTCTATTACGGAGGACTCTTAAAAGGAGTTTTTAATGGGGTATGGCTGATGTCTATAATCCTGTTTTTAACGCTATGCTATGTTATGAGTGATGACAAAGAGTCAGTCTCTTTTTCCACCTTGTTTATTGATTCTGGTGTTACCGCTCTATTCTTAAGTACTGTCGCCATGCTTATCTTGCTAAATCCGATTAGTTTTTTTGTTCAATTTCAGTTTCATCTCGAGAAAAAATTAAAGACTGGTGCATTAATAAGAAAAAAATGCAGCCACATTTCAATGGTTTTTTTTGGAGTGTTTGCATCTTTTTGTATTTTGTTTGGCAGCTATGCTTCTGGACAGCAGATCTTTTTTCTGCTGGCACTGTCTTTCTTCCTGAGTTTAGGAGCGACTCATC
>NZ_LNXV01000015.1 GCF_001467025.1 Legionella brunensis | reverse complement strand
ATGGCTTTTTCACCAGGGGCTAAGGATGGTTTGGAGAATTTAATGGCTAATGTCCCTTCTTTGGCAAACCACTCTTGCGCCAATTCCAGGGGTTCTTTACCACCATTGTACAGTTCGATGGTTTCGCCCTTTAACAGCTTGCCGTCCCAAGACTCTTTGGGTAAAAGCGTTAATCCTTTTGACCAACGTTCGACTTTGCCAAATTGGCGTTTTACGCTCACATCAGCAAAAGGTTTTTGTTGCTCCATATGTGTTAGCATGGCAAGAATGGCTTCTGGAACTGCTTCTTGTGTGATTGTTTTGGGATTTATTTTTGTGGTATTAGCTACTGTTTTTGTACCAACAGGCTGCGAAGGAACCAACTCAATAGTCTTGCCTAAGGACTCTTCGCCATTTAACGTTACTGAAAAATGACGGCCTGTTTCCGTGGTTAAAAACAACGTAAAAGGATTGCTAGCCGCCAACATCACATAAACTGAGCCGTCCTGCTCATCACGTTTAATGGCCATAGAGTTGGGAGGAAACACCGCTTCCATGATTTTGTCGTTTTTGACCACCAGACGGTTGTAATTACCCTGACTTAGAGTTAACGCAATATCACTGTTGTCTTTCACTGGGATGCTGGTAGCACCCATTGCAAGCGTTGATAGTAACGCCAGCGCGATACTTAATGGTTTACGCATCTTGTTTCTCCCTTAAAAGCGAAAACTGAACTATGGACAGACGGCTATCTTTATATTGGAACTGCAAAAAATAAGTCTTACGCTCATCATTTAATGCTTGAAGCCCTACAAACCGCTTCAAAGTGCCGGAAACAACAACGGTCAGTTCATGTGGGTTGGCTTTATTTTTGTCGATATAAAAAATGGACGACATTTTTTTAGCTTTGATGACCTTAGCCTCATTGGTTAGAAAACGTAGCATCGAGGTATAGTTTTGATGCCCAACATAAGACAGCAGGCGCTGATGGTTGGCATCCACTGTTTCGGGTGTGACGTTTAAACGTTCATTAACAAAATTTTCTGCCATAAGGCTCAAGTAATGGCCATCAACACTGGACGCTGATTTCAAATAGAAAGGCTCGCCACTAAAGGGCGTTACCTCGATGGTATGGTGATTCCATGCTTTAAACAAAAAGCAAGACAACAAGACGTTAGACACCAAAAGGCCAAATACTAAAACCACCATCAAATTAAACCGTGCCGATAATTGGCTTAAGCGGCTTTGATAACTTTTAAAATCCATGTTCTCTCCTTAAGCCACGTATACACGGTGGTGTGATAACGGTAGTTTGGGTAAGAAAAACTGGGTGATAAAACTGGGTAAATACCAATACGCCAGCACTAAAAGGGCTTTTGGACCCTCCCCTTTCTTCAAATACCGCAATCCACTTAACAACCCCAATCCAAACATCGATACCAAAATTTTTTGATTGGAGATGATGAGCAACATAAAACCAAGTCCTGCCACCACCAGCTCATCCATGGTTAACGTTAAGACCCTTTTGGGCGCATCAATATGGTTTAGGAATTGATAATTCATGGTGCTCATCATCAACCCTCCTTCAAAAAACAAAGGTTTTAAGTAAAAAGGCAGGAATAAAAGCAACCGCCGTCACACCAACAAACACCATGGGATTTTTGCTTTTCACGGCCATTGCGGTGGCCAGAATAATGTCCACCAAAATAAAGACTTTCCAAAACATGGAACCGCTTCCTAATGAATCTTTGACATCGCCTTCTAAAGCGCGAGCCAATAAATCATTCGCAAAAACACTTTTTGAAAGCAGTGCCAGCAGAACAAACATGAACCCTGATCCTCCTTTTTGCATCAAATTGACTATCTTTCTGCCTTTTTTCATTGTTTTCTCCATTTTTAAGGTGCAAAAATCCCTTAAGCGCTTTAATCGCCTAATTTTTAATCACAAATAACGGTGTTCTATTTAACAAATCACATCATCGTTTTTTTAGGTTGTGTGGCTCATTAGAAGATTCCTGAAAGCACTTTAACTAATCCTTGTTCTAATGCAGTACGAGCATCTTGAAACTTTAAATTGACTTTGTCTGCGTTGGATACCACACGGGTTCTATAGCGTTGATATTGGCTGTCGCGTAATGACGTTTGAGAAGTAACTGTGGCTTCGCCGTTTTTCAAATGGGATTGGAACTGCTCATTGACTTTAATGCCCTTATCTACTCTCTCGCTAATTTGGACATCAGTAATCATGGTGTAATTCACATCTTTGACTAATGAATCCGCTGCCAACCCAATCACCCCACCAGCAAGACCCCCTGCAATCATGCCGGTACCTGATTTGGTGAAGCTTCCAGCAGCAGTTCCTGCTACCGCACCCGCAATCGCTGAACCGTAACCGCCACCTAATGCCGATTGACTTGCAGCAATACTCATTTTACCTACCTTGAGTACGTTGGCTTGTAACAGATAGTGCGCTGAGTTTGGGTTATTAATTACCTTATAGCCATGCGAACTTAAGGCCGCTTTTAATTGCGGGGCTATATCTACATCTTCATCAGAAGTGTTTTTTACTGAAACATAAACGGTTTTCTTTGCGTTTGAGACTGGATCTAAAAAGATGGTTTCACTTTGTTTGGTGCTGACTTGCAACGATCCATGTTCTATGGCTGTTTGAGTTGCAGCACAGCCAGTTAAAACTGCAATAGAGCCTACAAGTAGGGATTTTGATATCACATTACTATTCATTCTTATTCCTTATTGGTTCACAAACGGTTCACGCATTTTACTGATTAACACGATACTTCTTGTGGCTGAGATAAAACGGTTCTTATTCTCCCCTCAAGATCATGAATTTTGTTTTGCGCCTGATTAATAATCGCCTCAAAATGAGCGCGTGTATGTTCTTTGGCTGTAGCAAGTAACTTTTTAAAATGAACAGCCTCGGCCTGAATTTCCCTGAGTTCTTTTTCAAGTTGTCTAACTGCTAAATCATTTGAATTTCGTACCGCAGTCAGTTCCTGAATCATGCCAGCAGGCGTTTGCCAATCACCACGCAAAATCACCCCACGAATTGCATTGAGTTTCCGACTAAAGTCCTTTCCGCAGGCAGTAAAGTGTTTAGGATTAAGTAAACAAAACTCTATTTCATGGATTAAGATTTCCTTTTGAGAAACATTCAGACTTTCCACCAGATTGCTGACTCTCTGTTTCTGAGGATTAGTTAATTGTGAACCAATGAGGGAATTCTCTTGAGACAAGAGATCAATGGGATGATACCCCTGCTCTGCCTTTTTAATTGACCTTGCTTGATGATGAACCAGTTGAGAAACATCAACAGCAGCAGCTTTTTCAGATTGTATTTGGGAATTCAGTACTTCGAATGGAGCAGTGCTATTCGCTGCTGCTGTTTTATTATTTAATTTATTATTATTTATTCCATTAATATTTATTAGCGTCGGATTTACCGGAAGCGGATTTCCAGTCTCCGGATTCACCAGAGACGGGTTTTCAGGGCTCGGTGTTTTTTGTTCATTTTTTACCGAGAACGGCTTTTCAGTCTCTGGAATTTCTAACACAAGATACTCAATACCACCAAAACGACCATTTGTCTCATCTCGACATGTAGCTTTTTGAATATAACCGGCTTGTTCTAATTCACATAGTAATCCACGAACTGCATCTCTACCATTTCTCGATCTATCCTTTAAATCAGAGACGCGTACATTCCAATTATCAGGTAATGAGATCAAATAGGCATGTAGACCTTTAGCACCCCATGATAAAGATTCATCATTCAAGCAAGTCTTATCGAGAATCAAAAAATTTTTTTGTTTTTTATTAATGCGAAGAACCGTCATATCAATTCACAAAAATATTAAATATTAATATTTCAACGATTATAAAATATTAAAAATTAGTATTCAACTAAATAAAACTATCTTTTTTTAATATTTTTTATTAGATTTCTTTAATAATGAAACTTTGAATTTTTTGGATTACAAAATTGGCAGAGAAAATAGTTACTACAGGCGAACGGATTAAAAGTGCACGAATGCAATTAGGATTTTCCCGTAAAGCATTCGAAGAAAAATTTGGGATACCAGCTGCAACTTTACAAGCATGGGAAAGTGGAAAATATGAAATATCTACGAAAGGAATAAATAGATTTGTTGAAGCTCTTTATAAGGCAGGCTTAGCGACAACTCCTGATTGGTTTATTCGTGGTATTGGCCTTGCACCTCGACTGATTGAAAGTACTTCTACCACTTTATTTAGAAAACTAAATTCTGAATTTGATCCTGATTTAACAGAAGATGAAATAATTTTAAAAGAAGTAGATTTTTTTGAACAAATAAATCCGAACCCAATGATTATTGTGATATCTGATGATACAATGGAGCCTATATTTAATATAGGTGACTATGTGGGAGGCAACTTAATTCCTGGTAGATATGCCTATAGATATATAGGGAGCCTATGTATCGTTGAATTACATAATAATGAGTTTTTCATTAGAAGAGTTAATCGCGGAACTAAACCCAATTTGTTTAATCTCGTATGTATAAATATGGATACAACCTCAGAAAATTGTTATCTCCTTGATAAAGAAATAATTTCGCTTGCCCAAATTGTTTGGCACAGGAAAAATGAAAAATTTAGCGATAAGTAAGGAAACCATAATGGAAAAAATTGAAAACAACCCCCCTTCTTTCAAACTAGACTTGCCAGTTCGTATTTATGATATTAATTATGGTGGTCATTTAGGACATGCTGAACTAGTTAAAATCACTCATCAAGCACGATTGATGTATTTCGATACTCATTCTCTAAATGAAGCAAATCTTGATGGCGCAGGTGTTATTGCAAAAGAATTACATGTTGAATACAAAGGAGAAGCCTTTTTTAATGATCTCCTTCATATTTCAATAAGCTTACAAATTGAAAAAGCCTCATGTATATTTTTATACAATATATCAAAAAATGATAATAAACCTGTTGCTTTAGTTAAAGAAAAAATTTTGTTTATGGATTATTCAACAAGAAAACTTTTGCGGGTTCCCGAATGCATAAAGAAGCTTAATGAAAAATTAATTGAATTTATGGATTAATTATGTTTTCTCATGCATCTGATGTTCTTAAAATCTTTGAAAATACTTTCAACGAGTTAAATAATGAATTTGAATGTGGTTATATCTCCTACATGTACCAATACAACAGTTACAAACTTGCATTTGTAACACACTCAGAATGGATGGATTTATATATTAATAACGGGCTTAATAAGGACTGCTCTTTGATAAGAGTGGGTTTAGAAAAAATTTCTTTGAGCAAAAGTAAAAATGTTATTCTTAGATGGAATGATGTTCAATCCATAACGAATAAGGAAAAGGATACAGCTGGTATTCGTGGTGAATTTAATATTTGTAATGGCATAAGTTTTGGAAGAAAAATTCTTGGTGCTTCTGATTACTTCGGCTTAGCTGCGGATTTTCATTACTTCGATTTTCCAAGAAATATATTAAGTAATTCAAAAAGAATAAGAAAAATAATGGATGATTTATTTCGAGCCTCCACTTTGAAACTTTTCTATGACTCAATTTTGAGTACCAATACTATTAATCCCAAATTGCTACCCTTGGTAATTGATAATATTTGCCTGCCCTTTAGAAATTTTTAATCTTAATTATAAATATTACCCCGCTAGTATTCATTAAAACTTGAATACTAGTTAAGCATATTTGGTTAATTAGCATCCTAATATTTCTACACATTATTCCCCATACTCATAATCGAATCAAAAAAAGCTTTATCGCCCAGACTGAGTCGAATAGAAACAGCTTTCCTAATTAATCCCGTTCTAACATCCTTCATTAATGGCTTTGTTAATTTGATCTTTTTCTCAATATCTAAAATTTTATTTTTTGTTTCATCTGTAAAAAAAACCTGTGTGGCTCCTTCTAATGGTGCTTGATTCAATCCTTCGTATATATCATCTATTAGCTCTGTATAGTCAGGATCTTTTTCAAATTCAGCCCATTTTATTTCAGAAATTGTATATAGATAATATTTAACAGCATCTTCAATTAATAATGATTGTTTTCCTCTTCCTTGATAATCTTTGTCTGCTTGTTTCTTTAATTTTTCTTTAATATCTTTAGGAAATCGAATACATACCAACCATTTTTCCTTTTTTTGAGGTTTTTGAAAAAATAGTTTTTTACTCTTTTTTTTCTCTGTCATAATTTTCTTTCCAAACAATCAAAAAAAACAAAATTTTCAAAATTTCTTTGTTTTTCAATGAATTAAAGTAGTGATGACCCGGGTCATACTACTTCTTTAATTGCTAATTCTTTTATTTGGACAAGAATGCTTTCAAGACTCTTGTAACTCCAGTCTTCCTGTTCAATTTTTTCAATTTCAGGGAATCTTGTCAGTAAAAGACGTTGCAAAGAATGAGATTCTTTTTCATTTTTTACTTTAAATGTTGCTGATTTTTTAATTGCTCCGCCCTTCTTTCCTCTTGGTTTAACAATTTTTTTTGCTTCAGCTTTATTTAATTTAGTTTCATCTTTCAATACTGATTCAATTTCATCATAGGACTTTGAAACAAGAAATCTAATCATTTTAAAAGTTATTTTATTTTCTTTTATCATAGAGAGAAAAATTGGTGGGTACTTCGAAGGATTGGTACAGATGGATCTTAAAGCACTAACTATACCTTCGTTTAAACCAATAATTTGAGAAATTTCTTTATTTGTAAGTTCCTGACAATCAGTTTGAGATAAAAGCTCTTGAGCAATAAGAAAATTTTGCGAGACTGTTAATCCTTTTCTTAAATTATTTTCGGATAATTGCCGTCTCAATTTCCTATGTTTTACCTTTAATTTAACGAGCATACTCTCATCAGTAATTTCTATACATGTGACTGTTGACGCACCAGCCATCATCGCTGCAAGTCTTCTCTGATGACCTTCTAAAATTACATAACCATAATCTAAGTTAGAATTAACAAAATAATCTGGATCATTATTTTTATCTGCTAGAAAAATTTCGATTGGTTCAATTAAACCATCAGTTCTTATTGAAAATGCAAGATCTCTTAAAAAATTATAACTATCCTCTAAGCTTTCATTATTTTCGCAATTTAATTCTGAAAATAATGGAATTTCAAAATCACCTGATTTCTTTGATATTTTACATCGTGATTGCTCCGTACCAATATACAATTTATCTTTTAACCACGATTCATCTATTATTTCTCCTGGTCTAGGATTGTATGGATCTGGTATCAATTCATAAGGAGAATGTTCAACAAGCTGTTTCCCCCTGGTAAATTTTAAATTAGCAGTGATACCTGCGCGAGTAACTGTATCTGGTTTATTAATCTTATTAGATGTAAGAGAGCTCGTTTGTATTTTCTTCTTGATTGACATTCTCTTTTTCTCCCAATACTTTTTTATAAACAAATTCACCTAATGAAACAGCTTCGATAGCAAATCTATCATTATCCTTTAATTCCGTATAAGGAGCTGTAATAGGAGCCTGATCTTCATCAATATCAACGGCTCTTGGAGAGTCATGAATTTCAATATCATCTATAAGCAACTTCGATAACATTGGATTAGACTTTATGGTGTCAACTATTCTATTTTGTGGTGTTCTTTTATTATAATCAACTTTGTTTTTCAGAAGGCCAATTATTTTAGCTTGAGCATTAGAAGGTCTGTACACGTTTTGACGATTTACTAAATCCACCATCCCAGCTAATCCTTGAAGAGATTTATTACTTAATTCTAACGGAATTAAAATGTGCGTAGCCGCTCTAATAGCACTTTGAGTTAACGGTCCTTTGGCGGGTGGAGTATCAATAATGATAAGCTCATATCCACAATCTATAAAATCATCCATTGCAAAAAAATCATATGGACGTTGGACAATGCTTTCTAAAGTATCACTGTATTCAAAAGATTCAATATCCTTAATTAATGATGCATCACTGGGTAAAATATCTAAATTTTCTAAGTCTGTTGGATAGGGCACAACAGGTTTATCTGTCCACATATGTAATGCAGAAGAACGCCCATCCCAGCCTTCATCATCAGAATCGTTTGGATCATAATCAGGATGTAATGGCGGCTTATAATTAGACATATCACGTATTCTTGTATCCCTAAGGAATCTATATGACATATTACCTTGAGGGTCGAAGTCGAGTACTAAAACTTTCTTCTCTTTTTTAAAAGCGATATAAGTTGAAATTAATTGGCTAATCAAACTTTTGCCTACGCCGCCTTTATTATTTGCTACAACTAAAATTTTTGGCTTATTTATTTTCATTACGATATTCCAGTAGCAGTTATTATTTCCCTAAAATTTAAATGAATAAATTTTTATAGTCAATACAATCTCAATACGGTATTGAGTATTTGTTTTTGAGATATATGTTTTATATTTCCTAAAATCTAAAGTTGGGTAATTAAAGTTGAAATAACCTGTTAAACCCCTCAATACAATTGATTTCTCATCTAATCCTGTTTTTAACTACTTTTTTAAAAATCTGTTGATCTTGAAAAGATTTCGATCCAGAATGGCATAAAAAGAGTATTCTGTATTGAGTATTTAAAATATCAAAAATAATAAAATAATATAGAGATACAATAAAATGAAAACTTAATAGAGTAGAAAATAAAAAAGGGTTATAGAGAGTTGGCAGACTTTCTATAACCCAATAATCATTTAGGCTCCAGAACGAGACTAAGTATTTAAGAACATCATTTCTGGCGATGGTTCTTTGGTATTTCATTGACTATTCTAGTCTCGTTCCCCACAAAAAACAATAAGATAAGGATATTATCTATGGGGAATCTTTGTTCAATTTTTCACTCAAGATTTAAAAATCTTATTCGTGTTATTCCTTCAACTCGAAAAGCACAACTAGTTGACTATATACTTTTAGGCTGGCAAAACAGCACCTACAAATTAAAAGGTTCGAATCAAAAATGGTTCATGAAGCCTTACTCCCAGATCGTCTCAGAAACGAGTATTCCTCAAAGCACTCTAGAACGATATCTTAAACAATTAGATGATGAGGGTTTTATCGTACGAAGACAAGCCCTCTACAGTAGGACTAAAGAGCAGGGAGTATTTGAAGTTAAAAAGGGTACCTACATTCACATCACTGATAAGCTACTTGCTTTGATTAAAACTACGCAAACAAAATCCGACATAGTTCCATCAAAAGAAAAAGATATCCACAATGAAAATAAAGAGTCAGCTGTTAAACATCAACCTAGACCTTCAAGTAGTTCCAACAATTGTTCAAATTTTAATAATAATGAGGGAATCGATCCCCTTAAAATGAGGGGATTATATATAAGAGATCTTTATCCTACTATTAATAATACTATTATGGTTAAAAACTTAACCCGTTCTGTGGATAACCAAAAGCTTAAACGATTAATACAACAATTTGAATCAATTCAAGAGTTCTTTTCTACAAAAACAAAAGAAGAAATACCCGATGAAATAAAAAAAATGATTTTAGGAACATTTTTTAATTTAACCTTTGAGAACCAAAAACAATTGTCATCGCCTAAACAAGTCGCTGCTGAATACTTATATTCTTTGTTAAATGTTGAATTTTATTTGCCTAAAGTGAGTTGCTTTAAACACCGAAACAATATTCTGTCCAGACTTATTCGCACCAATAATTGGCAAACGCCTAAAGGATTTTATAAGCACTTTTATCTGGGTCAAGAATTTAAAGATAAACAGGAGTTGCGTGATAAGCTGTGGCAATGCCAAAAAGAGCGTGAAATTAGTCAAAAATATGAAGTTCAAACTTCTAATAACAACCAACAACTCTTGTTATTAGAGGTTAAAATGCAGGAAAAAAGTACTTTAATCGATGAACTAACAAAGCGTATTTATCAAGAATCTTGTGAGGATGTCATCCTTGGGCTTCGTGAAAAAGTTCAACTCGAGAGAAAAGAACTGGAATCCCTATGGCATCAACAGTTTCTTCTTGAAAAAGATATTGAGGAGAGGAGTCTTCAAGAGGGGTTAATGCAATGGGCTTAATACCAAATTATTTTGGAAGTTAGTCGCTGTCGCGTAATGATTTGGTCTATAAAAGATCGATTTTACATTTTTTCCCCTTCAAAAAGGGGGGCTATGGAAGAACTTACAAAAAGGTGGATTTCGAAATTACACACCTTGAAATGCTAAGCGGCCACTCGTTCTCCCTCTTTCCAAATACTTTGTTTTCCGTGAATAACTTGTGGGGATCTTTTAAAGACCAACTATTCCTAGGAATGTTGATTAGCTCTGCTTCGCCATATCGCTTTGTTTAGTCACATAGTCAATGATTTCTTGTGCAGCTTGTGGTGTAAAAGGCTTATTAAAGTAGCGTTCCATGCCACTGGCTAGAGCTTTTTCAGTAAATTCAGGCTCACCATGAGCAGTAACTGCAATGATAGGCGTTGTTTGATTCATTATACTGTCTTTTTTTATTTGAATGGTGACTTCAAATCCATCAGGCCCTTCCCCTAATCCAATATCCATCAGGATTAAATCAAATTTGGTTTGATTTGTTCTTTCCAAGGCGTCTTTGCCATCCACAGCGAGCTCTACAGTGCACCCAAGTTTTGTGAGTTGTAATTTAGCTACGGTTTGGGCAACAAGACTGTCTTCGACAACAAGTACGTGTAAGGAGTCGGCCATGAGTATTACCTTTTAGTAACTTCCTGATTTTATATCTTTTATTGTTGTTGAAGATTCTAATTTAAGCAAGTGAGTTTATTCTGGGTTTATGAGCTCATCGATTAATGGACGTTTTAATGGAAGGGTGCAAATAAAAACTGACCCTTTGCCAGGGGTGCTCATGACCTCTATTTCTCCGCCTAAATCTTCCAATATCTCCTTAACGACATAAAGGCCCAGTCCTGCACCTTTGTATTTATTTTGATTGGCGGGATGGAGGCGATAAAATTTTTCATAAATGTAGGCTTCTTTGTCTTTCGATATTCCAATTCCGGTATCAGACACGATGAGTTGAATCAGCCCCAGCTTATCATCCAAGCGTACTGCCTTAACTTCCAGCTTTACTGCTCCTTTTTCGGTGAATTTAATGGCATTGTTTAACAAATTCATCACAATGCGTTTGATTCTTGCTGGGTCACCAATGTAAATTTTGGGGATGTCATTAGGAAAGACATAGTCTAGAGCAATCTGCTTAAAGGTTGCGGCTGGCTTTTCCATCGCAATGACTTTTGAAAGCGATTGATTTAAATCAAATTTTTTAGCCAGGATGGGTTCGTTTTCCACTTGGTTGCGGCTAAAATCAAGAATATCATTTAAAAGGTCAATAAACTCCTTAGCGGATTGATAGGTGACATCCAGTAATTGTTTTTTTTCGGGGTTGGTTTCAATCTCAGCTAAATACTCAATAATGGAATACATACCTGAAAAAGGGGTTCTTAATTGATGCTCCATGTTGCGAATGAATTCCGTTTTCGCTTGATTGGCAATTTCAGCGGCAGATTGCGACTGCTTTAAGTTTTCCTCCATTTTTTTACGCTCAGAAATATCAAAGGAAATCCCAAGAAGTCCGATAATTTGATGGTCATGGTTAAATAGTGGAATTTTTTTGGAGAGAACGACGACATTGACGCCATTTTTTTCAACAACCTCTTCGGTTTCAATGGCTTTGCCTTCGGTAATGATTTTTTGGTCAACCTCTCGAAAGGCATCGGCTTTCTCTTTAGGTGATAAATCATAATCGGTTTTTCCGATAATCTCTTCGGGATTTTTTAAATTTAAATCGGTGGCTTGCAAAAGATTGCATCCTAAATAACGACCTTCTTTGTCTTTCCAATACACATGTTCGGGTAAATTATTAATAATGTACTTTAAGGCAATGGCTGAGTGAGTTGTTGTTTGCGGCGGTTCTTCCTTAAATTGAGTATGCTCATGAAAGGAGAGGGCGAGTAAGCCAATTACTTTCATGTTTTCATCCACGATGGGCATTTTGTAATAAGGTGCCAGAATGATTTCCTTCGTGAAATTTAAACTCGGCTCGATAAATTGCAACGTATGACCTAGTTGAAATACTTGAGCGTTATTGGTATCAATAATCGTTACTAAGTCTTGATGGTTTAGCAAAGAGGGTAGGGTGGCTGTTGTTTTTCCGACAATGTCGGTGGGATTTTTCAAGCCAAAAAGAATTGCCTGAAGCGGGTTACAGGCTCTGAAGAACCCATGGCAATCCATTAGGTAAGCAAAGCCTGGCATGCTTTTCACCAGGGATTCAATTAATTGAAATTGTGGGCTTAACCCCATATTCTTGACCTTGACTTTATTAAAGTCACCTTACGCTTAAGAAGATGATAAATAATTGATATTTTAATAATAGCCAATAAATGGTGTACTTGCGCACACGTTTATCTAGGCCAATTTCTTCAATGCATCTCGCGGTATGGGGTGTTTTAACGGTATTCCTTCATTGGAAATTTCCTCAATTTGATACGAATCCAACGTGTCGCAAAAAATATGTTTAAGAAGAAAGAAGCTTTGGTTTTCGGCGGTGCAACCCAATGCGTTGGCTAACGCCTTTTTCTTAATCAGCTCATTTGAGAGGTTTTGAGCAAGACAGGTTTCAAACGAAGAAAACTCATGGTGATACTCATTGACGAGCACCTGAAAGGGATTGTCTCTAAACTGTTTGAGAGTGGCGCCTGAATATTGGGGATGGGCTGCATTATTGGATAACAGCACCTCTTTAACGCCTATGGTCAGTAGTTTTGATAAAAAGGATTTTTTAAAGAAATTATCGGTAGTATGACAACCGCCGTACATCACCATGCAAGGGTTTTTGGTATCAACCTGGTTTGATATGTCAAAATTAGCCTTGTCTTTTGACCCTTCAAAGGAAAACGTTAAGCGCTCTTTTTTATTCTCGTTTTGGATGTCGATGACCAACACCATAGACGCTTGGTTTTCAATCATGTGACTGACAATGATGTCTGTTACGGTATAGCAGGGAAGTACCATGCGTCCTTCATCCGATTGCTTATGCAACCAAGGGAGAAGGTGCTTTAACTCTTCATTACCCGGGAAGTCCTCAACGAGTTGAAACATGAATTTACACGACATTTCCGAGAGCAATTTTTGGTAATAATGACCCAATTTCTTGGTGTAACTGCGGGATAGGTTCAATTTTTGAGCGATGGCTGGATAATCAATGGCCATCGGGATTTGTTCCTCATCGACCACATGAAATTCACATAAAAAATGCGATAAAAAAAGAAACAGGGTATCATCTGTAATCGAAAAATGGCAATTCATTGCTTTGAAAAAATCACTTAAAGTGATTTGGTCGCGGATGGATTGTGGTCTTAGGGTCTTATTTTGCGTGATGTAATACTGATAACGTGCTTCTTCAGCACTCAAGGTTTCTTTTGTATTGAGACATTGTCGTTTCAAGTCCTTTAAATGGCTAAGACACTCTGAAGTGGGGTGAGATTTCAGAGTATAGATTTTATAAGCGCGAATCTGGCATAAGGTTTCACCAACTTGGGCATCAAACCGAGAGAGGTGATTATTTTCAAAACTGTCTAATGCTGTTAGAAGCCGCTCAAGCAGCTGTTGCATTAGATGAATATAGTGAAGACGCTGAACAATATCAGATATTACAATCGATGGTTCATGGGGTAGAAGAATAAGATTGGTTTGCATACGTGCTATTTCCTTTTCCATAGTTGAACTTATAAAAACAGGCTATTGTAGCATGTGCACAAAATTTGATCACCTGAAAACGGTATTTAGGATAACTTGATTTTTCTTACAATGGAATTTGTTTTTTAATGTAGCGGTAGTAAATAACAAGCCAAGTGACCATGCCGCAGGTGAGAAAACTTAAGAAAAAACCGGCTGTCAGAATATAGTCTTTGGCAAAGACCCCATGAAGCACGGTAAACAATTGGATGATATTAAATCCTGCAAAGGTAATTAGTGATACCCCTTGTGCCGACTTACATTTTAGCAAAGAGACAATTTGTGGAATAAACAACAAGGCGTTGACTAATAAACTTACTGAAAATCCAAACTCAATAACTTGGTGTGAAACGTCCATTTCAATCCCTAGTTGATCTATTTTTCAATTGTCGATGAATCGGGCGATTCAACTTATCGGTAATGAAACAAGTGTCATTTTGGGGTGATTCATGACCGATATCCTATTGATGATAGCATTCATCGCACCTTACTAAAAAGCCTATGAATGCACTCTCATGCTTTGGAATGATTTAATTTAAAGTCATCACTTTGGTGATGAAAACCTACCGATGTAATAGGAATTTTTTAGAAAGAAAGCATTGTGAATCATCGACACAGCGCCTATTATACGCCACCTATTATGAGATAGCGCAGAGAATGATGATAAAAATAATAACGGCAAGCCAGCAACTGAGTAAGATTCAGATTACTGCAATCTATAACCAATTAGGGACAAAGGCCTCCTTTCTTGTTGAGCAACTTAAAAGCGCAGATTTAATTTATGACGGTAATACTGAAATGATGTTTCATGGAAAATCTGTCATGTTAAGTAGTCAGTAGTATGAGGCAATCATTGACCATATGGGTTCTAAAGGCATTCATTTATTATCTGAGCTTCGTTCGGTTGGGTTAGGGTATGATGGTTCTGAGCACGATCACATCTTTTGTGCCATTCACCGATTTTTCTCTGGAGTGCCCGCCTATCCCTCTTTAGGGGATGACCTTGATATGAAGCAGTTCAAGGAAAATGCACTATCCTAAATTTAATTTTGTGATGATAAGAATGAATAAATTAATGTGGCTTTTAGGCTTATTATTTTTTACAAGTGTTGCAGCTTCCCAAAGCCCAAATACCTTTCCCCAAGCAAAAAAAATAGCCGCTTCAATTTTTGCGAAGAATCCAATAACGCTGTATTGCCACTGCCGTTTTGATTCTAAAAAAGCAATTGATTTATCCTCATGTCGTATGGAAGAGGCACAATCGATAAAGCGCTCTCACCGCTTAGAGTGGGAGCACATGATGCCTGCGGAGCATTTTGGACAACAACGACCCTGTTGGCGCGAGGCCTTGTGTGAAAAACAGGGGAAGCGATTTAAAGGGCGAAAATGTTGTGAATTAATTGATAAGCAGTTTAATCACATGGAAGCGGAGCTTTACAATCTTTGGCCTTCCGTTGGGCTTATTAATCAACTTCGTTCAAATTATCGTTATGGACTCATCCCAACAAAAGCCAAAACCTATGGTTGTGATTTTGGTGTAAAAAAAGAAAATCGTATTGTTGAGCCCGCGGATGATGCCAAAGGAATTGTGGCCCGTGCTAATTTATTCATGGCATCCCACTATAAACTTCGGTTAAGTGATTCGCAGCGCCAATTGTTTGAAGCCTGGAATAAAATGTTTCCTCCGTCTCCATGGGAAATTACTTGGGCTTTAGAAGTGGAGGCCATTGAAGGGTATAAAAATCCTTACATTGGCTAAGCCTTCCTGTATAGTACATTGGTTTTTAAACAAATTAGAGTGTCAATGGATATTTTATTAACGCTTTATGTGATTGGATTTGTTGTCAATCTTTATCGTACCTACGTTACGATGATTGGCTTTAAGAACATGCAACAAACACTCTCTGTGAATGTGTTTAAAGAAAGACCTGAATTAATGCGTTATTTGGTATTAAAAGTGATATTCTGGCCTTATTATTTTGTGACAGAAAAAAGTCCTCTGGTACGATTTTCTGAAACGTTTTTTAAACATTACGGTGACCAGGGTTGTCGGTATTATGGAACTCGCGGGATAGCCAATTTTGTAAACGATTTGACGAAGGGTAAACAGCGCTACCAACATTATAAGGTTCAACATTTTGTATGGGAGCTTAATAGCCCTGTTTACCCGAAAGGTAATCTCCAAGTTAAAGAGCACTATGCTGAAATTATCCTTGCAGTTCATAAAGACCATTGCCTATTTCAAATGGTGATGACCGATAAGCCCTTTCGCTCGCGAGGTAAAATCAGCCGTTATATGTTGGATAGTTGTGAAAAATTGTCCCACGAAGAGACATGCAATCGCTTGAAAACCGTGAATGTAGAAGAATTCGAAAAGCTTCGCTTGCCTGGTAATTAAAGGAAATGTAATGCGCATTTTAATAGGGTTAGTCAGTATCGTTTTAATCCATTTGGCGTTTGCAGGAAATCTCGGTTGTGTTAATAATCCTGATTTACAAGCTTCTCGCTCAAAAGAATTGCAAACCCTTCTCGAGGCTGACCAAAAAGACCGTGAATCGGATTGGAGCCAATTAACACCAGAAGAACTTCAACAAATTGAGGAAAACGATTTAAATCGCCGCAAGAGGGTAGGGGAGATATTTGGCGAAGGTTGTATTTCTACTTCAAAAGACTACTTCGCTGCTTATCTCATTTATCAACATGGGGATATTCCTGACCATTATTATCAAGCCTTCTTATTTGCGCTTCGTGCTGCAGAACATCATCATCAAGAAGGCGGCCAAAGTACAGCCAATGCGCTTGATAGGTATTTAATCAGTATTGGTCATAGGCAACTTTTTGGAACGCAATACTTTTCTGAGAGTTTGGGGGGCTGTTTTTGTATAGAACCTGTGGAGGCTTCCTTTCCGGATACAATAAGACTGTCTCATGCCCATCAATCACTTCAAGAGCGCTACGATAAGTTGGCTTTAATCAATGAAGGAAAGCAATGTTCAAATCAGGATTGTGAGCACGATTTAAAACCCTCACCCAAAGGTACGGTTCCTGGATTTTGGTAGGAATAGAAGAAAGTGGTTAGTCTTGCAACGGTTGCTGCTTTTAAGGGGATGTCACCAAAAGTACTTTAGGCGTCTTAGTAAATTTAAGCTGGCTCACCGTACTTTCTTTTGACCTCCAATAAGGTTTTGTTAGCCGTGCAAGATTTTAACCACAATTATAGAATAACAATCCTGACGTCCCTCAACAATTCTCCTTACTCCCTGTATCGTAAAGATACCGAAAAGTTCCAAAATAATTGCTTTATATCTATGTTTATCGGCCTGTAACTCTTACTGGGTTAAGGGAATAATGGCGTCTTTCTCTTTATATAGCGCACTGTTAACGGCTTTTGTAACTGGAAAACAAGCAAGATTTAATTCTTTTTGATGATGCATCACCGTCTCTAAGTCTTTCTGCGAAAATTGTTCAGGGTCTAGCCATTCGTGTTGTTGTTCTTCCGATAGTATCCAGGGCATGCGGTCATGAAGCTCAGCAACTAAGGCATTAGGCTCTGTGGTTAATACACAACAAGACGGAATCATGATGTCATGTTCTGGTTGAAAGCGTTCCCAAAGGGCTGCCACGGCCATAAGTTTGTGATCGGCTCTCGTAATGTAGTAGGGTTGTTTGACTGTTTTTTTATCGTTTAGATGATGTTGCCACTCGAAAAAACCACTCATCAGCATAATGCAGCGACGGTATTTTAAGCTTTGGCGAAAGGCAGGTTTTTCCGCAGCCGTTTCTGCTCGCGCATTGATTAAGAGTGCATTTTTCCTTTCTTTTGCATACCAAGGTACGATTCCCCAGCGCATTTGAACGGCTCTAAGTCCTTCCTTGGCTTTCATAAGACATAGGGCTGTTTCTGTTGGCGCTACATTAAAGCTATTTGGCAACGGTTCAATCTGGTGAATACCGAATTGCTCTTTAATTGTTTCGTAATCGGTATCAATAGTGAAGCGACCGCACATACTTAATCCTTCTAATTGAAACTATGAACCTAAGTCTTTCTTTGTTATAGGACAAAATCATGAAAAAGTCTTAAAAACCCTTAAAAACATCAAAATAAATACGCAAAAGAGGATTAAGGTTAATCTTTTCCGTGAAAAGCACGCCAGTAGTCGTCTAGTTATCTCAAATAAGCCTTTGGAAGTTCTGACCAATTAGTTGTGTAGTGCGGCGATTTTAATTGTCGCTTCATAGACCAGGACTTTCGAAACCCTTCCGCTGCCAGTCGCATGGTTCTTGGTCCGTATTTTTGATTAATTCCCATAATCAGATTCATGATCTTCTCTGTTTCAACGACATCCTCATCACTGGGTTGATGGAACAAATCCATTTGGCGATATTGCTTATCAATTAAATCAGCGAGCAAGACGCCGCATTTATGATACTGAATTCCTTTACGATAAATGCGTTCAAGGCACAATTTAGCTGCTGTTGTTAAATAACGCACGTCATCTGTGGGATTAGCCAGGCGAAAGCCAATGGAATTGGAGTATTGCGCTAAATCTTCACGAAAAGGATTTGAGCGCACAAAAACGGATAAATGCTGGGTAATGAGTCCTTGTCGTCGCATTTTGGCCCAAGCAGTCCCACAGTGATGACTTATTGCTTCTTGAATAAAACCAAAAGCGGATTGTAACCCACCAAAAGAACAAGAGGACATGATGGATTGTTTAGGGACGATTTCTTCCAATTCCAAACAGGGCTTTCCTGATAGCTCCAAGACGGTTCTTTGTAAGACCACATTAAAGCGGTCTTTAACAAACCGCGGATTTAATTTTGAAAGCTCAAGCGCATTGGTGACACCAAAGCTACTGAGTTTTTTATACCATTGGCGGCCAACGCCCCAAATGTCATCCACTTCCAGATGGGCAAGCCAGTGCTTTTCTTGATGCGTCACATTAAAGACAGGAATGTTTAATTTCTTTTTGGCGACATGATTAGCCACTTTAGCAAGCGTTTTCGTGCGGCCAATTCCGATAGAAACAGGAATGCCAGTATGGGTTAAAATTGTTTTTTGCAAGTGGGTACAAAACGCTTCAATTTTATCCTCTGCTAACGTTTTTAAGTTTAAAAAAGCTTCATCAATGGAATAGATTTCCGTATCCGGCCAATTGGCTTCTATGACTGTCATGACCCGATGCGATAAATCACCATACAGTGTGTAATTGGAAGAAAAGACTTGCACCTTATGTTGTTTACAAAGCCCTTTGACTTCGAAGTAGGGAACCCCCATTTTAATTCCAAGCGCTTTGGATTCATTAGACCGTGCGACCACACAACCATCATTATTACTTAAAACAATGATGGGAAGATTTCGTAAATCGGGTCGAAATAGACGCTCGCAGCTGGCGTAAAAATTATTGCAATCAATCAGTGCGTACATGGTTATCCTGCCTGATGAATAACATGGGTAACTACACCCCAAATGACTAAATCTTGTGAGTCGGTGATATTGATAGGTTTGTAGGCTTTATTACCTGGAATAAGTTGGACTTTGCCGTTTACTTTTGAAAGGGTTTTTACGGTGAGCTCTCCATCAATGGCGGCAATGACAATTTTACCATGAGTTGGTTCGACACTTTTATCAACAATCAACATGTCACCTGGCTGAATGCCGGCATCAGTCATCGAATCGCCTTCAGCAATTAAAAAGAAGGTTGAAGCAGGGTGTTTAATTAAATGTTCGTTTAAATCGAGATGAGATTCGATATAATCATCGGCAGGGGAGGGAAATCCTGCTCGTACTCTAGAACTATAAAGAGGAATGCCTTTCGGCTGATTTTGAAGATATTCTTTAACTTCATTAATGCGAGAAATAGGAACTCGCAATGTTTTAGTTGGCTCGCCATACTGATTACTACCTATAGGGCGTCCCGCACCCTCTCTTTTTCCACCATGCTGCATACGGTCTTCTCATTATGATTTCTGTAACATTAATCAAATCATAGAGGGCAGGCCATCGATTGTAAATAGATCAAAATGGCTTGTTTTTAAATAATTATTTTAACCTGCGGAATAATTTAGAAAAAAGTTAAAAATATTTTTTTACCTTTTGGTAGAAAGGGGCTATGTGAAGGGGTTAAGTACTTAATTTGAATGGTTTATTTTTGTTCTGCTCTAAATGAATAGCGTTTATGGGCAGTAATTTCTATTGCAGTTAATGTTTCTGAAGCACCAGGCCGTTCATAGATATGTGTATCTAGCCATTCTTTTTCTTCTTCAAAATGTTCACTTTTTAGGACAATATACCAACATTTTGGTAAACGACTCTTACCATCTGACCATCGATATTTTCTAGATTGAAGTAAATCCTTTTTCTCAAACGCTGCATTTTCAGCACATAATAAAACTTCTTTTTTACGGACGTTTGCTTTTAATTCATCAAACGCTCCATCTTCGTTTAATAGTAAGTTTAGGGTTGCCCAGCAATCTATTATTGCGCGGTGTCCCTCATAGAAATAACCTAATTTAAAATTTAAGTATTCTAATTTACTGCTCTCATAGCCTCTTTCTTTCCAGTCAATGTCTGATAGGGTACACCCGAATGGTTTCCTTTCTATGGTTTTCTTTACTATTGCAGGAGTCTGTAGCTCTAAAAAATTTCGGTCAAATCGACTATTGTGGCAAATGATTAAGTGGGATTGATTGAGAATGTTATGTACAGTGTTCCAATCGATAGCTTTTCCTTGAACGTCTCCATTAGTAATCCCTGTTATTTTGGTTATTTCAGGTGGGATCAATTTACCGGGATCTTGTAATTCATTGTAGCTATCAAGAATATTTATAACACCATCGCCGTTTGTAAAAGCAAAAGATAATAAGCCTATTTCAATAATTTCGTTGGTTTGCGCATCCATTCCCATCGTTTCTAAATCAACAATGGTTGCAACAAAGATTTTAGGGTCTTGATTTAAGATTGACTCGAATTCGTTGGATAGACGCCTAAGAATTTTGTAATCTGGATTGGCTAAAAGCTCATTTAATAATGATTCTTGCATTAACAATACCTTGCATGTTGATGTTAATGGTATATTCCGAGTTAAAAATGGATAATAGACTAACAGAAAAGGCGAAACAATTAATTCAAACTCAGGCAGCTAATCCTGAGTTTTCTATAAAATAGTTTAGTGTGTCATTAATTTTTACGCCATTCATACCTGCATGCATATGCCTTAATATACATCCATCAGAAAAATTGTAAATTTTATTAGCTATTATATCTTTCCAATTTGGTTGCTCTAATACTCTAATAATTGGAACCAGATGAGCGGCATCTTCTGTCAAAGAAGTAAAAACCAAGTGACTTTCGCCCCGTTCACCAACAATACTTGAGAAAGTCGCAAAGGGGAGAAAATAAAAGAACTTTGAAATTACTTCTTCCTCTGAATAAGCGTATTGATAGGCATAATAACCAACTCGACCAAAGCATAGGGGATTTGTCTTATTTCCTTCTAGAAATATTTTTGGCATTTGGGGTGGTAACATACCTGATTGCTTTATTTTGTTGAGGTAATATTCACACTTTTCTTTTACTTGAAGATGCTGAGTGTACACTAGGGCGGTTTTAGGAATAATCTCATTCTTTAATGTATTACACCATTCACTTCCCGGCTGAAAACTTTCCGTGTAATTTAAAAGTCCTTCATTTAAAATTTTTAGCCTTTCCAGGTCAATTATACCGTAGCAAACCAAACGGTAATGTAATTGAAGAAGGACTATATCTGGTATTTCTGTTCCTGAAACATGTAGGTAACCGTCTACTTCATTAAAAAGAAGTCGATCACAATCGTTACAGAATCCTTTAAAAGTTGGATCATTGTTGATACTAAATTGCTCAAAAAATTTCCTTCCCTCTTCTCCAGGAAAAAGAGTTTGAAAAACGTCTTTTACAATTTTTATTAACGAATTAGGTTGGGGCTCATATGTTCTAATATTTGTCTTTGATATGGCATGACAATTTTGAGTGGAACCTAAATCCTGTTTACAGTGAGGAGTTAAACATTCGTGTCGTTTATGATTAATTTTTCGGTAAGTCTTGTTAAGCTTATCCCGAAGCATATTTAGATTTTTATCAGTAGTGGCAGCACTTAATTTTTTTTCAACATCCATATTGATTATTCCATAAATCAAGTACATAAAACCAATGCACATTGTACATAAATTAATGTATTTGTCAACTACTTAACCTTGAACCATTGCAAGTGACTAATACGATAACCAACGACAAGAAGGAACTTGGGAAATTAATGGATGCGCAGTAATATTTGAGAGCTGGAGGGAAATAAAAATATTATGCCCTCAGCTCATGATTCTGACTAAG
Organism: Legionella brunensis; assembly: GCF_001467025.1. Taxonomy (GTDB): domain Bacteria; phylum Pseudomonadota; class Gammaproteobacteria; order Legionellales; family Legionellaceae; genus Tatlockia; species Tatlockia brunensis. The sequence goes on along the minus strand of NZ_LNXV01000015.1, from coordinate 12,604 downwards.
AATTTGGATTTTTACGATTGCTTTGTGTTTCTGTTTAGCATGCCATAAATCCCAATCTCTTTGTAGATTAAGCCAAAACTCAGGTTCCATGCTCAATGCATCTGCTAGGTCCAAAGCTGTTTCTGGTGTAATTCCTCTTCTACCGTGTACAATTTCGTTGAGTTTCGCGTAAGTCCACCCTAGATGAGTGGCAAAAGCCTTTTGTGTTAAGTTCATCGGTTTAAGAAATTCCTCTAAAAGCATTTCACCTGGAAGGGTGGGGGCTCTGTGTGTTGGTAACATAGTTATCTCCTTAGTCATGATAATCAAGGATACATACATCGTAAGCATTTCCATTTTCCCATCTGAAAATTACTGCCCACTGCTTATCAATTTTAATACGCCAAAATTCTGATAAATTGCCAGTTAACTTTGACAATTTATTACTTGGTGGAATTTTTAGTGTATCAATGATGGTAGCCGCATGAATCATGTCTAACTTCCGTTGTGCTTTTTTATGCAATTCACTAGGAAGCTTTCTTGAGTAACGACTACTCACTCCATTAAAAACATCTTCGGTTAATTTATCCTGAAAATTAATTATCATAATTAAATTATATATCAATTATCGATATATGATATATATAATATGAAATTTTTGCAAGCTAAATTACCTTAGCTATTTAAAAATAGCATAGTATTATTTGAGCTAGATAACGTACCTTATCTTTCACAAACTAGATATTTTCGATGAAAAATAAACTTATTTGCTGTACTGACGAAGCGACAGAAATCAAACGTTTGAGATGGATAAGATCTTAATATGATCTTTTGATATGGTGAGTTTCTTAATATCAGACAAAAACCTAAGAGCAAATATTTTTTGATGTGGTTTAGATTAAAAGAATCATATTAAAATACAAACCATATTAAATGATTAATGTATTATGAAAATTATTAATCCAAATCCTTTAAAAAAAGGCGATACCATAGGTGTTGTTTCTCCTTCAAGTCCATTAAGATCAAAGTCAATTGATAAAGGAATTCATTATCTCCAATCCATGGGATTTAATATAAGATTTGGATCTCATTTTGAAGAAGAGGATAGATTTTTAGCTGGGAGCGATGGAAATCGGGCAAAAGATATAATGGATTTTTTTAAAGCCCCAGAGGTCAAAGCTATTATTGTTAGTAGAGGAGGGCAAGGTTCACAACGAATTTTACCTTTGCTTGATTATCATATCATATCAAAAAACCCAAAAATTCTTGTTGGGTTCAGCGATACAACAGCTTTGCAATTAGGGATTCTAAAAAAAACAGGCTTAATTTCCTACAGTGGATATACACTTACTCTCCCGCTTAATCCGTTATTAGAAAAAACATTTTTATCTTGTTTGTTTAATGAAGCTTATTCTGTCCAAGGTGGACAGATTATTCATGAAGGTATAATTAAAGGTAAATTAGTAGGTGGAAATTTATCACTGATTACCTCTTTAATGGGGACACCTTATCAGCCTGATTTTAAAAATAAAATTTTGTTATTAGAAGACGTAGGCACTGAACCCTATAATATAGATAGAATGATTTCTCATTTAGATTTGGCAGGAATATTAGTTCAGGTTTCAGGGATTGTATTTGGTCAATTTGAAGATTGTATTTCTAAAGACGATACAGAGGGAACTATCGATGACGTTATAAATGAATGGGCAGGGCGTGTTAAAGTACCTTGCCTTAAAAATTTCCCATATAGTCATGGAGTGAATAACTGTGTTTTACCAATTGGAAGTCTGGTTACGCTAGATGCTTCCTCACATTCTTTGCATATAAATAAAAATTCGTCTAGTTGATTAATTAAGCCCAAGTTACATGTCATCTCTAGATTAAATAGTTCGTAATAAAATGATCCATTGTTAAATGCCTAATTGAAATTTTTCATTTAGCTGTAATAAAGATCTATATATTGAAATTCCAGCAGAAAATATGTAATCGAAAATTTCTATGGGTACAATGGCATGTGCATGAGTACCTTTACCATGACGATACTTATGACACATTTTAATCCAGCTCATTAATCCTTCTTTAAATCCCTCAAGTGCATTTAAATCATTAGGGGTATAATTGTTTACTTTACTGCTGATTATTTTATGGAGTTCCTCAACCGATTGTGCATTTAGTTGTTTATATCCTTTCTTTGTAATGGCTAGTACAAAGGATTCTATTAAAGCAAAGAAACTTTGAATAGGGGATTCTTCACTACGTTTTTTATAAAATTCATCAAGAACATTATTAAATTGTTTCAAATATGCGGCATAAGATTTATTGTTCAACTCGCTTAGTGTACTTTTTACTAGTAGTTGAAATTCTTCGTCTGGATAATAGCGAACCTTACCATCATCATGTAGCACATAGCACATTGATTCTTCAGAAAATATTTTATTTATATTAATTACATATTTTTCTCTAATTGACTTTAATGAATGGGAATTTATTTGATCCCAAGAATCATAAACTACAGTAATCAAATCTAAAATATTGTGTATTTCAATTTCTTCTTTGCAAAATTCATTTTCAACATCATATATAAAGTTAAGTATATTTATTGAGCTACGATAGGCCGGGATAGTTATACCCATTTGCTGCCGGCAAAGTTTTTGAGTATTTTGGGGATCAACTTCATTAATTACATCATGCAAATATTTTATCATTCTATTTCTAAATTTTTTTTTATCTTCATATTTTGTAGTATCAGCCGAATAATGAAGGGAAAATAAGCGGCTATCAGTCATATCTATAAACTCCTTATTATGAGCTCTTTATATATTTGTATAATGTTGGCTTTGAAATTCCAATTAAATTACATATTTGATTAATGCTGTGTTGTTTTTCTTTATAAAGTTGTAACGCTAATTTCGCCTTATCATCGGAAAGCTTTTTAGGTCTTCCCCCATTCCGTCCTCTCGCCCTGGCTGCTTGAAGTCCTGCATGGGTACGCTCTCGTATCAGATTTCGTTCGAACTCTGCTAACGCGCCAAATACATGAAAGATTAGCTTCCCTGAACTTGACGAAGTGTCAATAGATTCATTAAGGCTCCGCAACCCTATTTTTTTTGAATCAAGAATGGCAACCATTTCAATTAGATCTTTCAGTGATCGACTTAGCCGATCTAAACGCCAAACAATAATAATATCGCCTTCTCGAGCAAATTCTAGTGCTGCCTCTAAACCTGGCCTTTGACTTTTGCCTCCCGAAACTTTGTCATCAAAAATACGTTTGCATCCAGCATTTTTTAAAGCATCATGTTGTAAGTTTAAATTTTGATCATCAGTTGAAACTCTGGCATATCCAATTAACATAACTCGCTCATTGGTTAAATAACTCAATAAAATAAATAATAAATTAACATAGAATTATTTACTATATATCTTTACTTATTTTGATATAAAAATTTCCAATTTTTAAGAGCGTTATAAACAGTAAGAAAAACCCCCGTTTTATATACAGCCATAACTACGTCATTGACTTACTTTAATTCAACTTATATACTTTAATCATCAAAGAAAAATAAGAATAGCTATGATTTTTATTGAAACTCCAATTTTTACAGAAGACGTGAAAGAATTGTTATCTGATGAGGAATATGCTGAGTTTCAAGAGTATCTTGCTGATAATCCTTTAGCTGGAGACTTAATTCAGCAAACCGGCGGGCTGCGAAAGGTTCGATGGTCATCTCAAGGCAAAGGGAAGCGAGGCGGTGTTAGAATTATTTATTATTATGTAACTCCTGCTTCACAGATAAGACTTTTACTTATTTATAAAAAAGGTATTCAAGATGATCTATCTTCAGATCAAAAGAGAATGTTACGGCAATTAAATGAACGGTGGTAATCATGGATAAAAAATTATTTGAACGATTATACGAAAGTATGACTCAGATGAACGAAATTATTGATGGTGAGCGTGTTCCTTCACGTGAGTTCGTAGTGGATGCTGTTCATGTAAAAGAAATTAGAAAAAAAACAGGTCTAACCCAAGAAAAATTTTGTCATTTAATCGATGTAAATATTGGAACATTAAGAAATTGGGAGCAGGGAAGAAGAGAGCCAACAGGTCCCGCAAAAGCTCTTCTTCGCGCAATAAATAAAGATCCTGAACATGTATTAGCAGCATTAGCTAGTTGATAATATTTCTATAATGCCGACAGTGTCGGCACAATTCAAAAAGAAGCTCTAACTAAAAATATGGAATCCGAGTTTAGTGGTAAATAAACTATATTATACAATTTTACTTTGCAAATTTGCCACGCAGCGCGTGGCAAATCTACACTATTGAATAGGATTATTTGAGCTTGATTTTCCACCGAGCCTTAATGGAAAAAGAAGCGAGTATAATGCTAAATTAAGTCTGATTAATCGTAAAACCAAACTAAGAGGAGGGGAGCTGGAAGCGAGATAGTGACTTCATTTGAGGGTCAGAATATGTGGTCTTATACTCCAAATAATCCACTAAGATATTTTCGGTAGAATATTTTAAATAAGGCTATGACCACTTTGCGCATCCCACAGGTTTTTATAAAAACCATTTAGGGTAATTAGCTCACTATGGCTACCTTGCTCTATAATTTTTCCTTGATCCATAACTACAATTGTGTCCATTGACAGAAGGGTTGAAAGTCTATGGGCAATGACTATAACTGTTCTATTTTTCATTGCAGAGTTCAGCGATTTCTTAATAAGTTCTTCTGTAATGGAGTCTAGCGAACTGGTTGCCTCATCCAAGATTAAAATTGGTGCATTTTTTAAAATAGCTCTAGCAATCGCTATCCTCTGCCTTTGCCCGCCAGATAATTTAACGCCTTTTTCACCAACAAAAGTTTCATATCCTTGCGGCAGTTGGCTAATAAACTCATGAGCATGTGCTTGCTTGGCGGCACTAATGATTTGCTCATGATTGGCTTCTGTGCAACCATATTGAATATTTTCAAAAATAGAACGATGAAATAGAGAGGGATCTTGAGGTATGAAAGCAATATGTTCTCGCAAGCTTTGTCTATGAATATCTTTGATGCTTTGCCCATCGATTAAAATATCCCCCTTATCGATATCATATAACTTGGTCATAAGCTGTACGACAGTACTTTTGCCTGCACCGCTAAAGCCAACTAAACCAATTTTATTGCCTCCTGTTATTGTTAGACTAAAATCTATAATGGTTTTTTTACCTTCAATATAGTTAAAATTTACATCCTTGAATTCAATTTTCCCCTCTCGAATTCTTAGTTTACTTTTTGCCGAGTTTAAAGGTTGTAAGTGAGGGGTGAAAATGGTGTCAAGAGCATTCTGACAAACACCTGCTTGTTCTCCAACTACTAATAAACTTTCAGTTAAATACCAAATTAGATCAATAACCGTTATGGATAAAATAAATACAAATGCAAAATCACCGGCTGTAATTTGGCCTTTGGAACCCAGATAAATTAATAATAATATGGAAGTACTTTGTAAGACCCAGGCAAAAAAACCAAGCAATGATGCATTTAGCATATTCTTAACCTGCATTTTAGTTTCTTTTTCTAAAGCCAGATTTGTGTTGTGGGCTAAATATTTTGCTTCATGATTTTCCCTTGCAAACAGCAGCACATTTAAAATATTGCTAAAACAATCAACGATGGCGCCAGAATATTTAGATTTTGCTTCTGCATAATCTTTTGCATAGGGTCTAATGCTAGACGCACAATAGTACGATAAATAGATAAAAACAGCAGATACAACCAGAAAAATAGCGCTAAAGTACCAACTAACAGTCCCTACCATAAAAATTGATAATGTGATGGTTAAGGCTTGTCTTGCGATATTGAACCACGTATTGACATGATTTTGGATATTATTGGTTAAATCTGAAATTTTAGCGCTGATATCACCACTCATTCTATTTTGAAAAAAGGCATATGACTGGTTTCTTAAGTGCTCTGTGGCAATAGTTACAATATCAGCTTTTATTCTTGGTAATGATTTGAGTACTAAAAAGTTGTAAAATCTCCATACAAGAGTGATTAAAAAACTGAGAATAATTAGTAATAAAGCGGGTGGTAGGCACTTCGAGACAAAGGAGGTTGCTCCAGATGTAGTTACACGGTCTAAGATAACCTTAAGTACATAAGGTTGAATAACACTGTGTATAGAGGAATAAATACCTACCATAATCATTGCTAGGAACCACCACCGATATGGTGTGGCGACTTTCAGAAAAAAACTGGAAAATTTTTTGTTGTTTTCAATAGTAGGCAAAGTGATTCCTCAACTTTAAAAATTTCTAAACTCTAACTGAATCTTATTTTATTTTTCAACTTATCTTGCACAAGTTAAAGAGTAATATAAACAGGAGAGGGCATCCATAAGCAAAGTATCCTTCGATAAGGTCTGATTACTTCGATAATTAGACTTAAGATTAAAGTTTAAATATTGAACAAAAAAGCGTCTATCAAAATAAGTAAATAATTTATTACAATGAAGATTGATTAATTAATTGCAGAAAAAAATTAAAGTGTTGGTATTCTTGGCAATACAAATTGAACTGATTTTCACAAGTTGATGTGACCATACAGCGCACCTCTGGTATGAAATCAAATAGGGTAGAAATAATAATATGATCTTGGGTTTTTCTTTCAAGCAATAGTTTCACTTGATTATCCACCAGACGAATTGTTTCTTTTTCATGATCTGAAAGGGCTATAGGCATAATTGATGTTAAAAAAACCTGCTAAAAAGAGGATATTCGAAGTTTTATAACCCATCTCAGTTGTCGTTAATATCGATTGTTAAATGGATCATAACTGCTGCTATTATACGTTGAGTGATTATGAAAATGATTATTCCAATAATTGTTTCTATCAGATGCACTGGAACCAATAGAGTTTCCCATGCAATCCAATCCACCAATCATGGGAAGTCCTGCAGCAGGATTATATCGGGTTTGTTTTGAATTATTATCATGGTTTAACTTAGTAGGTCTTCCACCAGGAAGTAGAGTACCAATTACTAGAAATAAAACCACAAAAACTATAACTAAAAATAGAGCCATTCTGTAAATTCCATTTTTTTATTCTTTGAATAAAATATAAATTAATTGAGATAGTTTGGTCAATCACAGACGCGCAATTAAACTGCGCTTAAAAAGCTATCGATTAGATAATAAAATTATTCAGTTCTTAATAAAGTAAGCAGGAGCTTTTTTGAGAACAAGCACACCTTTCGCATTATTGATATATGCTATCAAAGCCCTTATCCCATAAGGGATTCTACAAGAATATTCGGAAATGAAACACATAAAAGGTGATGAAGAGTTGATGAACAACAATGGTGAAGAGATAATTTTAAGAATTCATATTTTTCATGACCTTCTTACTACAAATCTCATGCGCTTCACCATCGATTTCACCATGGGCTCATCACAAGTTTAATGATTGTTACTAAGTTCGCTATATTTGATAGCCGCTGCTTGCTGTAGTTTTTCTAAATCTTCTTTATCTAATTTTAACATCTCAACGGACATATTTTTAATAAGCGCATTCATCTGAATTATTAATTGATGACAATATTGTTCTACGGCTGGATTCTCTCTGGAATTATCTTCATTCTTAAACCAATGTTGCAATCCTATTCGAATCAATCGATTAATTAAATTGGACATCGATTCGTTATTATTTATAGCTAATGCAGATAGATGTTGATGCAAATTATCGGGTAATGAAATCGTTAAACGCGACATAAATCTTCTCCTTTTTTTATAGCTCTAATTCTTTATTTAATTCAGGTTGATTCTTTTTAGCCATGTGTTCATGAAGGTTATTTTGTTGATCTAATATTTGAGAAACTATTTTTTTTTCAAGCGATTTTCTCTTCTCAATTACTGCATGTAGGGAGATTTGTTGGGAGCTAAAACGGCTCTCGTGATTAAGCAGTTGTTGACTTGAAATAATATCTAGGGATGCCGGTTTTTCCATGGAGTTTTTTTGAATTGCATGCACCAGCTCTTCTTTATTATCCGTGACTAATGTCATCCCTTGTATTGCTCTTGAAATTTGAACATAAAAATTATTTAAAGTGGTGCCAAAGCGATGATAGGATTCCATTAATCCAATACCATAGGGTGCATCTTTACCTTGAACTTTATAATTGGTAAGCACATAACTGTAATCGAGGTGTTTTAAGGCTGGATGTAATTTTTCAAATATTAATTGCTGACCTTCTTTTGTTAAAAAAACTAACGACTTTTCTTTAATTTCTTTAACCGTCGCACACAGCCCATTACGAATGTCATCTGTTTTAAAATTTCGTGTCCACATGACTTTGTCTCCAACTCTAAGTTCTAGTGGCTTAGCTTCATAAACTTCAATGATTCGTTCAAAGGGTGCGGTATGTGTTTTGTAGTTTGGCAGGTTATCCAGTTTAAATTTTATGGCGTTACCCCTTTCATCAATTAACGGTAACACATTATTTTGACGATTTTTTTTACTAATCTCTGCAACGGTATAGTAATTTCCTGCTTTTATTTTCGCTCCCTTAAAATCCTGGTTGAAACGCACTCTATTTCCTTTGTGATAATTGGAAACAAATCGTTGTTGTATGGACTCTACTGATTTAGTTTTTAGTATGGTTTGAATGATTGGTTCATCGTTTAAAACACCTTCTTGTTTCAATCCATTTCGGATAAGACTTGTAATTTCTTCCCTATTGGCATGGGTTGGAGCAAATAGTAAGGTTTTATCGCGTTCTTGAGGGGATAACGATAGCCAATGACTAGCAATCCATGCGATGCGTTCTTCATGTGTTGAGAGTGTTTTAACTTCTAAATTCTCTATTGCCTCTTGAACATTTCCTTTCGTAGAGGCCATCACTGCTTTTTTTAAAGTTTCATTTTTTTGTCGAACTATCTCATCCATAACAGTGGTCTTAATGCCGTATTCTTGCGTTAAACCAAAGATTCGGCCAGCATTGACACTCGGTAACTGTGCTTTATCTCCAACTAAAACAAGACGTGCACCTACTCGTTCAATTTGTTTAATCAATTCATGACCTTGATGAGAGGAAAGCATGGATGCTTCATCGGTAATGAATATTGTTTTTGCTAAAGATGCAGTCGGAGCTTTTTTTAATTCTTGATGCACAAGGGGGAATACATCAGTTTTTATTCCTGATTTTTCTTGCAGTTCATGAGCAGCTGAACTTGCAACAGTCACGCCACGAAGCTTAAAACCTTTAGATTCGATAAGATGTTTTGCTTCAGACAGCATTGAGGTTTTTGCAACACCTGCAAAACCTTGTATAGCCAAGTACCGATCTTGACTCGTTAATAATACTTTCATTGATTCTTTTTGAGAGTTGGTCATGGGATAGGTTAATAAAGCGTTTCTTTCTTTCTGGAAAGATTTCACCACGTTTTGGGTGGTGACGGCTTTCACTGCTCCTTTGTTTTGCTCAATTCTCGCTATGGATTCTACTTCTAAAGTTAAAAGCCAAGGTGTGGTTAATAGTCTAATTCCACTTTCGGGGCACGTTGTTTCATATAATGTTTGATTCTTTATTTCTTGTTGAATGGACTGTACGAGGGATTGATGAGAAATCGCATTGGGAGACATAAGACTATGTTTCATTGCTTCCTGAGCCAACAATCTTTCTGAAAAAATCGAAGTTCGCTGACTTAATGTTTCAATCGCCACTTTAATGCAAGAGGATGCTTCATCCTTTTCGGAATTGTTTAGCTTCCGACTATCCCTAACAAATTCCAATAATCGTTCTTTAAAGCCAGAAATCCAAGAAGTTGACTGGGATTTAGCTCGATTTTTCATAAACGAATCTGCATCAAATCCTAATTCTTTAGCGCGTTTTTTCCAATCTTCTTTGAGGAGATTAAGATCGTGTTCTTCCTTATAATTACGTGTATTCACTGTGGCAACTGATGCATTTTTAGCGCCACTTAAGCCCCTATTCGCCATGTAATCCAATATATCCTTTCGTCTTGAGGAAAATTCGCTCATGATTTCCTCAGGTATACCTTCAATTTCAAATAAACCATTCCCAACTAATCGAATAGGAAAATTGGCTTCTTTAAGTTTATTGGCCAAGAAATTGCGATAAATCTGGCCGCAGTAATGGGCGTTACTTTGAATTTGCTCGATGACGCCGTGATTTCTTTTTGCGTCGCTTGCGAGTGAACGCGCCCTACCCTCGTGAAAAGTTATATTCATTGTGACGCAATGGGTATGTAAGGCAGGATCATTGGCACGAGAAGTAGGTTGTCTAAAGGCTGCTACAATTAAATTTCCTGTCTTTTCAAAAAAAATTTCACCCTGTCGTGAGACTCTAGTTTCGGCAAATTCCTTTTCAAGTTGGCCTATCGTAAATTGAACAGCTTCATCATGAAACTTAACTAATTCAGGGGCTATACCTAGCCCTACTAAAATAGAGACAGATTTAGGGGCAGAAAACGTCATATCAAAACCAGGACGATGTTCGCCTTCACGGTTAGATAGTTTCTTGCCATCAGGAAGCTTTCCTTCTAACAAAGCAAGCATTTGTTCTTTTTGAACCGTATCTGAAAGCTTAAGAATTTGACTCCCCTGCCCTAACCAATGCAAGGCCTCTGAATCACCTGCATAATAATTAAATGCTTTTGAATAGTAATCAGCAGCACCTTGGGCTGATTTAAGTGGCTGGATACTCAGCATGTTTTCTCCTTGTGGTTAAACTTCAAATTGAATTTCACCAGGCTTGTTGTAATGCTTTGCCATTCCACCACGTTCCTCATTTACGGAACCACTTTCTTCTTTAATCATCATTTGCACTGACTCCTCAAAAGCAAATTGACGCTCAACAAATCCTTTGAAATCTTTAGTACGATTTTGATGCGCTAAGGTAAGCTTTGTTATGGGGTAGTTGCCGGGTAGTCGGACATAACACGATAAATCTTCCAATTCGAGAATTTCTGGATAGGTGACGATTGGGCGAGTAACCCTTTGATTGGAAAGCGAAATGCCATCACGAATACTATTAGCACCATAGGAATAATTCTCGCGTGATTCTTCAATTTCTTCTTCACCAAGCTCACTTGATACCAAACGCGCCATATCAGCACTAGGACTTCTGAAGAAAAATCGGGTATTGAGTAAGTCAAACAATTCTTTGGCACCACCTGATTGGCCATAGACTTTTGTAAGCTGTGAAAAGCTTTGCATTCCTAATAAAAAGCAACCACCAAATTTTCTAACCTCAGCGATGGTCTCTCCTAATAGAGGCAATCGATGTAAGCTAGGTAGTTCATCACAAATAAACCAAATACGACGTGCTGAATTTGGCGTCAGACTTAGCATGGTCAATGATGCCATTGCTAACCACATCGACATTAAAGGTTTTAGTGATTTATGCTGTTCACCATTGGAAGAAATAAAAAGCCAACCATTATCATATTCATTTAAAATGTAATCGCGAATGGAAAAAGGGGTTCTATCTGTTGAACTTAACCCTGATAAACTAATGAGGGATTTTAAATAGGTGGTGATAACTGAACGTATAGAAATAGCCGTTTTTTCTATTTTACCACTGACTAAAGTGGCTGCAGGCGTTCCTTTAAGATACTCCTCAAGGTGAGAAAATTCACCCGTTAAAAGCAATTTAAGCAACTTTTCAATAGAACGGTCTTTGTCTTGACGCATTTTAGAAGCACAAGAAGAAAAGACGGTTCGAGCAGCATTCACCCAAAATGGATCGGATTCCCCATGCATTGGAATAAGACTTTCTGCCATGTTTTCAAAATCAGAATCACGAGGCGCTTCAAGCCACATGTCCCAATTAGGACATCTTTCATCAAAAGGATTTAAAATGACATCTTGAGTTGGGTTAAAAAAATAAGGAATAAAAGCACAACCTTTGTCATAAACAATGACTCTATCCCCTCTTTTGCGCAAAGCATCCAGGACTTTCATAATCAATTGGCTTTTTCCTGTGCCGACAGTGCCATGCACTAACATGTGTTGCACTTCACTGCCAGAAATCAGCGGAAATCCATCAATGACAATATCCGAAGATAGCCTTTCCGCAATGATTTGATGCTTTACCTTATCCATAGTACTAAGGCGACTTCCACGTATAAATTCGTTAGCGTGTTGTGCTTTTCCTCGTTTAATGAAGTAAAACGCCAGAGCAATACCTAGGAAGAAGGCGAGAAAAAATCCAGCCAAAGCGGACTTTCCAATTGAATCAATCATGTGGTTCGCGTTACTTTTAAAATAGGGAAAATGAAGAAGTGACTCCACCGTTTGATGGTAGTTTTTCCCATGAAAGGGCAAAGTAAAGTCATGTTTTTGACCCAATAGATTAAAAAAACAGGCAGCGTAATAGGCTAGCGCTTGTTGCACCTGCTCATAGGAAGAAACACACCAGGTAATTAGGCTTGTGAAGACAATCCATAAAAAAAGACAAAAAAACGTTAAGGTTTTGGTGATTTGATCCCACATCCTAAGATTATGGAAACTAATTTGTCCACCACGGGTATAGTGTTTGAAATTAGGCTCTTCACGCACGGTATTTACTCCTTATCATCTTTTTTAGGCAAAGCAGTAGCTACCATTGC
>NZ_LNXV01000014.1 GCF_001467025.1 Legionella brunensis | reverse complement strand
TTTTTATTCTTACTCATGGGCACCTCTTTTAAGTGTTGAAATTATAACAAGTTAAAAGAGATGACACAGTTATTTAAACACTACCGAATAACTCTTTAACGGCGGAAGCTAATAACCTAACAATTAAATAAATGTGCAATGGTGCTGAGCATCTCAATGAAGAATTTGGTGTCTCAGTACCGGTAATAATAAATTATATAACGAAATAAAAACTTTCTTAATCCTGCATTATCGGCCAAAATGCCTCCTTTAAAAGGATTTCAGAGTAATTGAATAATGCAACTTCTTTTTTCAATTAGCCTTTTTTTAAGCGCTAGTCTTTTGTTTGTTATTCAACCCATGGTGGCTAAAGTTTTGTTGCCAGCCTATGGTGGTACCCCAGCAGTGTGGACTGTTTGCATGTTTTTTTTCCAATCACTGCTATTGTTTGCTTATGGTTATGCGTGGTTACTCAGTCAATTCACGGCTATTTGGTGGCGTTTATCCCATACACTCCTCATCATATTAAGTGTACTAAGTTTACCATTGTTGCTTATGATTTCTTCTGAGCAAGGAGAACCCGAATTTACAATTTTACACAACTTAATTTATCAATTAGGCCTTCCTTTATTGGTGATTGCAGCCTCAGCTCCGCTCCTGCAATTTGCTTATAGTCAAACAAAAGATAAAAAAGCGAGTGATCCTTATTTTTTATATGTAGCAAGTAATGTGGGTAGTTTATTGGCATTATTGGCTTATCCCTGGCTAATTGAGCATTACATAGGATTAAGAAAACAGTTTTATTATTGGAATATTGGTTATTGCATTTATATTGTTTTTTTATTGCTGATTTTTTTTGGTTTCTCTTATCAGCAATTATTAAAACCAAAACTTGAAAAAATTCATTTATCTTATTCAATGATGTTGCAATGGATTGGTTATAGCTTTATTCCTTGCAGTTTACTTTTAGGCGTGACGTTTTATATTTCAACGGATATTGCAGCAACGCCTCTACTTTGGATTCTTCCTTTAGCACTTTATCTACTATCTTTTGTTATAACTTTTGCTAGACGTCCTATAATTTCCCTAACATGGGTTGAACGTAACACTTTATTTTTTCTGATTTTCCCTGTTATCAGTTTTATTTTTGGTAATAATTCATTACAAGGATGGCAATATATTTTTTTTCATCTGCTAAATTTCTTTATCCTAGCTTTGCTATGTCATGGTCAATTAGTAGCAAAGCGTCCACCTGTTAACCAATTGACCGTTTTTTATTTTTGCTTAGCTTTAGGTGGGGTATTAGCAGGAATCTTTAATAGTTTTGTGGCACTGAGAGTTTTTAATGGAGCTTATGAATATCCTTTGGTGTTAGCATTGGCGATGTTTTGTATTCCTGTCACTCGATCGAAAAATACGAGGCTAATGCCTTTTATTGTATTGGCAATATTGCTCATCAATTATCTTTTGCCTAACACGGGATGGTTATTAGAGTTTAAACGATATCATATTGCTGAACTTGCGGCGCTGTGCGTCATTGTTATCTGGCCTGGTAATAAGCTAAGCCTGTTTGCTGGTGTAAGCATTTTATTTATTTTCTTATTTTTTCCTGGGCTACAACAGAACAAGATCCTGGCGCAACAACGTAATTTTTATGGTATCAAACAAGTATTGGCTATGGTGGGTTCACATGTGTTGATTAGCCAAAATACGGTTCATGGTTTTCAATTGCAGCAACCTGATAATCAAACGAATGGTGCGCTGGGGTACTATGGGCCCCCTTCAAAAGTCGTACAGCTTCTACAACAGAAGAAAAAGCCATTGCGAGCTATTATTTTAGGCTTGGGAACTGGAATGATGGCTTGTCAGTATCGTAAAGAGGACAGTGTTAAAATGGTAGATATCGATAGCCAGGTGATTGATATCGCTACGAATACTGAATTATTTACTTATTTAAAAGATTGTCCTCCGCAGACTACTGTATTACAAGGCGATGGTCGTTCAGTCATGCAAAAGACGAAAAATGCTGAGGCTGATTTATTGGTCATCGATGCTTTTTCCTCTGATGCAATCCCTATTCATTTATTAACACTTGAAGCCTTCAAATTATATTTACAAAAAATTACTCCCAATGATGGGGTTATCTTAGTGCATGTGAGCAATCGTCATTTACGTTTGCTGCCTGTCTTGACAGCAGTTGGTCGGCAGCTTGATTTGATTGTTTTACAAAAACTGCAAGAGGAAAATACTAAAATGGGGCAGTTTGCTTCAGAATGGGTGCTACTGACCTCAAATCAAGAATTTTCTGTCTCTTTAATGCGTAGTGCGGGATGGCGTTTTGTGATAGAAAATAACAATCGCTTATGGACAGATGATTACTCCAATTTAGTCCCTTTATTAAAGTGGTAATTGGTTTGAAGCAATGAAAAGATTGTGAATCATTCATAACACAAGAAACATGTCTATTGGCTGAAAAATAGATTGCTCACGAAAAATTAATTAGACTTCAGCTAAATTGCCTTTAGTTTCCAGCCAAAGTTTGCGATCAGCGGCTCTTTTTTTAGCTAGCATCATATCCATAAGTGCCATTGTCTCTTGTTCATCTTCTAGAGTTAGTTGTACTAGGCGTCTTGTATTAGGATCCATAGTGGTTTCCCGAAGTTGAATCGGATTCATTTCACCAAGCCCTTTGAAGCGCTGCACATTGATTTTTGCTTTGCTGGTTTTACCGAGTTTGTTAACTATTTTTTGCTTTTCTTCATCATCCAGCGCGTAGTGCACCTCTTTACCGGCATCAACGCGATAAAGAGGTGGCATTGCCACAAAAACATGGCCTGCTTGTACTAAAGGTTTGAAGTGTCTTAAGAATAAAGCACACAAAAGTGTCGCTATATGAGCACCGTCAGAATCTGCATCAGCAAGAATACAGAGTTTGCCGTAGCGAAGACCCGAGAGGTCATTCGAGCCCGGATCAACGCCGATAGCGACGGAAATATCATGGATTTCTTGTGACGCTAAAACTTCAGCAGAGTCTACTTCCCAAGAATTTAGTATTTTTCCACGTAACGGTAATATGGCTTGATAGTCTTTATTGCGTGCTTGTTTCGCGGAGCCACCAGCGGAGTCTCCTTCAACTAAGAATAGTTCAGCTTGATTGAGATCTTGTTGTAAACAGTCGGCTAATTTCCCAGGTAGGGCGGGACCTTGGCTAATGCGCTTACGGGCTACTTGCTTTGCTTGTCGCAAGCGTTTCTGTGCTCGTTCGATTGCAAAGGCAGCAATAATTTCACCTTGACTACGATGCTGATTAAGCCAAAGTGCAAAAGCATCTTTAACGACATTCCCGACAAAGCTAGCCATTTGACGTGAACTTAAGCGCTCCTTAGTTTGTCCGGCAAATTGCGGCTCTTTCATTTTTACTGAGAGAACATATTGACAGGGCTCCCAGAGATCATCGGCGGTTAGTTTGACGCCTCGAGGCAATAAATTACGCAGTTCACAAAACTCTGATAACGCATCATAAAGTCCGGCTCGTAAGCCATTAACATGGGTTCCACCTTGTACTGTTGGAATTAAATTGACATAACTTTCGCTTAAGCCGCTGTTTGCGGTGGTTGTCCAAGCTAAAGCCCAATCAGCAGTTGCTTCTTCACTGGCAAACTCGCCAACAAAGGGTTCGTCTGGAAAATAATCAGAAGGCAGCGATTGAAGTAAATAGTCAGCCAAGCCCTTTTCGTAACACCAGTGAATTTCTTCTTGAGTCGCTTTATTAATAAACGTCATGGCTAGGCCAGGACATAAAACTGCTTTAGCACGTAGAACATGAGTCAGGTGTTTGACTGAAATTTTCGTAGTGTCAAAATATTTGGCATTAGGCCAAAAACGAATAGTTGTTCCCGTGTCGCGTTTTTTAGTAACACCGATTTCATTAAGTTCGTGCAGTTTGTCACCATTCGCAAAAGTCATGCTATAAATAACGCCGTTGCGTTTAATGGTTACCTCGACTCGTTCAGACAAGGCATTAACTACAGAAACCCCAACACCGTGTAAGCCACCAGAAAAACTATAATTTTTGTCAGAAAATTTACCGCCGGCATGAAGACGCGTCATGATTACTTCCACGCCACTCAAACCAAGTTGTGGGTGAAGATCAACTGGCATGCCACGGCCATTATCTTCGACTTCAATGGATCCATCTTCATGCAGAATGACGATGATCTGGCTAGCGAAGCCTGCAATCACTTCGTCCACGCTATTGTCAATGACTTCTTGTGCTAAATGATTGGGTCTGGTTGTGTCAGTATACATACCTGGACGGCGCTGAACTGGTTCTAGGCCGCTTAACACTTCTATGGCTTCAGCTGTATAGTTTTCAGACATTGATCTTCGTTACCTTTAAAAATTTAACGGGAATATTAAATTCAATATATTTCTATTTTCTAGCAATATAAAGCATTTATATCACTAGGCGAATTCCCGTTAGTTTAGCATGAAAATTGAGCGGCAGGGGGGAAGTTCATGCTAAAATCAGTTGGTGTATTAATTATTCAACAACAATGTTTGGAAACTTGTCCATGTAATTAAGAGGTCTTTGGGCTAAAATAACAGCAGTATGCAGAGCAGATTTCATGAAAGCAGCCGCTAATTCATTGCTTTGCATTGCTGTTGGTTTCCCTTCATCACACTGGTGTTGAATTTGCTTATCTAATGGCAGTTGACCAAGCAGCGGAATCGCAAACGATTCGCTGATTTTTTCGCCGCCACCGTGACCAAAAATAGCCTCCTGATGTCCGCATTGGCTGCAGATATGCAATGACATATTCTCTATTAAGCCAAGTACGTCAATATTTGTTCTTGTAAACATCTTAATGGCTTTTTGTGCATCTAAAGTCGCTACATTTTGTGGCGTGGTGACAACTACAGCACCTGATAAAGGAATTTTTTGCACGAGGCTTAATTGGATATCACCAGTACCTGGTGGCAAATCAATCAATAAATAATCCAGCTCATCCCAGAGCGTTAAATCGAGCATTTGTATTAAGGATTTGGCAAGCATAGGGCCTCGCCAAATTAAGGCTTCTTGGCTATCAGTGAGATAACCAATCGACATGGCATAAATTCCATGAGCCAGGACTGGAAGATAATTTTCACCGCTGACCTTAACAGGCGAAGTTTCTCCCAACATAAGCGGAATGCTGGGGCCATAAATATCGGCATCAAGAATACCTACTTTAGCACCTGAAAGGGCTAGAGAAACTGCTATGTTGACAGCAACTGTTGATTTGCCCACGCCACCTTTGCCAGAGCCCACAGCAATGACATTTTTTACTCCTCGTAAGCCTTTGCCAACAAGTTGGGTGCGATGTGCTTTTACAAAAAAATCCAAAGAGATTTTGATTTGATGATGAGGCAATGCTTGTTGTAGGGCTTCCTTAAGAAGGGGTAGCAAGCTTTGTTCTAGAGGCTTAGTAGGGAATCCGGCCTTTAATTCCAGGGTTATTTCTGTATCGCTGATGTGAATCGTGGGTTTTAATCCCATCTGCTGGACAGTTAAATCAAGAGTTTTGTCTTTAATCTTAGCGAGTAATTCAGTAATGATATTTTCAATGTTCATTTAAACAAAATCCGGATTTGTAGAATGTTGGCCATGATACCTTAGGCCTGGATATTCCGAAATAAGAAGTTGATGGGGAACTTGCCAGGATTGAGTCCATTTCATTGTGGACATGACAGATTTTTTACAGAGGAAGTGCTCTAAATAGTTGACAATTGAGTTAAAATAAATCAAAGTGGATTTTTTTGTGTTTGTAGGATTGTTATGCCTAAGTACTTTGATGTTATTACTCAAGATACTCTTTGTCGATGAAGAAACACACGTTTATTTAGTGGAAATCAAAAAAGAAGAGAAAGAAAGTGAATTTGCTATTAAAGCAATTTCAGAAGGATTCGATAAGGTTTCTTGTGATCCACACACGCATGCAACCTATTACTGGCCTATTGATACAAAAAAATTACTTAAAACACAAACCAATACTTTTTTATTTCTACAAATTGGTGGCGAAAAGCATTTGCGGGAAGCACCTTTATCTCTTCAAGAGGTAATCGATTACTTAGGGATCGATCCTAAAAATGACAAGCCAAAAGAATTTAATAAGCAGGTAGGTCAACAAATATTAAATGAATGGTCTAATAACACCTTTGCTTTAAATACCCTTGGAAATAATGTAGTGCCCCCTGTGGGAGGACTAGATGTAGTGATTTCTCCTAGTCCACTGATAGAAGAGAATAATTTAAATGCAACCTTGCTAAATATATTCGGCACATTTTCAAATGGCACCCACTCTCCGATAATAGATGAAGTTGACGAACCATTAAGTGTATTTAGTAGCGTAAACTATCTCCTAGTTTAATTTCAGGAGATCAGAACTATAGTAGACATCGATACACCCCTATCACAATAAAAATAGCCCTATTGTTCTAGAGGCTGATTGCACTCTTTGCAGAATAAATTTGATCGTGGCTTAATGGACTCCTTTTCAAAGGATGAGGCAAATAGGATGAAGCAAAAAAGATACGCTTAAAATATTTATCAGAAAATGACATTGAATTTGGTTATCTCGAGCATGATCATGCCGATGTTTTGAATGCAATGGGGTTTTATAAGGAAGCGGAAGAGCTTTTGCCTCTTCTTTAGAAAAAAAGAAAAATTATTTTAAAACAGAGACACACACTAATATTGAATTACTCTATCAATGTTGAGCTTTGCTTTATATTAAAAGCCAGCAATTTGAAAAATCTCGGAAAAACTTAGAAATGGCATATGTGATTTATTCACAACATACTGAGCATTTTGCGACACAACACCAGCCAGATTTATTTCGGAATTATTTCTACAGCATTATTTTGCAGCTTGCGGCAGGTAATTGAATCCGAAATAAAAAAATTCGAATTGCAATTAGAAACGATTGAAGATAAAAAAAATCCTGTTTTTGTGCGATTGGCGCAGGGGAAAATTAGGTTATATCAACAGAAGTAGAAAAAACGTTTAGCCAATTAAAAGAAGCCATCGGGAATTTTATTCCCTGGTTACAATTTCAGCTAGCGGATAAAATCCTGACCGAGGATAATAAATTTGATGTAGCCTGTCTTATGAGTCAGTATGGTGTTGAGTTATTTATTCAAAATGGCTATAAAAATTTTGATGAATGTTTGCAGATAATTGAAAAAGCACGCCAATTAAAGGAAAGTTTTTACAATTCTCTATTACCTTCGAATAAAGCACTTGGTATTACCAATTATGCGTTTAGTGATTATGATTTGGGATTGCTTTATTACCTTTCTGGTAGGGCATGCAGTGATGAACGATTAAGATGCGAAAAATTAAAAATTGCTGCCTAATATTTTCAAGAGGTTAAGAGCAAGTTATTACAAGCGGGCTTAAGTGAACATCATGTTAATATACAAGCCTGCGTCACTCAGCTAAATAAAATAAGTGAATTGTTGCAAACACCAAAGAATCAGGTGGCTTTTCTCTCTATACTAACCCCAGCTATTCACAAGAGAATTTCGTTTTTCTTAGGCACTTCCAATGAGATAAAAAAAGATACGGACTATATTCCCTGCTTGGATACAATCCTTAAAGATTACCCATAGGATACGACGGATAATCTTTAAGCAATTAATCAATCTAGATGAATTTAGATAACCTTTTTAGGTTATCTAATTATTCGTAATTGAAGAGAGAAACAGCACTCAATTCTATAGAGTTATCTTCTTGTTTTTCCATAATCATTTCCCATGCACTCACTAAGGCAGGATTATTTGAAATTAATTCGTTTTTTGAATTGATCCAACCTAAATGAATAATAGTGTCACGGGTACGGTCCCCACCCTCATACAATGCATGCTTTAATATCGCTGTTAACTGTAGATGAGGTGATTTGTAATTAGGGAGATTTGATTGTCTAAAGAAACCAAACCAACCATTCATATCATCTTCCCATCGCTGGCCATAATTCTCACGAAATAGGGTAATTAGTGATTCATGAGGTGCTGTAAAATGATATTTTTCCTCATACTCGCTATAAAAGTTTTCAGCTAACAATTCATGAACGCGGGCTGTTGGGTGTTTGTCATCCCAGAACATATAGCCTGGAGCATAGGTTTTGGACTTTTTAAAGTCTTCTGATTCAATAAAAGGCTTATGCAATTTTGCAGGATCAAGCCCGAACTTTTCAGGGTTCTCATAAGCTTGAGTAAAGAATTTATTAACGTCAAAGACATTAAGTGAACAATCTTCATGTTCTTCACTTAGCTTTTTCATTCCCTCTTCTAAGAGGCGATTAAAATACAGACAAACTTTTTTCGCGTTTTCTTGTTCTTTTTTAGAGAGTGCCTGGAAGTGAGGTGTGAGTGATAAATCTGGTAAATTAAATAAAGCAAAATGACGGTAACCTTTTTTGATTAATTCTTTGACGTTGTGGAGCCTGGCTTCAACAGCTTTTTTAGCCTCTTCTTCAGTGGGCTTAGAGTTAACAGTAATTAAGTCATTGGCACCTGACCATTCAACAACTAAGGTGTGTTTTTTATGTTGCTCGGTAATGCCACGTGCCTTATCATCTGCAAACAACAAGTCGCGTTTTTGATCAAGGGTAGAGACAATCTCTTCTGTAGCCAAAAGTTTTAGATTGGCTGTTATTCTTCCAGAGTAATTATAAGAAGTTAAACCACCTTCATCATAATATCGGACGAAGTCTTGGCCTTTATAATCAATACGTCTATAGCTAGCTAGATCAAGATCACGAATTTTATCGAGGTTTTCAAGAGTGATCTTGCCTCTTTCTGCTAGATCTTTTTCAGCATATTCAAGACCAAAATCAGTTATCCATACATCACCATTCGTAAAAGCACCTTTAGGTGAATTCCCTTTTAAGCCACTCAAACCATCCATAGGGATAATACCGAATAATTTCCTGTGATCCATGGTACCTGGTGCTGGATCAGAAAGACTATCCCCCATAGAAACGATGTATTCAATTTTTGGTTTAGGCATTTTTTCCTCTGGTCTGATTCAATAAAAATTGAGTTATTATAAACCACGACAATTAAGTAAACATTAATAACATAAAGTTGAGTATGTGATCAAAAAATAAAGCTTAATAGAATAATCGCTCGATAGGGTTCATACTTAACAATATAACTTGAGAAAAATTATCCGATTGAATGGGTAATCAGTTCAACGCAGGAAGCATTATGAAAAAAGCCATAAAACTCTTTAGTTATTTGTTATTAGCATCCACCCTGTTTATAACCCCAAGTTTGGCAGCAACAGCTGTGACGCCTACTGTTGCTCGTTTAAGCTATATGCAAGGGATAATAAGTTTTTCACCGGCAGGCATTAATAAATGGAGCAAAGTTAGTTTAAATAGGCCGTTAATTATTGGTGATCAATTATGGTCTGATATTGACGCGCTGGTAGAGCTACAACTAGGCACAGCTGCAGTTCGCTTAGGTGAGCAAACTAGTTTGAAAATTTTGAATCTCAATAGTCAGATTGCTCAATTCCAGCAGACTAATGGTATGTTGAGTTTAAGTGTTAAATCGATCAATAAAAATAGGCGCTATGAAATTGATACGCCTAATATTGCTTTTACTACCACTAAATCTGGTTACTATCGCATTGATGTAGATAGCAAAAAAGATGTTACTGTGGTTATTGTCCATAAAGGGAGTGCCACTATTTATGGCAAAAATGCTTCTTTCAAGATCAAGGAAGGGCAATCTTGTCGTTTTACTGGCAACAATTTAAAAGGGTATCAGTGTTCAGCCATTGGTCCTACTGATGAGTTTGATCGTTGGAGTTTAGAACGCGATCGCCGTGTTGGAAAAAAGGCAGCTAATTATGTCTCCCCAGAACTCATTGGTTACGAAGATCTTGAGTTCTATGGCACTTGGAAAGTGATTAAGACCTATGGTCGTGTTTGGGTTCCTCATGTAAAGGCATCCAATTGGGCTCCTTATAGAACTGGGCATTGGATATGGTTGAGGCATTGGGGATGGACTTGGGTTGATGAACAGCCTTGGGGGTTTGCACCATTTCACTACGGTCGCTGGATTAGATTCCAAAATCAATGGTCTTGGGTTCCTGGTCCCAGGCACATAACTCCTGTTTATGCGCCGGCTTTAGTGGCTTTTGTGGGAGGTAGGCAATTTAAGCTACAAATTGGAGGGGAGCCAGGTATTGCTTGGTTTCCTCTTGCTCCGGGTGAAATTTATATACCCCCTTATCAAGTTAATCGTAATTATTTTATTCAAGTTAACATCAGTAATACGGTTATAAATCAAACTTATGTTAACAATATTTATAATTCCCCACGCGTCAATATTACTTATCAAAATATCAATGTACCCAATGGTATTACTGCAGTACCAACAACCGTATTTGTACAATCTGCACCGATCAGTACTACAGCCGTTCAAGTAACGCCGGAAACATTAGCCTCAGCACCTAAGTCACCAATTGCTGCGGTAACTCCCGAGTCTATTAGTGTTCAAGGTGGGAATCAAACAGCAACAGCGATGCCCAGCAGTGAAATAGTTAATGAAACCGCTGTGATAAAAACTGAGCCTCCACCGGCACCAGCGGCATTTTCACAAGAGCAACCCTTATTGGTAAAAGATCCAGGTAAGCCTTTAACTCCTGAACAAACAGAAGAATTAACCAATCAGCAAACAGGGGGGCCACAAACTACGGAAACCCAACCTACTACACAACAGCCTACCGAGGTTCAACAGCCTCCTGAGGTTCAACAGCCTCCTGAGGTTCAACAGGCTCCTGAGGTTCAACAAGCTCCTGAGGTTCAACAAGCTCCTGAGGTTCAACAAGCTCCTGAGGTTCAACAAGCTCCTGAGGTTCAAC
>NZ_LNXV01000013.1:65364-73021 GCF_001467025.1 Legionella brunensis | reverse complement strand
TTTTTATTCTTACTCATGGGCACCTCTTTTAAGTGTTGAAATTATAACAAGTTAAAAGAGATGACACAGTTATTTAAACACTACCTCAGCGATTATAGTTGCGCTAAGTTTTATTTATTAGTTGGCTGGAAATATCCTTCAACAATCCGACCTAACTCATCCCGCTCTTTGGAATCGAACTGTAATATCTGCACTCACGCCTGGCGCAACAGTTAATTTTCCTTTGGCATCACCTGCATTTCTTGAAAAGTTACCGCTCAGATTGCCGTACTCGGTTATAATCTTAACCACGCCATTATTGCAAGTTCCGCTAAGTTCTTTATGAGCATGATCAGGACATAAAATATTTCCTGAATTTTTATCAGCAGTAACCTCCAATGTGAAGTTCCCCTGGCTGTCTACTGGGCCCACTGTTCCTGACCCTTGGTAGACACACTCACCCAAAAGCCAATTAGATGCTTTACCTTTACCAACCCATTGTCCAGCAACGTATTCACAAGTATTGGAATCGCTGGCATAAAAAGTAAAATCGGCATGTAACACCCCCGCAAAAGACATTGCGGCTATAAATCCTATTAATAAATTTTTTTTCATCTTTATCCTTAAATAGCAATGCTAATAATACAAACACAACATGGTTTGCGACTTGGCAAATCCGGTTCGATTATTACGTTATAACACTAGGAGTGCAATCGAAAAATACAGAATAGAATGAGGCAAGTTAGTCAGAATATCTCCCCTATTAACAGTAGTCATAGGGGCACATGCTTTAAAGACTGATTTTTAAGACATCAGTTGGTTGAGAAAATAAATGATTCTCACAAAAAACTTCAGCCCCCTCTTTCTCATACAGACGATTCAATCTGGGTTTTAAAGTGTCCAGTAAAATCAGTTCAGCACCTTTCATCACTGCTAATTTTTTAGCTTCGTTAATAATTTGGCGTCCAAACCCGAGACCTCGGTAATCTTTTTCCACATAAACATACATTAATTCACAAGTCTTAGGTAACAGCTCAGTTTCTTTATCTATTAATGCAAACATTGCTATTAGTTGGTTATTCAATGTGCCAATATAAAGATCTTTGTTTATTTTAGTCATTATCTTTTCACGTTCAGCAACCCCCAAATTGCGAATGTAACCCCACTCCTCTTCAACCAGAGTTGCAGCCTGAGTTAGATGCTCCATACAATCAGAAAGTTGGGTAAACGTTAATTGGTGTTTCGCTAACGCTGAACTAAATAACAACATCGTGTATTACTCCCTATCAAGGCGAAATGCTGCTAACTTTCTTACAATTTTATTGCTAAAGTCAAGATGTTGTTGACTTTTACTAATTTGCTCAAATAAGAAAACTCGACCCTTTAAAATTTGTTATCCTTAACAGTACAATTGAGTCTAAGTTTATTGATTTTCAAAACTCTTGCGATCCACTCAGAGCTGGACTGTTTTTTCCTTCTTCCTCTTCACTATCTTGTAGCCAGTCAGGTTTATAATTGATTGCTTTCCCATAACGTTTAAATGTAATGAGAATACCGTAAAGATTAGAGAACTCTTGATAAAAACCAGAGGCGCATGAGGAGTACTCATCTTCTCCGCTTTGTTTTGTAATCACATCTAAATCTTTAATGAGTGTATTAAAACGCTTATATTCTCCCTGCATGTTGTTTCTCATGATTTGTTCTGCCGTTTTCCATAAGATAATTTCAGGATTTTTATCCCCTAAACTTTTAAGATGCTTAATCATCTCCATAATTACCTCATTTAACTGCTTTCCTAACTCCTCCTCATTAAACTTCAGCAGAGGATGATCAAATAAGACTGCTTGATGAGCCAAATTTTCCATTTTGAGCATGGTTTCATCACTGATCCCATAGGCACACTCCAGCAATTGCTCAAAATATTCATCCCCCTTACAAGCTTCAATTAGCGCCTCTTTTATTTGCGGAAACTCACATAGCTTTTGCATATCGAAAACTGAAAAAACTGTATTACGCTCTATATCAATCCCTGAAAAATATAAATTTTTCTCTTTAAATTCAATATGACTCTCCAGGTTTTTATAGTCACATAAAATACCTTTTGCTCCCTGGGTAAATCCTTGAACAAACGATCGAAGAGTTTTAATGGATTTCATGCGTGTAACAACATCATCAATGTTATAAGCGTAACCACTTTCAGAAACAAACAACTTCTCTGGCGGAATAAATTTTAACTCACTCTCATTTTTTATCTTAATTTCTGATACGGAAAAACCCTCAACCTCAACTAGATGCTTTATCTCCTTGTCGAGTAATTCACTTTTATTTTTGCCTTCCTTTTTTTTCCCGAAAAACAGAAAACTTCTTAACATAATAGATACCACCAATCATAATAAATTTTAGATATCTATTAGAAATTATAGAAAAGAAACGGAGATCCAATCTAAAAAAACCAAATATTTTTTAGATTTTCACCAAATCATCACATTGATAACTAGGATTTTTAAGAGATATATTCACAACAGTATTTAATTAATATTTATGTGGATTACGACATAAAATAATCAAAATTCTCAGGGCTTTCCATTTGATGCTCCTTTGACTTATATTCTTCTTTAGTTTTGATTAACTCACGAACCCATTGTGGTAAAGATTGATCGGTGCGCTTTCGCTCTCGTTTTTGCCAAAAAGTACCCCCACCCACTAAGTCATGACTATCCCATGGGTTATCTAATGTTTTAAACGTGATTTTATCTGATTGATTAGCAGTCATCTCCTTTAAAAAGAAGCTAGCACGAATAATTTGTCTAATCTCTTTATCAGGGATTTCTTCCATTAATTTATAGACGACTCTTAATTCAGAACTCGAATAATTCTTTTTCATTTTGTTAATTACGGAGGAAAAATCAGGATAGAAACTTTCTGCTTTTTCATCATGTTTCATCACAACCATTTCGATTGGTATTAATTCTTTTTCCTCATAAAAGCGTATAATGTTTTCTTGGATAGTATTCACGATGACACGTTTACTAGCATCTAAGTTATGATCTCTTTTGGGAACAAAACCATTTGATTTT
The DNA here is from genome assembly GCF_001467025.1 of Legionella brunensis. GTDB lineage: Bacteria > Pseudomonadota > Gammaproteobacteria > Legionellales > Legionellaceae > Tatlockia > Tatlockia brunensis. Next base: position 69,965 of record NZ_LNXV01000013.1, on the reverse strand, counting down.
TCGATACCATACATTAATCTATCATTAAATTTTTTCAAAAATAGAACTAATTTATCATGTTGATTTTGCGATAATAAATCGACTGTTTTAAATTCAGTTGAAGAGCTTCTAACGACCAATTCGGTGATAAAATTCTCGAAATTTATTCCTCTAGACTCACACATAGAGACTAGGGTTCTACCTTCTTTGGCAAAATATTCATTAATTGATGTCGCATCAATTACCTCTCCTTTGGTTTCGCAATACATACCCCATAAAATACAATTTAATTCACTTGAAAGTCCTTCAGTAAGAGAAATAATATTTTGCATTATGAAATTTAATTTTTTTGTCGTCTCAATATCCAATTGAGATTTTAACAATAAAATAGAATCTACCTTTTTTGAGTCTAGATATAACTGATAAACTGATGAAACATCTTCACGCAAAGGGTTAGAACCCCATCCATATGTCTTTTTATAACGAGTACCTGCATCTTTGATTAGATCAAACCAGCCAGCATCAGTAATACCTAGTATAGTCGCCTCAGATTTAGATAATGTAAATTTAGGCATTTCTCCACCTATTTCTTATAGCCATAATGAATATTTGAGAATTTTTCACGCTTATTTTTCTATAAAAATCGGGGGGTTTATAAAAAAATTGCTCAGATATCCACAATAGAATATTGTCGTGCAGGATATTTTATATCCACAATATTAAGGGCATATTAATTCTTATTTTTTCTCATTTATTTATCTGTAAATAAATCAAAATCACTGATTCCCTATTTACAAATATTGTTTAGTCAACTAACATTGTTTTTCAGGCTTAAGGGGCGCCTATACCCACGAAAGAGGATCTCACCCTAAACTTAGTTATCGAATCTAAATTTATTCGTTTAACCCTTTTGTTCAGCTGGATTGTGGGTCTCTAGCGATTAAACAGAGAGGGTACAAATGAATAGGTCTCATAAATCCTTTAACGTCAATGAGTGTAAAATTCTTACATCTATCTTGCTAAAGTCTTTGCATTCGCAGGATCTGGATAAAGTAAAGCAGGCAGCAAAACGCTTCCAGCAATTGCCAGAATTCGCAAAATTATCTATCGATGAAATGAAATCCCAAGTGAAGCGAAAGCATGCGCTTGCGGTGATTGCTTTTGAAAAGAGATTTAAGTCTTGGGCTGACTTAAAATGCCAATTAGCCTTTATTCGAGGTGGATTCCTCAATGAGTGGTTTGCAAATTATTCTGAAGCAAAAATTTATCTCCGACTTCATGGTGGTTTTTTGTTGCCTTATCAAAACCAATTTTTTATCTGCGATGCAAATTACATAAAAAATCTTGGATTTAATCCCGACGATCCAGATTGGCAATTAATTGGCTATGATTGGGCTAATCCCCATCATCGACAAGCCTGGCAAAGGCTATATCGAAAATGGATATTAATCCAAAAAAATAGCCAAGAATAAAGATCACCCGGGGTTGCCACACCCCGGGTTTTCAAAGATATTTCAGAATTAGGGAAAACATTGCTATTAAGGGGTATGTTAGTATTATTCACACCCAGTGCAATACATTGTGAATTATACTCCAGCGCTCATCCTTATTGCGCACCGGCTTCCCTAAGATCCAATGCTCATATTGCTCTTGTTGAAATCCATCGGATTCTTTTATCTTTAACCAATAATTTAAAAACCACAGGAAATCCTGCTCCTGCTTTCGTACCATATAAGCCATTAATAAAGGGGCTTCGGATTTTAATCCATAAGGCATCACAGACGCATAACCTGGGTGCGCGCCTGCCCAAGCTTGAGTATGCTCAAGAGTCCAGAGGGCAGCATCAATTTCAGGATAATCAACCAAAACATCCATATTGGGTATAATCACTAACTGCGATTTGGAAAAATTTTCTTCAGCAAGAGGTATCATCACAGGATCATCAAAAACAGCAATTTTTAAATTCTTATTTTTTATCGCATTAACGTCTTTGTAATCATCTATCTTGTCTTTTTTCACAATAAACGCAGGTTGATCACTAAAATAGGCCTGCGTGTAAGCAACATGCAACAGCCTGTCCGGAATGACATAAATAGAACCAATTGCTATATCAAATTTATTAGCATTAAGATCAGTAATAAGATTAGGAAAGTCAAAATGGATGAAGACAAGTTCAACGCCTAGAACTCTGGCAAGATTATACATATAAGCAACATCATAGCCCACTAGCTCATGGTACTTATTAAAGTAAACAAAGGGGATCATGTGTTCATTGTACCCTACTCTCAACAACTTGTTTTTTCTAATATTTTGAAGGTCACCTGGTGTGGCTAATGTGGAGGGTATGTTGATTGGATCCATACTTACCTTCACTCCCTGGGTCAGCTCAGGGGGAAATCTAAAATTTAATAATGATAGCTCCGAAGGACTAATAAACTTAAATTTTGTTAGAAAAATGACAAATAGAAAAAGAGGTAAAAAAGTACTTAATAAACAAAAAATTAGAAAATGTTTTCTTATTTTTAATCGATTAAAATAAGCAAACGTTCCAACAATAGCAATTAAAGCCATACCCATAACTGATACAGGCACTTGACCATATCGAGTAATAGGAAATAATCCTACATACAACTCTGCAGTCGTCTTAGGTAAATCAGCCCAACTAGCCAGAAAGGATACAGATTCTACAGTAGTACTAGGCGAACCAAGAGAAGAGAAATAAGTCAAAATGATCAGGAAAAAATTCCCCATATTTTCTAAAAAGAGAGGATGTTGAAAATAATAAGCCGCAAAAATAATAAACAAATATAAAAAAAAGTTGCCTATTTGACCAAAAGGGTAACTTATTGAGGAGATTGTCGTGACAATTTCGTCATTTTTTTCATTTAATTCTTTACCTCTAGCCAATAACTTATTCGCACAAACTTCAATATAAGGCAAAGCTGCAACTGACAAACTGGTTGCTATTGAAATAAGAAGTGCTCCTTTTAATAAATGCATTATTTCCTTATATCGCACAGGTACAAAACTTATAATAAGTCCAGGTAATAGCCAAAAAATAAATACGAGACAACCAATAAAAAATAAAATCAAATAAATCGCGATATTTTCAAAAGTTAGAAAAGAAATAGTACCCATTGTATAGGCCATCAAAGCAAAGGCAGCATAAGGTGAGCCTAAGATAATCCAATTCCACACCTTAAGGGACGTACTTTTAACCGCATTTAAAATCTCAAAAATTGGTTCTTTGCTCTTATAATGTTGCAATGCAGAACCAAAAAGCAGGCAAAAAATAATGATGGCAGGCATGTAATTATTAACAAGCGCTGTGAATAAATTATCAGGTATTAAACGCTTCAGAAAGCCTTCAAAGGTTGGATGGACTGTTAGCGGGCCTAAAATGGATGACTGACTTTTTGGAATAGCCAGGGTTAAAACACCTATTAGACTAAATGAGACAATTACAAAGAATAGGTACAAAAACCAATTCTTTTTAAATAATTTTTTTGCTATTGCCGGTGTTAATGAGCCAAGACCATGTAATAAAGAAGCAATGATATAAGGATAAACTACTGATTGCATAAGCATCACATAGATTTGCCCGACTGGTCGTAATACAGCTGTATAATTCCCCAAAAAAATGCCTGTGAAAATGCCTAGCAAAACCCCACAAAAAACCTGGAAGGTTAAATTTAGTTCGAGATTAGGTTTGATAGATTGCATGGCCATTAACCAACTGTAGACCAAATCAGCTTATCATAATTTTTAGGATTTGAAAGCCATGAACAAGCTACTCCTCTCGTTTTGCCAATCTTGATTAGTAATACATACAAATGATAGGTCAGATATTTATTCCTTACCCTCAAATAAAGGCCCAACAGTGCATCTGTCATTATTTGTGTAAAATTTATCAATTTTTCTCTATTGATTTAAAAAAAATCATTGACTCCTTTCGCTAAGAAAACGAAGATGGTACTCCCTTTAGAAGCTCAATACTCGGGAGTAATCAATGACTTCAAAATTGATAGAGTTAGCACAAACTAATTACAGCTTTTTATTAAAATGTATGGCCGCTTTAGCAACCGCTGCTGTAATAACCCTAGGGATTATTGCCGCACTAACCATGAAAACTACCGCAGCTCTCGCACCTGCTATTATGGCAAGTACCGCAACTGGAGCTGTTGGTATCACCGCTTTTACAGCAGCCCCCCTTCTACCTATTGCTGCTTTGTTAATATGCATCGGTGCTGTTTGTTTGTTACCTTTCTGCGTTGGAAGTCCCAGAAGTACTGGCTACAGATATTATTCCAACAATTATGACACTTGGTACACCCCTAGTTTCTACTCTGGCAGCCATACTCATGCCCATGCTCATGGAGGACCTCACCACTATCATGGCTCAGATGGACATCATCACAGTCATGATCCTTACTCAGGTGGACATCACCATAGCCATGACTCAGGACAATATCATAGTGACACCCATCATAGACACCACTAATAGCCATCGTATTATCCGGGTTTAGACTCCGTCAAAACCCGGAATCTCCTAAGTCATTCTAGCTTATTATTAATGGTCATGACTCATCGCGTGGACGCTCTTCATCATTAAGATTAGTCAC
>NZ_LNXV01000013.1:0-65197 GCF_001467025.1 Legionella brunensis | reverse complement strand
CAATGAATTGGATGCAATGGGAGTTCCTGGGTTAATGATGGAGCGCGTTCAAGTGTGTTCAAAGCTTTTTAAATTGCCCAAATTTAAAGCTGAAGCCATATTAAATGGCATGATTATAGATTCTAATTCAATGCAAAAAATTGCCGATGAACTTGAAGTCAGTGTGGATTGGTTATTAGGTGCAACAAGAGACAAGCAGCACTAAAACCTATAACCTAAGTACAACCAATCAATTTAAACTCGAGCTAATCAGATTTACTTGTAAACTCTGTTAGCTCTTGAGTTAAAAACGAATGAACAGCTATTATTAATGCTTTCTCTTGCTCCAGAGAATATTTCTTCCAACTTCTATAGATACAATAGGCATAATAGTCTCCTGCGGGATGACCCTAGTAACATCCATGCACTCAAACCACAATGATTTGAGTCCGACCTCGGTGCTCCAGTATTTATGATGAGGAAGATTTTTTATTTCGAGAGATTATTCTTATATAATAGAATAATGGAAGAAGCATAGGGATTACTAATAAAGTCAGAGTAACCTTAGCGGGATTAAGTGAATATTTCCATTGATAATAACTCAAATTTGGTGCGGATTGGGGATTATAAGCTTCATACATTAACATTGAAGTTAACGCCGTAAACTCCGAATGGATATATGTCCAATTAATACAAAGAATGGTTACTGAAACACAAACTAATCCTGCAATCAGAACAAAAATCCAATTATTTAATGAAAAACTGAACCCTAGAGCGCCAATCTTATTAAAAGCCATCCTAAAGCCAATGAGCATGATAATCAGGCTCAAACAGAACAATAATTGGACAATTGAGTTTTTCAGCAGTCCAATGTAACCAATTTGATTCGGGTCGATTTGGTAAAATGCTACTTGCGCAGGTGTTATAAAGATCAAAGCAAAGCGGAAGAATAGAAGGCTTACAATTATACCCAACACAATTAGTTTTTTCATATTGATAATTCGAACCAAGGAAATAGTTATTTAAATTATATATTGAGAATTCGTCTTGTGCCTTGATCACAGGGCACGGTTTAACCGCCCCCGTGATTTACTTTAGAACTTTTAGTAACTACCTGGGCATATTCTATGCTGATGTCATTTTATAGATAAAGCTTCAGATCTTTAAAGAATTCGATACACCCTGTTTTTTGAAGGTAACAATAAGATCAGAGTCCTTTGTCTTCAGAGCAATTGAATTGGGATCATAACCACTTGGCAATTTAAAAGACTGAGTGTAGTTATGTTGAGAATAACTATAACTTCTGCTGCCATTGTGGCTATGTGTTCTTTTCTGCATGAAATGAGTATTAATAATCAATAAACCATTCTTAACAGAAACATCAACTTTACTATCGGAGCCTTCAGGCTGTTTGATAGTATAAACGAGTTCGTTGTTGCGTTCTTCCATATGAATGTCTTGTGAAGAACCTAGAGTGTTTTTTGAGTTCATCAAATAAAGAGCGTTGTTATTAATTTGCTCAAACTGATGTTGCATTAATCTGTCTATAGCTTGTTGGATAATCTTAATTTGATTAAACGCATCATCATTGGATTGAAAAAACGGATCGTTATCGAATGGAAATGCAATTTGATTAGTACTTTTTTGCACCTGATTCCTGTCTTTGGCATTAACCAAAGACCCCATTGCAGTAAGCATGACCGCACACGATAAAAATAGAATGAATTCTTTTTTCATGCCCCCCCCTTCTTTATCAACCTATACCTAATTCAAAAATTTATATGACAGGGCTATGAACTACATGCCCTGCCTTCGTTTATCAATAAAAGGTTTAAACTGTTTAAATGGCTTGATCCATTGCGTTGCTAGTATAATCTCGCAGATAATTAGGGTAGTTTTTGTTAAAGAGCAATTTCTTTTTATGATGTTTCTCTAATAATTGCTCGAGTGCTAAAAAGCCATTACGAATAGCGATAAATAAATTGGGATCCTGCTTTTTACTAACTAACTCTTTTCCAGGTGTAGTTATATCGATGCATACCGTATAAAGCTTGTCTTTATGTGTATTATTTTTAGCTAAATCGACCGTCACCCTACATTTATTTATTTTGCTGTAGGCTCTTTTAAGTTTGTTAAAATGTCTATTGATATGATAATTGATCGCCGGTGTTGATGAAATACCGCGTATTGTTGTTTGAACTGTCGTCATAGTTTAAATCCTCTTAATTCTAATTTTATTAAAAGCAAAAATATAAACAAAAATTAAGTTATTTTATTACTAGTTAGATGAGTTCATTACAGTACTACTTGATTATATAACTCTCCCTAAAAATAAATGGCATTTACAGAGATAAGGTCAAAAAATTCATTTTCAAGAGCATGCATTTTAAGATTTTTCTGCATTGTTGCTTAGAGCAACATGTTTTAACCATAAAGGGTGAACGCCCATTTGAAAAAACAGAGTGGTCTATCCCCTAAATTAGTACCAATTCTTTGATGAGATTAATTATCCTATTGATCCCCAAGGGTCTAAGAGAAAATGTACTTAACTGGGTAGGTCAGATCTATTGGACCAAGTCATTTTTGTTCGTCACACTTCTAGGTGGCATATCAAAATAATATTAAAGTTCTTGCCGTTTAAATTGGAGATTGATTTTGAGACCTTTGCTTATGCTCTCTTTTCTAGCGATAAAGCCCCAAATTGGGGCTTTATCTTTGATTGATAGATAAATTAAATGTTTACTCTGTTATTTAAATCCTTGACTCAATTAGCCTAAATCCGACCGGAACAGGATTATCCTTAACTCTATCTGTCAACCTTCCTGTATATTGCTTTTTATAATAAGATCTTTGTTTTTAAGATCAAAACGATCGGCATTCATCACTTTAACCCAAGCTTTAACGAAATCATTAACAAATCTTTCTTTAGAGTCATCCATAGCATAAAACTCAGCCACAGCCCTTAACTCAGAATTGGCACCAAAAATTAGATCCACAGAGGTAGCTTTCCACTTCAATTGATTTGTATCCCGAGCATACCCTTCATAGACCCCCTCTTCATCCTTAGACTTTCTCCATTCTGTTGACATATCAAGCAGATTAACAAAGAAATCATTACTTAAAGTCCCGGGCTTATCAGTCAATACACCATACTGAGATTGTCCCGTATTCACATTAAGTACACGCATACCTCCAATGAGAACTGTCATTTCAGGAACGCTTAAATTCAACAAACTTGCTTTATCAACCAGCATTTCTGGCGGAGATTTTTGATTACTTTTATCAAAATAGTTCCTGAAACCATCTGCCGTAGGTTTCAGAACTTCAAAAGACTGCACGTCTGTCATAGCTTGAATAGCATCAGTCCGTCCAGGGGTAAAAGGTACTTGAATTGTATAACCTGATTTTTTAGCTGCTTGTTCTATAGCCGCACTACCTCCAAGAACAATTAAATCAGCAAGCGATATTTTTTTTCCTCCCGTTTGAGCTTTGTTAAAATCATTTTGAATTGTTTCAAGAGATTTTAAAACTTTCGCTAACTCACTCGGATTATTTGCTGTCCAATCTTTCTGTGGAGCAAGACGTATTCTTGCTCCATTTGCTCCTCCACGCATGTCAGTGCCTCGGAAAGTGGAGGCTGAAGCCCATGCCGTCCTCACTAGCTCTGCAGGAGTTAATCCTGAATTGAGTAGTTTTCTTTTAAGTTGCTCAACGTCCTGGTTATCAACTAAAGCGTAATCGACCTCAGGTACAGGATCTTGCCAAATCATAACCTCTTTAGGTACTAATGGACCAAGATACCTAGATCGCGGGCCCATATCGCGATGAATTAATTTAAACCATGCTTTGGCAAAGGCATCATCAAACTCTTTAGGATTTTCCAGAAAACGTTTGGCAATTTTACTATAAACTGGGTCGAATTTTAGCGCCAGATCTGTGGTTAGCATGATTGGCGAATGCCGTTTAGAAGGATCGTAGGCATCGGGAACCATAGAAGAGGCACTTTGATTATCAGGAATCCATTGAGTAGCTCCTGCCGGACTCTTAGTTTGAACCCAATTAAATGCAAACAGATTTTGCAGATAATTATGACTCCATCTTGTGGGAGAAACTGTCCAAGCCCCTTCCAAACCACTGGTAATGGTGTCTTTACCCTTGCCCGTACGATAACTGTTTTTCCAACCCAGATCTTGTTGTTCAATTTCTGCGCCAGCTGGAGCCGGTCCTAAGTTTTGAGTGGATGCAGCACCATGCACCTTACCAAATGCATGTCCTCCTGCAATTAGTGCCACTGTTTCTTCATCATTCATCGCCATACGACCAAAGGTCTCTCGAATGTCTTTAGCAGCCGCAAGCGGATCAGGTACCCCATTTGGACCTTCTGGATTCACATAAATCAATCCCATCACTGAAGCGGCAAGAGGCTTTTTAAGACTACCATCCTGGTTATGGCGCATACTCTCTAACCATTTTCCTTCTGCACCCCAGTTGATATTGACAGCCTCCCAGGCATCTTCACGTCCGCCAGCAAATCCCAAAGTATGAAAACCCATGGAGTCCATAGCGACATTTCCAGCAAGAACCAGTAAATCGGCCCATGAGATTTTATCACCGTATTTTTTTTTGATTGGCCACAACAATCGTCTAGCCTTATCAAGATTTGCATTGTCTGGCCAGCTGTTTTGAGGAACAAAACGTTGATATCCTCCATTAGCTCCACCTCGACCATCATAAATTCTATAAGTTCCGGCAGCATGCCAAGACATACGGATAAATAGAGGGCCGTAATTACCAAAATCAGCAGGCCACCAGTTTTGAGAGGTGGTCATGACTTGCTTAAGGTCTGCAATCACTGCATTGAGATCCAGAGTATTAAAAGCTGCTGCATAATTGAATTGTTCTCCCCTGGGACTAGCTGTCGCATTAGGCTGACGAAGCGGGGTGAGATCCAGCATATGAGGCCACCAATACTGATTGGTTTTAGGTGCGGTGTCTGCATGTAAATAAGGAAACAAACTTATCAAGAATAGAGTTACAGTCGCTGTGGCAATACAAAATTTAATTCGTTTTGGCATAATAAAAATCCCTTTCTTACCGGAAAAGTTACTATACACCAAGCAAAGTGGTGTTTAAATAATTTAGTTAATCGGGATTATCATTATCACATGTTATTATTTGTATCTTCCTATCAACAAAGTAAAAATTTACAGGTAAGATAGTTTTTAATGACTCGACAGATGTATCCAGAAACTTTGCCATTTCAAGGTGACGCAAATAACGCTTAATCTCTCGATTATTCGTAGAGTTGGAGCACCGAGATTTTAGTAACAATCCTTTTTTCACCGGAAATTCTTTAAAAAAAATGGAATCATAACTTACTATCAGTGAGCTTATCATCCGTGCATTACAGAAAACTACTTTAAGGTTGCAATAATTACAATTCGTAGGGTCGGCTTTTAACAAACCATCTCGTCGTGTTTTGTATTCTTTATGATCATAACCGATACAATCCTAGACCTCTTCCTCATAATAAGAAGTGCGCAAGGAATGCACTTTAGTCGTTTTGAATCCAAAGTCTGGGCGTTCACATTGAGCATAAGGCTACAAAAGGGCTTGACCAGAAAAGCTTAGCAAAATATTTTTATATTTCAATTTGAGTATTCAAAAGCTTAGCTGTATGGTAGTTAATACCTATGACAATAATTGTTTTATAATTTTAAGTCTATGAGCATTGCTATAGTTTGGTTCAGACAAGACCTTAGATTATCAAATAATCCTGCCCTTTCTAGCGCATGCAACGAGCATGATGTGATAATCCCTATTTATATTTTTGATAAAGAAACAAGTGTTCTCGGCAGTGCCCACAAGTGGTGGCTTTACTACAGTCTAAAAGAGTTAAATAGCTCCTTGGAAGAAGATTGGGGGTTAACATTAAACCTACGCTCCGGAAGTTCCCTTGAGATTCTTATGGGTTTAATTAAGGAATCCGGAGCTGTAGCTGTATACTGGAATCGCTGCTATGAACCAATCGCTATAAAACGTGACACAAAAATTAAAACTACCCTCCTAGAGCATGGTGTTGCAGTTCATAGCACCAATGGTAGTTTATTAAATGAACCTTGGAATATTAAAAACAAAAGTGGTGAATGTTTTAAAGTGTTTACTCCTTTTTGGAAACAAAGCCTCAAAATATTAACATTACCCAAACCCTACCTTATTACAAATCGTCCAACAAACTTAGAACTTCAATCAGAAGCTTTAGAGAAGTGGAACTTATTGCCTAAAAAACCTAATTGGGCTATTAATTTTTCTAAATATTGGCAACCTGGTGAGAAAGGTGCTCAAGAAAAATTGAAAAATTTCATTCAAAAAAAACTTCTGTCTTATAAAAACGATCGAAATATACCTATAGAAGACGGCACTTCAAAATTATCCCCACACTTACATTTTGGTGAAATTTCTCCCTGGGATGTTTTCAGCCATCTAGAACTGCTGAAGCTTGATGAGCAATCTAATTTAACTTCAATCGACCATTTTTTGTCAGAACTGGGTTGGCGTGAATTTTCGTATCATCTCTTATACAATTTTCCCAATCTACCTCAAGAATGTTTTAGAAAAGAATTTGAAATGTTTCCCTGGAATTCTGATGAAAAACTTCTTGATCACTGGAGAAAAGGAGAGACTGGCTATCCATTAATCGATGCCGGCATGAGAGAGTTATGGACTACAGGTTATATGCACAATCGCGTAAGAATGGTTGTAGCTTCTTTTTTAACTAAAGATTTATTAATTGACTGGCGTAAAGGTGCAGATTGGTTTTTAGATACCCTAGTTGATGCAGATTTGGCCAACAATAGTGCAAGTTGGCAGTGGGTTGCTGGTTGTGGAGCAGATGCCGCCCCCTATTTTCGTATTTTTAATCCGATTTTACAAAGCGAAAAATTTGATAGTAATGGAGATTACATACGTCAATGGGTTCCAGAGCTTTCCAATGTTAGTTCACAATACATTCATCAGCCTTGGTTAGAAAGCTCTTTAAAAACAGGAATCAAAATAGGAAAAGACTACCCCATACCTATTGTTGATCACAACGAAGCTAAAAAAAGAGCTTTAAAATATTACGATGTGATTAAACACTCTCGCTTAAATACAATAAAAGATATGAGAGATATCGATTAGTTATTATAAATTTAAGGAAAATGATGAATCTAATGAATATAAAAACATTCTTTATTGCACTAGTTATCTTTATAATTCTTGATTTTATTTGGCTTGGACTTGTAGCAAAGAATTTATATATTGAACATTACAAGGATTGGCTACGTCTCAGTGATCATCAACTTCGACCTATTTGGTGGGCCACCTTTTTAGTATATGCGCTGTTTGCCTTATCTATTGTTATTTTTATTCAGCCCTTAGCTAACAACTCTTTATTTCATGCTACCTTATATGGTGCACTACTTGGTTTAATTATTTATGGGATTTATGATTTTACCTGCCTCGCTATTTTTAAAAATTGGCCTATCCATATGGCTTTTATCGATTTGGCTTGGGGTATAATGTTATGCAGCTTAAGCTCTGTCCTCACCATCTGGATCGGATCGTGGATGAACATTTAGTCTAGTTGTTTTAAAAACGTCTGAGCCTTTTGAAAAATTTCCTCTTTTTTATTACCGGGCATCTTATCTAAATGCATATACACATACCGAAGACGAGGATTATTATCGAGTTTATTTCTGTTTTTATCTAAAAAATTCCAATAAAGCGAATTGAAAGGACACGCTTTCTCGCCGGTAACTTCTTTGGGATCATAGATGCACGATTGGCAAAAATTACTCATCCGATTTATGTATTTTCCACTTGCTGCATAGGGTTTACTTGCAATTACCCCACCATCAGCATAAAGGGCCATACCCAAAGTATTGGGAAGCTCAACCCATTCGTATGCATCAGCATAGACTTCTAAATACCATTTGCAAACTTCTTTTGGATCCAATCCTGCTAATAAGGCAAAATTACCAGTAATCATTAGACGTTGAATGTGATGAGAGTATGCCTCATCACCTGTTTGTTTGACTACTTCTTTAAGACAAAACATATCTGTCGGTTTGCCCCAAAAGAAATCCGGTAAGGAGCGAGTAGCGTTAAAATAATTTAAATTGGCATAGTCTGGCATGAAACTCCAATAGATTCCTCTCACATATTCTCTCCAGCCAAGGATTTGTCTAATAAATCCCTCCGCTGAATTGATAGCCACCGCATTTTTTAAATAGGCTTGCTCCGCCATTTTACATAGCTCTAGTGGCAATAATAACCCTGCATTTAAATAGCAAGATAATCGTGAATGAAATAAATGTACTTCTTGTTTAAGCATGGCGTCCTGATAATCACCAAATTGTGGGAGGCACTGATTTATAAAAAAATGAGCCTCTTCCAAAGCCTCTTCTCGCGTAACCGCCATGTTAAAATTATCTAAACGTCCAAAATGATGGCTAAATTTTTCTTTAACAAGCGCTAAGACCTTCAGAGTAATTTCATCATGGTTATGGGTTAATCGGGGTGGGAAATGTAAATCAGTGCTGGCTCTTTTTCGATTGAGGTCATCAAAATTCCATTTTCGACCAATCGGAATTTCTTCATTCTTCATGAGTATCGAATATTTTTTCCTCATCATTCGATAAAAAAATTCCATGCGCAAATGTTTCTTATTCTTTAACCAATTTTTAAACTCACTGATGGAGCTAAGAAAACGATTATCCGCATGAAGAGTAACTGGAATGGTCAATGCTTGTTTAAGTAGTAAAAATTTTTGTAAAACTCGCCATTCTCCCGGCTCTGTCAAGACTACAGATGTTATGTTCTCTTCTTCAATGACACGATAAAGTTCTTTTTCAAGCGATCCTAGATTATGGGGCTCATCTAGCGTTACATAACGGACATGGTAACCATCCTTAGTGAGGTCTTTAGCGAAATGTCGCATCGCTGAGAATAGAAAGGCTATTTTTTTAGGATGATGATTCACATAAGTTGCTTCTTCCATGACTTCACATAAGAATACAAGGTCGTTATCTTTGTTAATTTTCTTTAAAGCAGTTAATGATTTACTGATCTGGTCGCCCAGTAAGAAGCAAAGTTTTGGCATTCTTTAATCCACAATTACAGTTTAATCTTAGATTTAACGTGACTAAGCCCACCGTCTATGCAAAGAACCTGACCTGTAATCCAGCTATTTTCAGGATTAAGAAAGAACAGGACTCCTTGAGCTATATCATTGACACTACCTAATCGTCCGAGAGGATGCATCGCTTTCGAAGCATTGTAAAAAAGTTCATTGGCCACTAAATTTTTAGTAAGATGCGTATCCACCATACCGGGAGCAATGACATTGATTCTCAAATTAGAATGGGCGTAACTTGCTGCAGCGGAGCGAGCGAGACCGATAATTGCAGCTTTAGCTGCCGAAATTGCTTCGTGATTGGGAAGCCCTATAAGTGCTGCAGCAGAAGACATAAGAACCACTGAACCACCACTTTTCATAATAGCTCCAGCAGCATGAACTGTCGCAAATGCAGTTGTCAGAGAGGCGTCGATAACTTTTTGATATTCACTTTTGTTCGTCAGATGAGCATTTTTAAGCAGTAATGAGCCGCTGCAATTTACCACTCCATCCAGAGCTCCTGCCCTACGAAAAGCTTCCTTCACTTGTTCGAAATCGGTTGCATCTAAAATCATGTCCGGTTTAATTTTAGTTTCATCCCGGGCAGTAGTGAAAAAAGTATCGCCTCTTCTTTCTAAAGCACTGGTTATTGCTTGACCCATGGCACTGCTTCCTGCAATGATTAGATAATGCCCCACTTACCTCTCCCTATAAGTATTGTTAGCTATCTCATGTTTAATACTTAATTTAAACGTTATTCCTCGAGGAAACAATTTATGGCATTAGATAAATTAGATTGCGAGCAATTTCATCGTGGTATTGTGGTTGGGTGTCACTGGATAATCAATAATAAAATAGAGATAAATAGTATTAATGTATTTCCTGTTGCGGATGGCGATACTGGCGATAATATGGCGTCCCTAGCCAATGCAATTATTCATTTTTCCTCACCCCAATTAACCTTGCGAGAAACATCAAAATCAATCGCAGATGCCAGCATTATAGGAGCAAGAGGTAATTCAGGAATGATCCTCGCTCAATTTTTTAATTCGCTAGCGGAAAATATGCCATTAGAGACTATCATCGAATTTGACGTTTTTGCTCATATACTACAAACCGTTTCAAGAGAGGTTGAAGAGTCAATTCCCAATCCAGTAGAAGGCACTATCCTTACTCTTATTAAGCAATTAGCTTTTATTAGCCAACAAATTAAAAATGAGTGCTCTTTTGAATTAGGGATGACAAAAATATTACCACCTCTTTTGCTGGAATTGCAAAAAACAACCCACATGCTACCGGAAATCAAAAAATCAAACGTTGTTGATGCTGGCGCGCTGGGATTCTATTTCTTCCTCGAGGGTTTTACTCAATTTTTGCAAAATCCTCAAATAGAAAATCTAAAGTTCGATACAAATTTAACATCTTTAAAACCTGAACACTTGTTTGATAACCATAGTAAGGAAAACCATCGTTACTGTACCGAGGCAGTATTGAAATCCCCTTCACTGGATAAAAACAATATTTTAAATTTTTTGATGAAGCATGGTGAGCATGCTCTAGTCACTAGCAATAACGATCTTTGCCGATTCCATGTTCATACAGAAAATCCACAAATTATTTTTGCTCATTTATGCCAGCAACATACTATCCTTTACCCTAAAGTGGATGACATGCGAAGACAATTCGAAATGAACCACGCCCCGAAAGGAAATATTGCACTGGTTTCAGACTCGAGTGCTGATTTATCACAACAACTTATTGATAAACATCAAATTCATTTGATACCCATTAATATACAAATGGGACAACATCAGCTGTTAGATAAATATTGTTTTGAGGAAAATGATTTTTATGCCAACTTGAATAGTTTTTTGCATGAGTATCCAAAGACATCCTATCCCTCATTATCAGTACTTGAAGAAAAATTCGGACAACTTAGCAAAACCTATGAAAATGTTTTGGTCATTTCTGTCTCAAAAGCAATGAGTGGAATGTATGAGGCATTTATTCAAGCTGCAAAAAATTATTCAAATATCACAGTCATTGACTCAAAAACAAATTCGGGTGCCCATGGTTTACTGTTAAATTATGCAGGTGAGTTAATTGAAGCAGGACAATCAATTAAACAAATTATTAAACAAATTTCAAATGCCATAAGAACTACTTATATTTATGTGGCCGTTAATCAATTCGATTCGATGGTACGCTCCGGACGAATGAGTAATTTTAAAGGGCGCATCGCAACTTGGTCTAAATTGAAACCGATAGTTTCCGTTGATTGTCAGGGCAAGGGATTCATTGCAGGTAAGTCATTTTCCCGTTCCAAAGCATTGACGAAATCAATTAACTACTTGGAACAGTCCATCAAAAAAAACGATTTAAAATTAGAAGAGTATTGTATTGTTCATGCAAATGCCGAAAGTGAAGCCTTGGAATTTGCAAAGATTACATCACAGAGATTTAATAAGTCTCCACTCTATGTTAAACCGGTGTCTCTCGCAATTGGTTTACATGCTGGCCAAGGTTGTGTTGCTCTCGCAGCTCGCCTTAACAGTTTATCATGACGATCAAAAACTGGGTTGTCCATTTTTTTTTTGTTATTACTTAACTTGGATAAGTTGTATCTTTTTTGTAGCACTGAATAAGTTTTACGAAGCTCTGTTATCAATGATGGTAATTTTTAGTTTCCAAATTATATTTGAAACAATTAAGCAGCGTTCGTTGAGTAATGCTTTATTCTATGGTGTAGCCTTAATGGTCATGGGATCGATTATAGATAAGATTTGGCTACGTTCAGGTTTAATCTCCTACAATTCAAATCCTTTCAACCCCTATTTTTGTCCACCTTGGATAACACTACTCTGGTTATCTTTTGGATTTAATCTCATTACTTTTATTAAAGTATTTATGATCCCTAGTGTTTTAATTGGAATTATAGCTTTTCCTTCAATCATCTCGGCTTACTGGCTTGGTGTTAGACTTGGTGCTGCTGTAGCAAATAGTTTTTGGTTTTACATTTATCTCGGTGGCATTTGGTCTTTAATTCTCCCCTTATCTCTTAAAATTTTTAATCACTTAAAACGAGGGTGTACATGAAGCTTTTAATCGTTATTGTCTTTATAGTTATCCACATGTCCTTGATATGGATTTGGTATCGCTTAAAAAACAATCCCTCAGTAGTCGATGTTGGCTGGGCTTCGGGACTCACCTTAGCTGGGCTTATTTATTTAAATATTGAAACAATTAGTAATAGGTCAAAACTACTAAGTCTTATACTTATAATATGGGGATTTCGACTAGGCTTTTATTTATGGTATACCCGCATTCGAAAAAATTTAATTGATAAACGATATGTTGCGTTGAGCAATAATTGGAAAATAGCTAAGTTTCTCGGTTTTTTTATCAATTTTCAGCTACAAGGCTTTTTTATATTTATAATTTCACTTCCGTGGTTTTTTGCCTCGCATTCGAATAATAAAATAAGCCTGCTCGATGTTATAGGGTTTATGTTAGCCGCTTTATTTATTTTTTTGGAAGCATATGCTGATTTTCAATTGCAGTCTTTTAAAGCGAACAATCCTGGAAAAGCATGTAATAAGGGTTTTTGGTACTATTCCAGACATCCAAACTATTTTTTTGAATGGTTAGTCTGGTGTTCGTTTACACTTTTTGCGATTCACCACGCTTGGGGATGGCTATCACTCTTTTCGCCACTAACATTATATTACCTAATGACCAGGATAACAGGACCTATCACTGAGCAAGGCTTGGTAAAATCTAAAGGGCAATTATATGTCAATTATCAAGAATCAACGCCTATGTTTTTTCCCATTAAATTGTTTATTCCTCGTTTTAGAAAAAATAAGTAAGGGGATTAAAACATCAACTCTCTAGTGGTGTCGATTACAAATGAATTCGCTAGGTTGATAGAGAGTCCTCTTGTGGATGAAGTTTTGATATAAAGAAAGTGAAAAGGATATCGATACAAATAGTAACCACGGTTAATGGTAATTTTCGTCGGTCTTCCCTCGAAACAAATAGTACGCATAAAAAGTATAAGCAAGTAGAACAGGCAACATAATTACTACACCTATTAAAATAAACAATAGGGTTGAGTTTGGCGCTGCCGCCTCCCATAAAGTGACCTCATGTGGAATTAGATAAGGGTAAACACTGATTGCAATTCCTATATATGCGCATAAAAAAATAACGACACTTAAATAAAATGGTTTACGTTCACTTTTCAATGTTAAATTTTTCCACAGCAAATAAATTGCGATTATAGCTATTATAGGTAGCGGACTTAAAAATAGAACATTCGGAAAACTATACCAACGATCAAAAATTTCTCTACTGTGTAAAGGTGTCCATATACTTACAAAAAGAAGAAAAAAACTGACCATAATCAATAGTCCTTTAGCGTAATGGATCATTTTCATCTGCAGTGTCCCACTACTTTTTATTATCATCCAAGTAGCACCTAATAGACCATAACCACAAACCAATGCGACCCCGGTTAGTAAACTAAAGGGAGTCAACCAATCTGCACCTTTTATAGTCATTTGCGCTTCATTTATTGGGAAACCTTGAACAAAAGCTCCCAAAATGACACCTTGAAAAAATGCCGCTGCAACAGAGCTAATTGAAAAAATCCAGTTCCATATCACTTTCGATTTATTAGCTTTAAATCGGAATTCAAAGCTAACGCCTCGAAAAATGAGTGCAATCAACATCAACATGAGAGGCATGTATAAAATTGGTAATAGCAAACCATAAACTTGAGGGAAACCACCATAAAGAATAGCTCCGCCGAAAACCAACCAAGTTTCATTACCATCCCAAACCGGCGCTACTGAATTCATCATTCTATCTCGTTCACTCTCACTATTTGTAAACGGAAATAAAATGCCAATCCCCAGATCAAAGCCATCAAGAATTACATACATCAATACAATAAATGCTAAAATCGTAGCAAATATGAATGGAAGCACGCTTAATTCTCCTTTGGTAAATCGGTCATATATTGAAATGCGTGTTGCTCAACTGTTTCTTTTTCTAATAATGTCGCTCCTCTTTTTATAAATTTAAAGAGATAAAAAAGATAAAAACTAAAAATAACTCCATAAGCAAGAATCAGCAATGTAAAGGAAATAATAACTTCCTCAAGCCCTATTGCTGAAACTGCATCCCTTGTTTTTAAAAGATTATAAACAACCCACGGTTGCCGGCCTAGCTCGGCGGTAAGCCAGCCCGCTATACTTGCTATAAATCCTAGAGGTGAAATAAATAAACACCACCGAAAAAATCTTTGAGAAGAGAATAACCTGTCGCGCAAATAGAGAATTAGACCTGTTAAAGCAGTTAACAACATCAATATTCCAATTCCTACCATAATACGAAAAGAGAAAAACACGGCAGCGACTTTGGGTTGTTCTTCTGGCAAAACTGTGTTTAGGCCTAACATTTCTCCATTTAAGTCGTGGGTATTAATTAGACTGGCTAGTTTGGGTATAGCAATCTCATAATAATTTTGTTGTTGCGATTGAGAAGGAATAGCAAATAGTAATAAAGGGGCACCCTTTTGAGTTTGCCATACCCCCTCCATAGCGGCCGTTTTTAAAGGTTGGTGTTTGTTAATTGTTAGGCCAACCATGTCGCCGATTCCAATTTGTAAAGGCACTAGAATCAAAGCCGAGAATAACGTAAAAGTAATCGTTTTCTTCGAAATTTCGACAGATTTTTCCCGCAGTAAATGATATCCCGCAACCGCCATGATAACAAAACAACTAGTTACATAAGATGCAAACAGCATATGAATAAACCGGGGTAAAAATGAAGGGTTAAATACTACAGCCCACCAACTATCAACCACATATTTACCTTCAACCAATTGGTACCCGCTTGGAGTCTGCATCCAGGAATTAGCAGACATAATCCAAAATGCAGAGATGGTAGTACCTATTGCCACAAAAAGAGTGGCCAAAAAATGCAACCAGTTGGGTACTTTTTTCCACCCAAACAACATTACCCCTAAAAAACCTGCTTCTAGAAAAAATGCGGTTAAGGTCTCATAAGCAAACAAAGCACCTAATACATTCCCAAATTTACTGATGAAGGGGCCAAAGTTAGTACCTATTTGATAAGCTAAAACGATACCTGATACAACACCCATACCAAATGTTAATGCAAAAATTTTTGTCCAAAATTTACATATTTCTAAATATAAGGGATTTTTGGACCTCAGCCACATAATCTCCATGATGACTAAAAATAAGGCGAGCCCAATATTTAGCGTAGGAAATAAAATATGAAAGCCAATGCTAAATCCAAATTGAATTCGAGATAAAATTTCTACATACATGTTAAATCAACCAGGGACATAGAGATTGTTTTTAATTTTAGCATGAGGATAGATAGATTTGTAATTTTCAAATTGTCTTGTACTAGCTCAATATCATTTAATAGGAAGGTGATGGGTTTCAATCGTTCGTTTAGTACTAAACACTTTTGTTGAATAACAAAAATAAGCTAAGTCATTAAGTTCATAAAGTTTTATCTTGGCATTAATTAAGTTAAATTTTACCTGAGCTGTTGCTTGTTCTCTTTGATTTACGAGAAAGAGCGTACTATCACCCTCATAAAATTTCTTTGATTCTCCAAATTGTACTCGTTGGACACCACCAATTTATACAAGGAAAGCGCACGCCCAAGAGCAGTTTTATCGTCGCTTTAAAATGCGGATGATGCTAAAAACGCAGCCCCACTACTCGTCGAAGAATGATGAACCAAGACCTCTTTATGAGGCCTTTTATTAAGAAACAATCAAACGCCTATCTTTTGGTTTTCAATTCAGAATTTAACTCGTTCAACAAGAGCCTCCACCCAAGATTTACTGGTATTTAAACAAGGGACTAGAGTAAACTCTTTTCCTCCTAAATGAATCCACTGCTCTTTAAGGCGCATACCTATTTCTTCCAAGCTTTCAAGACAATCAACTGCAAAAGAGGGACAAGCAACAGTAAGATTTCGAATTCCTTGCTCAATAAGCTCAGATAATACTTCATTCGTGTAGGGTTTTATCCAAGGTGTTTTGCCCAGTCTTGATTGAAACGCCGTGGTGTATTGTTGTGGACTTAACTTTAATTCTTTTGCAAGCAAACGACTTGTTTCAAAACATTGCGCTCGATAACATGCTTGATTTTTTATGGTTATCGAAGAGCAGTCTTTCGAGCATACCGCCTTGCAACCTCCTTTAATAATGTGACGTTCAGGAATTCCATGATAGCTTAATAATAGATGAGATTGCTTGCTTAAATGATCTCTAATCACTTCGCTCTGTGAGGTAATATATGCCGGATGATGATAAAAATCACGAACTATGTGAAGAGAAGGAATCACTTCTTTTTTGGATAAAATACGCATTACCTCTTCAATAGAGGAACCTGTAGCAGCAGACGAATACTGGGGATATAAAGGAAAAATGGTAATCTCTTGACATGACTTTAATTCATGAAGTGCTTGTTCTATGGACGGACTGCCATAACGCATGCCTAATACCACCTTATACTCTTCTCCCAAAAGCCGTTGGGTATAGCTTGCCAATTCCTGACTATAAACCATTAAAGGAGAGCCATGAGAAGTCCATATAGATTTATACGCATGAGCTGTGTTCTTTGACCTAAAAGGTACTATTAATCCATAGACCAAAAGGTAACGCAGCATCGTCGGTATATCAATGACACGCTTATCGGTCAAAAACTGTCGCAAATAACGCTTAATGTCTGAGCCATTAGTAGAGCATGGAGTACCCAGATTGATCAATATTAATCCTTTTTTCATCGGGAATTCTTTAAAAAAATGCCATCATAACCTATCATAAGTGCGCTTAACAGCGCTGCCTCAAAGAAACACGTTCATTAAGGGTTACAATAATCGCAATACCTAGGATCTGCTTTTAACAATCCATCCCTTCGCATTTTATACTCTTCATGTTCACAAGTGATACAACCCCACACTTCTTCTTTGTAATACGAGGTTGAAGAACCACAAAGAGAGCAAGCAAGTGTGCCACGAGTTGATTTGAATCCAAAGCCTGGACAAGCACATTGAACACAAAGGGTTGCAATCCTTAGTGCTAACTTATCTGCTAACTTACCTATTAATTCCATTCGAGTAGGATTCATCATAGCCCGCATGTCCGTTGTCAAAAGAAGCTCTTTTTCAGTTTTGAAACCAATAGTTAAATGATGAATCAAGACCTTTAAATCATTTATGCCTTTAGCAATAACACGGTTATCAGAAGTTCCTTGCACAATAAGTGCATGAGAAGGAAATTGAACTTGCTTGAGAAAGACATCAATCTCAGCATGTTTATTAATGGTTATCATCGCATAGTTTGTTTTTTGACTTACTAGCTGCTCTGCAATCACCCAATCATGCTCTCTATCAATAAATACCATCAATTCATGGGCACTTGGTATAAAAGGAAATGTAGGGTGAGGCCCAAAACTTCCCTCAGAGGCCACAGAATAAGCATAATCATATTGCTCAGCTGCCGTTTTGGCTTTCAAGAGGCAGGTTTCATAGGGACTCAGAGTCCGAGCAATCTCTCCCGTAAAAGTGCCAAACTGATCGGTATCAAAATCATGCACCTTCAAGGTGCACGATAGCCTATTCATAAATGGTGCAGCAATTGCTTGTTCCTTTTCATGTTTGGATGCTAGTAAAACGCTCTGATTTTTATAGTACATGATTAAGCGCCCCTAGTATGGAAATAGTCAAGCCTTGCAACTGAAACATCGGAAACAAACATGACCCCAGACTCGTTCTGAAACAGGGTTTTCATACCTAAAGCAAGGGTCACAATCACCTCTTCAGGTGCAACTGCGATAAACAAGACTAACGAGGATTTATCATTAAACATCATTTTTCCTTCATGAAAGCCATGATGACCTTTTCCAGAAACGTTTCTTATCAGCGTAAATCCGGTAACAGATGCTTCTTCCATCATTGAGGTGATAAAGTGCTCGTGCTCTCCTGCAACAATAATTTCAATTTTTTTCATCGGATGTAGGTTAATCCCAATATCTTTTCGTTCTTGAACTTTAATAACACTCATTTTTCCTCCTATTATTCCACTTCAATCCAATCACCGAGTTGGTTTAATTGATAAGAAACTTGATTCATCGGATGGATAACTACCAGATGCACCCATTGGTTAAAAAATAAGGTTTGTAAGATGGCGTGTTTTTGAATCACCTGATAAACCATCTCTTTGGGGGCATAAATAACCGTCAATAAACGCTGTGGCTGATGATAGGATTCTTTGTCAGAACTCATGACTGACTGCAGCGGAAGCCCGTGCATCAGATCGCTTCCATTTCCCTGCATCACCCCGATGGTTCCAACTACATTGTGGGTAATCTTGCTTCCACTTCCAAACGCGACATTATCCAAAGTAGAAAATAAATATTGAGTATTAATCCATTCAGCCACGACCATGGGGGCGGTCAGAATAGTCTCAAGCAATACTCCTTCACTATCTTGTTCAAAGCGATAGGAATGTAAGAAACAACGACCATCAAGAGAGATATTTTTTGTCAGATGGCGGGGTGCAACAATAAAGGCAGCATTTTGTGCTAAACCCCATTCAGGTCGTGTTTCAGACCAGTCTAAGCTTCTTCTTGTGATGTCTTTATGAGGGGTGTTACTATGCAATTTCACTCCTCGCTCTTGATTGGTTATATGCCTTGCTTCTTTTAAATCGGTTTGAAGTTGACTTAAAAGTTCAGGATAAATGTGTTTAGCTACATCTTCTGTATAAAGCTCTACGCAATCCGTAGTTGTATTATGTAGTGCTCCGTAAAATACCGTATCCAAGGGGATGTGTATGCCACAGTCTTCCAAACCTCGTCGAACCTCACCTTTATTGAGAATGGAAGCCAATAATCGAGCATTTATACCCCCATGATTCCCACCGCAGGCACCGCAATCTAAAGCAGAGGAGTAAGGATTATTCTCTGTACTACTTCCATGCCCACAAAGAATAATGAGTTTCGCAAAACCTGAAGTGAGCCCCATAAGACGCAATACCGTTTCAGCATAACTAATCTGCTCTTGCAAAGACAAACCTTGCTCGGCATCGGTTTCACTCAACTCATAAGTCACTTTAGTTGGGATAGGGGGTTTTAACCAACTCTTGATACTTAATAGTGAACTGTTGCTTAATTCAGGGGATAAGGACTTTAAAGTCATATTCAAACCACACCAAAGCCCTAAGGATTCGACTAAAGCAAAGGGTGTGGACACATTATATTTGAGTTGTTTATAAAGGCTTTTACAACTATTAATGAATACCTTTCCTCGCTGATAGCGCTCAAAATCGTCTTTATTTGCAGCCGGTAATTCTTTAATGGAATATTTAGGCTTTAATAAGACTGGGCAACATTCTTTATTTTTATTGGTCTCAAATTCCTCGATACGCACAGGAAGTCCAAAAAATCCGGCAAAACCGAAGGTTTCATAATGCCCCAAAGACTCAATGGCGCGACGAAATGGCTCGGAACGAACATCAATGCAAAAAACCAATTGGGCCACTCTTCGTACACCAGCCACTTGTGATTTTTTTACCTCTGGCAAAAGCAGATTTAATAGCTTTTGCCGATAGGAATCCTCATTACTTTTTAATTGTGCCAGTACTGTTTTAACCAAAGAACCATCGTCGAGGCTTTTTTTTTCCTTGGTGGCATCAGGCCAGAGCAAACAAGTCAGTACCAAACGCACCGCCAGAAAATCAGTAAGGGTGACTCGCGTTTCCTCTGGTTTCTTGGAATTCTGCCAATCGGTTTTCCATTTCACAAATCCTGCCCAGCCTGGTAAATAGCGAAGTGTTTGTGAAATAAAAATCTCTTCTTGTCCTTGAGGAACATGAAGTCTTTGCAAGCAGATTTTAATTGCCTCTTCTGCCGATTCAGGTAATTGTTGCAGAAATTCTTTTGCTTCTTTTTTATTGTGGTGTAATTGTTTATCAAAATACGCTAATTTTAAGAATCCAAAATAAAATCCCTTCTCACGATGTGGCATATCAATACTCCCTTGCCCTGCATCTAAAAAGCCACCGCACCATTTAATCATTTGAAGATTAACCTCTTCGAGTTGCAGGTTGCGCTCCACTCTTTGACGCCTAAAACCACCCTGAGCCAATGCCTCTTCAAACGTTTGTGCTTCAAAGCCTTGTAAGGGATTGCAAGCAATAAAGGTTTCAAGAGGCCAAACAGGCGCGATGCATTTTGCAGCATTATGTACCAAAGCGTGTATTTCAATATCTTTGCTTTTTGCTCGATGACAGGTCATGTCTGTCTTTTTAATTTCTGTCCTAGTCGTATCTTGTTCAGCTAACATTTTTGCACTAGTCATAAATACTCCTTAATACCTTTAGTAATTGTAATCAGTTCGTAAAGCAGTTACGGTTTTTCTTGAAGGTTGGCTTGAATTGAACAAACTCATGTAAAGCCAACAGCCTAATTTTGATTGACCTATTGTTTTGTGTACTCCAAGATTAAATGCCAACCAGAGAACACCAAATAAAATCATTATGCTCCAATGGATTAGCGATAATTGAGATGCGTGGAGTGTCGATATATTTGGAATCAACAACTGAATAAGCTGAATGCTTGCCCCGTACATCAGTCCAGAAAAGGAAGCGAGCACTAGCCCTGATACCAGACGTAAAGTAGTCTGATAACTGCGAATCCAAGTAAGGGTGAGCTGCGCACCAGCAATGAAGGCAAAGAACAAGACAAACGCACTCGCCTCATAAAATGAGATCGATTTATTAGTAACGAAAGCAAAGGAATTCATCGCAACCACGCCGCCGACAAGAGAGGTGATGAGCATCATGGGAGACGCTTTCAAAGAATAAGTCTCTGATTTTTTTTGTTTTACCGCAGAGCCCGAACTTAAAAACTGATAAGCTTTGAATAATCCATGCCAACATAAATGAGCAATAGCCGCAGCAAATAAACCGATCCCACATTGCATCATCATGAAACCCATTTGGGCCATGGTGGAACAAGCCAACATTTTTTTAATATCAGGTTGCATCAACTTCCAGATCGTTCCTAAGAGTGCAGACAAGCCACCCACTATGAATAATAAAGTTAACAATTCTGGATAAAGCATCATCAGTGGTGCAAATTTAACGAGTAGAATTCCTCCACCATTGACAAGGCCGGCGTGCATTAAAGCGGAAACGGGAGTTGGCGAATTTAACGAGCTGATAAGCCAGCGATGAAAAGGAAATAATCCTGACTGGGTTAATGCTGCAACTAAGATAAGGCCCATGGAAAGCAAAAGTACGGGTAAGCGGCCAGAATTAGACAGTTGGTTCACAGCTACAATAGAGCTAGTCGAGTAACCTAAACTTAGAAAAATAAAAGCTACTAATAAACAGGCGCTCCCTGAAACGAATGTATAAAAAGCCAAAAGTCCAGAGTTCTTTGAAGCCATCCATTCCTTTTTATGCACCATCAACAGCACTAGAAACAGATTAGAAAAAGACCAAGCACCCCAGAATAGAAATAAATTATCGGCAAGAACCATGAGTAATGCCGTTAATGTGAGTACTGATAAAAGTAGAAAAAAGCGTCTGTAGAGTCTGTCACCATGCATATACCTCAATGAAAATCGATGCACGACAAAACTGACCAATAGTACTAAACTGCATAACAACAAGCTCAGTCCATTAAGACTTATTAATGAATATACTGCAGAATTTTGTGATAAGGATAAGTAACAGAGTAACCCTGCACCAATTAAAAATCCGATCCCTATACAGTAGCCCGCAAGGCGCGCGGCAATAATTGGTCGCGAAATTAAAATGGAGTTAAGGGCAAGTGCTATGATCGGACAGGCTAACATTAGGCATAAAAAAATTTGAACTGTTGTATTCACATCATTCCCCATTAGAAATTGTTTTGCTACAATCAGAATATATTAAATATACTTATATAAGTGAAATTAAAAATATTTATACTCTTTATTAGGAGTTCTAATGTCACTAGATACGATAACCTTACAATGCTTTTTAGCGGTGGCGGAAACTCAAAGCTTTACAAAAGCAGCATCACGTGTAGGCAGAACTCAATCCGCCATAAGTCAGCAAATTGCTAAGCTTGAGAATTTAGTTGAAAAACAATTAATTACTCGTGGGCGAGAATTATCCTTAACCCCTGATGGGGAGCTTTTTTTAGGCTATGCCAAACGAATTTATGAACTGCATCGTGAATCGCTTGACCGATTTAAATCCCCTGAGCTAAAGGGCGAACTTCGTTTTGGTCTACCTGAGGACTTCGCATCCATGATGCTCTCGGATATCTTGGTTGAATTTTCAAGACTTCATCCCAGAGTCATACTCAATGTGGAGTGCGATTTAACGCTGAACTTAATTGAGCGATTTCATCAAGACGAATTTGATTTAATCTTGATAAAAACGAATGACAAAAATCAAATTCATGAAGGCGTTAATGTATGGAATGAGCCCGTAGAATGGGTAGGTAAAAGAGAATTGTTACCAGTCCTTAATGAAAAAGCAACCATTCCATTGATTCTTTCCCCCTCTCCCTGTGTCTATCGGGGTAACGTAATTGAGTCGCTCAATCAACATCACTTAAAATGGCGCCTGGCATTTAGTAGCCCAAGTTATGCGGGAAAAATGGCCGCCGTTCGAGCAGGTCTGGGGATTACAGCCATACAGCGCAGTATGATTCCTAACTACCTGGATAGATTGGATGATTATTTTCTGCCCTCTTTAGAAGACATCCATGTGTCCTTAATTAAAAAAGAGGTGGCAAACAAAGCAATTGACTCTCTGGAGTTTTTTATAATGGATAAATTAAAACATTAAGCAAAGGATATGAGGCGTTTAATGAAACAAGAAATGAACTCAATTGTTGAGGTTTTGGATAAAGCAGCCATTTCATCGATTATTATGATAAGCGTAATAGTGAGTCTACTTAGCTTAAGTATTCCTATTGCAGCCCAAACCTTAGTTAATCTGATTGCCTTTGGTAAATTGTTTCAACCGGTGGTAACACTAAGCGTTATGGTGCTAATACTAATGATTGCCCTAGGGGCTTTAAATATATGGCAAACTATTATCATCGAAGTCATTCAACAGAAATTAATGGTTAAAATAAGCCTTAACCTAACCCGTCAATTTACCCATTTATCGCTAGATAATTTCTCTTCACATCATGGTCCAGAGCTCGTTAATCGTTTTTTCGAAGTGGTGACCATAAAAAAAGCGTTATCAAGTCTTTTACTCTATGGGGTGAACTTAAGTTTGCAGCTTTTCTTTGGTTTAATCTTGCTTCTTTTTTATCATCCACTCTTTCTCGTATTTGATTTATTCATTGTATTGAGTATTATTTTGATTGTTTTTCTACCTTATCGTAAAGGATTAGCGAGTGCCGAAAAAGAATGCACTGAAAAACATCAAATCGGTGCTTGGTTAGAGGAGTTGCTTACCAATCGTTTTTTATTTCGCTTTAATCGTTATCATCACTATGCAACCCAGCAAACTGATAAGCGCTTGGTTTCCTTTTTAAAAGCGCGCAATATGCATTTTAAGCAACTCATCAAACATCAA
Source organism: Legionella brunensis (assembly GCF_001467025.1). Classification (GTDB taxonomy): domain Bacteria; phylum Pseudomonadota; class Gammaproteobacteria; order Legionellales; family Legionellaceae; genus Tatlockia; species Tatlockia brunensis. Next base: position 41,414 of record NZ_LNXV01000013.1, on the reverse strand, counting down.
ATTGGTTTTTATATCCTTTCGGCACTCGCTAGTAGTCTCTTGCTCGGTTTAGGAGGCTATCTTGTGATCAATAACCAATTAAGTTTAGGTCAGCTTGTTGCAGCAGAGATTGTGCTTGGCGCATTAATCTACGCTTTTAAACGCTTTGGTGTTCTTTTAGAAAATTATTACGACTTAATTGCTTCCGAGCATAAAATTGACATGGTATTAAATCTCCCAACTGAACCTATTAACACAGAATTAACTGAACTTATCATACCGATAAAAAACATCACTTTAGTGACTCAAAATCAAGAAAAAGCATCCAGCAGCCCAGGAAATCCTTTAGTTATTTGCTTGAATCAAACACAAAAAAAAGAGTCATTTACGGATTTTATTTTGGGTTTTAAAAACAATACTAGCCTATCAGTTTATGTCAACAAGACCCTCTGTCATCAAGAATACAGACGCTCGATTCGTGAGCACACCCTGTTACTTAGAGATAAAGAATGGTTTGCTGGCAGCATTTATGGCAATCTACGCCTCAATCAACCATCCTTCTCTATACAGCAATTAAAAGAGCTTTTAAAATCTTTTGGTTTGATGGATAAAATCATGAGTCAGCCTAATGGTTTAAAAAGCATGATTTATGATTGGGAGCAAGTGTTTACTGAACTTGAACTCATTCAGCTCATGGTGATTCGTGCCCTAGTTGCAAAACCCCAGCTTATTATTATTGATGCCCTCTTTGATAGATTGACTACAAAAGACATTGAGTTACTTATCTACTATTTAGCAACACTCAAGGAGACTCTTTTGATTATAATTACTCAATATCCTAATCTCATCCCACTCTCTAACCGCTTGGTGCTCTCATGAAGCTACACGCCTATCAAATGATTGGCAAATTACCTAATCCACGCAAAATAGCTAAGATTATTTTTTTAGTACTCCTGATTTTAATTTTATTTTTAAGCTTTACGCCTTGGCAACAATTTGCCCTTGGAAGCGGTAAAGTCATTGCTTTTTCACCAACCGAGCGGTTGCATACTGTCAATTCACCCATTTATGGCAGAATTAAAAAATGGTACGTGGACGAGGGTGTTGGTGTTAAAGCGGGCGACCCTATTGTAGAGATTACCGATAATGACCCAAAATTACTTAGCAGATTGGAGTTAGAAAAAAAGGCTATCTTGCTTCGCATAGAGGCTGCACAGCAATCATTAATCGCAGGGAAAGCCAATGTTGATCGCCAAAAGAACTTATATGAGCAAGGCATTAACTCAAAACGCCAATATGAATTAGCCCAAATTGAGTATGCAAAATATCAAAATGAATTAGCCCAAGCTAATATCGATAAGGTTACTATTGATGTTCGGATTGCAAGGCAGCAAACCCAACTCATTAAGGCTCATGTTCCTGGCATCATCTTTAAGCGTTTGACAGGACAAGAAAGCGTTGTCGTTAAGGAGGGCGAAGTATTAGCTCAGATTATACCTGTAACCGAATCAAGAGCAGTAGCACTTTGGATTCATGGCAATGACATCCCATTCGTTCATCTTAACCAAAAAGCACGTCTCCAATTTGAAGGATGGCCTGCTATTCAATTTAGAGGTTGGCCGCAAATCGCCGTAGGTACCTTTGGTGGGAAAGTAGCTTTTATCGATCCTACAGATAATGGTATGGGCTTGTTTCGCACTGTGATTGTGCCTGATGAGCCTTGGCCTGAGTCAGCCTTTTTAAGACAAGGAGTGCGCGTACATGGTTGGGTTCAGTTAGGCGAAGTGCCTTTGTGGTATGAATTATGGCGCCAGTTCAACGGTTTTCCTCCCGAAAGTGCGGTAGAAAAGGCAAGCTCATGAGGAAATCACAACTCAGTAAGTTATTACTTGTTTTTATTGGACTGGGCGCCTTATTAGCCTGTTCAGTCTCCCTATATGCCTCCGATAAAACACAAAAATTAGGCTTAATGCACGTCCTGCAAAGCATCGACATGCATTATCCCCAAGTAAAAATAGCCCGACTTGAAGTAATAAAAGCCAGTGGTGCATTTATCAATGCAAAAGGACAATTTGACCCTGCACTGGAGGCTAGTACTCGCTCACAACCGGCTGGTGGTTATATTAATAATTACGGCGATACTCAACTGACAATTCCAACGCTTTATAATGGCGTGAAGCTTTTTGCTGGCTATCGCAATGGAGAAGGCAATTGGCCGATTTACTATCAAAACTATTTGACGAACTCCGGCGGAGAATATCGAGCTGGATTATCGCTTCCATTGCTTCGGGATCGATTAATTGATAAAGAACGAACCGGGTTATTGTCTTCTGCTCAATTGATCTTGATGAATGAACAAAATGCTGAAGCCGTTAAAATAAAAATTTACCAAGAAGCGATTAAAGCTTATTGGCAATGGGTAGAAGCAGGACTTCAATTAAAGACATTTAAACAACTTCTGAACTTAGCACAAAAACGTCAACACGCTATTGAACAGCAGGCGAATCAAGGGGATTTGCCAAGACTTGCCATTAGTGAAAACTTACAACAAATCATTCAGCGAGAACAATTACTCAATCAAGGACAAATGATATTTGAACAGGCAGCGATTAACTTATCTCTTTATTTTCGAGATTCAAAGGGAAACCCACTAGTTCCCAGGAAGCAGTCCTTACCGGACTTGCCCAAACCCTCAACCGCCATCGAAGGAGCCAAGGTATCACTTATAGAACACCCTGGGATTAAAAAGCTTAATCATTTCGCCAATATGATGAGGCTAAAACGCAATCAGGCACGTAACGAGCTCCTACCTCAATTAGATGCCACTGCCTACACTTTTAAGCAAAATGGAACAGGTGGATATCCTTTATTAATTCCACAAGCTGCAATGGTTGGTGTCTCGTTCAAATTTCCTTTGTTGCAAAGACAGGCTAAAGGGAACTTAATCCAGGCAGAAAGTGAGCTACGCCAAGTTCGAGTTGAAAAGAGATTCTTGTACGAACAACTAAACAATGAATTTTCAAACATACTCATTGGAATAAACAGAAGTAGGCGGCAAGTAAATCTGTTAGAAAAGGAACTAAGCTTGGCGCAAAAGGTGCAACAAGGAGAAACAAAAAAATTTTATCAAGGAGATAGTACTTTATTTTTAGTCAATCAACGCGAGCAAATGACAACACAGGTACAACTTAACACCTTACATGCTCAAGTCCAATTAGAAGAATTAAAGGCTAGGGCTCGCTTTTTTGCTTCAACACAGAGCAAACCACGCTGTAAAACAAAGTAAATAAGGATGATATGAGTATCACAGTAGTTTGGTTTAGACAGGATTTGCGATTGGCTGATATTCCTGCGCGCTTTTTGAAGCTTGCACGAACCACAACACATTGATTCCAATTTATATTTAGATAAAAAACAGTATCCTTCGAGACGCAAACACTGGTGGCTTCATCACAGCCTTCAGGCATTAAACAACTCTCTAGTCACTCAGGAGGAATGACTGGTTATCCAATCGTCGATGCAGGAAAATTTGCCCCCAATGGTGTCTATGTAGGCCTAGGTACCGGAGCTTGATTCGTTAAACAGTGATGTAATTCATGCACCTTGGGAATCCAGGAATGCAGCATCAATTTATAGTACAATCAAAACCCATCATTATCACAACGAATCACGTTCAAAAGCCCTAGACTATTACAGACAATTAAAGAAAAGGAATAGCCCATGAATCCTTATTTTTTCATTTTTGGATTTGGTTACACTGCAAAAGCCCTCGCACCTAAATTATTTGCGCAAGACTTTAATCTTATTGGAACCTCCCGCACCCCGGATGAACACCCAAAAAATAATTTAGGCATTAAACTAATTAATTTCGATTCCCCCAGCCTGAAGAACTACTTAAGCTTAGCAACACATCTGTTGATTTGTATTCCTCCTACCGCGACCTTGAGTGATATTGTATTAATTAAATACGGTGACTTAATCAAAAAACAAGCCCCCTATCTTAAATGGCTTGGTTATCTTTCTTCCACTGGGGTTTATGGCGATCATCAAGGAAATTGGGTGAGTGAAGAAAGTGAATGCATTCCCCATACACCAACTGGAATCGCACGCTTAAAAGCAGAGCAAGACTGGTTTTTGTTTGCAAAAGAACATCAAGTGCCACTGCATGTCTTTAGGCTATCGGGTATTTATGGGCCAGGAAGAAATGCGCTCGAACGCCTCTTACAAGGTAAAAATCACAGTGTTTTTAAAGAAAAGCAGGTATTTTGTCGCATTCATGTAGAAGACATTATTTCTACTCTTCTTGCCTCAATTCAAGCACCCAATCCCTTATCGATTTATAATGTCTCTGATGATGAACCAGCGCCAGCTCACTTGGTTGACCAGTATGCAGCCAACCTTCTTCATCGAGAGCCACTTCCTTTGATTCCTTTTTCAGAAGCCCATTTGTCTGCCATGGAGCAAGAGTTTTATGCGAATAACCGTCGAGTTTCTAATTTAAAAATCAAAGAGGAGTTACATGTTGATTTGCAATACCCAACTTATAAAGAAGGACTGACCCAAATTTGGAGAAATGATTTTGCGCCTGAACAAGCTAATTAAATTGATATTCTGGATTCTTTTTTTTGAAAGCATAGGCTTTTTACTAGGTTTACTAACTCAGGCGAATATTCATCCCTGGTATGAACATCTTAATAAATCATCCTTAACTCCTCCTGGATTTATTTTTTCGTTTGTTTGGACCTTATTATATGCACTTCTTGCAGTCATTGCCTGGATTTTATCAAACCATAATAAAGTGTCCTCTAAAAAAGTTACTGTGCTTTTCGCATTACAAATGCTCATGAATTGGGCCTGGACGCTACTCTTTTTTGGGCTACATTGGTTGGTGCCAAGTGCACTTTGGCTTGTTATCTTAACCTGTTTAAATGTGATCTTAATCGTCGAGGCTAAAAAAAGACACAAAGCCATTGCTTGGTTATTAACTCCTTACCTACTGTGGCTGGTCTTTGCCTCTTATCTCAATATGGTTATTGCATTAATGAATTAATTCTCATCATCAATTTATCAGCCTCTAGTATCGGCACTAAACACTGTAGCTCAAAGCTAAAAAAGAGCTTATTTAATCACGTCCTAGAGCCAATCAGCAACTCGTTGCATGACTTATCAATCACCATGGGGGAAATGTCTATTAGCCCATTATTAAAGATGATTTAACGGTCGGTTATTTAATTTTAAAGATTTTTGCACGGCCAGTTCATTGGTGGCATCTGCACCTAAACTATATACCGTTTCGTTTGCCAAGCGACGACATTTCCGCAGCATAACTGGTTGACAATTACATTAATACTATTCTTTACACGACCATCGTTTCCTTGTAATACACTAACCCGTGATTTTTTTAGTGCTAAGAGGGTAAATTCCAACGTCGTGATAATTCTTTTAAAACAGCTTGGCCTTTGATTTAAGGGAGTTAAATTGCTCGCCGGTTGCATCTAATCCTAACTTGATCAAAAACTATTTTTTCTCCATTATCTGTTAATGCCAAAGCATAGCTAAATATTTTAGATATCGATTGCAAAGAAAGAAAGTATCTGAATCTCCAACAGAAACAGTTTTCCGTCAACGGTAACTATCGACTGGTAATCATCAAACGCTGATATGATGAGAGTAGGCTTCGGCTTGCGTCTGTCACACTTCTTTCATACAAAAGATCTGGGTGTCTTTCCCCAAAAATAGGGAGCGCAAAGGCTTAGATGCATGCTCCATGAAGTTGTTAGCTTCACTAAGAGACTGCTCGCGAGTCTTACAAAATTAAACGTTCGCAATTGGCAAAAAATGATTAGAAAACTCCTTTCCCACCAGGCTTAAGACCCAACCCTACAAATGCGGTACGCATAGTACTAAGCCCTCCTAACACGCTGTCATAAAAAAAAAGGTAATATACTCACTCCTATTATTACCCAAACGATTATTATCCTTAATAGGCTAACCTCACCATGGGTAATAATAAATTTTTCAGATTTATCCCAACTGGTCATTCCTCTTTTGGTTAAATCACTATAGGCTGAAATTAAGGTAAATATATCAACGAAGGGAATTCCCATTGCCAAGCCAAAAAACCACACTTTCAAACTTCTTTTAAATGAGTGGAGAAACATTGGCTTTTTATTATCACTAGTTGTAATTTGAATCTTTAATAACCACTTACCGAAAGTAGTTCCTAGCGTAATCAAGAGTAGTGTTTCTACGAATACCCACATAAATAAGACTACAAAGCCAAAAATTACCTCATTGATTTCATCCGCAAAAGCAGGAGTAAATAGTACTAGCAATGTGACTAAAATCCATACAAATATTATGTTATCTACTGTTCTTGCTCCCAGGCGCAGCCATGGCCCAACCGTCTTATCCTCAGCCTCTTTTGTAGATTCGTGCAATTTAGATTTATCCGAATCAATAAATACATCATGAAGCTGTTCATCCTGAGGCATTTTTAACAATTCCTTCTTCAATAATGATAAAAGCCATGTATCCTTTCTCTACCAATTAACCCATCAATTTTATTAGGTAGCAATATATTTTCTCCTATCCCAAATGAAATATTTTCTACTCTTGGTCATAAGGAAGCATAAGCAAGTCCACGCTGACTTAATATTTCATCTAAGGTTTTTCTTTCGGGAGAGCCAGCCGACAGAATAATTGACTGGATAGCTTTTGAATGGAGATATTCTGACGAATCATAATACTCAAAGGTTCTTTAATAATGAAATGACGCTTAATAAACAGATTTTCTAGGGGACCTGCTGCCACATAAGCAATTTCGGCATCATCACGGCAAGCTTGAATAAGCTCATATATGAAAGATAGGTACTCAGCGGAACGACGATTATCAACCTCTTCCCAAGCCCACCAATACTTCTCACTCTTCGTTCGATACCAATTTAAATAAGCATCGATAATTTCCTGTGTAGTCATTAATCCTCACTCCAACACAGAGGAATCTTGGGAAGAATAACACTGAGTAGTCTTAAGCAACAATTCGTGATTTTTAACACACCAAGGGAAGTCAACACATCGTCTAGTGCTTACTTGCCTTTGGTGTTTTTTCACCCAATAGCCAGTTCGCATTGACTTCAAGCTCATCAGCAATTCTTTGAATTGAATTGGGATCGAGAACCATTCCATTTAATACAGCTTCCATTTTAAATTTGGGCAATTTAAAAAGCTTTGAACACACTTGAACGCGCTCCATCATTAACCCAGGAACTCCCATTGCATCCAATTCATTGTTCAAACGCTCTGATAATTTCTTGTTGGACATAGTAGTCTCCTATTGGTTTTCTTACAGTGTATAGCAACAAAGATTAAGGATTGATTAACTTCTAAATTTCTGACAGATTGTTTATAAAAAACCAAGTTAGCTCTATGCTTAAGCTAACTAAATTGATGTGTAAAAATGATCCACAAAATAAATTGTTCAATTTTAAAAAAACCACTTGACCCTATAGTTGCTATATACCTTACCTTGCACTTTAAGGAGGTAACATGATGAGCCAATGGTATGTTAAAGACTTAAGTAAACTAACTGGCGTATCGGTGCAAACACTGCATCATTATGATCGCATTAATTTATTAAAGCCCTCTTTACGACTTTCTAATGGATATCGTGTTTACTCTGAAAAGGATTTGTTGCGGTTACAACAGATTATTGCTTTGAAATTTTTTGGCTTTGAACTTTCACAGATTAAGGCATTGTTGACAGATAAGGCTGGAGCACTTGAGAATTTCATTACTCAAGCGCAATTATTAGAACAAAAAGCAAATACCTTACTTGATGCAAGTAAATCACTCAAAAGCATTATCTCTGATGTTAAAGACGATAAATCCATTCCTTGGGAAACTATTATTAAATTAATTGAGGTATATCGTATGACACAGCAACTTGAACACTCTTGGGTTAAAGAAATATTTACGCCTGAAGAATTAAAACAATACGCAGCTTTTGAAGCAGAAATGAAGGCCAATGCAACACCTGAACAAAAAGCCTCCTTTGAAAAAGGCTGGGCTAATTTAGTTGAAGAAATCAGGAATAATTTAGATTCAGATCCCAAATCAACGATTGGTATAAAACTTGGCGAAAAATGCATACTTCTAATTAATGGACTGTATGGAAGAAAATATGCCCATTTGCGAACTAAAAAGTTTGAGAAAGGATTTGGAGAAGGGAAAGGCCTTGAAGAAACGGGTTTAACGCCTGAGATTGTCTCATGGCTGGAAAAAGCAATGGATGCTTATTGGAGAGGACGTATTTACGGCATTCTTGAACAAGTTGGTAAAACCCCATCCTCTGCTGTCTTAAATCTCTGGAATGAAGTGCTTAACGATATGTATGGTAACGATACAGAGCGTAAAAAAGCAATTTTTGAGATAGCCTTGAACGATGAAAAAATAAGTCAGGACGCAAAAGAATGGTTAGGAAGCATAGCCAATAACTGATTCAATCATGATATAACCAATGCAGCCCGAGTTGGACAGCTGTCGCAACTCGGGATTTTCCAAACTAGATTAATAACCTGAAATTAACAACCCAGATAAGTAGTTCGTGCTAAATGTAACCTTACTAACTTAATTGGCCTTTATATCTACAAAATTTTTTTCAACTTGTTCAAGAGCTTCTAAGGAGGCTGATTTTACAGGAGTAAAAAAAGAGTTAGCCTGCCCAAAACTTATTATGTAAGTTGCGGCATTGGCCAATGATTTCAATAAATTTTGTAGATAAACTCCCCAAGATAAATCTCTTTCTAATATTGGTTTTGCACCCTTGATCGCTGCCTCACATTCCATTCGGAATTGTTTGCCAATCTTTCCTATATCACTATCAATAGAGGAATTTTTTAAAGCCTCGTGATACTTATCTCTAGCTTTTTGTAAAGAGTTTAAAAGTTTTTTGGCTTCTATAGCAGCATCTGGGAAGCGATGTTGATCAACTTTACCAATTTTACCTTGAAGGGTTTGTAGTGCATCATCAATTTTGGATATTGCTACTGCAACAAATTGTTGATGCTGTTTCTCTTTAGATTGTTCTTCATCTTTTTTCTTGCTGGATTCCGACAGACTTGGCTCGTCATCTTTCGTCTTCGTTTCCGAATCCTGTTGTTCAGCTTTCGAGTGGATTTGCTCATCTAAGCTAAACGCTTCATTTAATGCTAAATGTGTTTCCTCAGGCAGAAAATAGACTAAAAAAGACAATTCTTTTTTCGTTTCATCAGAAAGACTAAAATAATACGGGCTATTCTTTTCTTTATTGGCTTTCATCACAAAATCAAAAAAGCCCTTTAAATCATACCCTGTAGAACCACTCTTCCCCTTCTCTTGTTCAGAAAAAAATTGCTCTTTCATATGGAGAATTGCTTGCTCATTCCTAATTAAAACTTCAAATCCTTTTTCACGAAAATAATTTTCAAGATTTGGGTTTGCTGAAAAGTTAGGAACAAGAGCCCCCAGATAAGGACTCAAACTTATTTCACATTTTTGTTGTTCTTTGTATTGTACCTGAGGCTTTGGTGCTGGATTAAATATCGTTTCAGGGATTTTAGAAGTCCAATGAAAATTTCCTTCATTATTAATAATCATTTCGGGATTACCAATTTGGTAAAAAGGACTTACATTGTTTCGATGAAGGTGTAAAGCAATTTGTGTATCGTAAAAGGTATCAATAGTCCCCTGTTTATTTCGCTCATATTGCTCGCCCTGGATACCACGATGTAAGACTAAAAGTGTCTCTTCTGTCCCCCAAACATATTCTTTCTTTAAATGATTTACGTATTGGTTAAGATATTTTTCATCATTAGCCAAGAAAAAGTCGATTGTCTTCTCTCTTAAGAGATTATCTAAAATAATATCTTGGTAAAGTTGTATCTCCGATTTTGTGAGTTCTTTTCGTTGCGTTTTAAGCTCTTCTTCCTTTTTACCCCATTGCTCTTCAAACTTTTTTATGATCTCAGGCAAAATAGCATTAGCATATTCCAGCATCGCAGTTTTTATGCCAGAAAGCCGGTATATTTCAGCGTCAGTATAATCTCTGTTAGAAAAATCATGCGTTACAACTTCTGTCAATATTGACTTATTAGCCTTTGAAGATTGCTTTATACAAAATTCCAAACCATATTTTGCCGCAGTAAATAATGAAGTCGATTGGGGATTGGTTTTAAACTCAACTTTTGTATGATCTGCCGCTAAATTTCTTGTTGCTCTTCCAAGAATAGGTTCAATAATTGTTTTAATCTCAGTACTTGTAAACTCTTGGGAGGGATCTTTAGATAATAAAGTCTGTAATTCAATGATCTGTTGTGGCTCAAGCTTTAGTTTGCTAAAAATCTCTGCCGTAATTTCACTATTGTTTTTGGCACGCAAAAAATACATTAGCGAAATTCCATACGCATAGTACATGCAATTGCCTCGGCCACTGTTGTCAACAGCTAACATAACCTAGATTACCCCTTTATTCTATAGAATTTTATACACGTGTATTGGTTAATAATAACCCATTAATCTTAAGAAAATATTAGTGAAAAAATTGATTAGACATCTCTGCGTATTCTATCACCTTCTAATCCAGTGACGTACACTATAATTAATTCTAAATCGTACAGTTAGGGGCATACATGCGTATTGCGGTGTCTGGAACACACTCTTTGGGGAAAAGTACGTTTGTATGGGATTTTATAAAAACTCACCCACATTACCGTCGAGAAGAAGAGCCATATAGGGCTTTACGCGCTAATTATGACATTAAATTTGGAAAGGAATCGACACGGTTCTGTAATGGAATCCAACTTTATTACAACATCAGCCGCGTAAAACAATATCATGACTCTTCTTGCAATGTCGTATTCGACCGCTCTCCCATTGATTACATCGCTTACTCTTTATATACGGAGTATTACCATCAAACAGATTTGAATATGGCCTTTGTAGAAAGTTTAATTGAACCTGTCAGGGAGTCTCTCGAATTTATTGACCTCCTGATTTTTATCTCTATCAATAAAAAGCACTTAGTTGACATTGAAAATGATGGGATTCGCCCCATTGATGAGGCCTATCGAGCAGAAGTAGATGCCTTCTTTAAACAAATTTATTTTGATAATAGATATCAAATCATGCCTTTAAAAAATGCCCCACATATTATTGAGCTTTGGGGCAGTCGTGAGGAAAGAGTTAAAAAAATTTCAAACCTTTTAAGTCGCTTATAGCCCGCCTATGGCAACTTCATAAGCAATCCCCCCTCATAATGCTTGTATTTTCTCTTGTTTTAGTTCTTTATTGACAACTCCCTTCTTAGAAGTTTTATTCTCTCTGAAAAATGAGAGTTTTCGTTTTTAAAGGCAACACACGATTGCTTACCCTTTTAAACAAGCCTTAAGATTCATGGCCGGATTAGTAAGGGAATGGGGGTAATTGATTTCTATCTTTAAGCCAAAATTGATGATGCCATTCATCATAAATTGAAACTGGCATATTTGTTTTTTTAAACTCATTAAAAGACAGGTCGCAAAGAAACCATTTAAGGAATTCTGCACAAATTTTTGGGCTTATCAAATGCCTAGTCTGATAAGCTTCATCAAACATTTGATGTAAATGAAATGAAATTGTTTCTCTTAAAACTTTTTGCATTTTTGTATCAACCTCACCGGGTATAACACAAGATACACCAATATTTTTTTCTTCTAACTCTTTTCTCACAATTGCAGTTACTTCATCCAGGCCTGCTTTACTAGCACAATAAGTTGAGCATTCCTCTAATCTTACATTTGAAGCCCTTGAGGTAATAAATAAAATCCGCGCCTGTTCTGGCATTTGTGATGTAAGTAGCGCAATCAATTTCATTGGCGCTAGCAAATTAACCTGAAAAACCTCATCAATACTCTCACAGTCGTATTGGATTAGCGGGCGAGGAGGACTCATCACTCCTGCATTGTGAACTGAAAGATGAAGCAAAAGGCCCGATTCTTTAATGACTTCCGCAACCCATAAAAGATCTTCATTTCGTGTAAAATCAGATTGAATAGGAATAAAACGAGGGAAAAGCTTTTTCGTATTCTCTAAACTGACTACATCCCGTCCAGTACCAAAAACAACCCAGTTGTCGCTTAAAAGACTCTTAGCAAGTTCAAGGCCAATCCCATTACTAGCCCCGGTGACTAATGCTGCTTTTTTGCTACTAAGGTTCATCATGAACTCTTTCCTGATAACTTAAATTGCTTCGCTGCTATAGTAATAAAAATTTTATAGAGTGAATAGAGTAGATACACTCGCCTCGACTAATACTTAACCTCAAATTATTGTTTACCAAACTGCTGCCACAATTGCCGACAAATATCTCTTTGTGTATAATAACTTATCAAAATTTGTGCTTTTTTAATGGATCCCTTCGTTGTTAAATTATAATGCCAAGGTACAGGTGTAAATTATGCTTCCTTTTTTCAATGGCCAATTTAACCCATTTAAACCCGTAGTATTATCCAGCAAAGATCTTGCGCTAATTGATTCTTTAATTATTGACTCACTGAAAAATCTGAATCCAGGCAACTCTTTGGAGATCCTCTTGCTAACGGATGAAGAGCTAGAAAAATATGATGAAAAACTTGCTGATGAGCGATTAAAGAAACTTAATACAAGGCTTAGGCAATTTGTTAATGGTTTGAAATTTGTCGTTGATGATAAACAAGTCAGAATTCTATTGCACAACTTTGTTGATGAAGAGAAATTGAGAGCTCATTTTATAAGGAAAAGTGAAGCTCTTCTCCCTATAGAGAGCCGAAAAGACATTTTATCTCAAATAACAAAAGCCATAATAACCTACTCAGAAGGGGATTTATTTATTGACGCCCTCACCGATGAGCAAGTTGCTTGCGCTAATGGAAGATTAAAACAAATCCCTCAAATATTATTGGGTGACGGCGATTTAGGAGAAAATTACAAAAGAGTCAATAGACTTGTGGAGTATCTTGACCAACTTTCTCACACAAATAATATGAATATTGCTGATTGGATGAAATTTTATCAATTCCCCCAATTTTATTATAACTATCACGAACCTGACCAAAGATTTACTGGAATATCTTCTTTACCTATTCGATACCAAATTCATTGCCCCAAACAGCACGTTTCTCAGTTATTTAAAACGCTTAAGGCAGATGCCAACTCTTATTCGATGCCTGAGCAAATTTTCTTGCTTGAGATTCTTTGGAAACTAAAATCACATGATTACATTGTCCATGGCGGCGGTAAACTCATTAAAAACAAGAAATACGCGACCAGTGCGGGAGGCATTGTTAAAAAAATTGAAGATTTATTGGCTACCAAAATCGATTTTCAAGAAAATAGTACCATCGCTGGCTTTAGACAGAAAGCACAAGAATTACTTCAAGATATTGGAGATGAGTTAAAACATAAGAAAACGGCTCAGACCAGCAAGTCTTTTGGTTGGTGGGGGCATAGAGACCAAACGACTATTACTCTCTATAACGAGATTTTAGATATTACTAACCATGTCACTCCTTCTATACTCGAACACGCCGTTCTAAGAAAAACTCTCTCCAAATTGCAATCACATCGTTATATTATAAATGGGCTTGGTAAAACTGTTGCAGGCAAAAAATATACTACAAGCGCAGGAAATATTGTTGAAAAAATTGAAATCTTTCTTGATAAACGCATAAATTATAAAAACCTGGTAGAGGTAGAACATTTACAAGAAGAAGCACAGGAATTGCTCCGGGGTATAATTAATGAATTATCAGGTAAAACAATATCTACTACAGGGTATTGTTTCAATTTAGGCGGTAGAGCCCCGTCAACAGCTAAGCTTTATTCAGAGATTTTAGATATTTGTTCAAATCACTGCATAATTGCAGGAAATACAGCCCGTTTAACAACATAAAATACAGAAAGTTCATATGATGAGTGGCATCATCAATTTTGGCAAGAGTCTTTTGATTTGCGAAGGGTAATTTATATTAGGAGCCATGCCCTGGTTTAATTAGGGGGTTTTATCACTAAATATAACAGTATAATTTGCGCCGGTGTGTTGGTAAGTTATTTGACAAGCATTGGGTTTGGGATCCATTTCCTTGCCCGATTTACAGGAATTGGCGGGCATAGGGCCCGGCGCCCTGCCGTAACCAGGACAATTTTGCGTGTTTTTTTGAGGATCACCTCCCCATGCAGGGGCTACGCCCAGCCCATCAATGCACCGTGAGCAACCGGGAGGATAGACCCCAAGAGTACTTTTGATAGTGGCAAGTTTTGAAGAGTTGAGCACTACTACAGGATTACCCATGTCTGATTGGATGCTCATATTAAAATTTTGACCATTAACCAAACTCACATCGTAAGTATCTCGGCCGTTGTCATCCAGAGTAAATTCTGCCAATGTGGTATTGCAAGGTCCTTGGGGATAATGATTTTCTCCCGCTGAGATAGAGAGCATTAGCTTTCCCGGATTAAGATGAGTTTCATTTGCCCCTATGGCTACAGCAACACTACTATTTTTGCTCAGGGAAAAATGGCATGTATGTTCATTTCCCTGGCCGCTATAGGGATTATCAGGAAATAGGCAGCCAATAGTGCTGTTATAGTAAGTTTTAGTTTTTTGAGATAGCGGGTGTCGATTATTTTGTTCTAGCTGTAAATAGATTAGCTGATTTTTAGAGGTGTTGTTTACAATCGTGATGGTGTTGCCTCTTTCTGCTGCATGCCCAACAAGTGAGAAGAAACAAAGGACTAAACAAACGAAGCAAACGGTACTTTTATCAGCCATAAAAGAATAAGCCATTATTTTATCTTAACAGTCACAGATGGCCAGTATAGCATTAATAATCTACGTCATGTAAAATTAAAGACCATTTATCTATACCAATGAATAATCTTTATAAAGAAATTCCTAATGAGTAAAGCGAATACCTGTAAATTTTTAGTGATGCTTTTCTTTTTTTCACTTGGCTCAAATACTCTATGCAGTGCTCCTGTAAAAACAATGTATTTTATAGTCACCAATAATCTACCCAAAGACAAAGCATGCCTTTATGCTCTTCCTGACAAAACATTAAGCGTTTTCTATCCAGGGGGACCTGTAAGTGGTATTGTTGTCCCTTACAAAACTACCTCATCAACACTCAAAGCCATAAGTCAGGGTAATTTTCCAGTTAATTTGCTTGGATTTCAGGAAAATACAGGTATTCCTTGTCCTGACGTTTATGCCATGTATCCTAATTATGGTGCCTGCCAGCCTGATAGCCATACCAACGGTCATGACAACTCCTGTCTTAATGTAATCGTTGATACGAATTGTAAAGTGACACTTCACCACAGTTGCCTGAATCCCGGGTATGAATTGCAACAGGGTATCTCAACAGATGGCTCTTACCGATATCAGGTCACTGGAAAGAATGTAGGAAAGGCCAAAGATGGAAGCCCAATCTGCCAGTTGAGCGTAAACTGGTTAAAGGACTGGAATAATCCTCAAAATGCAGCCACTCTAGACAACCATGCCTGCAAATAATGTGCCTTCTGTCATGTCGATATTCCATTTAATCGAAATAAAAAAGATTAAAAAATGCTACGTAAATGGTAGACACTATTGATAGAGCCCCTCAATAGTGCCCTCCTTCTTGGTTATGCGTTATAGTAATTAATTATGACCTTGCAAACGCAAATTCAATAAAGTCACAATCGCCTTTTTCTTGATATTAGGCAAATCCTGAGAGGAAACCAGATTCAAACAGTAGGAAGTAAATGCGTCAATTCGTTCCTGATTACTTTGATTTTGATCTTCTGTTGAAGGATTTTCAGCATTAAATGCCTCATCTAACTCTTCAGCTAATACTTCCAGAGAATCTTCACTTGGCTTCTCTAGCTTATCCAGCCCTTCTTTCATGCTCAAAGCCTTGAGTTGTTGGGAAAGAGCCTCATTCCGGTTGGATTGCAATTGCTGAGCCTTTGCAGTTGCTGACTTTAAATTATTGTTATTTTGCTGATCTTTTTGCCAATCTTCAATTTCGCCCTGAACAGCTAAAACAGTCATCAATACTCTTGAGTCAATGTTTTTTTGGTCTAACAAAGCTCTATTAGTGACATGAATTGTCCAATCATTTTTGAATCTGAAAAATGGACGTGACATGATCGCCATTTCTTGATTCGAGACAGGATCGTAGATATAAAATTTAGTGCCCCAAAAATTCATTTCAGCGCGAGCAAGTTTAGTTGATGAGTCACGTGCTAGAATCTCAAAAGTAGGAAAGAATGTGAATATTTTTTCCTCAACACTGCCTATAAAAATATCGCTCTGATCGTAAATATCCAGGTGAGCTCCAAATGAAAAGAATCGGGCTTTTGCAGTTGC
Organism: Legionella brunensis; assembly: GCF_001467025.1. GTDB lineage: Bacteria > Pseudomonadota > Gammaproteobacteria > Legionellales > Legionellaceae > Tatlockia > Tatlockia brunensis. Next base: position 25,030 of record NZ_LNXV01000013.1, on the reverse strand, counting down.
CGTTTTTACATCCGTAGGATCATAAAAATCATAAGTGAGGAGCAAACTAAAAAAACGTCGGTATAAGGTACCTAACTTTTGTGCTTTTGTTTCAATGTCATAACTCTTGGTCAAACTAATCCAATGTTCTCGAACAGAAATTTCATCGGGTATAGTTTGTATGTTACTGGCATTACTCAAATTTATCGTAAAAAAGAAAAACAGCAGACTGATTACTATTCTTTTCATAAATCAATTCCTTAATTAAATATTGCCTTGCTACTCTGGGATTGAGCAAAGCTGCATTAGTTTAAATATCTATACTTAAGGAAACATTAATTAGAGAAAACCTAAGCAATCGATGTAATCGATGCTTAATATTTGCACAGCGCTAATACAAGCTATGTTTGCTAGCTATTTACGAAATGGAATATAATAGAGCCGATAACGGTGAGGTATTTTCACTGAATCTGTTTTTAAATTTATTAAGCGTTAGTTAATTTCCTACATCAATATTACTACTAAACAGGATCATCATTAATTGAACCCTATTTGCTGGACAGAAAGGCAAAGCCTTTTCCGATTATTCCCATTAATCATTAGCATTTCTTTTGCTATGGATGTTTTTGTGCCTGCAATTCCAGTAATGAGTCATTTTTTTAATACTGACAGCACAACCATGCAAGCAAGTCTGTATGTATTTATGCTTACTGTCGCTTTGGCGCAATTAATGATAGGTCCTTTAGCTGATCGTTTCGGACGCAGACGAGTAGCTCTTTTAAGTGCTCTGCTGTTTTTTGCAGGCTCATCACTCTCAGCTTTAGCCGAATCGATTACAGCCTTGCTCATCGCTCGAATAATTCAAGCAGCCGGAGCCTGTGGAACTTACTTGCTGTGCTTTATTATAGTGAGAGACAACTTTTCAACAAATGCATGTGCACGTCTTTTTAGCGTTCTATGTGGAACCAACTCGATGGTAGCAAGCTCTGCTCCAGTAATAGGCGGATTGTTGCTCGATTTAACCCATGATTGGCATAGTGGATTTTACTTTTTAACACTACTTGGGTTCTTGATGAGTACAGTAGTTTTTCGTTATATCCCTGATTACAATTACCCCAAAACAGAAACGCTAAAACTTAGTACTTACTCTGCAATTAAACAGATGTTAGGTAACTCTCTTTTCCGCCAGTACACGCTTATTGCATCTGCCTGCTTGCTAGGATTGTATTTGTTTTGTGCTCTGTCACCAGGAATTCTGATTTCACAACTTCACCTCAATGCGACAGAATATGGTCTATTGTTTGGCCTAAATGCAATGACTATATTTTTTGCTAATATGATTGCTGCACGTTTGACATATTCCCACTCCCTGGAGAGGATCATACGCCTAGGATTAACATTGATGGTAATTTCATGCCTCTTTATGATAGCGTTTAATCGTCATCAGTATGGTGTTTTAAGCTTTATGCTTCCGATGCTTTGTCTAACTATAGGTATAGGCATTAGCATGGGGTCAGCCACAGCGCTTGCATTGAAGGATTTCGCGCAACAGGCAGGTACGGCAACAGCTTTATTAGGCTCTTGTCAGTTTGGTCTAGCCGGCTTGATTGGTATGCTAGTTGCCCAACTAAAACCTGGCCCTTTAAGTTTAGCAATCCCTGTCTTATTTTTCAGTGTATGGGGATTTGTTAAGATTACAAAATTTAGTTTTAGGGCGCTTAGTGACGCTTAAAGGGTTAATAGCTCTTAAGCCCAGTATGAACTGGAATCAAATAAAAATCTTGATTCAGCTTTTTATCTAAAAAGATTGAAGTCAAGACTGTTTTTTTCTTTTTTATTTGATAACATAGCCAGCCCGAGTTCTTTTTTCATCCATGTTTCAGCTTGTGGATAATTTTTTTACCTTTCTATCTATTAACTCCCACACTAACTTAATTTTTTTTTAAAAAATCAGCCCACTCAAGGATTCTGAGGTTTTTTGTCTTATTAAAGTCATTTTGAATTATCCACAAATTCTGTGGATAACCTTGTTAATACTCGGTTTAATTAATTGTTCTATAGGGAATTAAAATACTGTCTAATATTTAACAGCCCTCTTTGGGATCGTCTCATGATTTAGTTTAAAAATATCAAGTAGTCCATACAAGCTGTTATGCTTGCTATAATTAGATTTAACCAATTAGTGAACTCAATGCTATCATCGACTGTGCAGGTGCTGAAGAAATGACCCGCTGGGGATTCGCGCTCTTGTCGACTGGGGGGCATTATTCGTCAGGTGACAGGATTGATATTCCGCTATTTCCTTTTGTTTCCCGCGAATATACGTATCATGGCTCGTTCTGGGGTAATTACAATGATCTAGGCGAAATCATGACACTTGCTTCAAAAGGCAACATTAAACATAAGATCAACATCATTGCATTGAGGAAATCAATGAACACCTTAACCTGTTAAGAGCTGGTGATATTATTGGTCGAGTCGTCATTAAGTTTTGAGTACTAGAAAATTGTTATTAAAGTGATTCATACATAGTCTGTTTAGCCCATCTAAACAGACTATGCATGCTATTAATTACATTCACGTGCTAACCAGCACTCATCATTTGAATTACAAATTTCAACGACTTCACATTGTGGAATATATTGCGGCACATAGACTGGACCCGGGACAGGTACGTTGATGATGACATTAGGTCCTCCCCATCCAGGATACCATCCCCTATCATAATATCCCCCAGGTCCATAAGGACCATAGTAACCAGGCCCATAATATGAAGGATCATGGCCGTGATAATGTCTTAGTCCCCAATTAGCCTGGCAGACTAAACTAAAGCTCAATGCTATCCCAAAGATAAGATAACCCGCTTGACGATATTTATTTTTCATTTTCATCAATTATGATTTAGAAGTGATAAAATTTTAAATGAGGTATTACTTAGATAACAATCCCCGAATGAAAATTATTCAGTAGTAATAAACTTTTGATGTCGGATAAACCTCACAACCCTATGCCTAATTAAATCTCTCTTTTAAATCCAGGTACCCTTATTACCACATCAGACAAAATGTGAAATTTTAGTCAATTTAATCAACTAAAACACCATTACTTAATAGTTTCTTAAGGAAAATTAGCTAAGATGCTCAAAAATATGTTACAAAGGTGTAAATTTATGCAAGAGCGTATAGAAACTACTAAAGATTCAGAGATGAGTAGCCGTGGAATCGCTTATACTATGGCTAATCTTAGCTTTAAAACAGCAGCAATTTCTTTATCTGTTTCAGTATTTACACAACCATTTCAGGCTATCTTAACACAACTGCAACATTCATCGGGGACCTCACCTTTTGCTGGCGGATTTTTTCGAAGCATCTACCGAGGTTTAGGGTCTTCTATTGTAAATCTCTATCGAGGCTTTGGGCCCTATGCTATGGCTGGTCAAAAACGTGGTGCTGTAGCAGTTACTGCAAAACAGACTACCCGCGAAGAAGAAGCCATAGAAAACGAGATATCTATTCACCAACGTTGGATTGGAACTTTTTCTTTCTCCCAGGCGGATCTAGCATTAAGCAATGCATTGAATAGTAAGGCAAAACTGGAAAGTGCTAAAATTGCCACCAAAGAGAACTTCAGATGGTCTATTTTTAATTATTGGAAATTAACTAGCTCAACATGGGGCTCTCGCTCTGTTGCTGGATTTATTAATTTCGCAGCATTAGGTTTTGTCGGCGATTATATCTCTTCATTCTATAAGTTTAACGATGAGTTTTATAACAAATTATTGGGTGGTGCTACTGCTGGTGTAGTAGCAACTTTTTTCACTACTCTTCCCAACTCTTACGCAGATAGAAAGATATTAATGTCAACAATTGAAGAAGGTCGTGTATTGACTGCAAGCCCATTCACCATGTTTAATCAGGCAAAAAATCATGTAAAAAAGGTTGGTTTGCAAGAAGCCCTGACCGCAGTGAGATACAATTTCTTAAAAGAGGTGCTGATAAGAAGTCCTCAGTCTGCCCTCACCTTTAGCATTATTTTTGGTATGGATCATTTATTAGGACTTGAGCCACTAAGAAGATTTTGGCCAGTATCTCAAGAACGTGATTATCCAGAAGAATCTAGTGGTCCTTCACAAGGAATGTAAATTACCGAGACAAGGATTGTCAGGCTCTGACTTTATTGACGAGAAAAATTGTTTTCAATTAAGAAAATAAGTTACATATCCTTAAATATTCCATTAGAATGGGATAGAAATTGTCAATATCAAAATTAGGATAAAATATGTTGTCTTTTTTTGGAAAAGCTGCGCTTAATCATATTAAAACAGCAGCTATAGACACTACTCGAATAACAGCTGGCACGGCAATTGTAGTGGGAAGCTTTCGTCTATATGATAAATTCAACCCATCCATAAAAAATAGCTTTTTTGAAAAATCTTCAAATGATCCTAAAAAAATCGAAAATGATTCTATAGAAAAACTAACCCCCAAATGACCAGGGCTAACTCTAAGACCAGATAAAACCACGCCTGTAAAATTTTAATCAACTTACAAATCATGTACAGTTGTATGCTAACCTCTTACTTCTAATATGCCAGTTGCACGCTATCTTTTTATGAATACAGGAGTGGATCTATTCTCAATAGATTGAATATTAATAATTTTATCTTGCATGGAGTAGCTAAAATAGGCTATCCACAATGCCGTCATTAAAAAACCAAGAATAAAACTGAAAGCTGTACATGCTGATCTTGAGATTGGTAAATAGCCTGTAATCAAGAGAGCAATAACAACCGGCAGAATTAAGCTTATCTGCATTAAAATCGTCTCTGTTTTAGGGGAAAAATTAATGACTATAATCAAAAGGCCAAGATAAAGAAAATACCAAATTAAGTAGGTAGAAAAGCAGATTTTTATGAGTCTAAATAGCGGATCAACTTGACCATCCTTAATATCCCTAGACATCCGACTAACCAACATTGTTAGGGCATAACCTAGCAAGCCCACTATCCCCATTAAATTAAGAAGCATCAGATTATATTGGAGAAATTGTAATCCCATCAAAACAAATACGGCCTCGAAAAACCAAAATAAAACTGAAAAAATAAAGTCATCTTTTCTTTTTTTTGATATTAAATTTAAAAATTTTTCATGAGAAGAAGAACGCCAAGAATTTCGAACATGTTTAAAATCAGGATCTGTGTAAATTAGGCTAGGTATAAAAAAACAACACAACCAGCTTAACGTGTAAAACAATCCAAATCCTAGATTAACTAATAAAGAGCGGTTATAAAGACTTCCAAAAATAAAGAAAGAAAGTATTAAATAAACGAGTCCAAAATGAAGAGTTTGACCTGTTGCCATTTTTTTCAAGTTAATCTCCACCCAATGTAGTAGCTATCTCTTATCCAATCCACACTACTCCAGCAAAGGGGCCTTGTAGAGACAAATCACTCTGTTCAATGTTGTTAGTTCGATTAGCAAACGTTTGATATATATTGAAATATTTAAGCCACATCCATCCTAATTTGAGCTTAACCTCACTATCAGAAATTCTATGCGTATATTGTGCCCCTAGCTTAGCTTCCAGTAACGGAGTTACATCTGTAGATTCACCATAGTGTACAGAACTGAATCTTGGTGAGACATTATGAAATTTGTTTTTTCCAGCTAATAAGGCTCCGGCGCCATTACAGAAAGCAGTAAATCCTTTCTGAAAATCATACATCATATCGGCACCTAGTCTTGGGCCAATGATATTTGCCTTAGTTTGTATATCAAATTGAGCAATGCCATTACTATCGATATAGAGAGGATTTTTGATTTGAGCATATTGCCCCCCGCCATGAAAACGGATAGCCGCACTTTCACCATAATGTACGAGTTGTCCAATCTCGATATTCACTGCATCAATTTGAGGAGTGGTATGATTAATAAATACTTGATTATTTTCACCTATTTGCTCAGTAGCAACCCTATTTTTATAATGCAACCAATTTACTTTCAAATCCTTACCAGTGCTGAAATGATAAGACCCTTCAATACGAAATCCCCATCCATATTCTTTACCTATTTGACTATGTTTAAAGGTATTAGTAGCTACTTGCTGTGGAGCCAGATAAGTTAAAAAACCGTTATAGTAGGGCTCAAGGTACAAAGCTTCTATGCCTACATTCCATGCTTTTCTTTCACAGGGTACGGTCGCTGTTTTGGCCTGACAAAGTGTCCCCGTAGTCCCTGAGTAACCTAAACTTGTCATCAAACAAAAAACCAACATAATTCCTTTACTGAACAACTTCATCTTGAAACTCCTTGATGACTTTATAAAAATTCTGATGAACTTTACAATAAAAAATCTGGTATTCCAATAACTTCAAGGAATCAATATCCTAACAAAGTAGCTAAAATTAGTTTGCTCATCTGCTCAAGACAAATTTGCGTACACTCCTGTCATTTATTGAAATATGGGATATTTAATACAAAAAAGGGGAATAATCTGAATCACTAGGATAAATAATCAAGAATTACGCTTGATGCGTTTCGAGCTAAAATCCAGTTACTTACTCTTAACGCCCTATGATTGTGATTTTAATTTTGATTCTGTAACTTTCTAATAAAATCTGTTGCTAATCGCAATCCTTCAGATAATTTATTATGAGCTTCAGGATGCATGTTTTGATCTTGGGCTTCCATTTCATTATGCAAATCTAGAATTAGATCCTTAAGTAAACGGATTTTCTCTTCTTTATCGATGTTACGCTGGTAAATTTCTATAACTTCAGTATCCCTATTCATTAATATCTCATTGAGCCTTACGAATTGATACTTAAAGTATAGTTCAACGAATGCTTTGGAATATCGATAAAGCTACTCTAATTCGTCTACAAGACTTGTTCAAAGATGAGTAATGTCAGCGCTGAACAATACTGAGGTTTTTGAGTTTCAATTAAAAGTCCAACCCCCAGTAACATTGGCATAATAGATTGTTTTATTTTGGTTTCCATTCCAATTTTGCTCTATTGGAATAGAAACTCCCACTTGCAGGAATAATTTCTTGGTCGAATACCATAAAGATGGGGTAATAAATATCAAATTACCCCCTGAGTTAGGATCATATCTATCGAAGACTTTATTTTTTTCAAAGTAAGTCCCATCTATCTCCATTAAAGCAGAAAAGATGTATTGATTAGGTTCGCTTTTAATATTCCGACCTACGCCAAATTGGTATAAATACTGCGATCCCAATTTAATATTTGAATGTTTTGTTATCCACATTACTCCAGGAGAAGTAAACCATAGCCAATCCACAGACATATGGTTGTAAGTTCCTCCTAGAAAATAACTCATTGAACCAAAACCAGTTGGTGGATTTTTGGAAAGCGAACCGGTAGGAATCGTCAATGCACTAACAAGAGTCATTTGTTCTGTATACTGCGAATTGGAATTTTCATAAAAGGCATATTCACCTTGAGCACTTATATCAGCCATTCCCGAGGAATGGTAAGCCCCACTTCTATAATCTGCAGCTATAGGAAGCGTTACTAAAATAGAAGACTCATCGGTTAATCCATAAAGGAATACAGCTGGAATTTCTAGAAAACTTTGGTCGGTGTTACGTTGGTAGTTCGGATCAGAGTAAATTTGTATCTGATTTTTATCAATAATATTTTGACCAAATGAAATAAAAGGGCCTGGCTGTTGAGAATCAGGTAAAGCAAAATTGCCTATACTCGGAGGTTGTGCTTCAAGAGGAGCAGCAATTACTACTCCCGACCACATGACAAAAAATAGCGTAACTGTATAGGAAATAAAATTTTTCATGGCTCAATGGCGTTATTTTTGATCAAAAAATTCTTTTGGAAATGATTGCCTTTCTTTAAATAGTATTAAACCTAAGAAACAATCTATATCTTAGCAAGACTAGCCAGGCCTTAAAATCGAAAAATTTTTTTCAACAAACCTTCTTTTTTGGGAATTTCTGGCACTATGCCCATTTTCTCTAATCCTTTTAAAATATTTTCATAAGGACCTTCTTTAGTTTTCCTTTGTGTTTTCATTTGCTGATTAATTTCTTTGACTTCCTTTACTGTTTGCGACATGGGGATAATTTGTGCGCTTTCTCTAATGTCAACTTGACGACCATTTCCCTTTATTTCGTGTTCTTGATGCTTTTGTATTAACTCTCTTTTTTCGGTTGCATTTTTAAAAAATTCCATTTTTTCAGCCAGGATCACCGTTGTTCCGTTTACACAAGCAATTGCGGAGTATCCCTCTGGAAAATCAACACGTTTTACATTTCTTTCTTGCAACTCTACAGACAAACCTCCAGCCAACAGTGGCGCCTTTCCAATACTTCTTGCTATCTTAGGATTTTGCATAACCACAACAAAATCAGCCCCGCCTCCTTCCTCAAGGCTGGTTATAAATTGACCGATCCCATCTGTTCTGTCGACAAAAGCACCATCGGCATGATGCAGAACAAATAGCTGATCATCTTTTCGCTTACCTACGATTGGATTACAAGGCCCAAAACTGGTTGAAAATACATTTTTTCCAGTCCGCGTTCCAGTAATTTGCGCCTCGTTGGCATGTCCACCGTCTAACCGTAAATATCTAATGACTAGTGCTAAAATTGTTGGATCATTTTTAACAGGATCTACTTTGCCATTTTCATCTCGAGTTAATTTGCTAATTTTATCGAGACTATATCCACAAGAGACAGTTACAGGATGAAATGAAGCTCGACCATTTTCAACGAAATAAACACTTCGTTCCTTACCAGTGCCAACTAGAATAACTGCATTCTGTTCTGATTTCTCTATTTCAGCCAACTTTTCTTTTATATTTTCATTATTATCGAACATATAAAGAACATAATCCGGCGTCACTAAACATCGCTCTACGAGTACAACAGGCACGAATACTACCGTCGCCGCTTGCGTCACAGATAACGGCTTATTGTCCTTATCATGACTAATTACTTGGCCCTCCTCAGCACCACTAAGAACTATTAAAGAAGGGAGCTCTTGTATAGTTGGCATAAAAGAACCTTTTAGAACAAATTGGTTATTAAATTATATATTAATATATAATTTAGCCAATACGTTTTAAAATGTACAACTTAACTTATTAGCAGTCTTTTCTTTAATAAATAGCTTTTTAGCAGGAATTACAGCGAGATAGCTCATTTTTAGGATGAGTTAACCTTCAGATATTTAAATTTTTGTGATTCACATGCTATATAAAATATAAGCATCTGAATCTTGTCTGGGAAGTTAATTTATGCAAAATCAAAGTATTACTTCAGATAAATGCATTATTAATTTTTTATGTAAAGCCGAGATTCTAAAGGCATTTGACCCATTGGTATTAACTGATTTAAGCAAACATTTACAGATAAAAAAAATTGATCGTGGTCAGATTCTTATGCAACAAGGTGAAGTTGGCGACTGTTTATATTTTTTGATGCAGGGGCGTTTAAGGGTAATTACTAATTATCAAAAAGAGAATGAATTAATCATCGGAGAAATTGCCCCCGGAGAAACTGTCGGAGAGATGGCATTATTAACACAAGAACCTCGTTTTGCAACGGTGCTTGCTATTCGCGATAGTCTCTTATTACGACTTGACAAAGCTTCATTCGAGAAATTCATTACTCAATACCCTACTTTTTCATTTGCTGTTGCTAAAGGGTGTATTAAGAGACTTTCATTATTAGCAACCAAAGGTTATTCCATAAAAAATAAAGCTGTTAAAACAATTGCTTTTTTGCCATTGCATCATGAGCCCTATGTTGTGAAGCAATGTATTCAATTTGTGACGAGTTTAAAAAAATTTGGCTCTGTATTATGCGTGGAGCGGAATGCAATAGAAAAACTATTAGGCTTGGAGTTACCCAATGACGCGTCGTTACAACAATATGAACTCAATATATTGGCTTGGTTAAACGAACAAGAAACGCATTTTGATTTTATTGTTTACATTGCCGATTCTTATAATTCTGAGTGGAACCAGTTATGTCTAAGTCAGGCTGATCAATTATTTTTGATAGGATTGAAAAAATATTATTGCGAAACAACCCTACCCATTAAACAATTACTCTGTGAAAGCAATAAATATCTACATCGAGTTTCAATCATTTTCTTATACGATGTAAATGACAAACCATCGAATACAAAAACTTGGCTAGATCGAATAAAATTTAATGATTACTACCATGTTAGGTTATTTGATCCCTCTCATATCGATCGTATTGCACGTGTAATTGCTAACCAAAATATTGCCATCATTCTAAGTGGTGGAGCAGCTCGTGGCCTCGCTCATATTGGCTTAATTAAAGCCCTTGAGGAATTAAACATTCCTATCGATTTAATTGGGGGAACAAGTATGGGAGCAATTATTGCTGCAAGTTATGCCGCTGGGATGAATATCCCAGAAATGATAAAAATGGCAGCTACTTTTGCTAAAAAAAACCAACGATTCGACTTTAACTTCCCCTATGTCGCTTTCAAGAAGGGAGCTATCACTAAAAAATTTTTTCAGGAAATGTACGGTGAAAGCGCTATCGAGGACTCCTGGTTGCCTAGTTTTTATATATCTACAAATCTTTTACAAAAAAAGATTGTAGTCCATCAGCAAGGTCCTCTGTGGTCCGCAGTTCTCGCAAGTACCTCACTACCAGTTATTTTCCCCCCCTTAGTTGAAAGTAATGATTTTTTAATTGATGGTGGCGTTATAAATAATCTGCCTGTTGATGTGGTACGTGAAGTATATGATCCAGGTAAAATCATTGCCTCATCGATAATTTCCCAACAAGATCATTTCAAAGGATTACAGAAGCCATTTCCATCTTTTTGGAAATTACTACGCTTGAAATTAATTTCAAGAACTCATCAGCGTTTTAGCTATATTGATGAAGTTATTGTCTCCACTATCCTCTTAAATAGCTCCAAACATCAACGATTAATGGAGAAAATGGCAGATTTTTGCGTTTACCATGAAATGGAAAATTTTGCCTTTATGGATTTTGATCTTTATGAAGAAATCATTGAGCGAGGTTACCAATCCGCCCTATCACAATTGAAATCGTTTAAGCAGGAGACCTCATAAATATCATACTAAGGACAGTGTTTTTTTAATTCTTCGATATTCAATTGCATTTTATAATGAGGGACTGGATGCCAGGAGGCTATAAACTCACCAACAATTTTAAAACCAGCTTTTTTATATACATGCACGGCACGTTGGTTAGAAATTTCTGGATCAATAAGCACTATTTTTGCAGTAGAGAACTGGCTTAAAATAAACTCATGAATCATCTGTACAGATAATCCCTTGCCTATATAATCCAATCTGCAAATAAATAAATCCAGTGTAATTGCACCTTCAGGGTATTCCTCTGATTCCTCTACTTCAGACGTAATTAAATATGCAAATGGGAGTTCATTATCATAGGCTATCCAATGAGTAGCCCACGGCTCTCCATGATTCAAAAACTCATCAATATCCTTAATCGTATTACTTAAACCATCACCATGAAGCCATTCATTAATATGAGGCTGATGAATCCATTCTAAGACAAGTTCACGCTGATGTTTATTCATTGGCTTAAAACAAAAACGAAACTCATAATTTGAAGTAGCTTCTATCATTGAGCAATAATTGAATAATCTAATCTTAATTTTGGATTGTATCACTTATCAAAAATCTATGTATTAATTAATTTTCAAATAAGCCTGATTGTTAATTACTTATCAAACAACGTTTACACTCAATAGTTCATGATTTAAAATTCGCCAAATTGATTAATATTACTTTGAGAAAATTATGTTTGGTGACTTATTCGAAAGTTCAATAGCACTAGGTATTCGGTATTACTCCAATCAAGCTTATGAAGCTGCGATGGGGCTTTTGCGTCAAGTAGAAAGGTTAGGATTTGGCTACACAAGAGAATTTATTCATGATCCTAAATTAATGATCCAAACATTAACCTCTGCAGCGCGAAGCAGAGAAAGCGGTTATAGCGTTGTAAGCTTGGGATATCTAGGTGGAAACTATGCGGTTATTACACCACAATCTCAATCACAACTTGTTGAATTACTTAATCAATTTGACAAAGAAACGTCTGGCCGAAAAGGACACGCCTCTTTTAAATTTTTTTCTGGTAACGAATTTTTCATTATTTCGGATACAGGTCATGCTGCGCTGTCATCAAGAAAAAATCTGTCTCGTTTCCTTACACCGTCAAGACTTGCCAATCCCACAATTACAGAAATAGAGAACAGTTTAAATTCAGATACTAATGTCCAAATTCGACGTACTATCTGCGGTATTGTTCGAGCTGTTATGGTAGAAAATATGTTAGGCATCAAACAATTACCAAATAATACTTATGATGTGATGGATGCTTATAGAAATGATGTAAAGCGTTGGGGTGCTTTCCCTTTCCCGGAATTACTTAATTTTATGCCAAGTCTAAGACAAAAAAGACAGGCATATAAAACCTTTTCAAAAGGTATTTTAGAGCAAGAATTTGAAAAACTGGTTCAAGTCCTTCAAACAAATGAAAATCCCGGAAATGTTAATTTAATTGCGGCTTCTGTAGTTAGTATATTTAAGGACGAAAACCCAGACCTTACAGATGAAGCACTGTCAGCTGCTTTAAAATCGTTATCTAAAACAGAGATTAGAAGATATTTTGAAAATCCCATTGTACAATCGCTTCCAATGATACTAAAAGCTGCAGACAATCTAACCGATGCGATTACACTATGCCTCATACAAATCGCATCCGATCCCAAAAAACTTGAAATCCTTCGGGATGAAATTGATAAATCTGACTTAGTCATAAGCGAAGGCTTAGATATAAGAGCCCTTAAGTCTTTACCTATATTAGATGCATTTTATAAGGAATCAGTGCGGTTTGACGCACCAATTGCGGTACCCAGATATACCCAAGTGGGATATTCATCAGGCTCAATGAATATCCCGGCCAATACTATGGTTATCTTTGATTTGCATCCTCTAGCTAAGGGTAAACAATATTGGACTAACCCTGAAGAGTTTGACCCCACACGTTTTTTACAACCCCAACCAGAGGAGCTAGCTAAAGAGGAGAACACAAATTTAAAAATTAATACTCAGACCATAGGTCAATTTCCATTTGTTCCCTTTTCAGTAGGTCAACGAAATTGTCCTGCATTTGCAGTCACAGAAATTTTATTTAAAATAGCTATCGCTAAATTTGTTGCGAATTACGAACTTGAATTTGTTAAAAAAGATGATGACGATTCAATTCTGCATATTACTCCCAGGAATAACTCACTTAACCAATTACACTAATTAAATTTTAAATTGTCCTACAGTTCATGACTAAACATAGTTGCCTAGAGAATAACTGGGCAACTCGACATGATAAGTTGAAATTTCACCAAATGAAGTTTCATCAGTGTTTCCTAATGGTTGCATTTCTCCATTTAACATTACCCCACACTGTAAGGGCTTTGTGCAGGCATGAATAATCATCGTTTTAGGTAAATAAGTTTTATTATCCTTCTCTTCATCTTCCTTTATTTCCAATAAATTAATCGCATCTGAAACAACAATATTGATTTCTGCATCTTTTTGGAGAATGAATCCTTGCGCCACATCATTGCAGATGTATAACGCCACTTCTTTGTCCATGCATTGAAAAGATGGCGTCTTTATTCCTGGGATAAAAACGGTTCCCTCTTTTGTATCGGTTACACTATCAATTTTTCTTAAAGAATATTTTTTGCCTTCATTCATAGCTATTATGACATTACGCCTATAGGAAGTTTCTCCTGTCGTGTTAACATCCCCCACTTCTTTTTCTAGCATCTGCCTCATAACTTCTCGGTTATCCCCATGATAAAGGTGTAAATGCTCATCTCGAAATGCTTCCCATTTTGACTTTACATGGCTTCGTTTATCATCCGTAAAGGATTTTTGATAAAGCCCTGTTCCAGGGACGATTAATAATCCATCCATAGAGCATTCATTTTTTATGAAAGTTTCGATTTGTTTAATCTGACTCTTGGTTAATGGCTCAACTTCGAAGTCTTCGTTGATTTGGTTCAATGCATATTCCGGCATAACAAAAATACCAGATAATTTTCCCTCATTTTCTGAGACCAACGTATTAAATTCATTGTTATTTTTGAATTGACCATCGATGATTTCTTTTAGTTTGTTAAGCTTTCCTTCTAATGGCATTGAATACCAATCTTCGTAATGGCGTCCTGCTGAAAAAATTACAACTTTCATGATCAACATCCTTTTTTCTAAAAGCTTTAGAAATCACTCACTGCTTGATAAGTATAGCAAGTGGTTTATTAGTCTAATCTAAGCCCCAGCTTATGTTGATGAGTCCCTTATAGCGATATTGGTTTTAACCCCTTGAATTTCTTGATGGTGTTCAGTATTGTTTTGACAAAGCATTGCTTCCTGTTGCTGCAAACAGCAATGCTTAAATTTTTTATTCACATATTCGATTATCCTTAACAAAAATTTTCATATGGACCTTAATAAGCAGACCTACTCAACCGGAACTTTATGGGAAGAAATAGCAGGGTTTTCACGCGCATTACGAGTGGGAAATCATATTTATGTTGCAGGAACAACAGCAACAGGACCAAATGGTATAATTGGTAAAAATGAGCCTAAAAAACAAATGGATTTTATTTTAGATAGGATTGAGCAATCAATTATTGCTCTAGGCGGTACGTTAAACAACGTGGTACGTACAAGAATTTACATCAATAACATTAACGATTGGGAAATTGTTGCTAAGGTTCACGGGGATAAATTTAAGTTCATCAGACCTGTAAATACCTTAGTGCAAGCTAAGCTTTTAGGAGAGTGTTTAGTAGAAGTCGAAGCAGAGGCGATTATACAATAATTACCCGCCATATTTGCAAACTCTATTCGAGCTTCGTTTAATTCTCAGTCGCGAGCTTATTTTCTTCCAATATTAATTGGCTAAAATTATTGATTATCTTATCAGCATTTTGAAGTTGATTCTTTGTATAGCTGGTTAGTAGAGCAACAACATACATGCCGGCAGCTTTCGCAGCCTCTACCCCATGGGGTGTGTCCTCTATGACTAAACATTGATTAGGCAAAACATTTAGTCGCTGTGCTGTTAGTAAATAACCGTCAGGTGATGGTTTACCCCTTTGTACATCTTCTGCAGTTACAATCGTATCAAAATAGGCTTGTAATCTACCTTGCTTTAATTTTGCAAGCACGACCCCTATTTCATTTCGAGTGGAACCGGAGCAAATCGCAATTTTTGGAATTTTTTTAGAAATATTCACGATGCATTGATCAACAGAATCAATCATAGGTAAATCATCACATTGTTTAATTATTTCCTGATACCGCACAGTTTTTTCACGAATTAAATCCTTAATTTTATCCAATGAAAAACTACATCCCCTTTCAGAAAAAAATTTGGGAAACATTTCTTTATCAGAGAAACCAAGATATTTTTCTACATATTCATCATAACTTAGCGCCAATCCAAGTTTTTTAAAAACATAAGAACAGGCTTTAAAATGAAGTGGCTCACTGTCTAGAATCACCCCATCAAAATCAAAAATGACTGCTTGAAACATAAATTCCTTAAGAGCTTTCGTAACCTTTTGCAAAAAGTCTACACAAGTTTAGCCACAAGCGGCCATAAATTCTTTCAGCCGACCACTAAGCTTTCCATGTCGTTGAAATGACATAAACCGTGCTTTGTCACAGGCAAGCATTAATCTGTGTTGAGCCAATGATTCATAAATAAACCATAATAGCTCTGCCATTGCAAAAGCATCTAATAAATGGCTTTCAGACTCGAAAGTCAAATAATTTTTAAAACAAGTATGTTTAAGCTGCAGATATGAACCATCTTCATCCGTCAATGCATGATGGAATTTTGCTTGCCGTAAACATCCTACCAATGAGAAAAAGGGATGAGCGATCACTATTTCACCTAGATCAATGTTCCTAATTTCTTGCGTCATATTGTTGATAAGTAGGTTATTATCATGAAAATCACATTGAACAAGTGTTTCTTTAATAGCGTAGTTGGATAATTTTTTACATAGATAGGAAACTTTTGGAAGCAGAGCCTCTAACTCGCTCACTTCTATTTCTAACAGTCCGTCTGCTATTAATATGTCTTTTTGTAAAAGCAATTGTTTATATAAATTTGGTAATTTATCTAATCGCCAATCAGGAACACCAATATCAAGAAAAATATTGACATGGTCTGCAACGGCTACCTGCATCGATGTGAACTGATATATTGCTTTGCAAAACAAAGCTGCCTGAAATTGTTTTTTCAAAAGTCCTCTTAATGGCCTGCCCGCGTCTTTCATTAAAAAACAATGTAATTCAATATTATGAGCAATGACTTTTGGAACAGAAGCATGAAATTGGTCATGCAGAATTTGAGTAATGATAGGCTCTAATGCAAGCTTCTCTGGCGTGTACTTCAAATAAATATAACCATCGGACGTTTCAAAGCGCACCACATAAGACCAAGGTGTATCCTGCACATTTTCTGGAGAGTTGCTTTTTAGGGTATACCCTTGAGACAAAAGGTATTTGCAACCCCATTGGATAATTTCTTTATTCAGATTGTCATTTTCTGTTGCAGGTTCAGCTATCACAATTCAATTCTCTATCATAAGTGTCTGTAATCCAATTAATGAATAATCTCATTATTTATTAATCACGATATAGCATAATTATGATTAATAAAAGACGTTTTAGTAATCAGCACGTTTAGCCTTGATGCAGCGAAGCGTTATCAAAGACAACAAGCTACATACTCACTCCCTACCAAATAATTATGAACAAATTTTAAAATACATTGAATTCAATGCATGGTACTTTATAGGAGAAATTTTGCTCCAGAAGGTACTTATGAACTCCCACGATACTATTCACATTGATATTCCGCTTGTATATCAGCTTATCAGTAACCAATTTCCAGAGTGGGCAAATCTAACGATTAAACCGGTCGAATTTAGTGGATGGGACAATAGAACCTTTCATCTAGGTGAACACATGACGGTACGTTTACCCTCCAATGCAGAGTATTCAGGACAAGTAGAAAAGGAGCAACATTGGTTACCTAAATTAGCACCTTTTCTACCATTATTAATCCCTACCCCGTTAGCAATGGGCAAGCCCAGTAAAGAGTATCCATGGCATTGGTCTGTTTATAAATGGCTTGAGGGGAATACAGCATCAATAGATCGCATAAAAGATTTAAGTCAGTTTGCTACTACATTAGCTGAATTTTTAATAGCCTTACAGCAATGCGATGCCACGGGTGGACCACTAGCAGGAGAGCACAATTTTTATCGTGGAGGAGACCTTGCAGTCTATGAGGAAGAGACTCTAGAAGCAATCAGAGTGCTTGGTAATAAGATTAATACTAAGTCCGCAACAGCAATATGGAATGCCGCACGTGCCTCCACTTGGCAAAATCCTCCTGTGTGGATTCATGGCGACATCGCAACAGGAAACTTATTAGTAAACGATGGCCAGCTAAGTGCGGTGATTGATTTCGGACAACTAGGTATTGGAGATCCAGCCTGCGATTTAGCAATTGCCTGGACATTTTTTAAAGGAAAAAGCCGGGAAACATTTCGACAAACGCTAAAATTTGATCCTGCTACATGGGCACGTGCTCGCGGTTGGACACTCTGGAAAGCATTAATCGTCTGTGCAGGTTTATCGGGTACTAATCCTGACGAAGTAGAACGTTCAAGGCAGATTATTAATGAAGTGGTTAATGACTATATAACTTCAACTTAATAAGGCGCACTGCAGGTCGAGCCCTGGTCCAATATCCATTATTTGTGCAATTATTTCCACAATCAATCTGTGATAGCTTGTAACTTGTAAATTATGAGCTGCTTTGTTGGGCCAAGGCCCAACCTACACTTGCTGAGTACTATTTACACTATTATAAAATGTCCTTAAGCAGCCTGCTATTGAGCCTTTATGTTCTTGCTGCACTGACTTGGCCTTATTTTGAGTAGCGCGATACATTTGCTCATATGTCAATGCTGCATAAATTCCATTTAGCTGAATTGCTATATTGAGTAAACGAATCAAAATATCGGCATTATAAAGTTCAAGCCAGGGAGTGATACATTGTAACTTTAATTCATCAAGCTCTGTCGGCGTGATTTTATTGAAATAAGTAATATTCCACAAACAACCACTTAGTGACAAAAAAGGATGGGTAAGCACTACCTCACCCCAATCAATAATATTGATAGCCCCTGTTTTTGGGTCAAATAACATATTGTTTTCATGAAAATCACAATGATTTATTGTTTCAGGAACTTTGTATTCTGATAAATTAGAGCACAATTTGGCACATACTGGATATAGTTGATGTAACTGGACTATTTCTTTTTTTGATAAACCGTCATCGATTAATAACTGCTCTTGTTCTAAAAGCTGATAATAAAGTGAAGCAAATTGATTAAGACGCCAATCAAGAATGCCAATATTAAGTAATTGCTGCGTTTTATTCTCTAAACAACGTTGAATTTTTGTGTAATTTATAATTCCTTGCTTGAGCAAATCGAGATCATCAATTTGTCCTTTGAAAAGAGAGCGTAATGAAAAGTCGCCACAAGAGGTCATGATAAAGCAATTTAGATTATTATTTTTATTTACAAGCTTAGGAGTATTGTGGCAACCCTGCTCGTGAAGGAAGGCTAGCATCAGAGGTTCTAAAAACAATGCTTCTGGCACTTGTTTTAAGTAAAAAATGTTTCCGCTCGATGTTTCGATTTTATGGACTTCAGAATAAGAGGTTTGAATGATTCTTTTTTGATTAAGAATAGAAATCCCATTAGTGGTTAAATAATTTATAGCCCATTCTAGTGATTGGCTAAATTGATGGGTGTTCATATTATTGATTCCTCTTTTAATTTCGCTAAAAATTCTTATTAATACCATAGATGCCCATTTTTAAGTGATTTATACCCAAATCTTACGTCAAAACAGCAGGCATAGGCCCAACATTCATTCCTCGTGCAATCAATCTGCAGCATTCGTAAATCATGAAACAGTTTGTTCGGCCAAGGCCCAACCCACTTTTGCTAGAGGACTGTTACCAAGGTTGTTATGATTCTGAGGTTAATTTTGCCAGAGAGATATGCTCATCAAATGCTAGATAGTTTGATCTGCTTTTGATTTCGAGGCTTTTGTTAGGGATCTTTTTATCAGTGATTATTATTCAGTAGATTTAAGCGGCTTAGTATATATATTTATTTGCCTACAAGCATATTCTGATATATGAGAGTACTCTTTCTCAGACAAACTTATGGCTTTTATCAATATAACCTGAAATCCATGCATCAACTGACCATGTAGCTCCACCTCTAATCAACAAGTAAATAGAAGCAAAAAGCATACACATATCTGTACGGATTTCATGCATCATGCTCCAAAAACCGTATCTTGTGAATTTGGCGACATGAAACAACCACCAGTCGTGTCCTAGCAGAATAGGTTTTTAGTGGAGATAATGGGCAACTATCATGATAATAATTAGAGGAATAGCGACAAGTCGAGTGAATAAACCCAATAGAATTAACAAACCGCAAGTTATTTCTGTTATCCCCACAAAAGGCCCCATAATATCGGGGTAGAGAATTCCAATCGGGGTAAATCGTCCACTACCCAATATAGCCGAGAATATCAATTTTTGCATTCACTCTGGAAGAAATACAAAGCTCACTAAAACTCTAATTAAAATGGTTGCTGGAGAATCTTTTTATCAAATTCCCATATAATTTTTGCAATCCCATTTCTACATTATTGTGAAAAACAACTACAATCCTTTTAAAATAATCATTAGCATGAAGCCACATCGCTTTCTATCACCGCCTCATGTAATACGTAATGCCATTTTTATTACTGGATTTGATCATTTTCCAATTTACTAACCATAATGGATATTATTTACGTTGCAAAAAAATAAATAAAGCATCGTTTATTTCCTGCTTTAATCATCCTTAGCGACTGCATTTTTTCTATTTATGGGATATTCCCGATTTTCTCTAATAAACGGTATCCATAACATCCCTAATAAGTTTATGCAGTACTTACATTCACGAATTGCTTTGATCCCTATCGTCATTTTTTCGTGACCTAAACGAGGTTGATCTGTATATGTTCCAAAAACTCGATCCCAAATAGAAAAATTAAAACCAAAATTACTGTTTGTCTCGTTAGGAATGTCAGAGTGATGAATACGATGCATATCTGGGGTTACCACTATCCATCGGATGATTTTATCCAAGACAAAAGGTATGCGTATATTACCATGATTAAACATGCTGGAAGCATTTAATAACACTTCAAAAATCAAAACACCCAATGCTGGTGCACCCAGTAAAATAATGACGCAAAATTTAATAAACAAAGATAATATAATCTCAATGGGATGGAATCGAATACCAGTCGTTACATCAAAATCCAAATCGACATGATGCATTCTATGAACACGCCAAAATAGAGGAATCGCATGAAACATCACATGTTGTAAATAAATCGCAAAATCCAAAATGATGACCGAGAAAATGACCGTCAGCCAATAATTTAAATGTAACATATGGTTAAATAAACCCATGTTATTTTGTTGGGCATAGATTGCTACCCCAACAGCGGCCGCCGGGAACAATAGTCGAGTGACAGCAGAGTCAATGACAACAATGGATAAATTACTTATCCAACGTTTGGTTTTTGAAACTGATAATTGTCTCTTAGGCGCGAATAGTTCCCAAATAAACATGAGAAGCAATATACCAAAGAAAAAACCAAGTCGAACTACCACTTCATTTTGTTGTAACATAGGATTTATCCCTATATTTATGGCAATTATTAAAAAACAACCATTCTATCCACCAATCAGTTAGCTCATTCATCGAATTTTATGAACAGTAAGCCAAATCAGTGTGAAAGCTTGCCAGCTCAGCTTGCACACGGCGTAAATGGCGAAACCCGAGTTGGTATGGAGGAGAGTTTCTGTGCAAGCTCATCATTTAATGATATGTTTATTATAAACTTTTTTTAAGATTTAATTATTTTAAACGAGCATCACCACAATAGTGGGTAAGCTCCTAGTGGTGAAACCATTGATTAAGCAAAAGTATAGAAATGACCAACGAGCAATATCAGAAATTTTTTTAATTTTTCTTAAACTAGGATGTATTAGCTTTGGTGGTCCCATAGCACATCTTGGTTATTTCCGTGATGAGTTTGTCAACCGATTGAAATGGCTGAGCGATCATGCTTATGCTGATTTGTTAGAGACATTAAGAAAACAATTTTCAGAAGCCAATATTTCAACCCATAGCGATGGTGAAACAACTTGTTGCTACGCCAAATCAGAGAAATCATGGGTTAATGACCCGAATGGAATTGCATGGGAAGCCTATCATACTATGGAAGATGCCCAATTTTTTTCTGGTGGAAAAGCAACAGAAAGTTCTTGTTGCATACCAGAAAAAAGCGCAGTAACCTCCTGCTGTGATATAAAAACAACTGGATGTTGTGGCTGATGGATACCAAACCGATAAGATTATTATTTCTTTGTACTGGTAATTCCTGTTGGTCTATCATGGCTGAAGCTATACTAATCATTACTCCAATGGACGCTATCTAGCCTTTAGTGTAGGTAGCACCCCAACTGGAGGACACACACATCCCAAAGTGATTGAAACACTTGCTAGCCAATCTATATAAGCGAAATGAAGGAGCTTAAAAATGGAAAAAAGTTTCTAAGTAAAAATAAGAGTGTAGGAAGTTTAGACGCTGATATTCTAAAATATCAACATACAATATGTCACGATTTGTAATCCTCTAAAACTCAAAAACATGATAAAGCCTGGGAAAATTTCTCCCAAAAATTAAAATCGTTAATTCCCATTAACTCATTAAAAAATCAATACATTAGACTCAATAAAATTTTTCCCTACAACACTTCTTACGAAATGCGAAATGTACACTTGTTTTTTATAAAATTATTCGGGTGCCAAATAATAGAAAGTGAATTTAAACTAAAAAACAAAATACCAATTGACATAAAAACCCTTTTCTAAAGCTATTCTTAACCAGAGAATTCATCCCAATATCTACTTATCTTTTAAATATCAAAAACAAACTAACACAATCGCCGAGAATTGTGATGCTCATGTATTAATTAACAAAGCAAGTAATGAGGCTACCTTAGCAACTTGGCTTTATTGTACCGGTAATTTAGTTGTTAATATTATGTGTGCTTTGCCTGATGAAAAAAGAGAAGGATTAAAATCAGCATGGCATCCTAGACTTAGCTACAAGCGTTTTTACTTTGAGAAATTTTCATGATCAGTTTTGTTGCTCTTTCTTGCCACTGCAGTGCCACTCAACCACGCTTTTATTTCAAAAATTCTCTTTAACCCATTGATTCCACAATGCCGTTGCGCGGAATCGAACCGCGGACCTATTTGATTACGAATCGAGCCATATACTTTCTTCATAGGAATTCATCGTTATTCATCATAATTCATTTATATAAATTATAAGCCATATCCATTATGGATTTTATTAAAAATATTGCTTTATCAGACTTCATCATTCGTCACCAATTGCCAGGATCTTAGAGGAACGTTTGCGGGAACGTTTTCTAAATAGAACTATATTCCTCAAACTGGTTCTTATCATTAGTCAGTAATTGCATTAACTTAGGATGTACAAATAATTTTTCTTTACCTTTAGAAATTTCACGAAGAACACCAATTTCAGCTAGTTTCTTTAAGTAGGTAGACGCGGTTTGACGATGCGCTATCCCTGTCTCAATAAGATTTTGAATGCGACAATAAGGCTGTTCAAAAATAAGGCTAATTAATTCATAACTATAGATACGGGGTAACTGTTGGCGAACAAAACTTGCTGTATGCTCTATAAGTTGCTTAATGGTGTTTATTTTATGGTAAGTTAGCTGAGCTGTTTTAGTAACTGCCTCTAGTATATAAAGAATCCATTCCTGCCATTCATTTCTTTTTGTTACAGCATCGAGGCACCGATAGTACTCCTTTTTATGTCTGACGATATAATGACTAAGGTATAGAATAGGCAGTGAAAGCAATCCTTTTTCTATTAAAAAGAGAATGTTTATTATTCGCCCTGTTCGCCCATTTCCATCTACAAACGGGTGAATTGCTTCAAATTGGTAATGAGCTACTGCCATACGTATGAGAGGATCCGTATCATCTTCGCTATGAATAAATTGCTCCCAGTTTGAAAGTAGATTACGAATAACCGTTTCTCCAACAGGTGGTGTATAAACTATTTCGCCACTGCTTGAATTAGTAATTGTAGTTCCCGGTATACGTCTTATATTCATTTCTGTATTTTTGATGGTAGAACATACCGCGATAACAGTTGCAACGCTTAGTGGGCGCTCTTTTAATTTTATAAATCCTTGATAGAGAGCCGTACGATACCGTAACGCTTCTTTTGTAGCAGAATCAGCATGAGTATCTTCTTGAGCAAATTGAAATAATCTGTCAGTTGTAGTAACAATATTTTCAATTTCTGAGCTATCTTTTGCCTCTAATAAGGGTAATGCATTAATTAATAAGCCCTGGTTAGGCAGTAATTCACCCGCTTGTTTAAGCTCTGCTAAAGCTGTTCTAGCAGGGATACAAGCTTTTAATATTTGAATATTTTCAATTTCTGTTTTTGGTGGCAGATAAGGCAAATCATTATAAGGTTGACTAGGATTGCAGCTCATGCTTAAAAAACCGTGAATTTTCGACATATTTTGAGTATATGTTTATACCATCGACATATCTAGATTTTATGTCGATACAATGGATTTTTTTCGACATATCCTACAAAGCCACCTGTTTTTGTTAGCAGTTTGATCAATAAAAAAATCAATATGAAATAAATTAAACCTTAAGTAAAAAATAAAAGTTTTTGTGGGATTCCTATTAAGTTAAACCAAATATCATCCATAAAGAAAACATAACAACCTAATTGACCAAATAATTCATAAATGATTATGACATGAATAAAAAAACCGACGACCTTAATTCTCCAAAAAGCGACCCCAAGGAAGAAAAAAGAAAAATTATTAGAGCTGAAATTAACCTCAATACTTTCACAAGTTCAGCAATAGCTATAAACCAGCTTAACGGTGATGATTTAGATGAAGTTACAATTATGCGCGAAATGGCTGATAGTGCTCGCTTAGTAAAAACTAATAATCTAGGTGAAATCGAAGGAATGCTTATGACTCAAGCTAAAACTCTAGAATATTTCTTCTACAAGAACTTGAGAGAGTTACGCAATCTCAGAATGATAAATCAGATACAAGCCATAGCAGACCTCGCTTTAAGTGCACAGAATCAATCCAGAAAAACCTTAATAGCTTTAGCAGAGTTAAAACATCCTCGACGTACAACCTTTATTAAGCAGCAGAATAATGCAGTTAATCAACAGGTAAACAATGAGATTCCCGCTTTTTTAGCCACAAAAAAAGAAGAAAAAGAAATAAAATCTACAAACGAACTATTGGAGATGAAAAAACATGAGCAATGGATGGACACAACAACGCAGGGAACGCCAATCAAAATTGATTCATCAATGGAAACCATGGAATCAGTCAACTGGCGCAACAATCCCTGAAGGAAAAGAAAAAAGTAAGATGAATGCCTATAAACATGGCTGTCGTAGAGCTGAATAAGGGAAATGGAAAAATTTCTTGCTGAAATAAAGAAAGAGCTAACAAGATTGTACATTTAACATATAATCACGGCTGCATTTAGACAGCCGTGATTTAATGGATTAAACACCCATATTTCTCATTAATTCAAAATAATAAGGCGCAGTAGTCCTTCGATGAAAATCTTTGGAATTATCTTTAATTCCTTTCGGTAGTGTTTAAATAACTGTGTCATCTCTTTTAACTTGTTATAATTTCAACACTTAAAAGAGGTGCCCATGAGTAAGAATAAAAA